>JBAZBC010000016.1:0-132318 GCA_041671745.1 Opitutaceae bacterium | reverse complement strand
ACCTGCTCTTCGCCCTCTCCAACCTCTATCAATCCCGCCGCGCCCTGCTCGCCGCCGCCTGAGCCGGGCGCAGCTGCGCTCATCCGTCTCGCAATCACCCCAAACCACTCGAAAAATGACGATTCCCCGCCGGTTTTTCCGTTTCTCTCCCGCTCAAAAACCCGTCGCGCTCATCGCACGGCAATAACGGATCGTTTTTCAGAGGCTCCTTGAAGGAATGCCATCAGGATGCCGGCTTTGGCGAAGGTTTCGGCGATGCGGTGGCGGAGTTCGCTTTCGAATTCCTTGCGACCTTCGAGCACGCTCCAGAAGGAGGCTTCGAAGATCAAAGCGCTTTCTCCGAAGTCCAGGAACACCACGAGTGGTGCCGGCTCACGGTTAACGTTTTCCAAGCTGAGCATCACCTCTTCGAGTAGGCGCGCGACTTCGCGGGTCGGCGAACTGTAGGCGACACCCACCGCGATGCGTGTGCGGATGACGTCGTCGGAGAGCGTGAGGTTGATCACGTTTTCATCGAGGAGGTGGCTGTTGGGGACGATGGTGTGGGTGTTGTCGCGCGAGCGCACCAGCGTGCTGCGGGGGCCGACGCGCTCGACGGTCATCTGGTGTCCGTTAATTTCGATGACGTCGCCTTGGTTTATGGGGCGCTCGATCAAGAGGATGATGCCGCTGATGAAGTTGCCGATGAGAGTCTGGCTGCCGAAGCCGATGCCGACGGCGAGCGCGCCGCTCACCACCGAGAATTGCGTGAGCGAGAGGTGGAAGAGGTTCGTCGCCACCAACAGCACGATGATAAAAAATGCGTAGAAGGAGAGTGTCTGCCAAGCGGTGCGACGCCCGACGTTCATGCCGAGGCGGCGAAATACGGTGTGCCCCACAAGGTCGCTCGCGCGGCGAGAAAGCCAGTGGCCGGCAAAGATCAGCGTGATGACGATGAGGATGGTTTTTACGCGGATGGGCTGATCCGTCACCGAGAATACTTCGTAGTCCCACGCCGCGACGAGGTGGGTGCGGGTGGCGGTGAGCGTATCCGACCACGAGAAGGTGCTCACGCGGCCATCCAGCTCTTCCTTGAGGCGCTCGCGGGCCGTGGTGATTTCACCGAGGTCGTTGAGGTTTTGGGCGGCGATGTCGACCCAGGCGAGAAGATGGCCCACGCGATCCGCGATCCAGGCGTGGGTGCGGGCGGGTGAGGCGGAGTCGGCGAGCGTGGCTTGCAACGACTGCAACTCGTCGCGGGCTTTGCGCAACTCGGTGACCAACGGACGGCGTTCTTTGGCGAGACGCTCGAGCGCGTCGTCGTTGTCCTTGGCGTTGGTTTTGAGCACGGCGTCGGTGCCTGCGCCGGTGAGGGTGAGCCGGCGAAGTTGGATCACTTCGGCAAAGCGGGGCAACCGGTCGCGTTGCGCCGTGAGGGCACCGAGCATGAGGTTGAGCGTCTGACGGTCGGCGCGGCGCGACTCGAGTTCGGCGTCCGCCTCGGGGTTCTTGGTCGTGGCGCTGATGCCATGCTCGGCGTTGACGACGAGGCGGGCGACCTGGTCGGCTTCTTCGCTGGTTCGGGCGATGGCGGAGTTGAGTTCGGCGAGGCGTTTTTGCTGGCGGGCGGTGATGGTTTCGGGATCGGTGGCCGCGATGGCGAGATGGGCCGTGAGCCAGTCGAAGTCGGGCAGCAGCAGGGTGAGTTTGGGCTCGAGGAGGGATTGTTGAAATTGGAGGGTGGAAAGGGCCGTTTCGTCGAGGATCACGGTTTCCTTGGCGATGCGGCTTTCGAGTTCGGCGAGGCGCAGGACGCCATGGGCCTGGGCGGTTTTGTTGGCGGATTCGACGGCTTGTTTTGCGGTTCGGCGCAGGCGGTCCTTGGCGGCGAGATCGTCGCGGGCATCGCCAAAGGCGGTGGTGACGTTGTCGATGTCGGTTTTGAGGAGCGACCGGGCGCGCACGAGGTAATCGCGTTTGGCGTAGAGCTGATCGAGCAAGTCGATGCCAAACGGCGGCAGGAGGCGCACCTCGGGCGGGCGAGGGTTCTTCGTAAGTTCGGTGACCTCGGCGGCTTCCTTGGCGAGGTCGGCGGCGTGTTGTAGTGTGCGGAGCTGTTCGGCGTAGACGCCAGCAAGGCGGCCGAGCAGGACGATTTCCTGGGTCAACCACAGGGTGGTTTCATCGGACTTGTCGGCAGACAACTGGTCGAACTCGGCCCGGGTGCGGGTGATGTCTTTTTGCAGAGTGGCGCGGCGGGTCTCGATGGTGGCGGGGGTGAGCGCGGTGTCGGGGCTCGGTGCAGTCGCGGCGGTCTGGGTGCCCGTGAGCACATCGGTGGGCAAAGCGGCGGGTAGGGCGGAGGGGCGGAAACGAGCAAGGCAACGCCCAAAAGGACCGGACCACGCAGAAATGAGTGAAAGATCATGAAGAGGGAAGCGCCGGGCGGAAGTTGCACGGTGCCTCGGACAGACACAGGTTATGGCAGGCGGTGCGGGGGTAAATGCGATGGGGTGGGTGACACGCGGTTGAGGCCCCGTGGACATGAAAAACTCGAATACGATCAACCTCTCTTTACTCGGCTGAGTGCTCCGGCTTTTAGCATCTAATACTTTCCCTTAATACTCCCGGCGAGGCATCCCACCTGACCGATACGGTGCGGTTTATGCGGCATATGTCGTCATCATGAATACACTCGAAACGCGTTATGGGGCACTCACCGGGGTTTCGAATTTCATGACTTACCCGGATGGTTCGTTGAAGTCATGCATGCTGGGCGCTGAGAACCGAATCCAGACCCCGGCGGGTGAAATCATTCCGCAGTATCGCGTGGCGGAATTGGGCGAACGCCAGAAGAAGCACCGGAGCTCGTTGAGTTTTTTTGAGAACGGCCAACTGAAAAGCGCGTCATTGGACAGGGCGATGCCACTGCAAACCCCCATGGGGATTTTTTCGGCCGAGTTTGTGACTTTCTACGAAGATGGATCGTTGAACCGACTTTTCCCGTTGAACGGCCAGGTCGATGGTTACTGGTCTGAAAAGAACGAGGGGGCGATGGCCGAGGTGTGGAACTTTGATCTGCCGGTGGGGCGGTTCAGCGCAAAAATCATCAGCCTGCATTTTTACCCGGGCGGTGCCTTGAAGTCTGTGACGCTGTGGCCGGGACAACAGATCCGGCTTGAGACCCCCGCCGGGCTCATGGACATACGGACGGGCTTTTCGCTCTATGAAAACGGTTTGATCCGTTCGGTGGAGCCGGCCGTTCCAGTGGAGTTGACCACGCCCATCGGGCTGGTGAAGGCGTTTGATGCGGAAATGATCGGTATGAACGCGGATCAAAGCTCCATCCAGTTCAGCCCTGCGGGCCTGCTGAGTTCGGTGAAGACCATTCACACTGGCATCAAGGTCGCTTCGTCGGATCAGGTTGCAACCATCATCGAGCCTCTCGAGACAACCAGCCTGATTGATATTAACGAAATGCGCACGGTGCCCATGCAGGTGGATTTCGGAGCGGAGACGGTGAAAATAATCGCCGGTGAAACGCATTGTTTCAACCTAGCCAGCCACACGTTTTCGACCTTTGAGCGGGATCATGTTATTCGTGAATCCTGTGCTTCTTGTGCCGGTTGTGACGGTGGCGACGGCTGCTCCTAAAGTAGCGCGGTCCATGTCGGATCGCCAAGCTGTCTGGGTATGCAGGTGTGGAGGCCGAGAACGAAGACGGGGTAATTTAAGCGGTTCGCCAACTCAGGTAGTTGGTCGCGAGTCGATTGATCGTGGCGTTGCGAAGTCGGCCGGCTGCGGCCAAGGATGCGGGATATGAATCCTGCGCCGTTTCGCGTTCTTTTTGTATGCATGGGCAACATCTGTCGCTCGCCCGCAGCGGAGGGGGTGATGCGTGCGCTTGCGGCCAAGGCGGGAGTTGCGATGCACGTGGAGTCGGCCGGCGTGATCGGTTGCCATGCAGGCGACCTGCCAGACCGCCGCATGGTCGCAGCGGCGAAGCGGCGCGGCTACGAACTCGTCAGTCGTGCGCGGCAGGTAGCGAGGGGCGATTTTAATAAATTCGACCTGATCCTTACGATGGACGACGACAACCTGCGCGGCGTGCTTGGCTTTGCCGACAACGACGGGGAGCGGGCCAAGGTTGTTCGGTTCACAAACTATTGTCGCGTATATCAAGGCACGACAGAAGTGCCCGATCCCTACTATGGAGGAGGTGAGGGTTTTGAACGCGTTCTTGATCTGCTGGAGGATGGCTGTCGTGGCTTGCTGGAAACACGTGCCAAATAAAAAACCGCCGGCGGACGTGAATGTCCACCGGCGGTCGAGGGAGCGAAGAGTGCGGGATTAGGAGAGCCCCTTGGCCTTGAGGAGGGCGGCGAGTTCGACCGGGTCGGCTTCGCCCTTCACGGTGTTGAGGAAACCGAGGACTTTGAGGCGCTCGTCGGCGCTGCAGCTGGAGATCTCAACCATCCAGTCCTCGGACTTAGGGGCGGAAACGATGACTTCGTCGGACCACGCGATGACCTCGGCGGCGTCGATCACGCCGGAAGTGATGCCTTTGATGTAATATTCAGCTTGGGTGCGGTAGTTCATGGAAAAAGCGACTCTGTGACGGCTCGTCCGGCTGCCAAGGCAGAAAAGTTCGGTGAGCGGGTCAGGGCGATCTTCGATTACCTGCGTTCAGCAGTATCCTGGACCATCCCTTTCGTCTCGTCATATTCCCCGTTCAGGGCGACCACGGAGCGCACGTGTTCGACCAAAGATTTCCCGTTTGGCACCGGCGACAGACCGCTGGACTTGGTGCCGTAAAGTTCGCAGGTGACGCCGACCTTGTCGCAATGAGCCTTGATGGTCTGTGCGTAGACCGGTGAGTGGATTTTATCGCGGGTGCGGGATTCCGAGTAGAGAAAGAGCGGCGGTCCGCCGGCGCCAATGTCCCCCCAAGGCCGGTTCGAGGGCGAAGGGTTGCTGGATACCGATGCAGGCTTTGATTCCGAAATCCCGTTTGTAGGCGAGATACTCCGCGATCATCGCCCCGGCTGATGTGCCCCCGGTCACGATCCGGTTCATATCGAGTCGGTAGTCGCCTGCGTGTTTGCGGAGAAAGGTTAGCACCAGGCCGGTCTGCGCGAAAATCTTTTCATAGTCCTTCGGGCCGATTCCGTCGGTGGCACCTTTGTCGCCGAGGAGTGGATAACCAACGCTGGCCACGGCGTAGCCGCGTTCGAGCAGGCTTAGGAAGTCTTTTTTCTGCGGAATCTTGGACTTGTTGCCATATTTGAAGCCGCCGCCGTGAAACAGCACCACCAACGGTGCCGGCTTCTCGCCCGCTTTCGGTAACCACAGATCGAGCGTCGAGCGTTTATAGTCGTCGCTGTAGCGAACATTGGCATGCGTGGGCGGCAACGTGGCAAATGCCAGACAAGGAAACAACGTTCAGAGAGCGAGTGAACGGAGTAGATGTTTCATACGCTGGTTTGAGCGAATGTTCAGGCCGGATGGGGTCAATCAGCATCGCGAGTCTGCCATTTCTTTTATCTTATGGTATGGGTCCGTGTGGATGAACTCATGGTGATATTGCGACGGCTGTGCATGGCACCCCTGAGAAAAAAGACTGAACGGACCGACGCTACCCGGTGTGTTGCCCTCTCTGGGCCGGCTGCACGTGTCCTATTGCTCGCATCGCCTGCGCCTGACTATCCGTGTGTCGCATTCTACACGTTCCCATCGCCCAAACTAGGCGATTCATCCGTGAGGATTCTCGCTCGCGTTCACTGCCAAAGCGCGGTGTTTCTGGACGTATCATGCCGATCTCCGTCGCTTCCCGAAAAATCGAACTCATGGCTCCGGCCGGCTCCTGGACTTGTTTGGCCGCCGCGCTCAAGGCTGGAGCTGATTCGGTGTATTTCGGCGTGGGCAAGATCAACATGCGGGCCCGCGCTGCGAATAACTTTGAACCGGAAGACCTGCGCGAGATCGTCGCCAAGTGCCGTGTCTTCGGCACCAAAGCCTACCTCACGCTCAACACCATTTTGTTCGACGGAGAACTCTTGGAAGCACAGACCGTTTGTCAGCGGGCCAAGGCGGCCGGAGTCGACGCCGTTATCGCGGCCGACCCAGCTGTCTTGCAAATCGCGCGGTCCGAGGGATTGCCGATTCATCTCTCGGTTCAGGCCAACGTTACCAACCTCTCGGCGGTGCAGTTCTACGCCGGTTTTGCGGATGTGATCGTGCTGGCTCGTGAACTCAACCTCGATCAGATCCGCGGCATCATCGACGGCATCCGCGAAGGCCGCATCACGGGTCCGTCGGGCCGGTTGGTGCAGATCGAGATTTTTGCACACGGAGCGCTCTGTGTGGCGTTTTCCGGCAAATGCCAGATGAGCCTTTCCCTCTACGGACCCAAGGCCGCCGCTACCAGGGGCGCGTGCTTTCAACCCTGCCGGCGCGATTATCGGGTGATCGATCAGGAAACCGGAGCCGAGCTTGTGCTCGACGGCCACCAAGTCATGTCGCCAAAGGATCTCTGCATCCTGCCGTTTCTGGATCAAATTCTGGATGCCGGTGTAGACGTGTTGAAGATTGAGGGGCGCGGGCGTGCGGCCGATTATGTGGCGACCGTGGTGAGGGTTTACCGGGAGGCGGTTGCGGCCTGGAAAGACGGCACGTTTGCCATTTGTCAGGAGACAGGCGTGTGGATGACGGATTTGGATTCGGTGTTTAACAGGGGATTTTGGCAGGGGGGATATTATTTAGGAAAACCGCTGGGTGAGTGGACCGCCTCGTCCCGGTCCACCTGCACCGAGCAAAAAGTTTTTGTCGGGAAAATCACCAAATATTACGCGCGTCAGGGAGTGGCGGAAGCGGTGGTGAATGCGGAGCCGCTTACGGTGGGGGCGGAAGTTTGGATTTTGGGCAAAACGACCGGTGCGATTCGCGTGCCGGTGACGGAGTTACGTGTGGGTGAAGCTGGCACGCTGGTTGCGAGCGCCGGGCAGGGCGAGGTGGTGGCATTTGCCGTGCCGGTCAAGGTGCGGACTGGTGACCAAGTTTACCGCATCGCGAGCACGATGGGGGCGTCGTCGTAAACGAGGGAATAAGTCGGAGGCCCGCAGGAACGCTCAATGACGTTTGCCAGAGACAGCGGCTCGCCACGGGGTTCCTTTGTCGTGGATGGCCCGGATACGAGGTCCGATCCTACGTGGAACGTAGCGCCAGCGGCGGAGGTCGGAGGCGGCAAGGGATGAAAATGAAGAGAGCGGCGCGAGGCATAATCGCAACCATTCAGTCGAACTGACTGTAACGAGTAGCAGCTGCTGTAACGAGGCTGGGTTTGAACGATTCATCGGCTCAACAGCCTCGTCGTGCGCGGCTGCTACATTCAAGAGGCTGCATCCGACTATAGTTTTTTGACTCAGCGCAGTTGTGCGTCGGTGTGGATGACACATCGCAGGCATCGATCGGTGAGGGTATCGAGCAGGCGGTCGATAGCGGTAACGCGCACGGACGGATTCAGTCGCGGACCTTCGTGCAGCAGGACGATGGAGCCTGAGCGGACACGTGGCAGCACGTGGTTGAGGACTGATCCAGGATCGGAGGCGAAGGAGTCGTGGCTACGGACGGCTCCAGGCGATGCAAGATGAACCCATATGTCGACACCTCTGGTCTTGAGCCTGCGCGTCCAAAATTCGAGATGGCAGGATTTACCTTTCTCGACGGGAGTGCGGGTGCTTTGGAACCATGATCCCGGGCCGCCATCGGCCAGAGAGACGCGCAGGTTGAATTTTCCCGTGCGCGCGGTCTCGGGGATGATAGTGCTGAGCTTGGCGGCGGTGTCTGACGGCGCGGCGGTCCAATCAAAAGTTCCTTCTTCAAAACTTGGATTGGTGAGTGGGATCGTGGTGTCGGTCCAGAGCGGAGAGATGCAGAGAAAAAGGCCGGTGAGAATTGATGTTTTTATTCTCTTTAGGTCCAATACCTCGAAGCTTGCTTCGTTTGGCAGAGCAACGGAATCCGTTGCCGGAATCTTAAATGCCTCGGGGCTTGCCCCGAGGATTCTTACGTTTGGGTTGGGAGAGTTTTACTTCGCGTGCATTTCGGCGGTGTGGGCCAGCACGAGCTTGCGCATGTCATTCCCGATTTGTGGGCCGATGTCGTGGCCGCAGTCGATGTGAGTGACCATTTCCTTTTTTCCGCCGGGGTTTTTGTAGGCGGCGTAGCTGCAGGTCGGCGGAAAAAACACATCGATAAATGCCGTTTTCCGAGGATATAAATCGGATCGTGATGCAGGCGGAAGCGAAGGTGGCGGACAAGTGGGTTCGTGTTTTCGGCAAGCTGCCACACGCCTCTATTGGACACCACGAAGGCGATGCTGAGACGTTCGCATTTCGAATCCATGAAGTCGGGCGCGACCTTCATCAATACGGCACGCGGCGGCGTGGTCGACGAGGTGGAAATGTGTGCGGTCCTGGCAAAACGCAAAGACCTGTTTGCATTGTTGGATGTAACCCAGTCCGACCATCCGGAGCCTAGTTCGGAGCTGAGATGCCTTCCCAATATTTTGCTTACTCCCCATATCGCCGGATGCCTCGGGCCGGAGTGCCGGCGCATGGGGCAACTCATGGTAGACGAACTCGATCGCTACCAAGCCGGACGTGCCTTGCACTTTGAACTTGATCGGGCGAAGGTGGAGCTAACGGCCTAATAGGCTGTAGCCGCTGTTTTTCGACATTGATATAAGAGCGGGTAATGATGGCCCGCTCGACCCCCGCATAAATCAGAGCAAAAACGTATGACTAACCGGCGCTCCCAGCTATCGCGCTGCGTGCGTCATTTTTTTTGCGCGCTGGCGCGTTGCTAAGAGACGGGCGGCGTGAAAATGTTCGCAGGAAATGATCGGTGTTTTTGATTCTGGTTTCGGCGGACTTACGGTGCTGGCCTCGCTTCTACGGACGTTGCCGGCCTACGACTATGTCTACCTGGCCGACAGTGCTCGTGCTCCCTATGGTGCGCGCAGCGCGGATGTGGTTAACGAGTTCACGCTGGAGTCGGTGGAGTGGTTGTTTGATCAGGGCTGCACAGTCGTCATCCTTGCCTGTAACACCGCCTCGGCACGAGCGCTTCGCAATATCCAGCAACTGCATCTTCTCGTTCACCGGCCTGACCGGCGCGTGCTGGGCGTTGTGCGGCCATCGGTCGAGGCACTGGCGGGCTTGCCTGCAGGCGCGGTCGCGATTCCGGGCGAGACCGTGCCATCTGACACCGAAGGTGTGGTTGCGGTGTTGGGGACGCAGAGCACGATCGCCTCGGATTCATATGGTATCGAACTGCGCAAACTCGCGCCGAGACTCACACTCGTGCAGCAGGCGTGTCCGCTGTGGGTGCCACTGGTGGAGGCGGGGGAGTTGGACGGACCGGGGACGGAGTGGTTTTTGCGCCGGTCGCTGGAGCCGGTGTTGGGCGGAGGCGTATTGCCGTTGCGCATGCTTTTGGGATGCACGCATTATCCGCTGTTGCTGCCGGCGCTGCGTCGCATCGTGCCGCCGGAGGTGGAGATTTTGGATCAAGGTGAAATCGTGGCGACACGGTTTGCCGACTGGCTGCGGCGACATCCCGACCAAGAGCGCCGCTTGACCAAGGGAGGTGCGCGTCGATTGGCGACGACGGATGATCCGTCGTGGTTTACAGCTCGCGGTGAACAGTTGCTGGGGCGACCGATGACGGCCGAGCGGGCGCGGTTAAGACCGCTCAGTCGAGGCGATCGAGTTTGAGAATTCAGGCAGAGTGGGCCGACTGGCGATGATGATGAGATGATCGTTTTCGGCGTGGTATTTTTGCTGGGGCGCATGCGCGTGTCGCGGATTGATCGTGGCTGCGGTGTTTTCCCCTCTGAACAGCCTCGTGACCTCGGCTGCTGCCAACGCCAAGGCGTGTGCGATGCTCAGACCTCCGAACCGATAACCTCGGACATTGTTGAACGCAGGAGCTCTATGTTAAACGGCTTGGTCAGCGCGCGCATAAACCCGTGCTGTCGGTAGTCATTGGTCGTGTGTTCGGTATCGTAGCCGGTCATCAAAACGGCGCGGACGGACGGATCCAGTTCACGGATTTGTTTGATGGCTTCGGCTCCGCCCATGCCGCCACGCACGGTCAGGTCGAGGAGAACAGCGGAGAACGGCGATCCGCTGTCGCGTGCACGGGTAAAGAGGGCGACAGCCTGCTCACCAGTGAGGGCAGATACCACGACGTAGCCGAGGTGCTTAAGCGTTGCAGAAATGATCTCGAGGAGCGGGGCTTCGTCGTCCATGACGAGGATACGTTTACCGGCCAAGGACGTCACGGTCGTAGAGGGCACGGTGGGCACGACGGGAACGGAGACTGCCGGCAGGAGGAAACATACGGTCGTGCCGCGACCGGGTGTAGAATCGACGGTCAACGCACCGCCATTTTTCTGGATGATCGTGTGACTGATGGTGAGTCCGAGTCCCATGCCTTTTTGCGGGCCGCGCCGCTTGGTGGAGAAATAGGGATCGAATACCTTGGGCAGGACTTCGCGGGTGATGCCGGGGCCGTCGTCACGGATGGTAACCCGCACGTAGCCATTAAGCGAGGAGGCCACTCCGTCCGAGTTGCCGAGGGAAGCGTTTTCCGCCTTGAGGTAAACGGTGCCTCCGGACGGCATGGCCTCACGGGCGTTGAGCACGAGGTTGCTCACCACCTGACCGATCTGGGTCTCGTCAACGTGGCACGAGCACAGGTTGGGATCGATGAGGCATTCGCTGCGGACATTGGAACCGCTGAGCGCGAGTTCAAGAGACTCCTTCAGCAGGTGTTTCAAGTCGGTGGGCTTGCGTTCCGTCAAACCACCACTGCCGAAGGCGAGCAGCTTTTGGGTGAGCTGTTGGGCGGACTGGATGATTTGGTGGTTTTGGAGGATCAGCTGTGTCTGTCGAGAGGTGAGATTGTCGCCCAAAGCGAGCAGATCGCTGTTGAGTTGGAGACCGGCGAGGAGGTTGTTGAAATCGTGGGCGAGTCCACCGGCGAGAATGCCGATGGACTCGAGTTTGCTGAGCACCATGCGGTCGTGATCGTGCTGCCGGCGTTCGGTGATGTCTCGTGCGACCGCGAAGACGGTGGTGCCTCCGGGCTCGATCGAGGATTGCCAGCACAGCCAGCGATGAGAGCCATCTTTGCAGAGATAGCGGTTTTCGAAGTCGAGCACGGGCTTGCCTTGAGCAAGACCGGTGCGGGCACTCAGGGTGCGTTCGCGATCATCGGGATGAATGAAGTCGGCCACCGGACGGGCCAGTAACTCCTCGCGCGACCAGCCGAGCACCCGGGTCCATGACGGGTTTACGTGTTTAAAGTAACCGTCGAGTCCTGCGATGCAGAGCAGATCGAGCGAGAGGTCGAAAAGCCTTTCGCGATCATGTGGGGAAGATGCGGATGGGGGGAGAGTCTCGGGCATCGAATGAGGGGGGCCAATCATAGGGTTGGTCGCGACGGACACGTCGCGATCACACCTGATTTTCTGCCGCGACGAAACCCCTCATCCAAGCTGCGGGCAACGATTATGTGCGGCTATGATTACCGCAATGATTTGGATATCTCGGGCGTGGTCAGCCGACCCACGTGCGGGCGTTGCGGAAGAGGCGGATCCACGGGGCGTCTTCCTGGCCGCGCCAGGCGGCGGGGGCCCAGCTTTGCTGGACGGTGCGGAAGACGCGCTCGGGATGCGGCATCATGATCGTCACGCGGCCGGTGGTGGTCGTGAGCGCAGTCATGCCGTGCGGGCTGCCGTTCGGGTTGAGCGGGTAGTGCTGCGTGACGGCGTGGTGGTTGTCCACGTAACGCGCGCTCACGAGGCCGGAGGCGCTGAACTTGGCGGCATCGTCGGCGGATTTGAACTCGGCGAACCCTTCGCCGTGGGCGATGGCGATGGGGAGGACGGAGCCTTCCATGCCGGCGAAGAGGATGCTGGGGCTCTTCTCGATCTTGAGGGAGGCGACGCGGGCTTCGAAGCGTTCGGATTGGTTTTGCACGAAGCGTGGCCAGCCTTCGGCACCGGGGATGATGCTGTGGAGGTTGCTCATCATCTGGCAGCCGTTGCACACACCGAGAGCGAAGCTGTCTTCGCGGGCGAAGAAGGCGCTGAATTCGTCGCGGGCGCGGGGGTTGAAGAGGGCGCTCTTGGCCCAGCCTTCGCCGGCACCGAGGACGTCACCGTAACTGAAACCGCCGCAGGCTACGAGGCCGCGGAAATCTTTCAGCGAAACGCGTCCGCTGATGATGTCGGTCATGTGGACGTCGACCGCTTTGAAGCCGGCTCGGGTGAAGGCGGCGGCCATCTCGACTTCGCCGTTTACGCCCTGCTCGCGGAGGATCGCCATAGGCGGACGGGCGGAGGAAGTAAGAAGGTTGAAGTTTGAAGTAAGAAGTTCCGGGTCGAAAGTGACCTTGGGGTTCAGGCCGGGGTTTTTGCGGTCGAGGCGGAGGGCGTGCTCCTGTTCGGCGCAGGCCGGGTTGTCGCGGAGGGTGGCGATGCGGCGGGTGACGTCGGACCAAGTATCGCGGAGTTTCGAGAGGTTGCCGTTATAGATTTCCTGGCCGGCGCGTTTGATACGGAGGGCGTGGTGCGGGTTGAGCGTGCCGATGCGGCTGATGCACGTTTTGAGTCCGTGGGTGCGCAGGACGCCGGAGACGTAATCGACATCGTCGGCGCGGACCTGGATGACGGCGCCGAGCTCTTCGCTGAAGAGGGCTGAGAAGGCGCTGTGCGAGGCGGGCACTTCGAGGTCGACACCGGTGTGGCCGGCGAAGCACATCTCGACGATGGTCGTGAGCAGGCCGCCGTCGGAGCGGTCGTGGTAAGCGAGGAGTTTTTTCTCGGCACCGAGCTGCTGGATGGCGTTCCAGAATCCTTTGAGGTGATACGGATTGTCGACGTCGGGCGTGGCGGCGCCCATCTGGGAGACGACCTGCGCGAGGATGGAACCGCCGACGCGATTTTGTCCGCGGCCGAGATCGATGAGAAGGAGTTCGGTGGCGCCGGCGTCGGTGATGAGCTGCGGCGTGAGCGAGAGACGGATGTCGGTCACCGAGGCGAAGGCCGAGATGATCAGGGACGTCGGGGCGGTGACGCGCTTCTGATCGCCGGTGGCGGCGTCTTTCCAGACCGTGGACATGGACATGGAGTCCTTGCCGACGGGGATGGTGATGCCGAGGGCGGGGCAGAGATCCATGCCGACGGCTTCGACGGCGGCGTAGAGATCGGCACCGTCGCCGGGGACGGCGGGGGCTGCCATCCAGTTGGCGGAGAGGTTGACGTTGCCGAGGTCACCGATCTGCGCGGCGGCGAGATTGGTGAGGGCCTCACCGACGGCGAGGCGGGCGGAGGCGGCGGCATTGTTGACGGCGACGGGCGTGCGTTCGCCCATCGACATGGCTTCGCCGCTGTAGACGTCGAAGGCGGCGGCGGTGACGGCGCAGTCGGCGACGGGGACCTGCCACGGGCCGACCATCTGGTCGCGTGAAATCAAGCCAGTGACGGTGCGGTCGCCGATGGAAATGAGGAACGTCTTGTCGGCGACGGTCGGGTGGGCGAGCACGCGCTCGACGGCCTCGGCGAGGGTGAGGTCGCCGAGATCGAGATCGTTCTGCGGACGCTGGAGCGTCGCGGCGCTGCGGTGCATGCGCGGCGGTTTGCCGAGGAGCACGTCGAGCGGGAGATCGATGGGCGTGTTGTTGAAATGGGAGTCGGTGAGGACGAGTTTTTTCTCCTCGGTGGCGGTGCCGGCGATGGCGAAGGGGCAACGCTCGCGTTCGCAGATGGCCTTGAACGTGTCGATGCGTGCGGGCGGCACGGCCATGACGTAGCGCTCTTGGGATTCGTTGCACCAGATCTCAAGCGGGGACATGCCGGGCTCGTCGTTGGGAAGTTTGCGCAGCTCGAACTTGCCGCCGCGTCCGCCGTCATTGACGAGTTCGGGCAAGGCGTTGGACACGCCACCGGCGCCGACGTCATGGATGAATGAAATAGGGTTCTCGTCGCCGAGGGCCCAGCAACGGTCGATAACCTCCTGGCAGCGGCGTTCCATCTCGGCGTTGTCACGTTGGACGGAGGCGAAATCGAGGTCTTCGTTGCCGGAACCGCTGGCCATCGAGGAGGCCGCGCCGCCGCCGAGACCGATGAGCATGCACGGTCCGCCGAGGACGATCAGGTGGTCGCCGGGGTTGATGTCGCCCTTCTTGATATGGCCTTCTTTGATGTTACCCAAACCACCGGCGAGCATGATGGGTTTATGATAACCACGGAGCTCGTTGCCGTTGGCGCCGGGGACTTCTTGTTCGAACGTGCGGAAGTAACCGTTGATGTTGGGGCGGCCGAACTCGTTGTTGAAGGCGGCACCGCCGAGGGGGCCGTCGATCATGATGTCGAGGGCGGAGACGATGCGGCCGGGTTTACCGTGGTCTTTTTCCCAGGGTTGGACGGCACCGGGTATTTTTAGGTTGGATACGGTGAAGCCGGAGAGGCCGGCTTTGGGCTTGGAGCCGCGACCGGTGGCGCCCTCGTCGCGGATCTCGCCGCCGGAGCCGGTGGCGGCGCCGGGGAAGGGGGAGATGGCGGTCGGGTGGTTGTGGGTTTCGACCTTGCAGAGGATGTGGATGGGCTCCTCGTGCGCGGCGTATTCGTTGGTCGTGGGATCGGCCCAGAAACGACCACCGACGGTGCCGGTGAGCACGGCGGCGTTGTCCTTGTAAGCGGAGAGGATGCCTTCGCTGTGCAGGTTGTAGGTGTTCTTGATCATCTGGAACAGCGACTTGTCCTGCGCTTGTCCGTCGATGTCCCAGGTGGCGTTAAAAATCTTGTGGCGGCAGTGCTCGGAGTTGGCCTGCGCGAACATCATCAGCTCAATGTCGTTCGGGTCGCGCTTGAGCGCGGTGAAAGCGTCGACGAGGTAGTCGATCTCGTCGACGGCGAGGGCGAGGCCGAGGGCGGTGTTGGCGGCGGCGAGGGCGGCGCGGCCTTCGACGAGGACGGGGACGCTCGACATGGCGCGCGGGGTCTCGTGGCTGAAGAGGGCGGCGCAGGCGTCGAGATCGGTGAAGACGACCTGGGTCATGCGGTCCGACAGCTTTGCTGTCAGTAGCGAGTAGTGAGTAGCGGGTAGCGAGTAGTCGGAATCAAAAGCGATGGTGTATTCGATGACGCGCTCGATGCGCTTGAGGTTGGTCAATCCGCAGATGTGGGCGATGTCGGTGGCCTTGGAGGACCACGGTGAAATGGTGCCGGGGCGGGGGACGACGATCTGGACGAGGCCGGTGACGGCGGAGGCGGTGCGGCAGGGGCCGTAAGTGAGGAGTTTTTCGAGGACAACGCGCTCGGCGGGCGTGAGTTCTGCGGAGGTTTCGGCCACATGGACGAACTGGGCGGCGACGGCCCGGGCGGGGATGCCGGCGGCGACAAGGTCGTTAAGCAGTTTGTTTAGGCGAAATTCGGAGAGGGCGGAGGAGCCGCGGAGGGTCAACATGGTCGAAAAAATGGCCCTCATCTGAACAGGGCGCGGGGTGGCTTGGCGATAGGGAAAACGGGAGAATTTTAGTGGTTTGGCGATTGAGCTGCGCACGAGTTGACTCCACGTTGCAAGATTCATGACGCCATTGGATTTCCGTAATACCAACACCTTGTGGTGCAGCGTGCTGGCCGAAACGCTGGTGCGGTGCGGGGTGACGCAGGTGGTGATCTCGCCGGGCTCGCGTTCCACGCCGCTGACCATGGCGTTGGTCAGTCACCCGGGATTCGAGGCGATTCCGGTGCTCGATGAGCGGTCGGCGGCGTTTTTTGCACTCGGGTTGGCGAAGCAGGCCCGGCGTCCGGTGGTGCTGGTGTGCACGAGCGGGACGGCGGGGGCCAACTACTTTCCGGCGGTCATCGAGGCGCAGGAGAGCGGAGTGCCGCTCATCGTGATCACGGCGGACCGTCCGCCCGAGATGCGGGATTGCGCATCGGGCCAAACCATCGACCAGCAGAAGCTGTTTGGCGGATTCGTGCGGTTTTATCACGAACTGGCGGTGCCAGCGGCGACGGTGCCGATGCTGCGGTATTTGCGACAGACGGCGGCTCATGCGGTGGAGCGCGCTGCGGACGGACCGGTGCACCTGAATGCTCCCTTTCGCGATCCGCTGCCGCCGATTGAGGATACGACGGCCAAGGGATTGGCGTCGGAGGATTGGAATGCGTTTTTCGAGCACTTGGATGCGGCTGCGCCGATCATCAAAAAGGCGGTCGTGTGGCGGACCGAGGTTACGCGCGGCGTGATCGTGGTCGGTCCGACGGGGGCCAGGAATGTCGGGAAGTTGGCGGTGGCGACGGGCTGGCCGGTGTTGGCGGATGTGTTGTCATCGGCGCGGCATCACAGCGACGAAGTTGTGGCGGCGTATGACGTTATTTTGCGCAACGCCCAACTGGCGCACGCACTGAAACCCGAGGTGGTGCTTTGTTTGGGCGGATGGCCGACGAGTAAAGTTTTGCGCAGTTGGGTGGACGCGAGCGGCGCGGATATTTGGATGGTTTCTCCGAAGGCGGTGAACCTCGACGCTATGCACGGATGCACGCGCCTGATTCAGGTGGACGTGGACGCGTTGAGCGTGGAGGCGGGGCCGGTCGACCAGGCCTATGCTCAGGCGTGGTGCGAGGCCGAGGTCCGGGCGGCGCAGGCCCTGGCCGCCGGGTTAACCGCTTCGCCTGTGCTGGTGGAACCGCAGGTGACGGCAACGCTCGCGTCACATCTTCCGCCCGGCACGCCGCTCTTCGTGGCGAACAGTATGCCGGTGCGTGATCTCGAATATTTCTGGCCGGCCAACGAGCGGGGCGTGCGCGTCTTTTTTTCGCGCGGGGCCAACGGCATCGACGGAACGCTGTCGACGGCGCTGGGCGTGGCCCATGGCAACGAGCGGGCGGTTTTGCTCACCGGTGACCTCGCGTTGCTGCACGACACCAACGGATTTCTCTCGGTGCCGCAGTTGCGCGGGTCGTTGACCATCGTGCTGGTGAACAATGCGGGCGGAGGAATCTTCAACCATCTGCCGGTGGCGCAATTTGATCCGCCGTTCGAAAAATACTGGGCCACGCCGCAGGCGGTGGACTTCGCCAAACTCTGCTCGGCTTACGGGGTGGCGCATGTCGCGGTCGGCGACGTCGGGCAATTGGCGGCGCTGGTCGCCGACCTGCCGGCGGCGGGCGTGCGTGTGCTCGAAGTGCGCACGGAGCGCGTGCGCGATGCGGCGTTTCGTAAGAAGCTTTTCGCCGACGTCGCGGCGCAGCTGGGATCGAAGTAGGCGGATTGCGGATTACAACTGGACGGGCAGGCCGATCTCGATGATCTGTGTCGGCAGGATTTGGTAATAATCCTTCACCGGGCGGGCGTTGCGGCTGAGGAAGGCGTAGAGCGATTTTTGCCACTCGAACATCTTGGCGGTGCCGCCGGTGATGATCATTTCGCGGTTGAAATAATAGGTCGTGCCCTGCGCGGTGACCGGCACTCCTTGGGCACGTATGCGCTCGATAAGTTTGTTGACTGACGGAGACTCCATGTATCCGTAGCGGCCGACGGCGCGCCAGATGCCTTCTCCCATGGATTCGAGCGTCATGCGCTCTTCTTCGTCGATGCTCGGAACCTCGTCCGTGGAGATGGTCAGCAGCACGACGGTTTGCTGGAGGCACTTGTTGGCCTTGAGATGGTGGAGCAGGGCTAGGGGAGTGCCTTTGGGCGTGGCCACCATGAACACGGCGCTGCCGGGCACGCGGACGATGTTCTTGCTCTTGGCAACTTGGGACAACTCCAACTCGGTGATTGCGCCACCGTAGACCTTTTCTTGGATCTCGTTGCGGCCGCTTTTCCAAGTATGCATCACGGCGAGGACGGCGAGTCCCATGCCGAGCGGCAGCCAGCCGCCGTCAGCGATCTTGTGCAGGTTGGCTCCGAAAAAGGCCACATCCACGACCATGAAGGCAGCGCAGAGGGCGAAGGCCCCGATCCATGTCCAATTCCAGTGCAATCGCGTGACGCGGAAAAATGCGTAGGTGGTCACCGCCATCGTGCCGGTGACCGCGATACCGTAGGCGGCGGCGAGTTTGGAGCTGGAGCCGAAACCGACGACCACCGCGATCGAGCCGATCGCCAGGAAAAAATTCATCAGCGGGACGTAGATCTGTCCTTCGTGTTCGGCGTTGGTGTGCAGGATTTTCAGGCGGGGAAAATAACCGAGTTGGATTGCCTGCCGGGTGAGTGAGAACGTGCCGGAGATGAGCGCCTGGCTGGCGATGATGGCGGCAAGAATGGACAGAGCTACGAGCCCGACCCGGACCGGTCCGTCGGGCGCCAGAGCGAAGAACGGATTGGTGGTGTCGAGCGGGTGGGCGATGACATAGGCGCCTTGGCCAAAATAGTTGAGCAACAGGCCGGGGAACACGGCGAAATACCAGGCGCGCACGATGGCCGGGCGACCGAAGTGGCCCATGTCGGCATAGAGTGCCTCCGCGCCGGTGATGGTGAGGACGATGCCGCCGAGCAATGCGCCCGCCTGAGTAGGATGGGCGGCAAGCAGATTGAAGCCATACAGGGGATTCAGGGCGCGAAAAACTTCCAAGGATTCGAACAGGTGCATCGCACCAAGGACGCCGAGAGCGAAAAACCAGACCAGCATAACCGGACCGAAGAGTTTGCCGATCGCGTCGGTGCCCTTGCGTTGCATGAAGAACAAACCGCCAAGAATCAGGACGGCGGCCGGCACGACGTATTTTTCGAAATCAGGATTGAACGTCACGAAACCCTCGGCCGCGCCGAGCACTGAAATCGCGGGTGTGATCACGCCGTCGCCAAACAGCAGTGCGGCACCCGCAAGAATGATGATCGTGCCGATACCGAGACCGCGTCGGGCACCCTTGCCGCCGGAGTCGGGGCCTTTGTGCGCGAGCGCCAACAGCGCGAAAATACCACCTTCACCGCGATTGTCCGCCCGGGTGACAAACGAGATGTATTTGAAGCACACTACGAAGACGAGGGACCAAAACATCAACGAAAGGATGCCGAGCACTCCTTCGATTTTGCTGACGTCGGGAAGGTAGAAGAGGCACTCCTTCATCGTATAAAGGGGGCTCGTGCCGATGTCGCCGAAAACGATGCCAAGAGCGCCCAGGCAGAGCCCGAGCCGTAAGGGTGACTTGATGGAGCAGTCCGCGTGCGCGCTGTTCATTAACCGTCCATAGTCAGCAAACCCGTCCTGTAATCCAACCCCTTTTTGTTTGGCGTTGGAAAATGACTTGCAATCGCGAGCCGCGTTGACGCCTGCCTCCCGATACGCACCGTCTGAGGTCTACCATGAGTCTCCCCGCCTGGAAGGTCGCCAAGACCTACACTGACATCCTCTATCACAAAGCCGACGGTATCGCGAAAATCACGATCAACCGTCCCGAGAAGCGCAACGCCTTCCGTCCCGAGACCGCGATGGAGATGCACGATGCTTTGATCGACGCCCGTGAAGACCTGACGGTGGGCGTGGTCCTACTTACGGGCGCGGGTCCGCACACCGACGGTAAATACGCGTTCTGCGCCGGCGGTGACCAGAGTGTGCGCGGCCACGCTGGCTATGTCGGCGGCGACGGTGTGCCGCGTCTCAATATTCTGGATGTGCAAAAACTCATCCGTTCCATGCCGAAGGTCGTGATCGCGCTGGTGGCGGGTTACGCGATTGGCGGCGGACACGTTCTCCATATCGTGTGCGATCTTTCCATTGCGGCGGACAACGCGATCTGCGGCCAGGTCGGCCCCAAGATGGGCAGTTTCGACGGCGGTTTCGGCTCCAGTTATCTTGCCCGCATCGTCGGTCAGAAGAAAGCCCGCGAGATCTGGTATCTGTGCCGCCAGTATAACGCGCAGCAGGCGCTCGACATGGGCCTCGTCAACACGGTCGTGCCCATCGCCGACCTTGAAGCCGAGGGTGTGAAATGGGCCCGTGAGATCATGGGACACAGTCCGCTGGCGATTCGTTGTCTCAAGAGCGCGTTCAACGCCGATGTGGACGGCCAGAGCGGTCTTCAGGAACTCGCCGGCAACGCCACGCTGCTCTATTACATGAGCGAAGAGGCCAAGGAGTTTCACGGCGCCCAGCGCGAGAAACGCAAACCCGACGCCCGTAAGTTTCCCTGGCTGCCTTAAGCGCGGGGCTGGAGCGGGGTGGAGCGTGCGGCCAGCGCTGCGACCACCGAGGGGCGGCTGCGTTGATAGAAAATCGCCAGTCCGCCCTGGAAGATCAGGGTCACGCCCATGACTATGAGGTAGAAACCGTAAACAACGGGTTTCATCAACGGGCGCAAATCCTCGACCGACAGGCCGGCTTGGCTGAGTGCGTTGCGGATATCGTCGGTCATACCTGCCAGCAACGTCGCCTCATCGTAGGCGAACATGTTCTCCGATGCGTAGAGCAAGACTGTGCAAAGAATGAAGACCTGCGACCGCACCAGCCATTTGAAGCCGTCGATATTGCCGCGGGTGAGTTGTTTGCGTCCGCGTAGTTCAAAGATACCGCACGCGGTGATGATACCGCCGATGGACACGCCGATCCATTCGCCGAACAGGAGTGAGATCAGGGTGCAAAGCCCCGCGAAGAGCGAAATGCTCCAACCGTCCATGGCCGAGATAAAGAGCACGCGACGCAGGGATTTTTCGTAAGGAGAGTCGGTCATGGGTGGGGCGTTGATCGCAGACACTCCCCGACATCCTAGGTTTCAGCAAGACAGCAAAGACCGTAAAGGCCTCAGGTATCTTTGCCTGCTCGACACGGCGGGGGAGCGGTCCACGCTGGATTTTCTACCATGCCCACGATCTACGAAACCCTCCGTGCCGACATCATCACCGCCGTAAAAGCGCGCGACACCCCGCTGGCCACCATTCTGCGCACCAATGACGGCGCGATCCAGCGTGCGGCGATGGACCTGAACAAGCCGATCGACGACGAACTCGTCATCGCCACCCTGCGCAAGGCCGTGAAGAACCTCACCGCCGCCAATGCCGAGTTCGAAAAGGGCGGTCGCACCGACCTGATCGACGCCAATCTCAAGGAGATCGCCATCATCGAAAAATACCTTCCCGCCGGCCTTGATGCTGCGAAGCTCGAAGCGCTCGTCGCCGAGGCCATCGCCTCCACCGGTGCCCAGAGCAAAAAAGAAATGGGCAAGGTCATCGGTGCGTTGAAACAGCATCCGCAGGCCGGACTCATCGATTTCGGGGCGGTCAGCAAATTGATCCAGGCCAAGCTGGTTTAATCATAAGACAGGAGTGAGGGCGCATCGTTTGCAAATGCGTGCGGACTGCGCTTCTTGGGAGCCACATCCTTGAGCGCATCTCCCGTCATCCTTTGGTTTCGTCAAGACCTGCGTCTGCAGGATAACGCCGCGTTGCACGCCGCCCTGGCGCGGCGGGCGCCGGTCATCCCTGTTTATATCCTCGATGACTCAGGCGAGGGAGACTGGCCTGCCGGCGGTGCGAGCCGGTGGTGGCTGCATCATTCTCTGGTGGCCCTCGATGGCGCGTTAAAATCGCGGGGTTCGCGCTTGATTGTGGCCCGCGGCGACAGCGGCGAGGTGCTGGGTGATTTGATCACCGCGACCGGCGCGGACGCGATGTATTGGAACCGTCGTTACGAACCGGCGATCATCGCCCGCGACAAGACAATCAAGGCCGATCTGGTGGCCGCCGGTGTCGAGGTGAAGAGCTTTAATAGCACGTTGCTTTTTGAGCCACACACCGTCGCGAACAAGCAGGGTAACCCGTTTCAAGTTTTCACCCCCTACTGGCGGCACTGCCTTGAGAAGGAGATCGCCGCACCGGTCGCGATCAAGACCGCTGCGTTTCCGTCGCCGGAAGACTGGCCGGCTTCGTTGCCGGTGGCCGATCTCGGTCTGCTGCCGGCCATCACGTGGGACCTGAGTTTCTACGAGGCATGGACACCGGGTGAAGCCGGTGCGCAGGTGCAGTTGCGGGCGTTTGTGGCGAAGGCGATTACGGACTACGAAGACCGCCGCAATCTGCCGGCGGGGTCGGGGACCTCGCGGCTTTCGCCTCATCTGCACTTTGGCGAAATCGGTCCGCGCCAGATCTGGGCGGCCGTGAAAGCGCTGTCCAAAGACAGCGGGGTTTTCCCGCCGAGCCGCGGGGCGCAAGTGTATCTGACGGAGATTGGCTGGCGCGAATTCGCCTACCACCTGTTGTTTCACTATCCGAAGACGCCGACCCGGCCGTTGCGCGAGGATTTTAGCCGGTTTCCCTGGGCGGAGGATGTTGACGGCGCAAGGTTGCGCGCCTGGCAGCGCGGGCTGACGGGTTACCCAATCGTCGATGCAGGGATGCGCGAGTTGTGGCACACCGGCTGGATGCACAATCGCGTGCGCATGATCGTGGCGTCTTTTTTGGTAAAGCACTTGCGGCTGCCGTGGCAGCATGGTGCCGCGTGGTTTTGGGATACGCTCGTCGACGCGGATCTGGCGAGCAACACGCTTGGCTGGCAATGGAGCGCCGGCTGCGGTGCGGATGCGGCACCGTATTTCCGTATTTTTGCGCCGGTCACGCAGGGTGAAAAATTTGACGGTCCCGGCGCTTATGTGCGCCGCTGGGTGCCCGAACTCGCGAGATTGCCCGATAAATTCCTGCATGCGCCGTGGACCGCACCTGCCAATGTGCGTGCCTTCGCGGGGATTGATGGGAAATACCCGGACCCGGTCGTGGACCATGCGACGGCGCGAGCCGAGGCGCTGGCGGCATTCAAGCAGCTACGAGGGCATGTCGAGAAAAGTTGACTGTTGTGTGTTCAGGAAACTACCAACCCTGCGTTTACAGGCGGCCGGTTGTCTGCACAGAGTAGGCCATGGTTATCGAATACGCACCTTTTGAAGACGAGCTGGGCGACGTCTTGGAGAAGGCCATGCGTTGTTCCGGTCTCGATGAGACGGAACTGGGTGCGCGGGCGGGCGTGCTCGTTGATAAAATCCGGGATGCTTGCGATTACCGCTACGATTTTACTACTGCGGAAACCCGTCGGCTCGCGCAGGCGTTGGGGCTTAACGAAGTCGGCGTGGCGGCGCTGGCCGCCGGCCGGTATCCGTTGCCTGAGATCGGGGGTTTGCCATTCTGTCTCTATCCGTTGCGCACTCCGCACGGTATCGGAGTGGCCAACGCCTATCTCGTGGCTGAGTGCGGTTCGAAACGCGCGATTCTTTTTGATGCGGGGAGCGATGCCGAAGTGCTGCGCCGCGTCTGGCCCGCCGCAATCAAGCAGATCGACGCGATTTTTATCACACACCCCGAGACCGAACACCTCGCCGGACTGGCCGACGTGCAAAAACTCCATGGACCCGCGCCGGTCTTCGGTCCGGCCGGTGCCTGCATTCGCGGTGCGGTGACGTTGGAGGAGGGTGCGCGCATGAAATTCGGTCCGTTCGAGGTTGAGACGTTGGCGACACCTGGGCATGCCGAGTCGCACAACTGTTACGTGGTGCGGACAGCGGGAGCACCCGAGGGGCGGGCCTTGCTAGTGTCGGGCGACATCCTTTTTGCGGGTTCGATCGGCGGGGCGTATTTTTGCAGTGAACGGTTGAAGAAGCACGTGAAGCGCATGCTCGAGCTGCCCGCCGACACGGCGGTCGCCCCCGGCCATGGTCCGCTCACGACCATCCAAAACGAACGCACGTTCAACCCGTTCGTATTCTGACCCCTGACGTCCTCAATACGCAGCGGGTGGCGGAAAGAACACCTGGAGTCCGGTGCGCATGACGATCTGCACATCCATGCCCATTGACCAATGGGTGACGTAGAAAAGATCCCAATACACGCGGCGGTGGAGTTTTTCCGGATCGGTGATCTCGCCACGAAAGCCGCTGACTTGGGCGAGTCCGGTGATGCCCGGCTTGACCATGGAGCGCACGCGATAGGCTTTGCTGATGAGGCTGAACTCGATGTCGTGTTGCGGCAGGTGGGGACGAGGTCCGACCACGCTCATGTCGCCGCGTAGCACGTTGATGAACTGGGGAAACTCGTCCAGGCTGCTCTTGCGAAGGAATTTTCCGAAAGGATAGATGCGGTTGTCGCCGGCGGTCGCCTGTTTGTTGATGTCGTGGTCCCGCGCATACATGGAGCGGAATTTGAGCATATTAAACTCGTTGCGGTTGTGACCGCCCCGGGGCTTCACGAAGAACATCGGACCGGGTGCCTGGATTCGCTGCATTAACCAGACCCAGGCGCAGAGAGGGGGGAGAATGAACACCACGACAGGCAGTGAAATCGCGATATCGAACGCACGCTTGACTGTCTGGTTTACGGGGTCCTCCAGCGGTTCATCCTGCAGCGCTAGGAAATGGCGGCCTCCTTCCTGCACGGGGATCAGAGGACGGGCGAACCGGGCGTCGAGATTGTTGTGGATGAGAAAGCGGCAGCCTTCCGATTCGCAGATTTCCACGATGCGCTCCAGTCGTTCGACATCGGCGGTCCACTGAAGCAAGACCACTTGGCGGACTTTGAGTTTGTTGATCGCGACCGCCAAGTCATCGAGTCCGCCCAGGTAGGGTGCGATGGCGTTTTCCGCCCGCGAAGGTTTTTCATCCGCAATAAAGCCGACCGGTGTGATGCCGAGATGGCCGCGATTGCTGATCCAGTCGTCGAGGTTCTCCAGCGCGGAACCACTGCCGATGAAAACCGTGTTCAGCCGACTGCTTTCACCAAACAGCCATTGGGCAACTCTCGATGGCAGGTAAACATGGATGAACGACAGCAGCCCCCAAAGTATAACGAGATAACTTCCGAGAAAGAGACGGCTGATCGAGCGGTCCTTGGTCGCAAACATCAGACCGAAGAGACATGCGGCGACCATGAAGGTCTGCCGCAAGCCCAGTTCGATGCCGTCGAACCAGCTCAAAATATGCAGGGTGTATCCCTTCGCGCGGATGTGGCGCATGCTGATTCCCATGCCGATGAACACGGCCAAGCAGTAGGGCAGAAGGTTCAGCTCATCCGACAGGCTGACCCAGGGCAGCCAGATACTCGATTGGGCGTAAACCAAGAGGAGGAGGATGGCGGCAAAGTTGGCTAGGAAAGCATGGACATTGACCAGTCCGCGTTGGCGATAGGCGATCATGAGGTCGGGGTAACCAAACAAGAAATACGTTTAGGGCTCGGAGTCTAGTAACTTGTTTATGCGTCACGCAATAACCCCAAGACCGTAAAGTGAGGTTTTGGGCAGGGATTCAGGGCGGTTCTCAGGTGATCGCAGTTGAGGCGACACGCGTGGGTTGGGTGATGACATCCGGCATTTTTTTGTCTCCACTCACCAGCCATGCTCGCCGCTGATTTCTTTACCCTGCCGCCGTCGCTCTCTGTGTTTGCTGGCTCTTTTCGTCCGGATGTGGCACCTTGGGAATGGCTGAAGCAGATCGCTCCCGCGCTGGCCGGACTACCTGCTCCAGTAACCCGGCCGTTGCCGCCGGGAGTTCATATCGAGGGCGCGGTCTGGATCGACCCATCGGTGAAAATGCCCGCCTACGCCACGATCATCGGTCCGGCCTGGATCGGCGCGGGAACGGAGATCCGCCCGGGGGCGTTTATTCGCGGTAACGTCATCGTCGGTGCGGGTTGCGTGCTGGGCAACGCCTGTGAGTTCAAAAACTGCGTGCTCATGGACGGCGTGCAGGTTCCGCATTTTAGCTACGTGGGCGATTCGATCCTGGGCAACGGCTCGCATCTCGGTGCAGGCGTGATTCTGTCCAATCTTCGACTCGACCAACAACCGGTCACGGTCAGGCTACCGACTGGCGTGTTTGACACGGGGCTGCGCAAATTCGGCACCATCCTTGGTGACCGGGCTGAAGTGGGCTGCAACGCCGTGTTAAACCCGGGCACGATCTTGGGGAAACGAGCTCTGGTCATGCCCACGATGGCCTTTGGTGGCTATCTGCCGGAGGCCACCATCGCGCGCATTCGAGGGACAGTTACGCAGATACCTCGCAGGGATTAGGCAAAAATCGTTCTCGTTCTCTTACTCATTCTCGTTCTCCTCTTCCTTTCCACACTTTCGAGAACGATTAAGAGAACGAAGAACGAGAACGAATTTTATGCGTATCCTCACCGGCATCCAGCCCTCCGGCCTGCTTCACATCGGCAACTACTTCGGCGCGATCAAACCCGCAGTCGAACTCCAGTCGCGCGGGGACTGCACCTACTTCATCGCCGACTACCACTCGATGACGTCGCTCACCGACGCCACGCAACGCCGCCGGAACTCGCTCGACGTGGCCCTGGATTGGATGGCGTGCGGCCTCGATCCGGCGAAGAGCGTGCTGTTCCGGCAGAGCGACGTGTCCGAGGTGTGCGAGCTCATGTGGATCCTTGGCACGCTTACACCGATGGGACTCCTGGAGCGCGCGCATAGCTACAAGGACAAGACAACCAAGGGCATCTCGCCGAACTTCGGCCTGTTCGCCTATCCGGTGCTGATGGCCGCCGACATCTTGCTCTATGATTCCAACGTTGTCCCCGTCGGTCGCGATCAGAAGCAACACGTCGAGATGACCCGCGACATTGCCATCAAATTCAACCACACCTACGGCGAGACGTTTGTGATTCCCGAGCCGGAGATTCGTGACGAGACGGCGGTCGTGCCCGGACTGGATGGCCAGAAGATGAGCAAGAGCTACGGCAATACGCTGGAAATCTTCGGCGAAGAAAAGGCCCTCCGCAAAAAAATCATGGGTATCGTCATGGACAGCCGCACGCCGGCCGAACCCAAGCCCGATGCCGACAAGAACCTCGCCATCCAACTGCTCAAGCTGGTCGCGCCCGCCGATGTGGCGGCCGACTACGAAAACCGACTGCGCGCGGGAGGTCTCGGTTATGGGGATTTAAAGAAGGCACTGTTCGAGCACTACTGGACGTTCTTTGCGCCGTATCGTGCGAAGCGCGCCGAGCTGGTTGCCAACATGGATTACGTCCATGCGACGTTGAAAGACGGTGCCGACCGTGCTCGCGCCACGGCGAGCCAGGTGCTCGGCCGCGCACGCAAGGCGAGCGGGCTGTGCTGAACGCGGGCGGTGGGAAGTCGGGCCATGGGCGTCCTGCCCATGGCATCCGAATAACGGGCAGGATGCCCGTGCCACTTCAGACGATCACTGGCTGCGGTTCGCGCAAGGCGGCGATGGCGGCCATGATTTTTTCGGACGCGAGTTGGTAGCGTTCCTTGCCGGCCTTGGGGTCGTCGTAGTCGGCGGGTTGGAGCGGCTTGCCGTAAACGATGTTCAGGCACGTGCCGGCGCGCCAACGCCCGTCTTTGCCGAAGGCGATGTGTGAATTGAAAATCCGCGCAGGCACCACGGGCACACGGGTGCGGCAGGCGATCATGCCGACACCGGATTTGGCGGGCTGGAGGTTGCCGTCGGGCGAACGCGTGCCTTCAGGGAATAGGGTGAGCGCCTTGCCTGCTTGCACCGTGCGCAGGACATTTTTGATCGCGCTCACATCGGAGCCACCGTCGCGGTCCACGGGAATCGCGCCGACGCCGTCCAACCACCAGGTGGCGAATTTACCGTTCCACAGAGTCTTGCGGGCGAAGAACGCCATCTGGCGCGGGATGTGGCAGCCGACGAAGGGAGGGTCGAGGTGGCTGGCGTGATTGGACGCGACGAGAAACGGGCCGGACTTGGGCACGTTTTCCAAACCGACGATTTCTCCTCGGAAGAAGATGTCGTATAAAACCGTGATCCAATAGTGGCAGATGCCATAGAGCGGATCCATCTCACCCTGACTGTGACGACGTTGCATGACGGGAAAATCAGCCGATTTTTTCGGAGATCAGGCCGGAGATTTTATCAACGACCTGTTCGAGATTGAGGAAGGTGCTGTCGATATCGATGGCTCCGGAAGCGAGCACGAGCGGAGCGGTCTTGCGGGTGGCGTCCATGCGGTCGCGCTCGGCGACGGCATCGGCGCGTCCTTCGAGTTCGCGGCGCTTGGCGCGGGCTTCGGGGTCGGCGTGGAGGAACAATCGAAGCCCGGCATCGGGAAAGATGATCGAACCGATATCGCGCCCTTCCATAACCATGCCACCAAAGCCATGGGTGCGGGCGATGTCAGCTTGGGCGCGCTGGTAGGCAAGCAGGGCGGAGCGGACCTCGGGGATGGCCGCGAAATGCGACACGGCGGCGGTCACCTCCGGGCCGCGAATCTCAGCTTCGGGGACGACGCGTCCGCCGATTTCCATGCGGGCGGCACGACCCTCGAGCCGCGTGCCGAGGGTGATGGAGGGCAGGGCGGCTTTGACGGCGTCAGCTTGGTCGATGCGTAATCCGCGACGGAGCAACTCGGCGGTGATGGCGCGATAGTAGGAGCCGGTGTCAACGTGCAGGAAGTTGAACCGCTCGCTGAGGGCGCGGGAGGTGGAGGATTTGCCGGAGGCTGCGCCGCCGTCGATGGCGACGATGAGGAATGAGGACATCAGGATGAAAGGGAGTGTTGGCGCAGCGATTCGAGCAGCTCGAAGAAATTGGGGAAGGTTTTGGCGCAGCAGGCAGGATCTTTGATGGAGAGCCAGGGGCGTCCGTCTCCGTGGAGATCGTGGCAGCCGAGGATGCCGAAACTCATGGCGAAACGGTGGTCGCCGTAGGTCTCGATCTCGACGCCGGCTTTGAGCGGACGCGGGGTGATGGTGAGTCCGTCCTCAAACTCCTCGACGTCCTGCCCGAGTTTGCGGAGTTCGCGAACCATGCCGGCAACGCGGTCGGTCTCCTGCTTGCGCGAGTGGGCGACGCCGGTGATCGTGGTCTTTCCAGAGAGCAGCGGGGCAATCGCGGCGAGCGTGAGGAAGGTGTCGGAGAACTCGTTGAAGTTGGCCTCAACACCGTCACGTAAATCATTCGCTTGGATTACCTGATAATCATTTTGGTGGTTTAGCGGATGAATTAGTAGGCTTCGCTCAAGTAGGCGGCCAAATTCTACGTCTCCTTGATGACCTTTAACGCTGTAGCCTCTAAAGCTTAAGCACCCTTTGGTGACTATTGGTAGGGCTAAGAAATAACTGGCTGCAGTAGCATCCGCTTCAATTCGATATTCAGTGCCGGACATTAATTCGAAAGACTGCCCCGGTTTGGTGAGAATAAGGTTACCCTTAAGGTCGGGAACTTGAATGCCAAATTCGACCATTTGGTTTATGGTCATTATTACAAATGGAGCTCTGACTTGGGTTACTAAGCTGATCTTCAGTGGATCCTTGGCTAACGGTGCAATCATCAACAGTGCCGACAACATCTGACTGCTTTCGCTGGCGTCGATGGAGACTTCGCCGCCACGCAATCCTTTGGCTTGTATTTCCAGAGGGAAAAAGCCTTCGGTGCCCGTGCAGCGGATGTCGGCTCCGAGCGAACGCAACGCGTCGATCAGGCCTTTCATCGGGCGTTTGCGCATCTGCGGAATACCGTCGATGCGATAAACTCCGCGTGGAGCGGCGGCACAGAGTGCGGTGAGAAAACGGGCGGCGGTGCCGGCGAGGCCCACGAACAGGTCGACCGGCTCTGTTTTGGTGAAGCCGTTGGCCTGATCAGAGACTTCGATGGTGCCGGCGTCGGCGTTCGCGTTGACGGTGAAGCCGAGGGCCTTGAGCGCTTCGACCATCAGGTGGGTGTCTTCGCTGAAGAGTGCGCCGGTGAGCACCACCTTTTCCTGACACAGAGCGGCGAGCAGCAGGGCGCGGTTGGTGAGGCTTTTCGAGCCGGGCAGCGTCACTTCTCCGCGCACAGGACGGGTGAAGGGTTGGATGGGGAGGACGGCGGGAAGCGACGGCGACATGAAAGGGTGGAGAATTGAGAGCCGGGAGTTTGGAGTCCAGCGGGTTGTTTTCCGGAAAAGATTTCCGGACATGGGCAAGATGCCCACGCCACTTTAATTTACGGGCGGAAACCGTCACGCCAGGCCTTGCCTCGTTCGAGGCGGGCGCGGACTTCGGGCCAGTCGCGATTGGCGAGCGCGGCTTTGAAGCCGTGCAACTCGTCTTCGAACTTCGTGAGCGCCCGAAGGACTTCTTCGCGGTTCTGCTGGAAAATCTCGATCCACATGGCGGCGTCGCTCGCGGCAATGCGAGTGGTGTCGCGCAGGCCGTTGCCGGAGAGGTTCCGCCATTGCGGGTTTTTCCCGGCAAGGAAGGTGCCGAGTGTGGTGGCGAGGGCTTGCGGAAGATGACTGATGTGCGCGGTGATCTCGTCGTGTTGATCAGGCGTGACGGTGGTCACCTCAGACCCGAGATCATGCCAAAAACGAACAACTGTGGCGATGGATGCCTCGTCGGCACCGGCCAGCGGGGTGACGAAACATACGCGTTTCTCGAAAAGGGTCTCGGTGGCGTTTTCCCAGCCGGTTTTTTCGCCGCCGGCCATGGGGTGCGCACCGATGAAGCGTGCATGGGGAGCCAACGCGAGATCACAGGCGCGGCAGAGTTCGGCCTTTACGCTACCGACATCGGTGACGAGTGCGCCGGCAGGGAGATGCGGGGAGATCCGGCGGGCGAGCTCGATGATTTTGTCGACGGGTGCGGCGAGCACGACGAGCGATGCGTCGCGCACGGCTTCCTCGGCGGTCTCGGCTACTTGTCCAACCCAGGGTTGGTCATGCAACTTCAACCGGGTCTCGGGTCGGCGTGCCCAAACCGTGATGAGACGAGCCAGTCCGCGGGCGTGCGCGGCGCGGGCAACGGAACCGCCGAGCAGGCCGGGAGCGAGTATGACGAGTTTTTCCAGCACGTTCCTGTGAAAACGGCTGCGAGAGGGAGTGTCGAGTTTATCGCGGTTTCGAGATAGAACACGTTGCATTTTTCTCACACGGGACTTTGCTCCGACATTTACCCCTTTTGCCCTTATGCCCGCTTCGCGGACCAAACATCATTTTGCAGCTTTCTGGAGAACCGTGCGGATATGGCTTCTTGGCTTACTCGGCCTCGTGGCGCTCGGTTGTCTTTACTATTTTCTGGCCACGCTTGGCCCGCGAAGCGTCGGCGATTCGACAGGTGCCATCATCTCGTCGGACGATCCTGCGCTGGACCGGATGTCGGCCGAGATCTCCGATCTGGAGAAACAATACCGGCAGGCAGCCGAAGCCAATCTGGTCACAGAGGCGTCGACCGACGCCTTGGCCAAGGCAGTGGAGAAACAACGCGAGCTGATGCGGTCGTTTTCAAACGCGGGACTGGACCAGTCCACCCGTTTGGTTCGGCTTGAGACCGAACTGGACAGTGTGCGGGCCAAAAACAAGGTGATCCTGATCGACCGGTTGGCGGCGGACGGCGAGGATGCCTTAAATGCAGGCAAATTAGCCGAAGCGGGGGAGAAGTTGCGTGACGCATTGCGGTTGCAACGTGAGATTAACCTGAGTTCCGCCAGTTCTCGCTACAAAAATTATGTGCGCGAGACGACGTTGACGCAGTCGGTGGCGGCGGTGGAAGCCGCGCCATTACATCTGGAGGTGGTGGCGGCGGTGGAGGCGGCGCGCAGGGCGGTGTCCGAATCGCGTTGGGCGGATGCGCTTACGGCTTACACGGCGGCTCGGGATGCGCAGGCGCGTATCAACCGTGAATATACCCGCACGCGTTATGCTGATCTGGCGGGGGCTGATCGGCTCAGCTCGGAAATCGAGTCGCTTAATGCCGCTGGCATCGCCGCCGAGATCGAGGCCAAGGACAAGGCCGGTGATGAAGCCGTGCTTCGTCAGCGTCCCGCCGATGCGGCCGCACGGTTCGACGAGGCGGAGGCGCTGCAACGGCAGGTTAACCAAAATTATCCGCGCAGCCGATTCGTTTCGTCCCAGCGCATCGAGAGTTTGGATATCAAGCGTCAGACGGCCTTGTCGTCGGCCATGGCGAATGAGTTGGAGCAACTCGACCAGACCATTGGCGAGCACCTGCGTAAGCGGCAGATCGTTGCCGCCGACCAGAAATTGGAACAGGCGGGAGAGTTGGTGGAGAAATTATTCGCCGCGTATCCGAAGAGTCGTCGCTTGGATGGCGGGCTGCGGATCAAGCTGGCCTATCTGGCGTTGAGGAGGGCGGATCTGCGTTCGCTGCAAGACGAGGTTTACGATGCCCTGCTGCCGTTGCCAGGTGTGTCTGACCGCATGTTATTGAAGACCGAGGTGCCCCAGTCCCTCTATGTTCTGGTCATGAGCACCAACCCGAGCCGCAATCCCGGCCGTTCGCTGCCGGTGGATTCGGTGAGCTGGAGTGATGCGCAGGAGTTCTGCACGCGTTTGTCGTGGCTGCTTGGCTTGACGGTGCGACTGCCCTCGGTGGACGAGTTGCGGGTGGCGCTGGGTGATGACGGCGGTGGATTCTGGAGCCGTCAAAATAGCGAGGGGCACAGCCACGACGTCGGTCGCCAGAAAACGAATACAGCCGGTTTTGGCGACTTGATCGGCAACCTGGCTGAGTGGACCTCGACGGCGGCGGACGATGCCAATGCGCGGGTTTTTGGCGGCAGTTATCTGGATGAGCCGGAGGCCTTGCTCAAGGTGCCCGAAGAGGCGCGCCTGAAAAGCGACCGGGCGCGCCACGTGGGTTTGCGCATCTTGGTCGAGCTGTAATGGCAGGGCGGCGCTTGGTTTCCGCTCAGGTGCCGCCCAGTTTGGAAATCACCTTAAATTCTGTCGCGGTGAGCGGCATGACGGATAAGCGGCTTTGACGCAGCAATGCCGTGTCCTTGAGTGCAGGGGTTGCCTTGATTTGGTCAAGAAACACCGGGGAAGCCAGGGGGCGCACGGGCTGGAGTTCGACGGCAACCCAGCCCTCATCGTCGGCCGTCCGGTCCGGGAAAAAGGCCTTAGACACCTCGGCGAGTCCCAGCACGGCCTTGGTGGTGACGCTGGCGTAAAAAAACACCCGGTCACCCGGGCGCATGGCTTTGAGGTGATTGCGTGCCTGATAATTCCGGACACCGGTCCAGTCGGTGCGCCCGTCGCGGACCAAGTCGTCCCACGAGTAGGCTTCGGGTTCGGATTTCACCAACCAGTATTGGATTGTCATACGTGCGCTCAGAAGATGCAGTCCGACTAGATGGAAACGTGTGATATTGAAAAGGTAAAAGCCTGCCAAATTCGGCGGATCGGGCCGGCGCGGCTTGGTCCGGCATCATGAACAAGACGCTGTTTCCCATCCGGGCGATCTTCATCGCCTTGTGCGCCGCCGCAGGGTGGCTGGTCTGCTATGCGATCAGCGACTGGGACGAGCATCGCATGGTGGCCGTTTTTATCGGCCTGGCGATCGGGTGCCTGGTGGTCCTCGTAGACATCATGCTGAAGGGATTTTCCCTGCGTGGTCTCTCGGCCATCACGTTTGGTTTGGCGGTGGGATCGGTTATTTCCTACATGCTGCATAAATCGCCCCTGCTGGAGAAGGGCGATCCCCAGATTATCTTCCTCGTGCAGCTGACGCTTTTTATCGTCTGCACCTATCTGGCGACCGTGATCGCGCTGCGTGGAAAGGATGAGTTCAACCTCATCATCCCCTACGTGCGTTTCGTGCCGCATGATGTCGATGTTCCTTTGATGATTATCGACACGAGCGCGCTGATCGACGGGCGGATCGCGCGCGTCGGACATACCGGTTTCGTGGGCGCGGCGTTGGTCATTCCCCGGTTTGTGCTGCACGAATTGCAGCTGATCGCTGATTCTGTAGATCCGCACATGCAGGCACGCGGACGTCGGGGACTGGAGACGCTTAACATATTACGAAAGACCACGAGCCTGGATCTTCGTATCAATGAGAGCGACGTGGGTAATCGGGCCGATATTGATGCCAAACTAGTCTTTCTGGCGCAGTCGATGCGCGCAAAGCTGCTGACGACCAATTACAGCCTGACCAAGCTGGCTGAGTTTCACGGGGTGGGATGCCTAAATCTAAACAATTTGGCCAAGGCGCTTCGCCCTGAGCTGGTGACTGGAGAGGTGCTCGAAGTTGAGTTGGTGAAACCCGGCAAGGAAGAGGGACAGGCTATCGGCTACCTTGACGACAATTCGCTGGTCGTGGTCAACGGCGGCCGCGGGCATATCGGCAGTTTGACGACGGTGGAGATCGTGAGCGTTTTGCCGTCTTCAGCGGGCAAGATGGTTTTTGCCCGTTTGGTGGAGTCGTAAAATCAGGCCCATCCAGCGAAATAAGCACGGGGGATTGCCCCTATGAAGGAGGGGCCTTTGCCGATTTCCCGTTTAAAACAGGGACCATGGTGGAGCAGATGGGAATCAAACCCACGACCTCTTCATTGCGAACGAAGCGCTCTATCAACTGAGCTACTGCCCCATGAGATGGAAGGGATGTATGTGGGGAGGCGATCCGCGCGAGTAAACATCAATTTTCAATCTTTGCATCCGGTTAATTTCGACGAACAGGTAAATTAAGCGGGTTGGGGGACTTGGTCCTTAATTTGCTATTGAAGCACAAGAGTGGCGGGTAAATGTCCTGTCGTCTCGTATTAAAGTATCAACGCACATAGACATCATGAAGAAATCCACGGTAAAAGCAGCCAAGACAACCTCTCCGGTCAAGAAGGTCACCGCCAAGATCGTTAAGAAGCCGGCGGCTGCGGCTCCTGCCAAACGCACAGCAGCACCGGTGGCGAAGGCTCCTGCCGTCAAGGCCGCCACGCCCAAGCAATCACCGACCGTGATCACCGCTCTGATTGATATCGGATTCGGTAACACCCTCTATATCCGCGGCGAGGGTCCGGGCCTGAGCTGGGACACCGGTGTGGCCCTTGATTGTGCTGCCGATGACAAGTGGAGCATCGCGCTTCCCGGAACAGGCAAGTCTGTCACTTACAAGCTTCTGGTTAATGATCTCAGCTGGTCGCTCGGAGCTGATTACATCGCAGCGTCCGGTTCATCCGTCGAGATCGTCCCGTCGTTTTAAACGACGGTGCGGTCAGCGGGTTGATCGGGGTTCATCGCAAGCAGCCGCGTTTGTAGTAGCGCGGCGCTTCCGTTTCGGTCGCCGAGTGTGTCGCATGGCACCTCAGTGCAATAAACGTCCACCGTTGAAAAGGGGTGAGGCAGCTGGAATCGATCCCAGCTGGGCACCTGCCAATATGACTCGTGGGCACAGCCCAGCAGCATCATTGGCACGTGTGCCCGCCGTGCGACGATGAGTCCCCCGGCTTTAAACTCATAGATCGGGCCGCGTGGTCCGTCTGGGGTTATGCCGATGTCATTGCCTGACTTCAGCACTTCGACGAGGGCGGTGACGGCTTCGCGACCGAGTTTATGGCTGGAGCCACGCACGGCCCGCATCCCCACCAATGAAAAAAACGCCTCCAACCATGCTCCGTCCTTGCTCGGGCTGACCAGCGCGTAAAGCGGACGTCCATTCCGAAAGCGGCGAAAGACTTCGGCGGTGATAAACAACCGGTTATGCCAGAGGGTAAAGGCGACGGGTTCGTCGATCTTGCGCAGGTTGCGCTCGGTTTCGGGTGAAATACGTAGGTGCAGCGAGCATCCCCAAAGGCGCATGAGCACGCCCAACGGCCAGAGCGCGAGACGGCGCCAGCCGCGCAGGGCGTGAACCACGGGTGGACGCGAGGGGGACGACATAGAGTGGTCATGCTGGCGTGCGAAGGGCCACGCCGCCAAGCGAAAGTTGCAGCAAGTCACTTGGTTGAGGACCAATGGTGCGGCTTTTGCATGTTGATACTCGACGCAACGCGGGATTAGCCGCCAATATTGTTCAACTAATGCACGCTTTTTTCGGTATCGCGCTGGAGATAATCATCGTCCTCGCCCTGGTGACTGCCAACGGATTCTTTGTGGCGGCGGAGTTCGCGCTCGTGAAAGTGCGCGCCAGTCAACTCCGCCCGATGGTCAAAACGGGAGGCTGGCGGGTGAAATTCGCTCTGGCGGCGACCAACAAACTCGACGCCGCCCTTTCGGCCACCCAGCTCGGCATCACACTGGCCAGCCTTGGACTTGGCTGGGTTGGCGAGCCGTTCATCGCCCACCGAATCGCACCGTTGATGGGGGCGTTAGGCATCACCGAGCCGACTACGGTGTCCTCGGTGGCTTTTGCAGTGGCTTTTGCGGTCATCACTTTTCTGCACATTATCTTCGGTGAACTTGCGCCCAAGTCCCTCGCCATTCAGCGGCCCAAAGCCGTCTCATTGTTTACGGCGGCACCGTTGATTGTTTTTTACTACGCACTGTTTCCCTTTATCTGGACGCTTAACGGCACCGCCAACTTGTTTCTGAAATGGGCCGGTCTTGATCCTGCGGGAGAAGGCGAGGGCACCTTTAGCTCGGAGGAACTGGAGTATGTGTTGAGCCATGCCCGGCATTCGCATCCGGGGGATTCACTCATCAACAAGCTGATGATCCGTTCGCTGCGGTTACGGGAGATCCGTGCGTTCCAGATCATGCGTCCGCGTGAACAGATCATCACGCTCTGGAGTGACAAATCGATGTCAGAGAACCTGCGCATTGCGCAGATGAGCGGGCACAGTCGCTTTCCGGTGTGCAGAAATGATTCGTTTGATCAGGTCGATGGCATGTTGCTGGTGCGTGAGTGGCTTTGGCAGATACAGGCGCTTGGATCGGAGTCCTCATTCGAGCCCTTGGTTCGGCCGATGATCACGTTTACGCTCAAGACGCCGATTCACACGATGCTCGAGCTGTTTCGCTCTTCGCGGAATCATCTGGCGTTGGTGTTGGATGAAGCGGGAAACACGGCGGGTATCGTGAGCTTTGAGGATGTATTGGAGGAAATCGTCGGCGATATTCGCGACGAGTTCGACATCGAGCACGGGCCGATTTTCGAGCTTAACGAGCAGTTTATTGTGATCAGCGGTGCACTGACCATGCGCGAGTTGCAGGCGGAAACCGGTTGGACCTTTGAATGGTTGCCCAAGGAAACGGTGGCTCTGTGGACGCAGCGCCACTTTGGGCGACTACCGAAGCGTGGGGAGAACCTCACCGTGGGAGATTATCTCGTCACCGTGGTCGACGTGCACGCGGAGCGGGTGCGCCGCGTGAAAGTTCAACGTATGGCACCAGCGGCCGATTGAGCCGCTGTGCTACGTTCCGGTTAAGGTCCGAGTGCGTCGAGGCGCGGGTCTCGAGGTGGCGGGAGTTGCACCGATTGCGTGCCGTCGGATGATACGTTGGTGGCAAGATCCCCGGCGGGGGTTTGGGGATCGACGGGAATCATGCGGTCGATCTGGGCGGAAAGATTCTCGGATAGTTCGTGGTGAACACCCCAGTGAAGACGATGAGAAGAGAGGAAAGACATGATGCAGGCAGGCCGGAGGCCAGATGAGTTGACTGACGATTACGGTGAGGCACGGGAGCACCCAGACCCGCAGGTGGTGTCCCGGATAGGGGCAGGCCGGATAATTTTGCGCCAGAAAAGGAGCGAATCCGGACCGACCGATGGGCGTGTGTTAATCCTGCTGCGGAGGTCCTCGGCTTACCGGCCGGTCGATGCCGGTGGGCCGCCCCGAAATGGAGTCCGCTTCAGCGACAATGTCACAGGACAAAACAACCGGACGCGTATCGTTGGCTTCCGGTCTGTGGAAATAACCGTCGTTTTGATCCAGTGACTCGTCTTTTTGCGCCTCGATTTTTTTGGCACCTTCGATGGTGAAATCACTGAACAGTGCAACGAGCTGGACCTCGGTATGACTGAGTAGCGAGGGGGCGTCCGCACGGGAAACGTGAATGCCTGCCGTAAGCTGTGGCCAGAGCAGGGTGAGTGACACCCAGAGCAGGGACATCCATTGCCCGCATCGTTTCATAACTTATAACTAGCATTAGTGATGCCAGCATGTCGCCGTAGATCTCTCGCGGGCGGGAAGGCCGATCCTAGGCCCGCCGGTTTTCCATTTCGCTCCAACGTCCGACCAGGATGATGGAGACGCACCAGAGGATCAGAATGGCCGGATTCTGGAACTGAAAGTCCACCCAGGCGTGGGCGGCAGTGATGACCAGCGCCAGCACGAGAAACATAATGTGAGGCCTCAGATAAATGCGTTGCTGAAAAAAGTAGCGCACCGCGCAGATCAGCATGGCCAGCACGAGGCCTGCGCCAATCAGGCCCAGCTCAGCCAGGAGCTGCACGTAGTCGTTGTGGGCATATTCCCAGCGCATTTTGCGGTTGGGACTGCCGGGCAGGTTATAGATTTCGGGGTGTTTTTTTTGGTAAGAGGGGAACGTGTGGCAGAAACTGCCTGCCCCCCAACCGGTCACTACCTTGTCCCCGGCCATCTCGAATGTTGCTTTGCGCGCGAGGTTGCGAGACGTCACCGAGCCATTGGTCTGACCTTCTTCGATGAGCAGGCCGAGGCGATTAAAGACCTCGTTGGTGTTTAGGAAATAGGCCCCCAGTGCGATGAACAGGGTGAATATCGCACAAAGCACGGTGATCACCCAGGGGCTGCGGCCTTCTCCGTGAGAGACGGAGCAGCGCACGATAAAGCCGATGAATGCCACGAGGATGAAGGCCATCATCAGAATCGTGGCCGCCTTGGAAAGGCTCAGGAGGACGCTGAGGCCGAGTAACACCGAAAAAAAGGCGAAAACCGGTGCGGGGCTGGTGCGTTCGAGACGGCGCTCGGATCGTGAGAAGTGCCAGTAGAGCAGGCCTACGCTCAGCATAAACACCAAGTTGAAGTAGGCTCCGGCGTGGTTCTTGTAGATGAACGTGGCGAAGAAATTGCCACGCCAGTTGACCTCATTGAGGACCCAGAGAATGTAGCGGGCATGCGTGACGCGTTGCAGGATGCCAACGATGGCCAGCAGGGCTCCATTGGCGGCGATCACGGTGAAGAGGGTTTGCACCGCAGACCGGCGGGTTAGTCCGACCCACAGGGCACAGCTGATCAGCCAGGTCGCGCCATAGATGACCAGCATCTGCCAAGGATTCATCTCTTTGTAGGGCGCATCGACGCTGGTGGGCAGCCACGAGAAATGGGGAACGGGCTCAAGCCACCAATACTTGCCGTCACGCACAAAGTGCCATGCAGGGTTTACCGCTTGAACGAAAATATAACCCAGAAACAGCAGCCCGAGCCAGAAGAGCGGGAAGCGGATGAGCTTGGGCCACATGATCAGCCTGAAGTCGCCTTGGGGGGCGAGCTCGCCGGAGTAGCGCCGGTTGGTTAGCGCCACGCCCATGGCCACCGCAGCCAGGGCCAAGCTGATGAATTGACTCCATTCATGCATCGTCCCTAGCGCCCACGGCATGAAGCAGAGCATGGCACCTGCGATTATCAGCAGGGCGTTTTCCAGGGGGTGCAGATTAGCCGTGGCGCGGACTTCGCCGCGGAATGATTGCAGGATGGCGGATTCGGGACGCGGCTGAAAATTTGCTGAGGGGCGGGGCGGGCGCACGGGGCTGAAGGTGGGGATTAACCGCTGATCGAAAGACCGGTGGAGTTAAAACGACTTTTGATATTCGAATCCTTTGTCATCCGTGAAGGTGAGGCTGGATGCGTCCACCCGGGTGAGGCGCAGGTGCGTGGGTTTATCCACCACGTCATTGAGGCGGAAAACCCGGTCGTTCATGATCACTTTGGGATCGGTTGCCGATACCCGGATGCCTGAGACGCGAAGGGCTTCCAGAAACTCATAAACCTTGGGGTTAGCCACGGGAACTTTGACTTCCGTGACAGGCGGGGGCGTCGGTGTCGGGGGGATGACGGGTGCAACCTCGACCGGGGGCGTTGGGGAGGGCGTCACAATCGGGGGGAGTTTCACCGAGACGACCGGTGGCTCGGGGGTGGTGTCCACTGTGGGCGGGGTGGTGGCCACGGGCGTTATGGGAGCGACCGGAGACACGGGCGTCACTGGCGTTACCGGTGTGGTGATCGGGCTGACCTGCGAGGGCGGTGTGACTGCCGTTGTTTTGATCACTGGCGGCGGGGTTTTGTCGGGAACCAAAAATACGACCGCAAAGATACCGCCCATCAGGAGCACGGCAAATCCTCCGCCCAGCAGCAAGAGTAGCGTGCTGGCAGGCAGCGGGGTTTTGCGTTTGGGAATACGTGCCAGTTGGATGCCGCTGAGCGTGGGCGTGGATGGCGACGGGGGCGGTGTGGCCACCGGATCCTCCGTCCGCTGGCGTTGGGCCTTTTTGAGGGCTTCGTTGATTAAACTCATGGCTGCTTGCTTATAACGCGGAGGATGGGAGTCGGTGGATGAAAAGCTGAGGATGGTTGGATGGCTGGCAACTCATCTCGTGCGGGCGGGCCGGGTGTCCGTTCGGCTTGGTGAGTGAGGCGGGCTTATTCGGTGAGGTTTTTCATGTCCTTGTGGGCGCGACGGACATCCCACCAAGTGACTTCGTCGGAGTCGCGGATGAAGGCGGCCAGGATGGCTTTGTCGCAGAGATTATTGATGATTCGTGGAATGCCTTTGCTGTAGCGGTGGACGGCTTTGAGCGCCCAACGGGTGAATGCAGGGCGTCCCATGCCGCCGGCCAGGGTGATGCGGTGCTGCACGTAGTGCTGGACGTCGCCGAGGGTGAGCGGGTGCAATTCGTAATGGATGAGGATGCGCTGGCGAAGCTGGCGGAGCTCTTCGCGGGCCAGAACTTCTTTCAGCTCGGTCTGACCCATGAGGACGATCTGGAGGAGTTTTTGCTGGTCGGTCTCCAGGTTGGATAGCAGCCGAATCTGTTCCAGGACCTCGAAGGAAAGGTTTTGGGCTTCGTCGATGATGAGGACGATGTCGCGACCTCTTTCGATGCGTTCGAGGAGAACGCGGTTCATCTGGGCGACCAAGTCGTTCTGACTGCGGGAAAGTTTGGTTTCGCCGAGCTCGGTGAGGATGGCCTTGAGCATCTGCGTCTCGGTGACCCGGGGGTTGAGAATCAGCGCGGTATCGTAACGTGCGGGATCGAGTTCGTTGAGGAAGCGGCGGCAGAGCGTGGTCTTGCCGCAACCCACTTCGCCGATGAGCACGATGAAGCCTTTGCGCTCGCTCACCCCATATTTAAGGTGTTGCAGCGCTTCTTGGTGGGTCGGGCTAAGATAGAGAAACTTGGGATCGGGCGTGATATTGAACGGCATTTCGTTCAGCCCGTAGTAACTCTGATACATGGTGCATGGCAGTAGGTGAGCACGCGGGGGAACGCACGCCCAAATCACCGCTGGTGAATGAAAAAGAGTGTTAAACTGGCGGTCGGGCACCCGGAGTGACTGGAGCACACCTGCCGGAAAAAGCTTTCGCTGAGGCCGTCGAGGCACTGTGTTGGGGGGAGAAAATTCCGCGTATGCCCATTCGCCAGATCATCGTTACCTTTTATCTGCTGCTCTTCCTGAGCGTGGGGGCGGGCTCGGCGATGTTTTTTTGGCAGACGCGGCGGGAATACAACCAGCTGCGTCAGGTTGAGCTATCGACCCAGCGGCATCTGGCCGAGGCCGAGGAACACCTGCGCGAACAGGAGCGCATCCTGCACCGGTTGCGCACGGATCCGGCGTTTGTGGAGATGAAGATCCGTCAGCGACTCGGCTATGCGCGTCCGGAGGAGTTTATCTTCCGCTTCGAGCAGTGAGCTGGCGGGCGCTGATTTCCGTGATTCATCCGGAATACCTTCGCCCACGGTGGGTGGGCGGGTTGCTGCCGGTGGTTTTTCTACTGGCGGGGCTTGGTCAGGCGACATGCCCGGCGCGGGCGGTTCCGGGAGTCGGGGATAGTTCGGGGGCCGGACTCGCCGAACTTGCACCGCTTTTGGTGCGGATGGGCGTGGATGTGCACGGTGTTTTCACGCCGATCGAGGGGCGTCCGCTGGAGTGGAAAATTTCGTGGTCGGCTGGCGATGCCAACGGGCGCAAGGGGGAGTTGGCGGTGACCGGGGCGGATATGGCGCTGCGCATCGCGTTGGAGTTCGATCCGGCGGGCGATCGCTTGCGTTGGCGGGTGGCCGAGGGACATGTGAACCTGGGTGCCTGGTTGGTTGCGTTGGCGGTGCATCCCGAGTTTTCCGCGTCATTGGCCGGGCTGACTGCGACAGGGGAGTTGAAAATCACCGGCGCGGGTGAGTGGGAGAATGGTGCGCCCACCGGGGAATTGAGTGCCGAATGGCGCGACGGAACCGTGGCAAATGCTTCGCAGGGCTGGGCGGTTGACGGAGTAACGTTGAAGGCCGGCGGTGATGCTCGGGATATTTTTGAGGGAACGGTGCCGGTGGAACTTGCCGTGCGCACACTCGTCACCTCGCGGTTTGGCGCACGAAACCTGGCCGTGCGCATGGCGGTGAAGGATATGGCACGCCTTGAGGTTAAATCGACCGAGATCGAGATCGCGGGCGGACGGGTCACTGCGGAGCCGTTTGCGGTGTCACTGGCCGCTCCGGCTTTGGACGTGACGCTGGCAATGGAACGGGTCGGCTTGCAGGACTTGGTGGTGTTTGTGCCCACGACGCTTTCCTATGCGAATGGACGGATCAACGGGCGCGTTCACCTTGGCTGGAGCCAGTCGGACGGTCTGCGAGTGGGCGAGGGTGAACTGGAGATCGACAAGGGCGAGCCGACCACGCTGCGGCTCGTGTCCAATCCCGGGTTTCTGACCAAAAAGGTGCCCGCACGGTTTACGTATTCTCCTTTCAATTGGGATCCATTGGTGCGGCTTTTTTCTTCGCCCAACGACAGCTATGAAACCCTGAGCCTAATCGAAACAGGGAAACTGGCGCTGCGGGTTGATTCATTGGAGGCAAAATTGACTCCGGAGGGTGACGGACTGGGTCGCAGTGCCTCGGTGCTCATCCACGCGCGACCGGAGCAGGACGGCAGTGCAGTCGGCACTGTGATTTTTCAAATCAATGTCTCTGGCCCACTCGCGTCGGTGTTGCGCGTGGGTATGAAGCAGAGCTTCTCAGTCAAAACCCGTTAGCAAACTTTCGTTGCCAGCATACGTTTACCGTTTAACTCTACACCCCATGCTTCGCTGTTTACTCCTGCTTGGTTGCATCGGCCTGACGGCCGGTTGTATTCACGTCAAACTCGACCCGATCGAGGTTCACGCGACAGTGGACGTCAACGTGAAGGTCGATCGTGCACTCGATGATTTCTTCGGCGATATCGACAAGAAATCCACGACCATCAATACCCCCTGAACCTCTTCGTGATTCCCATGAAAAAATCCATTTTCAGTTTTCTCTTCATCGCCGTGCTCACACTTGGAGTGGCTCCACTGACTCATGCGCAAGACCTCGGGGCGATTCGCTCCCGTATGGAGCAACGCATCAGTTCTATCGATACACTTAAAACCCAAGGTGTGCTTGGGGAGGACAACCGCGGTTTCCTCGACGTGCGTTCAGGGGACGACAAAGGTGTGGCCGCCGCCGAGAACGCCGACCGCGCCGCCGTTTATGCGGCCATCGCGAAAAAAGCCGGCACGTCTGCCGACGCCGTGGGCAAGGCCCGTGCCAAACAAATTGCTTCTGCCAGTGCCAAAGGCGTGTGGGTGCAGGCCGAAAACGGACAGTGGGCTAAAAAATGACAATACATGACCGTTTGACCCAGTTTCTGGGCACAACTCCTGATGTAACCGGAGCGCTGTTTATTGCAAAGAGCGCCACCGTGGTTGGTGATGTTAAGCTCAGCAAAAACAGCAGCGTGTTTTACGGCGCGGTGCTCCGGGGAGACATCAACAGCATCGTGGTGGGCGAGGGAAGCAATGTGCAGGACAACGCGGTCGTGCATCTCTCCGATGGAGCCGGTGCGTATATCGGCAACCACGTCACCGTAGGCCATGGGGCGATCATCCATGGTTGCACGATCGGCGATGGGTGCCTGATCGGCATGGGTGCGACGATTTTGGATAATGCACACATCGGTGCCGACAGTCTCGTGGGTGCGAACTCCTTCGTGCCACAGCGGTTCACCTGCCCGCCCGGATCCATGGTGTTGGGTTCTCCGGCCAAGGTGGTCCGAATGCTCACCGACGCGGAACGTGAATCGGGTCGTCGTTTCTCCGAGAAATATGTCGAGGTGGCAAAGGCGCACGCCGCGCTGGCGGCTAACGTTCCAGCGTGAGAAATGAGTAGCGCCAGTTGGCGTCGCTACTTTCACGGCGGGCGACTTCAGTCGTGAAGTGCCCGCGCCAGTCAGGGAAAAACGTGTCTCCGTCGTCGATGGTCGCGTGGACCAGCGTGAGATACAATCGGTCGCCGATGGCGAGTCCGTCTTCGTAGACGCGTTGTCCGCCGCAAAGGTAAATATCGCCACGCAGGGACTGAGCGATGGCGACCGCCTCGGTGAGTGTGGCGGCGGTCGGGACGTTCCCGGTGACTTTGTGCGGTTCGTGCGTGATGACCACGACATCGCGGCCTTGAAGGCAGCTCGGCCATTCGCCAAACGAGCGCGAGCCCATGATTACCGTGTGCCCAAGCGTTTGGTTTTTGAAAAACTCGGAGTCTTCGGGAATCGACCAAGGAAGCCCGCCGCGACGTCCGATGACGCGGTTTTCGGAGCAAGCGACGATGAGATAAACGGGTTTCGGCATGACGGTGAAAGGATCTCGTTTCATGGAAGCAGGTAATCGGGGGAGCACGGAAGCATGGAATTGCGCACGAAATGACGTCAGGACGTTTTCCATGCTTCCGTCCTTTCGCGCTTCCGTGATGATGCACTGACCCTCCCCATGCTGTCCTGTCGCAACCTCACCGTTCGTCCCCGTGCCGGCGCGGCCGCGTTGGTTCACGGAGCTACCGCCCAATTTTCAGCCGGCGGCCTGTACGCGCTCATCGGTCCTTCGGGTTGCGGCAAGACCACGCTGCTCAAGGGCATCCTGGACATCCTTCCATCAGAGGGAGAAATCCTGCTTCACGGACGTCCGCTCGTGTCGCGTGACGCCCTGTTGCGCGAAGTGGCGTTCGCTCCGCAGTTCAGTATCGCGCATGGCAAACTCACCGTGTCCGAGGCCGTGGACTGCGCGCTCCGTCTGTATCAGAAAACCGATGACGCCACTCTGGTGGCCCGCAATGCCGAGCTGCTGCAACTGGTCGGCTTGGCCGAGCGCGGGGACACGTTGGTGGAGAAACTCAGCGGCGGACAATTGCGCCGACTCGGTTTGGCACTGGAACTCACGACGGATCCGGCGTGCTTGTTGTGCGACGAGGTGACCAGCGGGCTCGATCCGCGCTCGGAGGACCAGATCCTGGCGGTGTTGCGCGCCCTCGTGGAGCAGCGGGGCAAGACCGTGGTGTGCGTCATTCATAATCTCGCCAAGCTCGGCCAGTTCGACACGGTCACGGTCGTTTATGAAGGTGCGGTGGTCTGGCAAGGTCCGCTGGGAGGAATGCAGGAACATTTTGCCATTGTTGATGCGCTGGAGCTCTACGACCGGTTGAGTGAGCATCCGCTGTCGTATTGGAAGGGCCGCTGGTCGGCGATCGTGGCGGGCACAAGTGGCGAATTCCATGCCCGTCCTTCCGAACCGCCGGGGTATGAGGTTCGTCGTCCGTCCGAGCGACCCTCGGCGATGTCGCAGTTGGGCACGCTGCTGGCGCGGCGCTGGCGGTTGCTGGTGCGCGACCGGGGATACTTGTTGCTCACGCTGGCGATCACGTTCGGGTTTCCGTGCCTGGTGGTCATCTTCGCACTCGGAGGGTTGCCGCAGATGAAGGGTCTGGCGCTGGATGGCTCGGGCGGTTTTCTCGAAACGCTGCAGGCCCGGGCAGCCTACCGGCAATCGGCGGCCGAGACCGCGACACTGGTGTCGGGATTGATTATTTTTCAGGTCATTCTGCTGTGCCTGATGGGCAGCAATAACGGCGCTCGTGAGATTGCCGCCGAACGCACGCTCTACGAAAAGGAACGCATGTCGGGCCTGCGACCGGTCGCCTATGCATGGTCGAAGCTGATCTATACGGCGTTGCTCGGCGCGGCGCAGGGCGTGTGGATGACGATTTTCGTGAAGTTGCTCTGCGAGTTCCCGGGCGGGTGGGGCGCTCAACTCGCAGTGCTAGGCACCACCGGTGCCTCGATGAGCGTGGTGTGCCTCGGTCTGTCGGCGGTGTTGTCGTCGCCGGACAAGGCCTCGCTACTTTCGATCTATCTCGTCGGGTTTCAGCTCCCGTTATCCGGCGTGGTGCTGGCACTGCCGGCGGCGTTGGTGTGGGCGGTGCGGCCCTTTATCGCAACCTATTGGGGCTGGGCGGGCTACCTGATGGCCATGACCGATTCGCGTTTCTATGACGCAGTGGTGATGTTGGACAAAGGCTGGCTGTCTCCGCCGGTTGCGGCGGTCGCGGTGCTTGGCGCGCATTTGCTTACGGGGGCTGTATTGGTGTTTTGGGGTTGCCAGAGAAAATGCTGGCCGTGACCTTTGAAACCACCCCTATGTTGCCGACGTCTAAGCGTTTTGTGATGCGTCTATCGCTGTTGGTATCCCTCCTTGCTCCCCTGTTTTTTTTGACCGGCTGCGGTCGCTCCGGTGAGCCCTTCCCGGTTCGAGCCTTTTTGGCGGCGCCCGATAATCTCCAAGGCAATCGCTATGAGCTGGAGGCTGAGATTGATCAGCAGATCAACTGGCGCGAGGGGCTTGGCCGCTTGATAGCGGTGCGCACACTGCGCGACGATGCTCGCCTGCCGCTGTTCATCGCCGACTCGATGAAGGCCAATCTTCTCGTGGCCCAGCGCTATCGCTTTGAAGTTACGGTGCGCAAGGGCGGTCTGCTCTACGTCGAACGTCTCAAAAAACTCTGACCATGCGCCGCTTTGCCCTGTTTTTTGCCCTGTCCGTTGGCGGTGTCGTGCTGAACGCTCAAGAGATGTCGAATGCGGCGTCAGCTACCGATGCTATCGGTAAGACCGCCGGCAACGCGTCCGCGACGCGCACGGATAACAAGTCCGGTGCCGTCGATTCGCTCACCCGTGCGGTCAATATCAACAGCCTGGAGAGCGGCACGCTGCTCAAGATCATCACCCAGGCGTTCGACACCAACTCCGACTCGATCAATCCCGAGAACGGCACGATGAACTGGAAGGGGCATTCCTATGACCTTGGTCAGTTCCGGGTTTTCCGGGGCCGCTTCGAGCGCTATCTTTCGCTTCCTCCCACTCGTGACCAGGATGTCTACAATGCGACGATTGAGGAAATCTTCAAGTTGCTCTCGACCCGCACCGCCACCGGATCACAAGAAAATGTGGTCGAGGCCTGGAAGCTCCTGTATCGCGCCTCCGAATACGATTCCGACGGGGGCAACAGTCTCGGCGTGGCCAACCAGATTTTTAACGCTTGGCGCATCCGCGACGAGAAAGAGGCCTTTGCCGTCACGCAGACCGAGTTGCAGCGCATCCGGCGCCAGCAGTCGGCCAGTGTGGTTTATGGCGCCGATACCATTGCAGCGGAGACCGGGCGCAGTGTGTCGGATGCCGTTTCCAGTGCCGCGCTCCTTGGGCGCCTGACCACCGGCAGCTCCGACACAGGAGAAGCCACCACCACCACCGGGACCAATGGCACCACGACCACCACCGGAGGCACCCAGTCGGGTAAGGGGAACACCAACACTAACAATACCGGCACTCAGCCGCGCCAGACCGTTGGCAGCAGCACCGTCGGCCCGACCGGTCAGCTGTTCAGGGCTCGTGAACTCGCCGAGACCGAGGCCAAGATCAAGTCACTGGAGGCCGCCGGTCTTCTTTCGGTGATGCAGGCCAAACTCCAGTTTCAGAGCCAGATCATGAGTCTGTTCCTGCAGCGACGCTTTCAGCACGCGCTGATTGCTTCGAGTTTCTACCGGTTTATTTTCAAAGGCTCCCACCAAAACCTCGAAGTTGGCAAAAAAGAGCTGTCGTCTTTTCTCCCCTCGAGCGATCTCGCCCTGACGGTTGAGACGATCGAGTTCCTGTCGCGCGAGGCGATCAACGACATCAACAACGGCATGGCCGCCGTGCGCGGCAGCTACGACGACAACCGCAAGATCGCCGCGCTCGAACGCCTGCAGGAGACATTTTTCCTCGGTGAATACATGCCGGCGGTCACCCAGTTCGAGCCGGCTCGCAAGGAGGCGTTACTTACGGTCTATCGCAAGGTGGATGAGGCACGGAAACTCGCCGACCTGCGTGATTTTGATGCGGTCATCGCGCTTACCGACGAGATTGGCACGCTCACCGCTGATTTCCGTGCAGCCGAAGTGACTGCCGCCGTGCGCTCCGCCCAGCGCATGAGCACGCTCGCGCTCAACGCCGCGCAGCAGGCCGCCTCCATTGGGGACTACAGCCGCGCTCAGGAGTTTGTGGAGAAATCGGCGCAACTCTGGCCGTTAAATCCCGCGATCAAGAACTACACCGAGAACATGGCCTCGCAGGCCGACCTCGGCACGCAGGCGGCCATGGTGTTCGACGAAGCGTTCAAGCGCGACGACTACCGCCGCATCTACGAGCGCCGTGCCGAACTTGCAGTGGCGTTCCTCAATGACAACGTCCGCGGTCCCCAGCTCAAGGCGGTCATCGACCGGATGTCCCGCGTGGAAATCTATCTCGCTCAAACCGAGGAACTGCTCGCGCAGAACAACGCGTTTTCAGCGTGGGAGGCGCTGTCCGCCGCCGCCGCCTTTGCACCCAAGGATGTCGTTCTCAACCAACGCATGGCCCAGTTGGCTCCGCGGGTGGCCGAGTTCATCGGACGTCTCGACCAAGCCAAACGTTATGAGGAGGACCAGCACTATGCCGCCGCGCTTACCCAGTATCTTGCCGCCCAAGACATCCATCCCGCCAGCCAACTTGCCCGCACGGGCATGACTCGGGTGAGCGAGAAAATCATGGCACAACTCGCGATGGAGCCCCCTTCATTGACTGGGAAATGAGGTGTCACGACGGGGTCGGGCTGCTGTTTCTGGCCGGGGCAGCCAGTTCGATGGTGCCGCCATGAGTTTATTTTCATAAAATCATGTCATCGAAGGTTTCCTCGCTTGGATAATGGACGTCATGGAGATAATAATCTCCTCAGCTTCAACCCCTACCTCCAATGATTAAAATCGATGCCTACGATTTGGCTGCTTACGTAAGGTCACAACGCGGCGGTCCCCTGCTTACCATCCTCGACGAAGTGCGGGACTTCGTCTTTATCAAAGATCTCGAAGGCCGGTTTCTTTTTAGCAACCGAGCCCATCTGGCCCACCTCGGTCGTGTCGAGGCCGAGGTGCTCGGGAAAAACGACTTCGATCTGTTCCCTGCCAATCTTGCCGAGGCCTTTTACGCCGCCGAGACACACCTGTTTGAAACCCAACTTCCTGTGGTCCGCCTGCAAGAATCGGTTGATTATCAGGGGCGTAAGTTTTTTTCGACAGCCATCAAAATACTCATCGTCGACAAGCACGGCAATGCGCTGGGATTGATCGGGTCCGTTCATCGCATCGCTTCGGCGGACTCCGCCGATTTGGAAGAATCTAAGCTGCACATCATGTCCATTCTGCGGAGTCAGCCGGGCGTGACCTCCGGCCAGTTGCACGCCTTTGAGGCAACGCTGCCGACGCTGCCCTCATTGGCTGCCAAATAATAAAAAACCGGCTCCCGTTCGCGGGAGCCGGTTGGGTGGAAGGAATTGTCGGGTCCGCTTATTCCGCAGCGGGAACGATGCGGATGCTCTCGACCTCGACGCGGTCGATCGGGGTGCTCTTCTCGCCGCCGCCGCCATGGGTGGTCGGGACGTTGGCGATCTTGGTGAGCACGTCGTCGCCGGCGACGAGGTGGCCGAAGGCGGTGTATTGTTTGTCGAGGAAACCGGCCTCGCCGTCACAAATGAAGAACTGGCAGCCGGCGGAGTCGGGGCTGGCGGCGCGGGCCATGGAGATGACGCCGCGGGCGTGGTGCTTGTTGTTGAACTCGGCTTTGATCTTGTAGCCGGGGTCGCCGGTGCCGGGGATGCCGCGGGCACCCTTCTTGGTGTTGGGGCAGCCGCCCTGGATCATGAAGCCCTTGATGATGCGGTGAAACGCGGTGCCGTCGTAGAATTTATCGTTGGCGAGTTTTTTGAAGTTCTCGACCGTCTTGGGGGCGACGTCGGGCCAGAAGGCGATGGTCATTTCGCCGAAGTTGGTCTTGATGATGGCTTGTTCGGTAGGAGTGCTCATGGATGGAAAAGATCAAGCAAGCCTCCGCCCGCGGGCGCGCGCAAGCCGGGAATGCAATTAGGCGGACGGCGCGGTGGAGCGGACGGGAGATTCGTCCGGCGTTACTCCACGAGGCGGTAGCCGATGCCCGACTCGGTCTTGAAATAACGCGGACGGTTGGGCTCGGGCTCCAGTTTTTGGCGAAGGTGGGTCATGTAAACACGCAGGTAGTGCGTCTGCTCCTCGGCTTTGGGGCCCCAGAGCTCGCGCAGGATCTGCCGGTGGGTGAGGACCTTTCCGCGATGGGCCACCAGGAGGCGCAGGAGCGCGTATTCCTTGGCGGACAACTTTACGTCGACGCCGTCCTTGGCCACGGTGCGGCGGGTGAGGTCCACTTCGACGGGACCGAAGTTCACGATGCTCACCTCGTCGCCCGGGTGGGCGCGGCGGAGGAGCACGCGGAGGCGCGCGAGGAGTTCGCCGCCGCCGAAGGGTTTGGTGAGGTAGTCGTCGGCCCCGGCGTCGAGGGCGGCGATTTTTTGGGATTCCTCGCCGAGGACGGAGAGGATGAGGACGGGCAGCTGGCTCCATTCGCGCAGACGGCGGAGGACATCGAGGCCGCCGAGGTCGGGCAGGCCGAGATCGAGGATGATGGCGTCGGGGCGCTTGAGCGCGGCCTCGCTCAGGCCGAGCTGGCCGCCATCGGCCTCGCGCACGAGATAGCCGGCGGCCTCAAGGGTGATGCGGAGCAGGCGGCGGATCTGCACCTCGTCGTCGATGACGAGGATCTCGGGTTTGGGAGATGCGGAAGTCACGGGATTCTTGATCGAACTTAGCCATAGGCGTGAGCCCGCGGCCACGCCCGAAGGCGGAGATTACTCCGCAGGGACGTTACCATGCGGGGTGTGCGGCAGGTAAACGGTAAAAACGGCGCCGCCGCCGGGGTTTTCGCCGGCGACGATCTCGCCGCCTTGCGCGACCACGAAGCCCCGGATGATCGAAAGACCCAGGCCGAGCCCGCCGGCGCGGGCGGCGTCGCCGCGCTGGAATTTTTGGAAGAGGCGTTCGTGCATCGCGGCGGGCAGGCCGGGGCCCTGGTCGGCGACGGTGAAGAAAACACGCGGCCGTTCGCGGGCGGCCTCGACGCCGCAGGCGAGGAACACGGGCGTGCCGGCGGGCGTGTGCAGCGCGGCGTTGAGCAGGAGATTCGCGACGACCTGTTCCATGAGCGCGGCGTCGGCGCGGAAGAGCGGCATGTCGTCGGGCACGGCCATTTCCAGGGGGTGGCCGTCGAGGGACTCGCGCACGCCGTCGAGGGCGGCGTTGAGCAGGTCGCGGGCGTCGCACCAGTCGAGGCGCGGGCGGAGGGCGCCGGTCTCGAGGCGCGTCTGGTCGAGGAGGTTGCCGACGAGCCGGTTGAGCCGGCGGGTGGCGGTGCGGATCTCGCCGGCGAGGCGCTCGCGGGTGACGGAGTCGGCGGTGGCGAGGTTCTCGGCGGCGGAGCCGATCACGGCGAGGGGCGTCTTGAGCTCGTGGGAGACGGCGTCGAGGAGGGCGCGGTGGAGCTTGTCGGATTCGTCGAGGAGTTTTTCGCGTTCGCCGACGGCGCGGAGTTGCTCGCGTTCGAGGACGAGGGCGAGCTGGGTGGCGAAGCTTTCGGCGAGTTCGCGCTGGGCGAGGGTGAGGTGGGCGTCGGGCGGGACGGAGATGACGAGGACGCCGTGGGTGGTGTCGTCGCGGACGAGCGGGAGGTAAAAGCCGTGGGACGACGGGAGCGTGTCGGTGAAGCGTCCGGCTTTTTTGCGGTTGCGCCAGGCCCACTCGGCGACGGCGCGTTCTTTTTCTGAGACGGTGAAGGAACCGGCGAAGTGGGCGGTGAGGGTGTCGTTATCCGCGATGAGGAGGGCGGTCTTGGCGTTGAAGATTTCGTCGGCCTGGCGGAGGGCGGCGAAGACGGCGTCGTCGAGGGTGCGGGCCGCGCTGAGGGCCTGCGTGAGGTGGAAGAGGGCGGTGGCGCGTTCCTCGCGGAGGCGTTCGTGGCGGGCCTGGGCGCGGAAGCGTCCGGTGAGCTGGCCGGAGACGAGGGCGACGACGAAGTAGGTGGCAAACATCATGCCGTCCTCGAATTTCGAGATGGTGAAGGTGAAGAGCGGCGGGATGAAGAGGAAGTTCCAGGTGAGCGCGCTGAGCACGCCGGCGGCGAGCACGGGCCAGCGGCCGACGCGCAGGCTGAGCACGATGACGGCGAGGAGATAGAGCAGGCCGACGGAAAGGTAACCGGTGTAGCGGACGATGAACCAGCTGGCGGCGGTGAGGACGCCGATGGTCATGAAGACGTCGTAATACTCGCCCGCCGGAGATTGAAAAGCGGCCTGCCAGTCGATGCGGAGTCCGGGTTTTTCGGAGAGGCGCTCGGCGGGGACGACGTAGATATCGATGGGGCCGCTGACGCGGAGGAGCCGGTCAACGAGGCTGCCGCCGCGGACGAGGTCGAGCCAGCGGGGGTTGCGGGACTGGCCGACGACGATCTGGGTGGCGTTGTTCTGGAGGGCGACGCGGACGAGGGCGGCGGCGATGTTTTCGTCGTGGGTGACGACGATCTCGGCGCCGAGTTCGGAGGCGAGGGCGAGGTTTTGTTCGAGGCGGCGCCGGTCCTCGGGGAGGAGCGTGCGGGAGGACTCGACGCTGACGGCGATCCAGGAGGCGCCTTGGGCGGCGGCCATGCGGCGGGTCCAACGGACGAGTTGGAGGGAGGACGGGCTGGGGCCGATGGCAACGAGGAGACGTTCGCCGGAGCGCCAGACGGTTTTGAGCGGGCTGGTGGCGCGGAGTTCGCGGAGGCGTTTTTCGACGCGTTCGGCGACGAAGCGGAGGGCGAGCTCGCGGAGGGCGGTGAGGTGGGTGTCTTTGAAAAAGCCGTCGGCGGCGGCGGCGCGGGCGCGGTTGGCGAGGTAAACTTTTCCTTCGGCGAGGCGTTCGCGGAGAGCTTCGGGAGTGAGGTCGATGAGCTCGATCTGGTCGGCGAGTTCGAAGACGGAATCGGGGACGGTTTCGTGGACGGTGGCGCCGGTGATCTGGCGGACGGCGTCGGCGCGGCTTTCGACGTGCTGGACGTTGAGTGTGGTGAAAACGTCGATACCGGCGTCGAGGAGTTCGACGACGTCCTGGTAGCGCTTGGGGTGGCGGGAGCCCTCGGCGTTGGTGTGGGCGAACTCGTCCACGAGGACGAGGCGGGGACGGGGCTGGCGGGCGAGGAGGGCATCGAGGTCCATCTCGGTGACCTTGATGCCGCGGTAGTCGATCTCTTTGCGGGGGAGGACGGGGAGGTCGGCGAGGAGGGCTTCGGTCTCGGCGCGGCCGTGGGTTTCGACGACGCCGACGAGGAGGTCGGTGCCGTCTTTTTGCTCCCGCCGGGCGGCGCGGAGCATGGCGTAGGTCTTGCCGACGCCGGGGCACATGCCGAAGAAGATCTTCAGGCTGCCGCGGCGGGCGCGTTTTTCCTCGCGCTGGAAGGAGGCGAGGAGGGCGTCGGGATCGGGGCGGGCGTCGGACACGGTATCAATGCTGTAGGTCGGTTAAAGTGCGGCAACAGGTATCTGGACGGGCGCTCAGGCGTGGCGATTCGGGCGAAGGTGGCGGCCGAGGTAACATTGGACGGAGGCTGAAGAAACCCAGCCTCGTTACCTCGGCTGCTACCTGAATGCGGAAGGTTCGCGTGAATTTCTACGGTCGAGGCTGGGCGGACGGAATGTCGCTTGGGCCGGTTTCCGGATGATGGGGGACGACATCGATGCGCGGAGGGCCGTCAATCGGACCGTGGCAAGAGCGCACCATGAGACTGGTGAAGAAGGCCAACGCCACCAGGCCGAAGAGCACGCGGAGGAACCGCCAAGGACGTTTTTTAGTGAGGTCTGGAGGGTTCATCGAGGGAGCGGTTGAGGCGGAGCACGTTCACGCCGTTTTCGCCGAAGAGGCCGCCGGAATCGATGGATGCCTCGATGAGCGCGGCGACTTGTTCGGGGGGGAGGTTGCGGACCTTGGCGATGCGGGGGGACTGGAGCCGGGCGTTGGCGAGGCTGATGTGGGGATCAAGGCCGCTGGCGGAGGCGGTGACGGCGTCGGCGGGCACGGGGACGTCGGGAGCGAGGCCGTTGGCGGCGCGGTAGGCGGCGACATTCGTCTTGATGGCGTCGGCGAGTTTCCGGCTGGTGGGACCGAGGTTGGTGCCAGAGGAACTGGCGGCGTCGTAACCGGACCCTGCGGCGGAGGGGCGGGAGTTGAAATACTTATCGGAGGTGAACGACTGGCCGAGGAGGGCGGAGCCGCGCACGGTGCCGTCGGCGTCGGTGACGAGGGAGCCGTTGGCCTTGGCGTGGAACAGGGTTTGCGCGCCGGCCCAGACGGCGAGCGGGTAGACGCCGCAGAGGAGGACGGCGAGGACGGCGGTGAGAAGGAGGGCGGTGCGGAGTTCGGAGAGGAAGGTTTTCATGGCGGAGTCGGAGAGCGGGCAGGACGGTGGTCGAAAGGTTTTATCTTTCTCTTTATTCTTTATCTTAATCTTTCTCGGTCCGGAGAGATCGGGAGGGGGAGAAAGAGAAAGATTAAGAGGAAAGAGAAAGATTTTATACGAGGTGGAGGGCGTTGAGTAGGACGTCGATGAGCTTGATGCCGACGAAGGGCACGAGGATGCCGCCGAGGCCGTAGATCACGAGGTTGCGGCGGAGCATGGCTTCGGCGCCGATGGGGAGGTAGGCGACGCCGCGCAGGGCGAGCGGGATGAGGGCGATGATGACGAGGGCGTTGAAGATCACCGCGCTCAGGATCGCGCTCAGCGGGGAGGCGAGGTGCATGACGTTGAGCGGGGCGATGGCGGGAAACACGCCGACGAGCATGGCGGGGATGATCGCGAAGTATTTGGCGATGTCGTTGGAGATGGAGAACGTGGTGAGCGCGCCTCGGGTGATGAGGAGCTGTTTGCCGATGGCGACGATGTCGAGGAGCTTGGTGGGGTTGCTGTCGAGATCGACCATGTTGCCGGCTTCCTTGGCGGCCTGGGTGCCGGTGTTCATGGCGACGCCGACGTCGGCCTGGGCGAGGGCGGGGGCGTCGTTGGTGCCGTCGCCGGTCATGGCGACGAGGTGGCCGTCGGCCTGCTCCTGGCGGATGCGGGCGAGCTTCATCTCGGGCGTGGCTTGGGCGAGGAAGTCGTCCACGCCCGCCTCGGCGGCGATGGCGGCGGCGGTGAGGGGATTATCACCGGTGATCATGACGGTGCGGATGCCCATGGCTCGGAGCTGGGCGAAGCGTTCCTTGATGCCGCCCTTGACGACGTCCTTGAGGAAGATGACGCCGAGGGCGGTGGCGGTGCCGTGGGCGGATTCGGCGACGACGAGGGGCGTGCCGCCCTGGCGGGAGATGGCGTCAACGGAGGCGGTGATCGCGTCGGGGTAGTGACCGCCTTGGGATTCGATCCAGGTTTTGACATTGGCGGCGGCTCCCTTGCGGATGGAGCGCGTGCAGGCGGAGATTGAGGAGGACGGACCTCCCGGTCCGTTGGATTGGTGGGGAACGGACCGGGAGGTCCGTTCTCCGTCGGAGGCGGACTCGGTGAGGTCCACGCCGCTCATGCGGGTCTGGGCGGTGAAGGGGACGAAGACGGCGTGGGGGCCGGCGAGATCGCGGCCGCGGAGGTTATATTTTTCCTTGGCGAGGACGACGATGCTGCGGCCTTCGGGGGTTTCGTCGGCGAGGGAGGCGAGTTGCGCGGCGTCGGCGAGACGCTCGGCGGTGACGCCGGGGGCGGGGACGAACTCGGCGGCCTGGCGGTTGCCGAGGGTGATGGTGCCGGTCTTGTCGAGGAGGAGGACGTCGATGTCGCCGGCGGCCTCGACGGCGCGGCCGGAGACGGCGAGGACGTTGCGCTGGAGGAGGCGGTCCATGCCGGCGATGCCGATGGCGCTGAGGAGTCCGCCAATGGTCGTGGGGATAAGGCAGACGAGAAGCGCGATGAGGGTGGTGATAGAGAAGGCGACGCCGGCGTATTGGCCGAACGGTTTCAGGGCGATGATGACGAGGAGGAAGATAAACGTGAGCGCGGAGAGGAGGATGGTGAGGGCGATCTCGTTGGGCGTCTTCTGGCGGGAGGCGCCTTCGACGAGGCTGATCATGTGGTCGAGGAAACCCTCGCCGGGGTTGGCGGTGATGCGGATGAGGAGGGTATCGGAGAGGACGCAGGTGCCGCCGGTGACGGCGCTGCGGTCGCCGCCGGCCTCGCGGATGACGGGGGCGGATTCGCCGGTGATGGCGGATTCGTCCACGGAGGCGGCGCCTTCGACGACATCGCCGTCGCCGGGGATGAGCTCGCCGGCCTTGACGAAGACGAGGTCACCTTTGGAGAGACTGGTGGCGTTGATCGACTCAAGGGTGCCGTCCTTGCGGCGGCGGTTCGCGACGAGCTGTTTGCGGGAGGCGCGGAGGGCGCGGGCCTGGGCCTTGCCCCGGCCCTCGGCGACGGACTCGGCGAAGTTGGCGAAGATGACGGTGAAGAGGAGCCAGAGGGCGATCTGGAGGACGTAGCCGAAGGGGTCCTTGGACGTGAAGAGCTGCTGAAAAGAGAGGAAGGCCCCGATGAGCGTGATGAACATCACGGGGTTTTTGAGCTGGGTGCGCGGGTCGAGTTTCTTGAGGGAATCGACGACGGCCTGGCGCAGGATGGCGGCGTCGAAAAGGGAGGTGGCTTGGGTGCTCATTTGGAAAAATTGAAAGTTGAGGGCGGGGAGTGGAGAGACCTCAGAACAACGAGGAGGCGCCCATCAGGAAGTGTTCGACGACCGGGCCCATCGCGAGGGCGGGAAGGAAGGTGAGCGCGCCGACGAGGACGACGGTGCCGATGAGGAGCAGCACGAAAGTGAAGCCCTCGGTGCGGAAAGTGCCGGCGCTGGCGGGGACGAGGCGTTTGCCGGCGAAATTTCCAGCGAGGGCGAGGATGGGGACGATCATGAGGAAGCGGCCGACGAGCACGGCGATGCCGAGCGTGGTGTTCCAATGCGGGTCGCCGTTGGCGGGCGTGGCGGTGAGGCCGGCGAAGGCGCTGCCGTTGTTGCCCACGGCGGAGCTGAAGGCGTAGAGCATCTCGCTGAAGCCGTGCGGGCCGGCGTTGTTGAGGCCGTCGGTGCCCCACTGGGCGACGCTGGCCCACGCGGTCAGCCCGAGGATGGTCGCGGCGAGCACCATGAGGGCGATCATGACGAGCTTGATGTCGTAGGCCTCGATTTTTTTGCCGGCGTATTCGGGGGTGCGACCGACCATGAGGCCGGCGATGAATACGGCGAGGATGACGAAGATCAACATGCCGTAGAGGCCCGAGCCGACGCCGCCGAAGATGACCTCGCCGGTCTCCATGTTGAAGAGCGGGACGAGGCCGCCGAGGGGCGTGAAGGAGTCGTGCATCGAGTTGACGGCGCCGCAGGAGGCGTCGGTGGTGATGGTCGCGAAGAGGGCGGAGTCGAAGACGCCGAAGCGGACCTCCTTGCCCTCCATGTTGCCGTCGGCGGCGGCGACGCCGAGGCGTTGATGGATGGGGTTGCCGGAGGACTCGGCCTTCCAGGCGACGAGCACGCCGGCGACGAACATGACGGCCATCGCGGTCCAGACTGCCCAGCCATGGCGCTGGTTTTTCAAGGTGCGGCCGAGCCACCAGGTGAGCGCGCTCGGGATCGCGAAGATCGAGAGCATCTGGAGGAAGTTGGAGAGCGGGGTGGGGTTCTCGAACGGATGGGAGGCGTTGGAGTTGAAGAAGCCGCCGCCGTTGGTGCCGAGCATCTTGATCGCGACCTGGGAGGCGACGGGGCCCTGGGCGATGGTCTGGGTCGCGCCTTCAAGGGTGTGCGCGGTCGTATAGGGGTGAAAATTCTGGATGATGCCCTGCGAGACGAGGAAGAGGGCGAAGACGAGGCAGATTGGGACGAGCAGGTAGTAGGTGACGCGGACGGTATCGACCCAGAAGTTGCCGATGGTCTTAGCGGAGTGGCGGGCGATGCCGCGCACGAGGGCGGCGGCGATGGCGATGCCGGCGGCGGCCGAAGTGAAGTTGTGTATGGTCAGCGCGACCATCTGCGAAAAATACGACATCGTCGATTCGCCGCCGTAGCTCTGCCAGTTGGTGTTGGTCGTGAAACTCGCGGCGGTGTTGAACGCGAGGGCGGGCGGGAGTCCGGGGAGGCCCTGCGGATTCAGCGGCAAAAGATCCTGGTAGCGCAGGATAAAGTAGGTGAAGAACAGGCCGGCGGCGCTGAAGACGAGCAGGGCGAGGGTGTAGCCGAACCAGCTTTGTTCTTTTTCAGGATCGATGCCGCAAAGCTTGTAGGTAAGCCGCTCGACGGGACGCACCAGCGGGTCGAGCCAGGTGCGACCCTTGGCGTCGAGCACCTGCACGAGGTAGAGCCCGAGCGGCTTGGTGATGAGGAGGAGCGCGACGAGGTAGAGCGCGAATTGGAACCAGGCGTTGGCGTTGTTCATGGCGAGGGCGGTGCGGGCCGTTTAGAATTTTTCGGGACGAACGACGGCGAAGACGAGGTAGGCGAGGCAGGCGACGGCGATGAGGCCGATGATGATGTTTTCCATGGAGAAGGTGGCTTAGCGGAGTTTGCCGCACAGCCAGGCGTAGCCGACGGAGGCGGCGAAGAACCCGGCCGAAAGGGCGATAAAGGTGAGGTCGTTCATGCGGCCCCATCCTAGCGATCACGGGCGCGCCGGCCTAATTAAGAGAGGGGACTTGGGCATTAAAAAAACATTAAAGCCGGAGCGGACGCCTGTTTTGGGGTTTGGCCTTTGGGGGTTTGGGATTTCAGTGAACGGGATGCCTTACTTCGACCACAACGCCACCACGCCGCTTGCCTCTGTCGCCCGCGATACCTGGCTGCGGGCGCAGGACGAGGCGTGGCAAAATCCTTCGAGTCCTTATCGGTCGGCCGCTCAGGTGAAAATCCGCATGGATGCGGCGCGGGAGAAGTTTGCGATTTTGCTGGGAGACGAGGCGGAGCGTTATGTGTTCACGTCGGGCGCGACCGAGGCGGCGAACATGGTGCTGGCTTGGTGGGCGAAGACGCTGCCGGCCGACGCGCTGATTGCGGTGAATCCGACGGAGCACCCCTGCGTGCTGGAACCGGTGAAGGCCCTGTTCGGCGATCGCGTGCGCTGGTTGAAGATCGACGCCGCCGGAGTCGTGGACGTGGTCGCCCTGAAAAATTGTCACCTAATAGGTGACAATTTGGATCGGGTGTCGGCGGTCGTGGTGATGGCGGCGAACAACGAGACGGGCGTGCTCCAGCCGTGGGCGGAGATCGCGGCGGCGTGCAGCGGGGCGGGCGTCACGTATCTGTGCGATGCGTCGCAGTGGCTCGGGAAGCTGCCGGCGGGCGGGATCGGCGGGGACGGGTTTGTCATCGCGTCGGGACACAAATTCGGCGGACCGAAGGGCGTGGGGTTGCTCAAGCTCGCGCCGCAAAGCGAAGGGCTTCGAGGTCAGCTCGGCGGCGGACAACAAGGCGGGCATCGCGGGGGCACGGAAGATTTTCCGGCGATCGCGGCGATGGGGGCGGCGCTGGCCGAGGCGGAGCAGAAGAAGGTTTTTATGGAGACGGAACGATTGGCCTGGCGCGAGGAGTTTGAACGCGCGGTCACGGCGGCGATCCCCGGCGCGCGCGTGGTGGCGGCGGGCGCGGACCGGTTGTGGAACACGGTGTCGCTGGTGATGCCGTTTGCGGACAACACGCGGTGGGTGACGCGGCTCGACAAACGCGGATTTCAGGTGTCGACCGGGTCGGCCTGCGCGACGGGCAAGGGCGGATCTTCGCATGTGCTGGCGGCGCTGGGTTTCGATCCGGAGGAGGCGAAGCGCGTGGTGCGGGTGAGCTCGGGCTGGGACACGACGGCGGAGGACTGGCGCGCGCTGGCTGCGGCGTTCGGTGAAGTGGCGAACGAGGTCCGGTAGCCGACCTAAACGGGGGCCGTGGATTGGCCCTTGTCCGCCCTAGTCCGGCATGTAGTAATTATTAGGAAACCCACCGATGGCACCCAAAGGCAAAATCTCCCAACAGAAAATCGCGAAGAGTCTTGGCGTATCGCAGGCGCTCGTGTCGCTGGCGCTCAACGGCCGTCGCGACGCGATCAGTCCGGAAACCTACAAGCGCGTCTGGGATTATGCGGTGGAGAGCGGGTATAGTCCGAAAGGCATGAGCATGGAGCAGGCGATGGCGGGTTCGCGTCCGCGGCAGGTGGGATTCATCCTGCGCGCGCCGTTGAAACTCTACAACGCGAGCAACTTTTTCAGCCATGTGCAGCATGGTTTGCACGTTGCATTGGAGGAACGGGGACTCACTTCGGTATTTCTGGGCTCGGAGGAAAGTCTGGTCGATCAGAAGCTGGCGCATCTCCTGAAGGCCGCGCATGGCTGCGAGGGCGTGGTGTTGCTGGGCCAGGTCTCCCGCGCGTTTCTCCAGACATTGCGCAATCATACGCAGAACATCGTGGCGGTGTCGGCGTGCTATCCCGGGATCTGCCATTCGGTGCAGTCCAACGAACAGCAGTCGCTGAGCCTGCTGGTCGGCCATCTGGTTTCGCTGGGGCATCGCCGCATCGGGTGGTTGGGCGGCAACCGGGGAATGTTCCGGCATGATCAGCGGTTCGCGGCGTTCCGGCAGGCCTTGCAGGATCACGGGTTGCCGGCGCTGGAGTCGTATTGGAATATTCAGGACGGAGGCGATCGCGTGGAGGGTGCCCAAGCTGCGCGCGAGTTGCTGAAGCAGCGAAGGAGGGCGGATTTCCCCACCGCTTTTATCGCTTACAACGGCCTGATCGCGCGCGGGGCGATCAACGCCCTGCTGCAGCATCAGGTGGCGGTTCCCGGCGAGCTGAGCATCGCCGCAGTGGACGCGACCCGCGTGATGGAGGAGGACGATCCGCCGATCACGTCGGCCAGCGCCAATCCGGAATCGCTGGGCGCGGAGGCGGCGAAGCTGTTGCTGGAGAAACCGTCGTCGAGCGGGAGTTTTACCGATCTGGTCGTGTCGTCGTCGCTCACGGTGCGGGCGACCACGGGGGCTCCGGCGAGTGCGAGTTCGGCCGTGCGATAGTCCGTTTGACGGCGGGCGAAATGCCGCCCGCCGTCATCGTGTCGAGGCTTAGGGTGTGTAGTCCAGCGGGCCCGCGTCGGCGGCTTGCAGCGGATAGACATGCGCGGCGTCCATGCCGGAGCCGCCGGGGGCGAAGTAGAGCGTGTAGCCGTTTATCACCGTTCCGGTGAGCGCGGGATCGTTGGACGCGTCGATTCCCGACGGGAGCAGAGAAAGACCCGAAGCGGAACCATAGTAGCTGACGGACACGGGAGGGAAGGCGTAACCTCCGCCGTGGACAAAGCGCTGCTTGCGTTGAAGCGGGAGTATTTTGGACGACCTCGTTTTTGACGGGCGAGGGGGCATTGCAGGCATAAGAGGAGGAGGCTGCGGAGGGATCACCGTTGCTGGCGGTGATGGAAATGCCGCCGATGGGCTGGCAACCGGCTGCGGACCGGAGAGGGCGGATGCGGCCAAAAAAACCGCCGCTGGGAAGACGACGGCATGGCGGAGCAAATCAGGAGCGACGACGACACCAGAAGGCAAAACCGAGCAGGCCCAGGCCGGCGAGGGCGGCCGAAGCCGAGGGTTCGGGGACGGCGCTCGGGATCGAGGAGGCGTAGATGTTGTCGATCAGGAAATCCCCGGTGGTCGACGAGGTGGTGTTGAACCCAATGCGTCCCAGGGTGGCATCGCCGAGCACGTATCCGGAGGCGGAGGTGGTGTTAAGGGCAAAGCCGGATGAGACCGAGCCGCTTACGAGGCTGTCGTTGATGTAGATCACCGCCGAGTCGGCGGACAGGGTGGCGACGCTCGTGGTGTCCGGGATAAGGTAGTCAACCGTGGTTGTGGAATGATCGTTGATGAAAACTTTAAAGTTGTTCACTGCGGCCATGTCATAGGTGGTTTGGAATAAAATGCCTCCGCTGGCGGTGCGAATCCGCAGGGTGTTTGTCGCGCCCGTCTGCGAGATTTCTAGCGCGAAGGAGCGGGTTGCGGTGGCGTTGAGCAGCACTGAAGTGGAGGTGCTCCAATTGCCAATGCTGAAGGTTAACGGATTGGTCGCGCTTCCGGTGTTGCCGGAGGCGTTGTTGAAAATATCGAAGGAGACGTAAAGGGAGCCGAGCGCGGATTCCCCGACGTTGTATTCGAGAATACCGCCGGCGGAGGTCGACGTATCATTGAAGTGGGCCACGTTGTCCGTGCCGATGAGTCCGGTGCCAGCCTCTACCGTAACCAGCCCTGTGCGGCGCACGGCGGCGTCGTTGGGGGCATTCCCGATCGTCTCCGCGTCGAAGGTCTCGTTGAGGTAGGAGGTCTGGGCATGCGCACCGAGCGTGAGCAGGCAGGCGAATCCCATGGCAGAAAATAAACGGGGTAGGCGGGTGTTTTTCATGATGAGGGGAGGTTGCGGGCGGATTTTAATCGGTGAGAGTCTCGATGCGCACGGCCTTGAGGGTGAAGCCGTGAGCGGCCTTGGTGCCGGCGTGGATGACGACCGTGTCGAACACTGTGATCGGCTCGACCGAATCGACGGCGGTCGCCTGGTTTGGCCGGAGATCGTTACCGTAAAAACCATGGGTGATCGCGTTGGACGAACCCGAAGCGGAACGCCGGATCGTAAGTGTGCCCGTGTAGGTTTCGCCATCCTGCATGGTCTGCAGCGAACCGGCCGGTTCACTGATCGCATCGAAGGAAGTGAGGTTGGCGATCAACGTTCCCTTTCCGGGGACTCGTTTGAAGAGGCGCAGCGGGGCGTTTTTCGTCGGGACGGGATTGGTCGCTCCCATGTAGCCGAGATAGCCGGCGAAGTCTGGCGACTGCGCCTGCTTGTCGGCAACGATCCGTTGGGCTCCGGAATTGAACAAACCGACGCGGAGCGCGCCGGGTCCGTCGAGCGGATGTTCGAGCGTGATCCGGTAGGTCAACACCAGCGTCTCGCCCGGTGCGATGCGGGCCGGTGCGTCGGCCGGTGCGAAATAGGCAAGGACGTAACGACCGCCTCCATATTGGGTGAGTGCTCCGGTTGTCACCGTGAGCGTGCCGCCGACGGATGAACTGAACCATCCTGCGGATGCCGGGAGGTTTTGCTGGTCTCGCTCACCGTCGGCGAAGTTGTCGTCGAGCCAGATTTTGGGCGCGGCGGTCAACGGGCCGGACAGGGCCAGTGCGAACAAAATGAATCGGAGGAGTTGCACGAAGGGGGGAATATCCCGAAGGGCACTTATAGGCGGCCTTCCCAGATCACCTGGGTGTATTCCCGGGTGTCGGCGAGGCTTTGACTGCGCACGCTGCCATCGGCGAAGGACATGTTGATCCTGTCTCCGTGGCGGAAATCCAGAAACGCGCTGTTGTCCGGATTTGACTGGGCGATGTCAGCCACGGCTGTGGTCCAGTTGACGACCGACTGGCTGGCACCGGAGGTCGCAACCTCTTTGCCGTCGAAAACCAGCGGTGTGCGTGGACGCTCCTCGATGGAGTTCAGCGGGCGGGGAATGGTTGCATCCCTGCCGTAAATGCCGCTCGGACTTGGACCGGAAATGGCGGTCGTGGCCGTGTAGGACCGGGAGACATCAGAGAGCGGTTTTGAGTATTCGGAATCCGGACACACGAAGACGGGGTTGTCCTGTGCGGTGAGCGAGGTGCCCCGTTGCGGCAGATAATCGCGAATCTGTTTGCTCCATTGCTGGTCGGCGGTGAGACCGGATGTTTCTTTCTTGATGGTGCCGGCGGGCAAGAAGCCCTTGTGCTCACCCGCATAGACAAACAGTGCGAGGGTGATTTGCCGAAGGCTGGCCGAGCATTGGCTGTTACGGGCGGACTCGCGCACGCGGCCTACGGTCGGGATGAGGATTGCCGAGAGGATGCCAATGATCGCGATCACGGTGAGCAATTCGGTCAGCGTGAATGCGCGCCGGGGGTTGGCAGGAGTAAAGCCTGCAGCGGATCGACAGGGTAATAAGGAAGGGCTCATGGGGGAATGTCCGGGGTATGTAGAAGGTTGGCCTGTTATTTTTAAAAAATCAACATTAAATAATATTTATCAATTGGCTTTGTCAGGATTTTTAAATCGTGTGTTAGATTGTAATTTATTTTTTTAATTGATAAATATCATATTTATTAATTACCTCTCGGCATGCCCCCGATAATGCCGGTTGCGCGACGCGCATTACCATCCTGTCTGTTGATTTTTACCGTCGCCCTGCGGGCCGATGTCGTCATGCCGGCCTTCTTTGGTTCGGGCATGGTTTTGCAGCGGGACGTGCCGATTCAGATCTGGGGCAAGGCTGCTCCGGGGGAAAAAGTGTCCGTGTCGCTGGCGGACAGTTCAGCCGATACCGTGGCCGCAAAGACGGGGTTGTGGCGGGTGACACTGCCGGCGCGCGCGGGCGGGGACGCGCCATTGTCGTTGCGCGTCCGAGGTCTGAACGAACTGCGTTTCACTGATGTTCTGATGGGCGATGTCTGGCTCTGCTCGGGTCAGTCCAACATGAATTTCCGTCTGGCCAACGCGGACAATGCCGAGGCTGAAATCGCCCGCGCTTCGTTCCCCCGTCTCCGGCTTTTCACCGTGGCGCGCGAGGTGGCCGACACACCGCAGTTCGACGTCAAAGGGAGCTGGCAGGCGTGTTCTCCGGAGAATGTCGGGAGTTTTTCGGCCGTGGCCTATTTTTTCGGCCTGCAACTCCATCAAGAACTGGGAATCCCGGTCGGTCTTATCCACAGTTCGTGGGGCGGCACCGCCGCCGAGGCCTGGACGCCGCGCGAGACGCTGGCGGCTTCGGACGAATTGCAACCGATTCTGGCGCGCTGGGACGCCACGATGGCCGATTTTCCGAGACTCAAAGCTGAATTCGAAGCCAACAAGGATCGGCTCGTCGCCGAGTGGAAGGTCGCGGTCGTCGAGGCGAAGAAGGCCGGGCGCACCCCTCCGTCCGAGCCGAAGTTGCGCACCGGTCCGGGCACGCAATACCAGCCCGCCGGTCTTTACCATGCGATGATCGCGCCGCTGGCGACCCTCCCGCTGCGCGGCGTCATCTGGTATCAGGGCGAGGCCAACGCCGGTCGCGCCGAGCAATACCGGACTCTCTTTCCCGCGATGATCGGTGCGTGGCGGGCCGCCTGGTGCCGGGCCGACCTGCCGTTTCTCTATGTGCAGTTACCCAATCTCGCGCGCCAACCCGAGCCTTCCCGCAGCGGCTGGGCCGAACTGCGCGAGGCACAACTCATTACACTGGCCGTTCCGCACACCGGCATGGCTGTGATCATCGACATCGGCGACCCAGGCAACCTTCATCCGACCAACAAACTGGATGTCGGCAAACGCCTCGCGCTCGCGGCCGGGACTCTCGTTTACGGTCGGCCAGCCGCCGGGCGTCTCAGTCCGTTCTTTGATCACGCCGAAACCAAGGGCGCGCAAATGACCGTGCATTTCAAGACCGTAGACAGCCTCACCGTGCATGGCGGCGGCGAACTCAAGGGCTTTGCCGTTGCGGGTGCCGACAAGGTTTTCCATTTCGCCTCGGCGAAGATTGATGGCGAAACCGTCGTGGTGACGAGCGATGCGGTGCCCGCGCCCGTCGCCGTGCGCTACGCCTGGGCCGACAACCCTGACTGCAACCTCGTCAGCTCGGCCGGCCTGCCGGCCTCGCCTTTCCGTTCCGACGACTGGCCGGCCGTCACCACCGGCAAACGCTGATCCCTCCCGCTCAACCCCGCTCCCATTTTTGACGCCCGCATTGAAATGACTCCCTACGATTACGCAGTCATCGCGTTCTACTTCCTGTTCATGCTGCTCATGGGCGGGCTGGCTTCGCGTTTCATCAAGAACTCGAGTGACTATTTTCGCGGCGGCGGGCAGATGCTGTGGTGGCTGGTGGGCGCAGGCGCGTTCATGACGCAGTTCAGCGCGTGGACCTTCACCGGCGCCGCTTCGAAAGCCTACGGCGAGGGCTGGCCGATCTTCGTGATCTTTTTTGCGAACGCCGCCGGGTTCTTCATCAACGCCGCCTACTTCGCCGCCCGCGCGCGCCAGATGCGCGTCGTCACCGCGATCCAGGCCGTGCGCATCCGTTTCTCCAAGGCCAACGAGCAGGTCTTCACCTGGCTGCAGATTCCACTCGGCACACTCTACGCGGGTATCTGGCTCAACGGCCTGTGCGTGTTCCTTTCCGCGGCGTTCGGTTTTGATCTCGAAACGACGATCATGATCACCGGTGCGGTCGTCGTTGCGATGACTCTGCTCGGCGGAAGTTGGGCGGCCATCGCGGGTGATTTTATCCAGATGTTGATCCTCATGCCGGTCACCGTGGTCGCGGCGTTCTTCGCCCTGCGCGAAGTGGGCGGCATCTCGTCGTTCATCGAGCGTCTGCCCGCCGGGCATCTCGACATCGGCAAGGCTCTCAACTCGCCGCTCATGCTGCTCTGGATCGCGGCGATCATGATCAAGCAGTTTGTCTCGACCAACAACATGCTCGAGGGCTCGCGCTACCTTTGCGTGAAAGACGGCGCCAATGCCCGCCGCGCGGCTCTCCTCGCCGGATGTCTGTTTCTCTTCGGGCCGATCGTGTGGTTCATCCCGCCGATGGCCGCGAGCATCCTGCACCCGGACCTCGCCGCGGTGTTCCCCTCGCTGAAAAATCCGTCCGAGGGCGCGTTTCTCGCCATCAGTCTGGACACCATGCCGGCCGGCATGATCGGACTGCTGCTCTGCGGCATCATGGCCGCGACCATGTCGTCGATGGACAGCGGTCTGAATAAAAACGCCGGCTTCTTCGTCAAAAATTTCTACCACACCGTGCTGCGTCCTCAGGCCGGCGAGCGCGAACTGGTCAAGGCCGGCAAGCTCACCACCGCCATCCTCGGCGTGCTCGTCATCCTCGCCGGCATCAATTTTTCCCGACTTGAGGGACTGGGGCTCTTCGATCTCATGCTGCGCTTCGGCACGCTTGTCGCGGTGCCTTACACCATTCCGCTGGTGCTGTGCATGATTGTGAAGCGCACGCCCTCGTGGTCCGGCTGGTCCACCGTGCTGGTGTGTCTGGCGGTTTCACTGGCGACCACCCACTATCTCGATGCGGCGTGGCTCGCGCGCACTCTGGATCTCGCCCGGCCGCTCACCGCCGATGAAGCCAACTACTGGGCCATTGCCATCGGACTCTTCTGCAACGTCGCCGCCGGCGTGGCGTGGTTCCTCGGCACGATGCTGTTTTGGAAAAACGTTCCGGCCGATGAGCGGGCGCGGATCGAAGCCTTCCATGCGCGCATGCTCACTCCGGTGGATTTCGAGCGCGAGGAAGGCGCCAACAGCGACCACGCGCAGGCCCGGCTGCTGGGCAACCTCGCGCTGGCTTACGGCGGCTTCATCCTGCTCCTTGCGCTGATTCCCAATCCGCCCACGGGCCGTCTGGCCTTCGTGTTTTGCGGTGGTGTCGTCGCCCTCGTCGGTTGCGCACTCAAGCGCGCCGCCCGCAAAACGGGAAAGCCGCTGATCCCGTCCGAGTCCGTCTCCCACGCCGATGTCGTTTCGGCCGAGTCATGAGCACCGCCCCGCAATTCCGCTTCGACGGGCGCCGCGCCTTGGTCACCGGCTCCTCCCGGGGCATCGGCTTCGCGTTGGCCGGCGGGCTCGCCGCGTGCGGTGCGCAGGTCGTGCTCAACGCCCGTGACGCCGCGCAACTCGCGTCGGCCGCCGCGTTGTTGCGGGCCGACGGTTACCACGTCGAGACTGCGGCCTTCGACGTCACCAGCGAGTCTGCGGTCACCGCCGGTTTCGCCGCCATAGAGGCCGCGCACGGACCGGTTGATATTCTCGTCAACAACACCGGCATCCACCGCCGCGCTCCGCTGGCCGACATGACGTTGGCCGACTGGAACGCCGTGATTGAGACCAACCTCACATCGGCCTTCCTCACCGGACGCGCCGCCGCCCGAGGCATGATCGCCCGCCGCTCCGGAAAGATCATCAACGTTTGCTCGCTCATGAGCGACCTGGCCCGGCCCACCACCGGGAACTACGCCGCCGCCAAGGGCGGACTCCGCATGCTCACGCGCGCCATGTGCGCCGAGTGGGCCGCGCACAACATCCAGATCAACGGCCTCGCGCCCGGCTACATCCTCACCGACTTGACCGCCCCGCTGGCCGCCGATCCGAAGTTCGACGGTTGGATCAAGGCCCGCACGCCGGCCGCCCGCTGGGGCACCGCCGCCGATCTCACCGGCGCCTGCGTGTTCTTGGCTTCGCCCGCAAGCGCCTTCGTCAACGGCCACATCCTCGTCGTCGACGGCGGTCTCAGTGCCGTCGTCTGAATCCATTTTCCAATTACATCCACCATGTCCGACCATCGAGGAAAACTTCTCCTGCTCCCCCAAAACCGCGTCTGGCGCACCTACACGGGCGGCCGCACGCTCGAAACGCTCGCCGGTGTCGCCAAACCGTCCGATTCGCACCTCGCCGAGGACTGGATCGGTTCGGTCACCGAGTCGCGCATCCCCGGTCGCGATCAGCCGGGCGAGGGCATCTCCGTCGTGCTCATGGGCGGGCAACCGCACAACCTGCGCGCCCTCATCGAAGCAGATCCGGTTTACCATCTCGGTGCCGCTCACTTTTCCGCGTTCGGCTCGCACCCGATGCTGCTGGTCAAGTTCCTCGACTCGGCCATCCGTCTCCATTTCCAGTGCCATCCGTCGCGGACGTTTGCCCGCGTCCGGCTTGGTTCCAACTCCGGCAAGACCGAGGCCTACCACATCCTCGGCGTGCGCGAGGGCGTCACCGAGCCGTATTTCTACATGGGATTCCAGCACCCGCCCGAGCCGGCCGAGCTGAAACGCATGATCCTCGAACAGGACATCGCCGCCATGGAACGCTGCTTCGAAAAAATGCCCGCGCGTCCCGGTGACACCTTCCTCATCCCCGGCGGATTTCCGCATGCGCTGGGGGAGGGGGTGTTCATGGTCGAGATCCAGGAACCCACCGATTTTGCCGTGCGCTATGAGTTCGACCGCGGCGGCTACGTGTTGCCCGAGGCCGCGCGCTTCATGGGGCGCGACGTGGACTTTGCGCTCGAGATGATCGACGCCACCAAGCGTCCGCTGGCCGAGATTGAACGCGACTATCGCTGCCGTCCCGTGCGCGAGGCCGAACTCGGCGTGGGTTCCTACACCGACTTGCTCATCGGTCCGGACAAAACCCCGTGCTTCCGCGTCAAAAAAACCGTCCTTGCCTCGGCGGTCACGCGGCCTCCGTCCGGCGGTTTCCACATCGGTATCGTCACCTCCGGCACCTGCGAGGTTTCGGTCGGAGGTGAGACGCTACGCCTCAAACGCTACGACAAATACTTCCTGCCCGCCGGCCTCGGGGCCGCTCGCTTCACTCCGCTCGGCGGCACGGCCGAGATCCTCGAATGTCATCCTCCCGCCCCATGATTCCCGCCGGCGCACTCTCCGCTCCCGTCGCCCCCGGCGTCGGCACGCCTCGCGTGCAACGTCTGCTGGCGACCCTCACGCCCATCGAACAGCGGGACTTTCTCCCCCCCGAGATGGACGCCTCCCTGCGCGGCATGGCGGAGCACATCGTCGTGGCCGATGTCTCCGCGTTCACAGACCGGCAGTGGCGCGATTTCCTCTTCGAGCAGGACCCCGAGGTGCTGATCGCCTGCTGGAAAACCCCGCTGCTCCCCGCGCAACTGCCGCCGTCGCTGCGCTACGTGTGCTACCTGGCCGGCACGGTCAAAAAACTGGTCACCCGCGAACACATCGAGAGCGGCCTGCTCGTGACCAACTGGGGCGGCTCGATCGCCCGCGTGGTCGCCGAATGGGGGCTCTTCCACATTCTCTCCTGCCTGCGCCGCGCCACGTTCTGGACGCTCGCCATGCACACCGAGGGCGCCTGGAAAAGTCCGGTCACCGAGACCGCGTCGCTCTTCGGGCGGCGGGTCGGCATTCACGGCTTCGGCATGGTGGCGCGCGAACTCGTCCCGCTGCTCAAGCCCTTCGGCACGCAGATCTCCGTCCACGCGCCCGACGTCGATGCCGCCGTCGAGAAACGCTTCGGCGTGCGCGCCGTGCCGTCGCTCGACGCTTTGTTTCGCGACAACGACATCATCATCGAACTCGCGCCGCTCATCCCGGCCACCGAGAATTGCGTGACCGAACGCCACCTGCGTCTCATCCGTCCCGGCGGCGTCTTCGTTAACATCGGCCGCGGCGGCGTCGTCGAGCAGGAGGGACTCCTGCGGGTAGCCCGCGAAGGCAAGGTGCTCTTCGGCATCGACGTGTTCGTCGAGGAACCGTTGCCGCCCGATTCTCCTCTGCGCGGCCTGCGCAACGTCTGTCTCACACCGCACCTCGCCGGCCCGACGACCGACCGCCGCAAGGACGCCACGGCCTTTGCACTGCGAAACCTCGCCGCCTATGTCGCGGGCGCCCCGATGGAGGCGGTGATCACCGCGCCGATTTTCGACGCATCCACCTGAGCGTCCCATGTCGCAGAATTCCCATTACGCCCACTGGCGGGGCGAGGCCCGCCGTTTGCTCGAACCGCTCGCCGCGTTGATGCGCGAGGGCAGGGCGTCCCTGTCCATCGAGGGGCGTGCCAGCGACCACGATGCCCGGGCCGACCGGTTGGAGTCCTTCGCCCGCCCGCTGTTTCTCGCCGCGCTTTATCTGCAATCCGAACCCGAGGCCGAAGCGGCGTCCCTGGCTTTCCGCGAAAAAACCGCCGGCTGGTTTCGCGCCGGACTCGTGCTCGGCACCGATCCCGCCTCCGGCGAATACTGGGGACCGGACGCGAGCTACCACCAGCACCACGTCGAGATGGGCCTCATGGCGCTCGCGCTTCAACTCGCGCCCCGGCAGCTCTGGGAACCGCTCGCCAAATCTGACAGCGACCGCGTCGCCGGCTGGTTCGCGACTTCGCGCGGGGGCGGTATCGTGAACAACAACCACCTGTTCATGTCGGTGCACATCCTCGAGTTTCTCGGCGCGACCGGTCACGCGCACCGCACGGATCGCGCCGTCATCACCGCGCATCTCGACCAGTTGGGAACGATGCACCGCGGCGGAGGTTGGTTCGAGGACGGCATCAACCAGGCTTACGACCACTACAATGCCTACGCCTTCCACTTCTACGGCCTGCTGTGGTCGCACCTGCACGGTTCCGGCGATCCGGCGCGCGCGGCCCGCTGGCGCGGTTGGTCGCGGGAATTCCTGAACGACTACCAGCATTTCTTCGCGGCGAGCGGAGAACATCCCGCCTTCGGCCGTTCCATCGCCTATCGGTTCAACGCCGTCGCCCCCTTCGGACTCGCCGCGCTGGTCGATTGCACCGACCTGTCACCCGGACGCCTGCGCCGGCTCTGCACGCGCAACCTCGATTTTTTCCTGTCGAAACCGATCACCAATCCGCAGGGCTGCCTTGCCGCCGGTTTCACCGACGTGTGGCCCGACATCGTGGAATCGTATTCCTGCGCCGCGTCGCCTTACTGGTGCGCCAAGGGTTTTACGCCGCTGTTGCTGCCGTCGTCGCATCCGTTTTGGTCGGCGCCGGACCAGCCGCTTCCGTCCGAGGCGCCGGGCGGGTTTGTCCGCGTGATGCGCGCGCCCGGGCTGGTCGTGCGCAGCTTGCCCGACGGCGAGGTCGAGTTGCTCAACGCCGGATCGATGGTCTCCAACACGCAGCTGCGCTACGGCGCCTGGAAGTGGAGCAAGGTCGCCTACCGCACCGGCGTCCATTTCACCTACGCGTTTCCGGAGGGGAACTCCTTTTCGCCCGACGGCGCTCTCACCGCCGAACTCGACGACGGCCGCGTTTTCGGACGCCACTCGACCGTGGCCACCGAACTCGCGCCGACCCATCTCGGCTACGCCTACAACCTTGGGTTCAAAACCGGCCAGGTGAACACCGGCGTCGAAACCTACGTGTTCTGGCGCGCCGGTTGGTTGCTTACGGTGCACATCATCGAACCCCGTCAGCCCGTGGTGCTGCGTTTCGGCGGCTTTGCCCTGCCGCTCGCCTCGCCGGCCTCCGCGCCCTCGGCTGCGGAGACCTACGTTTCGGCCGATGGCCGCGCCACCGTTCTCCAGCCGCTCATCCCCGGACTCGTTGCCGGTTGGGACACGCGTCTCGACGAAATCACTCCGCGTCGCCACGTCGCCGCGCCATATCACGTCACACCGTTCGTTCGCACCGCCCGCATCGACACGCCGATCACGCTGGCCGCGCTCAGTTACTCCGGTCCGGCCAACGCCGACTCCGCTCACTGGGAACTCGTCTCCGCCGCCTCCGGTTCTTGGGAGCTCACCCATCCCGCACTCGGCACCTGGAAAATCTCCCACTGGTCCCTTCCCGCCATCGCATGAAATTACCCCTGTTCGCGTTTCTCGCCCTGTTCGCCGTCTCCTTCGCGTTCGCTCGCGACAAGGCTCCGCCCGGTTTCTACGAGGGCTACACCGGCTTTGCCATCCCCGCCGAGCCCGTGTTGCCGGCCAAGGAAATTCACCCGGCGCTGTGGTTTCACGCCGTCGACCTACCCGCGCTCAAGGCCCGCCTTTCCGCCGACGAGTTCGCCCGTTCGCGTTGGGCCGCCGTGCAAAAGCTCGCCGACCTTTCCGCATCCGTTCCACCCGAGCCCGCCGCCACCGACAAGACCGAGGTCATCCACAAATACTACGGCGCGATGTCCGTCGCCGCCCGTGCGCACGCCCTCGTAGCGTTGCTCATCGATGATCCTATCGACCGCGCCGCCCACCAAAAACGTGCGCAAGAACTCCTGCTCCGCGCTTTTGACGGACCGATCTACGAACTCGATCCGCGCAAACAAGGCACCGCCGTGGACGAGATTTATCAAGGCGTGTGGTTGCAAACCTACGCCGCCGCCTACGACTGCTTGCAGCCGGTTCTCACCCCTGAGATCGACCGGAAAATCCGTGCGCGTCTTATCCGCGAGGCCGCCTACGTCTACGACAATCTCTACACGTGGACCAAGACCAGTCCGCACAACCATCTCTCCAAGCCGGCGTGGGGGCTCGGTTCCATGGCGCTCGCGCTTTCCTCGGACCCGCAAGCCAAGCTCTGGCTCGGGCGCGCACTCGAAGCCTCCAATAAAAACACCCGATTTTTCTTCAGCGATGACGGCCTCTACCGCGAGGGCAGCCACTACCTGCTGTTCTCGCTGACCAATTTCGTGCCATTCCTTTATCACTATCGGAACGTCTCCGGCGTTGACGATTTTCCCGCCTTCCAACCCGTCTTCGAAGCGATGGTCAAGGTCCGCAACAGCCACGGCTGGCTCCCCAACATCGAGGATTCCTACATCCGTCCCACGCCCACGCATCTCGTCGCGGACGCCTACCGCAAAGCCTCCACAAACCTCCACTCCTCCGCACCGCTCTCCGAGATTCTCACGTGGAGCTACCAGACCTGCGACCTCGCCCCCTTCGGAAAAAAAAGCGATGCAGACGGCTTCAACTATACCGGAGCGAGTTGGGATTATCCGCTGGAGATCGATGAACTGCTCACTCACGACGCCACGATCCGCGCCACCGCGCCCGACGCCGCGCCGACCGTTTTCCTCAAGGGCGGTCAGACCGTCTTCCGCAATGCGTGGACCGCGCCCGACGCCGGGCAACGCTACCTGCTCTTCCACGGTGTCGCCGTCGCCGACAACCACAACCACGACGACCAGCTCAGCTTCATCCTCGAAGCCGAGGGGCAGATGATGTGCTCCGCCGCCGGCTACTCCCGCGGCACCTACACCGGCTCCGAACGCACCGACTGGTATATCACCGCCCCTGCGAACAACACCCTCACGCTCGACGGCCATCCCGCGGACGAGAAACCGACCAACCTCACGCCGCCGACGGTCTTCCGCGTCGAGCAACCCGGTCTCGTCGGTGAGGCCAAAAAAACCTTCTTCGGCGACGCCGCCGAGTGGACACGAGCCATCCTCTGGATCGCGGGCGATTACTACGCCATCGTTGATCAACTTTCCTCGTCCAAGCCACTCGGCGAAGTGAAGTCCTACCTGCACGGCGGCCGAGCCACGCTGTCCACCGACGGCACCGAGCGCACTTGGACCTACTCCGCCGACCGCTACGGCCCCGCCGCCAAGCTCCGCACGTGGATCGCCGCGCCCGGCGCCACCATCACCGAAAAAAAAGGCGAGCTCACCTACATCAAGGGTGACTACGGAGAGTTCCCTTATCTCGAAACATCATCAACGAAGTATTCCTCGCCGTGGATCACGCTCCTGAAGCCCGCCGCGATCAACGAGACCGCGCCGTTCTCCGTGCAGGATCGCAGTGGTGACGCGTTCACGGCGCTCCTCGTGACCGCCGCCGATCACCGCACGCTCATCGCCGCCCGAGCCCCGGCCTCGCCGCCGTTTGCGATGGGCGGGGTCGAAACCGACGCGACTCTGATCATCGTCCGCCGCGATCTCTCCGGCAAAGTGATCGACCACTTCGTCAACGGCGCATCCTACCTGCGCATCGACGGCCATTCCGTGGACTGACCACCGCTCTTCCAATCCCCTTCTTCCAACCCATGAAAACGCCCCTCCGTCTACTCGCTCTGCTGCTCACGGCCACCGCGCTCTTCGCCCAGGAAAATCCCCCGGACGAAAACGCCCCGGCCAAGAAGGTCGCCACGCCGACCAGCCTGCCCGGCGCCGAGACTTTTATTTATCGCGACGGCACGCCCGAGCCGATGCGCCTCTTTGTCTTCAAACCGAAGGACTGGAAGGCCACCGACCATCGTCCCGCGCTCATCCACTACTTCGGCGGCGGTTTCACCCACGGACTGCCCACCCAAGCCGCCGGTTGGGCGAAAAAAGCCGCCGCGCTCGGCATGGTCGGCGTCGCCGCCGACTACCGCGTGAAGGAACGATTTCCGACTGACGCCACCGCCTGCGTGGCCGACGCACGCGCGTCGTTTCACTACCTGCAGGTTCATGCCGCCGAGCTTGGCATCGATCCGGCCAAAATCGTCGCGAGCGGCTCGTCCGCCGGCGGCCACCTCGCGCTCTGGACCGCCATCACCCACACGCCTCCGGGCTGCGACCCTGACGAAGCCCCGTTACAAAAACCGGTCGCCCTCATACTCATGAGCCCGGCCTGCGACAGCTCGACCGCGACCGGACAGCGTGCCAACCGCTTCGGCAAGAACCCCGACGCCTATTCGCCTCAGCAAAACCTCGACCCCAAAATGCCTCCCGTGCTCCTCTTCCACGGCGACGCCGACACCGTCGTGCCCTACCGCTACGCCGTCGCGCTCGACAAAACTCTCCGCGACACCGGCAACAGCTGCGAACTCGTCACCATGCCCGGAGGCGGCCATGGTTTCACCCTGACCGAATGGAAAACCAAAGCCCCCGACCTGATAAAAGACTTCCTCGAAAAAAAAGGCCTCGTGCCCGTTAAACCGTAACGTCGCCATTTACCCCATGCATTTACCCCGCCGCCTCTTCCTGTCGTTGCTCGCCGGCATGGCGGGTCTGCCGCCGATCTCCCTTCGTGCCGCTGTTCCCGTGCCGACCGACGCCTCCGTGTATGCGCACATTCCCGCGACCGCGCCGCGCACTATGGTGCTCGCCGGGAGCACCGAAGCGTTTCGCGCCTATGTCACGACTGGGAAGGGGGCGGTCGCCTTTGCCAATCTCAAGGCCGACTTCGACCGGCTCTATGCGGATTACCACCTGCCCGCCGAGCCGCTGACCTACGGCGATCCCGAGCCGCAGAAACGCGATTCAGCCAAGGCCGACCAATGGCGCAAGGCGCAGGATCAATGCGGCGAGCTCACCGCCGTGGCCGAAGCCGGCGCGCTCATCTGGACCGTGACCGGCGAGGAACGCTACGCCGCGAAGGCCAAGGAAATCCTCCTCGGTGTCGCCGGCTGGAGCCTCGACGGCGGCGACTGGGCCAAGGGCCCGGTGACCGGCGCGACCGACATCTACTACAACGACGAGGCCGACTTCCGCCTCTGGCGAAAACTCCCGCTCGTCTACGACCTCATCCGTAGTCAATTCACCGATACGGAACGGGCCGTCGTGCTCGCGAACCTCCGCGAACGCGGCGCGCGCACCGTGCGCTGGATCCGCGAAGGCCGGGTCGATGACAGCGTCCGAAATTCCCTCGCGGGCAAACCGTCCTCGCACCCGATCCGGTTCATGGCCATGACGGGGCTCGCCGCGCTGGCGCTCTGGGACGACCTGCCGGCCGAGTCCCGCGATTGGTGGACCTTTGCCTACGCCTACTACCGCGACCAGTTTCCGCCTTGGGGCGGCAATGACGGCGGCTGGGCCGAAGGCATCGCCTACTGGCGCGGCGTGATCGAGCACGCCTCCTTCCAAGATGAGCTGCTGGCGATGGGCGATCCGCTCGCCTACAACACCCCGTTCTGGCGCAACACGCCGTATTTCCAGATCTACAACGTCCAACCCTACCGGCACACCGGCTTCGGCGACCTTTCCAACGCCGGCAAGTTCAACCTTGAACCCAAGGTCGCCGAGTTCCTCCTGCACTTCGCCCGCGTGACCGGCGACGGCACCGTGGCCGCCTACGCCGCGATGGCCGAGGACAAGGAAGCCGACCCGGCCGAGGGTGGACTCAAGGGCGTCAACCGCAACTATCCCACCTCGGCGGAGTTTATCATCCGCAACTTTATCGGTTCATCCCACACGCCGCCGGCGCCCAAGCCCGTCGATGCGTTGCCCGACCAACGCTATTTCGCCGACGTCGGCTGGGTGTCGATGCACAGCGCGCTCGGCCATCCCGCCGACGATATTCAGGTGACGTTCAAATCCAGCCCCTACGGCTCGTTCAGCCACAGCCACGCCGACCAGAATGCCTTTGTCCTGAACGCGTATGGTGAAAGCCTCGCGATCAACTCGGGTTACCGCGAATTCCACCGCTCGCCGCATCACAAAGGCTGGACGTGGCAGACGAAGTCGAAGAACGACGTTCTCATCGACGGCAAAGGCCAGGCGACGCAGGACATGAAAGCCACGGGTCGTATCACGGTTTACGAAACCGGTCCGCGCTTCACCCGCGCGACCGGCGACGCCACGGCGGCCTATCAAACCGAACAACCCGCGGGCCGGGTGAAATCCGTCCTGCGCGATCTCGTTTTCATCGACCAACGCTACGTCATCATCCGAGACCGCGTGACGCTGGCGACGCCTGGCAAGCTCACCTGGCTGCTGCACGCCGAACGCCCCATCGAATGGAACGCGACCGAAGCCACCGCGATCATCCGCGGCGAAAAAGCCACCCTCACGACCCGTTTGCTCACGCCGGACGGAGCCGCCTGGAACGGCACGGTCAAAGCCAAATTCGACGTGCCGGTGGACCCGAAATACGTGAAGGGCAACGTCGGTGGTTTTGGGAAACCAAGCGAATGGAGCGAGCAAAGTCACCTGCTGGCCGAGACGTCCGGCGCCCGCGCCGAGCACCTTGTTTATGCGGTTCTCTGGCCGGAACGAAACGGTCTGCCTGCGACGCCGCTCGCCACCGCTCTCAACCCCGACGGCACTCTCACCATCCGCCGTCCCGACGGCAAAACCGACATGCTTACGCTCGGTGAGACGGCGGTGAAGCTGGAGTGACGGTGAAAAACTGTAGCCGGATGCGTATGCAACCAACTCGGGCGCACCTGCGGCGGCAGTCTGGTTTTTGGTGAATGATGGATCTCCGACAAAGTTGGTTGCGACTTACGGTCCGCCGGCCGCGACCTTTGCCGATCTCTTTGTCGAGCGTGACGATGTTAATGCGCGGCGGGAGACGGTGAGGCGTGAGGCTCCTTGGTGTGACCGAGCCGTTTGACGCGGAAGAGCGTGAGCACGACGACGAAGAAGACCGGGATGAGGAAGATGCCGAGGGCGGTCGCGCTGATCGTGCCGGCGAGCACACCCGTGCCGATGGCGTTTTGGCTGCCGGAACCGGCACCGCTGGCGATGGCGAGCGGCAGCACGCCGAGACCGAAGGCGAGGGACGTCATCAGAATCGGGCGCAGGCGCTGGCGCGCGGCGAGGACGGCCGCTTCGACCAAGCCCATGCCGCGGTCGTAGTTTTCCTTGGCGAATTCGACGATGAGGATGGCGTTCTTGGCCGAGAGACCGGCGATAGTCAGCAAGCCCACTTGGAAATAAACATCGTTGGGCATGCTGCGGAGCAGGGCTCCGATGAGTGTGCCGAGCACACCGAGCGGGATGACCATGATGACCGACGCGGGGATCGACCAACTCTCGTAGAGAGCGGCCAGGCAGAGGAACACGATGAGCACCGAGATCGCGTAGAGTGCCGGGGCTTGCGAGCCCGAGAGACGTTCTTCGTAGGAGAGGCCGCTCCACTGGATGCCGAAGCCGGGCGGCAGTTTTCGGGAGAGTTCCATGATGGTGTCCATCGCTTCGCCGGAGCTGTGGCCGGGGGCGGGTTCGCCGAGGATGGCGATGGACGGCGTGCCGTTGAAACGCTCGAGCTTGGGCGAGCCGCTGGTCCAACTCGCGGTGGAGAAGGCGGAGAAGGGAACCATGCTGCCTTGGTTGTTGCGCACATACCAGCGGTCGATGTCGGACGGCAGCATGCGGTAGGGGGCGTCGCCCTGCAGGATCACCTTCTTCACACGGCCCTTGTCGATGAAGTCGTTGACGTAGGAGGATCCCCAGACGGTCGAGAGCGTGCGGTTGATGTCGGCCAGCGAGAGCCCGAGTGCCCCGGCTTTTTGCTGGTCAACCTCGATGCGGTATTGGGGGGTGTCGTCGAGACCGTTGGCGCGCACGCTGGTGAGGGCCGGGTTCTGGCGGGCGAGCGAGAGCAACTGGTCGCGGGCGGCGATCAACGTGTCGTGGCCCTGGCCGGCGTTGTCGGTGAGGCGGAAGTCGAAGCCGGTGGCGCTGCCCAGCTCGAACACGGCGGGCGGCACGAAGGCGACGGTGAACGCTTCTTTGATTTTCGAGAAGGCACCCATGGCGCGCTTCTGGATGGCGGCGACCTTTTGGTCGGGGCGTTTGCGCTCTTCCCAGTCCTTGAGGCGCACGAAACCGAAGACTTGGTTCTGTCCGGAGCCGGAGAAGCTGAAACCGGTGACGCCGAACATGCCCTCGACGGACTCCTTTTCGTCGACGAGGAAGTGGTGCTCGATCTTTTTGAGGACCGCCAGCGACTGGGCGACGGTCGAGCCGGGAGGGAGCTGGGCCTGCACATACATGATGCCCTGGTCCTCGGCGGGGAGGAAGCCGGTGGGCGTGCGAATGAAGAGGAGGACCAGCGCGGCGAGGATGATCGCGTAGGCGAGCATCGAACGCTTGCCGCGACGGATGAGTCCGCCGACGCCGGAGGCGTAGCGGTCGGCGTTGCGATCGAAGACCTTGTTAAACCAGCCGAAGAAGCCACGGTCCGAGGCGTGGTGACCCTTGGCGATGGGCTTGAGGATGGTGGCGCACAAGGCCGGCGTGAGCACGATGGCGACGAGCACCGAGAGGGCCATGGCCGACACGATGGTGATGGAAAACTGACGGTAGATGACGCCGGTCGAACCGCCGAAGAACGCCATGGGCACGAACACGGCGGACAACACCAGGCCGATGCCGACGAGGGCACCGGTGATCTGGTCCATGGATTTGCGGGTGGCTTCGATGGGCGAACAGCCCTCCTCGGACATGATACGTTCGACGTTTTCAACGACGACGATGGCGTCGTCGACCAGCAGACCGATGGCGAGCACGACTCCGAAGAGCGTGAGCGTGTTGATGGAGAAGCCGGCGATCGAGATGACTGCGAACGTGCCGAGCAAGACAACCGGCACGGCGATGGTGGGGATGAGCGTCGCGCGGAAGTTTTGCAGGAAGAGATACATCACCAAGAAGACGAGCGCGACGGCTTCGACGAGAGTTTTGACGACCTCGTGGATGGAGAGACGCACGAACGGCGTGGTATCGAGCGGGAAGACGGCCTTCACGCCTGGAGGGAAGAACGGCTCTAGCTCGGCGACCTTGGCGCGGAGAGCGTCGACGGTTTCGAGGGCGTTGGAACCGGTGGCGGGACGGATGGCCATGCCCACGGCGGGTTGTCCGCTGAAGCGGGCGTCGCGGGTGTAGCTCTCACTGCCCAGCTCGATGCGGGCGACGTCCTTGAGGAGCACGCGGGAACCGTCGGGGTTGACGCGCAGGAGGATTTTTTTGAATTCGTCGGGCGTCTGCAGGCGGGTTTGCGCGATGATGGTGGCGTTGAGCAACTGCTCTTTGACGGACGGCAGACCGCCGAGCTGGCCGGCGGAGACCTGGGCATTCTGAGCCTGGATGGCGGCGGAGACCTCGGCGGTGGTGAGTTTGTAGTCGATGAGCTTGTTCGGATCGAGCCACACGCGCATGGCGTATTGAGTGCCGAATACCTGGATGTCGCCGACGCCGGGGACGCGGCTGAGCGGGTCCTGCATGGAGCCGACGACGAAGTCACCGAGGTCGGCGGTGTCGAGCGAGCCGTCGGTGGAGATGAAGCCGATGACGAGGAGGAAGTTGCGGACGGATTTATTGACGCTCACGCCCTGCTGCTGGACCTCCTGCGGAAGGAGCGGCATGGCGAGGGAGAGCTTGTTCTGCACCTGGACCTGGGCGGTATCGGCGTTGGTGCCGTTGTTGAACGTGAGGGTGATGGCGACGTTGCCGGCGGAGTCGCTGGTGGACTCCATGTAGCGCAGGTTGTCGATACCGCTGATTTTTTGCTCGATGACCTGGGTGACGGTGTCTTCGAGGGTTTTGGCGGAGGCACCGGGATAGACGGCGTTGATGGTGATCGCGGGCGGGGCGATGCTCGGGTATTGCGAGATGGGCAGGCCAAGGATGGCGAGCGCGCCGGCCACCATGATCACAATGGCGATGACCCAGGCGAAGATCGGGCGGTCGATGAAGAAACGGGACATGGTAAGTCGAAGGACGGATTACGAAAGCCGGAGGGAACGCGGACGATCAGCGGGAGGAGGCGATCGTGGCTTCGGGAACGTTGGTGGCGGGGACCGCCTTGACGACGGCGCCCGGACGGATGCGCTGGAGGTTTTGCACGATGACGCGGTCGCCGGATTTAAGACCGTCGGCCACGAGCCACTGGTTGCCGACGGCGCGGTCCGTTTGAAGGATGCGCAGCTCGACCTTGTCACCGGAGCCGACGACCAGCGCGGTGGCGTCGCCGCGGGTGTTGCGCGTCACGGCGAGTTGCGGGACGAGAATCGCGTCGGGGGCGCTGCCTTCCTGCAGGCGTGCGCGGACGAACATGCCGGGAAGAAGGTCGCCCTTGGGATTGGGGAAAAGGGCGCGTAAGGTGATGGAGCTGGTGGACGGATCCACGGTCACATCGGAGAACTGGAGAGTGCCGTTCTCGGCGTAGAGACTACCGTCCTCCACGATGAGCTGGACCTTCGCGGCACTGTCACTGGCGCGGTCCAGTTTTCCTTCGGCGAGCGCGCGGCGGAGGCGGAGCACGGCGGTGCTCGACTGGGTGACATCCACATAGAGCGGGTCGAGTTGTTGCACCGTGGCGAGCAGCGTGGCGGCACCTTGTTGCACGTAGGCACCCTCGGTGACCTGGGAGAGGCCGATGCGGCCTGAAACGGGGGCGGTCACCTGGGTATATCCCATGTTGATTTCGGCGGTCTGGACGCTTGCTTTCGCGGCGGCGACATCGGCTTCGGCGGCGAGGTTGGCGGCGGCGACGTCGTCATATTCCTGCTGGCTGATGGCCTGGGAGGTGATGAGTTTTTTGGAGCGGTCGGCTTGCAGTTGGGAAACGGCGGCATTGGCCTCGGCGCGGGCGAGGCTGGCTTTGGCGCTGTCGAGAACGGCCAGGTAGGGTGCGGGATCGATGGTGTAGAGGAGCTCGCCTTCCTTTACGTCACCGCCCTCGATGAAGTGGCGTTTGAGGATGATGCCGCTCACGCGAGCACGAACCTCGGCGATGCGGAAGGCGGACGTGCGACCGGGGAGTTCTTGTGTCAGTGCAACGGGCGAGGCGGAGACGGTGATCACGCCGACTTCGGCAGGAGCGGCGGCGCTGGCGGATGCGGGTTTCTTGGAGCAACCCGTGAATACGAGTGCGAGAAGCAGGAGGGAGGGCGGCAAAATGTATTTCGGCGACATGACGAAGGAGGCTCGCAGTGGAATCAGGAAGCGGCGGATGGCAAATGATTACACCGCTTTGTATGCCGGAAGGCGCGTGTGCACTATTTGGCGGCTATTTCCCCCGACACCTACAGTGAGGGGCGTTATCATGCCGGTGCATCGGGCTGGAGTGATCAGAGGGTCTTGCGCAAGGCGGCCAGAAATCCGGCAGGGAGTTCGGTGGGGTCGTTTTTCTGCCAGATGGCGTAAAATTCAAACGGCGGGCAGTCGCTTTCGAGAAAGCGGAGTCCGGGGTGTTGGCGCGAGATAAGCGACGTCGGCAGAAGGCAGATGCCTTCGTTCATGGCGACAAGGGCGAGCATGCCGTCGATCGATTCCGCGACCCGGCCGAACCTGGGGGTGAACAGCGCCGGGTGGCAGAGCTGGATCATGATCGTGCGGTAGCCCGGGTTGTTTTTTTCATCGAGTTTGATCCAGGATTCTTTGCTCAGGGTCCGGAGCGACACGGCATTCTCGCCGGCCAAGGGGTGGTGGGCGGAGATGATAACTTTCATGTCCGTCTTGAACAGAAACATGGATTCGAGCTCGGGCTGTGTGGGGACGAGGGGCTTGGGCACAAAGCCGATGTGGATGCGGCCTTCGCGCAGGGCCTCGACCTGATCATGGAGGGGAAGCTCTACGAGGTTCACGGTTACGCGCGGGTGGGTTTCGCGGTAACGCACCACGGCCTCGGGGATCTGCGGGAAGAGCACCCGCCAGTCGCTGGCAAGATTGAGTTCTCCGCCGCGGCCGTGCGCGATTTCCTGGGTGCCGGTGACGGCGATGGCGAGCTGGGCGAGCAGGCGGTCCACCTCCTTGTGCAGGTGACGGCCGGCGTCGGTGAGACGGACTCGGGTGGTGCTGCGCACAAAGAGCTGAACCCCCAGTTCCTGCTCAAGGGCGGCGATTTGCCGGCTGATGGCGGACTGGGCGATGCGCAACCGTTCGGCCGCGTGGCTGAAATTGAGCGTTTCGGCGACGGTTTGAAAGTAGCGAAGGTGACGAAGTTCCATGCGGATAGAGCCGCGACACTAGACGGACCTTCGTGCGATTGCAATCGACGGAATAGGTTGGGAGGCGGTTCCTTGGGGCGGTCAGGCTGGATCGACGAGACGGGCAAGAACGTCGAGGCGCGGTTCTTTTTCGCTGATGGAGGCGAGGGAAAGGTAGGCGGCTTCAGGCAAGGGATGGCCGAGAGCTTTTTTATCGGATGCTTCGAGGGTGAACGGGACGGCAAAACGGGTGTGCCAGATGTTATACGGATGCCGGCGGGAACCGGGCAGCCATTGTCCCATGCCTTGCGGACGTTGGACTCGGAGGACCACGGGGAGATCATGCGAGCCCGCAGCCAGCGAGGGCAGGGGGCGCAGCGGCCACCGATACACGGCCGCCTGGCCGGCGGCGAGGTGCAGGCGCACCGTCTGCACACCGGCGAGTCCCAGTCCGGGATGCGGGCCGGCGCGGACTTCGACGAGGCGCTGGCGCGAGGTGTAGTTTTCCAGAAAGACCAGCAGGCAGAGGTCCGCGCCCGCCGTTGCTTTGTCGGGATGAAAGAAGATCGTCGGGGCGACGCCGCGGCAGGTGCAGATGAGGTCGAACCCGAGCGCGCCGGTCAGAACGCGGAGGGAGCGGGGGAGGGTGGCGCAGGAGCGGCCGGGTTGCCAGGCGGCGCACCACCACCACCAGAGAGCGGGGAGGCCGAAGAGGAGAAGAGCGGGGGCAATGAGCGCGGGCCGGTCGTATTGCAGGCAGAGGCCGGTGGCGAAGAGCGCCGTGAGGGTGGCCATGAGCGCGAAGAGGGTGACGAGCGGTCCGCTGCGGTGGACCGGGCCGGCATCGGGGGTGGAATCGGGCGGAACGGTTTGGAGTGCGGGTGTCATGAGGGTTTGGGGACGATTATTGGGGGCGGTGGCGGAGCCAGCCGGTGCGGACGGCGAGCACGAGGCCGGCGAGCACGAGGATCTTGGAGGCGATGCTGTCGAGCACCGCCTGGGGGGTGAACAGGGCGACAGCGGCGTGAAAGACGAGGAAGGCCAGCAAGGCGGCCAGGGTCGCCCGGTAGGGAGCGTAGCGGCCCCACCACCAGAGAAGCACGAAGACGACGACCAGGGCCAGCATGCCGGCGATGAGAGCGGGGAGATGCTCCGTCTTTTCGGTGTGGAAGGAGAACGTGACGGAGAGAATGTATCTATGAATGGGATACAGGACGGTCAGAAACTGGACGAGGGCGGCGACGAGCAGCCAGTCGCGGCCGGAGAGGAGGCGTTGTTCGTCCGCGGAGCGGGCCTGGGATTCGCGGAGGGATTGGAAGAAGGCGGTAGGGGGAGTGGACATGGGATGGGGAGGATTGGGGTCTAGCGAACCAGCGAGATGCCTACGCGGATGGTTTCCGAGCGCCGGTCGTAGTCGAGCAGGCTTTCTCCGTAACCGCTGTAGTATTGGATAAGCAAAAACGTGCCGAAATCCACGATCTTCAGGCTCAGGGGAACCGTGAGATCGAGTTGGGTGGTGAAGTGGTCAAAGTCCTTGCCTGCCCAGCCGGTGTAGGAGAGCGAAGGGCCGTCGTTTTTCCCGAGGGTGACGGTCCACTCGGCGTAGCCTCGGTAGTCTTTGAGTCGGGGATTGTTGCTGAGTCCGCCGAAGTAGGTGCGGAGGCGAGGGCTGACGATGAGGTGCCAGTTGTCGAGGTTGCCGAAGGCGGCGCCGGGGCGAACGAAGAGGGTGTTGAGACTGCGGGAATCGGAGCCGTCCTTGCCGTTGGATTCGTGCTGGTAGCCGTCCTGCCAGCCGAGCCAGGTGAACCAGCCTTCGTTCCGGGGAGAGGGGGCCAGGGATTCGAAGAACAGCGAGGGCATGTAGCTGGTGTCGTAGAAGGGACTGGAGTGGCCGTTGATGTCCCAGAGCGAGCGTTGGGTGTAGCCAAATTGCAGGGTGCGTTTTGGGGTATCGAGTGTGTCCGGATCGCCGAAATTGAGCAGGCGGTATTTGAAACTGAACTGAAATTTGGCGGCGGGATCGTCGGGGCCGTAGGCGAAATAGACGGGGTCGTGCGCGGCGAACCGGTCGACGAAGCTGCGCTGGATGTGATCGATGGCCGGGGTGGAGCCACGCAGGGGGCTTAGCCGGGTAGAGGGGGAACCGGATTCAGATGAGGAGTCGCCCGCGTCGATCACGGTGCGCAGCGGTTCACCCCGCGGTTGGGCAATCTCCACGATGAGCAGACCGGCGGCTTCGCGGGGCAGGGTGAACACGTAGGTGCGGCGGGCGAACCCGTTTGGCGCGATGTCGGATGGTGCGGGTTGGCCGGACCGCAACTCCACCGGCCAGTCGTGGTTGCCGGAGCGAACTTTGCCGGCGAGCCGGTCGGGGGCCGGAAAGGCGGCGGCGACGGCGGAGGGGTTGACCGCGAGGAGGTCGAGTTGAACATCGGCGGCCGAGGTCACCTTGGCGGCGGAGGGAATCAGAGTGAGGACGGTTTCCTGACCGAAGACCAACGAGGGAATCAGTCCCAAGAAAAATATAGTCCGGAGTTTCACGGGATTCAGGGGGTGGTTGCCATCTGGCCGGGATCACCGGTGGCGGAGGGGGTGGACCAGCCGCCACCGAGCGCGGCGTAGAGGGAGACGAGATTGGTCAGGCGGAGGAGACGGGCGTTGAGCAGCGACTGTTGGGCCCCGAATAATTCCTGTTGGGCGAGCAGGACGGTCAGGAAGCTGTCGACCCCGGCCTGGTAGCGCTGGTCGGACAAGTCGTAGCGGCGTTGGGCGGCGGCGACGCGGGCTTGTTGAGCGGAGACCTGCGTGTCGATCGACGCGCGCACGGCGAGTGCGTCGGAGATTTCGCGGAAGGCGGTCTGGATGGCTTTTTCGTAGTTGGCGATTTCGATGCGCTGCTCGACCCAAGCGACCTGGAGCTGGGCTTTATTGCGGCCGGCGGCGAAGATCGGCACCGTGATCGACGGGGCGAAACTCCACGAACCCGAGCCGTTTTTGAAGAGACCGGACAAGTCGGCGCTGGCGGTGCCAGCGAAGGCGGTGAGCGTGACGGAGGGGAAGAACGCGGCGCGGGCGGCGCCGATGTTGGCGTTGGCCGCCTGCAACGTGTGTTCGGCGGCGCGGATGTCGGGGCGGCGTGCCAAGAGCTCGGAAGGCAGGCCGGCAGGCAGATTTTCGATCAGGCTTTGGGAGGCGAGTGATCCGGCGGGAGGCCGATCGGCGGGAAGCGGCGCACCCACGAGGAGAACCAAGGCGTTTTCGGCCTGCGCCCGCTGTTGCTCGTAGGCGGCGACATTGGCGCGGTAGGCTTCGTGCTGGGCTTGGGATGTCGCCAGGTCGAGTTCGGATGAGGCTCCCGCGTCGAACGTTTTTTGGTTCAACTCGTAGGAGCGGCCGGCGGCGGCGTAGATATTCCGGGCGAGGGTGAGTTGTTCGTCGGCGGCGAGGAGCGTGAGGTATTGCCGGGCGACGGCGGAGATCAAGCTGAGTTGCGCGGTTTGCCGGGCCTCGTCGGTGGAGAGGTATTGCTGCAGGACCTGGTCGCGGAGACTGCGGATGCGTCCGAAGAAATCGATTTCGTAGGCGGGGATGCTGCCGCCGACGCTGTAGCTGGAACTGGTGGAGGCGCGTCCGGAGGAGGAGAGGTCGGCGGGCGTGCGCTGGCGGGAACCGCCGGCGGTGGCGTCGAGGCTGGGGATGAAGGCGGAGCGCTGGATGTTGTAGAGAGCGTGGATGCGCTCGACGTTGAGGGCGGCCACGCGCAGATCGCGGTTGTTTTCCATGGCCAGGCGGAGGATTTCCCTGAGCTGTGGGTCGCCGAAAAACTGTTGCCAGTCGGGAACGGGCGAGACGGTGGCAACGTCACCGCCGAGCGGATACGCCTCCGCGACGGGCGCGACGGGCCGGTGGTAATCCGGCGCGAGCGAACAACCGGAGAGGAGCAGCAGCGCGGAAAAACCGGTGCGTGATAAAGATTTCGAGACGGTCATGATCATGAAGGATCCTCGTTTTTGGAAGTGGGCTTCACTTTGAAGACTCGGGTGACGACCACGTAGAAGACCGGGATGAGGAAGATGGCCAGGAACGTGGCAGCGAGGACGCCTCCGAGCACGCCGGTGCCGATGGAGTTCTGACTGCCGGAGCCGGCACCGCTGGCGATGGCCAGGGGGACGACGCCGAGGCCAAAGGCGAGCGACGTCATCAGGATGGGGCGCAGGCGCTGGCGGCAGGCTAGCAACGTGCCTTCGATCAGGTCCATGCCGTTGTTGTAGTTCTCGCGGGCGAATTCGACGATCAGGATGGCGTTCTTGGCCGCGAGGCCGACCGTCGTGAGCAAACCGACTTGGAAGTAAACGTCATTGGTCAAGCCGCGAAGGAAGACGGCGACCACGGCGCCCAAGATGCCGAGCGGGACGACCAGCATCACCGAGAACGGCACCGCCCAGCTTTCGTAGAGCGCGGCCAGGCAAAGGAAGACGATCACCAGCGAGATGGCATAGAGCGCAGGCGCCTGGGCACCGGAGAGTTTTTCCTCATAGGAGAGTCCGGTCCAAGAGAAGTCGAAGCCGGCGGGCAGTTTCTTGGTGAGTTCTTCCATGGCGATCATCGCCTCGCCGGAGCTGCGTCCGGGACGGGCTTGTCCTTGCAGGGCGATGGAGGGAAGTCCGTTGAAACGTTCGAGTAGAGGGGAGCCGAATGCCCAGTGGCCGCTGACGAAGGTATCGAGTGGCACGCTTTCGCCGGTGGCGTTGGGCACATACCAGCGGGCAAGGTCCTCCGGGTGCATGCGGAAGCGGGCGTCGCCCTGCATGTAGACTCGTTTGACGCGGCCGCGGTGGCTGAAGTCGCCGATGTAGGACGAGCCCCAAGTGGAGGCGAGCGTCTGGTTGACCAAGCTGAGCGAAAGCCCGAGCGCGCTCGCTTTGGCATCGTCGATGTCGAGCCGGTATTCGGGGACGTCGTCGAAGCCGCTGGGGCGCGCATTGGCGATGGCGGGATCGGTGTTGGCAAGACCGAGGAGCTGTCCGCGCGCCTGCATGAGGGCCTCGTGGCCTTGGGCGGAGCGGTCGATGAGCTGGTATTCGAAGCCGTTGGCGGTGCCGAGTTCGATGATCGCGGGCGGAGGAAAGGCGAAGGCGAGACCCTCTTTCATTTTGGAAAAGTGAGCCATGGCGCGGCCGGCGACCGCATTCACCCTGAGATTGTCGGACGAGCGCTGATCCCACGCCTTGAGTTTCACGAAGCCGAGGCCGGCGTTCTGGCCGCGGCCGCCGAAGCTGAAGCCAGCGACGGTGAAGATGGATTCGACCGCGTCTTTTTCATCGGTGAGGAAGTAGTCATTCACCTTGCTAAGCATCGCGATGGTCTGTTCCTGGGTGGAACCGGCGGGGAGCTGAACCTGCAACATGAGCACGCCTTGATCCTCGTCGGGCAGGAAGGATCCGGGGATGCGCATATAGACGAGGCCGAGGACAACGAGGGTCGCGGCGTAGACCGCAAGGGAGCGGCGCCAGTTGCGCACGGCAAGGCCCACACCGCCCACATAGACGCCGGTGCCTCGGTTGAAGCTGCGGTTAAACCAGCCGAAGAAACCTTTTTTCTCGGCGTGATGTCCCTTGGGGATCGGTTTGAGCAACGTGGCGCAGAGGGCGGGTGTGAGCGTGAGAGCGACGAAAACCGACAGGCCCATGGCCGAGACGATCGTGATGGAGAACTGCCGGTAGATGATGCCGGTGGCTCCGTCGAAGAACGCCATCGGGGTGAACACCGCGGAGAGCACGAGACCGATGCCGACGAGGGCGCCGGTGATCTGGTCCATGGATTTTTTCGTGGCCTCCTTGGGCGAGAGCCCCTCGTCGGCCATGACACGCTCGACGTTTTCCACGACCACGATGGCATCGTCCACGAGCAGGCCGATCGCCAGCACGAGACCGAACATCGTGAGCGTATTGATCGTGAAACCAAAGGCCGACATGGCGGCGAACGTGCCGAGCAAGACAACCGGCACCGCGATCGAAGGGATGAGCGTGGCGCGGACGTTTTGGAGGAACAGATACATCACCAGGAACACGAGGATGATGGCCTCGATGAGCGTCTTGACGACCTCCTCGATGGAGAGCCGGACGAAGGGCGCCGTATCGTAGGCGGCGCGGTATTTCATACCTGCCGGGAAATAGGATTCCTGCGAGGCGAGATACGCGTCGAGCTCCTTCACGGTGGCGAGGGCGTTCGCCCCGATCGTGGGCCGGATGGCGAGGCCCGTCGCCGTGTTGCCATTGAAAGATGCCTCGATGGCGGAGCTCTCTCCGGCCAGCTCCAGTCGCGCGACATCGCCGAGCCGGACGGTGCCCCCGTCGGCATTGGTGCGCAGGATGACCTTGGCGAAGTCACCGGTGCTTTGCAGCCGGCTGCGCGCGGTGACGGTGGCATTGAGACGCTGGCCGGGCAGGGCGGGCGTGCCACCGAATTGACCGGCGGACACCTGGGCGTTTTGAGCGGCGAGGGCGGAGGTGATGTCGGCGACGGTGATGCCGTAGTTGGTCAGCTGGTCGGCGTTGAGCCAGATGCGCATGGCATACTGGCTGCCGAAGACGACCGCTTCGCCCACGCCGGGAATGCGGCTGATGGGCTCCTTGAGGTTGGAGTTAAGGAAGTCGGCGATATCGTCGCGCGACAGGGACTTGGTTTCGGAATAAAAGGCGTAAACAACGAGGAAGTTGCGGACGGATTTCTGGACCTTCACGCCGAGATCCTGCACCTCCTGCGGGAGCAGAGGGGTGGCGAGCTGGAGCTTGTTCTGCACCTGGACCTGGGCGATATCCGGATCGGTGCCGGAGCGAAAGGTGACCGTGATGGTGACGTTGCCGTCGGAATCGCTCGTGGTCTGCATGTAGAGCACGTTGTCGATGCCGGTGAGGCTCTGTTCGATGACCTGGGCGACGGTGTTTTCAACGGTCTCGGCCGAGGCACCGGGGTAAGTGGCGGAGATGGCCACCTGCGGCGAAGCGATGTTCGGATATTGCGAAACCGGAAGGGACCGGATGGCGAGAAGGCCGGCAACCATCAGCAAGATGGAGAGCACCCAAGCGAACACCGGACGATCAATGAAAAATCTGGCCATGTGAAAAAGGGAAAAGCGGAAGCGTGAGACGTGCGGATCAGTGGCTGGCGGCGGCCGGCAGGGCTGCCGCAGGTTGGAACGGGACGGCTTTCACCGGCGAGCCCGGGCGGATACGTTTGAGATTGGTGACGATGACCTGGTCGCCCGGCATCAGACCGGACTCGATCACCCACTGGTCGCCGTAGGTGGAGCCGGTCTTGAGCACGCGCAACTCGGCGGTGCCTTGAGGTGACACGACATAGGCGGTGGGTTCGCCGCGATAGTTGCGGGTGATGCCCTGCTGGGGGGCGAGCAGGGCTTTGGGAATGACGCCGGTTTCGTAGCGGGCGCGGACAAACGTGCCGGGGAGAAGGACTCCGTTGGGGTTGGGGAAAAGCGCGCGCAGCGTCACCGTGCCGGTGTTTTTGTCGACGGAGATGTCGGAAAATTCAAGGTGCCCCTTCAGCGGGTATTCGATGCCGCCTTCCATGATGACGGTGATCGGAGTCTGGCTGTCTTCCGGTTGCGTGAGACGACCGCTTTCCGCCTCCAGTTTGATCCGGGTGGCTTCAGCGGCGGGCTGGACGAGGTTGACGTAGATGGGATCGATCTGCTGGACAGTTGCGAGCAACGTGGCGGCGGAGGCCTGGACATAGGCACCTTCGGTGACCTCGGCCATGCCGGTGCGTCCGTTGATGGGCGAGACGACCCGGGTGTAGCCGAGATTGATATCGGCGGTGAGAACCGCAGCCTTGGCGGAGGCGACCTCGGCTTCGCCGATGCCGACGGCGGCGACGGCGTCGTCGTATTGTTGTTTGCTGACGGCGTTGGTGGCGACGAGGGACTTGAAACGCTCGGTCTGGAGTTTGACGGAGACGAGGCTGGCTTCGGCGCGGGCCAGGCCGGCCTGCGCGCTGGCGAGGGCGGAGGCGTAGGGCGCGGGGTCGATTTCATAGAGGAGATCGCCCTTTTTCACGTCGGCGCCCTCGGTGAAGTGACGCGCGAGGATGATGCCGTTGACGCGGGCACGCACCTCCGCAATGCGGCGGGCGGCGGTGCGACCGGGGAGCTCGCGGGTGAGCGCAACCGGAGCGGTGGAGATCGTGACGACATCGACCTCCACGGCTGCGGGAGCGACGGGAGCGGCGGATTTTTTTCCGCAACCGGCGAGGGCCAGCGAGCCGAGCAATGCAGTGATAAGTAGAATGGATCTGGACGACATAAAGGCAGTGAGCGGAGAAACGCGGTGGTTCAGGCGGAGTGAGGTTGGAAATAGCCGTTGAGGTGGGTGCAGATGCGGAGGGCGGCGGCACGCTCGTTGCGCGTCAGCACTTGAGCGCACAAGTTCACGGTCGTGAGGAAGGGGATCACGGCTTGCTCGACCAAGGTCCGCCCTGCGTCGGTGAGGTGGATATACAGCATGCGACGGTCTGTGCGCGCACGCTCGCGCACGATCCAGTTACGGTCGCACATGGCCTCGAGGGTGTCCGTCATGGTGGCGCGACTCACCTGCGAATGAAATGCGAGGTCTGCGGGGGTGGAGGGTTCGGGGTCGAGGGCGTAGAGGCTTACGAGAGTGGTGAGCTTGACCTCGGACAGTTCAAGTTGAGCGAGGACCCGCTGGAAGTGTTGGTGCAACAGGCGACTGGTGGAAAGCAGAGCCAGCACGGTGGTGCAGGCTTCGGGGTCGCCGAGGTGGCTTTGCCGGGCAATGCGCACGAGCATCTTCAACGGTTGCGACAGATATTCGGGAGGGGGCGCCTCTTGGTTTTGAGGGGACGACAGACTGCGCGTTTTTTTGTGTGAGTGGGGCGGGGCCATGGCAGTGGACCCAGTATAGACCCGATCGCGAATGTGCAGAAATGCTTCCGGAGACGCATGCCTATGCCGTGAAGACATAAGGGGCCGCCTTCATCAGATCCGCACGCACGACCTATCTGGCTACGATGTAGATGACTCGCCTATCGCACGACTTCAGTCCGCCTACGAAAGGGCGGTTGATGCCGCCGAGGGGCACCTTAACGGAGTAGCACTAACTCACCACCAGTGATGTTTGGCGGCGGCGGCGAGGGCCGTTTCGAGTGTCGGAAGGTAGGGATGCCAGAGGCGTTCCCATTCTAGGCTGACTGCGCCTTGGTAGCCGGAGCTCTTCAGTTCCGCCAGCAACGGCACCATCGGGAATTCGCCTTCACCCGGTAGCACGTAGGTAAACGGATGGCGATCACTGGCGCGACTGACGCTGTCCTTCACGTGAATATGCACCGTGCGGGCGCCGACGGCCCGCCAGGTGGCGACGGGGTCTTCGCCGCCTTTTTTCCAGGTGTGGTGGGTGTCCCACAGGAGCGCGGCATCGGGGATGACGTTGAAAAACGCCTGCAAGCGCGGAGTGGTCACGAGCGCGTCGTGGGTTTCGACCATCAGATCAACCTTCCACCCGTTACGGCGGCGTTCATCACGCCACCAAGCGAATACCTCGGCGGCATGGGCGAGTTCGGCGGCGTCGCCAGTCTGGCCGCCGTCGAAGATCCGCAGCCACGGCACGCCGGCGGCTTCCGCCCACGGAACGAAGGCGAGCAGGGCGGCGCGGTCGGCTTCCTTGCCGTTGAGCAGTCGGAACGAAGTGCCGAAGGCGATGACGGAGAGTTCCAGGGTTTGCAGGTGGCTGGCCCACGCTGCCGGTGATTCGAACCGGGCGGACAACCAAGTCGGCAGTTCGGTGGTGCCGGCAAGCGCGCGTAGCTCGACGGTGCGGAAGGAGTGCCGGCGGGCAAGAGCGGCGACTTCGTCGAGGCTCAGTTCGGCGCAACCGAGGCTGGAAAACGTGAGAGGGATCATCGGGGAAGAGGGACAATGATACCTCGTCCCGCTCAGGCAGGGCAAGAGTCGAGGCGGTGCGCTTGAGGAAAAATGAAACGTTGCGGATTTTGATTCCGGTGGCGGCGGGTTGCGGGCCTAATGTGCGTTTCCCATTCCATGCGCCTCCGTCGGATCACGCTGCAGCACTTTCGCAATATCCCTTTCGCCGAACTCGCGTTCGACGGAAGGCAGCAGTTTTTTGTCGGCGATAACGGGCAGGGGAAAACGAATTTGTTGGAGGCGGCGGGTTTCGTGAGTGCGTTGCGGTCGTTCCGTACGGCGGACACGCGTCTGTTGATCGCGCACGGCCAGTCCGAGGCGGCGCTGGCGTGCGAGTTTGAACACGAGAAATTCGGCGTGACCAAACTGGTCATCAAATTGCGGGCCGGCGGGAAAGAGGTGTGGTGCGACGGCGAGAAGGTCACGCGGCTGGGGGATTATCTGGGGCGGTTTCCGACCGTAGTGTTTTCGTCGCAGGACCAGCAGCTCGTGCGCGGGGCACCGGGGCTGCGACGGCGGTGGCTGGACTTCACGCTGGCGGCGATGGACACGGCGTATCTGCGGGCATTGCAGGCCTACCACAAGGCGCTGGCGGAGCGGAACGCGTTGTTGAAACGCGGTGGCGGGGCAGGGGAGCTGGGGGCGTTTGAGCGTCCGCTGGCGGCATCGGCGGCGGAGTTGCAGGTGAAGCGCGAGGCGGGCGTGGCCGAGTTGGCGGAGCACGTGGCGGCGGCCTATGCGCAGATCGCGGACGGAGCCGAACGTGCGGGGTTGCGGCATGCGCCCGACATCACGGCGGAGAATGCGCATGCGTGGCTCGGGGTGTTCGAGCGCGGACGGGCGCGCGACCAGCAGTTTCGCACAACGCTGGCCGGGCCGCATCGCGACGATTTTCATTTTATCCTCAACGACCGGGCGGCGCGGGATTTTGGGTCCGAGGGGCAGCAACGCAGCATGGTGCTCGCGTTGCAGTTGGCTCAGGTGAGTTTCTTCCGCGCGCGTGCGGGGGTGGAGCCGCTGTTGTTGGCGGACGATGTGTTGGGCGAACTGGATCCGGCGCGTCGGCGGAGATTTTGGGCGGCGCTGGGCGAGGCGCGTCAGGTCATCGCGACGGGCACGAGCTTGCCGGATGCGGAGCTGGGGGCGTGGGAGGTTTTCCGGGTCGCGGCGGGGACGTTTTTAGCGGAGCGTTCGAAGGTGTGCGGATGAAATGAGGGATTTCTTTCTCTTTCCTCTTTATCTTAATCTTTCTCTTCTGGGCAAATGACGCCTGACGAAAGAGAAAGAGGAATGAACCGTTTTCCGCTGGGATTTTACGCATGAACCTTGAACCGTGGCAATTGGCGCTGGCGATTTTCGGGGCGATGCTCGTGGGCGTTTCCAAGACGGGGATCGCCGGACTGGGCATGCTCTTCGTGGTGATGTTTGCGAATGTCATCCCGGCGAAGCAATCGAGCGGGTTCGTGCTGCCGTTGCTGATTTTCGGAGACCTGGTCGCGGTGTGGTCGTATCGCTCGCACGCGAACTGGTCGCATGTGTTCCGGTTGATGCCGTGGACGGCGGCGGGCGTGGTGATCGGTTATTTGGCGATGGGGCAGCTCGACGACCGGCATGCAAAGTGGGTGATTGGTGCGATTATTCTGGTGATGGTGTCGATCCAAGTGTGGCGGCGGGCGCGGGCGAAGCCGGGTGAAATCGCCGAGCACGGACTGTGGTTCGCGGGCATGCTGGGCGTGCTGGTGGGATTCACGACGCTGGTGGCCAACGCGGCGGGTCCGCTGATGGCGATTTACTTGCTGGCGATGCGGCTGCCGAAGATGGAATACGTGGGCACGGGCGCGGTGTTTTTCCTGCTGCTGAATCTTTTCAAGGTTCCGTTCATGGTGGATCTCGGACTGATCACGACGGACAGTTTTGGTTTCAATCTGATGCTGGCGCCGGCGGTGCTGCTGGGCGCGATGCTGGGGCGGAAACTGCTGCCGCTGATCAATCAGAAGGCGTTTGAGAACATTGCACTGGGCCTGAGCGCGGTGGCGGGCTTAAAACTGGTGTTTTGAGGAGGACTGCCATGCCGGTCTTTTACTTTCCTCTTTATCTTTCTCTTTCGTCAGGGCCGTATGAGTCGGCTTTCGAATCGGGAGAAAGATTAAGATAAAGAAGAAAGAGAAAGATTTATATGGCGCGGATGAACGTGAGGCAGATGTGGGCGGCAAAACTGGCGGGCGGGGCGATGCCCGCGGCCAAGGCGCAGCCGTCGCGGACGGCAGGCGCGGGCACCGGGATGCAGGCGACGTTTTCGCTGCAGCGCACGCCGTTTGCGGGCATCGTGCTCGGGATCGACCCGTCGTTGCGCGGAACAGGATTGGCGTTGATCGAGTTTTCCCAATCGAAGCAGCCGGTGTTGCTGCGCTGTCGGACCCTGAAGATTCCGGCGACGCGGCCGATGTCGTATGCGCTGGGCGAGATCCATCGGGCGGTGGCGGTGTTTCTGGCCGATTTCAAGGTGCGGCATGTTGCCTTGGAACAGACGATCTACGTGCAAAATTTTCAGACGGCGCAGATCCTCGGCGCGGCGCGCGGGGCGGCGATCTCGGCGGCGGCGCTGGCGGGGGCGGATATTTTTGAATACGCGCCGTTGCGGGTGAAGCAGGCGGTGACGGGCGCGGGGCGGGCGAGCAAGGAGCAGATGGCGCGCACGGTGATGGCGATGCTTGGCCACGGTGCGGTGCTGGCGAGCGACGAAGCCGACGCGGCGGGCGTGGCGTTGTGTCATGCGTTCACGTGGCGGGAGTGAACGTGAACCTGGCGACGGCGCGAGCGCGGGCGTCAGCTTTTGCCGAGGGCGGTTTTGATCACGCGGCCAAGGTCGCCGACGCGGTAGGGCTTGGTGAGGTAGCCGACGAAGCCCATGTCGAAGTAGCGGCGGGCCATGTCTTCGCTGTCGTAACCGCTGTTGACGATGGCGCGCACCTCGGGGTGCAGGTCGCGGATTTGTTTGAAACATTCCTCGCCGCCCATGCCGCCGACGACGTTGAGATCGAGGATGACGGCATCGTAGGGCCGGCCGACGTTGAGGTAGCGGCGATAGAAAGTGATGGCGTCTTCACCGGTGCGGACCACGTCGTGGGTGTAGTCGAGGCTGGTGAGCATCCCGGCGGTGAGCTCGCAAATCTTGGGGTCATCGTCGAGGAAGAGGATGCGGCCCGTGCCGAAGCGCAACGCGGGCGCGGAGCGTGCGACCACTTCGACCGGATTGTCGGCCTTGGGGAGGAACAGGGTGAAGGTGGTGCCGGTGCCGACAGTGGAGTCGACGCCGATCTGGCCGCCGTGCTGGCGCACAATGGAGAGCACGGTGGCGAGACCGAGGCCGGTGCCCTGCTTCTTGGTGGTGTAAAAGGGATCGAAGATCTTCTCGATGCTTTCAGGCGGAATACCCGAGCCGTTGTCCTGAACCTCGATCTGCACGTAGTCGCCGGAGGGCAGCGGAGGGACGTCGTTTTCGGCGAGGCGGACGTTGGACGCACGCAGGAGGACGCGGCCTTTGCTGACCTCGGGCATGGCCTGAAGTGCGTTGATCACGAGGTTTTGGAACACCTGGATGATCTGACCGCGGTCAACCTGTATCGGAGCGATGGTTTCGGGGGCTTCGATCGTGACGACGGCATTGGTGCCGGCGGCGGCGATGCGCACGGCATCGTGAAGAATTTCACCGGTGGCGACAACTTGCTGGGCGGCGGAGGCACCGCCCTTGGCGAAGGTGAGGAGCTGGCGGGTGAGCGCCTTGGCTGCGAGGCAGGCGCTTTCGGCGTCTTCGAGCTTGGTGTAGTCGCGGTTGTCCTTGGCGGTCGAGATGCCGCCGAGGATGGTTGTGAGTAGGTTATTGAAATCGTGGGCGATGCCGCCGGCGAGTTGACCGAGGGAATCGAAACGGTTGGCGCGAATGATTTCCTCGGGAGAGAGCGTCATCTCCTGTGGATTGCGGAAGACCACCACAATGCCGGCGACGCCTCCATCGGGGGCCCAGATCTGGCGGGTGGTCCAGATGATGGGAGTGGATTTGTCTTCGCCATCGGTGGTGGCGACAATGGCGTGCTCGGCGTAGAGTCGCGGTTTCTCCTCGGCGGCGAGCACCAGGTCGACGGCGCTGTCGTCAGGGCGACCGTCGTTGCGGCGGACGAGCTTAAAAATGTCGTTGAGCTTGAAGGCGCGGGCTTCGGCCAACGGCCAGCCACTGAGGCGGGCGGCTTTGTCGTTGAGGTAAACGATCTGGGCGTGGGCGTCGGTGACGATGACCGCTTCGCTGAGCGTATCCAGCATTCCGGGGAGCAGCGCAGGCGGTATGGGACCGCTGCCGACACCTTCGGGAAGCGGAAGAATGAAGCCGACCGCACGATGGAGTTCACGCTTGCGGAACCACTGCCGGTGCACGCCGAAAACAGCGGGTAGCTCGCGTCCCATGCTGCGTAGCGTGAGCGGCTGCATGGCAAAGGGCTCTCCGGGTGAGAGACTCGAAATAAACCCGACGATTCCCTGCCGGGCTGCGTCTGCGGGAAGAAGGGCGAGGAAGGAGTCGATCGTGAGGTTCTCTTTGCCCGAGAGATCGATCCAACCGTTGGAGAACCAGTGGCTGGACGATGAAAAATCGAGGTCAAACACGGCCAGCGAGCCCGTATTTGCGAGGCGTTCGAGCCGGTCTTCACTGACAAACCCGAGATATTCGATTTCCTTACGTTCGCTGATGTCGAGATTGATGCCGATGACGCGTTGCAGGGTGCGATCAGGGCCGAAGAGTTGAATGCCGGACGATTGAACCCACACGTAATGGCCGTCGCGGTGGCGCAGACGAAACTCGACCGAGAAGTCGCGATTGCCCGAGCGGGGAGGTTTGACGACTTGGTCGGGAAGGGCGCCGGTGTCGTCGGGATGGATCAACTCGCGCCAGGCTGCGTGGGTGTCAGGCAACTCATCGGGCGAGTAGCCGAGCATGCGCTTCCATGCGGGCGAGGTCACCACGCGGGCGTGGATGAGATCGAGATCAAAAAACCCAAACGGACCGACATCCGCCAGCAAAGCCGGGCCACTGATGGGATCGGGAGCTGTTGAGGTAACGAGAGCGGTGACGGAGGTCGAGGGCGCGGCGACGACTGCTGGCTCGATTGCCACCGGGGTAGGGGGCGTGATCGAGGCCGGGACAATGGACTCGATCCGGGCAAAGTAAGCGGAATCGGGGCCGTGGGCGGTGAGCAGTTCGATGCGCACGTCCAGCGCGGGAACGGGTTCGAAGGGCTGGGCTTGCAGGCGAAGAGGGCGTCCGAGCGAGGTGGCGATCAACACCTCCCATTGCGATTCGCGCCAGCCGGGTTCGCTGGAGGTGACTTCAAATGCGAACAGGCTGACCACCAGTTGTCCGACAAGGTCGCCGGGGGCGGTTTGCCAGAGTCGTCCGGCGGCGTCGTTGGCCGATCGCACGGTGCCGGTGGCGTCGAGCACCAGCAGTGCGGTTTCAGGGGCGGACAAGTTCGTGGCGGTTGGATTCACTCTGCTAGCTTCAACGAAGGCAGGAACGTCAAGGTTGCTTCATGACTGTTTCGGCAGGGACAAATCGCGACAATCTTATTCAGCGGATGCGAGTGTTTGGGCACGTTGACCGGCCTGCACTGCTACTGATTTGCGACCGCCGAGCCAGGCGCGCACGCGACCGGCGAGAAAATCGATGTAGGGCGGCTGGTCGTTGAGACAGGGGATGTGCTGGAACCACTCTCCGCCAGCGTGGAGGAAGTCCTCTTTGCCTTCGACGGCGATTTCTTCGAGGGTCTCCAAGCAGTCGGTGACGAAGGCGGGAGTCATGACGAGCAGGCGTTTTTTTCCGTCCTGGGGCAGGCGCTTCAGTTCAAAATCGGTGTAGGGAGTGATCCAGGGCTCACCGGCGAGGCGGGACTGGAACGAGACGGTGTGTTTATCGGCGGAAATACCCGCGCGTTTGACGAAGGCCTGGGTGGTTTTGAGGACTTGGGCTTTGTAACACGTGGCGTGGAGAGGGCTGCAGGTATCGCAGCAATCTTTCACCAACGTGCAGTGGGCGTGAGAGGAGTCGGCCTCGCGTAGGTGGCGCTGGGGAATGCTGTGATAGCTGACGAGCAGCATGTCATGCGGCTGGGCCAGATACGGGGCGGAAACCTGGTAGAGCGCCTCGATGTAATCGGCGTCTTCGTAAAACGGTTGCACAGTTTCGATGTGCGGCGGGTTGGGCAGGACAGCGGCTTCCTGCTGGACTTTGATGACCACGGTTTCCCACGACGACATGGCGTAGTGCGGATACTGGGGGAAAAGCAGGATGTCGGTGATGCCATCAGCAGCCATTTTGGCCAAGACGGAGGCTACGGACGGATTGCCGTAGCGCATGGCCAGATAAACGGGGACCTCGGTGCTCAGCTCGGCAGCGAGTTTTTTCTGAACGCTGAAGGAGGTGACAACGAGCGGGGAGCCCTCGGCGGTCCAGATTTGCTTGTAGGCTTCGGCAGACTTGGGGGATCGGAACGGGGTGATGATCCCGTTGACGAGGATCGTGCGCAGGAGCTTTGAGCGGGGTTTGTCGATTACCCGTTCGTCGCCGAGAAATTCGTTAAGGTAGCGCCGGACATCAGGAACGGCAGTGGAATCGGGTGAACCTAAGTTTACGAGAAGGACGGCGCGTTTGGGCATGTGCGCGGATTCGTCCGCTTTTTTTAACGAATGTCAAATGCTGCTCACGACTTATCGGGGCTGCGTAAGCCCCGAATCATTGCGATCAGCCGGTGAACGTTTTCCGGCGCTATACGGTCGGTGACGACCGTGCGTGGATAATTATGGGTTATGTCGAGGTGCAGGCCGTTTTCGCTGCCGGGTCGCACAAAATCTTCCACAAAATCCATGCCGCCCTTGGGCTTGATCCAGCGGTAGTAGGGGTCGGGGTCGTCGCTCTCGATCACGATGTGGTCGTGGAGGAAGATGTTGCAGTAAAGAGTAAGATCCCGAAACGACGCGAACCACGTCGGCGGATTCAGCAGTTGGTCTCGTATGATCAGGTTCATCGAGGGGCTTTGTTTAGCATGGGGGCTGCCAATATCAGCGGGGGGCGGATTAAAATGAGCAGGGCCTTTGGCAAAAAGCGCGGTGAGTTTAGCCTTCTATCCGACCTCATCTGCCTTCATGCGTGGAGACTCTGAATCTTATGAGCACACCGCGCAAACCTGTCCTTCTTATCATCCGCGACGGCTGGGGTAGCAACCCGCATCCCGAGCAGGCCGCCACCAATGCTGTGAATTTGGCCAAAAAACCGACCGACGACGCATTACAAGCCACCGCACCGGTCGCCTATGTTTCGGCCAGTGGTCTCGATGTAGGCCTGCCTGACGGGCAGATGGGCAACTCCGAGGTCGGTCATGAAAATATCGGTGCCGGTCGTATCGTGGATCAGGAACTCGTGCGCCTGAACAAACTTTTCACCGATAAACAGCTCGCCAATAACGCCACGTGGCACGGGGTTGTCGCCCGCATTAAGGCCTCCCCGACCGCCAAACTACACCTGATGGGTATCGTCTCGGACGGCGGCGTGCACGGTATGCTGGAGCATCTCTACGGTCTGCTCGTGCAGGCCAAGCTCGACGGCATTCCCGCCGATCGTGTGTTCATCCATGGGTTCACCGATGGTCGCGATACGCCGCCCTCCGGCGGCATTGGCTACATCCGCCAGGTCGAGGCCAAGATCAAGGAACTCGGTTACGGGCGCATCGCGTCCGTCTGCGGTCGTTTCTGGATCATGGATCGCGACAACCGTTGGGAACGCGTGAAAAAAGGCTATGACCTCCTCACGGGGCGCGCGTTTGCCGCCACGGCTCCTTCCGCCGAGGCCGCCATTCAAAATTACTACGATCACCCCCTCAGCGAGACGCAGAAGGGCGACGAGTTCGTTCCCGCCACCGCCATTGTGGACGCCGCCGGCAAGCCGCTGGCGACTTTCCAGGACGGTGACGCTGTCGTGTTCTACAACTATCGCGGCGACCGTCCCCGCGAGATCACCAAGGCATTCGTGCTCGATAACTTTGCCGAGTTCGACCGCGGTCCGAAACTCGACCTCTACTACGCCACGATGACGGAATACGAGGCAGGCCTCCCGGTGAAGATCATCTCCCCGAAGCCAGCCAAGTTGAAGAACATCCTCGGCGGGGTTGTATCCGATGCCGGAATACCGCAGTTCCGCTGCGCCGAAACCGAGAAGAATCCGCACGTGACTTTTTTCTTTAACAACTATCGCAAGGAGCCCTTCCCCGGTCAGGTCAACGCCTGCCCTTCGAGCCCCAAGGTGCCGACCTACGACATGCAACCCGAGATGAGCGCCGCCGAGGTGACCGCACTTTCCAAGGAGGCGATCCTCTCCGGAAAATACGGATTCATCGCCGTCAATTACGCCAATCCCGACATGGTGGGCCACACCGGCTCCTTGCCGGCCACGATCAAGGCCTGTGAGGCAACCGATACCGGAGTGGGTGAGCTGCTCGCCGCGATCAAACAGGTCGGAGGCAAAGCCGTCGTTTGCGCCGACCACGGCAATGCGGAGCAGATGTGGGATGCCGAGCTCAATGGTCCGCACACCGCGCACACGCTCAATCTGGTCGAGGTGTTCATGGTTGGTGAAGGACTCACCAAGGCCACGAAAACGCGTTCAGGCGGACGCCTTGCTGACATCGCGCCGACGATCCTTGATCTCATGGGGCTGCCCAAGCCCGCCGAGATGACCGGTGAAAGCCTGATTCTGCGTTAAACGAGAGATCATGTCTCTGTGTGCGTGCGGACGCTATCAGTCCGCACGCACTTCATGGGGATTTTTTCGGTGATCGCCGGGCTGTATTTGGGGCTTTTTTCGAAATACAGCCCGACGTTTTGCGTGTGAGGGAGTAATGCCGAAGTCCCCGAGCAATGAGTTTTCCCCGACAAGGGCAGGATAGCCATGCCACGTGGCACGGTCTTCGCCCGCTCACAGCAGCGGGGCGAGCAGGCGGCTGAGGTCCTCGATGATGTTACCCCAAATGCGGGTGCGACGACGTGGCTCGGGCTTGGGTTCGATGCACTCGCGTAAGAGTTCCCCGGCCCAGGCGCGCATAGCGAGCACGTCGGGCTCCGAGTAAAGAAACACGCCGATCTCGAAATTCACGAAGAGGCTTCGCAGGTCGAAATTGGCCGAGCCGAGCAGGCCGATGCGGTCGTCCACGATGATGGCCTTTGAATGCATCATGCGGCCGGTGTGGTGCATGATGCGTGCGCCGGCCTTGCGCAGCTGGCGCAGATAATGGCGGCGTGCGTAGTCGGCGATCGGGTGGTTGGATTTGGCCGGAACGATGAGCGTCACGTCCTTGCCGGCGCGCGCCTTCACGATGAGCGAGCGCAGCAATACTTCGTCGGGAATGAAGTAGGGCGTGATGACCCAGATGCTCGTTTCCGCCTCCTGGATCATGGAAATGATTCCCTCGTAGAGCGGGTCGCCATGCACATCGGGTCCGCTGGCGACGATTTGCACGGCACTGGAGCCCTCGGTGCGCACGGCGGTCGGGTCGAGTTCTTCGTGAAGGGTGTCGAGCGATTGGCGGCTGGCGAAGGCCCAGTCGGCGAGGAACACCTCGTTGAGCAAGGCCGCAGCAGGACCGGTGATCACGGCACCGAAATCGGACCAGCGTTTTTTGAGGTGTTGTGCACCCATGTATTCGCGGGCGAGGTTGTGGCCGCCGACGATGGCGGTGTGCTGGTCGAAGACGGCGATTTTGCGGTGATTGCGGAGGTTGGCCGAGCTGCGGCTGGACAACGGTATGACCGGCATGAATCGCACGATCTCGCCGCCGGCCCGGCGCAATACGTCGACAAAGCTGCGGCTCGAAAAAAAACAACCGAGTGCGTCGAGTTGCAGCCTGACCTTCACGCCTTCGCGGGCGCGCTTGGCGAGGAGGTTGACGATGCGGCGGCCGGTGTCGTCGCGGCCGAGGATGAACGTGCCGATGTGGATGGAATGTTGAGCCCCGTTGATGAGGGTTTCGAGTTCGGTGAAGGCCTGTTCGCCGTTGGTGATGAGGCGCACGGTGTTGCCGCCGGCGGGCAAGCAGGCACCGCTGGACGCGAGGGTGTGCGGCGTGGAGAGGATGGAAATGTCCGGTGACACCGGAGGGATGCCGGGCAGGTGTAGAATGACCGGGCGTTTGCGTCGGGAGATACGCCGCAATTTTCGTCCGCCGAACAGGAGATAGAGCGGCACGCCGACGTAGGGAATCAGCAGAATTCCCAGTAGCCACGCGAGGGTATTGCCGGGCTGGCGTTTTTCGCTGGCGAGACGTGCGATCGCGAAAACGGCCATGAGGAAACCGACCACTGTGAGCAAGTGGGGCAGAATACTGGTCTCGACGGCTTGGGTGACTTCCTCGGTCATGTAAGGCTCCTTGGTGGTTACAGTGTCGCACGCAAAGTGTTAAGCAAGTCGTCCGGCTAAACCAAAATTAGGTAAATTGGGACTTGAACTCATGGCCGGGAAACGCCTTTTTGACCCTTCTGTTTGGTGGAATATCCAAGTGGCCAAAGGATGGGGACTGTAAATCCTCCCGCTCACGCGTTCGCTGGTTCGACTCCGGCTTCCACCACCAGTTTTACCTCCCTAGGCCGGGGAGGTTTTTTTATGTCCGGTTCTTTCGGCATGCCTACGTCGATGACTATAAAAAAACTGCGCCCGGATTGGCGCAGTTCGAGGGACGAGCGGTCTTGCCCGGAGTCCTAGCGATTGCCGCCGAGCACCGTGGCACCGATGTTGATCGGGCGGCTGCACCAGCGCCAGTTGCCGTCGAGGGAAAAGGATCCGCTGTCGAGCGCGAGTTCCTCGCGCCAGGCGCGCGCCGAGGTGGGCTCACGGACGGTGAGCATGGCACCACGTTCGATCACGGTGAGCGGCATCAGGGTGAGCAGGATTTCGGTCTGGTCGCTCGAAATGCCGCTGAGTTTTTCCAGCCGGCTGAGGCGCAGGTGGGTGCCGTCCGTCTGCTCCAGCACGATCCAACTCGGGGAGGGCAGGGTGGTTCCTATGAGTTGAATGATGTCGGCGGGCATCAGTATCCACGGTTGGCAGGCGCGTGCGGGATCGGCGACCACGTGACGGGCGATGAGGCCGCGTCGGCCGGACAGGATCAACGGTTCGGGGTATCGGAGCTCCCAGCGTCCATCGGCGGTGGGGGTGACTTGGTAACATTTGAAAGCAATGGGGACATCAGGTTTGGCAGGCGTGGGCCAGAGCGGTGAGTTCAGCGGTGTCGAGTGCACGCCGCTGGCACCGGCTGGCTCCGCGCACGAGGGGTAGAAGACGATGGGGGTCGGCCGTTATACCGAGTTTGACCAAGGTGGCGGCGAGGACCGAGACGCCGGTTTTTTCGCCGATGACGAAGGCCGGCTCGGCCCGACCCACCGCAGAGGCGGCGAAGGGCTCGTAAGTGTGGCGGTCTCGCAACAGGCCGGCGCAGTGGATGCCGGATTCGTGCAAAAAGGCGGTGCGGCCAACGATGGGTTTCTGGTCGGGCAGCGGACGCGAGGAGGCGCGGCTGACGAGAGCGGACAGTTCGGAGAATCGCGCGGTATCCAGTCCGCAATCGATGCCCTCGGCGACCTTGAGGGCCATGACGACCTCTTCGAGCGCGGCGTTGCCGGCGCGTTCGCCGAGGCCGTTGACCGTGACACTGGCGGCGTTCGCACCGGCGAAAAATGCGGAGAGGGTGTTGGCGGTGGCGAGGCCGAGGTCGTTGTGCGCGTGCATCTCCAGCGGGAGGCGCGGCGCGGTCTGGCGAAGATGCGAAATGAGGTCGGCGGTCCGGCGCGGGGAAAGTATGCCGACGGTATCCGCAAGTCGGAGACGCACGGCAGAGGTCTCGGCAACGGCGGCTGCGAATTCGGCGAGAAAACCGAGATCGGCGCGCGTGGCATCCTGGGCACCGATGGTGACCTGGGTGAAGTGGTCTTGTGCTGCCTCGGTAAGCTCACGAAGAGTAGAGAGCACCCACGCGGTGTTTTTACCCCAGACGCGCAGATGAAGCGGTGAGACCGGCAGCGAGATATGGACGCCAAAGACGCGGCAGCGGGTCGCGGCGTCGAGATCGGATGGAGTGGCGCGGCACCATGTGATGACGCGTGCGTCCGGCACGGCATCGGCCACGGCGTTGATGTCATCAACGGTGTCGGATCCCATGGCGGGGATGCCGACTTCGAGCTCCCTCACGCCTGCGCCGACGATGGCACGGGCGATGGCAATCTTGTCCTCCCGGCTGAAGACAACACCGGCGGCCTGCTCGCCATCTCGCAGGGTCGTGTCGATGAGGTGAAGCCGGGGGGACATGGGTGGGTGAGCCGATTTAGTTGGCGCGGGCGGCACCGCTGCCGCAGCCGTCGGCGCAGGCGCCGCAATCGATGCACTTTTCAGGGTCGATGATGTAGCAGCACTTGGCGGCGTTGTAGGTGATCGCCCCTTCGGGGCAGACTTCGATGCAGGCACCGCAGGCAGAGCAGGATTCGTCGTGGATTTTATGGGACATGGGAATGGAAGATGGGAGATGGTTGATGTTGGATGGACGGAGACGGGGCGCGGCTACTCGGCGATAAGATAGGCCTCGGCGACGGAGTCTTCCTCGATGGCATCTAAGATGGCGTCGATGGCGGCGTTGTCGGGAACGCGGTAGAAGTTGCCCGTCGGGTAATCGACCATGACGGGACCCTTGACGCAGAAGTTCATGCAGCCGGTTACGGCGATCTCGACGCCGTCGAGCATGCGGTCCTGCACCTCCCCCTGGAGGTAGGAGAGAAGACTCATGGAGTCTTTTTTATGGCAGACGCCCTGGCGTTCGCCGCTGGCGCGGAAACTTCCGCAAACGAAGAGGTGATGGGTTGGCTTGGACATGGTGAGGAGGTGATTTGAGAGCGTGGGTGTCCTCAGTCTTGGCCGAGGAGTTCTTTGCTGATGTGGCGGTCGAGGCTGAAGAGGGCTCCGCCGCAGGTGGATTGCTTGACCTTGGTGAGGAGCTTGTCGGTCCAGGATTCCTCTTCGACCTGTTCGGCGATGAAGAAGTGGAGGAAGACCTGCGTGGCGTAATCTTTTTCGGAGAGAGCGACCTCGTAGACGGTGTTGATGCAGCGGGTGTTTTCGCGCTCGTGGTCGTAGAGCAAAGTGGCGACTACCAGAAGGCTGGCGTGGGAGGACGCCGGAGCTTCGACGGGGCCGATGGTCGGGACCGAGCCGCGATCGGTGATAAACTGGTAGAACTTTTTGGCGTGCCCTTCTTCCTCCTCGGCCTGCGTCGCAAAGAACTTGGCGAAACCGCCGAGGTGTTCGGCGTCGGCCCAGTAGGAAAGAGCGCGCAGGAGATTGCAGGTGTAGAGCTCGCGGTTGGCTTGCTTATTGAGGGCGGCGATGAGTGCGGGAGACATGATGAATTTGAGATTTTTGAATCTGAAATTTGAGAACGCAGAGGGCGGCTTAGCCGCAGCCGGTCCCGTTGCCGGCGCAGCCGGTGCCGCATGCGGTGAAGTGACGGGTGAGCGAGGCGGGGAGGGGCGTGTCGTTGAAGACGGAGGTGAGGCCTTCCTCGATCATGCCTTCCATCTCGACGATGCGGATGCCGGTTTCCTCGATGGCGCGCTTGGGCTGGGGGCCGGCGGCGGAGACGAGGAACGCGCGGCAGTCGCGCAGAACGAAGGCGAAGTCGGACCAACGGGCCGGACCGGAGCCGGGCTCGGGGGCGCGGCGGACCTCGACAAATTTGAAACCGGAGGCCGACTCGGGGTCCTGTTTGAAGATGAGCACGCGGTCGGCTTCGCCCAAGTGCTGGTTGACCAACATGCCTTCCTGCGAGGCGACGGCGACGTAGGGGCGGCTGGCGGCTTCGGCCGCAGAGGGACGCGCGAAGGCGGCGATGCTGGCGAGATCCTCGGCGGACATGGGCTGGTCGATGAGTCCGACGGCATCGGCGCGGCAACGGGCGCAGTGAGTCATCTGCGGGAGGTGGCGCTCCGACCTGAGTCGCGTGCTGGCGATGAGCAGGCTATCGGGCGGGGAGATGTGCTCGAACTCGGCGCCGGAAACCGGGAGGAATGCCATGCAGTTCATGATGTCGACTTTCAGTTCGGACATCTTCTTGGCGATGGTCTCGATGTGCTGGTCGTTGATGCCGGGGATGATGATCGAGTTGATCTTCACCACGATGCCGGCCTCTTTGAGACGGACGATCGCGTCGAGCTGGCGGTCAAGGAGCAGCTGGGCGGCGGCGAGGCCGCGCATGGGGCGGTGGCCGTCGCGAATCCAAGCGTAGACCTTGGAGCCGATCTCGGGATCGACGGCGTTGACGGTGATCGTGACGTGGCTGACCTCGAGGGATGCGAGGTTGTTGATGTGGGGCCCGATGCCGAGGCCGTTGGTGGCGAGGCACAGGATCATGTCCTTGTGGCGCTCGCGGACGAGTTTGAGCGTGGCCATGGTCTCGACGGAGTTGGCGAAGGGGTCGCCGGGGCCGGCGATGCCCATGACGGCGAGGTTGGGCACGCGCTTGAGGGTGGCGTCGAGGTAGTCGGCGGCCTGGAGAGGAGTGAGCACTGCGCTGGTCACGCCGGGGCGACTCTCGTTCATGCAGTCGAACTTGCGGTTGCAGAAGTTGCACTGGAGGTTGCAACGCGGCGCGACGGGCAGGTGAATGCGGCCGTGGGTGTGGTGCGATTCCTTGTTGAAACAAGGATGCTTGCTGAAATCGAGGGCGACCGCAGCGGGGCTGACAGCGGAAAGGGAGTCGGTGGCGTTTGTCATGATTTTTTAATTACAAGTAGCTGTAGCCGATGGGTGAGTCCCCCTGCTTTCTCTCCAGGAGGGCGTTGACGATGGTGTCGTAGAGAAACTGGGCGCCGGCGTAGCCGACGTGGAGAATGCGCTGGCCGCCCATGCGGTCGTGGATGGGGAAGCCGCAGCGGATGAGCGGCACGCCGAGTTTGCGGGCGAGGCTGTAGCCCTTGCTTGCGCCGATCAGGAAGTCGGGCTTGAGCGCCTCGGCTTGGTCGGCGATGTCGGCGAAATCCGCGCCTTCGCGGATGATCGTGCGTTCGTCGAGGTCGGGCGCGGCGGCACGGAGGGCGGCGGCGAGGCGTCCGCTGCGACCACCGGAGGCGCAGAGGACGGGAACGACTCCGATTTCGGAAAGGAAGGAGGCGAGTCCGACGACAAGATCTTCTTCACCGTAAACGATGGCGCGTTTTTCGAAGACGTATTTGTGACCGTCGACCCAGCTGTCCACCAGTCGGCCGCGTTCGGCGGTGAGTTCGGCGGGCATCGGCCGGCCGGAGAGGGCGGTGAGCAGTTCGGTGAAACGGTCGGTTTCGAGCAGACCGATGGGGACGCCGATGCGGTAGGGAAGCACACCGTGACGGCGGGCAAGGATCGTGGCGGCGGTGGTGTCCGCTCCGGCGAGCACACGACCGAATTCAAACGAGGCGCGGCTATGGCCTAGATCACGGATCGATTCAACGGACGTGCCGCCGGAGGGAAGTTTTTCGTAATCGGCCCAGGATGGACCGTCGAGAGTGTCGCTGTAGTCGGGGAGCAGCGTGAGCGGGAGGTCGAAGGCGGCGACGAGGCGCTTGAGCTCGCGCAGATCGGCGGGGGAGACCATGCCGGGGAAGATCGCGATGGGGGGATTGGTGATTTCGGATTTGAAATCCGTGATTTCAGATCCGCGAACGGGGGCGGGGCAGAGGGATTCGACCAGACCGCGGACGGCGTTGTGGAAGCCGTCGATGTGGGTGCCGCGAAAACTGGCGGTGGAGACGGAGACGATGGGCGGGGCATCCTGGCCGGCGGGGGTTTCGGCAAAGGCGCGGAGGTTGCCGTGCATGTCTTCACCGATGGTTTCGCTGAGGCACGTTGTAGCCAAGCCGACGAGGGCAGGCTTGTATTGCGTGAGGACGTTGGCGAGACCGGTCTTGAGGTTTTCGGCTCCGCCGAAGACGGCGCTGGACTCGGAGAAGTTGGACGCGGCGATGTCCATCGGCTCGCGGAAATGACTGATCAGGTAGCGGCGGATGTAGGTCGCGCAGCCCTGCGAGCCGTGGAGGAACGGGATCGCTCCCTGCACGCCGCGAAACGCCAGACACGCACCGAGGGGCGTGCAGAGCTTGCAGGCATTGGTGGTGGCGTTCGGGTAGGGCTCGTTTTCGCCGTCGCCGACCCGGGTGAAGGATTCGTTGGGAGTGATCATGGCACGACGGGATAGGACGAATGAGGCTGATGGGACGTGTGGCCGGAGCGGCGCGGCGTGAATTTCCACACGGGGGACATGACGCTGGCGTAGACCTCGCGGGCGAAGTTGAGCATGCCGACGTAACCGGCGAGGGCTTCCTTGCGCTCGTGGTTGTGGTCACAGAACCCGATGCCGAGTTTGTAGGCGATGGGACGCTCCTTCACTCCGCCGATGAAGAGATCGACGTCTTTCTCCAGGCAGAATTTGGCGAGTTCGAGCGGGTTGGAGTCGTCGACGATGAGCGTGCCGGGATCGCACATGGCGCGAAGCTGCTGGTAGTCGTCCTTGTCGCCGGTCTGCGTGCCGACGAGGGCGGTGGTCATGCCGAGCGTGCGTAGGGCGCGGACCAGCGAGAAGGCCTTGAAAGCACCGCCGACGTAGATGGCGGCTTTTTTTCCGGTGAGTTTTTGCCGGAAGCGGCGCAGCTCGGGCATGAGTTTTTCCAACTCTTCGCGGACGACCTGCTGGGCGCGTTCCGTTATGCCAGGGTCGATGGAGGCGAAGTGTTTGGCGACGGCGTAGAGTGCGGCAGACATGTCCTCGATACCGAAGAAGGATACGCGCAGGAAGGGCACCTCGTGGTCCTTTTCCATCATCTTGGCGAGGGACGTCATGGAGCCGGAGCACTGGACGAGGTTGAGTTTCGCTCCGTGGCAGCGGCGGATGGCGTCAACGCGTCCGTCACCGGTGAGGGTGGCGACGACGTGGACGCCCATGCGGCGGAAGTAGTCCTGGATGACCCAAGTTTCACCGGCGATATTGAAGTCGCCGAGAAGGTTGATGCTGACGGGCGGGATGTCGCTGATGTCACCGGTTCCGACGAGGCGGTAAACAGCTTCACAGGCGGCGCGGTAGCCGGTTTTTTTGGTGCCCTTAAAACCTTCGGAGGCGACAGGGATGACGGGGATGCCGGTCTCGAGGCCGACCTCGCGGCAGACGGCTTCGACGTCGTCGCCGATGATGCCGACGATACACGTCGAGTAAACGAAGGCGGCCTTGGGGTTGTGGCGAGCGATGAGTTCGCGGAGGGCGTGACCGAGCTTTTTTTCGCCGCCGTAGATGACGTCCATCTCGCGCAGGTCGGTCGAGAAGCTGTTGCGGAACAGCTGGGAGCCGCTGCTGTGGGCACCGCGGATGTCCCAAGTGTAGGCAGCGCAACCGATGGGGCCGTGGACGAGATGAAGGGCGTCGGCGATCGGGTAGAGCACGACGCGGGAACCACAGAAGGCGCAGGCGCGCTGGGTGACGGAGCCGGCGAGACTGGCCTTGTCGCAGGCGAGGGGAGCGCACGCGTTTTCACCGACGCGGGTCACGGAGGCCGCGCGAGCGGGGAGCACCGAGATGGAGTGCGCGACGTCGGACATGGTCAGAGGGCGGCGAGTTTGGGTTCGTCGAGGCGAATGGTTACCCATTCGGCAATCGGTTCGGCACCGAGGGACTTGTAGAAGGATAGCGCGGCCGCATTCCACTTGAGAGCGCGCCATTCGAGGCGGGCACAACCGACGGCGCGGGCCTCGCCGGAAACTCCTGCGAGCAGCGCACGACCGATGCCCTTGCGACGGAAGTCGGGCCGAACGTAGAGATCTTCGAGGAAGGCGCCCGGTTTGCCGGTGAACGTGGAGTAAGTCGGATACCAGACGGCGAAACCGGCGGGTTTGCCATCGTAGTCGGCCATGATGACGGAGGCGCGGGGACGGGAACCGAAGAGATATTCGGTGAAGCGCATCGCGTTGGCCTCAAACTCGTGGCTGAGGTTTTCAAAAGCGGCGAGTTCACCGACCAGGGCAATCAAGGTAGGGACATCGTCGGGACTGGCCATGCGGAGGTGAAGCCCTCCGGTGGCGGCGCGGCCGTGGCCGCCGCAGTTACAGGTGCCGCTTTGTGCGCGGGAGCCGCAGGTCGATGAATTAAGACACATGGCAGGAAGGCGTGCGAACGTTGGACTGGAAGGGTGGGCGAACAGAAACGAAAGGGAGGACGGACGGGGCGATCCGGCCTCCCTGCGAGGGGAAGCGGAGGTCTTACATGACCAATTCGAACCACTCTTCGGGGCATTCGCGGTCGCGATGGTCGAAGAGGGCGTTGGTCATCTGCTCGATGAGGCGGATGGCACCGGTGTATCCGATCGTCGGATAGAAGCGGTGGCCGACGCGGTCGAGGATAGGGAAGCCGACACGCACGAGCGGGAGGTTCTCCACTCGGGAGATGTATTTGCCGTAGGTGTTGGCGATGAGCAGGTCGACGGGCTCCTGCTTGATCCACTGGTGCAGTTCGAAGAAGTCGGCGGCCTGCTTGATCTTCGCGTCGGGGACGACGGGATCGAGCAGCTCGTGGATGCGTTTTTCGAAGTGGTTGCCATGGCTGCCGGTGATGACGTAGACGGGCTTGGCACCGAGTTCCAAGAGGAAGCGGGTCAGGCCGATGACGTGGTCAGGATCGCCGGCGATGGCGACGCGCTTGCCGTGGAAGTATTGCTGCATGTCGCTGATCGTATCGATCAGGCGGCTGCGGTCGGTTTCGATGTCGGCGTGGACGGCACCGTCGGGTGCGAAGGCGCGGAGGGCCTGGATAAACTCGTCGGTGGCGGATACGCCGATGGGCAGTTCGAGCAGCGTGGAGGGAACGTTATGCTTGTTCTCCATCGCGAAGGCGGCGGGGTGGCTGGTGAAGTGACCCAGCGCGATGGTCGCCATGCTGTCGCCCATGGATTTGATCTCAGGGATGGTGGCACCGCCCTTGGGATACATTTCGTATTCGCCGTCGAGACCGCTGTCGAGGACGCCAGAGGTGTCGGGGAGAATCACAGCGGGCACACCCATAAGGTTGGCCAAGCGACGGACCTCGCGCATGTCGGCGGGTTCGACGAAGCCGGGGATGATGTTGACCTGGTTCTTCGTTTCACCGGTTTTCTCGGCGAGATACTTGATGATCGATGCCACCATGTTGGCGAAGCCGGTGATGTGGGAACCGACGAAGCTGGGCGTGTTGGTGTGGATGACGATCTTGCCCTCGGGAATCGCACCCTCTTCGCGGGCGCGTTTCACGATCGTGGGGATGTCGTCACCGATGACCTCGGAGAGGCACGTGGTGTGGACCGCGACGATGTCGGGGTTGTAGATGCTGAAGATATTCTTCAGTGCCTGGGTGAGGTTGGCCAGACCGCCGAACACCGAGGAGCCCTCGGTGAAGGAGCTGGTGGTCGCGATGACGGGCTCCTTGAAGTGGCGCGTCAGGTGCGAGCGGTGGTAGGAGCAGCAGCCCTGCGAGCCGTGGCTGTGGGGCATGCAGCCGTGGATGCCGAGAGAGGCATACATGGCGCCGATGGGCTGACAGGTTTTCGCTGCGTTGATGCGAAGCGCTTTGCGTTCGACGATTTCAGCGGTGGTTCCGTTAAGCATGGGAGGAAGATGTTGAGTGTGTTGGGACGGATGGAACGAATGTGGTCTATGGTTCAGACCTCTTCGGTGACGGCGGCCTTGGCGGCTTTCCAAGCCTTGGATTCTTCGGACTCGCCGGCGCGGGCTCTGATGGCGTAGACGGGACGGGCGGGCGGCTGGGTTTCCTTTTTCCAAGGGGCGGAAACGAGCTTCCAGACCTGGGTGTTCACCATGCGGTCGATTTCCTTGTAGAAGTTGGCCGCGCCGGTGAAGGCGGCGTAAGGGCCGCTATAATCGTAGCTGTGGAGCTGTTTGCAGGGGACGCCGAGCTTCTCGATGATAAACTTCTCTTTGATGCCGGAGCCGATGACGTCGGGCTTGTAGATCTCGATGAGCTTCTCGATCTCGTGGTGGGAGATGTCGTCGATCACGAGCGTGTCCTTCTTCATCTCCTTCATCATGCCCTCGTAGTCGCGGTAGCTAAAACCACCGGCTTCGAGCGCGGCGTTTTGCTCGGCAGACTTGCGGGCACGGTAGCGGGCCGGATCGGCCTCGACCTTGATCTCCTCGATGTTGCGGGAGTCCGCGTCGACCTTGATGGTCGGGAGGACGGCGCGCCCCTCGTAGTCGTCACGGTGGGCGAACTCGTAGCCGGCGGCGATGACCGTCATGCCGATGTCGCGGAAGAGATCCTGATAGTGGTGAGCGCGGGAACCACCGACGAAGAGGGCGGCGGTCTTGCCGGTGCAGCGCGACTTGACGTCGTTGAGCACGGGGCGGAGGACGGCCATCTCCTGGGCGATGACCTCTTCGACGCGGTCGGTGAGTTTTTTGGAGTCGAAGTATTTGGCGATCTTGCGGAGGGACTTGGCGGTGGATTCGGCACCGATGAAGTTCACCTTGAACCACGGAATACCGAACTTGGTTTCCATCATCTCGGCCATGTAGTTGATCGAGCGGTGGCACTGGACAACGTTGAGATCAACGGTGTGGCAGCGGGTGACCTGCTCGTAGGAAATGTCGCCGGAGAGTGTCGCCGTGACGTGGATACCGCACTTGCGCAGGAGGGAGTCGATCTCCCAGGCATCGCCGCCGATGTTGTATTCGCCGAGCATGTTGATGCGGAATTCGCCCTCGTCGGGCGTGTCGTCGAGGCCGACCATGTGCTTGAACACACCGTTGTTGGCGATGTGGTGACCGGCGGACTGGGAGACGCCTTTGTAGCCTTCGCAGGAGAAGCCGAAAATGTTGATGCCGAGTTCTTCCTTGGCGAGACGGCAGACGGTGTGGATGTCATCACCGATGAGGCCGACGGGGCACGTGGCGTAGACGGCGATGGCCTTGGGCTTGAAGATGCGGTAGGCCTCGCGGATGGCGGCGGCCAGTTTCTTCTCACCGCCGAAGATGATCTCATCCTCCATCATGTCGGTGGTCATCGAATACTGGAGGTAGTTGGTGTTACCCTCCTTCGGGCGGGCGAGATTGCGACGCGTCTGCCACGAGTAGAACGAGCAACCGATGGGACCGTGCGTGATATGGAGAACGTCGTGCATCGGGCCGATGACGACGCCGCGGCAACCGGCGTAGGTGCAGCCGCGCTGGGTGATGATGCCCGGGATGGTGCGGGAGTTGGCGCCGATTTGCGGCGGGTTCTCGGGGTCGTTCAGGATGAGCTGCTTGGCGCGCTTCTTCTTGGTTTTGTCAGGGTAGATTTTCAGCATTTCCTCGCGGACAGCCGCGGGATCGGGAAGGGACGAGGCGGAGCCCTCGTCGAGAGGATCGGAGATGGTGCTCATGGGAAGATGTGTTCGGATGTGGCGGTCGGGCGAGGAGGGAGGACTAAAGGGGATCTAGGGGACGAAAGGGACGGATGAGACGCAGTGTGCCGGGGAGGGGCCGCCCCGGCACTGCGGTGACGGAGACGTTAGTTCAGCAAACCGTATTGCATGAGCAGATCTTCGAGCTCTTGGATGGTGAGCGGAGTCGGGATCACGAAGTTCGTGTTGTTCGCGATCGCGTTGGCCAACGTGCGATACTCGGTGGCCTGCTCGCATTCCTTGTTCCACTCGATGACGGTCTTGCGATTGATCTCGGCGCGCTGGACGTCGTTGTGACGGGGCACGAAGTGGATCATCTTGGTGCCGAGTTTTTCGGCGAACTTCTCGATCATCTCGCGCTCGTTATCGACCTTGCGGGAGTTGCAGATGAGACCGCCGAGACGGACGGCGCCGGTCTTGGCGAACTTCAGGATGCCCTTGGAGATGTTGTTGGCGGCATACATGGCCATCATCTCGCCGGAGCACACGATGTAGATCTCTTCGGCCTTGCCCTCGCGGATGGGCATGGCGAAACCGCCGCACACCACATCGCCGAGCACGTCGTAGAAAACGTAGTCGAGCTGCTCGCTCTCGTCGTAAGCGCCGAGCTGTTCGAGCATGTTGATCGAGGTGATGATACCGCGGCCGGCGCAACCGACTCCCGGCTCAGGGCCACCGGATTCGACACACAGGCTGTTGCAGAAGCCCGGTGAACGGATGTCGGAGAGTTCGACGTCTTCACCCTCTTCGCGGAGGGTGTCGAGGACGGAACGTTGGGCGAGGCCGCCGAGGAGGAGACGGGTGGAGTCGGCCTTGGGGTCGCAACCGACGACCATGACCTTCTTGCCCATCTCGACGAGGCCGGCGACGGTGTTTTGCGTGGTGGTGGACTTACCGATACCACCCTTGCCGTAAATGGCTACTTTTCTCATGTTGGTTTTGGATTCAGAGTTTCTAATGCGAGGACGTGCTTGCTTTAGCGTTGCGAATGCCAAGGGCTGAAAATCGTTTTTAAACCACGTGCTTCCAGCTGATGCGTAACGGATTAAAAAATGAGATTTAATCCGCTCATGTGGCGGGAGGGATTCCGAAGGCTACATTCCGGTAACAGCCGGAGGGGTGATCCTACCAAAATGTAGGAATCGGCGCGGTGGCCGTCCGTGTATCCGGAAATTGGATCTTACGTCGGCCCGGTCGCGTCTCAGGCGGAGAGTGGGCGGACGTGGTATTCGCCGCCGAGGACGAGGGATTCGCATTCTCCCTGGAGAATCGAAGGGGGCAGCAGTCCGTGAAAGAAGACGATTTTGGAAGCGGGCACGGCGACTTCCCACACGGAGGAACCGAATTCCCAAGCGACTTCTTTGTCGGAGGTAAAGGAACTCAGGTTGTTGAATTCCACGAGTAGGCGACCGTTCCGGCGAGGGGCGTCGCAAACGGCGTATTCCTCGGGATCGTGGGTGCCTCGATAGAGAGTGAACCAGCGTTGGCCGGGGTGGCGGCGGGCGAGTTCGTCCTGGCAAAAGGTATAAAGCAGATCGAGCTGCATGAAGAGATTGGCGGTTTGGGCCGCGCCCTTCATCCGATCCGCGGCGTAACGGGAGCGGGCACTCGCGTCGGAGGAGAGAATACCGTGGTGGTAAGTGGCGCGCAGCCCGAAGCGGCTCTCGACCCAAGACTTTAAGGCGGCACCAGAAGGGCCGTTGCTGTCGACACCCCAGTTGCGCAGCGAGTGCAGGTAGCTGTGGCGAAGGCATGAACGGGCTGAGCCGCTGGCTTCAGACCATTCGTGGAGACGAAATTTAACCGAGATATAATCGTGGAAGATGAGACCGCGTTCATCGGTATTTCCCACGGAAGAGAGTCGAGTCCAAAGCCACCGGTCGGTCAGGTGGAGATGATCGAGCTCGAGCAGTTGCGGATCGTCTTGAAACTCCCACGAAGCGATCGCCCACGGCGAGAGATTGCAGTGGTTAAAGCGTGATGGAAGTGAGGAAAGGGCCGGGGGCACGGCGGGGCTGGTTGATCAAGTTTGACGATGCATTCGAACGACTGAAGTCCTGTCCGGTGATGAGGGGTGATTAGGAGCGCAGCTTGAGCGGACTATGACGCGGGCTTCACGGTCTGGCGGAGAGCGCCAGCAATGCATCGACCTGTGCGCGGATGTTTCGTGCCACAAGGGGATCGAGGCGTTTGAGCCAGCGGGGAGGGATCGCTTTGATGCCGTAGAATGCGCCCGCGAGTTGGCCGGCAAGCGCGCCGGTGGTATCGGCGTCGCCGCCACGATTGACCACGGTGACAAGGCAGTCTTCGAAGGTGTCAGTGTTGAAGACTGCGTCGAAAACAGTCTGCACGGTATCGACCACGTAGCCGCTGGTGCGACCAGGCCAAGGGCGGAATTTGAAGGAGGGATGGTCGGCCACGAGAGCGTGGGCGAGGCAGACGCCCGCAGTTAACGGTGCGCCGCGGAGGAAGGCCCGCGTGATGTCACCGAGTGTGATGACCGCCGCGTCGGACAATGGGTGGTAGTGAGTGATGTGCGCTTGGGCGAGGCTGCGGTCGTGAAAGGCCGGTTCGTTGCCCAACGTGGAGAGCACCACGGGAAGATTGCGCATGGCGGCACCATTGCCTGCTTCATCGTCGGAAGGCACGGAGGAGAGCGAGCCTGTTTGCTGGTAGCGCCGGATGCCGCGTCGGCAGGTGTTGCCGATATCGGGTGGGCGGCTCTGCATCCAAGTGACAAATACGTCGGCGGCCGCATGCAAATCCCAGCCGCTGGGACTGGCGATGATTGCCGAGCCGAGGGCGAGGCTCATCTGGGTGTCGTCGGTGACCTGACCGGGTTTTAGGTGCAACCAGCCACCTCCGATGATCTCGCGGTGAACACGATAGGTGACGGCGATTTCGCGGGAGGTCATGAATTCCACGGTGGCCCCGAGGGCGTCGCCGACGGCGAGACCTAAGTAGGCGCCGAGGGCGCGTTCATGGAGGGAGGGCGCGTTCATACCACAACCACGAGTCAAGCAATGCGCGGGCCAGTCGTGGTCCGGTTTCTCCGATGTGCAGCAGTCTAATGAAAACGATCATGCGCCTGATCGGATCCATAACCGAGCTTGATTGGCGTGATGCACAACTATGTTCCGGTCGGAACATAGTTGTGCATCGCGCTATAGATGTGGATGGATGTGTAGAAAGGCGACGGAGTGTGTAGAAATGTGAAGAGAGAGGCGTGGCGCTGGGGTAGCATGGGTGGCTTAGAGGGTTTTCGAGAGATCGGCGATGAGGTTGCCGAGGAGTTCGACTCGTTGGGCCCAGTATTTTTTGCCGATATAGCCGGCGGGTAGTAGTGATGACGGAAGGAAGGGATCGCAGGCAGTCACGGCCGACCACGCGGTGCGTTCGCGGTTGGCCCACTGACGCACCGATTTCCACTCGGTTTCGCCACCCGAGCGAAGACGCGGGGCCTGCGCGGCGATTTTGGCCCAGGCATCATAGCGTTGTTGCACGATGGAAAAGCTCCACGCGCCACGAACCAAATCCTGGTCTGATTCGCCTCCGGAGGGACGGCCTTCGAAGAGGGTAAGCGTCTCGACGTCTATGTGCGCACCGGCGAGTTTTCCGGTGTGGGGTGTGAGTGGATCGGGGGAAATCCACACACTGTTCTGCAGGTATCCGAAGCGTAAATCCTTGAGCGCCCGTCGGAGTTTTACCCGTTGTTTGTTCTGGGATTCCGGCAAATCAAAAATCACCAGCCGCCAGCATCCGTCCCACGGACGATTCCACGCCGCAGTAGGATCGATGCCTCCGAGTGCGGTGACGCGTCCGCTTTCGGTGAGGCGGAAAACGCGTTCATCGAGGGATGTGCCTTTCGCGTCGGCCGGTTGTTCGAGCAGTTTTTCGCGTTGAAGAATCTGCAATCGGCGACCGAGACCGGAACGAAAAGCCCACTGCTCAAACGAGCCGTTAAGGTTGCTCCACGTGGGGCGCATGAGCGACTCAGCTCCCCAAATCAGAAAGTAGATGAACTCCTCGGTGCTCGCTTTCATGGACGAAAAATCGCCAATCGCAGATTATTTGTCGATGCACAACTGTGTTCCGACCGGAACACAGTTGTGCATCGAGTTGGGATGGTGGGGCACGAATACGAGAGCCAGCGCGGGCACGAAAACGTGCACGATCGAGGACTTGGCGTGGGGCGGGGGTGGTCGCGAGTAGGGGCCGTGAACGGGGATGGCGACAGCTGCGGGCTCAGGTGAGCACGGAGACGGCTTTGATTTGCGCGTGCACTCGGTGGCCGATCTTTAAACCGAGTTGGTCGCGCGACATGCGCGTGATCCGTGCATTCAGCGGCACTCCTCCGATGTCCAATCCCACCAATACATGACCACCGTCTCCTTGCATCGTCTCTCCCGTGATGATCGCAGGCAATACGTTCAGAATGCTCGTATCCCCAGCCGCATGTAGCGAGAGACTCACATCGCGGCTTTTGATTTGCACCCGCAGTTTCGATCCTACCCGCAATGCATCGTGCACCAAACGTAGCGATCCACCCGGGAAATCCAGCGTGATCATGCGATAATCAGCGTCACATGCTGCCACAACACCTTCAATGACCATACCGACGTCGGCGAACGTGGTCGGCAGGTCGAGGCGAGTCAGGGTGGTCGTCAATGGGCCTTCGGCGACAACGCGTCCGCCATCGAGTATCACGAGGTGGTCGGCAAGTCGGACGACTTCGTCAGGGGAATGGCTGACGTAGAGGACGGGGATTTCGAGGGTGGTGTGGAGCCGCTCCAGGTAGGGTAGGATTTCGCGTTTGCGGGCGAGATCGAGGGCGGCAAGAGGCTCGTCCATGAGGAGGAGCCGGGGACCGGCGAGCAGGGCGCGGGCGATGGCCACACGTTGGCGTTCGCCTCCGGAGAGCGAGGCGGGCTGGCGGTTGAGCAAGTGGTCGATACCGAGCAGGGTGATCAATGCTCGGTCGTCAACCGGGCGGGCGGCGGGGCGGCGGGTTTTCCCGTAGGCGAGGTTTTGCGCGACGTTGAGGTGGGGGAATAGCGCGGCGTCTTGAAACACGTAACCGATCGCGCGGCGGTGCATGGGGACAAACAGTCCACGGGCGTCGTCCTGCCAGACTTCGCCGTTTACCTCGATGTGGCAGCCCGGGGCGCGTTCGAGTCCGGCGATGATGCGCAGGCAGGTGGTTTTGCCGGAGCCGGAGTGACCGAAGAGGGCGGTGACGCCGCGGCCGGGAAGGACCAGATCGACGTCCAACGTGAAGCCGGAGTGGCGGCGGAGGAGGCGGGTGCGGAGTAGCGCAGTGTCGGGCATGGTGCTCATGCCGGGTGTTTGCGCAGAAGGCGTTCACTGCCCCAGACGGCGGCGAAGGCGAGTGCGACGGAGATGCCGAGGAGGCCGAGCGCGGCGGAGTCTTCTCCGAGTTGGACGTGTTGATAGATACCGAGTGAGAGCGTGATGGTCTCGCCGGGAATCATGCCGGCGATCATGACGGTGGCTCCGAATTCTCCGAGGGCGCGGGCGAAGGCCAGCACGGTGCCGGCCAGCAGTCCGCGTCGGGCGAGCGGGAGGGTGATGCTGAAAAAGACGTCGAGGGGGCGGGCACCCAAGGTGCCGGCAGCGTCCTCAAGTCGTCGGTCAATTTCCTCAAAGGCGACGCGGGCGGCGCGCACAAGCAGAGGGAAGGACATGACGGCGGTGGCGAGCACGACGGCTTTCCAGGTGAAGACGATTTCGAGGCCGAAGAGTTGTTCGCATAGGCGGCCGAGCGGGCCGCGTCGGCCGAACAGTTTCAGGAGGATGAGGCCCGTAGCGACGGGCGGGATAACGAGGGGCAGGGCAACGATCGTCTCGACCACGGTCTTCCCCGGCCAGCGCTTACGCGCCAGCAACCAGCCGAGCAGGATGCCGGGCGGCAGGATGCAGGCGGTGCCGAGCGCGGCGACCCACAGGGTGAAGAACATGATCTGGACGATGTTGTCCGGCATCGGAGTTTCCAGCAGGGCGGCGGAGGCTCAATTGGGCGAGAGGAAACCGTAACGGGCGAAGGTCTCGCGAGACTTGGGTCCGGAGAGGTAGTCGAGGAACGCCTTGGCGGCTTCGGGTTGGCGGGAATCCTTCACGACGGCGGCCGGGTAGGTGATGTCGAGTCCGTCGGACAGCGGCACTTCGGCGACGACGGTCACGTGTTTGGAGATGAGCGCGTCGGTCTTGTAGACGAGGCCGGCGTCGGCATTGCCGGTCTCCACGGCGGCGAGCACGGAGCGGACGTTGTCGAGGGGGACGCACTTGTCGATGACGCCGGACCAGAGCTTTTGCGACTGGAGCCATTTTTTGGCGTAGGTGCCGGCGGGCACGGTCTTGGGTTCGCCGATGGCAAGGCGGCGCACGGCTTTGCCGGGGAGATCGGCGAAGCCTTTGACCGCAGCGGGCGCGTCTTTGTTGACGATCAACACGAGGGTGTTGGCGAGCAACGTGCGACGGGTGCCGGGGAGGAGCAGGCCGGCTTTTTCGAGCTGGTCGGCGCGGAGTTGGTCGGCGGAGAGAAAGGCGTCGGCGGGCGCGCCTTCCTTGATTTGCCTAGCGAGGGCACCGGAGGAGCCGAAGTTAAAGCGCACGGTGTCGCCGGTGGCCGCCGTGTAGGCGGGGCCGATCTCGGCGAGGGCGTTGGTGAGGCTGGCTGCGGCGAAGACGGTGATCTCGGCGGCGGAGGCGGTTAGCGCGAGGCAAAGACCGGCGAGCAGTGATAGAAACAGACGTGGTTTCATGGTGGATAGGGAAACAGGTTGTTGGTTTCGGGAAAGATCAGAAGATGGTTTGCAGGCGCAGGAAGAGTTTCCGGTCTCCGTCGGCGCTGGGCGTGTCGCTGATGGTGTAGCCAATCATGGCTTTGAGATCGTCGCCTTTGAGGAAGTAGTTCAGGCCGAGTGTCCAGGTGTCGGTTTCGTCGCCGGAGACGGATGTGTTCGGGTCGAAGGTCTCGAACTTGAGCACGGGCTGGAGTTTATTCGGGATTACGAAGTATCCGGCTTGCACATACCAAGTGTCGGCGTCGAATTCGGCGGCGGGTTTGGCCGAGTCGGGGTTGAAGGTCACGCGGATGTATTCGGTCCAGAGGTCGAGGCCTCCGAGTTTGAGCTGGGTGTCGACGCCCCAGCCGACACGGTTTCCGCAGAAAATGTTATCGGCGGCGGGTGTGGCGGGGGTGGAGTCGATGAGCAGCTCTTTGTTCATGCTGACGGACTTGTCGGTCGAGGCGTAGGCGTTGGCGCCGACGGTCCACGTGGCGGGCTGGTTGAAGAGTTTACCCTGCCATGGGGTGCCGGCTACGCGTCCGGCGTAGAGAAAGCTGTCGTTGTCGTTGGTCTTGATGTTGGCACCGTTACCGTTGAAGAGGCCGGCGGCGTAGGTCAGGCGCTTGTCGAGGAACTGGCCGGAGGCTTGAGCGCCGATCTGGCGGTTGAGGGTGAGCACATCGCTGCCGAGGCTGCGTTCGATGGTGTAGAGCTTGGGATCGGCGGCGAGAAACTCGTAGCCGAAGGGAGTTTTGAACTGTCCGAATTTGAGGTTGGCCTCGTCGAAGTGACTCCAGTTGACGAAGCCGTCGGTGAGGGTGACGGAGGTGCCGACGTATTCGCCCTCGACCTTGAAATCGACCTCTTCGAGGAACTCACCGGATACACCGAGGCGCACGCGACGCAGGAGGAACCGGTCGTTGTTATCGGTGGTGTAACGTGAGTCGCCGGTGTCACCGAACTCACCCTGGAACTGCACGAGGCCGTTGATCTTGAGCTTGGGTTCCTTGCCGGCGGGCATGACGGCAAGCAGGCCGGGTTGGCTCAGCCGGCCGAGCTCGTTCTTCAAAGCGGCGTTCTCCGTCTGGAGTTGGCCCATGCGGGTTTCAAGGACGGAGAGGCGCTCTTCCAGCGAGGTGGAGGGCTCTGCGACGAGCGATGTAACGGTCAGGACGGCCATGAGACTACCCAGGCCAATGTGATGTGGTATGTAATGTTTCATAGACATAAATGAAACAAGCACGTGACATGCCTTGGGTGAGGCTAAATGCGGGGGAAAAGCGGGGGAGGGGCTGCTAGAAGCCAGGTTTTTCGTGGTTTCCAGTTGGGCTACTCCGGCGGTGATGAACGAGACGTATGCGGCTTTTTCATCGACTGAGTGACCAAAAAACACGACATGTCGTGACCATGGAGCACTCAGCCAAAGAGGCGGCGGGAGGAACGGGTAACGTGGCGGCGCGTCGGCGCGCGTTGCATTTGTCGCAGGCTGAGTTGGCGACGCGCTGCGGTGTTTCGCGTCAGTTTATCAATCTATTGGAGGCGGGGCGGACTCAGCCGAACGTGCAGCTGGCTATGACGCTGGCGCGCGTGTTGGGTGGGACGGTGGAGGAGTTGTTTGCGGGTGAGCCGGAACGACTGGAGTTGGATGGGAATAATGTGCTGGGCGGGGTGCGTCCGGTGGCGGGTTCGCGGGTCGTGGTGGGCCGGGTGAATGGGCGCTGGGTCACGCATGCGGCCGACACACTGGACTCGCTGGGAGGGGGCTTCACGGCGGCCGATGGCGTGGTGTCGATCACGGGCGGACAGCCGCGGATCGAGTTGCGTCGGACCTTTCGCCAGATTGAGGAGAACGTGATCGTGGCGGGTTGCGATCCATCGCTGGGGCTGTTGCGCGGACTACGGGCCGGTGTCGGGGAAGACGGCGGGCGGGTGTGCTGGGTCAACGCGAGCAGTTCGCGGGCTCTGCAGATGCTGGCGGATGGATTGGCCCATGTGGTGGGCGTGCATTTTGGCAGCGAAGACGGTGCGGAGAATCTGCGGCGCGTGCGGCAGATGGATGCGGCGGGCAACTGGGAGATCCTGCGCTTCAGTCGTTGGGAGCAGGGCTGGATGTGCCGGCCGGAGGTGGCCCGGCGTTTTCGCGGCACGGAGGACCTCGGTTTGGGACGGTTGCGTTTGATCAACCGCGAGGAAGGCTCGGGGGTGCGTCAGTGGATCAATGAACAACTGGTGCAAGCGGGTTTGCGGCCCGAGGGGATCAAGGGTTTTGACGCGACCGGATTGAGCCACTGGGAATGCGCCCGGCAGCTGCTGGAAGGGCGGGGCGACGTGACGGCGGGACCACGGGTGATCGCCGAGATGTTTGGTCTGAACTTCATCGCGGTGGATCGAGTGGCCTTCGACCTGGTGGTGACGCGCGCGTTGCTGGATCACGGTCCGGTGGTGACGTTGCTCGACGCGGTGCGCGGAGGGAGTTTCCAACGCGATTTGGAGATGTTGTCCGGCTACGAGGCAGCCGGACTATCCGTGCTGCGCCGACGCGTGTGAGCTGCGGCGAGACCGGATGGTTTGGCCGGATAGTCAGTCAACGCCGAGCATGACGGAGGAGGACTTGATGACGGCGTAGGCGGTGGATCCCTTCTTGAGTTTGAGGTCGGTGACGGCACTGGATGTGACGCTGGAGGTGAGATTCACGCCGGGGGCGATTTCGATGACGATGAGGCTGCTGACCGGGCCTTTTTTGATGGAGATGACTTTACCGGGGATGACGTTGCGGGCGCTGAGTTTCATGTTGGTTTTAGTTACGGTCTATTGTTTCAGGCAGGTGAAAGGGTGACGCCGATATCGGCCGGTTCCGAGTAGTGGAGCGAGGAGGTGACGAGCACATCCACGCCGGTTGCGGCATAGGCAGCGGTGTTGGACTGGTTGATGCCTCCGGCGGCGAGCAGGAGCAGTCGGGGGTATGTAGCGCGTAGCTCGGTGACCAGCGGTGCGAGCAGCGCTGGCGTGAGTTTGTCAAACTGAACACCATCGGCTCCGAGCGAAGCCCACCGGCGGGCTTCGTCGGCGGTGCATGCCTCGACGATCAGTTTTTTCTCGCAGGCCTGGGAACGGAGCTCGGAGATTTTCTCGGCGAGTGCATCGGGAGGGAGGAATGAGCGATGTTGCGGGAAAATGAGCAGCGTCTCGGAGAGGCCGAGGCGATGAGGAAAACCGCCGCCGGCGAGGACTGCCTTGATGGCGAGTTCCTTGGCTCCGGGAAATCCCTTGCGGGTGACGGCGACGGATATGTGCCGTCCGGCGGGGGCGGCTGCATTTGCGGTATCGACCATGCGGCGTGTGCGGGTGGCGATGCCCGAGGCGTGCTCCAAGAGATTGGCGCATATTTTCCAGGCTGCGTGGAGTGACTCGGCCGTGCCTGTGGCGACGAGCAACTGTTCGCCGGCGGTCGTGCGGGTGCCGGAGCGACGGAAGGCGGGTTCGGGGAAGGAGCCGGATTTTTGAAGGATGCGGAATGCTTCTTCGGTTCCACAGACCACAATATCTTCACGGGTCTTGAAAATCATCCGGCCAGGGGTGTCGCCCAGTCCCAGCATATGGGTGGTGAGATCGCAATAGGGCAGGTCTTCGCGAAGCCACTGTTCGAGTGTGTGGTCGGCGATGGTAAGCATGGCGAAGGAATACAGAAGCGACGGCGGATTAGGTGGGGTCGGGAGCCTTGTCGTCGCGGAAGCGCTTAGGTTCGATGTCGTGCGCTTTTACGCGCAGGCCCATCATGCGCTCGGTGAGACCGAGTTGGCGGGCGGCTTTGGCCATGACACCGCGGTGGGCTTTGAGCGCCTCGACGATCATTTCCTTTTCGACGGAATCGAGGGCGGCTTGGAGCGTCTGGCGAGGGGCGGTGTCGGAGGCTTCGCCGGTCTGGAGCGTGGGGGGTAAATGGAAACCGTGGATGACGCCGTCTTGCGAGAGGAGCACGGCGCGCTCGATGATATTCTCCAACTCGCGCACATTGCCGGGCCAGTGGTAGGCCATGAGCATGTCGATGGCGGGCGTGGAGATGCGGGCGACGCGTTTGCGGGTTTCGAGGGAATATTTCTCTAGAAAATAATCGGCGAGTTCGAGCAAGTCGCTGCGACGTTCGCGAAGCGGCGGTATGTAAATAGGGAATACGTTGATGCGGTAGTAGAGATCGAGGCGAAACTTTCCCTGCTCGATCATCTCCTCAAGGTTGCGGTTGGTGGCGGTGATGACGCGCACGTCGACCTTGATGGGTTGGCTGCCGCCGACGCGCTCGAAAATGCCCTCCTGCAGGACGCGCAGAAGTTTGGCCTGGGTTGCCGGAGAAATTTCGCCGATTTCGTCAAGGAAGAGCGTGCCGGTATTAGCTAGTTCGAAGCGGCCTTTGCGAAGGGCGAGTGCTCCGGTGAATGCGCCTTTTTCGTGTCCGAAGAGTTCGCTTTCGATGATGCTCTCGGGGAGGGCCGCGCAGTTTACGCGAACGAAGGGTTTGTTTTTGCGGATGCCACCCTGCCACAGGGCTTGGGCGATGCGTTCTTTGCCGACGCCGGTTTCGCCGCGAATGAGGACGGTGGTTTTGCTGTCCGCGACTTGATCGACATGGAAGTAAACCATGCGCATGGCGGATGATTTTCCGATCATGCCCTCCGGCACCATGCTGCGTTTGATCTGGTCGTGCAGGCGGGCGTTTTCTTGGCGGAGGGTGTCGAGGCGCTCCTTGGCGATCTGGCGGAAACGGACGGCGAGGCCAACTTGTCCGGCGACGAGGGTGAGAAAACGTGCGTCGGTATCGAGCGCGGCGGCTGACGCGCCGGGTCGGGTAAAGCTGAGAGTGCCCAAGGTTTCCTGTCCCTGCCGGATGGGGACGGCGATGAGGGCTTCGTGCTGTTTGACCGCCTCGGAGAGTAACTGCGTCTCGGGCGTGGTCAGTTGGTTGTCGCCAGCGGAGAGATCGGGAATGATGGCCGGAGTGCCGGTGGAGGCGACGCGGCCAAGCAGGCCGTTGCCGACCTTGCCGAGCACTTGATGCGCGGGGCAGGGGGAGGTTTCTTCGCATTCCTCCAATGTGAGTTCGCCGGTCTCGCGGTTGATGATGGTGAGCATACCGCGACGCAACCCGCCGGCATCGGTGAGCTTGCTGAACATCGGCTGAACGGCGTCGCTCAACTCAAGTCCCTGCGCCAGCGTGGCGGATACCTCATGCAGCAGCGTAAAATCCCGCATTACGCGGCAACTGGACAACAGTGTGCCGAGGGCGGATGGATTTTGCGTGCAGGATGAACAATTGGACACACCTGAACGCAGCACTAGGGGTGCCGCGATGGCTGCGGAGGGTTCCCAGCCAAGTGATGCGCAGCATTTGGCAGGAGGTGCGCAGGTGCAGGTTGTTTTTGTCCGATCCGGGCGGATACAGCAGGACGATTTTAATCAGAAACTGGTCGAAAGTGATCAGCTTTTTCTTCCGTAAAACGGTGGGATGAAAGCAATGAATGGATGCTGGTGGAAATCCGTGTTTTCCTGGTCAAATCAGGCCTGTTTCGCGGAAGCTGTAAAAACCTCGTCCGGTCGGGTCGCCGAGCGGTTGTCCGAGGATCACATGATCGAGCAGCGTGATGTCGACCGCCTGACTGGCTTCGCGGAGTTGGCGGGTCATGCGGATGTCGGCCGAACTGGGGGACGGGTCGCCGGAGGGATGGTTGTGCGCGCAGATGATCGCGGCGGCCGATTCCTTGATGGCTTCGCGAAACACTTCGCGCGGGTGGGCGAGGGTGTTGGTCGCGGTGCCGGAGGTGATCTCGGAGCACTTGATGAGCCGGTTTTTTCGGTTGAGGGAAAGCACCCAGAATTTTTCCACCAACTGGCCGTGGGCAAACGAGCGGAGAAACTCGGCGGCTTTGTCGGCGCTGTCGATGAGGGGAGGTGTGTGGCTGCCTGCGTGCGCGAGAACACGGCGGGCGACTTCCATCACGGTGATGAGCTGCAGGGCTTTTACGCGACCTATGCCTTTGAGCTTTTTGAAATCGCCTTCACGCCAGTGAATGAGGCCGGCCAGCGAACCGGCTTCGGAGATCAGACGATTGGAAAGCGTGAGCACATCGTGGCCCTTGGTGCCGCTGCGCAGAAGCATGGCCAGCAGTTCGCTGTCGCTGAGCGCGCCGGCACCGAGTTTTTCGAGGCGCTCTTGGGGACGGTCGCCGGTGGCGAGCGTCTGGAGCCGGTTGGTGGCGGGGATGGTGACGGCGGGTAAGGCGGGCATCGGTCGTTAGCGTTGCAATTTCCGCGCCTCCTCGTCGGCGATACGGCGAATGTAGATCTGAAAATCGGGGTCCTCGCCTTCGAGGAGCATGGTGAGCAGGTCGCGGAAATCACTGCGGCGGCTCCAGTAGCGGATGTAATCTTCCCATGTTTGCCAGAGGCGGGCGGACTGGCGGCTCATTTGTTCCTCGTAGACGAGGATGTAGGCACGTTCGAAGATGGAGATGAGTAACTCGAAGAGGATGTTGCGACGTTCGACCTGGTCGGCGTCGAAGGGGGCACTCGGGGCCGACTGGGTCATTAGGTGTAGGTCGGCGTTGGTAAGGACCAGTCGAAGGAATTTCGAGTATTCGTCGGAGAGTTGGAGGTAGAGCTCTTCGTCATCGTTGATGCGCTCTTTCTGCTGTTCCTTGATGAAAACCCAGATACCGAACGGCAGGGCGATGATCGTGACGATGTAGCTGAGTGCTTCGAGCCATTCCATGGTCGTCATACCCGGAGTATGACGACCGGACCAGGGCTGCGTCAAACGAGCGTTTGGCTACCCGGGGGTGAGCGTGTCGATGCGTTGGGTAACGCGTTACGACGTCGGTTTACTTCGCAAGAAAGCTGCGTTCGCCGAGCCAATAGAGGCAGTCGGCATCCCACGGGGGAGCCGATTTGTTGTGCATGGGCAGGCCCAGACCGTGGCCGCCTTTTTCGTAGATGTGGAGGGAGAATGGCACGCCGGCCTTGCGGAGCGCGGAGGCGAAGAGCAGAGAGTTTTCAACCGGCACGGCTCCGTCCTCGGCGGTGTGCCAGAGGAAGCAGGGAGGGGTTTGCGGGGTGACTTGCAGTTCGTTTGACAGAAACTTAACGAGGTCTTCGGGCGGGTTGTCGCCGAGCAGGTTCTTCTTGGATCCTTGGTGGGTAAAGGTGCCCAGGCTGATGACCGGGTAGCAAAGAATGCCGAGGTCGGGGCGCGAACTTTCGCGTGCGACGGGGTCGGTGGAGTCGGGTTGGCCGGCGTCGAAGTGGGTCAGCAATGTCGCGGCGAGGTGTCCACCGGCCGATGAGCCGATGATGCCGATGCGGGAGGGGTCGAGTCCGTCACGACGCGCGAAGGCACGCACCATGCGAAGGCCGCGTGCAGCGTCTTCGAGCATACGGGGATGACGGTAGCCGTGGGAGCCGAGGCGGTATTGCAGCACGTAGCAGGTGATGCCCTGGGCGACGAACCAGTCGGCGTAGCCCTTGCCCTCGTGCGAGGCGAGTCCGCCGTAACCGCCGCCCGGCAGGATCAACATGGAGGCACCGATGCGTTTGTCGGCGGCCGGGAGATAGGCGGTGAGCGTGGGGATATCGTCGGTTTTTTCACCGAGGGCACCGGGAGCGGCGGTTGACCAAAGTGGAAGGGGAGCAGCGTTCATGGAGGTAAAATCGCTAATGAACACGCCGATGATGACCAGCAGATAACGAGAAAGCATGCGATGAGGTTAACCTGTTTGGTGCGTAGTGAAATCAAGAAAGCCGACGAATCCTGAGCGTGATCTTAGGTCGTATTTACTAATTTTTGATTGAAATGAAAGCGGCGACGAGATGGAGCATGGCGAGGTTGCCCCGAATTGACGGACACGAGTTGAGCCCGAAGAAAGGACTCAACGATGACGAATGAGAAACAGACAGCGGCAACACCCCTGCACTATGACGAGGCGTTCAAGCAAGAAGCGGTGAGCCTGTGGCAGTGCAGCGGTCAGTCGGCGGAGACGACTGCGAGGGAATTGGGGGCAAAGGGCGGCCGGGGCTTGGGCTGATGTCTGGGCGGCTAGGTCCATTATCGCATGGATGCAGGGGCCGCTCGCCAGTCATCTCAATAAAATCGAGGCCTGTCAAAATAACGGCTCATTGCGCCGAATTTGGACAATGAAAAACCCGCCGGGCTAGGTGCGGCGGGTTGGATAGGAACCTAAAACGAACTGGGTCTAAATCAGATCGCTTCCGGCAGTGCGGACTCAAGGTCCGTCACTCGAACATGTTGGCGCTTGGACTTGATCATGTGTGAGCGGCGTTCGAGCATGCGGTCGAGTTTGTCGATCAACATGGCCACTGCTTTGTGGCATTCGTCGGCTGCAACCGAAGCATTCATGTCAGGGCCGTAAATTTGAATATGGCCTTTGGCAGTGAAGCGCTGGGAAACGGCCTGTTTGGGGTCGCACTCCAGTTCGACGCGGACACGGATGATTTTTTCCTGATGACGGAACAAGCGGTCCGACTTTTCCTGGACAAACGTTTTGAGCGAGGGGCTCAGTTCGAGATGAATGCCTGAAACGATCACTTCCTGCGTATTATTTTGTCTATTCATGACTGCGGTATGTTTTTGGTTAGACCTAGCCTGAAATTGGTAGCCTGCTCATTCCTATGTCCTCGCCACGCGAAGAAATCATGAGGTATTCGGCCGTCATTCTGACGGGGGGATCTTCCGGCATTGGAAAATCGTTCATCGAGCACGTGGCAAAGCTGCATCCTGGGGTGTTCATTTGCAATCTTTCTAGGCGCGATCCTAACATAAATATGAGTCAGCTTAACCTGCGCCATGTTCCGTGTGATCTCTCCAAACATGAGGGCCCCAGCGGCGGAGCTGACGCAGTATTAAGGCTGCTTTCTACCGAGGTTCCCTCGGGGCCGGTCTTGTTGATCAACAACAGTGGCTTCGGTGCGTATGGGGTGTTTCCCGAGCCGAATCTAGGGCATCAATTGGAGATGCTCGATGTCAATGTGCGTGCGGTGGTAGAATTAACCGGGCTCCTCCTCCCGATGCTCAAAAAGCGCGGTGGAGCGATCGTCACGGTGGCCTCGACGGCAGCATTTCAACCCACGCCTTACCTGGCCGCCTATGGCGCGACCAAGGCGTTCGTGTTGCACTGGAGCCTCGCTCTCAATGAGGAGTTGCGCAGCACTGGTGTGCGCACACTGGCGGTGTGCCCGGGGCCGACTTCGACCGAATTTTTCCGCCGAGCGGGGCTTAAGCAGGGCTCGGTGACGGACAGCTTGGGGCAGACAACCGATCAGGTTGTGCATGAGTCGTTACAGGCGCTGGCTCGAGGCAAGGCGCAGGTCGTGACCGGTTGGAAAAACAAAGTGATTACGGCGGTGTCGTCCAAGTTGCCTAAGCAGTGGGTGACACGCATCAGCGCAAATGTCCTCGCCCGCTGGCGTATGAGCAAGGTCTCGAAGTGAACGACTCTTTTACTAACGATCCCGTGCCGACTCTGCCGGGAAAAGTGGCTTCGCTGCCGGTCGATTATCCCATTCGCGCCTGCGCCTGGCCGCCTCGTCGAGCTGAACCCCGTGAGGGCACGGTGCGTATGATCGGTCCGGACGAGTTGAAAACTTGGATCGTTCACGAGGACGACCGTTTGTTGGTGATTTCAAAACCGGGCGATGTCGTGTGCCATCCGTCGAAGGCGGGACCGTGGTCGAGCCTCGTGGGTGCGGCGCGCGAATACACGCAACTGCCGACCGTGCACTTGGTCTTCCGCCTTGATCGCGAGACGAGTGGAATCATCCTTCTGGCGAAAGATCCCAAAATGGCGTCGCGCCTGCAAAAGGCGGTGCAGGAGCGTCGCGTGACGAAACGTTATCAGGCGATCGTGTGGGGTGAGTTCAACGGACCAGTGACGGTCAATCAGCCGCTCGGTGTTGATCTGCACAGCCCGGTGTTTGTGAAAAGCGCGGTGGTTCGCATGGGAGACATGGAGGCGAAAGAGGCCGTCACGCATTTTTCGATGGAGGCGGTTGCAGACGGATTTTCACTGGTGCGGGCCGATTTGGAAACCGGGCGGAAACATCAGATCCGCGCCCACCTGCAATGGCTGGGGCATTCCGTGGTCGGGGATAAGATCTACGGACCGGACTCGCGGTGTTACTTGGACTTTATCGATCACGGTTGGACACCGGAGTTGGCGGCCAAACTTTTGATGGATCGCCAGGCACTCCATTGCGCCGAGATTGGATTGGAAGCGGCGGGTTTGCCCTTCATATTCCGTGCACCGATGCCCGAGGACATGGAGACGTTCTGGATGGAGCGGACGGGCTGTAACGCGTAATCAGGTGTTTAACGTCCCCGGGGTCGAGAGTCATTAGGGAGACGCTGATTTAATCTTCAGACGGAAGGAGCGAGGAAAGGAAAGGGCGCGTCGTTGCTATGAGAGGAGGTATGAACCAGCAGAGCAGTTTCGCGCAGATGGAGACACGCTCTACGACAGCCAGGCGCTGCGCGGCTTTGCGCGGATCGATCTGGTCGAGGGCGGCGAGCCCGACGCCACCACGCTGCTTAAGTTCCGCCGCCTGCTCGAAACCCACGACCTGTGCAAAGGCCTGTTCACCGCGATCAACGCCGATCTGGCCGAGCGAGGCCTGCTGCTGCGCGAAGGCACCCAG
>JBAZBC010000015.1:0-134819 GCA_041671745.1 Opitutaceae bacterium | reverse complement strand
CTGGTCCCACGGCGAGTCGCTCAGGAAGTGCTGCATGCCCTCATAGTCGCTCTCCGCCACGTCTTCCTCGATCCCCTGCAGGTTCCTTGCGGCCCGCACGCCCGAGCAGCCCTCCCAGGTAATGCCGAGCATGCCCGCAAAGTCGCGGCGAAGCGGCTCGCAAAAGGCAAGACTTATTTTACCAAAGTAGAACTAGAGGGCGTCTAAAAAGGTAGAGACGGACCGCCGGGCTGTCCGGTTGGGCGTGCGAACGCCACTGGTGATTCACGGCGCGCCCAGCGGTCCCGCCCTACCTCAAGCCGACTTTTTAGACGCCCTCTTAGGCAGGATGACAGGATGTATGAAAGGATGGGAATCCATGGATCGGTATCCCGTTCACCCCGTCCAAATCTTTGCGCCTTGGCATCTTTGCGCTTTAAATTACCCGGGCTAGCACAGAAACGGAGGTGACTAGCACGTCGCTGGTTTTTTGACGGCTACGGAGTGGAAATAGCATCGCGGGTGGGGGCCTCGGTGGTTTGGGTGAATGGACCATGATTATCGCTGATCTTGCCAAACTACCCGGTGGAACTTTCCCCGCGCGCCGTTGGGGCCGCGGTCTCGTCGGCCAACTCGGCCAGCCTATTCCCGCCAATGGATTTTCGATGGGTTACTCCATCCTCGAAGCCAACGGCGGTCAGGTGCCGTGGCACAATCAGGAGCAGGAGGAGGTTTACTTCATCGTCGAGGGTGAGGGACAGATCTGCGTCGATAACGAGTGCTCGCCGATCAAGGCCGGGCAGGCGGTCTATATGCCTCCGGGCAAGTTCCACCAGCTCACCAACACCGGCAGCGAACCCATGCACATGATGTATGTGTATTGCCCGGGTGGCGACGTCGCCCACTGGCGCCAGGAGCTCAACGGCACGCTGCCTCCCGCCGGCAAGGACGGGATTCCTCCTCTGCCCGAGGGCGCGGCACCGCAATGGCTGGGGACGACGCCCAGTCCGAAACTGGGCGAGTAGTGGGTAGCGAGTAGTAAATAGAACGAACCGTCGGAGGTTTAACCGCTAATGAAAGCCGCCAAAGGGCGGCTTTTTTTGTTGGGGGCTCGTGGCGGAACGGATGGATTTATTGTCACAGAGCCCAGCCTGAGTTCGGGCAGGGAGGTGCACGGAGTCCGAGCACGGATGGCGTAGCAACGCTCCTTCAGACTCACGCTGTTTTCGATGACGTGCAGGACGAAGGGAAAGGTCTGGATGGTGACGATGATGATGGGCTGTGAACCCTCCAAGGCCGCCGCCAGTTTCCCGGACTTGGAGCCTTCGCCCTCGTCACGGTTGATGCGACCGACGACTCCGTCGGTGTGTTCGAATTGGTAGATCGTTTCCTGGAGCTGGTCGTCGAGGACGGTGCGGTCGGTGACGACGATGACGGAGTGAAATTGCTTCGTGCCCTTCGTGGTGTGGAGGGCGGAGAGCTGATGGGCGACCCAGGCGATGGAGTTGGATTTACCGGAGCCGGCGCTGTGCTGGATGAGGTGTTTCTGGCCGGGGCCTTCGGCGCGGGCTGTTTCGACGAGTTGGCGGACGACGTCCCACTAGTGATAGCGGGGGAAGATCATCGCCTCCTGCTGATACTTCCGGCCGTCCCAGTCCTCCTTTTCCTTGATTTCGAGGTGAACGAAGCGGGCGAGGATGTTGAGCAGGTTGTCGGGCAACAGCATTTCGTTCCAGAGGTAGTCGGTGGCGTAGCGGTTGACGTCCTCCGGCGTTTCGTTGCCCGTGCCGCCGTTTTTGGTTCCGCGATTGAAAGGGGGAAAACCGTGGACTCGCCGGCCAGCCGCGTGGTCATGGCGACCTCGTATTGGCTGACGGCGAAGTGGACGAGCGCGCCGCGTTTGAAGGTGAGGGGCGGCTCGGCCTTTTTCGTGACCGGGTCCGCCGGCAGGCGGGCGGACTTGTATTGTTTGATCGCGCGGTCGGCAGCCTGATTGAACTCCGATTTGAGCTCCAACGTGGCGACGGGGATGCCGTTGACGAAGAGGACAAGGTCGATGCGGTAGGCCTTGGCCTTCAGGCCGGTGGTGGCGAATTCGGCGTCGGTCGCCCCTGGGCTGTAAACCAGTTCCGGCACGATACGGAGACGGTTCTTGGCGTAGCGGGCGAGGGGGGCGGGGTTGAGATCGTGCTCGGGTTTGAACTGGCAGAGGAAGAAACGCGTGCCGCGGTCGCGCAGTTCGTGGCACCGCACTGGTATCGCTGCTTTCGCTCCCTCAACTGCTGTTGTGCAGTTTGAAGCGCATTCAAACGCTGCTGCAGGGTTAGGTTTTCTTCACCGACAATGAACACGGCGGGTGCGGTGTGCCCGGCTTGAAAATTTGCGGTGATGTAATCCCGGTTGAAAACGCGAACAAGGATTTGTGTCAGTCGATTTGCTTCAGAAACCCGTGTAGCGTCGCTGAGCAGGATGGTGAAGCGGCCTGTCGGATATGCGAGCGGACGGTCGTGGAATTGAAGGGACTGAGATAGCCGCGAAATCGTTGTCTTACCCGAATAATTCCACCCGTAGATCAGATTCCGTTTCTTAAATATAGGAACGGTGCTTTGTGCATCGCCGGAGAAGTCACGATAGAAGCCGAAGGAACGGAGCCTGTTGATGCGTTGGATCATATCGTGTGTTGGTCGTTTTAGTTTTCGGGCGGCTGCCAGTGGCGGACGTCGATCTTGCCGGTCACGGCGGCGGAGATCAGGGCGGTGCGGCGTTCTTGGAGGAGGGTGACTTGAATTTCCGCGTTGGAAACGAGCTGATCAATTTGAGCACATCGTATTTCAAGGTGATCGACTATCCAGGCACGCCGCTGTGTTCATATCTCGTAGCTGATCGCTTCTCGGGTGAGGCCGGAAAGCCCGACCAGCAGTCGGGTATACAGGAATGAGTCGAAACGCATTGCGCGGGGCAGGATGGGGCGTTTTCGTGGCCGACGTGTCCGCTCCCAAACTTCTCATTTTCGACTGCGACAGCACGCTCAGCTCCATCGAGGGCATCGACGAACTCGCCCGGGTGCGCGGGCCGCAGATTTTCAAGAAGGTCGAGGAGATGACCAACGACGCCATGAACGGCAAACTTGCAGTCGAGGCCGTGTTTGGCCGGCGGCTTGAGATCATCCAGCCCGAGGCGCAGCACGTTGCCGAGATCGGGCAGCGTTATATCGACACGGTTGAGCCGGATGCGAAGGCCGTTATCAATGCGGCACGCATAGCCGGTTGGACGCCGATGATCATCAGCGGTGGTTTCCGTCCGATCATTCGTCCGCTGGCCGATTTCTTGGGCATCGAACGCGTGGAGGCCGTGGATTTATTTTTTGATGCGCAGGGGCACTACACGGGGTTCGACGATAAGTATCCCACCACGCGTTCGGGCGGGAAGCCGGAGGTTATCAGTCGGCTGAAGGCGGAGCTGAGTCCGGCGAAGATCGTCATGGTTGGCGATGGCGCCAGCGACCTGGAGACCCAGCCGGTGGTGGATCTTTTTGTGGGCTTTGGTCGTTATACTGCACGGGACAAGGTTCGTCGCGAGTCGGCGGCCTTCATTACTTCACTGGCGGATTTGTCCGCGCTCTTACCCAATTAAATCATGCTGAAATTCATCAAGAAACCCTTGGCCTTGTTCGCGTTGTTCCTCACGGCGGGTGTTTCTCTTGCGCACGCGGCTGGCGCGGTTGATATGACCGGGGAGTTTCCACGCACGCTGGCTTCTTACGGGGAAGCCGATGGGGCGAGCGTCCTCACCGTGCTAGCGGATCGCATCCATGCGGAGCCGTTCAACTTGGTCGCGACGATTATTTTTATCCTGGCGATCATTCATACCTTTCTGACGGCCAAGTTTCGCCATTGGGCGCATGAGGTGGAACATGCCCATTCCAAAAAACTCGCAAAGCAGGAGGCGGAGGAATCGACCGACAACGATGACGACGGTCAGCCCGACGAGGTTAGTTTTCTAGGGCAAATTCTGCACTTTCTTGGCGAAGTCGAAGCGGTGTTCGGCATGTGGGTGCTGGTGTTAATTGGTGCAATCACCTGGTTCAAGGGCTGGCAGACTACCGAAAACTATATCGGCCATCATGTGAATTTCACCGAGCCGATGTTTGTGGTCGTTATCATGGCGGTGGCATCGACGCGGCCGGTGTTGCGTTTTGCCGAGCAATGCCTGCGGGCGCTGGCCTCGCTGGGCAAGGGTTCGGTCGGTGCGTGGTGGTTGGCGATTCTCATCGTGGCACCGCTGCTGGGTTCGTTCATCACCGAGCCCGCCGCGATGACGATTGGTGCGCTGTTGCTGGCTCAGCAATTCTACGAACTGAAGCCCTCCCTGAAGTTTTGCTACGCAACGATGGGTCTGCTCTTCGTGAACATCTCGGTCGGTGGCACGTTTACCCATTTTGCCGCTCCTCCCGTGCTGATGGTGGCCGGACCGTGGAAGTGGGACATGGCCTACATGTTTACTCATTTCGGTTGGAAGGCCGGGCTGGGAATCGTGAGCGCCACGTTGATCTATTATGTTATTTTCAGGAAGGAACTGGCCTCGCTTAACGAGGTGCGGTCGGCCCGTGCACAGAAGGTGTCCAAGACCAAGGTCAACACGGTGCCCATTCCGGTTTGGGTTACGCTGGTGCAGCTGATGTTTTTGGCGGGCGTGGTGTATTTCGCCCACTATCCGGCTCTGTTTATCGGCCTGTTTCTATTCTTTTTGGCATTTAGTCAGGCAACGGCGCATCACCAAAACAAGCAACTCGACCTCAAGCCGCCGTTGCTCGTGGGTTTTTTCCTGGCCGGTTTGGTGGTTCACGGCGGCTTGCAGGCTTGGTGGATTGAACCGGTGCTGAAGAGCCTCGGTGAATTCCCGCTTTTCCTGAGTGCGACCGTGTTGACGGCGGTCAACGATAACGCGGCTATCACCTACTTGGCGACGCTCGTCCCAGGCTTCACTGATGCGCTTAAATATGCGGTCGTGGCGGGTGCGGTGACCGGTGGCGGACTCACGGTGATCGCCAATGCGCCTAATCCGGCCGGTCAGTCGATATTGCAAAAGTATTTCCCCGAGGGTGTGTCTCCGCTGGGTTTGTTGGCTTCGGCGGTCATGCCGACGGTGATCATGGCTCTTTGCTTCTTACTTCTGTAAACGATCAGAATATCGTCGTGAATCGGGACGGTTAAACGGATGGGCGCATTTGCGGGATTGCATGTCGACCGGCGTTTCTCCGGCATAAACCCTGCATACCATTCGCGCCATGTCATCCGTCCCGCTCCTGTTGTCATCCATGGTGGAGATTCCTCCACTGCTTATTGCACCGTTCGCGTTGCTGCTTCTGCTCATCGCGACCATGCCGCTTACACCCGACAAGGTGAAGCACTGGTGGGAGCATAATTATCCCAAGGTCTCCATCGGGTTGGCGCTGCTGGTCGGCATCTTTTACCTACTCAAGATTCCCGAAGGCGGCCATATTCTTACGCATACCGCGCATGAATACGTCTCGTTTATCGCCCTGATCGGCTCGTTGTTCGTGGTGGCGGGCGGCATTCACATCAAGACGAAGGGTGAGGCGACTCCGCTGGAAAACGTGCTGCTGCTGCTCATCGGCGCGATCCTGGCCAATTTCATCGGCACGACGGGTGCCTCGATGGTGCTTATTCGGCCTTTCATCCGGATGAACAAGATCCGCATCAGCACCTACCATGTCGTTTTCTTTATCTTCATCGTTTCGAATTGCGGCGGTTCGCTGACGCCGATCGGTGATCCTCCCTTGTTCTTGGGTTACCTGCGCGGCGTGCCGTTTTTCTGGCTGACCGAGCATGTCATCCTTATTTGGATGACGGTCATCGGTGCGTTGCTGGCGGCATTCTATGCATTCGATCTGCGTGGCTTTAAGCGCGCGCCCAAGAAGATCCAGACCGAGATCAAGGCCCCGGACACCTTCCGCATCGAAGGCGGCGTCAACATGATCTTCCTGCTTGTTATCATCGGCGCGGTATTTCTGCCCGACACATTGTTCCTGCGCGAGATCGTCATGATCGGTGCGGGTATCGCGTCCTACTTCGTCACTCCGAAGATCGTGCACGCGGAGAATCACTTCAACTTCGGCCCGATCAAGGAAGTCGCATTCCTGTTCGTCGGCATCTTCATTACGATGATGCCGGCGCTTGGTTACCTGGAGTCGCATGGCGAGTCGTTGGGATTCACCAAGCCTACACAGTATTACTTCGCCACGGGTTCGCTGTCGGCGGTGTTGGACAACGCGCCGACCTACGTGAACTTCCTCAAGTTGGCCGAGGTGACCGCGACGGCGGAACACCCGGACGAGTTCGCGGCGGTGGCGGGCGATGAGATCGCCACTGTGCGCGTGTTGCTGGAAAAACGTAAGTTCCTGGTCATCGCGGTGAGCTTGGGCGCGGTGTTTTTCGGAGCCATGACCTACATCGGCAACGGACCCAACTTCATGGTGAAGTCCATCGCCGACGGCATGGGGGTGAAGACACCGAGCTTCTTTGGCTACATCATGAAATTCAGTCTGCCGATTCTGCTGCCGATTCTGGCGCTGGCCGGCTGGATTTTCCTCTGAGGCACAGTTGTTGGAGGGCTCGGAGTGGCATGGGCATCCTGCCCATAAGCATTAACCTAATTTACCCAACACCGCATGAAGTCGCTGCATTTGTCGCGGGCGGCGAGGCCGTCGCTCGCGCAAGGCGGCGGCGATGTCCGGACCGCGTCGCAGGAGGTGAGCGAGAGGCAGAGGCAACTGCAGGGCCGTAACGACACTATCCTTGACCTCCTTGAACACCAGCCACCGGCGTTCCGACTGGGAGTCGGTATCCCCAGGGGGGAAAAAAACGAGCGGCATGGATGGTGTGCTCGATAAGGAGTGCCGTGAGTATCTTGGCCTGCAGCCAAGCGCGGCTCGAGGGATCGGTGGTCTTTGGGACATGGCCTGCGGCCAGCAGTTGTTTGAGGCGTTTGAAGCACAGCTCGATCTGCCAGCGGGCACGGTAGATTTCCAAGACCTGCGCGGCGCTCCAGTCGTCAGGCAGACTGGTAAGCACCATGACGAACGCGGTGAGTTTCAAGGTGTCCGCGCCGATTTGATTGCCGTGTTTGAGTGCCTTTTTCTCGGCCTTGCGCAGGGCGCGTCGGGCTGCTTCCTCGCTTTTTCGCAGCACACAAAGTCGCAGGCGATGTCGTTGGCCGGCCCACTCAAACCAAACCGGCCATTCGCGGATCGCCCCGATTTTGAGTTTGCCGATCAGTCGCGCCAAATTGATCGGACGTCCGAGCGTATCAACCAGCGGAAAGACTCCCGTGTTTAGCCGCACCACGACGTCCGCCTCTTGCGCCATAACCTGTGCGACACCTTCTCGATGGCTGTAGGCGCGGTCGCAGACCACTATATCCCCCTTGTTCACCGGCAGCCGCTTGAGGCTCTCGCCGCCATGCGCGCCGGTCAGCTCCATGAAATCACAACTGAGCTGGGGCAGCCGCAGTGAGTAATGCAGGCACCAGTCCGTGCCCGTCGGGCCGGGCTCCTGGATATCAGTGGCGTCGAGCACCCGAATGTTCCGGCCCCGCCAGGCCGACTTGTCCCAGTCGCTTGAGAGCGACTCCACCAGCTTGGCCGTCAGCCATTCCAGCCATGGTCCCGAGCTTCGCAGTCTTTTGAGCAATCCCACCGCACTGATCTTCACCAGGTTGTGCTCACCGGCTCTCATCGCCGCCTGCTCCAGCGACAGACCTCCTGCCACATGCAGCAGTATAAGGCGCAACAGCACACTCGCGCTCTTCACCTCTCCCCGGGACCTCCGCATCGCGCCTTGCTCCTTCGCGCTTCGCTCCAAATCGGCCGGCAGAAATCCACGCAGAACCTCCCATGACTCATTCAGGATATTACACTGTTTCACGCGGCCAATCCATCAGTCACCTCTCCATGAGCCAATTTTAGGTTAATGCTTATGGGCATCCTGCCCATGTCCTTCAATCCCACGGGCTGGAAGCCCGTGCCACGTCGAGCCTTCGAGCCACGCTTTGACTCGTTTATGGGAAAAGCCCGCGGCTTTGCTTGGCGTCGGCGACACGCTGGATACCGAGCGTGAGCGCGGCGAGGCGGCGGCTGAACTTGAACTTGCGCTTCTGGAAATCGACCGAGGACTTGGCGCGATCAAGGATGACGAAGAGCTTTTGCATGACCTCGTCACGGTCCCAGTAGAAGTTTTGCAGGTTCTGCAGCCATTCGAAATAGGAGACAATCACGCCGCCGGCGTTACAGAGAACATCGGGGATGATTTCAATGTCGTCCCGCTTATCGAGAATCTTGTCCGCCTGAAAAGTGGTGGGGCCGTTGGCGGCCTCGGCAAGGATGCGGCAGCGGAGTTTGGCGGCGATTTCCGGGGTGATCACGCGCTCCAGTGCGGCGGGCACGAGCACCGTGCAGTCGAGCGTGAGCAGCTGTTCGTTGGTGATGCGTTCGCCACCGTCGAAGTCGTGAAGGATCTTTTGGGAGGAAATGAAGGCGAGCGCTTTTCTGATGTCGATGCCGTCGGCGTTGTAGATCGCGGTGGTGTAGTCCGAGATCGCGATGATTTTGGCTCCATAATCGGAGAGGGCGAGGGCGGCCTCACTGCCGACGTTGCCAAAGCCCTGAATGGCGACCGTGGCTTGTGTGAGCGGAATATTCAGGTCTTCGAGGTAGCGTTTAGCGAGGTAGGCGACACCCGCTCCGGTGGCTTCACGACGACCTTGGGAGCCACCCAGCGAGATGGGTTTACCGGTGACACAGGCCGGTTCGTTACGACCGATGTGGCTGGAGTAGGTGTCCATCATCCATCCCATGATTTTTTCGTTGGTGCCCATGTCGGGGGCGGGCACGTCGATGTGGGGACCGATGAACGGCGAGATCTCCTGCATGTAGCGACGGGAGAGCCGCTCGAGTTCACCCTCGGAAAGTTGGCGGGGATCGACGATGACGCCGCCCTTGGCTCCGCCATACGGCAGACCGACCAGCGAGCACTTCCAACTCATCCACATCGAGAGCGCCGCGACTTCGCCGATGGTCACATTCTGGTGGAAGCGAATGCCGCCCTTTGACGGACCGGTGGAGAGGTTGTGTTGCACCCGGTAGCCCTCGAATACGGTCACGGTGCCGTCATCACGTTTGACGGGGAGGGCGACGGCGAGACAGCGGCGGGGGTATTTGGTGCGATCACGGATGGTTTCCGGGAGGCTGATGGCGTCGGCCGCGAGGTCGAACTGACGGCAGGCCATTTTGAAAATGTCGGAATGATAGAGCGTCGAAATGATGACCTTGGACATGGGGGTGGGGTATTGGGTGGGGCTTGGACGAACGATGACCGCTCGTTAATGAATGGCAAATCTGCACGTGAATCGCATGGGCTGTTGAAATTCCCGATGTTTATAGATTAACCCACTCTTACGAATGGCCAACCCAGTCATCACCTTTGCCGCCAAACTTGTCCGCAAGCTGATTGTGTCGGCGTTGATCGCCTGCTTGGCGCTGGTTGCTTACAGCCTGTGGGTTTATACCCGCGATGCAGCTAGTTTTGAGGAGCGACGCAGTCAGATGTTTGCTACCCTAACATCCGAGCGAGCCATCGTTGAAGCCAAGTTGCAGGAGGCCGTGAAAAAGCAAAACGACACGGCCAAAGCACTGGCTATCGAGCAACAGCGCTCCGTGCAGGCGGACAAGACCCTGAAAACGTTGCATGAACTGGATGCTGGCGCGATCGACCGGCTTTTCGGTGATGCGGACGAGCAAAAAAAACATACCGACCGGATCGCCCGGCTGGAAAAACTGAAGGCCGATTCGCAGACGAATATCGTGAACGTGCAACGGGAGTCCGTGTTGGGAGAGGACGTGCGGGAGTCTCTTGCCATTAGAAAAATTGAGCTCGAGCAGGAAGAAAGCGCATTGAGGCGCGACTCCAACCCCGTCGCCCACTACGCGCGCAGTGCATGGACGGAAGCGGGATGGCTAATCGAGTTGGTTTTTTTTGGGTATCTTTTGGGCGGATTTATCGGTGCCCTGGTTCTTTATTACGGCTGGTCAAAATGGGTGGGGCGCGGACGGCTGTTGAAACTCGAAACCGAATCCGAGGTGCCTCCGACGATAGGGGAAAGCGCACTTACCGTAGAGGATTCGGTGTGGCCCGGCGAGGTGCTCTGGGTGCGGCGCGGATATCTGTATTCGAACGAAGATGGACTTACCCAGCGGAGCCGGTTTGTCCTCAATTGGAGCGCGCCGTTTTCCTGGATGTTCGGCGGACTTTGCCGGTTGATCGAGCTGCGTAACGGACGCAGCGATGGAGATCGTCGGGTCATATTTGCAAACTCAGTGTCTCCGTTTGCCGAGTTGGCCGTCGTGTCCGTGCCAGAGAACGGATCCCTTGTGATTCGGGCGACTCATGTGCTCGGCCTCATTGCCAGTGCACAGTCCACGCCGCCCATCCGGCGCCACTGGGCGTTGTTTCGCTGGCAGTCGTGGATAAGCGCACAATTTGGTTATCTCGAGTTCTTCGGTCCCTGCCGCCTCGTTGTCTCGGGGATCAGTGCGTTAAGGGCGGAGGTGATGACTGCGGCGGACGGAGGCAAACTGCCCGTGGGTTATACGTCACAAGCGGGCTTGGTCGCTTTTAGCCCGAGACTGGGGTTGAAACCGGTGCGTCGCGTGGGGTTTTGGCGTTATTGCCGTGGGCTGGCTCCGCTGTTCGAAGTGCAGCTGACCGGCGCGGGCGTATTTGTGACTCGCGACATGGAGGAGCATGCAGGGACTCGTAATCAGGAAAGTTTCAGTGCGCAGGTGCGCAAGCTTTTCGGACTTTGAGCGTGCGGCAGTTGCCACCGGCCCGAACCGTGCAATCGTGAGATCCGCGCATACCCGCCATGCCATCGCTGTTTAAACTCCACGCCGACTACACCCCGACCGGCGACCAGCCGCAGGCGATCGACACGCTCACGGCGTCGATCAACGCCGGTAACAAGTTTCAGACGCTTCTCGGTGTCACGGGTTCGGGCAAGACGTTCACCATGGCCAACGTCATCGCGCGGAGCGACCGCCCCGTGTTGATCATCTCGCACAACAAGACGCTGGCCGCGCAGCTTTACTCGGAGTTCAAAAACTTTTTCCCGGAGAACGCCGTCGAGTATTTCGTCAGTTATTACGACTACTACCAGCCCGAGGCCTACGTCGCATCCAGCGACACCTACATCGAAAAAGATTCCTCCATCAACGAGGAGATCGAACGCATGCGCATCGCCACGGCGAGTTCGCTGGTCTCGCGCCGCGACGTGATCGTGGTGGCGTCGGTGTCGTGCATCTACGGTTTGGGTTCGCCCGAGGATTTTCAGGCGATGCGCATCGCGTTGCGCAAAGGCGATCCGCTCGGACGCCAGGTGCTGCTTGAGAAACTCGTGGACATTCTTTACGAGCGAAATGACTACGAACTGAAACGCGGGGCCTTCCGCGTGCGCGGCGACGTGGTGGACATCATGCCGGCCTACTTGGAGCTAGGTTTGCGCGTGGAGTTTTGGGGCGAAGAGATTGAGGCGTTGAGCGAGTTCGACCCGACGACGGGAACGGTTACCCGCAAACTCGACCAGTTCGACCTTTACCCGGCGACGCAATACGTCGCCAGCAAGGACAAGCTCACGGGAGCGGTGCAGGCGATCAAAGCCGAGTTGGACGAGCGCGTGGCGTTTTTTGAGAAAAACAACCAGTTCCTAGAGGCGCAGCGCATTCGTATGCGCACGAACTACGACTTGGAGATGCTTCAGGAAATGGGCTTCTGCAACGGCATCGAAAACTATTCCAGCGTCATCGCCGGACGGAGACCCGGCGAGCGTCCGATCTGCCTGATCGATTTCTTTCCGAAGGACGCGCTGCTCATGGTTGACGAGAGCCATGTGACCATTCCGCAGATCGGCGGCATGTCCAACGGCGACCGCGCGCGCAAAATGAATCTGGTCAACTTCGGTTTCCGGCTACCTTCCGCGCTGGATAACCGGCCGCAGACCTTTGATGAGTTTTTGTCGATCACGGGTCAGACGCTGTTCGTCTCGGCCACGCCGGCAAAATACGAAATGGGAAAGTCGGCGGTGATCGCCGAGCAGGTGATTCGTCCGACAGGTTTGCTGGATCCCGAGATCGTCATCCATCCGACCAAGGGGCAGATCGAGCACCTGATCGGCGAGATCAAGCGTGCGGTGAGCAAGGGTGAGCGCGTGCTGGTGACGACGCTGACGAAACGGTTGTCGGAAGACATCACGAGTTTCATGCGCGAAGCGAAGATCCGCGTGGAATACCTGCACAGCGACATCGACGCGATCGAGCGCGTGGAGATCCTGCGCAATCTGCGGCTGGGGAATTTTGACGTGTTGGTCGGCATCAATCTTCTGCGCGAAGGCCTCGACCTTCCGGAGGTCGCGTTGGTGGCGATCCTCGATGCCGACAAGGAAGGTTTCCTGCGCAGCGAAACCTCTCTCATCCAGACGGCGGGACGCGCGGCGCGTCACGAGGACGGACGGGTTATTTTCTACGCGGACAAGATCACGGACTCGATCCGTCGCACGCAGGAGATCACCTTGGCGAGACGCGCGAAACAGATCGCCTACAACACGGAGCACGGCATCACGCCGCGCAGTGTGAAGCGCACGGCGCAGTCGAGCCTGCACGTTTACGACGGCAGTGGTGATCGCGAGGAGGAGGGCGTCATGGCGGAGGGCAGCGAGGAAGACGTGAAGGCCGTCATCGCGGAGTTGGAAGAGGACATGACGGCGGCATCCGGACGGCTCGAGTTTGAGCGCGCGGCCTTGTTGCGCGACCAGATCGAGGCGCTCAAGTCGGGCGATTATCGCAAAGCGGCCAAGCAGGCGGACAAGTCGTCGAAGTCGGCCAAGTCCCGGGCATATCCCAAAGCGAAAAGAGGACGCTAATTGTAGAGCGAACGAGCGGGACCGGTTTTACTCTGCGATCAACAACGCGCCTTCGCGGGCGAGCAGCTGGCGCTTGATGTCCTCACCGAAGGCGAAGCCCGTGAGCGAACCGTCGGCGCCGATCACGCGGTGACAGGGGACGAGCAGACAGATGGGATTGGTGGCATTGGCGCGACCGATGGCGCGTGAAGCGCCGGGGTTGCCGAGCGAGGCGGCGAGTTGTCCGTAGCTGCGAGTTTCGCCGTAGGGAATCGCCAGGAGAGCGGACCACACGCGGTGCTGAAAGTCCGTGCCTGCGGCGGCAAGTGGCAGTGTGAATACGTGCAGTTTACCCGCAAAATAGGCATCCACTTGTTTTTTAACAGCAAAGGTTTCCGAACCAGTGTAACCTATTAGGTTACACTTTTCTGGGAGGCGGGAGCGCAGGCGGGCGAGGTCGCCGAAGGCGGTGGCGACGACGGCGCCGGTGGCGTTGAGGGCGACGGAAAAGGGGCCGCAGGGGGTGGGGAAGGTGAAGGCGTGAAGAGAAGGGGCAGGCGTCATGGAATCGGTTGGTTGAACTGCCAGAGATGCGCGGTGGCGAGACTGCGGTGCGGCGAAAATACGGACATCAGGCGCTTGGTCGCTTCGATGTCGGGGCGTGTTTCCAGTTTGAAGAGCGAGTGGAGTCCGCTGGTCACACCGGTGTCGCCGAGCGGGACGCAGTCGGCGAAACCGAGCGAGCGCATCATGAGGTAATTGACCGACCACGGGCCGAGTCCGCGGATGGCGAGCAAGGTGCGTTCGGCGCGGGTCGCGCTCATCGTGCGGAGCGAGTCGAGATCAAGTTGTCCGCTGGCAACGAGACGCGCGGTGTCGATGACATAGGCGGCTTTCGAGCGGGAAAACTGGAGCGGCTTCAGGTCATCGTAGGACAATGCGGCGATGGCGGCGGGCGTGGGCGCGGCGTAGAGGTTTTCGGCGAAGGGTGTGCAGGTTCGTTCGATGAGACGGCGGCGGAGTTGGAAGGCGAAGGGGAGGTTGATTTGCTGGCCGATGATGGACCAAAGCAGGCCATCGAATACGGACGGAGTTTGCGTGATGCGCAGTTGTTCTCGTCCGGCGATGAGGCGGGCGAGTCCGAGTTTGCGGACGAGGCGGGTGAAGGCGGCGGCGTCTTGGTCGAGTCCGAGCAGGGCGACGACGAGGGCATGGGCTTCGGGGGCGTGTGCGTCGCATTCAACGCGGACCAACGAGGGAGATAGGTGCAGGCGGAGCAGGGTGGGGGACTGGGCTTCACCGAGTCGGGCGACTGTGGTGTAGGTATCACCGTCGAGGCATTCAGTGAGGCTTTCGGTGTCGCGGGCGAGGGCTCGTTTCAGGTAGGCGAGGGGATAGCCGTCGGGCAGCGCGAGTTCGAAGCTGCGGGCGGTGCCCAGTTCGCGGTAGGCGGAGGGCGTGAGGCCGTTGAAGGCGCGGAAGTGTTCGTGGAAAACCGAGAGCGACTCGAAGCCGACGGCGAAGGCGATGTCGGTCAGCGGTGATTCGGAGGAAAGGAGTTGTTGTTTGGCGCTGGCGAGGCGGGCGCGGAGCAACACGTCGGCGGGCGTGGCGTGGTAGTGTTGGCGGAAGAGTTCAAACAAACGCGTGGGGCCGAAGCCCGAGCGTTTCACGATGACGCGCGCGTCGCGGAAAGCGGCGGGCGTGGCGCGAATTTCTGCGACGAGTTGTTCGATGTTTTCGAGGACGGGATCGGCACCGCGCGCGAAGTCGTCGGGATGGCATTTTTTGCAGGCGCGCAGTCTGGCGGCGCGAGCGGCTTCGGCGGTGGGAAAGAAGCGGGTGTTTTCGGGCTTCGGCTTGCGGGCCTTGCAAGAGGGCAGGCAGTAGATGCCCGTAGTCGTTACGCCGAAAAAGAACCGGCCGTTGTCACTCGCATCGCCGGCGAGGACGCGGGCGTAGAGTTGGGTCGGATTCAATCGCATGCGGACAATCTAGCACAGGACCGGCGGGGCGTCGTCCGGATTATTCCGGTGCAATTTTTCCGTCGTTCACATGCCCGGGAAACCGCTGCGGCCCTTCATGGCTTCCATCTGGCGCATCATCTTTTTGGCGCCGCCGCCTTTCATCATCTTCATCATTTTTTGCATCTGCTGGAACTGCTTGATGAGCTGGTTGACCTCCAAAACTTTCACGCCGGCACCGTTGGCGATGCGCAGGCGGCGGTTGCCGTTGAGGATCTCGGGCTTGCGGCGTTCCTGGATCGTCATCGAGTGAATGATCGCCTCGGTGCGGCCCATCTGTTTTTCGGCGTCGTCGGGGACCTGCATGCCGCTCATGCCGGGCATCATGCCCATGATGCTCTGCATGGAACCGAGTTTTTTGATCTGCTGCATCTGCGCGAGGAAGTCTTCGAGATTGAAGTCCGCTTTGCGCATCTTCTCGGCCATCTTTTCGGCCTCTTTCTGGTCGATCGTTTCCTGGGCGCGTTCAACCAGAGAAACAACGTCGCCCATGCCGAGGATGCGGGAGGCGAGGCGGTCGGGATAAAAGGTGTCGAAGTCGCCAGTTTTTTCGCCGGTGCCGACGAACTTGATGGGCACGCCGGTGATCGACTTGATCGACAACGCGGCACCACCACGGGCGTCGCCGTCGAGCTTGGTGAGGATGAGTCCGGTGAGGCCGAGCGCGTCGTGAAAGGCCTTGGCGACGTTGACGGCTTCCTGGCCGAGAGCACCGTCGGCCACGAGGAGGATCTCGTCGGGCTTGATGCGTTCGCGGAGTTTTTTGACCTCCTCGATGAGGTCGGCGTCGATCTGGAGACGACCGGCGGTATCGAAGAAAATGGCGTCGGCTCCGGCGGCTTGCGCGGCGGAGAGACCGGCAGCGCCGATGGCGGGGACGTCTTTGGAAACGCGGTCGCTGTAGAAGCCGAGCTCTTCCTGTTTTGCGAGGATCTCGAGCTGGTCGATGGCGGCGGGACGATAGACGTCACAACCGACGACGAACGGACGGTAGCCGCGTTTTTTGAGGAGTTTGCCGAGCTTGGCGGTCGAGGTGGTTTTGCCGGAGCCGTGGAGGCCGACCATGAGGACCTTGAGCGGGCGGGCCGCGGAGAGTTCGTTGGTGCCTTCGCCGAGGAGGCGCACGAGTTCGTCGTTGATGATCTTGACGATCTGCTGGCCGGGAGCGACGCCCTTGAGGACTTCCTGGCCTACGCAGGCGGTCTGGACGCGCTCGATGAATTCGCGGGCGACCTTGAAGTGAACGTCGGCCGAGAGCAGGGCGGTGCGCACCTCTTTGAGGGCGTCGGCCATGTTTTCTTCGGTCAGTTTGCCCACGCCGCGGAGGTTGCGGAGGGCGGAGGAAAGTTTGTCGGTGAGGGATTCGAACATCGGAAAAGGGCTGAGTTGAAACCGCTAATGGACGCGAATCGACGCTAATTTCCAAGCCTCCGCAAACAGGCGCGACGTGAAGTGTGCAGAATTGTGTGGATTCCCCGTTCTTTCTTCTGCGAAGGTTCCCGTCCCTTATGAACCCTGTTCTCAAGCTGTTACTCGAAGGCGGTAGTCTTACCACGGCCCAAATGGCGCAAGTGGTGAACCTGTCCGTGGCCGAAGTTGAACAGCACCTGGAGCAGCTGAAAAAAGATAAAATCTTCCTCGGCTGGCGTCCGGTGCTCGATCTCTCGCGCGAGGCCGCCGCAGCCGCAGCTGTCCGGGCGGTCATCGAGGTCAAGGTCACCCCTGAGCGTGGCGGCGGTTTCAGCCGTCTGGCCGAGCGCCTGGCGCGCTTCGACGAGGTCGAGTCCTGTTACCTGATGTCGGGCGCCTACGATCTGCTCGTCTTCGTGAACGGCTCCAGCCTGCAAAAGGTCGCGGCGTTTGTGTCCGAAAAACTTTCTACGCTTGAGGGCGTGCTCTCCACGAGCACCCACTTTATGCTGCGCTCCTACAAAGAGGGCGGCTTCCTGATCGAGCAGACGGAGACACAGGTCACCCGTCTCAACGTGGCCCCTTAACCGCACCCACCATGAGCGTTGACCCAAATCGTTGGGTGGCGGGCCATGTGGCCTCGCTGCCCAAGAGTGGTATTCGTGATTTCTTCGAGCTGGTCGCCAAGATGAAGGGCCAGGACGTGATTTCGCTCGGCGTGGGCGAACCGGATTTCGTCACCCCGTGGCACATCCGCGAAGCCGCCATCTACGCCCTCGAAAAGGGCAAGACCTACTACACGTCGAACCTCGGCATGATCGAGCTGCGACGCGCGATCTCGACCTACGTGACCGAACACTTCGGGGTGAACTATCGCCCCGAGGACCAGGTCATCGTGACCGTGGGCGTCTCCGAGGCGCTCGACCTGGCGATCCGCGCCTTCGTCAGCCCTGGCGACAAGGTGATGTATCACCAACCCTGTTACGTTTCCTACAGCCCGAGCATCACGCTCGCGCACGGCGTCGCCGTGGAGGTGCCGACCTACGCCAAGGACAACTTTGCGCTGACGGCCGAGGCCCTGCGCGCCGCGTGGTCGCCGGGCTGCAAGGTTCTCATGCTCAACCTGCCGTGCAACCCGACGGGCGGCACGTGCTCGCTGGAGCAGTTGACCAAGATCGCCGAGTTCTGCCGCGAGAAGGACCTGCTCGTCCTCAGCGACGAAATCTACTCCGAGCTCACCTTCGACGGCGTGCACACCAGCATCGCCAGCCTGCCCGGCATGGCGGAGCGCACGATCTTCTTGCACGGCTTCTCGAAAGCCTTCGCGATGACCGGCTGGCGCATCGGTTATGCGTGCGGACCGGCCGTGCTGATCGACGCGATGATGAAGGTCCACCAATACGCCATGCTCTGCGCCTCGATCATCGCTCAGGAGGCGGCGCTCGAAGCCTTGCTGCGCGGCTGGGATGCGGTCGTGAAGATGCGCGACCAATACCACCGCCGCCGCGATCTCGTGGTGCGCCGTTTCAACGAAGCCGGCCTCAAGTGCCATTCGCCACGCGGTTCGTTCTACACGTTCCCGGACGTCACGCCGACCGGCCTGACCGAAAAGGAATTCGCCGTCGGCCTGCTCGAAAAAGAAAAGGTCGCGGTCGTGCCCGGCACGGCGTTCGGCGCCAACGGCAAAGGCCACGTGCGCGGCTGTTTTGCGACCAGCTACGAACAGCTCATCGTGGCCTGCGATCGCGTTGAGCGGTTCATTCAGAACGTTAAGAAATAACCCGCGCTCCTCGTTTGGGTTTTCGCCCCGTTTCGGTTCACGCCGGACGGGGCTTTTTTACGGGTGGTTGACGACGCGGTCCAACGCTGCCGTTGCCAGCCTTCTGCAAATCGTCTCCGCTTTGATGGTTTTACCCATCCCATGAAAAAACTCATCGTTTTGTTTTTGCTCGCGTCGGCTTTCATTGGCGGCCCGGTTCGGGCCCAGGATTTCAACGGCACCATCAAGTGGACGACTCGCATGGAGTTCACCGACCCGGAGATGGCCCGCAAGGTCAAGGAAGCGCAGGCCCAGCTGGCCGACCCCGAAGTGCAGGCGAAACTCAAGGAGGCGCAGGAAGCCATGAAGAGTCCCGAGATGCAGGCCATGCTCGCGCAGAATCCCCAGTTGAAGGATATGATGGGAAAACAGATGGGTGCGCTCAACCCCGCCGCCGCCTCCGGCGACGTGATCCCGAAAGGTTTCACCCTGCAAATCAAGGGACCCCGGGCTCTGGTCAAAACCGAGGGCGGACTGATCCCGACCGAAGTGCTGACGCTGGCCGACCAAAACGTTGCCTATTCCATCGATCGCAAGGCCCGCACATATCACAAGCTATCCCAAGCGGCGGCGGCTCCGTCCGCTGAAAAACCGGCTCAATTCAAGGTCACCCGCACAAACGAGACGGCCACGATTTTCAAATATACCTGCCACCGCTATCTGGTGGAAACGATCGAGGGCAAGACCAAGACGAACTACTCGGTGTGGGCGACGACCGAGATCAAAGGACTCAATGCAGATACCTTTGATCGTATGCAGTTGGGCAAGGGCAAAGAAGCCGAGTTTTTCAGCCAGATCGAAGGCGTGCCGCTCAAGATCGATGTCATCACATCGGAAGCCAAAATTACCATGGTGGTTGCCAATATCACACCAGGGACGCTGCCCGACGCCGTTTTCGCACTGCCCGCCGGTTTTAAGGAAACCGTGGCTTCCGCCAACTGATCGCTTCCCCGAAGCCTGCGATGCATAAGGAGAAACAGGTTGATTTATAGGCTGGGCTCGCGAGGCGGCCCGCTTTATCTCTCTCTGCTTATCTATTTATGAACCGCACCGTCGTCATCGTCGGCCGACCCAATGTCGGCAAAAGCCGCCTCTTCAACCGGCTGGCGAAAAAGCGCATTTCCATCGTCCACGATCAGCCGGGCGTCACCCGTGATGTCATCTCGGCCGAAATCGAGGACGGCAGCTACACGCTGCTGGATACCGGCGGTCTTGGTTTCAAGGACAACGACAGCAGCCTCGCCGCCCTCACCAAGGCTTCCGAGCTCCAGGTCGAATTCGCCATCGAAACCGCCCAGCTGATTCTCTTCGTGATCGACGGTCTGGACGGCCTCACCGCGCTCGACACCCGTATCGGCCAGATGCTGCGCCGTTCCAAGAAGGACGTGCTGCTGGTCATGAACAAAGCGGACTTCGACGACGATAAAGTCGACCTCGCCGAGTCTTTCCGCTTAGGACTGGGCGAACCGTTGCGCGTCTCCGCCGAACACGGCCGCGGCGAAAGTTACCTGCGCGAGGAAATCCTCAAACGCATCGGCACCGTGCCCGAGGTCGCCGAGGAAACCGGAGCCAAGACCGCCGACGATCCGTTGTGCGTGTGCTTCATCGGCCGTCCCAACGTGGGCAAATCCTCGTTGAGCAACCGCCTGCTAAAGAGCGACCGTCTCATCGTGAGCGACGTGCCCGGCACCACGCGCGACGCGATCTCGCTGCCCTTCGAATTCAAGGGCCGCAACGGCAAGATGTATCCGTTCCGTCTCATCGACACGGCCGGTATCAAGACGCAGACCAAGCTCGCTTCGTCCGTCGAATATTTCTCCCGCCTTCGTTCGCTCGACGCGATCAAGGAGACCGACGTGGTGTTCCTCGTGCTCGACGCCATCGACGGCGTCACGCAGCAGGACAAGGCCATCGCCGGCGAGGCTGTCAAAGAGCGCAAGCCCATCGTGATCGTCGTCAACAAGTGGGACGTGGTCCGCGCCGCCTTCAAAAAAGGCGAGGATCCCGGTTGCGCCCCCGACGCCGCGATCCACGGTTTCGACAGCGAGCGCGACTACCGCAAAAAATACGAACGATCCATTTTCGACAGCCTGTTCTTCACGCCCGGCGCCCCGGTGATTTTTGCGTCGGCGATGTCCGGCTACGAAATCGACCGCATGCTGAACGCGGCGGTGAAGCTCAACCGTATCCTCGATACACGCATCCCTACGGCGAAACTCAACAAGACGATTGCCTTCCTCACCGAGCGCACTCCGCCGCCCGCCGTCGGTGGCAAGCGCTTCCGCGCCTACTATGCGTTGCAGACCGGCAACCGTCCGTTCCGCATTAAAATTTTCTGCAATCGCGAGGAGAAGCTCACCGAGCAATATCGCCGCTACCTCGAGGCGGGGCTGGTTGACGCGTTCGAATTGAACGGCTGCCCGATCTATTTCGAACTCGTGGGCAAGGAAAAGCACGAGCCCGGCACCGCGTATTCCGGCAAGGCCAAGAAGGCGGGATTGATCTTCAAAGAAGAGCATCCCGAGGCGCACGTTCCGAAGTGGAAAGAGGGCGAAGAGGCCGCCGCGGACGACGATTTTACCCATGAAACACTCGAAGACTGATTTTCGCGGCGGCGAAGCCGTCGTGTTATCCACCAAGGCGATTTCGCTGACGGTCACCACGGCGGTCGGCCCCCGGGTCGTCTCGCTCAGCTCCGCCGAAGGAGCAAAAGCAGGCAACCTGTTCCTGCAGTTTCCCGAGGATGAACAACGTTACCACGGCTACTACCTGCGCGGCGGCCACCGTCTGTGGCACTCGCCCGAGGACATCGTCCGCACCTATCAACCCGACGACGAGGCGCTCGCGGTCAAGCCGCTCAAAAACGGCATCGCCCTCGCGCAACCCACCGAGGAAAAGACCGGCCTGCAAAAGGCCATGAAGCTAGAGGTGCAGGGCGAGCGCACGGTGAAGGTCACGCATGCGCTCACCAACCACGGACTCTGGACGGTCGAGAGTGCAGCCTGGGCGCTCACCATGCTGCGCGGCGGCGGTTACGGCGTGCTGCCGTTGTTGCCCAAGGGTAGTCACGCCGATGGCGATCTGTTGCCGTCCTATTCGTTCGTTCCCTGGACCTACACCGATCTTTCGTTACCGCTCTGGAACCTGCACCGGGATTTTATCGGCATCGATGTGCCGAAGGCCAAGGTCGCGCAGAAATTTGGCATCACCAATTATCCCGGCTGGTCGGCCTACTGGGTCGGCGGCGTGACGTTCGTCAAATACGCCCCCGTCATCAAGGGTGCGACGTATCCGGACTTCGGATGCGCGTTCGAGACGTTTACCAACGGCGAGATGATCGAGTTCGAGACGCTCAGCCCCTTGGTGAAACTCGCCCCCGGCGAGTCAGTCGTCCACACCGAGCATTGGGGCGTATTCGACGGACTTGCCAAGCCCTCGACCGACGCCGCCTTTGCCGAACTCGCCGCGACGGTGGACAAGTGGATCAAGACGCTGAAGTAAACCAACCCGTCCGCCGGATGCTGAACCTCGTCTTCCTGGGCTCCGATCCCATCGCCCTGCCGCTGCTCGACTGGCTGGCGGGCGAGGGGAGTGCGCTGTGCCGGGTGACGGCGGTCTTTACCCAACCCGACCGCCCGGTCGGACGCGGACAAAAGATCACCGCCAACGGTATCAAGACCTGGGCGATCACGCGCGGCCTGCCGGTCCATCAGCCGGAAAAAATCACCGAGGAGGTGCGCGCGCAGCTCGCCGCGTTGCATGCGGATGTGTCCCTGGTCATGGCCTACGGACACATCCTGAAGCAGGAATTCATCGACACCCCGCGTCTCGGCACGCTCAACCTGCACGCTTCCTTGCTGCCGAAATATCGCGGCGCCTCGCCGATTCAAACCGCCATCGCCAACGGAGAAAAAGAAACCGGCGTGTCGTTGATGCGCATCGTGCGCCAACTCGACGCCGGTCCGGTGGCCGACGTGGAGCGAGTGACCATCGCACCGCACGACACCGCGTTGGAAATCGAGCACAAACTGGCCGCTGCCTGCGTGCCGTTGCTCGCGCGAACACTGCCGCGGCTCGCGGCCGGCGAACTCGCCTTCGTCGAGCAAGACCACTCATCCGCCACTTTTTGCCGACGCTTGGTGAAGGATGATGGACGCCTGGATTTCAACGCATCCGCAGCCGAACTCGCGGCGCGCATCAACGGGCTTTTCCCCTGGCCGGCCTGCTCGGTTGAAATCGCGGGTCAGCCGGTCAAAATCGGGCTTGCCGAGGTGGTGGAGGGCTCCGGTTCTCCCGGCGTGGTGACTGGTGTTGACCCTAGCGGACTGCTGATCGGAACCGGCGCCGGCCTGCTGCGTTGCCTTCGCTTACAGAAGCCAGGCGGAAAAATGCTTTCCGCCTCCGAGTTTCTTCGCGGGTTCCCGGTTCCGGTCGGCTCCTTGCTGCCATCGTTTGCACTGCCCCCCTTGGTGGGGCCGACTCCATTCCCCTATAAACGTGGCACTCAAGCCTAGCACTTGTTTTCGCGGGAAAAGTTCCGCAAAGTCCGCCTCCATGTTGAAAACCTTCCTCTGGGGCGCCTGCCTCGCCCTGATCACCCTCACGGCGCACGCCCAGCAATCGGTGGGCTCCGAACTGGCCAACCTGCGCGAAGACGTCCGCCTGCTCAGCCAAAAAGTCGGCGCGCTATCCCTCAAGGTCGAGGACCTCGAGCGCGAAAACGCCTCCTTGCGCACGCAGACCGCCAGCTCTGCGCAAGCCTACGCCACGGTGCAACAGCTCAACGACGCGGTCGCCTCGCTGAACAGTGCGCTCAAGGCCGGCGACGCCGCCACCGCCGCCAGCGCCGCCGCGCAGATCAAAAAACTGGGTGACGCGACCAACGCCGCGCTCGATTCGCTTGCGAAGGGCCAGGCCCAGCGTCCTGCGGTGACGACCTCGTTCTCCACCGATTTCCCCGGCGAAGGCATCAGTTATACCGTGCAAAAAGGTGACACGCTTTCGACCATCTCGCGCAAGACCGGCGCAAAACTTTCCGACATCATCAACGCCAATAAAATCGCCGATCCCACCAAGGTGCGGGTCGGTGACACGCTCTTCGTTCCCGGAGGCAAATAATACCCATGTGTGCAGCTCCCAAATCTCGTCTCGGTCGTGGTCTCGGCGGTCTGATCGCCTCCGGCGGTCCCGCCAAAGCTCCGGCTCCCGCGCCGTCCGCTTCCGCTCCGGCGGCTCCGGTCGCACCCGCCGCGCCCGGCTTTGCGGAGATCGCGGTGAACCTCATCGTGCCGAGTCCTTATCAGGCGCGCCGTGAGATTTCACCCGAGCAGTTGTCAGAACTCGCGGAGAGCATTCGTAGCGAGGGCCTGTTGCAACCGATCGTGGTGCGGAAGACCGGCGACAAGTATCAACTCATCGCGGGCGAACGCCGTTGGCGCGCGTTTCAGCTGCTCAAAATCAAGACCATCCCGGTGCGTCTGGTCGAGGCCAGCAACGCGTCCTCGGCCGCCCTCGGCCTGATCGAGAATCTCCAGCGCGAAGGACTCAACCCGCTCGAAGAAGCCTACGGTTACGCGAGCCTCATCCGCGATTTTGATCTCACGCAGGAGGCTGCTTCCGAGCGCGTCGGCAAGGGCCGCGCCACCGTGGCAAATTCACTCCGTCTGCTTTCGCTCGACACGGAACTTCAGGGTTATGTCTCCAAGGGAATCCTGTCCGTCGGACACGCCAAGGTGCTCCTCGGTATCGAGGACGCCGCGCAACGAGCCCTGATCGCCCGCCGTGTCATCGAGGAAGGACTGAGTGTTCGCGCCACCGAAAAACTCGTGCAGGCCAAGAAGGCCGGTGCGCCCGCGCCCTCATCGCAGACTCCGGCCTCGCGCAAGTTGGCGACTGCCGATGCCGCTGCCGTCAGCGGTATCGAAAAGAAGCTTACATCCCATCTCGGTGCCCGTGTCGCCCTCCAGCACACTCCGAAGAAGGGTAAAATTATCATCGCCTACGCGGGCAACGACGACCTGCAGCGCATTTTGGAAAAGCTTGGCGTCGAGGCATGACGGCAATCAGACCATCGTTATAAATTTGTATATCCCACAAAACTAGTAGGTTTTAATTCCTATTCTCGGGCGGGAATTGGCTTGGCGCGCTATGAGGGATGCGCATGTTCAAGCTGATATGACGATGGAAACACCGCCGGATGCAGGAGCCTTCGGGCAGATCCATCGGCATTCCTGGCAGTGGCTTCGTCATAGATTTCCGCTGGGTGAGGAGTTGAAGCGTTACAGTTGGACCAAGCTTCGCGCTGATTTTTTGGCGGGAGCGACGGTTTCATTGGTTTCCATACCGCAGGCCATCGGTTTTGCGCTCATCGCAGGACTGCCGCCGTTCATGGTGATCATGTCGGTCATCGTGGGTGGGTTTGTGTGCGCACTGTTCAGTTCGTCCCGACACATGGTGTTCGGTCCGAGCAATTCGATGAGTATCATCTTGGCGGCGACGCTGCACTCGATGACTGGAGGGACTCTGAGCCCTGCTGAACTGGCGTTGGCGCTGGCGTTGCTGATCGGACTTTTTCAACTGATTGCCGGCTTGGCCCAGTTGGGGAAACTCACGCAGTTTATTTCACGGTCGGTGATCATCGCCTACGGGACGGCGATCGGGTTGTTGCTGGCGGCGGGGCAGGTGCCGCATCTGCTCGGTATCGTCGTGGGCCATGGAAGTTTTTTTGATGGCTTGGCCGTGTCGGCGGTGCACCTCGTTAATCTGGAGGTGCACATTTACCCGATCTGCATGGGGGCGGTGACCCTGCTGATTTTTTGGGCGGTCGAACATTTTTTCCCAAAGATACCGGCGGAGTTGGTCGGTCTGGTTTTTCTCTCCTTGCTGACCCGTTACCTAGGGCTGCATGAGTTGGCTGGTATTCGGACGATTCAGGACGAAGGCGCATTGTCGGCGGCGCTGCCGTCGTTCATCGGAATGCCGCTCGACCGTTCGAACTGGTCACTGATGCCTACGCTGATGACTGCGGCGCTCGCTATCTCGATCTTGGGAATGCTTGAGGCGATTTCGCTCTCGAAAACGCTGGCGGCCCAATCGGGCCAGCGCCTCGACGCCAATCAGGAATTGGTGGCGATGGGCTCGGCCAATATTGCCAACAGCCTCTTTGGTGCGATGCCGGGTTCGGCGTCGTTTGCGCGTTCTGCCGCCAATCTGCAAAGCGGAGCGCGCACCCAGGTGTCGGCGTTGTTGAGCAGTCTGATCGTGTTGGTCCTGTTGTTTTTTGTGGCACCGCTCATCAACTTCATTCCGGTGCCCAGCCTGGCCGCGCACCTTATCCGCATCGGGGTGAAGATGATTCATCGCGAGCAGATCAGGGTGTCGTGGCACTCGACGCGGTCGGATTCGATTGTTTTTGTGGTGACTCTGGCCTCGGCGCTTTTCCTGAAGCTCGACACGGCGATTTACATCGGAGTAGGTGTTTCGCTGGCGCTGTTCCTGCGCAAGGCGAGTTCGCCGTCTCTGGTGGAATACGGATTTAATGCGCAAGGGCAGTTGTCCGAAATCGACGAAGGAGAGACGCGGGCCAACTCGGCTATTTCCATCGTGCACGTCGAAGGTGAGTTGTTTTTCGGTGCGGCGGATCTTTTCCAAGAGCAGGTGCGGTTGCTGGCTGACGATGACGGTATCAAAGTGGTCATCTTGCGCATGAAAAACGCCCGGCATCTTGACGCCACCTCGGTCATGTCGTTGCTCCAGCTGCACGACTACCTGAGGAAAAGCGGGCGGCATTTGTTAATCAGCGGCATTAATCCCGATGTGGAGAGGGTGTTGCGTAAGAGCGGTGCGCGTAAACAAATCGGCGTGGAGAATATTTTCCCGGCCGAGACCAATCTCACCATGAGCACCAAGCGGGCGCTGTTGCGGGCGTCTCAGTTGCTTCAACAGTCGGGCACCGCGCCATCGACAGGCGTGCGTATATTCTACGACCGCAACCGGGATGGGAATACCCAGACCGGCGATGCCGGGTCTCCGGGACACAAGGGCGACCACGACACGCCGGCTGACTACCAGATTTAGGCCGTCGACGACCGGCGTTTTCCCGCGATTGACAAGCGCCCCGTGGTGCGGCTCTCTGACCCTTTACATCATGTCCATCCTCATCGGCATTTTCACGTTCGTCCTCATTTTAATTTCCGTATTTCTCGTGCTCGTTATTCTGGCCCAGAAATCCAAGAGCGATGGCGGCATCGGTGGAGCGCTCGGCGGTGGTGCGACCGAGGCGGCCTTTGGCGCCGACACGGGTAACGTGCTGACCAAGCTCACGATCAACGCCGGCATCCTCTTCTTTGTGCTCACGTTCGGCCTCTATCTCGGGCATATCTACATGTCCAAGCACTCCAAGACCTCCGAGGGCCTGCTCCCCACGATCGCTGCTCCGGCCGTTCCGTCCGCCACCGCGCCGGCTGCCGCTCCTGCGACTACCGAGACCGTGGCTCCGGCTGAGACCACTCCTGCGGTGAGCTTGCCCACGACGACGACCGCTCCTGCCGCCCCGGTCGAAGCTGCCAAACCCTGATCCCCGTGCAACGCGCGTCCTTCCGGACGATCTTTACAAGGCAGACGGGCTTGATGCTCGTCTGCCTTGTTGTTTTCAGCTCGCTGCTGCCTTGCGAGGCAGCGGCACAGTCCCGGCGTTACCGCCCGCCCGCCCGTTATTTTCAGCTGGGCGCGCCTGATCAGGCCGAGGGAAAGAAAATACTGAGCAGTTTCCGCCAGCAGGGTATTTCGGGGGACTACTACCTTGAGTTCGATCTGCGGGTGCTGCCGCGCCGGGGCGAGACCCGTGTGGTGACGGGTGGCAAGCTCTGGGGGGGGCGCAACGACATCGGCCCGGTTTCCCGTATCGAGCTTCCGTCGGTGGGCGACACCCCTTCACGCCGTCTGCTCGTGCAAAACGGCGCTCATGGGTCGTTATGGATCTCGCCGGCGACCGGCTCTGCGGGCACGGCAGGCGCGCTCGCTCCGGCGGCCATGTTTGCCTCGCTGTCAGGCACCGACCTCACCGCCTTCGACCTGCAGATGCCTTTTCTGTATTGGAATGATTTTGTCTTTGAGGGCCTTGCTCCGGTTCGCGGCCGGCCGGCCCATGTGTTTCTGCTTTATCCGCCGGATGCCATTGCGGCTCTTAAACCGGAACTGATGGGCGTGCGTGTCTTTCTTGATACGCAATTCGGCGCGTTGGTGCAGGCCCAGCAGATCGGTGCCGAGGAGCGGGTGCTCAAGACGATGACTGTGCTCGACCTTAAAAAAATCGATGGTCAGTGGATGGTGAAGACCATCGATCTGCGTGATGAGACGACGAGAAACAAAACCCAATTCGTAGTGACTGCTGCGGCGCTCGGATTGGATTTCTCAGCAATGCTTTTTGAGCCTACGAATCTAGCTTCTCCGGTCGCTTCGCCGCCGATTTCACAACTCCGCCGACTCGGGCCATGAGCGTTGTCGGCACACGATCCTCCGGCCGCTCCGCCATCCGTGCGGTGATATTCGATCTCGACGGCACACTGATGGACTCGATGCCGCTCGTGATGATGGCATTTGCCCATGCGTTGGCACCGTTCAGGCCCGATCTTGATGAATCGGCGATTTTTCAGCGATTGGGCGGACCGCCGGCGCAGACGCTGCTGGAGTTGATCGGTGACGAGGCGCAAGCCACTGAAGCCCTGCGACGACTGGAGTCATTTGGTTTTGAAAATGGTGCTTCAGTGCAGCCCTTCGAAGGAATGAGGGATCTGTTGCAACGATTGCAGTCACGAGGCCTGAGTCTGGCGATCTGGACGGGGCGCGACCGGCACACCACCGAAGCGATTTTTACGGCGCATGATCTGGCCGGGTTCTTCTCTACGGTCGTGTGTGGTGATGATTTACCTACACATAAACCGCATCCAGCGGGGATGCAGGTGATACTCTCTCGATTAGGGGTGCAGTCTGACGAGGCGATCTACGCCGGTGATGCGGATGCCGACGTGCTCGGTGGCACCGAGGTCGGAGTGCGCACGGTGTTAATCGCGCACGGTCGCGAACCCGAAATATCAATTAAAGCCCGGGCGGCAAATTGCGTGGATACACCCGAACAGGCCTACGCATGGATCGAGGCGGAGGTGTTTTCACCTGCGCAATAATCTTCGTATAGGATGTCTTTTATATAAATTTAGCGTTGCTCCTGAGGGGGGGGTGATGCTTCGTAACAAACAGGTTCCCCTCGTTATTTAAGTCAGTATCCAGCCCTATCTACACATGGCCAAAAAATCCGCCCCTACGCCGTCTCCTCTCACTTTTGATCTGCCGGTATCATTGATTGCCAAGATCGAAACCCATCGCAAAAAGCTCGGACTCAAATCCACGAGCGAGGTCGTTCGTCTCGCGATTGGTGAATTCAACCTCGACCGCTACGAGTCCGACTCCTCCGAGCATCGCCAGATTTCGGTTCGTCTGCCGGGCGTGACCAAGGCCTCGTTGGTGAAGGCTGCCAAGAAGAAGCGCGTTAGTGTCGGTGAGCTGCTTCGCGTGGCGATCGAGTCGCTGCCCGCCAAGCCGGCTGGCAAGAAAAAGAAGTAAGTTCGCGGCGGCTCACACGTCGCCCCTCATTTTACCAAGGCAAGTTCCGCCAAGCGCGGAGCTTGCCTTTCGTATGTCTGCATTTTTTGTTCACACGATCCATCCAATGAGCCAAGCACCTGCGCAGCTTTCCACCTGGGCCCTTAACGTTTCGCCTTCGCCGACGCTCGCCGTTGACGCCAAGGCCAAGGCCCTCGCCGCCGCCGGCGAGGACGTCTGCGGTTTCGCCGCCGGCGAGCCCGATTTCGATACTCCCGAGCATATCAAGGAGGCGTGTATCGCAGCCCTGAAGGCCGGCAAGACCAAGTATGCACCCACGCCCGGCATCGAGCCGCTGCGTCAGGCGCTGGCCGAAAAATATCTGGAGGTTTACGGGCTCAAGTATGCCCCGTCCCAGTTCATCGTTTCACCGGGCGGCAAGTTCTCCTGCTACCTCACGATCCTCGCGACCTGTTCGCCCGGCGACGAGGTGATCATTCCCGCGCCGTTCTGGGTGAGCTATCCGGAAATGGTCAAGCTCGCTGGCGCCGTGCCGAAGCTCGTCCTCGCGGACGATACGACCGGTTTCAAGCTCACACCGGGCCAGCTCGAAGCGGCGATCACGCCGAAGACGAAGCTCTTTATCATCAACTCGCCCTCGAACCCGACGGGTGCGGTCTACACCAAGGCCGAACTCGAGGCGCTCACGGCGGTCGCGGTGAAGCACAACCTCTACATCATGTCGGACGAGATCTACGAGCATCTCACCTACGATGGTGCGAAACATGTGAGCCCGGCCTCGTTCAGTCCCGAGGCCTTCGCCCGCACGATCATTGTTTCTGGTTTCGCCAAGACCTATGCCATGACCGGCTGGCGTCTCGGCACGACGGTCGCCCCTGCGCCGATCGCCAAGGCCATCTCCGAGCTGCAAAGCCAGATGACCTCCAATGCCACGACCTTCGCCCAATACGGCGCGGTCGCCGCGATCAAGGAAAAGGAAAAGACAGACGCTTCGTTAAGGATCATGCTCACGGCTTTTGACCGCCGCCGTAAGTTCCTGCATGCCGAGCTCAACAAGATCCCCGGAGTCTCCTGTCTGCTCGCCGAGGGTGCATTCTACCTGTTCCCGAACATCTCCAGCTTCGGCTTATCCTCCGTCGATTTCTGCAGCCGCCTGCTCGAAGCCGAGAAGGTCGCGGCAGTCCCAGGCAGCGCGTTCGGTGCCGAGGGCTACCTGCGCCTCAGCTACGCAACGAGCGACGAGATCATCGCCAAGGGCGTGAGCCGTCTGGCGAAGTTCTGCGCTACGCTTAAGAAGTAACCGACCGATCCGGTTTTCCGGATTCGGTGCAACCGCAGAGAGTCATGCTCTCTGCGGTTTTTTTGTGTCACCTTGCTTTGAGCTGAGGGTTCCGTCGTAGGGCCGGCGCTTGCGCCGTGCCTGTGCGGTGATGTCGGGACGGGGAGGCATGGCGCAAGCGCCAGCCCTACACGGAGGGCGGAGGACGGAAGACGGAGGACGGACTGCCAGAGACCGGTGGGCGGACGGAGGCGGACTGCGGGGCCGAGAGGCGGAGATGGTCGAACTGAAAGTTCGGCCCGCAACGAAGTGAAGGGTGATGGAGTCGGGTGCCTATGAAATGGGCAGACAACAGAACAAACTTGAAACCTGAAGGTGGAGGATCGGAAAGCTGAGAGCTGAGGGTTCCGTCGTAGGGCCGGCGCTTGCTCCGTGCCTGTTCGGTGTTGTCTGGACAGGGAGGCATGGTGCCAGCGCCAGCCCTACGACGGAGCCGAGGGGCGGAGGCGCGGAGCGCGGGGCTCGCGCCTCCGAGGGTGCGGTCAGGCGGGGATGGCGGCGGGGCGTTTGCCGCGGCTCAGGCCGCTCTTGCGTTCGCTTTTGCGGACGTAGCCGAGGGACTCGTAAAACTCGCCGTCTTCGCCCTCGGCCGGATCGCCTTTGACGGCGTTGACGAGCAGCAGAATGGCGTCGAGGGACTCTTTGTCGGCATCATCGCGTTGGTTTTGGCCGGCGATGAGCTGGTTATCCAATGCGGCGATGGCAGTGCGGGTATCGAGGCTCGGCTGAAGCTTGGCCTTGAACTCCGCGAGCGTCATTCCGGCAAACGATTTGGCCGGCCGCAGCGTCTCCCAGGCACTGAGAACCTTGCTGATACGAATCTCTGACTTCTTAGGATTAATCATGATGATCTAGTATGTTCTAGCTAGTTTCTGGTTATGCATCCAATTGATTAAGATACGGCTGTGGCTAATGCATAATTCTTGCCTAATATGCCAAAGGCGCGTGCCACACGTCAGATTCTGAATACTTGGAGCAGAATTATGCGCACGAAGACCATTCGTCTGCGCACGACGATGATTCGTCCGCGCACGAACGCTTTAGGTATTCATACTTCTCATGAAATCCCGCAGCGGACGAGTCGTCACGTGCACGCGATGAGCATAAACATACACACGAACGCCAGTCATCCGCGCACGACGACCATTCCTATGAACGTGACTGGCCAAGGTGCACGCACGACAAGACATCGTGTGCACGGGACGCGGGTTCCTGCCGGGACTTAGCGACTGCGGGTGGGCAGGAATCGTCAAAACGTGCTCACTCCTTCAGCTTGGCTTCGACCGCAGCGAATGACTCCCCGACGGTGAGGAGGATGGTCGCGAATGCGTTCAGTGATCAGCGAGCTCCGGAGTGTTTCAATGTGGCGCGGCAGCGGGGGTAGGTGGAGCACCCCCAGAACGGGGTGAAGTTGCCGGTGCGCCAGACCATGAGGGATTCACACTTGGGACAGTGATGGTCACGTGAGCTGAGAATGTCGGACAGTTCAGAATAGGTCAGGGTATTTCTGGCGCGTTCAGCCAGGTTGCTACTGTCAGCGACATGGATGTCGTGTTGGGCGGCGAAGGTCTGTGCCGGTCGGGTGGCTCCTTTGAGGACGTAGAGAGCACCGCGTTTCACTTGATAATGGGTCATGCTGCCGAGCAGTTCGCGGATGACTCTTTCCTGCACCGTCCATGTTTTCCAGTGCTTGCACTGCACCAGCATGGACTCGCCGTTCTTGGTGGCGACGAGGTCCACGCCGCCGTCGGGCTGGGCACCGCCTCTGCGTTCCACGGAAAAGCCTTCGCTGCGGAGGAGCGTCGCGCAGAACTTCTCAAACTGATACCAGTCGATCTCACCGAGGGCGTCCTCGATGCGTGCTAGATTCCAGACCGGCTCAACTCGCGGTGGGACGGGTGCTGCAGGATAGCCGAGATTTACACGACGAATCGAAGTAGAAACGGCCTGACTGGCCCGAGCGTCCCGCTCGGTCTTGGCTCGGTAAAAACGGTAGCCCAGATAACCCAGTCCGCCGATTAAGGCTAACCCCAAGGCTCCAAAAACCATTGTGATCAATACAGGCACAAAGCCTTTCATCCCGCCGATGGCCAAGGCGAGCAGGAGAAACAGACCTCCGATACCTTTAACCAACGCTTCCAGGCGGCGCTCTTTCCTGCGTTCTTCGCGACGGCTCATGTGGTGGATATTTATAGAACCAACGGAGGTAATTTCCGCAGTTTGGACTTTGCATCGAAGATCTCGTTTAGGAAAACATAGAGCTGTCGGTTTGAAGCCATCTCGTGATGAACCCTGAAGTTGGCACAGAGCTTTTTGGTCAAAGCGTAAACAGAGTTCTCGCTGAGGGCGTCGTCGTCGTCCATGAAGACGAGCGAGGTGGTGAGGCGCACAATGTCGCGCGGGGTGAAGTGCTCGCCGGCGGTCTCGTTGGAACTCTCGGCGAAGCGCCGGATGAGCTCCTCGAAGACGAGTCCCATCTCGTGGTTGGAGACGGCGGACGGGCTGAGGTCGGAGAGGCGGACGCGCTGGACAACCTTGTAGAGGAGATTGGCGTCGTTGAGCTGGCCGACGAATTCGGAGAAGTTGAAATATTCGAAGATCTCGCGGGCGTCCTTGGAGAAGGCGGCGACGTAGGAGTCGAGGTTGGCTTTGATGCCGGACTCGCCGAGGGTGCCGAGGTCCATGCGCGAGGTGTTGAAGAAGGAGAGGCCGCCGGTGGCGCGGAGGAGGAGTTTTTCGCGGGCCTCCTCGGGAAGTTTTTGTTTGGCGAGCTTATCGACCTCGGCGAGGACCTTGGGCTTGGTCGGCGCGAGCACGCATTCGAGACGGCGGAGGAGCGTGAAGGGGAGAATGATGCGGCCGTATTGGCTCTGCTTGAAGTCGCCGCGAAGGAGATCGGCGATAGACCAGCTGTAGGCGGCGAGGTTGTTGGAGGCTTGGGACATGGGCTGGGCGCGGCAGACGAGGCGAAAAGTAGCGAGTGGTGGGTAGCGGCTAGCCCGGAACCGGAGGCAGGCGGAAAGGGGGGACGGACGCCGAAGGTTGTGAAGTGCGCAAACGGCTAGCGCAATGGTGGTTTCGAGGAATGGGGATTTTTTAAAGTAGCGGGTAGCGAGTAGCGGGTAGTGAGTAACGGGTAGCCGGAAAGCTAGGAGCGGTGAGCTTCGGAACGGAGGACCGGAGGACGGATGGCGGACGGAGGGCGGAGGACGGACGGAGCTGGGAGCGAAGGCGGAGGGCCGGGGGACGGAGCGACGGAAAAGCTGAAAGCTGACGGAGCCGAGAGGCGGAGATGGTCGAACTGAAAGTTCGGCCCGCAACGAAGTGGAGGGTGATGGAGTCGGGTGCCTATGAAATGGGCAGACAACAGAACAGACTTGAAACCTGAAGGTGGAGGATCGGAAAGCTGAGAGCTGAGGGTTCCGTCGTAGGGCCGGCGCTTGCTCCGTGCCTGTTCGGTGTTGTCTGGACAGGGAGGCATGGTGCCAGCGCCAGCCCTACGCGGAGGGCCGGGGGACGGAAGACGGAGGACGGACGGAGGCGGACTGCGGAGCCGAGAGGCGGAGGGCGGAAGCTATGAGCTAGTTCGCGCTATCCGGGCTCATGAAATTTGCGGATCGCCGCGCGCGGCATGCCAGAATCGGACGACATCGATTCGCTGTTTGGTGTGGTCAACGCGGTAGATGACCCGGTAGGTGCGCACCACAATTTCGCGGAGAATGGGATCGCCTAGTTCCGGGACAATCCGGCCGGATTCGGGGAAGTCACCCAGATTGCGGACGCTGGCAATGAGGAGTTGGCCGAAAGCGATGGCTCGGTCTGGAGCGTCGAGGGAAATGTAGCGCACGATGTCGCGCAGGTCCCGCCGAGCGGAGGGCGAAAAGGCTACCGGATAACCCATGTCGGCAGTTCGCGTTCGATCTCTTCGAGGGGGATGCTTTTGCCTTCGTCAATCTCCGCCAGTCCCTGACGCACACCGGCGACAAACTCGATCTCGCGGGCAATATCGTGGAGCGTCACGTCTTCCGGGAGCTTCCGCAGCAAGTCTTGAACGATTTCCTTGGTGCTCATGCTCCAAACGTGTTGCGACAGTGATTAATGTTCAAGACTGCAAACGGGTATGAGCTGTGAACTCGGAGCGAAGGCGGTCGGATGGCGGAGGACGGACTGCCGGAGCGCCGGAGGACGGAGGGCAGACGGGGCTGGGAGCGAAGGCGGAGGGCCGGGGGGCGGAGGACGGGGGGCAGAATGCTAGGAGCTAGGAGCTGTTAGCTTATAGCTAGGAGCGAAGGCGGGCGAGGGAGACCAGGTCGGCGTCGGTGGGGACGCGCGTCAGTTCTTTTTCCGGTTCAGGCTCGCCGTCCATGTGGTGCAGGCTTCGTTGCTGGAGAATTTATAAACGCCTTTGGGCTGACCGCGACCTTCGGCGAGGCGGGCAGCCGTGCGTTGGAGCCGGGCAAATCGTTGCCACGGCGTTTCGCGCAGCTGGCCCAGGACTTTGATCTCCGGTGTTTCCACGGGGTGAAAATTCACTTGGAAAGCACCCTGCGTCAAGCGTGGCGGGCTTCGGACGGAGAGGCGTGGCGCGAGCGCCAGCCCTACACGGCGCGGGAAGGGCGCTTCAATCGGCGTTAATCGCGTTCAACACGATCCCTGGTGTGAGCAACTCGGGCAGGGGGGTGGGATCGTTGTGGCCGGGCAGATAGACCAGATTGAAGGGGACGGCGCTGCGGTTCCAGCGGGTCAGTTCGGCGGTGATGCGAGCGTCTTGGTTGGTCCAGTCTCCTCGCAGCACGACCACTCCTTTGTCTTTGAAATTGCGGCGGACATCGGACGAGCCGAAGACGACTTTTTTATTGGCCTGACAGGTCGCGCACCAGCGGGCGGTGAAATCGACGTAGATCGGGCGGCCTTGGGCTTGCAGCTCGGCAACGCGCTTCGGACTCCAGGATTCCCAGGCAACTTCGTTGACCGTGGCCGCACGGGGCCAGCCGAGGAATGCGCCCGCAGCCAGCAGGGCGAGTCCGCCGATTATGCCAATGCGCCGACCGGATACGGAGGCGCCGAGGTGGGCGTAGCGGCCGTAAAGCCAGGTGGCCATGGCGATGAGCGTGAGTCCAAAGATGGCCATGAGTGAGCCGCTTTCGGTGGTTTGTCCGGCGAGGACCCAGATGAGATAGCCGGTGGTGGCATAAAGCGGAAATGCCATGGCTTGCTTGAAGGTTTCCATCCACGCCCCAGGTCGGGGAAGCAGTTTCACGGCTTGAGGGAAAATCGAAAGCAGCAGGTAGGGCGTGGACAACCCGATCGCGATGGTGGTGAAAACCAGAAAGGCCTCCACCATGGGCATCACCAGAGCAACGCCCAGTGCCGGGGCCAGAAACGGTGCGCTGCAGGGTGTCGCCACCACCGTGGCGAGGACCCCTGTAAAAAAGGAACCACGGTAGCCAGACTGCATCTGTAGTCCCGAGCCCGCGCCCATCACGCTGCCGCCAAATTCGCATACGCCGCTCATGCTGAGTGCGAAGACCAGCATCACGGCGGCCAGACCAAAAACGAAGAGCGGTGATTGTAGTTGGAAACCCCAGCCTAGTTCGCCGCCACCGGCCCGCAAAACGGCGAGCACGGTGGCGAGCGTCCAGAAGGATGCGAGCACACCCGCAGTAAAGGTCAGTCCATGGAGGGTGATTTTTTTCCGGTCGGCGCCCGATTGGTTGACGAAGCCCATGATCTTCAATCCAAGAACCGGGAAAACGCAGGGCATGAGGTTTAAAATCAGACCTCCGATGAACGCGAGCGGGATGGTGGCGAGCAGACTGGCAGGTGCTTCCGCTTTGTGCGGTGCCGGAGTGATCGGTGCCGGTTGCAGCAGGTGGTTAATGAGCACTGCCGAGGTGATCGAGGCGTTCGTCGCATCGGTGGGGGCCGAGGCCGATGACCGTAGCACGCCTTGCAGGCGCGCGGATGCTGCTTCGATGCCGGGTGAGCGAGGCAGGATCAACTTCAGGCTGCCGTCCGCCTGCGGACTCAGGGTCTGGGGTTGGTCGAACGCAACAATTTCGTTCTGCGTGAAAAACCACCACTTCGCAATCGAGCCATCGGGTGAACGTGGCACGCCGGTCAGGCTCAGGATGATGCTGTTTTTGTCGAAGGTGGCTGTCGCATTGATGATGACGTTGGGGCGGGGCAGTGCGGCGAGGGTCTGGTTGATGGCGGGGCCGTTCAACGGGTCGAGAGTGGGGGTGTTGGTCACGACCGGAAGCGTCAGTGATACCGGAGATTCTCCGGGCACGCAGGTATCATGACACATCAACCAGGCGGCCTGGGCGTTGAACGTCACGCGGGTGCCGGCTTCAAGGTCGGCGGGCGGGGTCAGCGTGACGGGCAAATAGATCACCCCGTCGTAGCCCTGGCCGGTGATGTGGCCGGTATCATCGGTGATCACCTTGGGCGCGGGCCAGTCGATGTCACTCGCGGTCCAGCCCTCGGGAAGATCCCATTTGATCGAGGTGGCGTAGCCGGTGCCGGCGTTGATCCAGTAAGTGTGCCAGCCGCTTTTATGTTCCAGGCGGAGTGCCGCCTGCAAGGGGTGACCGGGTTGAAGTTCGCGGGTGTTGGCGACGAGTGAGGCGGTCACCTGGGCGCGGACAGAAAGAGCCGTCATGGCCAGCAAGCCAAGCCAGCCCAGCAGACGCAAAAAACGGAATGAGGTGTTCATGGAAAAAAGAAACGAGGCCCTTGGATCGGGCGATAAATTCAGGGTGTGCTAAACTCGACCGAGGCCGTGGCGGGGCGGTTGTCGCCGTCCTGTGCCGGGACAAGGATGTAGCCGCCGCCGATCAACGTGTCGCCGGGGGCCGGCTGGATCATCACGCCCTCGATGGTTGCCTTATGCGCTCCCGATTTGTCGGTGGGGTAGGCGGTGCCCTTGTAGGCACCGGTCTTGGAGGTGAGTTTGGTCGACCACTTGGAGGGATTGTCGCCGACAACCGTGTGCACGTTTTTGGAGTTCAGGTTCAGCATGGTCGGCAGGGTGATGCTTTCGTCGGTATCATGATCGCCATCACTCACCGTGAGTCCGGTGACATCGACGGAGAAGTTTCTGCTTTCGGGCAGACCCAGTTGGGTGGCGAGGCCTGAGGTTGGGTTGGCATTCCACGGTTCCATGACGGCTTCCAGGGCGAGCGGGCCAAAGCCGTTCGGGTAGGTTTTGTCTTTTGAGATAGCGGGCTTCACCCAGTAGAGGTCGGCGCCGTTGTTCGCGGTGATGTGACGCAGGGATGTGTTGTCGTCGCGCACGGTCAATCCGAAGGTGCCGCCCAAGTAACCACCGGCCGCAGGGTAGGGCTTGGCGTAGAGACGCAGGACGTTGTCGGTGCCCAGCGACATAGCGGCGGTCACGGCGACGCCATCGCCGGTTTTACCTTTGATCGTGAGCTTTCCGGCGGTGGTGCCGGTGACGACGAAATATCCGGCGCCCTGCGGGAAATTCGTAATAGTGCCCAGGTTGACCGGATTATGCATGACCATCGTGTAGGTTCCGGCCAAGGAGGTTCCGGACAGTTTGGCGCCAACGCCGGAGCCGAGCGGGCCGGCCGAAGTGGCGAGCGTGACGGAGACGCTGCCGTCGTTGGCCACGGCGAGTGTCAGCAGGTAAGCCGGTGCGTTTTTGATTTTCTTACGGACAACCGTGACTGTGGTGGTGCCTTGAATGTGGTCGCCGCTGAGAACCAAGTTTCCGCGCAGTGCGTAGACGGTCGGATCGGCCGTGGTGAGGCGTCCGGTGAAGGCGCCGTTGGCGGAGACGCTCAGCTCAAGTTTACCAACCGGAAGCGGGGCTTCCGCGTTCTCGGTCGCATCATCGATCAGCGACTCGAAGTTTCCGGAGAGCTCCTCAGGGAACCCCTGAATCGTGAGTGTCAGCGAATAGACCGCACTGCGTGTTTTCCCCGACTGGGTCCAGTAGGTGATGCCGTAGGTGCCGGGTTTGGCAGAAGAGACGCCGGAGATCTGTCCGCTGGCCGAATCAAGTGTAAGGCCGGCGGGAAGCTTGGAGCTGTAGAAAAGAATCCCCGCCGGATAGGTTTGGCCGCCGGAGAGATCGATGGATACACGCTCACCGAGAAACGGATTGATGCCCGAAGTGACGGTGGCGGGGGGCGGTACCACGACCGAAACCACGGCCTTGTTGGACAAGACACCCTTCGGTGCGGTGGAGTTGGTGACCAAGACCGTGTAGTCACCGGCGGCGGCCAATTGAATGTTGGCGAGAGTGAGGGTCGTTCCGGTTTGACCCGCGAGGTTTACGCCGGCGCGTTTCCACTGATAGCTCGGCGTAGGGATACCGATCGCGTCAACGGACAGGGTGATCGTATCGCCGATGGTTGCCGTGGTGGACGCGGCGGGCTGGAGGGTGATCACGGGAGCCGCAGGCGCGAGGCTGAGGGTGAGCGTGGCGGTGGCGGAGGTAACGCCACCGGGAGCCTGACTGTTGGTGGCTTTGACGCTGTAGCCGACGTCGTCACCAAACTGAACGGCGGTAAGGGTGAGCGTGCCGCCGGTCTGGCCGGAGATCGCCACATTATCCTTATACCACTGGAGTGTCGGAGTCGGGATGCCCGTTGCGACGGCGGTAAAGGTGACGGTGGCACCGACAATGGCGGTTTGAGACTGGGGCTGGGTGGTAAACGTAGGCGCGACCGGAGCGGGATTGACCGTGAGGATGGCGGCGGCGGATGAGACGCCGGAAGGCGCGGTGGAGTTGATGGCCTTGACGGTGTAGGAACCGGCGTTGCCGGACTGGACGTTGGTAAGGGAGAGCGTGGCGTTGGTCTGGCCGGAGAGGGCGACGTTGTCCTTATACCACTGGAGGGTCGGGGTGGGCGTGCCGGTGACGACAACCGAGAAGGTGACGGAGTCTCCGGCGGTGACGGTTTGTGAAGAAGGTTGGGTGGTAAACGTGGGCGCGACTGGAGCGGGGTTGACCGTGAGGGTTGCGGCGTTGGAGGCGACTCCGGAGGGCGCAGCCGAGTTGGTGGCGGTGACCGAGTAGGAGCCGGCGTCGCCGGTCTGCACGTTTGAGAGCGAGAGGGTGGCGGTGGTTTTCCCGGAAAGGGCGACGTTGTCCTTATACCATTGGAGGGTGGGCGTCGGCGTGCCGGTGGCGACGGCGGTTAACGTGACCGTGCTGCCGACGAAGGTGGTCTGCGTCGAAGGCTGAGTGGTGAATACAGGAGCCGCAGTGACGGAGAAGCTCTGGTCAACCGAAGTGGCGGCGGTGTAGTTGGAGTTGCCTGACTGGGAAGCGCGGACGACGACGGTGCCGCCGCCGGTGAGAGTAACGGTGGATCCAGAAATGGTGGCCGGGCCGGAGACGATGGAGAAAGTCGGAGTGAGTCCGCTGCTGGCGGTGGCGCTGACGGTGAAGGGAGCGTTGCCATAGGTTTTTCCGGAGAGCGCACCGAAGGTGATCGTTTGGGCGACCGGGCTGATGACGAGAGTGCCGTTCGCGGAACCTTGGTAGAGGCTGTCGTTGATGGTGCCGACGACGGCGTAACTACCGGCGTTGGTGGGCGCGGTCGCGCTGGCATTGTAGGTGAAGGCGACGGTGAGTCCGCTTGGTGTGGTGGAGGCAGTGGCGGAAAGCGCAGAGCCGGTGTAGGACTGAGAGAGGCTGCCGAGCGTCACGGATGCGGTGGCTTTTGACACGGAGAAGCTCTGGTCAACCGAAGTGGCGGCGGCGTAGTTGGTGTTGCCCGCCTGGGAGGCGCGGACGACGACGGTGCCAACGCCAGTGATCGTAATGGTGGAGCCACTGATCGTGGCAGGACCGGAGAAGATGGAGAAAGTCGGGGTGAGGCCGCTGCTGGCGGTGGCGCTGACGGTGAAGGGCGTGTCGCCGTAGGTTTTGCTGGAGAGAGTGCCGAAGGTGATCGTTTGAGCGGTGAGACCCACCGTGAAGCTTTGGTCAACCGGCGGGGCGGCGGCGTAGTTGGCGTTACCTGCCTGGGAGGCGCGGACGACGACGGTGCCGGTGCCGGTGATTGTGACGGTGGAGCCACTGATGGTGGCCGGGCCGGAGAAGATGGAGAAAGTCGGAGTGAGCCCGCTGCTGGCGGTGGCGCTCACGGTGAAGGGAACGTCGCCGTAGGCTTTGCTGGAGAGAGTGCCGAAGGTGATCGTCTGAGCCGCTTGAGCGACGGAGAAGCTCTGGTCCACCGGAGTGGCGGCGGCATAGTTGGTGTTACCCGTCTGGGAGGCACGGACGACGACAGTGCCTGCACCAGTGATCGTCACGGTGGAGCCCGAGAGGGTGGCGGGACCGGAGAAGATGGAGAAGGTCGGGGTCAGACTGCTGCTGGCGGTTGCGCTCACGGTAAAGGAGGCATCGCCGTAGGATTTGCCGGAGAGAGTGCCGAAGGTGATCGTCTGAGTCGCTTGAGCGACTGAGAAGCTCTGGTCCACCGCAGTGGCGGCGCTGTAGTTGGCGTTGCCCGACTGGGAGGCGCGGACGACAACGGTGCCCACACCCGTGAGCGTAATGGTGGAGCCACTGATCGTGGCGGGACCGGAGAAGATGGAGAAGGTCGGGGTGAGGCTGCTGCTCGCGGTAGCGCTGACGGTGAAGGCGGCGTTGCCGTAGGTTTTAGACGAGAGAGCGCCGAAAGTGATCGTTTGCGCGGCTTGAGCGACGGAGAAACTTTGGTCAACCGCGGTAGCGGCGGCATAGCTGGTATTGCCTGCCTGGGAAGCGCGGACGACGACGGTGCCCACGCCGGTGATCGTAATGGTGGAGCCACTGATCGTGGCGGGGCCGGAGACGATGGAGAAGGTCGGCGTCAAGCTGCTGCTGGCGGTGGCACTAACGGTAAAGGGTGCGTTGCCGTAGGTTTTACCGGAGAGGGCGCCGAAGGTGATCGTCTGAGCGAGGGTAAGTGAGGCGGTGTTGGAAGAAATGCCGGAAGGCGCTGCGGAATTCGTGGCAACCACCTTGTAGGAACCGGTGCTGGCGGACTGCACGTTGGTGAGCGAAAGCGTGGCATTCGTCTGACCGGAGAGCGCGACGTTGTCCTTATACCATTGGAAGGTCGGAGTAGGCGAGCCGGTCGCCACGGAGGTGAACGTGACGTTGGCCCCGGTGTTGACGGTCTGCGTGGTCGGCTGCGTCGTGAACGCAGGCACTGTGTTCACGGTGAGCGTGGCGGCATTGGAGGAAACGCCTGAGGGTGCGGCGGTGTTGGTGGCTTTGACGGTGTAAGAACCCGCGTTGCTGGATTGCACGCTGGTGAGTGAAAGCGTGGTGCTTGTCTGACCGGAGAGCGCGACACTGTCTTTATACCATTGTAAGGTCGGTGCAGGCGTTCCGCTCGCGGCGGCGGTAAAGGAGACATTCGCTCCTGCAGTCACCGTCTGCGAAGACGGTTGAGTGGTGAATGTCGGAGCGATGGACACACCTCCGGTAACGGTGATGGTGCACGACACGTAGGCGCTGTTAGCTTTAGCGGGAATATCTAGTTTATCGTAGGCGGTAATCGTGAGCGGATAACTGCCTGCGGTAGTTGGCGTGCCCGTTAAAGTTAAGTATCCCAAGTTGGCATAATAACCGCCTGTGGTGGCAATGCCGCCAACCACGCTTACTCCAGGAGGGAGGGTTCCTGTTGCTTTCCATGATTTACTGAGTGCACCGCCGGGGGCTCCTGATAAGTTGAACGTAAGACTGAGGGCGGATCCGGCACCACCGCTTGCCGTAAAGATGCTTTTAGCTGCTCCGCTCAGTGGAGTAACCGTGGTAGTGCCTTGAGGAGTTGCCTGGAATAATGTGGCACCGGCCACCGAATTGTAGGCTCCCAGTGCGGCAAGGGCGAAGGCCGATTTGAGAAGCTCTCCCGATTGTAACCCAAAGCCGGCGGATGCCCCGCCGGTGACTAGTCGCAAAATCGGCGTGCGTTGCAATAACATCATCAAAATGCCGGCAGGGACGTGCAGCCAACGAAGACGGTAAAGGAGCATTTGGACGTTCATATCGAGAGAAGCAAAAAAAAGGGGGGATTAGGGAAGTGGTAAGGAGACCCCGATTTAATCGGGACCTCCGGGAGAAATGTGCCGGCTTAATTACAGCCGCAGCCGCTGCCGCCGACACCGCGACCGCCGGAGGAGGCCTCGCGTGAGAAGTAAATATGTTCGCTCATCGCCGTATGGAGCGGATCTCGATCCGACCGCATCGTGTAATCGGCGAGAGTGGCGCGTTCCCATGGTTGCACCCGTGTGAGTTTGGCGGAGCTGCAACCGCTGAGAGCAATCAACAGGAACAAGGCGGGGATAATGATGGCGGATGTTTTCATGGGGTTTCTTCCAAAAGTTTGATGATTTCTGCGCGCAGTTTTTGGCCGTCGGCATCGCCGTGGAATCCACTGTGCACCAGACGAAGCACTCCGTGGCGGTCTATGAGATAGCAGGTCGGCATCGCCGGTGGCTGCACAGAGGCGACCATCTTTTGTGCACCGTCGCGCACCGTCACAAAGGAAGGCGCGAAGCGTTTCACGAAGTCAGCGTAAGGCTCGGCTTTTTTGTCCACGCTTACCGCGATCAAGGTAAATCCTTTTGGCGCCAGTTCGGTTTGCAACGCGCTGTAAAAGGGGAACGACGCCTTGCACGGGGCGCACCAGGTGGCCCAAAAATCGACCAGCACGACGCGGCCTTCGTGGGCCGGGACGGTTCCTTCCAGCGAGAAGGTGGAGAGTTCAGGGAACGGTGTGCCTACCTTGACCTCGGCGGAGGCAACCAATGCGCCCGCGATCAGACCCAGCAGCCACACGAATGGAGTTTTATTTGGATACAACATAATGGAAAAATCCCATGGATTGGTGCACCGCCAGGTCGGTGATGATGCGGGCTTCCGCACCCATGATGTCGGAGAGCAGACGAAGGCCAGCATCCGGCCCGAGAATGAAAATCGCCGTGGACAGAGCGCCGGCCTGCAGGCACGTCGGCGCCACGACGGTGACCTGCCGGCAACCGTTGCCCACCGGCCAGCCCGTGCGGGGATCCACAATGTGGCCGTAGCGCCGGCCACCGATGGTGAACCCGCGCAAGTAATCCCCCGAACTGGCGACACCGACATTTACTGCTGCGAGACTGCCTTTGCAGGGCCCGGCGGGGTTGGCCGGATCCTCGAGGCCGATGTGCCAGCCGGGTTTTCCCGGGGCGGTTCCCACCGCCCGAAGATCGTGACCGAAGTCGACCAGCACACTCGTCAGGCCGTATGACTTTGCGAGCGTGGCGACGGCATCGACTGCGTATTCCTTGCCCCAGCCGCCAAAATCCAGGGACATGCCGGCGAAGGGTAGCCGGATTTTACCAGGGGTGCGCTGCACCTTGGACCAGCCGACCAATTTGAGTGCGGATGCGATTTCCTCGTTGGTTGGAATACGCGGGGTGTCCGACTTGTAATTCCAGAGCCGCATGACCGGAGTGGCGGTGACATCCATCACTCCGTTGGTGAGCTTGTGGAGAGCGCCGCAGAAATTCAGCATGCCGTCCATCTCTGCATCCACTTCGACCCAGTCTCCACCGGCGGCGGCGTTGATGCGGCTCAACAGGCTGTCGGGGCGGAATCGTGAATACTTGGCCTCGAACGCCTCGACCCAGACAATCGCCGCACGCTCGAAGCGCTGGGCGGCGTTGTCATCCGCACACACGTATTGAACTTCACACACCGTGCCCAGCGCCGACCACCGGCATTTTTTCACGACATCGCCCGCGCCCGCGGATGTTGCAGACGTCGATACGGGGGATTGGTTGGGCATGGCTGCGATCATGTCGTTTTATCGGCTTAGCTTGAATCCGATGGTGAAGACATTGGCGTCGGAGTAGGCGTCGGCCGGGGTCACGTGATCGAGGCCGCGCATAAGGTAGCGCTCGTAAGCGACATCCAGTGTGCAGTGGTCGTTGATGATCCAAGAAGCCTTCAGGCCGAGGTTGAACGTCTCCATTTTGGAGAGGCGGTAGTCAGATGAGTAAAACGGGCCTTTGCCGGTTCCTGTTTCACCGCTGGAATCGAATCCAGGCGTGATGCCTGCGCTGACCAGATCCGTATAATAGAAGTCGGCGGCGGACTGGCGGTAGTATCGGGCGATGGGTTCTAAGGTGAAGTGCGAGCCCAAGCGTTGAACCCATTTCAACTCTACGGTGTGACTATTGATACCGAAGGAGTCGTAATAATAGCGATAGGAGGCGTCGAGTGCTCCGTCGAGTTTCTCGAAGTGTCGGTTGGCACCTAGGAACACGCTGACTTTTTCTTTTTCACGCGGCCGATTTTCAGGCACACCGGAGGGAGGCAAAAAGGGCGGTAACCGAGGGTCTTGAGCGGTGATGGCCTTGTAGGGATCGCTCATGTATCCCGAAGCGGTGCCATAGCTAACATTCGCGCTCACGGACATCTCGGGCGAAATGAGCTGGGTTACGCCGATAATGAAATCGTTGCCGGTTTTGGTGCGTTCATGAGCCCAACTGAGAGCAGGAGGATCAATCCGGTCATCCGTGTGTCCCCAGCCAAGCAGTAACGTGGTGTTTTTTTGGTTAAAGTCTGTGAGGGTGTTGAGGGAGTATCCGTTGGAGACGTAGTCGCTCTCACGACTAACGCCGTAACTCACCGCAAGGTTAACCCGTTTGAACTGATAAGAGAAATTAGCATCCCAAGCCTTACGTTCTTCTTCCAGATGGGAAGTGGGCACCGGATCTCCAGTCACGAGAGGGAGTTCCCCGGTCGGGGTCGCCCCGGCGATCGTGTCGATCAAGCCCATTACCTTCAGCCGGGCATCGGGCGTGAGGTTGGTTTCGAGCAGTGCATATTGGGAGTCGACCCGGATGCGGTTGTTTTCCTCCTGCCATGACTGGGCCTTGACGGTGATGCTGTCCTCCGCGTGTGCGGTGCGGATCTGGAACAGGCTCGCCAGTGCGCCGACTACATAAAAACAACGGCTGGCCAATCCATGAAGGGTAACCTCACTGGGGGTGAGCCGGAGTAGGGGTTTCGTGCGCGATCGAACAGGCTTTTGTGTCGATACGAGCCGAAGCGATGAATCCTTTGTCGAGGGAGGCGTGGTTGGGGAGCTGATCACATGACGACTCTAGCATCCGAACATGAACCGGGTATTAATATTGGATTAATGAAATTTCATATTTTGATTGTAACTAATTATTAACGTATTGTTTGCGTGAAATTTTAGCAAAAAATGCGCAGTCGATAGCGTTATTCTGGCATGTAGGCGTTTTTTTGCATTTCCGTCTGTTGTGAAAAAAAGCGCATGGATTGTTCTTCTGCCGATAGACCTCGTATAAGCCGGATGTGGTGGGTTAGCTGAGGAAATCATGCCCCATAATCCCCATGCCCAGTTTGATCAGACGGTTCTTGATATGATTGAGCACAGTCCGGTTGGCGCGGTGCCGCATACGCCCTCTTATCAAGACGGGCTCAAGCGTCTGCTCCTCGCTCATCAGGTTTACGTATCGGCCGACTACAAGAACGGCCATGTCACCGTGCGGTCGCTGGCCAGTCTGCCGTCATTTTACGCAAGTAATCTCGAAAAGTTCATGGCCGGTGCCGTGGACACCGCCGAACTTGAATCCGATGCGAGTATTTTCGACCGCTACGTGCAATCGTTGCCGGAAGCATTGCGGGTAAATGCCGAGGCGCGCCGGGAACAGGTCGTGGGCCGGCGTCAGCATCACCGGGCCAAGCATGGTGCCGAGATCGTGAATGAGCCGTTGCACACGCTGTTTTTGGTGCCGGGTGCAGGTCCGCATCCTGGATTGCCGGGCAACTATCTGTTTGGCTCCGTGTTTGAAACCCCCACCGGTGGTTGGGCGGTGCATGTGCATGATGCCGATGATGGCGCGTCCATGTGCGATACGTCCACGCAGAGCGAGGCGTTGGAGAAGCTGCAGGAGTTGCTGGCGAGCTCGCCGTTCCAGCTGAGCGAGCTTGAAACACTGGGCTTCCGTTCGAATTAAGCGGTTAAAGTTAAACTATAGCCGGATTGGAAGGTAGGGCGCGACCGCTGGGCGCGCCGGTTTTTGGTGCGAATTCCCTGGAGTTTTCTCGGCGGGTCCAGCGGTCCCGCCCTATCTCGGAATCGTGTTTTCGTGGCTACAGTTTAACTGAAATCGCTCTAGTCTTAGGCCTTGCTGTGCGAAGCGGCGGTTCGCGGACGTGCGGGCCAGCCGCTGAAAAATCAGTGCGCTTCTTCAACGAGCGCACGAACGGTTTCTTCGCTGGCGGCGGCGATTTTACGGGTGCCCAGGTTGGTTTGCACCTCGTAGAGATTGGTCTTTCCGGCGGTGCGGACAAACGTGATCGATTTGACGACTTCCTTGACGGTCACAGGCGGTGGTTCGCCCTTGGGAGACAGGCTTTGTTCGATCACCAAAGCGCCTCCTTTGGCGGCCTCGGTTTGCAAATCGAACTCGGCCAGTTCGGCCCAGGAGTTGATGATGTGGAAGGTGCCTTTGCCGGCTTCCTTGTTCCAAGTAAATCCGTTGATGACGATCTGGTGGCCGACACTGCCGCCGTTCCACGGGTGGGCGGCGATGAAACCGGGCGGCAGTGCCTGCCAGATTTCGCGGGGAAAGGCGGCGAGGATGGGCCGGCCCTTCCGGAGTTCCCCGCGAGCCCAATCAAAGGGGTCTTCGACTTGCGGCGGCAGGTTGTGAATGACCGGTTTGGGCGTGAAGCCCGTGAGCAGGTCATACATGCCCTGATAATAACCGGGGTCCTTCCACGGGTGTTCCGAATCGGCGACGTTGGAGATTTTGTAGATCGTGCCGTTGTTCACGTAGAAGCCGGCGATATCCAGCCAGTGAACGCGGCCGTAGAGCATGCAAGTGCCGCCGATCTGATCACGGGCGACCGTGGGCGGGCACAGCCGCACTGTTTCCAGCGGCCCTTCGACTGATGCGGTGACGATGGTTTTTTTGACGGGTATGACGGTGCTGGCCGCCTCGACGGTGACCGTTGAGTGGCCGCGGGCCACCGGGTTTTCATTGCCGAGGTTGGTGAGCCAAGCGCGATCTTCTTCGGTCAAGGTGGTAAGCGGCACCAATGAACGCGTGCCATCGGCGAAGATCACCACGGCATAGGTTTTATCGATGCGGGCTTTGACCGCAGTTTTAAATTGCGAGGAGACAGCCCGGGCGCTGCCGGTCATCAGCATGAGTAAGGCGACCAGTCCAAGAAGGCGGTTCATGTGCGCGAAAACATTCAGGTTTCCGGCGAAGCGGTCAGTCTGAAAATCAGAAAAAATCAAACTGACTGGGACTGGCGGCAGTGATGCTTCCAGCGCCAAGTGTCAGGCTCGGCCCAGTCTCCCACGGTCAGGGTCAGTTCGATCACGTCGTCGGTTGCGAGATTCTCCGCTTCGATACGCAGGATTCGGAATCCCCAGTGCGGCGCACGGCCGGCGTCCAGCGGACTGGAACTCAGGGAGAGATCGTCATCGACCAACGTCCGGAAGTAGACGGCGAAACCATCCAGCCGACCGGCGTTGACCACGGTGCGCGTGAGGGTGAGTTCGCGGGGAAGGTCGGTGGTCTGTAGAGTCTGCAGGTCGAGCGTGAGCGCGGGATGCGGTTTGCCGAGGAAGTGTTCGATCACCGCGAGGTCGCTGCTGTTGTGCTGATAATAGCGAGGGTCCTGAGGCTTGCTGCGCTCGAGACACGAGTAGTCGTAACCATGCACGTTGAGTTGCCAGATGAAGGGAACCAGTCGGTCGTCGGCCACCTTGACGGGTTCGCAGTAGAATTCGAAACGGGAAGGAACGATCAGGCCGCCGGGTTTGAGCAGGCGGTCACGCAGATCGAGGACGTTGGGGACCATGGCTTCGTCGAAGAGGAAGTCGCCCATCTGTTCGTGGAGGATGACATCAACGCGTTCGTCGGTGGTGAAATCGCGACTGTGGGTGGAGACGAACTCGACGTTTTTGATGCGATTGTGCGCGGCGAGACGACGAGCGTGCTTCAGAATTTCGGAGTGATCGATGGCGTAAACCTTGGCGGCTCCGCTCCGGGCGGCGAACGCGGCGAGGATTCCCGTGCCGGTGCCGAGGTCGATCACGCGATCACCGGGATGGATGTGGCGCGTGACCGCACGATGGTAGAAATCCATGCGAGGCCGGTCAGCCAGCATGCGCTCCTGTTCACTGAACTGCGCGAAATAAGAAAGGTTGAACGCCCGGTAATTGGCATCGGCGGTTTCCTCGGGCCCGGTGGTGCCGTAGAACCAGACGGCTAGGCGCGGGCGGGACCGGGTCCATTGACCGCAGCGTTCAAGTCCCCGGCGCAAAGCCGAGAACAGACCTGCACTGAAACGCTGAAGAGGAGATGAGGACATGAAGGTCCGGACCGATTTGACGGACCGAACTGGGAAACCTGCCGACGGCTTTGGACAAAGGCAATCCAGGTATCCGTCGAGAAACGAAACCCATGGGCAGGATGCCCATGCCACTCCGAGATACTCCTTGCTTTGGCAGGGGGCGGTTACTTACGGCGGGGAGTGATGCCGAAGCGTTCGGCGAGCAAAAAAATGCCAGCGGCCAGTGCACTGACACCGATCACCCAGGTCGGAAGATTGATGCCGAACAAGATATTCAGGCCGATAAGGATGAGGTAAACTGCGAGGACGATGTGTGCCATGGTGAGCGGGCAGACCCGCTGATTGGCACTTGGTAACGAATTTAAAAAAGACAGGGGCATAACCCATGCTTGGCTACGCTTGAAATTGACCCACGCATTACCAATGGCACGGGCGGGCACGTTTATCAAAGTCACCGAAATATGGGTGCCTGATGGGGATGAACGTTTCCTGCGCCTGGAGTCGGGTATTTACGGGGAACATGAGTGCTTCCGGGAAGCGGCGAAACTTTGCCGATTCAAGAAAGGCGAAGGCCTGCCGGGCCAAGCCTGGGCGGAGCAAAGACCGGTGATACTGCGCGATTTCTCCGAGGGCGGCTTCAGGCGTGCGGACGAGGCACAGGCCGCCGGACTTACATGCGGAGTGGCGCTGCCGGTTTTTTGTGCCCGGAAGCTCGTGGCGGTGGTGATATTTTTTTGCGGAGGCGGGGAGGCGGAATTCGGTGCCATCGAGGTGTGGAGACAAAGCGAGCGGTTTGTCGACTCCCTCGTATTGGAGGACGGGCACTACGGGAGTCTGGAGGCTTTGGATGAACTTTCGCGCGGCATAGCGTTTCGGCGAGGTGATGGACTGCCGGGCGTGGTGTGGGAGGTGGAGCGTCCGTGCATCATGGCCAACATCGGGGAGAACGGAGCCTTTTTTCGCTCATCGGTTGCACGACGCTCCCGGCTGTCGAGTGCGTTGGGCATTCCTTGCTCATTCGGCGGTGATGAAATCTCGGTTCTCTGCCTGTTGTCAGCCCGGACACTGCCGATCGCCCGTCGATATGAGATCTGGGTTCCGGTGACCGAGGGGCGGTTGTTGCGCCGGGCGTTTGCCGTCAATGACGGTGAGGCGGATGACGGCGCGGAGTCTCCGGCGGCACGCGTGGCACCCGGAGAAGGGCCGATCGGACGGGTGTGGAAGAATGGGATACCGCTGGTCTGCGGAAATATGTCCGACGAGACATCGGTTCCCGTGGAAAAGGCCGTGGCGACCGGGCTTTCCCGCATGGTGGCGCTGGCGACTTACAAGGGGACGGACGTGTCCGCGATTGTTGCCTGGTATTATTGAGCGGAATGTCCGGAGGACGCGGATCGCGGTCAGGCAATCATATCTGCGGGTGTGTTCCAGTTGGCGAGGGCAGGGACGTCGGCTTCGGCCAAGGGGACGGCGTGCATCCAGCCGGCTTTCACGGCGCTGCCGATCAAGTGTTGAAGTGAGTAGTCTTTCGAGGCGAGGGCGTCGTCGATGGCGGACTGGCTGGCGGGGGTATTCGGATAGACGGCACAGAGCGGCTCGAATCCGAGGGGAGAAGAGGGCACCGCACCGATGCCGGGTGATGTGTGTTCGATGAGTGATTTCAGGAAATGTGCGGTCATGTGGGGCAGATCCACGGCGAGCGCGAGGAGGTGGGGCTGCGTGGAATGAGCCAGCGCGGCGGCGATACCGGCGAGCGGACCGGTGTCGGGATGGGTGTCGTAAACGCGGTGGGCTCCGTGCACGCCGTAGTCGGTGTGCGGGCGCGCGGAAATGATGAGGTCGTTGACGTGAATGGAGCGGAGCAGTGCGGCTTGGCGGGCGACGAGGGTCGTGCCGTCGGCGAGCGTAAGGAAGGCTTTGTCGCTTCCCATACGGGTGGATTTTCCGGCAGCGAAAATCGCGCCGGTGACATGCAGGGGGAGGGGCGGAGGTCTCATGACGGGTGGGCGAAACGAACGGGTGCAGGGTTGTCGTTTCTTGCGCTGAGAGTAAGCCGATAACTCGCGTTTGGCCAGACGCGTTTAAGGGGCGTTCAAGCAGGGCCGGGACGGAGAAATCCGTCGGTGAGTATCTGGGCACGGAGTCCGCCGCGGCCTTTCAGCGCGGCTTCGGTGCCGGGGGCGAAGGCCTGGTCCATCCAGTAGCAGGGACTGCATTCGGCGGTGCCGAGGAAGCGGATATTTTGCAGGGTGAACTCGACGCCGATGAGGGTGTTGAGATCGACGCCGCGCGTGATGACGTTGCGGCGGAAGGCGGAGGGCTCGCGGTTAATCACTTGGAATACGCCGCAGAGTTCGTCGTAGATCTGGGCATCGAAGAAGGTGATCTGGCCTTTGTAGTCGGGTTTGTAATCGAAGAAGCGGTCACCGCGAATGCCACGGCGGGCGACGCATTCGAGTTCGGGAACGGCGAGCATGGGGTCGTCGTCGGCGGGTTTGCCGTGGTGGCCGAAGTAGTTGTGGCCGAGGGAAACGTAGAGATGTTCGATGCGGAACATGGGCGGAGGAGAGACGATCAGGGCTTCCAAATCTGATGCACAACTGTGTTCCGGCCGGAACACAGTTGTGCATCGATGGTGGTCAGGGGGCCAAGGGATCGTGGAGGTGTTTCAGGCATTCGCGGATCGCGGGGAGGAGCGGCGGGAGGCATTCGCCGATGGCGCGGGGGTTGCCGGGGAGATTCACGATGAGCGTGCGGCCGCGCGTGCCGGCGGTGGCACGCGAGAGAATGGCGGTGGGGACTTTTGAAAAACTCACGGCGCGCATGGCTTCGCCGAAGCCGGGGAGTTCGCGTTCGAGGACGTCGCGGGTGGCTTCGGGTGTGACGTCGCGCGGCGCGGGTCCGGTGCCGCCGGTGGTGACGATGAGGTCGCAGGGGTCGTCGTCGCAGAGGGTGCGCAGCGTGTCGGCGATGGTGGCGCGGTCGTCGGGGATGAGACGGGAGCGGAAGGTGGGTGTGTGCGGAGAGAAAGCGGGCGTGAGGATACGTTCGATCTCGGGGCCGGAGAGGTCGGCGTAAACGCCGGAGGAGGCGCGGTCGCTGAGGGTGACGCGGGCGATGCGGAGAGGGGCGGTCATGGAGTCGGAGGTTTCACCACAAAGGCACGAAGGCACAAAGGTCGGATGGTGAGAGCAGAATGTGTTGGTATGAACTTTGTGATGACTTTGTGTCTCTGTGACTTTGTGGTTAACCGGTTTGAGGATTCGATTTGGTTTTGGTGGTTACGCGGACTTCGCCGATGACCATGGCTTTGTCCACGGCCTTCATCATGTCGTAGAGGGTGAGGGCGGCGACGGAGACGGCGGTGAGTGCTTCCATTTCGACTCCGGTTTTTCCGGTCAGACGGGCTTCGGCGGTGATGAGGATGCGGTCGCGTTTGACGGCGAAATCGACGGAGACTTTGTCGAGGGCGAGCGGGTGGCAGAGCGGAATGAGGTCGGCGGTTTTTTTCGCGGCCATGATGCCGGCGAGGCGGGCGCAGGCGAGGACGTCGCCTTTGGGGAGAGCCTGCTTTTTGAGGAGGCGGATCGTGGAGGGCGCGCAGCGGAGTTCGCCGGTAGCGACGGCGCGGCGGAGTTGCGGGGGCTTGGCACCGACATCGACCATTGTGGCGGCTCCGGTGGCGTCGAGGTGCGAGAAAGTTTTCTTCATGGTTAGAGGCAAGGGAGGACTTCGATCTCGGCGCCGGGCGTGGTGGCGGACGGGACGCGCAGGAGGCCTTGGGTCGAGGCGAGGACGGTGAGGTCGGAGGAGTCGCGCCAGGGGAGTGTAAGGGCACGACGGGAGGAACCTTCGTCGGTCCAGACGCAGGGCCACCAGGTTTCGCGCGGGTCGGGGCGCAACTCGGAGCGAGGCGCGAGGGTGGCGCGAACGAGCGGGACGGGGGCGGTGCCGGCGAGGCGGGCGAGGACGCGTTTCACGAAGAGATGAAAGCAGACGAAGTGGGAAAGCGGATTGCCGGGAAGGCCGAAGGCGAGGCGTCCGTCGCGGGAGGAGGCGATGAAGGGTTTGCCGGGGCGGCTGGCGACTTTGTCGCAGTGGATGGTGAAGCCCTGGGCGGCGAGGAGCGCGCCGGTGTGGTCGTGGTCGCCGACACTGGCACCGCCGCTGACGAGGATCACCTCGGCGTCGGTCGCGAGGGCGGAGGCGAGGGCTTCGGCGGTGGCGGTGCGGGAGTCGGAAACGCGTTGTTGCCAGATGAGCTCGGCGCCGGCGTCGGCGAGGAGCGCGGCGACGAGCGTGGAGTTGGAGTCGCGGATTTCACCGCGGACGGGAGCGGTGTCGGGGGCGACGAGTTCGGCTCCGGTGACGAGGTGGGCGACGCGGGGGCGGCGGGAAACGAGCGGGGATGTTGCGCCGATCGAAGCGAGGAGGGCAAGGGCACCGGCATTGAGGGGCTGGCCGGGGGAAAGAAGCGTGTCGCCGGCGCGGGCTTGCGAGCCGCGGCGACGGATATGGCGAGTGGACGGGTTTTGCAGGAGATGGATGCGTTCGGTGCCGGTGTCCTTGGTGTCCTCCTGCATGACGAGCGCGGCATTGTCGGGGGGCAGGGCGCTGCCGGTGAGAATGCGGTAGGCGGTGCCGGTCATGGGTGCGAAGCACGGGGCGGGGGCACCGGGAGGGATGGCACCCTCGACGAGAACGAGGCCGGCGGGTTGGTCCACGTGGACCAGATAGCCGTCGATGGCGGAGCGGTCGAAGGGCGGCTGGTCTTCGGGGGCGAGGATGGGTTCGCGAAGGATACGGCCTTGGGCGGAGGCGAGGGGAATACGCTCGGAGGGAAGGGGCACCGGGACCAAGGCGTTGAGTTGTATCCAGAGATCGGCGACGGATATCATCGGAGGTCAGGCGCGGAAAGAAATCCAAGCTGCCGCGCAGGCGATTAGCAGAGTGGCGAACGAGAGTAGTCCTGTGCCGGATGATCTTTCGTCTTGAAAAAGTGATCCGCAGGCCACGCGTTTCACGCCCTCTTTCATGGTGGGCACGTTAAAGTTGAGCAGGAGACCCAGCGACCGGCGTTGTAACTTTAGGTAGGTGAGAAGCTGTGCCTGATGGATTGGTTGGAACGTGTTGATGGACTTCAGCTCGATAATGAGTTCGTCCTCCACGATGAAATCCAGTCGATAGCCGCAATCGAGCGATGCTCCCTTGTAAGTGAGCGGGATGTCGCACTGACGTTCATAACGGAGTCCAGCGTGAGTTAATTCGTAAGCGAGTGCCTCCTCGTAGGCCGATTCCAGCAAGCCGGGGCCGAGTTCGCGGTGCACCTCAATGCACAGGCCGATCACTCGATGAGAGAGTTCATTGATGCGGTCTTTTTTAGCTTCGTTTTCTGGCGTGAGCATGGTGGTGAAGATTGAAGATGTATTTGGGTGGAGGCGGTGTCGGAATATTCACCACAAAGGCACGAAGACACAAAGGTCGGATGAAGAGATCAATTGGGGTGGGTATGGGCTTTGTGAGAACTTTGTGTCTTGGTGCCTTTGTGGTGAACGGATAGGAGTTAAAGAGTGTCGGTTTTCCAGATGGGGACGTCTTGTTTGAGGCGATCCATGAAGGCGGCGAGGAGGGCGAAGGCGGGGGCGCGGTGTTTGGCTTGCACAGCGATGTGGATGGCGGCTTCGCCGACGGGGATGGTGCCGATGCGGTGTTGGACGAAGACCGAGTGGCAGGGGTGTTCGGCGGAAAGTTCGGTGAGCAGGCGGTGCATCACGGTCTCGGCCATGGGCTGATAGGCTTCGTAGACCAAGGCGGAGATGGACTGGTCGTTTTCGGAGCCGCGAACCGTGCCGGTGAAGGTGGCGACAGCGCCTATGCCGGAATCAACCGCCGATGTGGGCGGGGTGATGACGGCGGGGGAGATGAGGACTTCGATGTGCACGGTGTTTTTTAACCACTAATGATCACTAATTGGCACTAATAGCGGAGCGGAATTAGCCTCCGGAAACGGGTGGAATGACCACGATCTCGTCGGTTGGTTCAAGAACGGCGTCGATTGGCAGAAAATCATTTCCGCAGGCCAGCCGGGAGCTGGTGCGGAGTGAGGCGAGATCGGGGTGACGTTGAATGAGTTGATCCCAGAAAGTGGTGGATGAAAGCGGCGCCCGGACGGGGATTTCTTCTTGGGAAATGCCGGTGATGCGGCGGGCGTGGGCGAAGTAGAGAACGGTCATTTTCAGAGGTATTTTCACCTAATAGGTGACAATTTGGTATGAGTGATCAGCCGCCGATGGCGGTCATGGGGCGGGATGGAATGTAGTCTTCTTGGAAGGTGTGGTCTTCGGGTTTGTTGGCGATCGACTCGCGGAGGAGGGCGTCAAGATCGGCGTGGCCGGAGCGGAGCGGGGCAAGGAGGTCGATCTCGCCGTGGCGGCCGAGGCAGGGGCGGAGTTTGCCGTCGGAAGTGAGGCGGAGCTTGTTGCAGGTGCCGCAGAAATCAGGAGTGGTGAGCGCGCCGATGAAACCAATCATGGCGCCGTTGGCAGCGCGGGCGTAGCGGGCGGGGCCGTGGCCGGCGCGGTGGTCGGGCAGGTCTTCGAGCGGACCGAATTCGGCTTCGAGGCGGGTGCGGGCGTCGGCACAGGAGAGGAAATTGTCGGCGTTGAGGACATCGGTGCGCGTGAGCGGCATGAGCTCGATGAAGCGGACGGGGGTGCGGTGCTCGGCGGCGAAACGGGCGAGGGGGACGAGTTGGTCCTCGTTGACGCCGCGCATGAGGACGACGTTGAGCTTCACGATTTCGAAATCGGCGGACAGGGCGGCTTCGATGCCTGCGAGGGCGTCGGAGAGACGTCCGCCGGTCACACGGTGGTAGGTATCGGTGTCGAGTGCGTCGAGGGAGACGTTGATGGCGGTGACACCGGCGTTGCTCAGCTCGCGGGCGGCGAAGGCGAGGCGGGTGCCGTTGGTGGAGAGTCCGAGCGACGTGGTGGTGGGTAACGCGGCGATACCGGCGGCGATGGCGACGAGGTCGGGGCGGAGGAGCGGTTCGCCGCCGGTGAGGCGGAATTTTTTGAAGCCGAGTTGGGATGCGGACGCGGCGATGCGGATGAGTTCGGCTGCGGTGAGGTGGTCAGGGCGTTGGGCCCAGCCCTTGTAGCCTTCGGGCATACAGTAGAGGCAGCGCTCGTTGCACCGGTCGGTGACGGAGATGCGCAGGTAGTCGATGGTGCGGCCGAAGGGATCGTTCATGTGATTAGGGTCTGTCTCTGAAATACTTCAGGCCGTCGAATTCTGCGAGTGAGGGGAAGTGGGCTGGGCCGTCGTTGCCCTCAGTGGCACGGGCCGCTGGCCCGCCTCCACCTCGGTCGCCTTGGCCGAGCCCACTTTCCCTCTCACGCCGACCTGATTTATTTCAGAGACAAACCCTAGGAGTTTGAGGGAGGCGATACCGAGGACGAGGGCGAGGACCGGGCGGAGCAGGGAGAGGCGGGCGTTGAGGCTGCCCCAGCGGGCTCCGAGAAAAGCGAACGGGATTGACGTGGCGGCGTCGTAGAGCACGGCCACGAAAAAAAGCGGGATCAGAAGGTAGAGCCAATCAATCATAATGGACTAGATTCAGAGTGACGATCCGACTCGTTATAAACAATAGAATATAACGCATGGATCATGAAATTGACCGCTGGTTTTGATGAGAAACTATGCTTTGCCGTCGAGCAGGGATTGTAGTCGTGCTGCAGGGACGGCGATGGCTTTGCGGGCGTAGGCTTCCATTTCGCGATAGAGTCGCAACACTTCGAGCCCGGTCTCGGTAACGCGGGCGCCGCCGCCGGAGGAGCCTCCCCGGGTTTTAATTACCAAGGGTTCGGGAAAGGCTTTTTCCAAGCTGCGCACGATAGTCCATGCGCGCATATAGGACATCTCCATGGCGGAGGCGGCTTCGCGTATGGAGCCGGTGGCAGCGATGTGTTCGAGTAATTCAGCCTTTCCCGGGCCGAAGGCAAACCCGCGGCCGGAGTTGAGCCGCAGGCCGGGGGCGATTTGCAGCAGGTTGGTGCGGGCGGGCGTGGGCATGGGACAGAGGCAAGGGAAAATCTCCGCAGTCAACAACTCGAATGAGTCGTTCCGCCGGCATGCCCACAACCGCTCAGTGGTGACCGCCGCAGCCGCCGGGGGCGGCGGACGAAGCGAGGGCGGCTGAGTCTATGAGATTGGGGGCGAGCCGGGTGATGCGCACGGCGGCGAGGTCGTCCTCGTTGACCAGATAGTCCCAGCGAAAACAACCGGGGGCGATGGCCTCGAATTGATACCGCAAGGGCTCGGGGGCGTGGCCGTTGACGAGGACAAAACTCGCGCCCACGGCGAGGGTGTCGGCCCGGTCAAGAATGAGCGGGTGCTTGGTGCGGCACGGGATGTCGCGGGTGTCTAAGAACTCGGCGACGGGAACGGAGGCGAGGGCGGGATGGATGGTGGTGTTGGACATGGAAAATGAGGGGCGAGTTGGGGATTACGGGGCGAGCAACGTGAGGAGAAACGTGGACGGTTCGTCGGCACGCACGGCGTGTGGAAGCTGCGGTGGCATGTGCAGGAGCGCGCCGGCGCGGAGTGTCTCGGGCCGGCCGGCGAGCGTGAGCTGCAGGCTGCCGGAGAGGACCTGGATGAGCGCGTGATTGGGGTTGGTGTGCTCGGTGAGCTCCTGGCCGGCATCGAACGAGAACAGCACGGCCTTGCCTCCGGACGTTTTCAGGAGCGTGCGGCTGGTGATGCCGGCGGTGCTCGGCGTGGCGAGGGAGGCCAATGGCACGGTCGCGCACTGGTCGGGAAGAAAGACGGAGAAGGCCATGGTAAATTCAGGAGGAGGAGACAGTCGCCTCGATATCGGCTTCGCGGATACGGACGAGGGTGAGACCGTTGGGACGGCGAAGGAGGGTATCGCACCACGTGTGCCCGTCGTAGGCGTAGCGGATTTGCACACCGAGCAGAAGACCGGCGGCGAGGCGGGTGCGGGCTTGTTCGAGAGTGAGCGAGTCGAGGCCGGTGTGGGCGTTACGCGCGTATTTCGGGATGACGGCGTGGATCGTGGTGCAGGCGGCGAGGTCGCGAAACAGCGCGTCGGTGGTGGCGATGTCGAGGACGGTCTGTTGCAGTGGAGGGAGGCGGAGTGGTTCGGACGAGGATGTTGCGGGGACGGCGGGGGCGGGAGTGGTCATGGGCGCGGCCGGGGGTGGTGGTTGGGTTGCGGACGACGTTTGCAGGGCCGGCGGCAGCAAGTGGGTGAAGAATTCACGACGACTAAAAGTGGCGGCGGACATGGCGATCAAGGGGTGGAAACGATAACCGGTTGGGTGCCTCGCGTGGCGTCGAGGGCGTGGCATTGCAGGCAGTTTTGGCGCTGTGGATGGGTGGTCTTGACGAAGCTGGATCCGCCGGGAGCGTGGCAGGTGACGCAGTTTTGGCGCATGGCGGTGGTGTGAGGGATGGTTGGCGGAGCGCCACTGAATGCCCTCGTGCCGCCGACGAGGGACTGAAGACCGGTGAAGGTATTGGCCAGCACGGGTGTGGCCAGTGCGGGGGGCGGGGAGGCGAGCGAGGGACCCGGGCCGCCGGCGGGGGCGTGGCACTGAATACAATTTGTGTAGATTGGGTGGCTGATTTGCGGGACGGAAATGTTGCCGATGCGCGTGGGGTGTCCGTGGCACGCCAGGCAGGAAGCGGAGGAGTGCTGGTCGATCGGATGCGGGACGGTGGGCGGTGCGCCGGCATAGGCTCGGCGGGAGTCGCGATGCGCCTGCAATACGATCTGTTCCTCGGGGCTCAGGCGTGCCGTATCGGCCGTGTAGGCGGGGGCGACAGGCAATGTTGCGGTTGCACTATGCCAAGCGTGATTGGCTTGGCGGGTGCGGTCGGTCAGGTCGGAGTAGCGTGGGGCTGCGGGTGCGGATGACACCTCCGGTGATTCGGATACGATCACTACGCGGCGGTCTTTTTCGGCGAAGCGATTCGTCTGCAGCAGGCCCATGAAGTAGCCACTGACTCCGCAGGTGAAGGCGAAGAGGGCGGCGACAGCGGCAATTTTTTGAGCGGGCGTCCTCATGACACGGCCGGTGCTGAGGTGCGGCGCAGGATGCGCACGGCACATTTTTTATAGTCGGGCTCCTTGGAGATCGGACAGTAATCGCCGAGGGTGATCTGGTTGATGAGAAAGTTCTGGTCGAAGAACGGGACAAAGACGGAGCCGCGTGCCGGGAGACTGCGACCATTGAGCCAGAGGGGGAGATCGAGCCGGCCGCGACGGGTTTCGAGCGTGACGGTATCGCCGTTGGCAATACCGAGCGCGGCGGCGTCGGCCGGGTTCATTTCCACGTAGCCGTTGGGCATCGATCCCCGGAGCTGCGGCACGCGCATCGTCATGGTGCCGGAGTGCCAGTGCTCGATCACGCGGCCTGTGCAGAGCCAGAACGGGTAATCCGCATCGGGTTCCTCGGTCGCCGGTTCGTAGGGATTAAACCAAATGAGGGCACGGTCATCCTTGGTGACGGAGTGGTAAAACTGGATGCCCGCACCCTTTTTGACGAAGGGGTCGCTGAACTCCATGAAGCGGAACCGCGTTTCCTTGAAGGAACCGTCGGCTTGCTCGACCACGGGCCAACGCAGGCCGCGGGCTTTGACCAACTCGTCGTAAGGGGCGACGTATTTGTGTTTGTGGAAAGTAAAGAGGCGGTAGTCGTCGAAGAGAGCGCGATCGGTGTTGATGTCGTAGTAGTGGGCGAAATCCCACGCGGGCACTTCGCGCCCCCCGGCGTCGCGGAATGTAAAAATGAAGTCGCCATCCTTGTTCTTCATTCCCGGATGACCGAGTTCGAAGAGCCGCCGGGCGAGGGCGATGGTCATCCAGGCGTCGGGGCGGGCCTGGCCGGGAGGTTCGACCTGCTTGAACCACTGCTGGGTGCGGCGCTCGGAGTTGCCGAAGACACCGTTTTTTTCGACCCAGAGGGCGGCGGGCAGGACGAGGTCGGCCAGCGCGGTGGTGGCGGTGGGGTAAACGTCGGAGACGATCAGGAATTTGTCGGCGAGGCCGGCCTTGCCGGTGAAGGTGCGGGCGAGATCGGGGAGTGTCTGGCCGGGGTTGGTGACCTGGACGAAGATGGTGTGGATATCGCCGCCTTTGTTGGTGGGTGTGCAGAATTTTTCCCAGAGCTGCACGGTGTGGTAGCCGGGCTTCGGGTTGATGCGGCCGGCGGGCACGTGCCAGAGCTCTTCGCATTCGGCACGGTGTTCCGGGTTGGCCACGAGCAGGCCGCCGGGAAGGGCGTGGCAAAGAGTGCCGACCTCGCGTGCAGTGCCGCAGGCGGACGGTTGACCGGTGAGGGAGGTGGGCGCGTCGCCGGGGCGTCCCCAGTGACCCGAGAGAAGGTGGACCCCGTGGACGAGGCGATTGATGGCAGTGCCACGGGTGTGCTGATTCATGCCCATGCACCAAAGACTGGTGATGCGCAGTTCGGGCTTCCCGAAGAGATCGCCGAGGAGGCGGATTTTTTCCTCGGGCACGCCGGAGAGTTTGGCGACGTAGGAAGGAGTGTAGAGGGCGAGCGCCTCGCGGTAGGCCTCGAAGGACATCGGCTGGCCATTGAGCGAGACGGGGACGGTGTCCGTGCGGAAGTTGCAGTGCTTCTCGACGAACTCGCGGTTCCACGTGCCGTTGGCGAGGAGCTGGTGGGCGATGCCATTGGCGATCGCCAAGTCAGTCTGCGGGCGGAATTCGAGGTAGTGGTCGGCGTATTCAGTGGTGCGGGTGCGGCGTGTGCCCATGTCGATGAGCACGACCTTTTCACCGCGGGAGCGCCGATCGATGATGCGTGAGAAGAGCACGGGATGCATCTCGGCGGGGTTGTTGCCCCAGAGGATGACCACATCGGCGTTATCAAGGTCATCGTAGCAACCGGCCGGCTCGTCGACGCCGTAAACCGAAACGTATCCGGTGACGGCGGACGCCATGCAGAGACGGGCGTTGGGCTCGATGTGGTTGTTGCCCAGACCGGCCTTCATGAATTTTTGGGCGGCGTAGCCTTCGGGAATCGTCCACTGGCCGCTGCCGTAGAAGCCGAATCCGGCGGGGTTTTCCATCACGCGCTGCGCCATGATGTCGATGGCCTCCTCCCAGGTGATGTTTTCGAGGACGCCGTTGCGTCGGAGCTGGGGAGTGGTGAGGCGGTCTTTGCCGTAGAGAATACCGCCGACATGGTAGCCCTTCATGCACAGCAGGCCCTTGTTAACTTCGGCCAACGGATCGCCCTGGATGGCGACGACACGACCATCCTTCACGCCCACGCGCACGTGACAGCCGGTGCCGCAGAAACGGCAGGGGGCTTTGTCCCAACGAACACCGTCGGCGGTGATGGTGGCAGTAGGTGACGTGGCGAAGGCGGGCTCGCCGGGGGCGGGCGTGGCGCCGAGGCGTCGTGCGATGACGGCGGCGGCGGCGGCGAGTGCGGTGGTGCGGAGGAAGTCTCGGCGTTGCATGGCGGGGTGGGGTTAGGCGGTGGTGACGGCAGGCAGTTCAACGAAGACGACCTCGACGAGTTCGACGCCCGGGATGGCCTCGATGTCTCGAAACGCGTCATAGGGATCGGCGGACGTGAGCACCGCCGGCAGCCATGGCGAACGAAACACACCCAGCTCCAAGGCCGGGTTGATGGCCAAATCCTGCAAGGCGGAGGCGCGGAGTTCGGGGAGTTTAGTCAGGGTGATGATCAGTGAACTCAAGCCCGGTTCGGTCGTGGAGTTGGCGTCCATGTCGGGAGAGTGGCGCGTGGGATTTATTAAAACAAGAATAAAAGATAAAGAAGTATTGATATAGGTGACGAAGTCTGTCTTTGTGTGGGCAATGAAGCGTCGATTGCTCATCTCTTCCGTGGTGGCGGGTGCTGTCTTTTTGGTGATCGGCGGGCAATGGGTGCTGGGCGGGTCGGGTGCGACCGAGGTGGTGGCGGGGCCGGTCGTGTCAGCGGCCAACGAGGAGGTTTCGGCGAAGCCGGAGATCTTGGGTGAAGTGCCGCCTCATCGCCCGGCGGGGTATCATCCGACGGTGGCGACGGGATTGACTGATTATAGCGGGCAAGCGGTCGGGGTGGCGTGCATGACGTGTCATGCGACGAAGGTCCCCAATCTCGATGCGGGGCGAGCCGGTGCAGGACCGGCGGGATTTCATCAGAAGATGGTTTATGCTCACGGCGCGCAGAGCTGCCTGAGTTGCCACAACAGCCAGGATTACGACGCATTGCGGTTGGCCGACGGTCGCAAGCTGGCGTTTGCCGACGCGCAGAAACTTTGCCAGCAATGCCACGGTCCGCAGACACGTGATTACCTGCACGGCTCGCACGGCGGCATGAACGGCTATTGGGACAAGACCAAGGGGCCGCGCCTACGCAACACCTGCACCGATTGCCATGATCCCCACGCGCCGGCCTATCCGGTGTGGACTCCGGTGTTTGCGCCGAAGGACCGGGGGGCGCTGCAACAGAAGGCACGCGAAGAGCAGTCCAACAACTCCCCGGAGGCCCCGAACCATGAATGAACAACTCGACGAAGACTCCGTGACCGAGACTGAAGCCGGCGGCGGACTGATGACGCGGCGCAACGCGATCAAGGTGATCGGCACCACGCTGGGTGCGGCGGCCTTTGCGCAGGCGATCGCCCCGCTCACCGAGTGGACCGACGACCTCACGCTCGATGATTATCTGCAGAAGCACTACAAGGAGCTTTCGCCCTTCGACCTCGGCGTGGTCATGGCGCGCATGGAACAGGAGACCAAGGAGCAAACCGGCGTGGATGTGCACATCGGCGACTACCGCCCGCAGCCCGGTGTGAAATTTGGCTACGCGTTGAACCTCTCCATCTGCGTGGGCTGCCGGCGCTGCGCCAAGGCCTGCCACATCGAGAACAACCACGACCGACCCTCGGGCAATAGCTACATCCGCGTGCTGGAGATGGAAAAAGGTTCGCTCGATCTCGCCAAGGGTCGCGTGAACTACGACCACGCGGTGCCGAACAAGGACAAGTTCTACATGCCGGTGCAGTGCCAGCAGTGTGACAAACCCCCGTGCGTATCCGTCTGCCCGGTCGAGGCGACCTGGAAGGAAAAAGACGGCATCGTGGTCGTGGACTACAATTGGTGCATCGGCTGCCGCTACTGCGAGGCGGCGTGTCCCTACCATGCGCGACGCTTCAACTGGACGAAGCCGCAGGTGCCCGCCGCCGAGATCAACCCCGACCAGGGATATCTCTCCAACCGGCTGCGTCCGCAGGGCGTGATGGAGAAATGCACGTTCTGCCTGCACCGTTCTCGCCAGGGAAAACTTCCCGCGTGTCTTGAGGCCTGCCCGACGGGCGCGCGCGTGTTTGGCAACCTGCTCGATCCCGAATCCGAGATCCGCTGGGTGTTGAAAAACAAACGGGTCTTCGTCCTCAAGGAAGACTGCGGCACACAACCGAGTTTTTTTTATTTCTTCGATGAGTAACGCCCCGATTACCGCCCAGTTCACGAGTTACCGCCGGTTCCTCTGGAAGGCCGTGCGCGATGCGACCGACGGATCCGCGTGGTTTTATGCGTGGATGATCCTGCTCACCGCGCTTGCGCTCACGGGGCTGCATGCCTGGGCGGTGCAGGTGCGTGACGGCCTCGGTGTAACCGGTATGAGCGACCACGTTTCCTGGGGGCTGTATATCGCCAATTTCACTTTCATGGTCGGCCTGGCGGCGGGAGGTGTGATGATGGTGATCCCGGCGTATCTCTACCATGATCATGAGATGCACGACCTGACGATCGTGGGCGAGTTGCTGGCGGTGGCGGCGATCGTGATGAGCATTTGTTTCGTCGTCGTAGACATGGGCCATCCGGAGCGGTTCTGGCACATGTTTCCGGTCGTGGGACGTTTCAATTTTCCGGTGTCGATGCTCACGTGGGACGTGCTCGTGCTCAACGGATACCTAGGTATCAACCTGCATATCTGCGGTTACCTGCTCTACATGCGTTTCCGCGGAGAGCGGCCCAATCCCAAGTGGTATGTGCCCTTCGTGTATCTTTCGATTTTTTGGGCCATCTCTATTCATACAGTGACGGCGTTTCTGTATTCGGGACTTGGCGGGCGTCCGCTGTGGAATACGGCGTTGCTGGCCCCGAGGTTTCTGGTGACGGCATTCATCGCCGGGCCGGCGTTCATCATCGTGTTGTTGTTTGCGCTGCGGCGGTTCGGCGGCGTGCCGGTCGCGGTGAGGCCGGTGCAGATTTTGGTCAACATCGTGCGCGTCACGCTATTGATCAATTTGCTCATGGTGGCCTCCGAGTTGTTCACCGAACTTTATTCGGGAGGGGCGCACACGGCGTCGTCGCATTATTTGTTTTTCGGACTGCACGGGGCGCACGCACTGGTGCCCTGGATCTGGAGCGCGGTGACGATGGGCGTGGTGGCGGCGGTGATGTTCCTGCGCCCCGGCGTGGTGACGCATTCGCGGTGGCTGACGGTGGCATGCGCGCTGGCGTTCGTCGGTATCTGGATCGAGAAAGGCATGGGCTTGATCGTGCCGGCCTTCATCCCCTCGACGCTGCATGAGATCGTGGAGTATTTTCCGAGCGTGGTGGAGTGGCAGATCACGGCGGGAATCTGGGCCTGGGGGCTGCTCATCCTCACGGCGATGTTGAAAATCGCGCTGCCGATTCTGCGCCGTCCGCATCCGGAGTCCGAGGATACAACAAGGGATTGCACCTCCGCGCCGGCCCGTGCGACTGTCCCCCATTCCTGACCATGATCCGCTTTGGAAAAACCGCCCAGACCGCACTTTCCGCCATGAGCTTGCTCGCGGAGGTCTATGACGGAGGAAAAACCAAGCTGAGCTCGTCAGAAATCGCCGAGCGACGTGAACTTCCACAGCCTGTAGTGGCCAAGGTTTTGACGATTGTTTCCTCGCTCGGATTGGTGGACGGCACACGCGGTCCGGGAGGCGGGTATTGGCTTAAAAAAGAGCCAGACAAGATCACGTTGCTCGACATCGTGGAAGAGTTTGAACGCCAAGATGATCGCATCATGTGTCCGTTCGGGCCGAACTGGTGCGGTAAGGGCGAACCATGTCCGATGCATGATTCGCTGCTGGCGATCGACGCCAACTGGACCGCCTACCTGAAGGGAACGCGATTATCAGTGTTTCAAAACCGGACGAAGAAGGCCTGAGGACGGACGTGTTCAGGCACTCACGATAGTCACGGCGCAGGCTTTGTAGGACGGCTGGCGGGAGTGCGGGTCGTAGGACGGGAAGGTGAGGCGGTTCATATGCGCGAAGTGCATCGGCATGAAGACCTGTCCGGGCTGGACGGTTTCGACCACGACGGCGGTGGCGGTGGCGGTGCCTCTACGCGAGGATATCGTGACGGACTGGCCGTCGATGATCGCGAGACGACGGGCGTCGAGCGGGTTGATTTCGACGATCTGGGAGAGCGGGGCGAGTTTGCGGAGGATGGCGCTCTTGTCGGTGCGGGAGCCGGTGTGCCACTGGGCGGAGGAGCCGCGGCCGGTGTTGAGCCAGAGCGGGTAGTCGGGGCACGGGACCTCGGCGGGGGCGCGGGGTTCATCGAAGAAGAATTTGGAGCGGGCGTCGGGTGTGCAGAATTTACCGTCGGCGAAGAGCCGGCGTTCGCGTTCGGGCGATGATGAGACGGCGGCTTCGCTCGCGGTGAACGGCCATTGGATGCCGCCTTCGCGTTGGATGTGGTCGTAGCCTTCGATGCCGGTGAAGTCGCAGGGTTGTCCGCGGGTGGTTTCGCGGAGGAGGCGGAAAGCGGCTTCGGGCGAGGACCATGCGCGGAACATGTCACCGCAGCCCCAGGCTTCGGCGACGAGTTGGAAGATGGCGAAGTCGGCGAGGGACTGGCCGGGGGCGCGGCGGACTTTGCGGATGACGCCGAGGCGGCGTTCGGAGTTGATGAGGATGCCTTCTTTTTCGCCGGTGCCGGCGGCAGGCAGGACGAGGTCGGCCATCTGGGCGATCTCGGTCGTGTGGTAGATGTCCTGGACGACGAGGAAATCAATTTTGGCGCGGATCTCGTGGATGCGGTTTTGGTGAATCCAGGAGTGAGCGGGATTGGTGGCGATGACCCAGAGGCCCTTGATGAGACCGCCGTCGATGCCGTCGATGATTTGGTCGTAGGCCCAGCTCTTCTCGGAGGGGATGACGGCGGGGTCGATGCCGAGGACGTTGGCAACGAAGTCACGGTCGGCGGGCTTGGCGAAGTCGCGACCGGCGAGGAGCGAGGTGACGTTGCCAAAGAGACGCGAACCCATGGCGTTGCACTGGCCGGTGATGGAGTTGGCTCCGGTGCCGGGCTTGCCGATCTGGCCCGTCATGAGGGCGAGGTTGATCAGTGCCTGCGCGGTGCGGGTGGCTTCGTGGCCCTGGTTGACGCCCATGGTCCACCAATAGGAAACGCGCTTGGATTTGTCGGCGAGGAGTGTAGCGATTTCGTCGATACGCTCGACGGTCAGTCCGGTGGCCTCGGAGGCGCGTTCGACGGAGTAGGCTTGGAGGAAGTCTTTGAAGGCTTCGAAGCCCTCGGTGCTGGCGGTGATGAAGGATTCATCGACTCCGCCTTTTTTGACGATGAGGTGCGCGAGGGCGTAGAAGAGGACGAGGTCGCTTTTGGGGAGAATGGCGAGGTGGTCGGTGGCGCACATCGCGGTCTCGGTGCGGCGCGGGTCGATGACGATGATGCGCGGATTGCGACGGTTGCGCATGACGCGCTGCCACATGATCGGGTGCGCGATGCAGGGGTTGGCACCGACGAAGACGAGGACGTCGCTTTCCTCGAAATCGGAGTAGCTGAACGGCGGGGCGTCGAAACCGAAGGACTGCTTGTAGGCCACGTGGGCGGTGGCCATGCACTGGCGGGTGTTGGAATCGCAGTGGAGTCCGCCCATGCCGAATTTGAAGAGAGCACCGAGGAAGGCCATTTCCTCGAACGGGATTTGGCCGGTGGAGAGGAACGACAAGGCGTGGTTGCCGTGGACGGACTGGATTTTTTTGAAGTTGTCGACGAAGGCGGCGATGGCGACCTGCCAGGAGACGGGCTCGAGTTGTCCGGTGGCTTTGTTGCGCAGGAGCGGGGTGGTGGCGCGGTCAGGGGCGTCGAGGACGGCGAGTGATTCCCATCCCTTGGGGCAGGCCATGCCGAGGTTGACGGGGTAGTTTTCGTCGGCGGACAGGTTGAGGGCTTGTCCGTCGGGACCGAGGTGGATTTTAAGCGAGCAACCGGTGCTGCAGAAGCCGCAAACCGAGGTGGTGGTGGCGACGGGAGCGACGCGGGAAGGAACCTGCGGAATGCCAAGACCGTGGTCGGCGGGGTTGCGCACGAGCTCGGACGTCATGGAGCCCTTGTGGGCGCGGAGCCGGAGGAGGGAGGTGAGGGTGGGTTTAACCACGGAAGTCGGATTTTTTAACCACGAAACACACGAAAGGGACGGAGCCGGAGTGTCGGAGGAGAAAAGATGAAGATTAAGGAGGAAGGAGAAAGAGATCAGGAGGTCGGAACTCCGGGCATTTTGGGTGAGTCCACGGCGCGGAAGAAAAGGGTGCGTTCGAGGAGTTCGCCGAGAGCGAACAGAATAAGGAAGATGAGAGATGGGAGATGGAAGATGGCCGGAAGGGTGATGCCTGCGATGAAAACGCGGGCGATGACGAGGGGGGCTAGGGGGCCGCGCTGGAGTCGGGCGGATGCGGAGTCGCCGCGGAGGGTGGAGAGTTCAAGGGCCAGTTTGGCGAGGAGGGCGAAGGCGGCGAGCGACGGGGTGTGCGGGGCGAGGGCCGCGATGAGGACGGTGCCGGCCATGCGGCCGAAGGACTGGGATGGGCGCCAGAAGGAGCGGTGGGTGTCGATGTAGATCATCGCGCTGCAGAAGACGCCCATTGCCGTGACGGCGATGGAGGCGAGAGGAACGAGGCGAGAGGCGAGGAGGCCGGTGATGAAAGCGGGGGGAGCAAAAGGGAGGCTGTTGAGAAGATTGGGAATCCACGGTTGCGCGGCGGTGAGGGCGACGAGGGGAAAGGCGGCGCCGAGGACGACGGCTTCGCGGGAGAGCCAGGATTTGCGCAGACCGAGGAAGACGCGCCAGGCGCGCAAGGGTTGTCCAAGGTGGGCGACGCTGGCTCCGAGACCGGCTGCGAAGAAGGCGAGGGAGAGGATTGTAAGGAGTTGAGAGTTGAGAGCTGAGAGTTGAGAGCCGATCAGGAGGCCTAGGGAAATCTGGGTGAAGGTGAGCAGAAAGACCAAGGCGTAGTGGGCGTGCTGGGGGCGGAGGGCGCGGGCGTCGGCGGCGCGGAGGACGGTCGGCAGCGGTTTCTTGGAAATGTAGCGGGTGGTCGGCGTGGTGATCGCGGGCGACGGGACGGAAGCGGAGGCGAGGAGCGGGGTGGTGGCTTCGGAGACGACGGGGACCTTGATGATCTTGATGGCGTGGGTCGGGCAGGCCTGGGCACAGGCGGGGGCTTCGCCTTCGGCGAGGCGGCCGTGGCACATGTCGCATTTGCGGACGATTCCGAGACGTTCGTTGTATTTGGGAACATCATACGGGCACTTGAGCACGCAGTAACTACAGCCGATGCACTGGTCGTCGAGGTGGACGACGATGCCGGTGACGGGATCTTTTTCGTAGGCGAGGACGGGGCAGCCGTTGAGGCAACCGGGGTCTTCGCAGTGGTGGCAGGCGGACGTGACGGTCTGCTGGAAAGGTGCGCCGCAGGAGTCGGTTCCGAGGACGAGGCCGACGTCGCGGAAGGATTCGGTTTCGTCGAGGCCGTTGAGCGAGTGGCAGGCGACGACGCAGGCTTTACAGCCGGAGCAGGAATCGAGGTCCACCTCGAAGGCGTATTGCTCTCCGGGGCCGGGGGCGGTGAGGGGAATGAGATCGCGGAAAGCCTCGCCGCGCAGGTGGGCGGGCTGGGCATCGAAGACGGCGGAGGCGCGGGCGGCGGGCGTGATGAGGCGCTGCTGGTCAGCGAGAAGCTCGGCGAGGAAGGAGTCGAGGGGCGAAGTAGCGGGTAGCGGGTAGCGAGTAGCGAGTAGGTCGGACTCGGAGTGCGGTGACGAAGGGGTCATGTTGGGTATGCTGACTACTCGCTAGTCGATGCTCGCTACTTTTGGCTCAATACACGTCGCGCTGGTAGCGTTTGGCGGACTTGAGGGCGTTGATGTAGGCGGCGGCTTCCTCGGGGGATTTTTTGCCGGCGATCTCGACGACCTTGTGAAGGGCGGCATCGACGTCCTTGGCCATGCGGGAGGCGTCGCCGCAGACGAAGAAACAACCGCCGGCTTCGAGCCAGGCGAAGAGCTCGTCGGCGGCGGCGAGCATTTTGGTTTGGACGTAGATTTTTTCGGACTGGTCGCGGGAGAAGGCGACGTCGAGGCGGGTGAGGACGCCGGAGGCCTGCATGGCCTCGAGTTCTTCGCGGTAGAGAAAATCGGTGGCGGCTTTTTGGTCGCCGAAGAAGAGCCAGTTTTTACCCGGAGCCTTGGTGGCGGCGCGTTCTTCGAGGAAGGCGCGGAACGGGGCGATGCCGGTGCCGGGGCCGACCATGATCATCGGGGCGGCGGGATCGGCGGGCGGGCGGAAGGCTTTGTTGGAATGGACAAACACGCCGGCGGTGCCGTGGGCGAGGGCGCGCTCGGCGAGGAACGTGGAGGCGACGCCTTTGCGGGGGAGTCCGTTCAGTTCGTAGCGGACGGCGCCGACGGTGAGGTGGACGTGGCCCGGATGGGCTTTGGGCGAGGAGCTGATCGAGTAGAGTCGGGGCGCGAGGGCTTTGAGGGTGCCGACGAAGGCGGCGGGCGCGGGTTTTTCTTTGGCGGAGAGCAGGGCGTCGATGACGTGGTGGGGCGCGGGCGTGGCGGGAACTCCGAGCAATTCGAGCAGGGCGGGCGTGGGCTTGCCCAAGTCGTAGGCGGTCGTGAGCGCGGTGCGCAGCGGGAGTTCGCCGGACTTGGTGGGGACGGCTTCCTCGCCGTCGCAGCCGAGCGCGTCTATTACGGCAGAGACGTGGTCGTGGCAGTTTTGGGGAATGAGGCCGAGGGCGTCTCCGGCCTCGTAGGTCAGGCCGGAGCCGGTGAGGTCGAACTCGACGTGGTTGACCTCTTTGGCGGAGCCGGGGGCGTTGAGGTTGCGGACGACAAGGACGGGTGCGGGAAACGGGTTCGAGCGGCTGTAGCCGCTCGGAATGGAAGATGGAAGAGGGTCGATGGAAGATGGGGCGGAGGCTCCGAAGGCGGAGAGCGCGGCGTTGAGCCACGTGCCGAAAGTTTCTTCGTAATCGACATCGCAGTCGGTGCGCGGGTGGACGCGGGTGGCACCGTGTTTTTCGAGGAAGGCGTCGAAGTCTTTTCCGGCCTGGCAGAACAACGTATAGTTGGTGTCACCGAGCGCGCAGACACTGAAACGAACGCCGCCGAGGGCGTGGGCACCTTCCTTGAGGGCGGTGTGGAGGGCCTTGGCGCTGTCGGGTGGTTCGCCGTCGCCGTAGGTGCTGGTGATGACGAGGAGGTTTTTTTCGTTGGCGAGTTTGGCGGGGTCGGTCTGGGCCATGTCGAGGATGGCGGGAACGAAGCCGCGCTTGCCGGCCTCCTTGGAAAGTTTTTTGGCGAGGCTTTCGGCGGTGCCGGTTTGGGAACCGTAGAGAATCGTCAGCGGCGTGAGTGGAGCGGCGTCGGCGGGGGACGCGGACGAGGCGGCTGGCTGGCGGCTGAAGAGGCCGGCGAGGTAGCCGTTGAGCCAGGCGCGTTGCTCGGCGGTGAAAGGGGCGTTCTCGGGAATGGAAGGGACCGGAGATGGAAGATGGCTCATGGGAGATGGGCGATGGGCCGGACTTAGGAGAGGAACTCCTGGATTTGTTTCACTTCGTGGCGGCGGGTCCATTCGACGAAGGTCTCGCCGGAGGTGCGCTTGGTTTGCCAGGTGGAGAGGACCTTCACGACGACTTCGAGGATTTCGGCGTTGCGGACGCCTTTGAAGATTTCGCGGGCGATGCCTTGCTCCTGGTCCATGCCGCCGCCGAGGACCATGTGGTAACCTTCGGAGCCGTCCTGGAGCTTGGTGGAGATGAAGCCGATGTCGCCGCAGTAGTGCTGGGCGCAGGAGTTGGCGCAGCCGGTGACATGGATGTTGACGGGCTGGTCGATCTTGATGCGCGAAGGGAGGGCTTTGATGAGGGCAAGGGCGGTGGCCTTGGTGTCGGCGGAGGCGTATTTGCAACCCCAGCTGCCGGTGCAGGCGATGATGCCTCCGGTGCAGAGGGCGGCTTCGTGGTAGAGTCCCATGGAAACGACGGCGCGTTCGACGGTGGCGAGGAAGGCCTCGGGGATGTGGGGAATGATCACATTTTGCCAGACGGTGAGGCGGAGCTCGCCCTTGGCGTAGTTGGTGGCGAGGTCGGCGAGGCGGTGCATCTGCTTCGGCGTGAGACGGCCGACGGGGCAGCCGATGCCGAGCGAGTAGAGTCCGGGTTGGGCCTGGCGGCGGGCGCCGAGCCAGCCGTGTTTCTCGGCGTGGCGCCGGGGTTCGCAGGCTTCGAGAGGAACGCGTAACAGCGGAAAGGATACACGCTTGGCGGCCTCGGCGAGGAACCAGTCGACGCCCTTGCCATCGAGGAGGTATTTAAGACGGGCTTTTTTGCGGTTGGTGCGGTCGCCGTGGTCGATGAAGACGCGGAGCATGGCGACGGCAAGGGGGACGGCCTGGTCGGGGGTGATGAGGAGGCCGGTGTCGCGGGCGAAGTCCTTGTGGCCGGAGATGCCGCCGAGTTGGACGCGGAAATACACGCCCGGGACGGGCGTATTTGAAATTTCAGATTTGAGATTTGAAATTGCGCCTTTGGCGCTGACGCGGGTGGCGAAGAAGCCGATGTCGTTGGTGTCGGCGGCGACGGAGAGACTGCCGCCGTTGTCGAAGGAGATGTTGAACTTGCGGGGCAGGTCCAGGAGGTCGCGGTGGTTGAGCACGTAGTGGCTCAGTGCGTGGGCGTAGGGGCGGACATCGAGAATCTCGTCGGGGGCGAAACCGGAGTCGGGCGAGGCGGTGATGTTGCGCAGATTGTCGGCACCGGAACCGCGGGAGGAGAGCCCGAGCTCGGACAGGCGCATGAGGACGGAGACGGAGTCCTTGGGCTGGATCTCGCGGAGCTGGAGATTGCCCCGGGTGGTGACGTGGGCGTAGTGGCCGCAGTGGTCGGTGGCGAGATCGGCGAGGCCGTGAAGCTGGTGGCTGGTCACGGCGCAGCCAGGCATGCGCAGACGCAGCATGTAGCTGTTCTGGTTGGGGGCGACGTGGAAGAGACCCTGCCAACGGAAACGGAAGTTGTGCTCGGCGTCGGGATGTTTGTCGGCGGAGGCGTGGGCGAGCAGACGTTCCCAGCCATCGAGCGGATGTTCGGCCTGTTTCCATTTTTCCTGCTGGCAAAGGTCGTCGAGCGGGGTGCCGTGGAAGGAGGCCGGCGCGGTGGGCGCGGAAGTGGCTGGCAGCTGGTTTGATGCAGCAGCGGAGCCGGCGAGAAGGCCGGCCAGGAACTCCTTTTGCTCGGGCGTAAAGGTGCCGGCGGGCGAGGACGGAGTGGCGGTGGAGGACATGCCTGTTTCTTTAGCACCGGTGGTGCCACAATCGGGTTATGATAAATTAACCCAGTGAATGGTTTTTTTAGAAACCATGTGTTTAATTCATTAACTATAAACCGCCGCCGATGCCTGCGTGAGGTGATGCGGGCACCGGCGTGGGTTATGGATCAGGCGGCGGAGGCGGCGCCGGCTTTCATGGTGTCGGCGAGGACGGTGTAGACGGCGACCCAGGCATCCTTCACTTCGGGGGTCCAGGCTTCTCCCAAGCCTTTTTCGAGTGTCCACAAGAGGGCGGAGCCTACGATGGCGTAGTGCTCGTCCTTCACGCCGTAGCCGGTGTGACCGGCCCCGAGCTTGTGGAGCACGGGGATGAGGGCATCGAGGTTGTTAAGGCCGCGAACGGCGACGGTGATGGTCATCATGAGCTTTTTCTTTTGCTCGGCCATGTCGGCGGGGAACATGGGTTTGACCTGAGGTGCGATGGTGAAGAGCTGACCGTAGAAGAGGTCGGCGGCGGTGTCGGCGATGGGGACGACCATTTCCCAGGTGGTCTGGACGAGTTCGATCTGACGAGGTGTGACGCTCATGGTGAGTGTGGTTGGATGGTTGGACTGAAGATGCGGGCGATTATTGCGCGGGGATGCGGATCACGACGCCGCCCATGACGTCACCGAGTTTGAAGTCGGAGCGGGGGGAATCCTCGTGGTTGTTGTGGCACTTGATGCAGGCGGCGACTCCGCCGACGTCGGCGTAGACGGCGGTGAAGTATTTTTTGCCGCCGAGCTCCTCGGTGGTGTAGTAGGCTTCCTTGCCTCCGTTGGCGGCGACGGCGTCGAGGCCGGCGATTTCGGCGTCGGTCTTGGGGGCGTTTTGTTTGTTGATCGGCCACTTCGAGAGGAGGGAGTAGGTGAAGCCGACGTTTTTGGACGTCACCATTTCGGAGCCCATGCGGAACATCTGCGCGGGGAGAGGGAGGGCCTTGTCATCAACGAAGTGTTCGCTGGCGGTGATGACCTTCTCCTGGTTGGCGAGGCGGTTGACGACGTTCTTGGTGTAGACGGTGCGGTCGGAATCCATCACGGCGTGAAGGGCGTCGGCCATGGTCTTCGGGGTGATGGAGGGAGTGTCCTTGGCATCGGCGGCGAAGGAACGGGTGGCGAGCAAAGCCACGACGGCTGCGGTGAGCAGGGCGCTGGCGAGGATGGTTTTTACGGTTTTCATGATCACTGTGTGTGTGGTTGTTTTTCTTTTTGTTTGGCGGCCTTCCGGCGGAGAATCAGGTCGATGGACTCGACGTGAACGGAAGGAGGACCGTCAAAATTGCGGTTGATGAGCGCGCGGTCGGCCAGGGCGTCGAGCACCATGGGCAGGCCATGGCAGTCGAGGCAGACGGTGCGGATCATCTTATCGTCGGGACGAAGGTTGGCGTTCTGGTTGTGTTCGACGGTGACGATGCGTTCGTCGTTTTCATCGAAGTGCGAGGAACGCGGAAGGTGGCAGGTGGCGCAGGAAACGCCCGAGCCGGCGGGGGCGGTGCCGGCGAGTTCGGCGGCCCAGAGCTTGGCGTGGGGCGAGGCTTGGTAGGCCCTGGAGTGCGCGTCGTCGTGGCATTGCAGGCAGGACTCGGCGGCGGCCTTGCGCGTGTCGTAGGCGTGCGGGGCGTGGCAGGAGTTGCAGGAAAGTTCGCGGTGGGCGGAAGAGGGTTTCATGGGCAGTTGCGCCATGGCGGGAGTCAGCGGGGAAAGCCCGGCGGCGATTCGCATGCCGTGGAAGCCGGCCTGGAAGCCCTTGACCTCGGTGTCATGGCAACGGGAGCAGGAGTCGTAGGAGGGCTTTTGTATCCAAGGTTTGGAGGCATTGCCGAGCTGGTGGCATTCGAGGCAGGCGACCCCGGCGCGGGCGTGGGCGGAAGCCTGCCAGTCGTGGATCACGGTGGCGTCGGTGTCGGCGGGGTAGGCGCCGGGGAACGTCGGCGTCTTGGGCTCGGCGCGCACGGGGCGGGCGACGACCCGGGGTTTGGCCTTGGTGTCGGGTTCGCCGATGTGTTTGGCGATGAAGTCTTCGTAGAGGGCGGTGTTGTCGTGGTAGTTGTGGCAACCCGAGGCGTTGCAGCCGGAGAACGGCAGGCCCTTGTGCGTGGGACGTTCCTTGGCGATGTCTTTGTGGCAATGGTAGCAATAGTCGTCGGGCTGGGTGACCCCCATGGCGTGGGTGATCTCCGGACGGTGTTCGCGATGGCAGGTGATGCATTCGTCGGCGGAGATCGACTTGAGCCGGTCGACGTTGCGCGGGTCGGTGAACTTGGACTTGGGGTGGGTGTCGCGGAATTTTTTGAGATCCTCGGCGTGGCACTGGTTGCACGCGTCGGTCTTCACGCCCATCCACGGCGTGTGGCAGACCTGGCAGTCGTTCTCGATCTGGTGGTGGCCGTGGGTGGTGGATCCGGGGATGAAGGCGGACTGCCGCGACTTTGAAAAAAAGAGGGTCGCGCAGAGGCCGGCCCCGCCCCACAGGACGCCGCACCATGCCAGCCAGAGGATCGTTTTGCGCTTCATGGCTCAGTAATAGTAGGCGGCCATGATGTGAAACCCGACGAGCGCCGGGAGCGGCCATACGAGGACGATGTGGGTCCACGTGTAGAGGCTGCGGAGGGTTTTGGCCCGGAACGGATCGAGGCGGGTCTCGAGTGCCGTGACCAAACCGGCGGCGGAGCCCAACGCGATGAGTCCGAGAAAGTCGAGCATCAGCACGAGGTTGAAATTACCACCGAGGTGAAGGCCGGTGTGGGCGAGCAAGGTGGCGAGTCCGGCCAGGCCGAGAGCGGTGTGCAGCACGCGCCAGCCGCCGAACGATCCGAGGGAAAACCGCCGGATGCGTTTGCGCAGCGACAAGACGAGGCTGAGGACGGCGCAGCCGAGGACGGAGTAGCCGGTGGCCATGCGCCACCAGGTTTCGAGCAGGAGAAATTCCCACCGCGCCTGATGCTCGATGCTTTGTCCGTAAGCCGGCGGACGCATCAGCAGCACCGCAATGGCGAGCGCGGCGGCGAACAGACTGAACACGAGCAAGGGCCGGGCGGAACGGGCGGGCGTGGCGACCTCGGCGGCCCCGCCGGAGAGTGCGGCGAGCAGGGGCTTGCATGAGCCGCAGACAGTGGATGCACCGGTCAGTCCGGCGAGCGCGGCGGTCGTGGTGTGGCCATCGCGGATGGCGGCGGTGAGCTGGCCGCGCGTGATGCCTTTGCAGGAGCAGACGATGGCGTTGGCCGGCCAGTCGTTGGGGTTGGCGGGGGTGACGTCGTTCCAGAGCCGGCCGGTGCGGCGGAAACGGTTGCGGCGCCAGGGACTGATCCAGCGACGGCGCTCAACCTGGTCCTGCAGACGGGCGGCCTCGGAGTGGGGGCCGACGCTGAGCGCACCGATGAGGTGGCCTTGGTCCAGGATGATCTCGCGGTAAGTATGGGCGGTGCGATGGACGAGGGATTCACCTTCGCGTTGGAAATCGCCGGTGGAAAACACATCGACGCCGAGCAGCTTCAGGCGGGCGGCGAGAGGGCTGCCGGTGAAGCGAAGGCGCGGGCCTTCGGTGGTGAGGTTGTGGACCAGAACCTCGGCCATGAGATAGCCCGGCGCGACCAGTCCGTAGACGGTGCCGCGATGGCAGGCGCATTCGCCGATGGCAGAGATGGCGGGATCGGCGGTGCGGAGATAATCGTCGACCGTGACACCGCCCCGGCGTCCGCACGGCAGGTCGGCGTGGCGGGCGAGTTCGTCACGCGGAGTGATGCCGGTGGCAACGACGAGCAGTCCGGTATCGAGCGTGGAGTGGTCGGCGAAATGCAGGCGCACGCCATCGGGCGTGGCGGTGACGGAGCGGGTATCGCGCGGCGAGTGGACGACCACGCCGAGCGTCTCGATCTGTTTGCAAAGCAAAGCGGATGCCTCGGGCGTGAGTTGGCGGGCCATGAGGCCGGAGCCGCGTTCCAGGACGTGGGCTTCGAGGCCGAGGTCCATCAACGCACGGGCGGCTTCGAGACCGAGCAGTCCCCCTCCCATGACGGTGACATGACGGGTGGTGGTGGCGCGCTGGCGGACGGCCTCGATGTCCTCGATGGTGCGATAGACCATGACGCCGGGCAGATCGTTGCCGGGGAAGTCGGGAAGAAACGCACGCGATCCTGTGGCGAGCACCAAGTGGTCGTAGGTGAACCGCCGCCCCGAGCGCGTGAGCACGTCGCGGGCGGCGCGGTCGATGCGCACCACGGGATCGCCGGTGTGCAACGCGATGCCGTTTTCCGCATACCACGCACGGGGGGCGAGTTCGAGCGCGGCGGGGCCCGGCGTTGCGAGGTAGTCGGTGAGGTGAACACGATCGTAGGCGGGACGAGGTTCTTCGCCGAGCACGGTGACCTGCCATTGCGCAAAATGCCCGCCGCGCACGAGCAGATCGCAGAGTTTCCATCCCACCATGCCGTTGCCGACGACGACGAGGTGCGCACGAGGGCGCGGGGGCGTCTCGTCGGAGGCGTCAGTTGGAGGAATGGAGGCGGTCTTCAACAAGGAGCAGATTTGCAGCTTGGGTGCCGCGACGGTGCCTTCCGGTAATTCGTAGTGGAATAGTTTTGGGGAAAATCATGACCAAATTTGATGAGTGAATCGTATTCATGCGGCGGAGGTGTGGCGCAGGATTTGGGCACAAAAAAACCACAGCCGGTGAAGGCTGCGGTTTTTTGAAACCAAACTACTTGGGGCGGGGTGCCCGCTACACAGTGTTATTAGAACGCGAAGTCGGCCTCGACGGTGACTTTGCGGACGTCGGCATTGCCGGCGGTGGCCTTGGCACCGTTCTGGTCGCTGTAATAGCTGGCGAACTTGCCGAGGAAGCTGAGCTGCTTGGTGGCCTTGTAGCCGAGCGTGACATCAATCTCGTGACCGAGATCGGCCGCGCCGGTGTCGGTGCCGAAGTAGTGATACACGGCCGTCAGAGCAACCTTGCCGGGGAGCGGCGCGGTGAACTTCAGGTAGGTATCCGACAGGCCGGCACCGGGGGTGTTAAGGAACACGTCGGCCCAACCGTCGAAGGCGTGGAGCGTGGCGAGCGGGGTTTTGAAGCCCACGGTGCCGGAGTCGGAACCGAGCAGTTCGTAGCCGGCGGTCAGGGTGTAGCCCTTGAAGGCGGCACCGAGTTCGGCGGCGTAGTAGTCGGCATTGTAGCTGAGGGCGCTGTTGCCGTAGTCGGACTGGGTGGCGTATTCGAGGCGGTAGAGGGCCTTGAGGTCCTTGGTGATCGGAGTGGAACCGGCGTAGCTGAGGCCGTAGGTCTGGCAGGAGTTGGCACGGACACCGGCCTTGGCGGCGGCGACGTTGGTGTCGAAGTCCAGCAGGTAACCATAGACCGTCAGGGTGCCGCCGGGGATGCCGGCGTAGCTGACGTTGAAGAGATGGGAGTTGGAATCCCAGTCGGGCTGCACGGTCTGGTCGGCGAAGATGCGCTTGATGTTCCAGAGGTAGGCGTAGTTGAGCGTGAGCTTGTCGAACGAGGTGTCCTTCAGCGTGACCGCGTCGAACGTCTGGTAGTTCTGGCGCCAGCCGACATCGCCGACGAAGCGGGCGTTGTCGTAGACGATGCGCTGACGACCGACGGTGGCGTTGGTCTTGTCGTAGGTGTAACCGAGCCAGGCCTGGCTGACCTCGGTGACTTCGGGATCGGCGATGACGGCTTTGGTGGGGTTGGTGGTCGAGCCGGGGGCAGGGCGGTAGTTATCGATGCCGAGTTGGGTGGTGTTCTCGGCCTCGGCGTAGGCCTGGAATCCGTTATAGACGCCGGTCTTGTAACCCAGGCGCGTGCGGAGGGTGAGTCCGTCGGCGTTCAGGTCGTTGGCGGCGCCGTCCTGCGTGACGCTCTCGTAGCGCAGGCGGGCGTTGAGGGTGACCTTGCCCTTGGTCAGCGCATCCTCGAAGGAGAGAGGCGCGGCGGGCTTGGCGGGAGCAGGAGCGTCGGCCGCGTGGGCGGCAGAGGCGGTGATGGCGAGCGCCGAAGCGATCGCGAGCTGGCGGATGTGTCGTTTCATGGTGGTGTGTGTGCTGGTGAGATGGCCCCGGACCGGACTTTGAAACGGTCGGGTTACAGTTGGGTTAAAAGCACTCCGGGTGCCCCGACCAAAAAGTGGACGATAAGCACCGTGAATAGTATTTCTTGGAATGTGGCGGTTTATTCATCGTGCGGATTTCCACGGGCGGGCCAGTGCGTGCGGAGTGAAAAGCGTGGTTGGATTGGGATACAAAAAAGCCCCGGCCTTTTCAGGTCGGGGCGGGATGCGGTATAAGTAAGGGAAGCGCGTTCCGATCAGTGCGAGGCGGCGAGGGCGGGGGCCGCCTTGGTTGCGGCTTTGGCCGTCTTGGCGTGGCCGCAGTCGTCGAGGAAGCGGAGGAGTTTTTCGCGGTAACCGTAGAAGCGGGAGTCGGCCATCATGGCGAGGCGGTCGCGGGGTTTCGGGAAATCAATTTTGAGCACTTCGCCGACGTGGGCGCCGGGGCCGTTGGTCATGAGGACGACGCGGTCGGACATGTAGACGGCTTCGTCGACATCGTGCGTGATCAGCATCGTGGTGATTTTTTGCTGATCGAGAATCCGCAGGATCACGTCCTGGAGTTCCATGCGCGTGAGCGAATCCAGGCGGCCGAACGGTTCGTCGAGAAGAAGGACCTTGGGCTTGAGCGCGATGGCACGGGCGATGCCGACGCGTTGCTGCATGCCACCGGAGAGTTCGCGCGGGTATTTGGACAGTGATTCGCCGAGGCCGACGAGGGCGAGGGCGTGCACGGCGAGGTCGTGCTGGTCTTTTTTGCCCGCGAATGGATACACGGATTTCACGCCGACGAGGACGTTGCCCAATGCGGTCATCCACGGGAGAAGACACGGAGATTGGAAAACCACGGCGCGGTCGGGTGCGGGGCCTTCGACCTCGTGTCCGTCGACGATGATGCCGCCGCTGGATACGTTGTTCAGGCCCGCGATCATCGTGAGCACGGTGGATTTGCCGCAACCGGAGTGGCCGATGATGGAGACGAGCTCGCCCTGGGGGACGATGAGATCGAAGCCGTCGACGACCTTGATGGCGGCGCCGAAGGGATTCGGGTAGGCCTTCACCAGTTGGAAGATTTCGAGGAAGCGGGAGTCTCTCATGGGAGATGGGTGATGGGAGATGGACGATGGACGGACTCAGTGAGATTAGGCGGCTTGGGGGCGTTTGCCGGGGTGGGCGTGGCCGGTGGTGAAGTCGGCGGGCAGGATGTCGGGGGCGGGTGGGATCGCGGCCGTGGTGGAGACCTTGTCCTTTTTGAAGGAGAGCAGGAGTTGCGTGGTGTGGGTCTTGAGCTCGCGGAAGGCGGGGAGGTGGTTGAGCTCGGTGCGGTTGCGCGGGCGCGGGATGTTGACCGGAATGGACTCGGCGAGCGTGGCGCACGGGCCGACGGTGAGCGGAATGATGCGGTCGGCGAGGAGGACGGCCTCGTCCACGTCGTTGGTGATGAGGACGACGGTTTTCTTTTCCTGATCCCAGATGCGGAGAATCTCGTCCTGGAGATTGGAACGCGTGAGCGCGTCGAGGGCGGAGAGCGGTTCGTCGAGGAGGAGGACGTCGGGCTTGATGGCGAGCGTGCGGGCGAGGGAGACGCGTTGGCGCATGCCGCCGGAGAGCGCGGCGGGACGGCGGTCAACGGCGTGGGAGAGACCGACCATCTTGATGTAGTGCATCACGAGGTCGCGGCGCTCGGACTTGTTCAACTTCGGGAACACGCGGGCGACGGCGAGTTCGATGTTGCCGAAGACGGTGAGCCAAGGGAGCAGCGAGTAGTTTTGGAAGACGATGCCCTTGTCGGGACCGGGGCCGGTCACGCGTTGTCCGTGAATGGTGACCTCGCCCTGATCGGGTGTGGCAAGGCCGGCCATGAGGTTGACGAGGGTGGATTTGCCGCTGCCGGAGAAACCGATGATGGCGACGAATTCGTTTTCCTCGACGGCGAGGTTTACGTTTTTGAGCACCTCGGTGCGGTGGCCTTCGGGTCCGTAGCCGAGGCTGACGTTTTTGAGTTCTAAATAAGCCATTTTATGGAAGATGGTTGATGGGAGATGGCCGATGTGTTCGGAGTTTCGGGTATGACGCCCGAGGAATTATCCGAACGGTTATTGGTGCTGGCTTTGCGCGTAGGGAAGATGGCGGATGCGTTGCCGACTGGTATTGCTGCAAGGAACGCGGCGGGTCAGGTGATTCGCAGTTCCAGTTCGGCGGCGGCCAACTATCGGGCGGCGCAGCGAGGACGGTCGCATAAGGATTTCAGCAACAAAGTCGGTGTGGCGTTGGAAGAAGCTGATGAGACTGCGTTCTGGTTGGAGTATATCGAACGCTACGGGTTGTTGTCCGCCAAGCGCCTGAGTGCGTTGCGCAAGGAAGCGGACGAACTGGTTCGCATCCTTGCGACAATCCGAAAGAACGCTCGGGACTGATAGGACATCTTCCATCTTACATCATCCTTCTTACTTAGAGCGAGGTGGGTGCGCCGTCGAAGGAGACGAGGCGTTGGAAGACGATCATGATGCGGTCGAGGGCGAGACCGACCACGCCGACCACGAACACGACGACGAACATCTGGGCGAAGGTCTGCGAAGAACCGTTGTTGAACATGTCCCAGACGAACTTGCCAACGCCTTCGCTCGAGGAGAGGAGCTCGGCGGCGATGAGCACCATCCAACCCACGCCAAGTGAGATGCGCAGACCGGCGAAGATCAGAGGGAGGGCGGACGGAATGACGATCTTGAAGAGGCGGGCCCAGACGCCGAGGCGGAGGACCTTGGCGACGTTCATGTGGTCTTTGTCTACGGCGGCGACGCCGAGGGCGGTGTTGACGAGGGTGGGCCAGAGCGAGCAGAGGGCGACGGTGAGGGCGGAGGAGAGGAACGCGGCGTTCACACTGCTGCCGGCCAAGCCCGGGATGTGATTAAAGAAATCGAGGATGGCCGAGTGCTCGGGGACGGGGATGAAACCGCCGACGATGATCGACAGGATGGGGAGCCAGACGATCGGGGAGACCGGTTTGAAGAGCGAGATGAGCGGGGTGAGTGCGGCCATGACGACGGGGCTGAGTCCGCAGAGGAGACCGACCGGAATGGCGATGAACGAGGCGATGAGGAAACCAACAAACATACAGCGCAACGAACGGCCGATCTGTGCGGGGAGCGTCCAGGGTTTCGAGTAGTTGGTGGCGCGGATTTGGGCGAGGGCGTCGCGTTGAGCGAGGACGGCGCGGGCGGCGGTCACGCGTTCGGCGGGCGTGGCGGCGGCCACGTAGGCTGCTTCGGCGGCGGTGAGAGCGACGGCGGCCTCCTCGGCTTTGATGGCACCGCTGCCGCTGGTTAGGAGGTCCTGGCGTTTACGGAGGAACTGGAGTTCTTCCTCGATGACATTGCTGGACTGGCGGGCGGCGATGAGCGCGGGGTCGCGACTGTCCTGGGCGTTTTTGCGGGCTTCGCGAAGTTGGGTGATGATCTCGGCTTCGGCGGCGGTTTTGGCCTGATTATCGGCTACGACGTCGAGGAGTTTTTGGGCATTGGCGGCGTCACCGGGTTTGAGGGATTCGGACAGGGCGAAGATGGCGGTGTCGCGGGCTTTGGCGGCGGCGGCGAATTCCTTGCGCTTGGCGAGGTAGGCCTCGTTGAGCGGCGCGACGCTCGTGGTAAGGCGGGCACGGGCGGCTTCCTCGGCGGCGGTGAGAGCGGTGGATGCGTCCTTGGCGAGCGGTTCGAGTTCGGCTATACGGGCGTTGACCGTGGCGAGGGCGGCGGCGCGCTCCTTGGGGCCGAGAGAAAAATCGGAGGCCTTGGTTTCCTCGCGGTCGTGGAAGCGGAGGATGCCCTTGGCGGCGGACCAGACGACGGACGGGGTGGGGACCTCGCCGGCTTTGGTGGTGTGGAGCGGGGCGAGCCACGCCCAGATACCGATGAAGGCGATGAACGTGAGCGTCGGGATGACGATGTAGAGACCAATGCGCTTCAGTTGCACCTTGGGCTCCTCGCGGTAGATAAGGCGGATGACCGGGTCCAGAATCTGGAGGCCGGCCACGTCGATGGCCTTAAGGAGTCTGTATTTGAATTGCATGGTCGGAAAAATTTGAAGCCAAGGGCCGGCGATCCCTACACGGATCGCCGGCTTGGTCTGACTTGCTATGATCGAGATTAGCTTGTTTCGGGCCGGATGTTACTGGGCGTCCTTATTGCCAATCTTGAAACTGTTGATGTAGCCGATGGGATCGTGGGCATCGTATTTGTTACCATCGATGAACTCGGTGGTGGCGGGCTTGTAACCGTCGGTGTCCCACGGAATGTCGTCTTTGGAAATCTTGCCTTCTGCGAGGAGGGCTTTGGCGGCGGCGAGGTAGACCTCGGGAAGGTAGATCTTCTTAGCGGTCTCGGCATACCAAGCGGCGGGCTTGGTGTCGGCGATCTGGCCCCAGCGGCGCATCTGCGTGAGGAACCAGATGCCATCGCTATACCAGGGGTAGGTGGCGTGGTATTTGAAGAAGACGTTGAAGTCGGGCATGGAGGCGACGTCTGTCTTCTGGAAGATGAACGTGCCGGTCATGGAGTTTTTGATGACGGAGTAGTCGGCACCCACGTAGTTGGGCTGAGCGAGGAAACGGGCGGCCTCTTCGCGGTTGACGAGTTTACCGGAGGCGTCGGTTTCATCGAGCCACTTGCCGGCGCGGATGAGGGCTTTGACGACGGCAATGTGGGTGTTGGGGTTGGCGTCGGCCCAGGACTTGGTCACGCCGAAGACCTTTTCGGCTTTGTTTTTGTAGATCTCGTAGTTGGTGACGACGGGAATGCCGATACCCTTGGTGACGGCCTGTTGGTTCCACGGTTCGCCGACGCAGTAGCCCTGGATGTTGCCGGCCTCGAGGACGGTGGGCATCATCGGGGGAGGCGTGACGGAGAGTTCGACCTCGGCACCGGTGCGGCCGCCGACGTCGGTGGAGGTGTAGAAACCGGGGTTGATGCCGGCAGCGGCGAGCCAGTAGCGGATCTCGTAGTTGTGCGTGGATACGGGGAATACCATGCCCATTTGCAGCTTCTTGCCGGCGTCGAGGTATTCCTTCACGACCGGAACGAGGCTGGCGGCGGTGATGGGGTGCTTCGGTGTGGGGGTGTCGAGCTCGACCTCGGCGAGCTGCATTTTTTCCCAGACGTTGTTGCCGACGGTGATGCCGTTGCCGTTGAGATCGAGGGTGTAGGCGGTGACAATGTGCGCCTGCGTGCCGATGCCGATGGTGGCGGCGATGGGCTGGCCGGAGAGCATGTGGGCGCCGTCGGTGGAGCCGGAGATGACGTTATCAAGGAGCGTCTTCCAGTTGGGCTGGGCGACGACCTCGACGGAAAGACCTTCGTCGGCGAAGAAGCCTTTTTCCTTGGCAATGACGAGCGGGGCGCAGTCGGTGAGCTTGATGAAGCCGAATTTGAGTTCGGTTTTCTCAAGCGCGGCGAGCGCGGAGGACGCGAGGCCGATTGAGCCGGCGACGAGCAGTGTTTTTTTAACTGATGCAATCATGGTGGTGGGTGTGGTGGGTGGTGAGGAAAGTGGAATCAGGCACCGACGGCGGATTCGCCGAATTGACGGATTGCGCGTTTGAACAGGTCGGAGCGGAAGGTGCGGCGACCGAGGTCGGCAGGGACGGCCAGTCCCCTGGGGATCAGGCCGTGACGGGTGAAGCGGTCGATGATCCAGTCCGACTTGAGGCTGGTCGGATCATTGGCACCGTCGCCGTGAAAATGGATGAAGTGTTCGGCGGAAACCGAGCGCTCGTGTCCGAGGTCGAAGGGGCCGACGAGACTGGCATGAATGACTCGGGCAGGAACGTTGAGGTATTCGCGACGGGCGAGGAGGCCGACGAGCTCGGGGCGGAAGGCGGGGTCATCGCACAACTCGGCCGCCTCGGCGACGGCGGCGACGAGGGCGAGGTGTTCATCGGAATGGGTTTCCGCAAAGTCACGCCGAACCATGAGCACTTTCTCGGCATGGTTTGGGGCAAGCTCACGGCTGATGGCGGCGCACCAGCCGATTTTTTCGCGCACGGCGAGGGAGCACCAGGGGTCGCCTACGCAGTAGCCGTCAATGGTGCCTGCGGAGAGATTACGGAAGAGTTGCGGAGGCGGGACGATAACGATGCGCACGTCCTTCTGGGGATCGATGCCACCGCCGGCCAACCAGTCGCATAACAGGATGTGGTGGGAGGAGTGGTTGAAAACGACTCCGAAAACAAAGGTGCGTTCGTGGCGGTGCTTGATGATGGCGTCGTGCATGGTGGCGGCATCGCGCACGCCTAGTTTCCAGAGATCCTCGGAGAGTGTGATGCAGTTGCCATGGGTGTTGAGCACCAGCGCTGTCAGGCACTCGCAGGGCACGCAGCCCAGGCCGAGAGTGGTCGCAATGACCATGGCACCGAGGGAGTGGGCGGCGTCGAGTTCGCGGTAGATGATCTTGTCGCGAATAGTCGCCCAGCCGACTTCGCGGCACAGTTCGACTTGTAGGCCGTGCCGCTGGAAGAAGCCGTGTTCATGCGCAACGATGAGCGGCGCGGCGTCGTTGAGGGGAATAAAGCCGACCTTGAGGGGGCGGCCGATCGCAGCGGCAGGACGGACTTTGTTTTTGGCGGCGCTCATGATAATTGATCACAAGCTTTAGCCTTCGACGTGCCACGTGGGGTGGTTGGCTCAAGAAATGCTTTTCAATCATTTAATGGTTTTGATGAGGGGACTTCATTCATGAGCAACACACTCGATAGTCGGCAGTTGATCGCTTTCGCCACTTTGGCGAGGCGTGGCAGCTTCACGCAGACGGCCCGTGATCTGTTTTTAACGCAGTCGGCGGTAAGCCATACCATCAAGGCGTTCGAGCGTGAGCTGGGCGTTTCGTTGTTTGACCGCGTGGGCAAGCGGGTTCACCTGACCCAGGCCGGTGAGCAACTGTTGCCACATGCGGAGCGTATCCTCCGGGAAATGACAGACGCACGTTCCGCGCTGGAGGAATTGCAGAACTGGGGGCACGGACGGCTGCGCGTGGGAGCAAGCACGACGGCGTGCCACTATGTGTTGCCCACGGTGCTGCGTGAATTCCGTCAGAGCTTTCCGCAGTGTGTGATCAAAATTGAACCGGGGGACCAACCGCGGCAGATTGAGTTGTTGCGCAGCAACCAGGTGGATATTGCGTTGACGCTGGAGCAAGATGAACCTCAGCCCGACCTCGATTTCCGGCCACTCTTCGAGGATGAACTGAGGTTTCTCGTGTCGCCGATGCACCGGTGGGCGGGGTTAAAATCGGTGCCGTCAGCCGAAATCGCCGCAGAAACTCTCGTGATGTATAACAAGGGGAGTCAGACGTTTCGCATGGTTGATGAATATTTCCGCGCCGATGGTATCGTGATGAGGAATTTCATCGAGTTGGGCAGCATGGAAGCAATCAAAGAGCTGGTTAAGATCGGCCTCGGTGCCGGTGTGCTCGCCCCGTGGATCGCCCGCAGTGAACTTCGCAGCGGATCATTGATCGAGTTGCCGCTGGGTAAACGCCGGCTCAAGCGCCGCTGGGGTGTCTCCTATCTCAAAGGGCGTCGACTGCCGTTGGCCGAGGAAACCTTTGTCGGGCTGTGCGAGAGCGTGACCGAGGATTTTGCGCGATTGATCCCCGAGCAAGCGGCGTCGGCCTGAAAGGTGACTCCTGTGTGCCTGGCGAATGTCTGACACCGGACCGGCATTCGCAGTCGGACAGACTCGCCCTCAAAACTCTTCGGCCATGGAGACCGCTTTGAAGAGTGCGGAGGCCTTGTTGATGGTTTCCTGGTATTCGGAAACAGGGATGGAATCGGCGACAACACCGGCACCCGCTTGAATGTGGATGCTGCCATCTTTGATGAGCGAGGTGCGCAGCATGATGCAGGTATCCATGTTGCCGTCGTAGCCAAAATAACCGAGGGCGCCGGCGTAGAAACCGCGTTGGGAGGGTTCGTTTTGGGCGATGATCTGCATGGCGCGGATTTTCGGGGCACCGCTAACGGTGCCGGCAGGGAAGGTGGCGCGCATCAGATCGTAGGCGGTTTTGTCGGGTGCGATCTGCCCCTCGACCTGCGAGACGATGTGCATGACGTGCGAATAGCGTTCGATCACGAAGCTCTCGGGCACGGTGACGGTGCCGTATTGGCAGACGCGGCCGATGTCGTTGCGGGCGAGATCGACGAGCATGAGGTGCTCGGCGCGCTCCTTCTGGTCGGCGAGGAGGTCTTTTTCGAGGGCAAGGTCGTCGGCGTGGGTGACGCCGCGTTTGCGGGTGCCGGCGATGGGCCGGATCTCGACGAGTCCGTCGGTGAGGCGCACATGAACCTCGGGGGACGCGCCGACGATGGCGAAGTCGTCTGCTTCGAGGATAAACATGTAGGGCGACGGGTTGACCGTGCGGAGTGCGCGGTAGAGATCGAGAGGCGACTTGGTAAACGGTTTGGTGAAACGCTGCGAAGGGACGAACTGGATGATGTCGCCAGAGCGGATGAATTCTTTGCAGTTTTCGACGACGGCTTCGAAGTCGGGCTGGGTGAAATTGCCGGCGGGAACAGTGACCTTGGCGGGCTCGGCAATGGGCGCGGGGGCGAGGGCGCTGGGCTCGCGGAGGATGGAGTAGAGGGACTCAAGCTCGACGACGGCGGCGTCGTAGGCCGCAGCGGGGTCGGAGGCGGAGCGCAGGTGGGCGTTAACGCAGAGACGAAGGGTTTGTTTGGCACGGTCGAAGATCAGCAGCGAGTCCGACAGCATGAAGTAGAGTAGCGGCATGCCGAGTTCGTCGGTCTTGGCGGCGGGGACGGTGGGCTCGATGCGCGTGACATATTCGTAGCCGATAAACCCGACGGCACCGCCGGTGAAACGCGGGAGGCCGGGGATGTTGACCGGGTGATGGCCGGCCATCTCGGCCTCAATGAGCTTGAGCGGGTCCTGCGGCGTGGGGACGGTTTGCGCCGGTTGGCCGGGCGTGCGGATCTCGGTGGTTTGGGGGCCGCAGATGAAGACCTTGCGCGGACGGCAACCGATGAAGCTGTAGCGGGAGAGTTGTTCGCCGCCCTCGACGGATTCGAGTAGGTAGGACGGACCGGCGGCCTTGAGCTTGGCGTAGGCGGAGACGGGCGTCTCGAAGTCCGCCATCAAGTCGGTGTAAACGGGGATGACGTTACCTTGGGTGGCCAGCTTGAGAAAGTCGTCGCGGCGAGGGAAAATGTTCATAGCAAACCGCGAGACTACGGAGGGCTGGTGCGGGGCTTCAACACGTATCAGCAGGTCAATGAGTGACCTCATTCACTCCATTGCTTAAGATTGTGATCTGGGCTGGCGGAATCGTGCCCCGGAGGTGGCGCGGGCGGAGTAGGCTTTTTTTAAGAGGGTCCCTAGCATCCGTCCAAGGGGACAAAGCCGACCATCCAGCGCCGTCGTCTGCGGTCGTGGGGCTTTCGGGCAACTCCAGAGTGAGGTCGAACGGTTCCTCGGAATTGTTCACCGCGATGATTTTCGTGCCACCCGACTCCGGGTCCCGCACACCCACCGCCCACACGCGCTGGAATTGTTCGCGCAGCAGTGTGCGCCTCTGACGTGATTGCTCGCGCACTTCCCCGATGAGTCCGCCGCCGATTTCAACCGGAAAAATGTGCGCCTGCTTCGGCACGTGCCGCATCGCCCGCCCAAGCAGGTCGAAGGCCGGCCGGTGCGGACGCGCCTCGGGGAGCCAGTTCTTGTGTTCGATGCTCCACGTGTCGATGAGCTGCCATTGCCCGTCGATATCGCCGCGATTGGTGAAACTCCAGTGGCTGAACCCGTCCACACCGGCGGCGAGCGAGCGAATGAGCACCTCCGCGTCTTTGAGTGATGAGAGGTGGGAACCTGGTGCGCGGTTATCGGCTCCGTAGCCGTAAACCATACTGCCGACCTCGGTGAGATAAAAGCCTTTGCCGGAGGCGTGCGTCTCCGCGCTGTAGCGCCGCACCAGCGGATCGAGCCGTTCGCCGATGTGATAATGCCAAGGCTTCGTCAACGGCTCGTGATCGAACACCGAGTTGTAGCTGTGGAAATCCACGTCGTCCACCGACGCGAACCACGGTTCCGCCGCCAGTCGTTCGTAAACCGGCATGTCCGTTTCGTCGGGGCCCATCAGCCGCACGCCCGGATGCTGCGTCCGCAGTCGTTGACGCAGGATCGCACACGCTTCGGCCAGGTAGTGCATCTGCAGTTTCCGTGACGCCTCCCGGTCACCCTCCAGGTGCAACAATCGGTAGGACTCCGGCAGGTGCCACCACCAGTAGCCGGGCTCGTTGATCGGGTTGATCCACTTGATGCAACGGTATCCACGTTTAACATACAACTCGTCCAGCAAAGCCGTCCATCCATCGGCGAACGCGTTCAGGTCGGCCGGGGCCGAATACGTCTCCATCGCCGGATCGCCGCGAAACTCCGGGAAGCAGTTCCATGCCGCGCCCCCCCCACTGCTGTTGCAGCATCACGTCAGCCCCGGAACGCTCCGCCCACGCGCAGATGCGGTCGAGGATGCGCATCTCAGGCGAGTCCCAGGTGAATTCCCGGCGCCGCGGTTCGAATTGTCTCCATTCGAACTCCAAGCGTATGAAGCGCAGCTTCAGCAAGTCGGCGTGCGTTTCGATGGATTGCCAGAGGGGTTCGTGGAGCGGCAGCACGGGCGGTTGTCCGCCGAAGGCGCTCCCGCCGTGGCCGACGGGGGCGTTGAGGATCGAGTGCCAGGAGGCGCCGACACCGCTGCGCATCTGATGGAGGGATCACCGGCACCGGTCTGGTCGATGCGCGCTATGTGGAAATAACGCTTGCCCGAGGAACTTATCATGCGGTCGCCTTGGGCGAGGTGCTGATCTACGGCGGGATCTCAGCCGTGCCCGAACCTTCCGCGCATGCGATGCTTTGCGGAGCGACCTTTCTAGGCTTCGCACTCTGGCGGCGGCGCAGAATCTGAACGACGCTTTCACCCCCAAAGGTGATTACCCCATGACTACGAAACGAGAGAAGACGGTTCGCGATGGCTTGCCCGGTTTTACCCTCACCGAACTGCTGACAGTCATTGCCATTATCGGAATTCTGACAGCCATCATCATCCCGGTGACGGGCTCGGTCCGCGCCTCGGCCAAGCAGGCCGTGTGTTTGAACAATCTGCGGCAGATAGGCACGGCGTGGCATCTCTATCTCGGAGAAAACAAGGGTGTTTTTCCTGATTTCAACACCTATGGCATGTATAACTGGGGAGGGAGAGCCTCTCTGTGGGGCGGTCCTGCAACCAAGGACCGTCCTTTGTATCCCTATCTTCCCGACATGGCCGGCTTCCAATGTCCGGGCGACACCGGTTACACGGGTTCGACTACGGCGACCTCTTTCCACAGTCAGTCGGGAAACAGCTACGCGATGGCAAACTCCGGGGAACGCGGGATTTTGAGGAGGGGCGCGACCGGATCGAAAGCGGCCATCCCGGGCATCTATGCGCTTCTGCAACGTCCATCGAAGACCATCCTGGTCTTCGACCAGACGGTGCGCAACAGCGAGGCCGGCTACAAAGACAGGACGCCGCTGGTCTTCTGGCACCCGCAGAATACCAGCAACGTGTTGATGGCGGACGGGCATGTCGAAGCGTTCCAGCGCAGCGTGCTTGATGCACATGTGAATCCGGCGAATCCGCCCGGTTACACCTGGGGATGGTCCGCCTGGGACGCCGAGTCCGAGTGATGAGCGGAGGCCTGTGTTTCGCCGCAGGCGGCGTGCGGCAATCCATTTCCCACGCACGGCGCATGCCGTGATTTTTTATGAAACCAACAATCCGATTGTCATTTGTCCTGGGGGCTTTGTCTGTGGCGGCCGTGTGCTGCGCGGCACCGGCCCCTCTCTCCGTCGTGTCCTACGAGTATCCGCCGCAGGACGGGTTGGCTCATGTTCAGAAAACGGACCTAGGCCACTTGTTGCTGACCGATGGAATTCAGGGCGGGGACGGGCCCAGCGCGGTGTGGGGCGAGTGGGGCAAAAAAAGTTTGTCGGTGGACTGGCGTTTCCACGAGCGGATGAAAATCAGCGAGGTCGAGATCGTCTTGGTGCATCCGAGGGCGGACAGCGATGCGTCTCATGTGGGGAGCGTGCATTTTTATGCGGCGGATCTGGAAGACACGAGGTTTTCCGGCCTGCCGGTGTATTCTGCGGATGTGCCTTTTGAGGAAGGCCGGCACCAGGTGGTGCGGCTGAAGTTGCCTGCGCCTGGAATGGTGGCCGGGCGATTGCGCACCGTATTCGAAGCGAAGCGATACCAGTCGGTCGTCTCTGAGGTGGTGTTTTTCGGCGAGCGGGCCGGGGCGGGCGAGAGGGTCACTTCGACGGTGATGAAGGCGGAGTCCGCGGCCAATGGGGCGGTGCGCGCGACCGGATCGGGACCGACCTATGATTATCCCCCGCAGGGAGGTCTGGACCATATCGTCAAGTCGGACACGCAGCGGTCTCTGCTCACGGACGGTAAGGCCGGGGCGGCGGGCAATATGGCCGCGTGGGGGAAGTGGGGAGTCAATGAGATGCTTATCGACTGGCGTTTTGAGACTCCGGTGCGTGTGAAAGCGATACAGGTGACCATCGTGCATCCGCAGCCGGGCAGCGATGCGTCTCATGCGTCCGAGGTGAGGATCCACGGGATGACTGAGCCGGGGACCTTTTTGGCCGAGCCGGATTTCGTCCGCGACATTCCGTTCGAGCCGGGATCTCTTCAGGAGGTGCGGCTCGTGATACCCGCCGGCGGTATCGTGGCCGACCGCCTGCGCACGGTGTTTGTCGCCGGGCGGCATCAGGTCGCGTTGTCGGAGGTGCGGTTTGAAACCGAGCCGGTGTCCGCGGCGGAGGCGGCGGCGGCGCAGAAAGCGCGGGCCGAGGCGCAGCCGGAGCGGTTCTCCACAGTGACGTGGCTCCAGCGGACGCTGCCGGCGGATGCGCGGGTCTCGGGCGATTCGATTTTCGGCGTATGCGGGCATTTTTTGCACACGAACGCGTTTTACGGGGGCAACAATCCGCGCTTCAACGATCACTGGCGGCCGTCGCGCACGATGCCGTGGGTGGTCGAGGGAAATTTCAACTGGGTGCGCGAGACCCTGTATTTATCGATGTTTCGGATCGACGGGGAAAATACGGAGAAGGGGCGGGCCAACCGCAAGCGGGTCGAGGACTACCTCCAGCGCTATCAGGACCGCGGCGTGAAGGTGCTGCTTGGGCCCATGTTTGGCGGCGGACAAGGACCGGGGTTTTTGGAGACGGCGGACTGGATTGGGGAGCTCGCGCGCCGGTTCCCGGCGGTGAAAGCGGTGGAGCTGCACAACGAGCCGAACCTGCGGGGATTTTGGAAGGGAACGCCGCAGGAGTTCGTGGATGCGGCACGGGTGTTCACCAGCCGGGTCAAGGCGGTGGCTCCGCACGTGACGATCGTGGCCGGTTCATTTTCGGGGTGGGGCGGGGCCTGGCAGCATGAGAACCTGCGCGAGTTGCTGCCGGGGCCGCGCGAGATCGCCACCCGCTACGCGGAGGAAGTATTCAAATTGGGACTATTGGAATTCGCCGACGCGGTGAGTGCGCATCCCTATCGCGGCCGTTCGGCGCCGGAGGGTGGCGAGGTGATCGAATCACCCACCGATCCGGATGGCTTTGCGAAGGAAATTCGGGGGTGGCTGGAGCTGGTGGCGCGGTATACGCCCGGCGGAAAACGACTCCCTTTGTATCTGACGGAGATCGGTTATTCGGTGTCCCACCAAGGTTACACCACCGTGCCGACCGAGGTTCGGCAAGCGGACTATATCACGCGGCTTTTCCTAGTGTTGCTCGGTGCACGGCTCGATGGGATCCCGTTGGAGGGAGTGTTTTGGTATGATCTCAAGCAAGATGAGATCGCGGACAGCCACTACGAGAGCAACTTTGGCATCGTGGCCCCCAACGCGAGCCGCCCGCGCCCCGCCTGGCTGGCCGCGCGACGGGTGATGGAGTTTTTTGCAAACAATGCCGACTTCCGTGCGCTTCCCGTCGGAGTGGGCGTCGCGCAGTTCAGTAACGGGCCGGAGCTGATCAAAAGTTATGCATGGGAGCGCGTGAACGATGGCGCGCTGATCATTCCGTTTTGGCGAATGAATCAGCTGCAGAAAAGGGATATTGATTTCGACAGTGAGCTTGCGTTGACGCTGCCGGACGGCTTCCGCGTGCGCGACGCGACGTTGCATGATCTTCACGAGGATCGTGCTCGCAGCACGGGTTTCAAGCTGGAGTCCGGTGTGCTTAGCGCGCCTCTCCACGTGACGTCGCGCGCGGCGTGGCTGGTGATCTCTCGCGAGGACTGACACGTGATTTTCAGGGAGCTCAATCGATATTTTACATCTGCTTAAAAATCTGTGAGGTTGAACACGTCATGACCCCCAAAATCCTGCTTCATCGCGTGCTGCTGCTGGCCGCGGTTTTTTCAGCTGTATCCGTCGGCCGGGCCGACGATGCGTTTTACCTCAAGGACGGCGATCGCGTCGTGTTTTACGGCGACAGCATCACCGATCAACGGCTCTACACCACGTTCACCGAGACGTTTGTTGTAACGCGATTCCCTAATCTAAAGGTGGACTTTGTTCACTCCGGCTGGGGCGGCGACCGGGTGGGCGGCGGTGGCGGCGGCAACATCGCCACGCGACTTGAGCGGGATGTGTTTACCTACAAGCCGACGGTGATGACGGTCATGCTCGGTATGAACGACGGCAGCTACCGGGCGTTCGACGACAAGATTTTCGCAACGTATGATACGGGTCTGCGTTCCATCGTGGAGAAGGTTCAGTCAACTCTACCCGGTATCCGGCTGACGCTGATCCAGCCGTCGCCGTTTGACGATGTGACCCGTGACCCGAAGTTTCCAGGCGGTTACAACGCCGTGCTTGTCCGCTATGCGGATGCGGTCAAAGCCATCGCTGAGGCCAATCACCAGACTGTCGCCGATCTCAACAGTCCGCTGGTCGCGATGCTTGAAAAGGCAAAGGCTGCCGATGCGCAGTCGGCCGCCAAAATCATTCCGGACCGGGTGCATCCCGGAGCTTCGGGGCATTTGATCATGGCGGAGCAGGTTTTGAAGGCATGGAACGCCCCGTCGCTGGTGAGTGGAGTTGAGATCGATGCGTCCGCAGGGAAGGTTGTGCATGCGATGAATACCAATGTGAGTGCACTTAAGATTGCGGCTGACTCGGCGGAGTGGACGCAACTCGACAAAGCTCTGCCCATGCCTGTGGACTTGGCTAATCCTGAGACGGCACTGGCCGTAAAATCATCGGACTTCGTCGAGGCGTTGGATCGTCAGCCTCTTCGCGTGACGGGCCTTAAGACGGCGAGCTACGAGCTGCAGATTGACGGTAGGAAGATCGGCGTGTTTGCCTCGGTTGACTTGGCCGCAGGCATCAATCTCGCAGTGCTGGCCACGCCCATGGCTGCGCAGGCGGCTGAAGTGCATAAACTCACACTTCAGCGGGCCAATCTGCACAACATCCGTTGGCGTGCATTTCAGGTTCCCTATGCCAACGCCACGCCTGCAGTGAAGGAAGGTCTGCCGGCGGTGATTGAATCGTTGGATGCTGCGGACCGTGCCGCTGCCGTCATGCAGAGAGCATCCGCACAGCCGGTGGCGCATCAGTTCAAGCTGATCGCGCTGAGCGCCGAAACAGTGGCGTTGCAGGGCGACGCGATTGATACGGTTCCGGCTGATTTCGGGCTCAATCTGGCGCTGGGGAAAAAATGGCAGTCGAGTGCGCCGAACACCTACGGTTGGGATAGCGGATTGACCGATGGATCATGGGCGGGCGCGAACAAGACCACCTACGCTACTAACGACAGCAGCGCTTTCCCGAAGACGGTCACCGTTGACCTGGAGGCTGCTTCGAAAATCGGACGGATTGTGGTGGGTGTTCCGGGTTTTGGTTCAACCAAAACCATTGAGGTCTCGGTCAGCGCCGATGGTGCCCAATTCACGACGGTCGGTCGCTATGGTTTCTCGCTGAAGAAAGAGGAAAAACACCTCTTTGCGTTTGAGATGGTGACGGCGCGGTATGTGCGGCTCACCTATCTCGATCATCACGACGAGCAGGCGGGGTATCCGGTAAACTTTGCGTTTACGAGTGACCTGCAGGTGTTCGCGCCCGCAGCGAAATAACCGTGCGGAGGAGGGGACGTGCGCAGACGTTTTCCGCACGTCGCCCTCCTGTTTTTCGGCTTACTCGACGGTGACGGACTTCGCTAGGTTGCGGGGTTTGTCCACGTCGCAACCGCGTTCGCAGGCGATGTAGTAGCTCAGGAGCTGCACCGGGATCGTCGCGATGATGGGGAGCACGGCCTCGTGGCACTCGGGCAGGGTGATGACTTCGTCGGCCAAGCCCTCGGGCAGTTCGCAGCCCTCGGTGATGATCGCAATGACCGGACCTTTGCGCGCCTTCACTTCCTGCATAGAGGAAACGACTTTATTGAAAATCTCGCCTTTCGGGGCGAAGAAGACGCTCGGGCAAAGCTCGTTGATGAGGGCGATGGGGCCGTGTTTCATCTCGGCCGCCGGATAACCCTCGGCGTGAATGTAGGAGATTTCCTTGAGCTTGAGCGCCCCCTCGAGCGCGATGGGGAAGAGCGACAGGCGCCCGAGGAAGAGCATGTCGTTAAACTTCGAGAACCGCTTTGCGATGGCCTTGATGTGGGCGGCCTGTTCGAGGGCTTTGCGCACGAGATCGGGGGCTTGTTTGAGGGCGTTCACGTATTCGACACCATCGGCGAAGCTCATGTCGCGCATGCGGGCGACGTGCAGGGCGAGCATCGCGCCGATGAGCAGCTGTGAAGTGAATGCCTTGGTGGAGGCGACGCCGATCTCGGGGCCAACGTGCTGGTAGATGCCTCCGTCGGCTTCGCGGGCGATGGTAGAGCCGACCGTGTTGTTGATCGCGAGAACCTTGTAGCCCTTGCGTTGGGCTTCACGAAGTGCGCCAAGCGTGTCGATGGTTTCGCCGGACTGGCTCATCACGAAAAAGAGCGGGTTGCCGGAGAGCGGGGCGTTGCGGTAACGGAACTCGGAGGCGTAGTCGACCTCGACGGGCACGCGTGCGAAACGCTCGATCAAATGCTCGGCCACCATGCAGGAGTGCCAGGCGGTGCCGCAGCCGAGAAAGGCAAAGCGGTCGATCTGACGGAAGTCTACCGGGCTGAGATTGAGGCCGCCGAATTTCGCGGTGGAGCCGTCTTCGGAGAAACGTCCGCGCATGGAGTTTTCGAGCGCGGCGGGTTGCTCGAAGATTTCCTTCTCCATGAAGTGGGCGTAGCCGTTGAGTTCGGCGGCATCGATGGCCCAAGTGACTTTGTCGACGACGGGGGAGACATCCTCCATGTCGAGGTTTGAGATGGAAAACTGTTTCGCGGTGATGTGCACAACCTCGCCGTCTTTCAAGTAGACGACGTTCTGCGTGCGGCTCACCAAGGCAGAGACGTCGGAGGCGAGAATATATTCATTGTCACCCACGCCCAAGATGAGCGGAGAACCCTTGCGGGCGGCGACGATCTCTTCGGGGCAGTCGTTGCAGAGGACGGCGATGCCGTAAGTGCCTTCGACGTGGCGCAGCGTTTTGCGAACGGAGTGGAGAAAACGGCTTTCGCCGACGGGGGCGGCGGGCTCTTTGGCGTAGTGGTAGGCGACGAGGTTGGAGAGAACCTCGGTATCGGTCTCGGAGTGGAAGGTATAGCCCTTGGTGAGCAGGAATTTTTTAATCGAGGAGTAGTTCTCGATCACACCGTTGTGGACGAGGGCGATCATGCCGTCGCTGCTGAGGTGCGGATGGGCGTTGGCCTCGGTCACTCCGCCATGGGTGGCCCAGCGGGTATGGGCGATGCCGGTCGTGCCACTAAAGCGGTGTTTGACGGCCTCCTTTACGAGGTTGTCCACACGCCCAACCTTGCGGGCGAGATCAATGCGTCCGTTTTGTTGCACGGCTACGCCCGCGGAGTCGTAACCGCGATACTCCAGGCGCTTCAAGCCTTCGAGCAGGATGGGGGATGCTTTTTGACGTCCAACGTAACCTACGATTCCACACATAATTTTTTACCTATTTAAGCTCGCGAATTTACGGGCCTGTTCAAACCTTGCGCAAGGTAATACCCCATTACCTGACTATCCCTATTCATCTTATCCTTATCGTATGAGCATGCAGAAAAAAGTCTTGGCGGTCGTTATGGGCGGCGGGCGCGGAACCCGTCTGTATCCCTTGACCATGGAACGGTGCAAACCGGCGGTCCCTCTCGCGGGCAAGTATCGTCTGGTCGATATTCCGATCAGCAACTGTATCAATTCGGAGATCAATCGCATCTTCTTGCTGACCCAGTTCCATACCGCGTCGCTGCATCGCCATACGCAGAACACCTACAACTTCGATCCGTTCGGCGGCGGCTTTGTTGATATTCTCTCGGCCGAGCAGACCGAGAAAAACGCCAACTGGTATCAGGGCACGGCCGATGCCGTCCGTCGCAATCTCCAGCATTTCCGCAGCTTCCCGCACGACCTCGTGCTGATTCTCTCCGGCGACCAGCTTTACCGGATGGATTTCCGCAAGATCGTGGCCGACCACATTGCCAACAAGGCGGACGTGACCATCGCGGCGATTCCGTTCCCGGTTTCCAAGGTCGAAGGTCTCGGCCTCATGCAGGTCAACGACGACCTCTCGATCAATCGCTTCGTCGAGAAGCCGAAGGATCCTGCGGTAATTAACAGCCTTACGCTCAGCCCGAAACTCGAAGCTTCGTTGCATGATACCAGCGGTGAAAAACACTGTCTCGCCTCGATGGGCATCTACGTGTTCAACCGCCAGGTGCTGGCCGATTCGCTCGACAACAACATGACCGATTTCGGCAAGGAGGTCATTCCCAGCCTGCTCGGCAATAAGCGCCTTTTCGCTCACATCTTCGAGGGCTACTGGGAAGACATCGGCACCGTGAAAGCGTTTTTCGATACCAATCTCGCACTTTCCGATCCGCTTCCTCCGTTCAACTTCTTCGATCCGACCGCACCGATCTATACGCAGGATCGCTACCTGCCTGCGTCCAAGCTCAACAAGTGCGATATCGACCACGTCGTCATCGGTGACGGCTCGATCATCACCGACTGCAAGCTCAAGCGCTGCGTGCTGGGTATTCGTTCATTCGTGGGCGAGGGCAGCGTGCTCAACGAAGTCGTTATGATGGGCGCCGATTATTATGAAACGCCCGAGCAGCAGGCGGACAACGAGTCCAAGGGCATCTTCAGCATCGGTGTTGGCAGCAATTGTGTGATTGAGCACACCATCATCGATAAAAACGCGCGCATCGGCGACAACGTGAAGCTCACCGCCAAGGGCAAGGCCGACGGTGATTATCCGCACGGTATCATCGTTCGCGACGGAGTGCTGGTTGTGCCGAAGGGCGCGATCATCCCCAGCGGCGTGGTGTTCTGATTTAATCAGGCAACGGACAACCTTCGTCCGCCGGACGAAGGTTGTCCGTCCATTAAAAATTAAAAGGCGCGACCCCCATCCCTAGGGGTCGCGCCTTTTTTGCGCTCATACCAGAACAGGACGGTTGGGCGCCGTGTGCTCAGTTATTAAACCGAAACAGCACGACGTCGCCGTCCTGAAAGACATATTCCTTACCTTCGATGCGGTATTTCCCAGCGTCACGAGCCGCGGCCGTGCTGCCAAGGCGGGTGAGGTCGTCGTAGGCGACAACCTCGGCCTTGATGAAACCCTTCTCGAAATCGGTGTGGATGACGCCCGCCGCTTGCGGGGCTTTCCATCCCTTCTTGATCGTCCAGCAACGAACCTCTTTTTCACCGGCGGTGAAGTAGGTCTGCAGGCCGAGCAATCCATAGGTGCCCTTGATGAGCTGCGACACGCCGGAATCGGTCACGCCGAGATCTTTCAGGAACTCCTTGGCTTCCTCCGGCGCGAGGTCGATCAACTCAGCTTCGATGTGCGCGCTGATCGGCACATAGGCGGCGTCATGGTGCGCCTTCACGAAAGCGGCCACTTGTTTTACGAACGGATTTTCCTCTGCGGTGGCGAGGTCGCCCTCGGCTACATTGCAGGCGTAGATGACCGGCTTGGCGCTGAGTAGTTGGAAAAGTTGGAGCAGCTTCTTCTCGTCGTCGGTCGTGTCCGGCAAAACGTTGGCCGGCTTGCCTTGGTTGAGGTGGGGCAGGAGACGTTCGAGCAGTGCGAACTCGGCGGCTGCGTCTTTGTCGCCACCCTTGGCGAGCTTCTGGGTCTTGTTCAGGCGTTTCTCGACGGCGTCGAGGTCGGCGAGAACCAGCTCAGTGGTGATGACTTCGATGTCGCGCACCGGATCGACCGAGCCCATGGTGTGGATGATGTCGTCGTCCACGAAGCAGCGCACGACATGCACGATGGCGTCGGTCTCGCGGATGTTGGCGAGGAACTTATTGCCGAGGCCTTCGCCCTTGCTGGCGCCGGCGACGAGACCGGCGATGTCGACGAATTCGATGGCGGCCGGCACGACCACATTGGTCTTGGCGATGCTCTTCAGCACATACGCACGCTCATCCGGGACGACCACCACACCGACGTTCGGGTCGATGGTGCAGAACGGATAGTTGGCCGCTTCCGCTTTGCGGGAACGGGTGAGGGCGTTGAAGAGAGTGGACTTGCCCACATTGGGCAGGCCGACGATACCGGCTTTGAGCATAAGAGGGCGCACGTTCTAGCCGGGCAGGGGAGGGGTCAAGGTCCGTTTCCCAGATTACGAGATTATCACATGAAATGGCTGCTTGACATCGCTTCCGCCGTTCGGTGGATTCCACGGCTTTTCAACTAAAGAACCAGTCCGCTCCTACACTCTCATGGCCCTTAAAATCCGTCTCTCCCGCATCGGCTCCACGCATAACCCGATTTACCACGTTGTCGTGGCCGAAGCCCGTTCCCGTCGTGATGGTGCCGCCGTCGAAACCCTCGGCACTCATAACCCCCGCGCTGCCAAGGACTCCCTGACACTGGATGTCGCTCGCGCCGACTACTGGATCAGCAAGGGTGCCACCCCCACGGACACCGCCCTGTCCCTCATCAAGAAGGCCCGCAAGGCCGCCGCTGCCACGGCCGCCTAAGTCGGATTGGCAATGCAACGGCGTTAATTCGCCAGCACCCTCAGCCTCGGATTTATCCGAGGCTTTGTTATTTATAGCGTTTGAAGCCTCGGTCCGTCGTTCGCTCCTGTTAAATTTTTCACCCATGCCGCTCCATATCGATGTCCTTACGCTTTTCCCGCGTATGCTCGACGGCTTTTTGGCCGAAAGCATTTTGGGCCGGGGGATCGAGAGCGGGCTGTTGACGGTAAAAGTTCACGACGTGCGTGATTGGGCGATCAGCAAGCACAAGAACGCCGATGATCGTCCCTTTGGTGGTGGCGCGGGGATGGTCATGAAGCCGGAACCGGTTTTTGCGGCCATCGAGCAATTGCAGACCCCTGGCTGCCGTCGCATTTACCTTACGCCGGACGGAGTTCCTTACTCGCAAAAACTCGCGGGGGAACTCGCGCAGGAGACGCACTTGATTTTGCTCAGCGGACACTACGAGGGAATCGACCAGCGCATCCGCGACAAAGTCATCGATCAGGAGATCAGCATCGGAGATTACGTGCTTACGAACGGCACGCTCCCGGCCGCAGTCGTCATTGATGCACTTGCGCGTTTTATTCCCGGTGTGCTTGGGGAAGAAAAGTCATTGACGCATGAATCCTTCACCGGCAAGTTGCTCGACTTTCCTCAATACACGCGTCCCGCCGAATTTCGCGGCATGTCCGTGCCGGAAGTTCTACTTTCCGGTGACCATGCCAAGATCGAAGAGTGGCGAAACGCCCGTCGTATCGAGAAAACCACACAAGTCCGACCCGATTTACTCAAGGAAACCAAGTCATGAATCCCATCATTAAAGACATCACCGCCAGCCAGGTTAAAAAAGACCTCCCTCCTTTTAAGGTAGGCGACGGCGTGCGCGTTCACACCAAGGTTCGCGAGGGCGACAAAGAGCGTATCCAGATTTTCGCTGGCATCGTGATCGCCCTCAAGGGCTCCGGCATTCATGAGACGTTCACCGTCCGTCGCATCAGCTACGGTGAGGGTGTCGAGCGCGTGTTCCCCACCAGCTCCCCCAACATCGAGAAGATCGAGATCGAGCAGACCTCCGAGCCGATGCGCGCCCGCCTTTACTACCTACGTGACCGTCTCGGCAAAGCCGCCGTCGCCGTCAAGGTTGCCAAGCGTGACGTCGCCGTCGCCAAGTAAAAACGGTTTTGAACCGGTTAATGAGCAAAGCGAGTCTGACCGACTCGCTTTTTTCATGCCCTTTGGGCTTCCCCGCATCTGCAGTAGTCGCTAATCACTGACCTTTCGTTCGGAAAATAATTCATTTCATACCATGCCACTCCAAACCGATATCCTTTCTCTCGCCGCCAACCAAGCCCGTGGTCTCGCCATTGACGCGGTCCACAAATGCAGTTCCGGCCATCTAGGCCTCCCGCTCGGTTGTGCTGAGATTGGTGCCGTTCTTTTCGGTAACTCGCTGTCATATAATCCTGACGCGCCACGTTGGCTCAATCGCGACCGTTTTGTTCTCTCCGCCGGCCATGGTTCGATGTTCATCTATAGCTGGCTCCACTTGAGTGGCTACGATCTCTCGCTCGGCGAACTCACCAAATTTCGCGCCCTTCACAGCAAAACCCCCGGCCACCCCGAGTTCCACGAGACCCCCGGCGTAGAGTGCACCACCGGCCCTCTCGGCCAAGGTGTTGCCAATGCCACCGGCCTGGCGATTTCCGGCAAGATGGCCGCCGCCCGCTTCAACACCGCCGAACACACGATTTTCGACAGCCACGTGATCGCCCTCGCCGGTGATGGCTGCATGCAGGAAGGTGTTGCCCTCGAGGCGATCTCCTTCGCCGCTCACCAGAAGCTCGACAACCTCATCCTCATCTACGACTCCAACGACGTCACCCTCGACGCCATGGCCAACAAGTCGCAGGGCGGAGACGACGCCAAGCGCTTCAAGGCACTTGGCTGGGACGTGCAGACCATCGATGGTCACGATCTCGTCGCCATTTCCAAGGCAGTCGCCAAGGCCAAGAAGGCCGTCGGCAAGCCCCAGCTCATCATCGCCAAGACCACGATTGCCAAAGGCATCCCCGAAGTCGCCGGCACGTCCAAAGGCCACGGCGAAGGTGGTGCCAAGTTCTCCGATAGCGCACGCGCCGGTCTCGGTCTGCCCGCCGACCAGCACTTCTTCGTCAGCGAAGACGTCCGCACCTATTTCGCCGGCCACAAAAAGCGTCTCGTTCGCGGCTACAAGAAGTGGGTTAAGACCTTCGAGGCCTGGAAGGCCGCTAACCCCGATAAGGCCACCCTCCTCGACAGCCGTGGTGTTGCTCCCAGCGCCGCCCATCTGATGGACAAAACTCCTCTGTTTGCCGCCGACTCCAAACTCGCCACGCGCGCCGCTGGCCAGCAGGTGCTTCAATCCGTCGCCGCCGAGCTCCCGTTGCTCATCGGTGGCAGCGCCGACCTCTACGGTTCAACGCTCAACTACATCGCATCCGACAAGGACTTCGACGACACCAATCGCGGTGGTCGCAACATCCGCTTCGGTATCCGCGAGCACGCCATGGCATCCATGGCCAACGGCATTTCCTACGACGGTATCTTCCGTCCCTCGGTCGCCACTTTCCTGGTGTTCGCCGACTACTCGCGTCCCGCCATGCGTATCGCCGCGTTGGCGAAGCTGCCGGTTGTTTATATCTACACCCACGACTCCGTTGGTGTCGGTGAGGACGGCCCGACGCACCAGCCCGTCGAGACCGTTTCCGGTCTGCGCGTCATCCCCGGCTTCGATGTCATCCGCCCCGGTGACTCCGAAGAAACCGCCGGTGCCTTCGCGGCTGCGCTCGAGCGCATTGACGGCCCCACGCTGCTCTCGCTCTCACGTCAGGCGCTCCCGCTGCTCAACGACATTCCTCCGCACATCCGTCGTGCCGGCGTGCTCAAGGGCGGCTACGTAGCCGTGCAGGAAACTGCTCCGCTCACGCACATCCTCCTGGCGAGCGGCAGTGAACTCCAATACGCCGTCAACGCCGCCAAGATCCTTGGTGCCGGTGTGCGCGTGGTCTCGATGCCCTGCTTTGAGCGCTTCAACCGCCAGTCTGCTGATTACCGCGAGGCGATCCTCCCATCGGCCGTGCGCAAGCGCGTGGCCATCGAGGCGGGCGTCACCGGCCTGTGGTATCAATACGTCGGTCTCGACGGCAAGGTGATCGGCATCGACCGCTTCGGCATCAGCGCCCCCGGCGCGACCGTCTTCAAGGAACTCGGTATCACCACGGAGGCCGTGGTGGCCGCCGCCCAAGCGTTGTAATCGACTGCGTGAAAATCATTCGAGCCGGTTCTCCGAAAAGGGGAGCCGGCTTTTTTGCGGGCGCTGATAACGGCCGGAGATTTGGCACGATTCAGCCTTTGTAGGGTCGCCGCTTGTCGGCGGACCGCGTGCGGTGCGGGGTCTTCATCACTTTACCGTTCATCATTCAGCCCCAACCCGGTCCGCCGACAAGCGGCGACCCTACGCGACCGTGCACAAAAAAGGCGGACTCCCCCGGGAGTCCGCCTTTGCAATGTGGGGCTGCGGTGTATTCGTGAAACGATTACAGGCGGCCGGCATAGATGCCGGTGGAGCCGAGCTCTTCCTCGATGCGGAGGAGCTGGTTGTATTTGGCGACGCGGTCGGTGCGGGAGGCGGAGCCGGTCTTGATCTGGCCGCAGTTGGTGGCGACGGCGATGTCGGCGATGGTGACGTCCTCGGTCTCGCCGGAGCGGTGGGAGAGGACGGCGGTGTAGCTGTTCTTGTGGGCGAGCTCGACGGCGTCGAGGGTCTCGGTGAGGGAGCCGATCTGGTTGACCTTGACGAGGATCGAGTTGGCGGTGCCGGTGGCGATGCCCTTCTTGAGGAACTCGACGTTGGTGACGAAGAGATCGTCGCCGACGAGCTGGATCTTGTCGCCGAGCGCGTTGGTGAGTTTCTTCCAAGTGGCCCAGTCGTTCTCGGCGCAGCCGTCTTCGATGGAGTCGATCGGGTATTTGGCGCAGAGCTCTTCGTAGTATGAGACGAATTCGTCACCGGTGAAGGTGCGGCCGTCGGACTTTTTGAAGACGTATTTGCCGGTCTTCTTGTCGTAGAACTCGGAGGCGGCGACATCGAGGGCGAGCGTGATGTCCTTGCCGAGCTTGTAGCCGGCACCCTTCACGGCCTCGGCGATGGCGTCGAGGGCGTCGGTGGTGGAGGCGAGTTTGGGGGCGAAGCCGCCTTCGTCACCGACGGCGGTGGCGAGACCCTTGGCCTTGAGAACCTTCTTGAGGTTGTGGAACACTTCGGCACCGGCGCGGAGGGCTTCGGCGAAGGTGTTGAAGTTGATCGGACGGATCATGAACTCCTGGAAGTCAATGGGAGCGTCGGAATGGGCGCCGCCGTTCATGATGTTCATCATGGGAACGGGCAGGACTTTGGCGTTCGGGCCGCCGAGGTATTTGTAGAGGGGCTGGTTGGTGGCGGCGGCGGCGGCGTGGGCGGTGGCGAGCGAGACGCCAAGGATGGCGTTGGCGCCGAGCTTCGACTTGGTCTTGGTGCCGTCGAGTTTGATCATGGCCATATCGATGCCGATCTGGTCGAGCGCATCGTAGCCGATGAGAGCAGGGGCGATGATGCCCTTGACGTTGCCAACGGCGGCGAGGACGCCCTTGCCGAGGAAACGGGTCTTGCCATTGACACCCTTGGGCAGGGACTTGGCGGTGACGTCGCTGTCGCGAAGCTCGTGGGCTTCGTGTTCGCCGGTGGAGGCACCGGAAGGAACGGCGGCGCGGCCGAAGGCGCCGGAGGCGAGGCGAACGTCGACCTCGACGGTCGGATTACCGCGGGAATCGATGATCTCGCGGGCGGTGATGGCACTGATCGTGGTGTTACTCATATGGGAAAGGAAAGTCCGAGTGAATCGAACGGCGGGCGCGAGGGAAGCCGAAACACTGCGCATGAGTTGGCTTTGCATGCGCACGAGTGGAATTTCGTTGATTCAGGTGTGCAACAAATCCGGGCGCGTCATAACGACGAATGAAAACAATTCACCACACACGATAATCGCCTCAATGGCGGTGATCGGGTGTTCGTTCTGATTTGGCGGGCCGGTGCGTAGCATCCGAGCACGGTAACTGCGGCGGACGCGGCGCAGTTGGAACCCCAAGAAACAAGGACTTCAAGGGGGCACGCCGCCGGACCGTGTTTAGGCCTGACTACTGACGATTCCGACACTCACCACAAAGGCACGAAGACACCAAGAACTCACCGAGAAAGCGGGAGAGGCTGAATCCGTCGGATCGAAACTTTGTCCGACCTTTGTGCCTTGGTGTCTTTGTGGTGAATATTCGGGCATGTTTCTTGGGAGCACGAGGCTGTTGAGCGGTGAAAACCCACAATACCCAGCCTCCTCACGTCGGCTGCTACCGCGATCAAAGCCGACTTCCCCTAGTGGAATTAGGCGCGGCTTTCGGAGTAAACCACACGATGAAAGCGGGAGTCATCCCCGTGGGGCGAGTCACGCTCAGGATTGTGAGTGCGACAGGCCCAATTTTATCATCGCCCGCGTAAACACCCCAGTCGGCTTGGGGCGCAGAGCTTCGGGCAACTGATCAATGTGCCCTTGTCTGATCGCCGTGTCCATTGGGGTTACTCCCGCGTAGTTACGTGTGCCGAGTAATTCGGCGGTGAACAACTCAGAGGGAATCTGATCAAGGTGCCCCTCAAACGCGGCAGCGTGCAGCGGGGTATCGCCATGATCGTTGCGGGTAAGGAGCAGATCCGTGGTCAAGTTGGCTGCAGGAATGCGGTCAAGTTGACCGGTCTCGGCGGCGGCGTGAATGACAGTGTAGCCGGTCTTGCTCTTAAGTATGAGATTATCGTGGCTCAACACCTTGGCCGGTAGTTGTCCCAAGTGTCCGGAAATGGCGGCGGCATGCAAGACGGTATCGCCTGCCTTGGTTGTGCGCAGGAGCGCCTTGGGCGTAAGGAGTGCGGACGGGATTTGATTCAGGTTTCCGTTGAGTGCGGCGACGTGAAGGACGGTTTCGCCGCTCAGGTTGCGTTCGGAGAGAAGCTGCTCGGTGAGTGCTGACTGGGGTAAACGGTCCAGTGTCCCGGCTTCGGCTGCTTCGTGAATGAGCGTATTACCCAGATCGGTGCGCAACAGCAGCAACTCCGTGTCCACTTGGATTTCGTTGGCGGGAAGTTGGTCGAGATAACCGGTGGCGGCGGCAATATGCAGCGGAGTGTATCCGGAGTTACTGCGCACCAAAAAATCACTGCGTTTGATCAGGCCGGCTGGCAGCTGGTTGAGATTTCCTCCGTAAGCCAAGTGGTGGAGGGGAGTGTAGCCAGAATCGTTTTTTAAGGTGAGCAGGGCAGGGGAGAGGACAGCGGCGGACAGGTCGCGAAGCCGTCCGTATTTGGCGGCCGCATGAATCGCGGTGTGGCCTGCGGCATTCCGGTCGGCGAGCTCGCCCGCACTCAACGCTTGGGCGGTATCACGCGTGAGCGTGCCGTCTCGGATAATCGCGAGCAGCGCATCGGTGTCCATACGGTCAGCGAATCCCTTGCAACGTCGGTGCGCAAAACTAAAAATGCCCTGCTTGGGGTGTAAGCACGAGGTGATGTCGGTCGGATCGGTCGCTGGCGTGGCACGGGCATCTTGCCCGTGGATGCGCGGTGTCCCTACTACATGTTTTCGGATCATGGGCAGGATGCCCATGCCACCAATACACAGACATCACTTCCAGTCACCCATTGCCTGGCGCTGATGGCTTTGGGTTTGCCAAGCCGCACACCGGGAGCAATCTGCCACTACTCCCCATGAGCATTGAAGAATCCAGCCTAGTTGACCCGGTGTTGCCACGTGATGCGGTCCTGGTGGTCGATGATGAACGGCCTCTGCTGGATGTTTTTTCAGAAGCCTTGGGTATGCGGTTCGAGGTGACCACGGCAACTTCCGCGCGTGAGGCCGAGTTCATTCTGCGCAAAAAATCCTTCAAGGTCGTGGTCGCTGACCATCTGATGCCTGGGGGCAACGGCATGAGCTTTTTGGTGCGGGCCCGCGAAGAGTATCCCCACATGCAGCGCGTGCTGGTGACCGGTTACATGAAGCCCGAGATGCTGCTGCGCAGTGTCAACGAAGCGGCCCTGTTCCGCTACCTGCTCAAACCCGTTTCCATGGTGGAACTCATCAACGTGGTGACCGAGGCCGCCAAGCTGCACGACGCCCTGGCCAAGGTGTCGGCGGATGAGGCCTCTTGAGGAGACTCTTAAAATCCGTCGGCGATGACCGGCTGTAGGGCCGGCGCTTGCGCCGTGCCTGGTCTGCGGTTGTTCGGCCTGCGAGGCATGGCGCCAGCGCCAGCCCTACACGGGCAAGCAGCGGCGACATGATAAGGCGGATTTTAGAGCGTAATGTGGCGTAGTAGCAGCCGAGCACGGTAACTGCGGCGGACGCGGCGCAGTTGGAACCCCAAGAAGCAAGGACTTCAAGGGGGGCACGCCGCCGGACCGTGTTTTAGGCCTGACTACTGACGATTCTGACACTCACCACAAAGGCACGGAGACACAAAGAACTCACCGAGAAAGCGGGAGAGGCTGAATCCGTCGGATCGAAACTTTGTCCGACCTTTGTGCCTTGGTGTCTTTGTGGTGAATATTCGGGCATGTTTCTTGGGAGGTAACGAGGCTGGGTTCGTAAAAATCACCACCGCAATAGCCTCGTTACCTCGGCTGCTACGTGCGACTGCGATTCTTGACTCCGGGATGGTCGCGATCATGGTCAGGCATATGACCACGCTTACCGTTTCCAAGGCCAAGGCGCAGTTTTCCGGTATTGCTCGCAAGGTCATCAAGACCAAGCAACCCGTCATGGTGAAAACCCCGACGGGATATGTGCAAATCGTGCCGTTTGATGTGCCGGAATATGTGCCGCCTTCGGAAAAGGGCGACTACATCTACTCCGATGAGTCTATCCGCCTGGCCAATACGTTTGGTGAAACCCTATGAGTATTCTTCAACGTTGGGACGTTGTGTTTCTCAAGGCGGATGAAAACGATGTGACCGGTCATCCAGCTGTCGTTTTGTCGCCTCCTGACATTTTGGAGGATTCGCGCCAGCATCGGTTCAACGCACTGCTCGGCACCAAGAAGCCTCCGGCGGCCAAGGCCAAGTCCTCCGAGGTTCAACTTGATGCCGCTGATGGTTTGGAATTTGTAACGTTGGTCAATTCGACCTTCGTTTACCAGGTCAAGAAGGCGGCCATCATCCGCGTAGTAGGCCGGGTGGCCCACGCGAGACGTGGGCAGATCGCCACAAAGCTGCGGGCGGCCTTGGGTCTGGGTTGATGACGGGGCTTATCGCCGTTGCATGGCGTCCTACTCTTTTGACGCGGAGGGCCACTTTTACGTTGAAGATACGGAGGAGTTGGATTGGTTGGATGTATTCCCCCTATGCATACCCTTGCACGTCCCCCCGTGCGTGAGGCCGGCTTGAAATCTCAGGCCGGTGACCGCGCATTCACGCTGATCGAGCTGCTGACGGTCATCGCCATCATCGCGATCTTGGCAGCCATCACTTTTGGCGTGGTCAAGGGCGTCAATGAGCGCGCGGCTATCGGGCAGGCGAAAACCGAAATCTCGGTTTTGTCGTCTTCCTTGGAAAGCTATAAAAAGATCTACGGCGATTACCCGCAGACGACGGATCCCGCTGTGTTTTTGCAGTCATTAATCGGAAAAAAAGGACCGGGCGGTGCGGATATGACGCAAAAAAACCTATTGGAGCTTTCGAAGTTTACCCTGAGCACATCGGGTGGAGACCCCTTCGCTACGCCATCGCTTACATTAGTCGACCCTTGGGGGAGAAATTACCTCTATTACTACTATTATACGGGTGCTTCAGCCAGCGCGGCAACTCGGCGAGGCTACATTCTTTTTTCGACGGGTCCTGACGGCAAGTCATCGACCGGTGGACCGACTACATCAGGCACTACTGGGGGTGATGCCAAGCTCAGTGATGCCAATAACCTCGACAATATTTACTCCATTCAATGAACGCTAGAAACTCTACATTATCTCATGTCCGGTCAAGCGATGCCTTTACGCTGATCGAACTTTTGACGGTCATCGCCATCATCGGAATATTGGCGGCTATTATTATTCCGACGGTCGGTGCAGTCAAAGTTTCCGCCAATAAGGCCAAGTCCAAAGTTCAGTTTAGCCAGTGGGCGGCCGCTATCACGACTTTTAAACAGGAATACGGATACTATCCGGTCCTAACTGGAACGACGGCTCCACAAGCAGACCAGGGGTATACACTTACTGATTCCACTGTTAGGCAGCGCTTTGTTGAGATATTATCCGGAAGAAAGGTCGATGGCACTGCGCTCACGGATAACACTACTATGGCTCCGCTGTATCAGAATAAGCGTCGCGTCGGATTTTATAGCTTCTCGGATTCCGAGCTGACGGTGAGTGGCACTACGGTAAGCAGCATTAACGATGCCTTTACCAATACCGAAATTCGCGTGGTGATTGATTATGGAAATGATGGTCTGATCACCAGTTCGTCACTGACGACGACTGTGAAGGGATATGATTCTACAACTGGTTATGCACCTGCCAGCACGACTGTTCCCACGGGCGGGGTTCGTGCGGGAGTCGTTTTTTATTCTGCGGGCAAGGGCAACTCTTCTACTGATGTGGTTACGAGCTGGTGATTTATGTGCAAATCACAAAATACATTTTTTCGGGCATTCACCCTCATTGAGCTTTTGGTGGTCATTTCCATCATTGCTGTGATGGCTGGCGGCGTTGGGCTTTTACTCAAGGATAACAACCCGGGATCAGCGCTTCGTAGTTCTCAAGCCACCTTGCTGGGTATCTTGGCTTCGGCTAGAGGGCAGGCGGCTCTTAACCAGACAGATGCGATGGTCATTGTTCAGGCCGATACAGCCGGTGATAATTATCTGCGTTCCATACGCGTGGTGGTAGAAACGAGCTCGGGATCCAACACGTGGAAGGAAGTAGGCGGTGAGGTGATTCTACCGGTTGGTGTATACGTGGTTCCGAGCCTCTCGAATCTTACCGGGTGCACGCTCGACGATACCGCCAAATTATCGACATTCTTTGAGACAACCACCGGTGTTGTTTCCGGCGTAAATGTTAACACCACTAGTGGACTTAAAACCAACCTTCAGTTTTTGCGTTCACGAAAATTATCATCCTTGGGCAGCATGAGTAATTCGACAGGCGGCAGTATTTTGATCGCTGCAGGACAATTGTTATCCGCCTCGGCTGTGAAGATTGATAATACCGCTGCCGTGCGTGGTGTGGTGGTCAGTAAATATGGAGTGCCGTCCATGGTTGGCGAAAGTGATTCCTTTGATAAACTAAAATGAAAACAGATTCGCGCATTTCATGCGGGGTATCCAAAGCTGGATTTTCTCTAGTCGAGGTAGTTGTTGCGATCGGGATATTCGCTTTGGCGATTGTCGGCGTGATCGGGTTGCTGTCGCCAACAACGAAAAACGTCGCAGATGTTGCCGACAGTGATTCCGCTACTCGTGCGATTTCCGCTATCCAGGCGGCCCTCCAAGAGAGTGTGTCGAGTTCCAGCACTGGTTTTACCGACTTGGCTGGAGTCTTGCAGACTCCTTCAAGTGGGGCACTGCCTACTTATAACTTCTACTCAGCTCGCGATGGTCATCTTGTGGGGAAAGCCGGCGATTTTACATCAGATGCTGATAAGTTTTTCGAATTTGCCCTTCTTCGGAATACAACTCTTTCGAATTCGGGTAATGATGGCACTGCGGGATATTTGGCCTTCACCATCAGCCTGCGCTGGCCTGCTTATTTGGCGAATGGCACTCAGGTCACCGATGTTTCCCAAAAAAGCACAATGATCGTCTCGGCGGCTGTTACCCGATGAATTTTTTGTATGAATCTTGAATTTCACAACAGCAGGAGAGCACGCGGGGCCTTTACTATCATAGAATTGCTAGTCGCGGTGGCGGTTACGGCCTTACTGGTCAGCCTGATGCTGACCATCGTGGTCAACGTAATGAATGGTTGGAGTCGGTCGTCCGGCACTCTTACATCCGGAAACCAAGCCCGACTTGTCCTGGACCAACTCAGTCGAGATCTACAGTCGGTTATTATCAAGCGCGACAGCAACGTGTGGTTTGCCGCAACCATTCAACAAAATCAGCCAACGAATGGTGGTGATGCCAGATTAACAGATGATGCGACTTGGACCAACGCGTCCAAGCCCGCTTCCGGCACCGCGCCGAACGCTACGGACACGGGTGACTACTCGCTTTATGTTCCCGTTTCCAACACGACGGTGCCTCTGGAAGACTATCGTTTCGGTCAAGCGGGTGTATGGTTACGGTTTATTACATCGGTTCCTGACACGAACGTTGCCGGAAATTTGGATAGGTTGTCGGCTCCCCGAGCGGTAGCTTATCAAATCATTCGTCTTCCTGTGGTCTTTGGTAGCTCGGAGACTCGTTACCAATTATTCCGATCCGAGGTGAGCCCGACCGCAACGTTCGCCGCCGGCTACGATTTATTTTCGGCTGCATATAATGCGACTTCCGCGCCATCCAGCCTGACGGATGCGGGAAGCATACGTCATCCAGAGGTCTCCGTGACTTCGGCCAACTCATCCGCCGGACGTCAGTTGGTGTTGGCGAATAATGTAATCGACTTCGGAGTTCGTGTTTACGCACGCAATACTTCCAATGTTCTTACCTTAGTGTATCCATCAACAACCGCGATCGGGTTTGCAGCCACGACAAATAAGTCAGCAGTGCCGCCCTCACCAGGCAGTGGATCGTTGGCAAGTGCAGATTTCGTGTATGATTTTCCTGAAGTCGTCGAGGTGTCTGTGCGTATTCTGACCGACGAGGGAGTTCAGAAAATCTCGAATTTGGAGTCTGGGTTGATCGCCGGTTCTTGGTGGGAAATCGCCTTGGCAAATTCGCGGGTTTACACTCGCCGTATCGAGATCAAATCGCGCAGTCTTTAAAACGTTTGCCGGCCCTGTGTGTATTGGAGGACGTCCGTCTTATATCCCCGTCCATCCTCGTTTAGATTAACTCTTAATTACCCTTGATAGCGCATAAACGAAAAAGGGGCTTTGCCCTGCTCATTACCGTAACGTTGCTCGCGTTTTTGGTTCTCCTGCTCGTTTCCCTTTCTTCGCTTACGCGAGTCGAAACCCAGGTGGCCGATAACGGCCAGAAGCTCACCAAGGCTCAGCAGAATGCCATGGCCGGGCTCAATATAGCCATCGGTCAGCTGCAAAAATACGCCGGTCCCGACAAGGTCGTCTCCGCCCGCGCCGACATCACATCAGCTGGTTCACTTCAGCAGCCCTACCTGACCGGTATCTGGAAAATCTCCAACGTCTCTTCCACTCCCGAGGTGTGGCTGGTGAGCGGTAACGAATCCTCCCCGGTCTCCAAAAATCCCACCAACGTGGGTGACCCAACCACAGGCACGGAGCCCGTGGTCGATGGCACAAACGGTTATGTGTTTCTGATTGGTTCCAACACCGTAAGCACCAATGCCCAGCGCGTGCGCGTGGCCAAGCAGCCGATCTCCGCCAACGCGGGCACGATTCCCGGTATCACCGCGGCGGCCACGGTGGGCAATTACGCCTACTGGGTCGGCGACGAGGGCATGAAAGCCAGCGCGAGTCTCATCAATCCGCTTCTGGGCCCGAATACCATCGCCTATGATAACGCCACCGGTAGCTCAGGGCAGGGCGATGACTGGACCAACGAAACGGCCAAGCGCGCCCGTCTCGATCAGTTACAACTGTCCCGCCCACGTCTGGAGAAATTTTTCACCACCGGCCCGTTTGATCCGGACGGCTCCAATGCCCTCGCAAGTCTCCCGAAAGTTCAAAACCGGCAGCAGCTGGCGTTGATGGTGAATTCGCCGACGCCCACGGTGCTCAAACAGTATTTCCACGCACTTGCCCCTTTGAGTCAGGCTGTGCTGGTCGATGTGACCAACGGTCGCCTCAAAAAAGATTTGTCCGATGTCTCCGTGACACCCGACCCGGCGATTCTGAGTTTTCAGCAAACGCGGCTGACCAATCCCGCCACCGGTTACACGGCAACCTATACGCCGGTGAAGGCATCCGTCGCCACGGCGGCGACCTATCCGGCTTATTCGCTCGGCCCGGTGCTCACCGAATTCGGGATCCGTTTAAATTTTTACGTGGGAGCCGATACCAAGGTTTATTGCCGCTACGTGATCGACGCCGAACTCTGGAATCCCTACGCGGCGGAACTTCATTTGGGGACAGGCGCCGCCAATGCGCTGACTATTGAGATTCAGGACGGCCTGCCTGCATTCAGCATCGGGGGCACATCATATACGCCGACGATTCCTGCGGTCGCGGTGGACGCTGCGACGGTGTGGGGCACCGGGGCGTTTAATGTCCTGAGGGGACAGACTGCGTTGGGACCAGTCAGCGGAACGATCACTTTCTCGGATGCGGACACGGGAGCGACCGGTTCGATCGCGACTCCGCCGACGGTCACCAGCGCGGCGACCACCGCCAACCTGAAGGTGGTGCTGAAGGTCGGTTCCGATGTGCTGGCCACCTATACACCCACGCTCACCTTTTCGGCGGCCTCGGCCACGGCCAACACCTCGGCGACCGGCTGGCTGTTTGGCTATGGCTACGAATTTGCCGACAACCTGGAAACCTTCACCAATGGTGACGCTACGACGGCGTTTGACCCGCGCCTGCCGGTCCTGAGCGGCGCTTTCCACCAGGCGACCTCGACCGTGTGGGATCATAGCCATCCCGACGCCAATACCGGGGGCATTGGTTCTGCCACCACCTTCAACGATACCACCACCATCGCGCTTTTCGACCTGCCCCGGCAAGAGGTGACCTCGCTGGGCATGCTTACCCATGTGATCGGCGCCAAGCCCTACACGGTCGGTAACAGCTGGGGTGGAGCGGCCAACCTTATTTTCGACCAATACCATGTTTCCACCGTCCCTCGGTTTGCGACCGCATGGACGCCTGAAAGCGGTCTGCCGCTGCCGAATCGCTACGAGTCGGTCTATCATCCCGATCCCGCAGCCGCCCTTGCACTCGCCGATCTGCGTTCGGTTGACCGGTCCGCCCGTTACCTTCTCCAGAATGGAGCTTTCAATATCAATTCTACCTCGATTGATGCCTGGACGGCGGTGCTGGGATCGAAGTTTTCGGCATGGAAATATTCAGTGGATCCGATCACGGGCATCGCACTCGACAACGTATTTTTTCGCTTGCCACACGGTGCGCAGCAACTGGCCATTCCTCCGGTGTTGAGCAGTGTCACCACCGGCACGAGTGCTTTCACCGATGACAACGTCCAGAAGGCGGGCGGACGCCAGTTGACCGATATGGAGATTGCCGACCCCGTCACCGGATTGGCGCGGAAGATCGTCGATCAAATCCGCGCTCACGGCCGTCCCTATGCGTCACTGCAGGATTTCATCAACAGCGGGGTCATCGCCAACGCGATCACCGCAGCCGGGCTCAACAGCACGTTGTCCGCATCCAAGCGGTTCGCCCCCGGCGCACTCACGCAGGCTGATGTGATCGGTGCAATCGCTCCCTTCATTGCCGCCCGCTCTGATACCTTTCTCGTTCGAGCGTATGGCGACGCTCAGAATCCGGTGACCGGTGCCGTGGAAGGCCGAGCCTGGTGCGAAGCCGTGGTGCAACGCCTACCCGAACTCGCCGATAACGCCTCGGCACCCATCGCGGATGTCATCACGCCGAACACGACGACCTATCCCTTTGGCCGTAAATTCAAAATCGTTTCCTTCCGATGGCTCACATCCTCCGACATTTGATCCGAGCGGGGGCGTATTTGCTTCTCTGCTGGCAGGTGAGTCTGTTCGCGCAGACTGCCGCGCCCAAGGAGAGTCTGGCATTTACCGTGTATGCGGTCGGGCAGTCTCCGGCTTGGGATAAACTCTACTACCTGACCGGCCCCAAAGATGCGGTGAAGTTGTCTTTTCGCGGCAACAGCCGCTCGGCTGTGCTGAAAGCCGCCAGCGCGGCCAAGCCGCTGGTCTTCGGCGTCGAGCAGGTTGACCCAGCCACCCAGCAGATCACCTACGTGCCGGTGGCCGAAGCACAGTGGCCGGACAAGGCCGTCAAAGCGTTGCTCGTCTTTACTGCTGGCTCCGGCCCGACGGGCCCCCAAGTGCAGGTGACGGCGGTCGATGACGGCACCAAAGCTTTCCCGCTGCGGAGCGTGCGCATCTTTAACGCTACGGGAGTGCCGCTTATGGCAAAGGTCGGGGAGTTTGAAGGCACCGTGACGCCGGGAATGTCCGTCAGTTATCCCTACCACGTGCAATCGGAGGATCCGAACAAGGTCGGGTCGTTCCCCTTGGCCTTTGCGTTCAATGATCCGGCCAAAGGACCGATCTTGCTGCACAATGGCTATGCCGAAGCCTGGCCACTCGGCCGAGCATTGGTTTTTGTGCTGCCGCCGCCCCAACCGGGCGTAATGGCGGTTCAGTTGCGCACCTTGGTCGATGCACCGGTCGTGCCGAAGAGCTAAGGTCGGTGTAGTGGAAGTGGCTGATCGACGGCCCTACGTGATGGAACCCGCGTCATTCTGACGCCTAAGGGCAGGGGAGGGCGCTCCACCCGGATGTCCCCGCTCGGATAGCGAGACGTGAATTTTACGATTTGGCGGCTTGAATGCCGCCGAGGGCACCCACACGCTGACCCTTTACCACCTTTCAACCGCAGTGAAGATCCGCCTCCGGCGGCCCTCACAAGCCAGCACGCACGCATGGACGTTTCTCTCACACGCAATTTCTGCATCATCGCCCACGTCGACCACGGCAAGACGACGCTCTCCGACCGCCTGTTGGAATACACCAACACGGTTACTCAGCGCGTGCTCACCGAGCAGCATCTCGACTCGATGGATCTGGAGAAAGAGCGCGGCATCACCATCAAGAGCCACCCGGTCACCATGACCTATCCGGCCAAGGACGGCCAGGTCTACAAGATCAACCTCATGGACACCCCCGGCCACGTGGACTTCGCCTACGAGGTTTCGCGTTCGCTGGCCGCCTGCGAGGGCGCCGTCCTCCTGATCGATGCCGCCCAGGGCGTCGAGGCCCAAACCGTCGCCAACGCACACCTCGCCACCGCGCAGGGTCTGAAAATCATCCCGGTCATCAACAAGATCGACCTGCCCTCGGCCAACCTCGAACTCTGCATTACGCAGCTTGAGGACATCCTCATGATCCCCGGCGAAGAAGCCATTCTTGCCAGCGGAAAATCGGGTATCGGCATTGAGGATATTCTCGAAGCCGTCGTCGCGCGCATCCCGCCGCCGCGCTGGTCGCATCATCCGTCCACCCGCGCGCTGGTGTTCGATTCGATCTACGACTCCTATCGCGGCGTCATCACCCACGCCCGCGTGTTCTCCGGTGCCGTCAAGGCCGGCGACCAGATGCTCCTGATGAGCAACGGTCAGAAATCCGAAATCAAGGAAGTCGGCGTGTTCACCCCGAAGATGACCAAGATGGACGTCCTCGGCGCCGGTGACGTCGGCTACATTGTTTCCAACATCAAAGACCCGTCCGAAATCAAAATTGGCGACACGCTCACCCTCGCGAAAAATCCCGCCACGGAGATGCTGCCGGGCTACAAAGAGGTTCGCCCGATGGTTTTTTGCGGCCTGTATCCGCTTGAGTCCAACGACTACGAAAAGCTCAAGGCCGCCCTCGGCCGCCTGCGTCTCAACGACGCCGCATTCCTTTATTCGTCCGAGAGCTCGCTCGCGCTCGGCTTCGGCTTCCGCTGCGGCTTCCTCGGCCTCCTCCACATGGAGATCATCCAAGAGCGCATCCGTCGCGAGCACGACGTGGATATCATCTCGACCTATCCGAGCGTGGTTTACCGCGTGAAACCCCATAGCCGCGACGAGATCGAGGTGGACAATCCCGTCAACCTGCCGGATCCCGGCACCATCGACTATATCAGCGAGCCGACGATCAAGGCGTCCATCCACATCCCCAACGAGTCCATGGGCGACATTCTCGCGCTCATCATGGAAAAACGAGGCGTGTGCGACCACACCGACACGCTCGACGGTAATCGCGTCATGCTCAGCTGCGTGCTTCCGCTCAACGAAATCCTCGTCGATTTCAACGATCGTCTAAAATCCGTCACGCACGGCTACGGCTCGATGGATTACGACCTCGGCGACTACCAGCAGGCGGACCTCGTGAAAATGGACATCATGATCAACGGCGACCCCGTTGACGCGTTCTCAAGCATCGTGCACCGCGACAAGGCCGAGGGCAAAGGCCGCGTGCTCTGCGAAAAGCTCGCCGAGATCATCCCACCGCAGATGTTTAAAGTCGCGATTCAGGCCGCCATCGGCGGCAAGATCATCGCCCGCGACAACGTGAAGGAAATGCGCAAGGACGTGACCGCAAAGTGCTACGGCGGCGACATCTCCCGTAAGCGCAAGCTCCTCGACAAACAGAAAGAAGGCAAAAAGAAGATGAAGATGATCGGCAAGGTTAACATCCCGCCTGACACCTTTATTCAGATTCTGAAGAACTAATCTTCAGGCAACGCGGCACACTTCGAACCTATTCCCATGTTCTTCGGTCTCTTTGATTCGGTTGAGAAAAAGATGCGCAAAAACGCCGGCAACTGGCTGGAACTGGCCGACAAGGTTTATCACTACCGCCGTGACGTGCTCAACGATGCCGAACGCACATCGATTCAGCAGGCGGCGGGCAATCTCCGCCAGCAGCTGATGCAGAAAAACGATGCCAGCCGGCTCAAGCTCAGCATCGAGGCATTGGAGGGGGTTCTCCGCCGCACCGGCGGCATGCATTATCCGAAGTCGAGCTTGGTCGAGAACGTCGAATTTTTCCTCGTCGCTGCGATCGTGATCCTCGGTGTGCGCATGTATTTCGTGCAGCCGTTCAAGATCCCGACCAACTCGATGTGGCCGAGCTACAATGGCATGACGCCCGAAGTGTTCGCCACGAAAGCCGCCGAGCCCGGTCCGGCCGCCAAGGCGCTGCGCTTGGTGGCGATGGGAGCGCGCTCGCGGACACTCGATGCTCCGGTCGATGGCGAAATTCTGATTCCGGTCGCCCGTCAGTCCCGCGGTCTCGTCAAGTATCGCGAGGTCCCCGGACGTTCCTGGCTGATTTTTCCCGCCCGCAACCGCGAATACAGCCTATTGGTCGGCGACCGCTGGGTGACGACGGAAGTGCCGCTTGATTTCGATTTCGACTGGGTAATCCGCGAGGCGTTTTTCACCGGAGATAAATCGCTGGGCGAAGATCTCGAGTCCAAGGTGCTGGCCGGTGAGTTTGTAGACAAAGATATTAACACGTCGTTTGGCGTCACCGAGCGTATCCGTTTTATCCGCACAGGACGCATGGTGCATGCCGGTGAACGTGTGCTGTCGTTCGACATCATGACCGGCGACCAGCTCTTCGTTGATCGCGTGAGTTATCATTTTGTGCGTCCGTCGCCTGGAGACGGTTTTGTGTTCCGCACGGACCATATCGACAGTCCTTACATGAAAGACGCCGCCGGACGTCAGCTTCAGGAATACTACATCAAACGCCTGGTTGGCACGCCCGGAGACACCTTGGAGGTCAAAGAGCCGGTGCTGTATCGCAACGGGGCACCGATCACCGGATCCAAGGCGTTTAACCGCAATGCAACCCGTGAAGGCAAATACCCGGGCTACCGGGCGCTGGGACTGCTCGCACCAGGACAGACGTTTACCGTGCCGCCTGATTCGTATGTGGCGATGGGGGACAACTCGGCCAACAGCCAAGACAGTCGTTACTGGGGAACCGTGCCTGCCAAGGATGTGGTCGGACGCCCGCTGTTCATTTATTATCCGTTCACCAAGCGCTGGGGCCCGGCACCGTAGGCAGGGGAATTCAGGGCTGGGGCAGAAACGATGGTTCTGCATCGGCCTCCAGTCCTGATTCATCGAGACACGGCAAAACGATCGCATAATCGGCTCCGGCGGTGATTCCGGGTTGTAGCCCAAGAAAAGCGCTACTTACTGGCTTTCAGTCACCCAGACCCAGTTTACGGGATCCTAGTGTTTATCGCACAATAAACATTATGTCTAATCACGGAATTGGAGGGTTTGGGTTGATGCACACAAACTGCCTTCTTCGAAACCGCTCTTTTCCTGGCTTCAGTCCCGTTCTGCCGGCGTCCTGCTACACCCGACCTGCCTACCCAATGATCAAGGCATTGGCGTGCTTGATGGCGCGGTCGATCAGTTCCTTGAATTCCTGAAAGACTCCGGCGTCCGCCAATGGCAGATCTGTCCGCTCGGCCCGACCGGTTACGGCGATTCCCCTTACCAGTGTTTTTCGTCGTTTGCGGGCAATCCCTACCTGATCGATCTTTATCCGCTGCTGAATTGCGGACTCCTGACCCACGCCGACATCGACACGGTCCGTCAACTGCCGCGTGACCACGTCGATTACGGCTGGCTCTACGTCACGAAGTTTCCGGTGCTCTTCAGGTCATTCGAATCGTTTTCGAGCCGTCGGGATTCCGTCAAACTCCCCTACGGCGATTTCGAGGTTTTCAAGAAAACCCATGCTTCTTGGCTGAAGCCCTACTCGCTCTTTCTGGCCATCAAGGATTACTACCATGGCCCGGCTTGGTGGGAATGGCCGGAGGAAGTCCGCTTCTTTGACAAAGCCAAGGACAGTGCCCTCGCCAAGGAAGTCGCCGCCCGGGCCGAGGCGCATGCGTTTTTCCAGTATCTTTTCTACGGTCAATGGACACGGGTGCGGGCCAAGGCGTCCAGTCTGGGAGTCGAGATCATCGGCGACGCCCCGATCTTTGTCGCGCGCGACAGTGCCGATGTCTGGGCCTCGCCGCATCTTTTCCAGATCGACCAGAAAACCGGCAAGCCGCTCGCGGTGGCCGGGGTTCCTCCCGATTATTTTTCGGCCGACGGCCAGCTCTGGGGCAACCCGCTCTACAACTGGGAGGCGCACGCGCTCGACGGCTACGCCTGGTGGCTCGAACGTCTAAAGGCCAACTTCGCCCTGTGCGATATCGTCCGCATCGACCATTTCCGCGCCTTCGACACCTACTGGTCTATTCCGGCGGCGGCCAAAACCGCCAAGACCGGCGAATGGAAAAAGGGCCCCAGCCTGGACTTCTTCAAGGCGATCCAAACCGCCCTGCCTGCCGCCCGCCTGATCGCGGAGGATCTGGGAGATCTCTTCCAATCGGTGCGCGACTTGCGCGCGGCGACCGGCCTGCCCGGCATGACGATCCTTCAGTTCGCCTTTGGCGGCGATGCCGGCAACCTCTACCTGCCGCACAATCTGACCGCCAATAGCGTGGTGTATCCGGGCACGCATGACAACGACACGACCCTCGGCTGGTATCGGTCGGCCTCCGAACAGGAAGCCGATTACGCGCGGCGCTATCTCCGGGTCGGTGGAAGCGAAATCGGCTGGGATTTCATCCGCTCGGCCTACGCCTCCGTGAGCAATCTCGCGGTCATCCCGATGCAGGACTTCTTTAGCCTGGGTTCCGAAGCACGCTTCAATACCCCTGGTCAGGCTGCGGGTAACTGGCAGTGGCGTTATGACGAGCACCTGCTCCGTCAACTGCACCACGAAGGCGGCGCCAGTTATCTGAAGGAACTGGCCACGCTCTACGGGCGTATCTGATGGTCTGCCTCAAATAGGAAATTTTGGCCAGCCAGATGGGGCGTTATGTTTCTTCGTGCCCTTCGCGATCTTCTGTAAAATTTGATTTCCGTTAGAAGAGGCGGATTTTTTACAGAAGGTCGCAAAGACCGGGAAGCCATTTGGGACGTGGCATGGGCATCTTGCCCATGGGAGGAGTATGCGGAAATCACGGGCTGGAAGCCCGTGCCACTTTTCACCGAAGGAACTTGGCGATGCGCGGGATCATCTCGGCATTGGCGTCGGCCAGCACGTAGTGGCCGGCGTCCTCAAGATAATATGTCTGCGCCTGAGGCAGACGTTTTTTCCACTCCGCGTAGAAGTGGTCATTGAAACAGAAGTCGCGTCCGCCCCACACGATGAGCGCCGGGTTGGATTTGAAATGCTTCAGCCCGGCGGCCGTGTCGCTGAGCGTGCGCCACGTCGGATGAGACGGGATCATCGGAATGTCCTTCACGAAGGCATCCACCGCGACGCGGTCGGCCCAGCACACGTAGGGAAACAGCATGCCGCGCTTCTCGTCGGTCGTGAGTTTGCGGCGGTGCATGGACATCCACGCCGCCGGTCCGGCAAAGCCGTTAAACCCGCGCACGATCATGGTGCCGGGGAACTTCGTTTTGCAGAGTGCGATGCGGCGCGGAATGTGGGGTGACGGAAATGCCCCTGTGTTGAGCACGACCAGTTTACCGATGCGCTGCGGGTAGCGTGCGGCGTAACCGAAGCCGATCGCCCCACCCCAGTCGTGCACGACGAGGTGGATGCGCTTCAACCCGAGGTGGGTGACCAGGGCATCCACATCGCTGATACGTGATTCCAGGGTGTAGGGATAGGTCTCCGGTTTTTCGGAGAGCCCCATGCCGATGTGGTCGGGCACGATGCAGCGCATGTCAGGCGCGACCGCCTGGACTAGCTCGCGGTAATAAAACGACCACGTTGGATTACCGTGAAGCATGAGCACGGCCTCGTCGCCGCTGCCGCCTTCGTCGAGGTAGCTCATGCGCGCGCCGCGCGGAGTCGCGAAGTTTTTCGGCGTGAACGGATAGAGCGGCTTGAGCCAGTCGGGGATGGTGATCATTCGGAGTTCAAAGGTAGGGAGGGACCGCTGGGCGCGCCGAAAGGCATTCGCTTATCTGGGGAAATTCACGGCGGGCCCAGCGGTCCCGCCCTACCTGTTTGGGAATTACCATTCGAGTGCGAGCATCAGGCAATTGAGTCCGCTGCCGATGCCGAGCAGCGCGACTTTCGTCCCCTCGCCCACCGCACCGGCTTCGACGGCCTTGGCGAGCGTGGCGGGCAACGCGACCGAGCCGGTGTTGCCGAGGGTTTCAAAGGTGGAAAAATCCTTCGCGAGATCGAGGCCGAGTGCCTCGTAGAGTTTGCGCCGGTGCGTGCTGCCGACCTGGTGGCAAATAAAGCGGTCCGACGTGGTCGCATCGTAACCGGTCTCCGCAGTAAACGCGTCCCACGTCTCGCGGGCGAGCGCGAGGCCGGCGGTGAGCAGCGCCTCGCTGTCGGTCTGCATGGCCAGCGCATCGGCACCGTGCGTGTCTCCCTGGCAAAGCTCGCTGTGCACGGTGGCCGCGCGGGCGATGCCGCCGAGCAGGCGATGCGGACGCGATCCGGCCGGCAGGAGTGATTCGTGGCACACGACCGCACCGACCGCACCGGAGCCGATAGTCAGGTTGGCGAAGTAAGGTTTGATACCGTTGCGGTCGAGCGGGGCTTCGAGGAGCGTTTTCAGGGTTTGCTGCACGAGCGGTCCGCCGTTCTCGCCGGAGACGACGAGGGCGCATTTGATTTGTCCGCTCTCGATCAAGCCGGCCGCCACGGTGAGTGCGTTGAGGAAGCCGAGGCAGGCATTGGAGACGTCGAAGATCTGGGCGGTGGCGGGCAGGCCGATCTTACGATGGGCAAACGACGCGGTGGCGGGTTCCATCATGTCGCGGCAGACGGCGCTGTGAATAAAGAGTTCGACCTGTTCCGCGCGCAGACCGGATTTGGCCAGGGCGGCCTTGCCGGCGGTGGCACTGGCGTCGGACGGACGTGTGCCGACCGGCCACACGCGACGCTCACGGATACCGGTCATGAGTTCGAGGCGCCCGAAGGGGAGTTTCAGGCGCTCATAGAGCGGACGCAGCGTTTCCTCCACCTGCGCGGTGGTGATGATCTCGTCGGGCAAAGCGACGGCGAGTGATTCAATGCATGTTCTCGCAAATTTCATTTGCTCAAAAAATCCTAAATCCCAAGCGGCTAAATCCTAACCGGACAACGGGACCGAGGTGTCGTTTTAGGATTTAGAGTTTAGGATTTTGGATTTCTCGAGGCGTTGTCTCGAGTCGCATGGTCAGTCGCACGATTTCCTTGTCGAAGAAATTGCTGCCGAGACCGGCGTCGACCGTGACCGTGGTGCCGTTGAGTCCGCTGCTTCGGTCGCTGAGCAGAAACACGGCGGTGTTGGCGACTTCCTGCGTGGCGAGATTGCGCTTACGGAACGTCAGTTTTTCGGCGTAGAGATAGCTTTCAAGATAACCGGGAATGCCGGCCGAGGCGCTGGTCTTGAGCGGACCGGAACCGACGACATTGAACCGGACCTCGCTGTGGTCGCTGAAGGACTTGGCGAGGAAGCGCGAAGCCGAATCGAGCGCGGCTTTGATCGGCCCCATGTAGCCATAGTTGTCGGGCGTGACCTGAAGCGAAGAGATGCCGATGGTCACGACGGAGGCGTTCTGCGCGAGGAGCGGTTTGAAGGCGTTGGCGATTTCGACGAGGGAGAACGCGGAGATGGCGGTCGCTTGGAGGAAGTCTTTGCGCTTGGTCTGCTCGAAAGGCTTGAAACCTTCGCTGTAGTTGGCGAAGGCGATCGAGTGAACAATGCCGTGAATCGTGGTGTAGCCGGCGGCATTGATTTCGTTGGCCAGCAGTTCGGCCGCGCCCTCGGCTTCGACGTCGCATACGAAGACGGGTTTGCCGGTGAGCGTGGCTTCGAGGGTGGCTTTGCGTGCGGGTGAACGCACGCTGTAGAGAACCGTGGCCCCCTGCTCTTCCAGCGTCTTCGCGGTGAACCAGGCGACGCTTTTTTTGTTGGCGACGCCGATGACCAGGATGGTCTTGCCTGTGAGATTAAGAAAGTTGGGCATGGGAGAAGAACTAAGATTCAGTGCCCACGAAACACACAAAATGACACGAAAGAAAAACCAGGCTTTTGAACACGTAGTCCTTTCGTGTCATTTCGTGTGTTTCGTGGGCTAAAACTCGGCGATTATTGCTGGGCTTGCTGCTGTTGCTGCCCCTCGGGCGTTTTCCATGCGACCGCGAAATCGACTGTGAGCACGCGAGTGCCGTCGGCTTTTTTGATGGAGCCTCCCATCATGGTGAAGCCACCCATGACGTCTTTTTTCTTCACTTCGATGACGATCTGGTCGCCGGGATAAACCGGATTGCGGAAGCGCACGTCGGAAATCTTGGCGAGGAGCGGCACGCCTTCGCCGGGCTTGGCACCGGCGGCCTGGGCCTGGCGGGCCATAAACAACGCGCCGGTCTGGAACACCGCTTCGCACAGGAGCACGCCGGGAGTGATCGGGGCGTTGGGATAGTGGCCTTTGTAGAAATCCTCCTCGGCGCGCCACGTGCGGCGGGCGGTCAGGCTGTCGGCGGTTTCGGAGACAATCTCGTCAACGAAGAGAAAAGGAGGCCGGTGCGGGATGAGGTCGGTAACGGCTTGGAACATGGGAACGTAAAACAGACCCGCCCCTCCCCCTTGCTGCAAGTTTTGAAATTAGTCGCCGGTCGCTGCGGCCAGCACCGTAATCACATCGGCCGTGATATCGAGCCGGCCTGAACGCGGATCGCAGGGTTCAACGCAATCTACTTGGGCCATTGCCCGACGATAATCCAAACCCGCGACTTTGCTTAGGCGTTCATAGGACGGATTGACGTAATCGGGATGAAAGAACTCCACCACCCGCGTGCCCGGACGGCAAAACACGAGATTGGCCAATCCGGCGCCGTGCGGAGCGACGACAACACGGGCGGTTGCGAACATCGCAACCTGATCTCGCCAGGAAAGCACTTCGGAGTGAACATGGTTGAAACCATGCGGTTCCAGTCGCGCCCATAACTCGCCTTCGTTAGTAACCCGCCGACGTCCGGCTTTCTCCCTCGAAAGGTAGATTTTTTCTCCGAGTCCGGGTTTGACTGCGCCGAGCTGCCTATGCGCGAAAACCTTGATGCGGTTCACGGTATGTCCGTCCACATCGGCCAGGGGCGGGATGACCAATGATTCGCAGGAAAAATGACTGTGCCGGGCGACCGGAACCACCCGCCATGGAAACTGGGCCAACTCGTGAACTTCGTGAATGAAGGGCTCGCCTGTGTTCGCGATCACACTTTCGGCATCGTCTTCGTTTATGCTCAGCAAACGAGGCAGCTCCTCCAGCAACCAATGGGCGTATCGTGAGCCGAGATTGACGGCGACGACCGCCGTGCGACCGATCACAGGCACCGGGGGACGAATCGATTTGTAATCATTCAGCCAATGCCGTCCACCGGTCTTGCCGCCAAAGTCGTGCGTCAGATCACCGATAATCGAGCAGCCGTCGGGTGTGATCACTATGCCGGAACCATACACCCGTCCACCGGGCAAACGTGCGATACCGCGAGTGTCCATGTCGCCACCATACCGGGGCAAAATTTTCGCCAACGCTTCGCAGGCCGTAGGCGGTGGAATACGAACGATGGGCTTCACAACTCCTTACCGGCACCGACCGGGCGGCGTGCGCGGGTTCCATGAGAAATACTCCGTCGGTTCCGGCGCGCCCGGTCGGGTGACGGCATCCTCGGCTTTGCCAGCCTTCGGTGCGGGAGCGGTGGCCTGCAGACCGGCGGCTTCGCGGAGTTTGTCCTTCTTGCTCTTGCGCTTGCCCTTGATTCCGCCGGTTTGCGGTGGCGCAGGCACGATGGTTTCGAATGGTTCGAGCCCGGGGAGTTGCTCGCGGACGATGGAGAGTTTGTTGCGCTTTTCGATGAGACGGAAATGGGCGTCGGTTTCGGCGCTGATGAAGCTCACGGCGACGCCGCTCTCCCCTGCCCGTCCGGTGCGCCCGATACGATGGGTGTAGTCGGCGGGTGAGCGAGGCAGGTCGTAGTTCACGACGACAGGCAGGCTGTCGATGTCGATGCCGCGTGATGCCAGGTCGGTCGCGACAAGCACCTTCACCCGGCAGGCCTTGAAGTCGGCCAACGCCTGGGTGCGGGCGCCCTGGCTGAGTTCGCCATGGAGAGGAGCGGCTTCGATGCCGGCGCGGCGGAGTTTTTCGGCGACGTGCTCGGTGGCGTATTTGGTGGCGACGAAGACGAGCACACGGGTCCAGCCGTTCAACTCGATCAGATTGCGGAGGAGCTGCGTGCGCATGGGCACGTCGATCTCGAAAGCGCGCTGTTGAATGTCGGGAGCCGTGGCGGGTGCGGACGGCATTTCGATGCGCGTCGGATTGAGCAGAAGGTTTTCCGCGAGTTTCCAGACGGCGGGCGGAAATGTGGCGGAGAACAACAGGTTTTGCCGACGGGCGGGGAGCAGAGCGAGGACCCGCGCCAGTTCATCCGCGAAACCGAGGGCAAAGAGCCGGTCGGCCTCGTCCAGGACGAGCGTGCCGACGGAGGCGAGTGAAACGGCGTTATGATCGACGAGGTCGAGCAGACGTCCGGGCGTGGCGACGATGATGTCGGCGCCGCCGCCGAGGGACATCATCTGCGGATTGATGGAAACGCCGCCGACCGCGACGAGGGTTTTGAGTGCGGCGTCCTGCGGGAGGTGCTGGCCGTAGTCCTGGATTTCCCCGGCGATCTGCGCGGCGAGTTCGCGCGTGGGCACGAGGATGAGCGCACGAACGAAACGTCCGCGTGCACGGGGTCCGTCGGCGGTCAGTCGTTCGATGATCGGGAGGGCGAACGCAGCGGTCTTGCCCGAGCCGGTTTGGGCGGAGGCCCACACATCACCGCCGCGCAAGACGGCGGGAATCGCGGCAGACTGAATCGGTGTAGGCGCGGTGTAGCCGAGCTCGGAAACGGCATGGAGCAGCGGCGCGGACAGGCCGAGGGAAGAAAACGACATGGCTCAGGGATGAGTGGTGTCGGCCCGGAAGGAAACGTCGGAATTTTTTGACAGGATGAACAGGATACGATCCGGGATGAATTCATCCTGTCTTATATCCTGGCCATCCTGTCAAAATTTGGCCCTTCATTTCATGGCCAGCGCGGACTCGACGGCCTTGGTCAGCTCGTCGGACTCGGGCGTGACCTTGGACTCGTAGCGCGCGATGATCTGGCCGTCCCGGCCAATGAGGAACTTGTTGAAGTTCCAGCCGATCTTCCCGGGGAACTTGGCACCCTCACCCGACAGGAGCGTGTAAAGCGGGTGACTACCGGAGCCGTTGACCTCGATCTTGGAGAAGAGCGGAAACTTCACGTCGAACTTTGCAGAGCAAAACGTGGCGATTTCTTCCTCGGTGCCGGGCTCCTGTCCGCCGAACTGGTTGCAGGGAAAACCGAGGACGACGAGGCCTTGGTCCTTGTATTTGGCGTAGAGCGCTTCGAGGCCGGTGTATTGTTTCGTGTAGCCGCACTTCGAGGCGACGTTGACGATGAGCAGAACCTTGCCCCGGTAGGTGGCCAGACTGGTATCCGCTCCCTTGATGTCCTTGACAGTGATATCGAAAACAGAGTCGGAGGCGTGCATGGAGGAAACGGAAGCGGTGAACAGTGCGGTCAAAAAGATCAGGAGTTTCATGGAGTGAGTGAGAAAAGTGGCACGGGCATCCTGCCCATGCCACCTTAACCCGCAACCGCCGCTTGGTGTTTCAGTCCGAAGATATATTTGTCGATCTTGTTGGAGGTGATGACCCCGTAATTGATCGTGCCCAACCAGCCCGACATGATGATGCCGACGCTGCCGGCGTGGAAGAGACCGGGGAGTTTTTCGGAGATCCCCATCGAAACCGGCAGCCCTTCAAACTTGGTGCCGAAGGATGTGCCCTGGAAATGAGTGGTGTAACGCTCGATGGTTCGTGGTGTGGCGGCCTCCTGCCAATCGATCTTGGAGCGCACGTCGGGGATGTATTTTTCCAACGCGACGATGCTCTCCTCGATCATGCGGGCCTTCTCTTTTTCGTAATCCGCTTCGGACAAGTTATTCCAATCGGGATAACGCCCGTTGAGCGAAGCCACCACGGTGTAGCGGTCGGAGCCGGGGCGCGTGTCGGGATAATACACCGAGAACGTGCGGCTGGTGGTGTGCAACGACGTGAGCTCCTCGTTGCTGTATTCGGGAGCCTCGGAAGTGAAAACGAGGTCGCCGATGTGCGGGATCGATTCACCCTTGCGGATGCCGAGATACACCTGGCACGAGCTGGTGTTGATGCGCACGGCCTTGGCCTGCTCGATGAAGTCGGCGGGGAAGTTTCCCTCACCAGCGAGGCGGAAGATGGTGTTTTTGATGTTGGCGTTGGAGAGGATCGCCTTGGCGCGGATGACACGGCCGTTCTTGGCGACGATGCCACAGGCGACTTTTTTGCCGTTGCGCTCCTCGACGAGGATCTTTTCGACGAGAACTTTTTTGCGCAGTTCGACGCCGTTTTTGCGGAGCTCGTCGGCCATCTTTTCGATGAGCACATCGGACCCGCCCTGAAAGGTGAACACACCCGCGCCCATGAAGTTCGAAAACACGATGCCAAACGTGATGGCGGGATCGTCGAAATTGGAGCCGTTGGCGTAGGAAATCGGCTCCATTAGCAGGCGGTGAACATCGGGCCGGCCGGGGAAGAACCGGTTGAACATCTGCCCCGTGGTCTCGGTGTTGTTGTCGTAGTAGTTCATCGCCCGCAGGTGGTCATAAAAAGACTCGACCTGGGTCAGCGGCAGCTTGAACTGCTCAACCAACACGCGGGTATAGTCCTCGCGGGTGAACGTCGTCCACACATCCATCTGCGGGTTTACGAAACGCACGTCTTTGAGCTGGTGGATGGAGTCGGCGATTTCCTTGGTCCAGTAGCGGCGGCAGCTCTTGATCATGCCACTGGGAAAACCGTGGAGGGAGATGTCGAAGATATGGCCGCCCTTGCGGGTGAACCACGTGGCGAGACCGCCGAACTGGTAATGGTGTTCAAGGAGGAGCACCTTGTGACCCGCCTTGGCGAGCACGTTGGCGCCGGTCATGCCGCCAAGGCCGGAGCCAATGACGATGACGTCGTATTCATCTGCAACACCTTTGAGCCAGTCGTAAGCCATGAGGGGAAAAGAAAGGGAGTGAAGGCGCGACTGGCGCAGGCGCAAGGGGGTTTTGCAGTCTTCTGGAGGGCGCACCGCCGTGTGCGCCGCGATGTTTCACGGCTCGGACACCCGTGGTTTCAGTCCTCGCTGAAGCCCGGGCGCTGTCTTCAAAATACTCCGACGCTCTGCCAGTGCCCTGCGGGTGAGAGGGCAACAAGCCGGGCCGGTGTTGCCCTCGGCGGCACGGGCCGCTGGCCCATAGGCATTAACCTAATAAGTTAAGGCCAGCGAGACATGCGAGAGGCTTTGGTTGAGCGCAGGGATCGGGCAAGCCGAGGTCCATGCTTGATGGGATGGCGAAGAGGCAGTGGAGGGGAGAGGACGTGAAGCAACGAGTCAGTTGCTTCCTGGGTTTGCCGCCAACGGCTGGAGTGCTTTCGGGAGAGGGAAGCCCCAAGGGGAAAAAAAGCGCGCCTCTTGGAGGGTGCGCTCAAGAAGAAGAGCGGTCAGGATTTTGGCCTGCATCCATGCCTTGGCTGAAGCGGGTTCGCTCTTGGGGACATGACCGGCTCCCAAAAGTGATTTGAGTCGCTTGAAGACCAGTTCGATTTGTCAGCGCCAACGATAAAGCTCCAGCACGCGTGCTGCGGGCCGCTCCTTGGCAGGCAGGGAACTGAGCACGAGCACATAGGCGGCCAACTCCACCGAGTCCGGTTGTGGTTCGACGCCCATCCGGCTGGCCTTTTGGCGCTGACGCTTGCGGGCGCGCTCAGTGGCGAGCTTCCCCTTGCGCAAAGCGCAAAGCCTGAGTCGATGACGCCGCCCATCGTGGCGGAACCACACTGCGCGTTCGCCGGCCTTGCGGTCATGCAACTGGCGGCACCAAGCGCACAGATCGATCGGATCGCCGCGTGAATCCTCAAGTGGAAACATCACATGGTGCAGCCGCAGCACCAGTGCGGCTTCGGCCTGCAGGACATGCGCCGCTCCGGCCCGGTGGCAGTAACCCCGGTCGGCGAGCACGATGTGGCGGGGGCTAAACTCAAAGCGGCCCAACCGCTCGCCCTCATGGGCATCGGTCAGTTCAAAATGATCACAACCGAGATCGCCGAGTCGCACGCGGTAATGCACCCGCCAATCCGTGCCCGAACTGCCCGGCTCCTGCACGTCGGTCGCGTCCACGACCACTACCCGCGCCAGCCAATCCGGAGCACTCCCGGTGTGTGTTGGGTGCGCTTCTCAAGCAAGCTGCGCGTCATTGCATCCAGCCAAGGCCCCGCCTCCCTCAATCTTTTGAACACAGCCACCGCGCTGACATCCGCCAACCCCAACTCACGCGCGCGCAACGCGGTCTGTTCCAGTGAAAGTCCTCCGGCAACGTGCATCAGCAGCCCCCTTAGCCATGTCTCCGCATCCTGCCGTCCCCTCGCTCGACGCATAAAGCCGTGCTCTCTGGCCAGCCCGTCAAGATCCTCGGGCAGCCACTCGCGCACAATCGACCAATCCTCAGGCATGTCATCTTCCATGCGCTTTTGCCTACATCCTCAGTCGGGAAAAGACAGTCCTTAGGTTAATGCCTGTGGGCCGCCCCAAGCCATCGACATCACCTCATGCTTTCCCGGCTCGACGCCGGACGTTCTGCGCTTGGCGGCAAGGGTGGTCGCACTTCACTGTGTCCGCCCGCCATCCGCATGCCTGATTCGTTTCTCAACATCTCCACCTACAAGTTCACTCCGTTCGAGCCCGGTGAACTGCCGGCGATACGCGAGCGGTTGCTCGCCGTGTGCACGGCGCGGAAATTAAAGGGGACAATTTTGCTGAGCACCGAGGGCATCAATCTCTTCGTGGCCGGTCTGCCGGACAACGTGAACATGTTGCTCGCCGAACTGCGCACGTTGCCCGGTCTGGCCGATCTCACCCCCAAGGAGAGCCTGAGCACGGAGCAGCCGTTCAACCGAATGCTCGTGAAGATCAAGAAAGAGATCATCGCCTTTGGCGTGGACGGTATTGATCCGGCGCGCAAACCGGCACCGAAGCTGTCGCCAAAAACATTGAAGCAGTGGCTCGACGAAGGACGTCCCCTGACGTTGCTCGATACGCGCAACGACTACGAAGTGCGCCTCGGCACGTTCAAGGGTGCGGTGGATCCGCGCATCGATCATTTTCGCGAGTTTCCCGATGCGGTGCGCAAGTTACCCGAAGAGTTGAAATCGCAGCCCATCGTCATGTTTTGCACGGGCGGCATTCGTTGCGAAAAGGCCGGACCGTTCATGGTGCGCGAAGGCTTTGAACAGGTGTTTCAGTTGGACGGCGGTATCCTTAAATATTTCGAGGAATGCGGCGGGGCGCACTATGACGGCGAGTGTTTTGTGTTTGATCGCCGCGTCGGCGTGGATCCCGAACTCAAGGAAACCGGCTCGGTGCTGTGCTGGAACTGCCAGATGCCGTTGACCGTCGCGGAGCAAAAGGACGAGCGCTACGTCTACGAGAAGTCGTGTCCGTATTGCTTCAAGGCTTGAGCACGTGATCGCCGGTGCGCACCGGCACGTGCAACTTTTGCGCAGTCAATGGCAACGCCTGCGCAGCGGGATTTCGGCAGGGGCGTTAAGGTCGTCTTAACACGTCAATTGCACGTGTTCATCATCCAACCCTACGCCTATGAAATCCCCTCGTTCGCTGCTCATTTCAACTCTGCTTGCGGTCGGCCTGACTGCTACGGCTGCGCGGGCTGCCAGCCCGTGGTCTGTTCGTATTGCCACCACCTACCTGCAAACGGTGGATGGTTCCACCAACGCCGCAGTGCCGGTCAATATCGACGATAAATTCATCCCCGAGTTCGATGTGAGCTACGCCTTCACGCCGCATTGGTCGGCTGATCTCGTGCTTACCGTGCCGCAGGAGCAGCACGTCCGCTCGGCCGGTGCTTCACTGGGAACGTTCCAGCATCTCCCCCCGACCCTGCTGGCCAAATACACGATCAACCCCGACAGCAAACTGCGGTTTTATGTCGGTGCGGGCGTCAACTTCACCCTGATTTTCAACGAGAAACTCGGTGGCGGGACATTGAAACTCGACGACTACAGCGTCGGCCCGGCCGGCCAAGTGGGCTGCGACTACACCATTAGCGAACATTGGTCGCTCAATCTCGATGTAAAGCGCGCTATGCTCCGCACCGACGTCACGACCACTGCCGGCGTCAAAGTCACTGAGCTTCACCTCGACCCGTGGCTCTATTCCGTGGGCCTTCGGTATCAGTTCTGAAACCCTCCCATAACTCGCAACTCGACCCCCGGGTTGCCTTGTGAAAAGCCCTGTGCCCATAACCTGGACGCAGGGCTTTTCGTTTTGTGGGGCGAGAATCCAGCTGCACCGACTCCTTGAAATATGATCGAAGCGTGATCGGGTGTCGCAGCCGACGTGAGGAGGCTGGGCTTGTAGTATTCCCTGCTGAACAGCCTCGTCACCTCGGCTGCTACCAACTGGCGGCACTGACGTAATACGCCGCTTGATCGAAAGCTTTCGAGGCAATGCAGATACTATTATATCGACTAAATGGGTTAATTGTATTTTTTAGATATTATGTTATCGATTAAAAGTCCGCTTGAAGTTGCCGCCGACTTGGCTGGACGTGTGCGTGAGCGACGTCTGCAACGGGCATGGACTCAAGATGAAATGGCTCGTCGAGCGGGCATCAAGACGGCGACCTATATCGTGTTCGAACGAACGGGGCGTATCGCGGTTATACGGCTTTTGAAGGTGTTGGAGGTGCTCGAGTTGATGGATGAGTTTGACCGCATCGGACGCGGACAGGATCTCGCCGGTGTGTCGCTGGATGAATTGACCAAACCGGAACGACAGCGCGGACGGAGGAAGACCTCGTGAGAATTTACGACACTCCATCCGGTTGTAGGAGCGGCTTTACGCCGCGATGCCCGATGTCGGAATCGCGGCATAAAGCCGCTCCTACGTCATACCACCAACGGCGGTCCCGGCGGTCCCGCCCTACCACGGAGCAACCCGCTCCGGCGCAATCATGAGTCGCGTGACCGTTCATTATCAGGGGATCAAGGTCGGCGAACTCGCGGTCGCTCGCGGCGGGATTTTTTTTGAGTATGCGCCGGAGTTCATCGCGAGCGGACACGAGCTGTCGCCGTTTCAACTACCGCTAGGCTCGGGTGTGAAAGCACGCGATCCGGCGGTGCCGACGATGCGGCTGCACGGGCTGTTCGAGGACTCGTTGCCCGATCATTGGGGACGGCGCGTGATGATGGCGTGGTTCCGCGAACGAGGCACGCCGGAGCACGCAGTGACGCCACTGATGATGCTGGCGTATGTGGGCAAACGTGCGATGGGCGTGCTCGACTATGCGCCGGAACTCGAAGTGGCCGCACCGGGTGAGATCGCCCTGCCCGATCTCTACGAAAGCCGAAAGGAATCTCGAAAGCGCGGAACTCCTGTGACATACTGGTTACCTACTGCTCTCCGTCGGCATCCTCGGCCCCATTTGCGGAAAACGCCTGATCTTTTTCGACCAGGAGCTAGCTGTATGATCAGCGGTGCGCGACTGAACGCCCATCCCGATGGCACTAAAGCTTTTTGCGCTACATCAGGCATCCCGCCTCCCCGATAAGCTCCTAATATGAAACGCAAAAGGCAGCGTTGTTTGGCGTCTCGCCAAGCATGGCACGATTCGCTATTACCGGTGTCTTAGTTTAACTTGGCCCCATCAACTCCCATGAAATTCACCGCATCGGTCTTGCTCGGTTTATGCCTGACGCTCGCCGCCCACGCGCAGGACACCATTCCATCCCCCGCATCGCCCGCGCCGAACGCAGCCACGTCCACCGCCGCTCAACCCATCTCCCCGTCCGCACTTGAAACACTGCTTGGCCCCATCGCACTTTACCCCGACGCACTCATCGCACTTATCCTGCCCGCGTCCACTGCTCCTTCCGATGTCGTCCTCGCCGCGCGTTATCTTCAGGCTAAACGCGACCCTGCCGCCGTCGAAAACCAGTCGTGGGGCGACAGCGTCAAGGCCCTCGTCCACTACCCCGATGTCGTGACGTGGATGGATGAAAACCTCGAGTGGACGCAAGCCCTCGGCCAGGCCTTCGTTGACCAGCCCACCGACGTCATGAACACGGTCCAGCGCCTGCGCGCCCGTGCCAAGGAAGCCGGCACCTTGGTCAGCACCCCGCAGCAGAGCGTCATCGACCAGAGCGGCACCATCGTGATCGTGCCCGCGCAGCCCGAAATCATCTATGTCCCCGTCTACGATCCCGCCGTGGTCTATGTGCGGAGAACCGTCTGGACCGGCGGTCCGTTTATCACATTCAGCTTCGGCTACCCGATCGGCGACTGGTTTATCTACGACTGCAATTGGTCCCAACGCACCGTGTGGGTTATTACCCGTCCGGCCAACTGGCGGAGCAAGCCGCAATACTGGACTCACAGCCCGTCTCACCCACAGCCCCGTCCGGGTTGTGCATGGATTCCTCCGGCCAACTACCACCGCACGCGCACCATATCGGTCACCGTCACCAATCAGCCCGGTTATACCACCCCGACCACCCTGCGCCGCTCCAAAGCCGAGTCGCCCCTCACCCAAAACTCCGCCCCGCGCCCTTCCCCCTATAACCGCCCCGCATCCAACCACTCAAACTTGAGCCGACTCGAGGTAGCCGAACTTGCTCCGGATGCACCCCAAGTGACTACACAGCCAACCCGCTCCAAACAAGTTACAGCAACAACCGAATCACCCAGCGCAAAACCCGCTTCGAAAGACCATCCAGATCGCGCGCCTCGTTATCGCACCACACCTCCGGTGATGTCTCCCGCCGCGACCGTCATGCGGTCACCCACGCCCACGCCGTCCCTGCGCGCGGAATCGATAAAAGCTCCTGCCGGCACGCAGGTGGTCAAACCCGCCACCACCAACCTCCCCGACCGTCGTCCCAGCCAACCGCACGAACGCCGCAGCGGATCCTCCCCGACCGATCCCGACGCCCCGACTTCCTAGTGTATATCGGCACGAGATATCAGCCCTAAGGAAGCGCTGAACAAAGGTTTTTCAAATTCGGGTTTCAAAAAGGAGGAAGCACGGTGGTTTTGGACGCTGCGGGGGGCGGGATTGTCGGGCTGGGACGTCACGCCGGTCCGGCCGGGGTGGGGCTATCACCGGTATTCGATGCGTTTTTCGGCGCACCCGCCGGGTTTCACGCCGTCAGGGCGGTCGCGGCACGCGACCGCGCCGCGATCACCACGTTGGCCAGGCCGAAGAGCATGTGGAGCTGATGGCCGTTCTTCGCCAGTCCCCGATAACGTGTTTTCCGATACCCGAAGAGGTTTTTCACGATGAGGAAGGGGTGTTCGACGAAGG
>JBAZBC010000014.1:0-138382 GCA_041671745.1 Opitutaceae bacterium | reverse complement strand
CGGAAAACACGTTATCGGGGACTGGCGAAGAACGGCCATCAGCTCCACATGCTCTTCGGCCTGCCAACGTGGTGATCGCGGCGCGGTCGTGTGCCGCGACCGCCCTGACGGCGTGAAACCCGGCGGGGGCCCCGAAAAACGCATCGAATACCGGTGATAGCTCACCCCGGCCGGACCGGCGTGACGTCCCAGCCCGACAATCCCGCCCCCCGCAGCGTCCAAAACCACCGTGCTTCCTCCTTTTTGAAACCCGAATTTGAAAAAACCCTTTGTTCAGCGCTTCCCTAGGAGTGCCCCGGGTGTAATCACTCAGCCCTGCTTGGTTGCAGACTGACCGGGTTGGTCCGGTAAATCGGGCAAGATTTACCCAACAAAAAAGCGGACCCTTTTCGAGGGTCCGCCTTTATAAAAGATCACTTAGCGTCCGGGGCTGACGGTGATATTGGGATCGATTTCATTAACGTCATCACCCGTAGAGCCATACTTCTCCTTGTTTTTTTCGGAGGCCTCGGCGATTTCCCGGAGTTGAGAATCGGTAGCCTTCACGGGTTCACCAATGTTGCCGTTTTCATCAACAATCACGATGAAGCCCGGCTGCACGGCGACTTCCTTGTTTCCGCTCTTGAAAGTAACCACGCCGGTGGTGACAAACGCACGGGTAGTTCCATTGCGGGCAACATCGACTTGGAAGATAGTGCCTCGCGCGGCAGCCACACCCTTGGGCGTCCGCACCGAATAATCGTTGACCGACTTTTTCTTGGGATCGAGTTTCGACAACACAGAGCCAACCTTCAGGTCGAGCATCGCACTCTGCTTGGTGAGAATGCCGTTGTCAGAGGACAGCGAAAGCTTTTCCAGGCCAACGGTGGTTCCACCTTTGATCGTGGCACTGGTTCCCGTAAAAACCTGAACAGTGACCTCGGAAGCATCTTCGGTCGTGATCACCGTGCCCTGCGGCAGCTTGTCACCGGCTTTGATCGCCATGGCATCGGGTTTGCCGGGAAGGAGGGCCTTGGCTGAACCACTGACGTTAACAACAACCGCGTCAGAAGTAACCTCGGCAGCCTGAACACAGACTGCGGCTACGCTCACGAAGGCGGCGGTTAACAAAGAATAGAACAATTTTTTCATGGGGAAGGGTTTCATTAAACGGAGGTATCCGAAATCGGATGAAAATAAAGCGTGGTGGGTAAACTACAGCAAGCATGAAGGCATATGCCCGAACATACTGAAGTTGCAGTGGCGGTCACTTGGCGGACATGGGAACATCAATCGACTTTGCTAGATTATAGCGTCTATGAACAGCTTCGGGACAAATGACCTGCCCATTGAGTGACTTAACCTTATGCTTAAAACCCAAATCCGAGGTGATTTACTTGATTTTAACGTGCACGCCATCACCCAATTTCAATCACCCATGCCCTTGATCTAGATATATAAATAGCATTAAATACATGGCCTTATACAACCCAGTGTTAAAGCCGTCAATTGCGCGTCGACCCGGTTTTCAGCCCAATAACCGCACTCCGCAACTCGTCGGCCAGAGTTTTACGGTCTCCCCTGGCCACTCGCGACGCACCCCAAACTACGCGGACTCGCACCCACGGCAATGTCATCAAATTCCAAAGATGAGGGGCCAGTGTCATGTCGCCCCACCAGCAAACTTCGGCAGCGGTCGATCGTCCCGTAGGAACGGTATAACTCAACGCCGTCGGCACCACTTGCCAGCCATGCCGAATCGCCGGTTCCAACAGTGACGATTTAAATGGCAACACTTCGGCTCCATCGGTCGTCGTGCCTTCCAGGAAGAGCACAATGGTCAGATCGGCGGCGATCACCGGTCCGATCTCTTCGCCAATGCGCGAAACATCGCCCCGTCGGTTTCGATCAATGAACCGCGTCCCCGCTTTCTCGGCAAACCATCCGAATAACGGCCAGCTGCGCACCTCTCGTTTGGATACAAACACCACCGGTGTGAGCGATGAGATCACCAGAATATCCAGATAGCTCAGGTGATTCGATACGATGACCGCCCCATGGGCCGGATTCCCTTGCGACTCGATTGAAACCGACAGAATGCGCAATACCCGGCGGCAAGTTTGCTGCAACCACCTCGCCTTGCTCGCCGCATCGCGACGCCGTGAGGGACGCACCATGTATGACGCCATCGACCAGACAATGATTGCAAACATCCCCAACATCCGTCCCGCCCCGCGAACATTATTCCAAAGTGTTGCCATGATCATCGAGTCGCTCACGCGGACTCAGCTCATGAACTTGCGCAGAACCCGCGCCGGCAACGCCTGCAAATCCATCAGGGTAAGGAAGTCGATTGTCTTAAACTCGCGGTCGATCGCCGGCTCGCCACAGATCGACGCACCGGCTGCCAGGTAAGCCATCATCAGGCGCGGAATTTTAACTCCGATCGCCGCGCACTCCGCCACGTCCTCCGGACTCGCTTCACACCGCCACGCAGGCATCGGGTGTGTGCGCCAAGTTTCCGGAGCGAGGTTCCGCTTGGCCAGCTGACCGTAGGCGGCCAGACCTTCCGCCGGGCTCTGCGAGGTCAATGAACTGCACCCGACGAGATAGCGCGCTCCCCGCTCCTGTGCGTATAATGCGATCCCTCGCCACAAAAGCCCGAGGACGCTCTGGTTCCGGTGATCGGGAGCCACACAGGCTCGACCCAATTCGACCAGTTGGCTTCGTGCGGATTCAAACGGGGTAAAATCAAATTCACGCTCACTGTAATAACCCAGTCCCGAGCCGGCCGCGACCGTGCCTGTCTGCAAGCGATACGTGCCAACAACCAGACCGGTCGCGCGTTCGCACACCAGCAGGTGTTCGCACACCGGATCGAACTCGTCCGCATCCAGTCCGGTCGTGGCCGATGACTGCAATCCCTCGCCCAACTCCAGGTTGAACACGGTGAATCTCAGACGCTGCGCCGCCCGCAGGTCGTCCGCGCTTGCTGCCAGTCGCAAACCATATTGTGCCGTGCCTTCTGTGATCGTGCTCATGAGGTTGGGTTTTTCAACAATGCCAGCACTTCGGCCGTCGTCCACACCCTTGCGCCCCGTGCCCGGTTGGCCGCGCCAATCTCAAACGCCAGCCTCCACTGCCGGCACAAGACTCGCCAGCCATACCACACCGAGTGCTTGGGATCGTAAATACTCGTCGCTTCCGAGGTGAGTCCGTTGAGTTCGATTACATTGAATTCGCCGCGTTGAAGTGCCTCCGCCGACTCTGTGCGCACATCGTAGCGACCAAAATAAAATCCGTCGAACGCCCGGCTCACGCGTTCAACTTCCTTGAACAAAGCCGGCGTGATGAGTGCGCCTCCGTCCAGGAATACCGCTCCGCGACAATGCGTGCCGAGTTCGGTCAGGGTCACCCGTGCTCCCGCTGCCGGCACTTCATCAAGTCTGGCGGAGAATTGCTCCAAGAAGAACCGTCCCATGCACACAGCGCGATCATCCGCCAGAATCAGCGTCTCCACCGAGCTCCGTCCGTCACCGGTCAACGCAACCATGCGCTTGTCGGTCACCGCAAAAATCTCCCCATGTTCCGTCCCCGGCATACGCACATAAAAAATGCCATACTCCACACCCGGCACATACCGCTGTGCGATCAAGCCGCCTGGCTCACCAACCAGCGCGGCTCGTGCGGCGGATTCGTCGCGTGCGATCACCACACCCGAACCACGCTCGCCTACGTCAGGTTTTAACACGACAGGCCAGCCGTGCGTTTCGACAAAGGTCCTCACCTGTGCCCAACGCACCTCAACTTCACCACCCGGGACGAGCGTCCACTCCGCGATCGCTTCACCCGCTCCGGCGAGACTTCTTAAAATTTCACTCTTCGACTCTCCCACGAGTCCCCCACCCGCTCCGATGCCCGGGTTGACCGCCGTGAACAGGGTTGCACCGCGGTGACGCAGCGCGAGCCATACGCAATAAACCACCACCGGCGGATACACCGCCCACCTCGGCCAGAACTCCCAACGAGTGAGCCTCCGCCAACGGCCCAGCAGCAGACGACGTCCACGCCACGTCGCCGCCTGCACTCCAATCTTGGCCCCCATCCATACGACAAGTCCGATCACCACCAGCCACACCGAGATATGCGCCCACGCCTGCAACCATCCCAGCGCGACGTCGCCGACAACTGCCGCCACGCCCACCAGCAGCGGAGTCCACAACGCACAGGCCAACGCGAACCACAGCGTGAATTTCGTCCAGGGCATCCGCAAAATTCCCGCCGCCACATAGGTTGGCAGCCGTGTGCCCGGCATAAACCGACTCGCGAGAATCACCCACGCTCCGCGTTGCGAAAACCACTGCTCCGCCCTCGCCACCGCCTCGGGCGAAACACGTCCGCGCAACGGCCAGCGTTTTAACACCCCGTGCCCGAGCCAGCGGCCCGCCAGCACCAATAGAAGATCGCCAACAAAGATGCCTGTGAAACACGCGACTGCCGCCGGGCCGAAAGTGAGTTTCCCTGTCGCGACCAGTAAGCCCGCCGCGATACACGTCAGGTCTTCGCTTACCAAGGTCGCCACAACCAACAACACCAACATGACCACGCGCCGTTCTCCGGTCCATGGTGCGTTGGCCTGCGGATCAGCCACCGGGAGGGATGCCGTGATTCGGTCGGCTGGCGCGGTGGCTCGTGTCGCCGCGCGCCCCGACTCCACTTCGCGCACAAACTCACCGAGCCGCGCGGCGATCGCGTTCACTTCGGCGCCAAAAATCATTCCATGCCCGCCTCCGGGCATGAGCAGGAGTTCGCTCTGAGGCACCAGCCGGGCGTGTTCACGGGCGGCGGACAACGGCACCAACCCGTCTTCCAATCCGTGAACGATCAGCGTCGGACCGTTCCACCCGGCCAGCAGTCCGCGCAGGGGACGTTGATCCGTATCATAAAAATTCCGCGCAAATGAAACATTGAGCGGAAACCAATCCAACAAACCAAAGTGCGGAGTCAGGTTATCCAGCGCCCACAGTCCCGCCAGTTGCGCTCCGTGGATCGCGTGATTGAGCGTGTAGTCGCCAAATAATTCGCGCTCTTGCACGCCAAGTCCGGAGATCAGCGTGAGCGATGCAACGAGTTCCGGAGTGCGGCCTGCCATCTCGATCACCACGCCGCCGCCCATGCTGTAGCCGACGACCTGCGCCTTCGGCACCCTCAACTGTTCGAGCAACTCCTCAACGTAACGCGCGTGCGCCGCGACCGAGTAGTCCGGCACTCGCCACTCCGACCGTCCCATACCCGGCAGGTCGGGCACGATCAGGCGAAAATCGGCCGCCAGTGCATGCATGAGCCGGTCCAAGGCAACCGAAGCGACCGGACTGCCGTGAACGAGCACCAACACGGGTGCGTCGGGCTTTCCTGGCGGACGCAGGTCGCGATAAACCATTTCCACGTGATCGCCCGCAGTCCCGCCTATCGCCGCGAGTGTGGCGACCTGTTGCCCTGGTCCCGGGTGAGCCGTTCCGGCCAGCTGGTGGCGCACCAGGGTTGAAGCCAGCAACACCAATCCATAGATCGCCCAAAAGCGCCGGCTTTTCATGCGCGTGACAACACGATCAACTGCCGTTCCGGCGTCACCAACTGACCATCCGCCCAGCGCACCGGAGAATACGCCAGCGACGCCTCTCCCGAACGCACGCGGATCGCACACACACTGCGCGTCGCGGCGTCCGGCCGGCACATCAGGACCGATCCCGCTCCGTCGGACGGATCATGAGCCCAATGGAACCGTTCGCCCGACTGCGCAGGGGTTCGTCGTGCATACACCTCGGCACGGCGAGCCTGGATCTTGACGGACTCAAACGATGATGACGTCAAAAATCCCGGTGCCGCCATTTCATGCAACTCCTGCCCGTCCCAACTCAGTTGAATACCTGATCCGGCACCGTCCACTGCCACCAGATGAAACGGTGCGTAGTTCGTCAGCACCAGATACCGCAGTGCCTGCGGCACATCCTCCGACCGCATACACGAGGCACAGGCGAGCGGCAGTCGGCCACGGCTTTCCCTTCCAGTCTCCACGATGCCTCGCGGATAATAGTTCAACAAACACACCGTGAGTCCGTGCGTATTGAGCAACAACCAGGTGCCGCCATGATCGCCGTCGGCGGGTGCGAGATACTCGACGCCGGTCTCAGTGCGTCCCGCGACGGGCGGAATTTCGGCGGCGCGGGACGTGCGTTCGTCGCGATTAAAAAAAAGGTCGTAGCCACCTTCGACGGCGGCACTCCAGGTCAGTGTGCACATGCGACCGCGGCTTGCGCCTTGAGGTGGCGCAACGTGGACGGTGCCATACCGAAATCTTTCGGCAGGGTCTGTCCAGCGAGTTGGCAGATCACCGCGATCAGTGCGTAGTGATGAACCGTGTGGCTCAACAAAAACTCCAGCTCGCGCAACGCACTCGAGTTGGCCCAGAGCGGAGCAGTTCCTGCGGGAACCGACTCCGCGCGAACGCGCAGCGCACGGTCCTTGCCTAAGCGCTCGAGTCGCTCGCCGATCCCTTCCAACTGCGCCAACGAGTAGGCGGGGTCGTTTTCGATCATCGGATCGCGGGCCCGTGCCTCATAATCGACCTCGCCTGTTTCCATGCCTTGCAAAAAGCTCAGGTAATGCTCGATCACATGCCGGAAATGGCCTCCCGCCGCGCTGTTGAAGCAAGCCGGCGCACGCCGCGTATAACGCTCCGTATCAAGACCGGCGAGCAGTTCGATTCCCTGACGTAAGGCGGCGATATTATCGCGTATAGCGTGACCGATCATGATTCGTAGTGGCTCAGTTCTTTAGTATTTTCGGCCAGTTCTCGTCTGCCTTGGCGATGTTGTCAGGGATATTCTCAAGCCATTGTGCCTGCACTTTCATGCTATAATTGAGATAGAGCTTGTTGTTTACGATCTTCCAGGCGTCGGGTTCGATGCCCGCCGTGTAGCCGCGGCTGACCGCCCAAGCGCAATAACCGCCGTATTGGGGCGCATATTTTTCGGGCATGGCCTTGAACAAATCGCGGTTGGCCGCACTGGCGAAACGCCACTCCGCGCCGTTCCAACCGTAGGAGAAATCCGAGTCTCCCTTGGTCGGCTTGCCGACCGTGAAATACGCGACCGGGTCATAGCCCTTGATCGCCACGCCCAGGAAGGTCGTGTTCACCGGCTTTTCAGCCTTCAACACAGCCGTCGCACACAACACACACACCAATGCCATCAATCGGATGAACAGTTTCATGATATAGTCTTTTTTGAGGGTTAAAGTTTCTTTCCGATCACCGGGAGGTCTCGGCGGTGCAGCCACAGGATGAGCGCGCTGCCCGCCCACACCACTACGGCCAGCGCAAAAAGCGTGCCGCCGTCGTCCTGCACCACGATCCCCAGTTTCGTAAGATGAAAAAATATCGCACCACTGATCACGCCGAGCGCGATGACCGCCCCCACCGGCACGAGGGCCGGCACAAAGAGCAGGATACTCGCAATCAACTCAACCAATCCCGAGCCGTAACGGCCCCAGGGCTCCTGCCCGACGGTTTCAAAAATATAGACCGACTCGGGTGCACCGGAAAACTTGAAGAACAGCGTCTGCAACAGGATGAGGGCAACGACCACCCGGGCGATCCAGCTGACGACGCGCAGCAGTTTTGAGAAGGATTGGTATACAGAGGATGACATATGGATGCGGTTAAGAGTTGGGCCGTGATGCGGTATTCCCGAGAAAATCAGAAAACGTTGCGAAGCGACGCAGCTCCGTCGGAGGTGACCAGAACGTAGGCATGACGCGTATCTGTCCACGCAACCGAGGCGAGGTTTCCTCGTTCACGGAACATCGGCTCCCCGTCTCCCTTGAAATCCGAACGATTGGCCACGTAGAGATGGAACTCGCCGCCGCGCTCAAAACACACTTCCACCACGTTGTGCCCGGCAATGCTCAGCGAGCGGCAGCCATCCGACTTGAGCTGGTTCATATCCAGCGGCAAACCCGCCGCCAGCCGGGTTCCCGGGGCCGTCAGCAGGGTGCGCAACTCGCCGCGCGGACTTGGCATCGCCGCGTGGTGTGCAGCCGAGTTCACCTCGGTCATCACGCCCATGGCCAACCGCTCGGTATCGGAAGCGGGACGCAGGGCGGGCCACACCGCCACCAGCCCGAAAATAATCACGACGCTCGCCGCCAGTGCCAGGACCTGCGGACGCCGCCAGAATGGCACGGGGCGACTCATGCGGGCACCAGCAAGGATTGCCTCGCGAAGACCGGCAGGCGGTTGAACGGAGCGCAGTTTGTCGGCGACGACCATGTCGAACGCCTGTTCGCGCGCCAGCCACTCGGTTAACGCCGGATCGCGGCGCGCCTGTTCCAGCGCTTCGGTGAACTGCGGCTCTGCGTCGTCGCGTCCGTCGGGACGGCGGGCCTGTAGAATGAATTTGGCCTCGGTGGTGTTCATGACGTTTTCCTTTGAGAGAGGGGGAATAGGATTACTTTTTGAGCGGTTTCTTTTCGTGCCAGCGCCGCCCGCAGCTGGGCTTTTCCTCGTGACAATCTCGACATCACCGTGCCGATCGGGATCTCCAACATGTCTGCGATTTCCTGATACGGCAGGTCTTCCAGGTAAAACAATGTGAGCGGCGCGCGGAACGCCTCATCCACTTCTTGCAGCGCCTCGACGACGAGTTGCGCGTCCATGTTCAACGCCAGATCGGTCTCGGCGGCCGGCGGATCCTCCGCCCCGGGTGGCAGGTCTTCGAATGCGGTCAGACGCGACCCACGCCGACGTCCGCGCAAGAATTCACGATACAGTGTGGTGAACAGCCAAGTTTTCACCTTCGAGGCATCGCGCAACGCACTGCCTTTGGTGGCCCACACATAGAAGGTCTGCTGGGTCAGATCACAGGCGTCCGCAGAATTACGCGCCAAGCTCAACGCGAAGCGGTAAAGCGGCGTGTAGTAAGCATCGACCAATTGAGTAAAGGCATCCTGTCCCATGGTGCGTATGAGCTGCGAACATCCGGCTTATTCCAATAAATCTTTTTTGCCCTGTATTCAGGTGTGGGCGACTTCAATTTGCCGGCGGTGGAATAAACCGCCACCCATCCCTCTCCTATCGTCATGAAATTCCCTGTTTTTCTATGTCTCGCATTTATTCTGGGTCTTATCACCTCGGCACGCGCACAGATTTTTCAAAGCGATGACGTGGCCGCTCCGCTCATCGAACTCTACACCAGTGAGGGCTGTAGCAGTTGCCCTTCCGCTGATCGCTGGCTTGGCGCGCTCAAAACCGACCCCGGGCTGTGGACGAAGTTCGTGCCGGTCGCATTCCATGTGACTTATTGGGATTACTTGGGCTGGACCGATCCACTGGCCAAGTCCGCCTTCAGTGACCGTCAGCGCGCCTATGCCAACGCCTGGAATGCCCGTTCCGTGTATACGCCGGGCTTTGTCCATCAGGGCCGCGAATGGCGTCCGGGCACCCCATCTGCAACCTTGGGTAAGGCGGGCATTCTCACCGTGGAGCGCAATTCTTCGGGTGATGGAACTGTGCGTTTCTCGCCTGCCGCGCCCACCAAGCTAAAAACCTACGACGCCACGGTTGCGCTGCTGGGCGGCGATATTCTCATCAAGGTCAAGGCCGGTGAAAACGCGGGACGCTCCCTGCCCCACGACTTCGTCGCACTTCACCTCTCCACTTGCACGCTCAAGGCCCAAACCGACGGCTCGTTTACCGGAGAGTTCGCCGCGCCGCCCAACAATTTACCGGCCAGCGGACGCCAAGCAATCGCCGCGTGGGTGTCGCTTCCAGGCGACCAATCCCCGCTTCAAGCCACGGGTGGATGGCTACCTGATGGCAACTGAGCGGGCAATATCCCCGCTAGACGCGGAGGCATTGCGTGGTTTTAGTCTGAACGTTCATGCGGCTGCCTTTCACCGAACGTCAACGCGAGCTGATCACCCGCGTTCTTAATCCCATCACCGTGGTGTGCGGGGTTTCCTCGCTGGCCCTGCTGGTCGTGGTGATTGGATGGCCGCTGGAAGCCGACATGCGTATCCTCGTCCGCGCGTCGACCAATGGCGTGCTGGCGGTCTTCGTCGGACAGGAGGTCATGCGCCTGCTCACGCAGGCCAACATCGTGCGTTTTTTGCGCGAACGCTTTCTTGAGGTCACCCTGGCGCTGGCCGCCGGAGTTGAACTACTGTTCGGCGAACCAATTCTGCACTGGCTCGGTGACCGTGCGCCGGACTTGCCCGCGACCACCGTCACGGTGCTCTACCTGGCCGGCACCCAACTCACCCTCGTGTTACTAACCGGCCTGCGCGCACTGCGGCGCAACAGTCTGCTGTCCGGTCGCAGGTTGAGCCCGGGCATGGTGTTTATCCTGAGTTTTGCCGTGCTCATCGCGCTCGGCACGTTGCTGCTAAAAACTCCTCAGGCCACTCCGGTTGCGGGTATAAGCTGGGCGGATGCAACCTTCACGGCCACGAGCGCGGTGTGCGTGACCGGACTCAGCACGGTGGACATGGCCACGACCTTCACACCCCACGGACAATGGATCATACTTGGCCTGATCCAGATCGGCGGACTGGGCGTGATGACGATCACGTATTTCTTCGCGTATTTCTTCGCCGGCGGCGTATCGCTGCGCAACCGCATCGCGCTGCAAGACCTGCTTTGCGAGGAGAACCTCGGGCACATCGGCACGGTTCTGGGCGTGATCATCGGTTTCACCATGGTGACCGAATTTATCGGCGCGCTGCTCATTCATGCCTCGCTCAGCTCCGCCGGACTGCCGGCCGACGATCTGGTTTTCTTTTCCATTTTCCATTCGATCTCGGCCTTCTGCAACGCCGGCTTCTCGACACTCAGTGCGGGATTGGCGGACCCTGCGATCGCCGGTAAAACCGGATTTTTCTCGATCATCATGATTTTGATCATCGGTGGCGGCATCGGCTTTCCCGTAATCAAAAACCTGTGGATGGTCGCAATCGGAAAACTGTCACAACGCCTTGGTTTCCGAACCGCCGTTCCGCCCCGTTTAACCACCAACAGCCACATCGTGCTGATCACAACGATCATTCTGATCGCCGGTGGAGCACTGCTCATCTGGTTTACCGAATTCGTCTTCGGCCACGGCTCCACCAACGGCCCCGAGTGGTTCACCGCACTTTTCCATTCGGTTACGGCACGCACCGCAGGGTTCAACATCACGCCGACCGGCGGTCTGTTGCCGGCCACAGCCGCAACGATCATGTTCCTCATGTTTGTCGGCGGCAGCCCGTCCAGCACGGCCGGCGGCATCAAGACCTCCACGGTGGCCGTCGCAATGCTGGCCCTGCGCCGCGTATTGCTGGGCCGGACCGACATCGAGGTCTACGGACGCCGCTTCAGCGAAGACATCGCCAACCGCGCCTTGGCCATCATTCTCGTGACCGTCGGATTCATCACCATGGTCACGATTGCGGTTTGCGCGCTACACCCGGAGCTGTCGCCCGCCGATCTTACTTTTGAAGCAGTCAGTGCCGTCAGCACCGTCGGCTTGAGCCGGGGTATAACGGGCAGTCTTGGCGATCCGGCCAAGTGGGTGCTGATCGCAGCCATGTTCATCGGACGTATCGGCGTGCTATTGTTCCTGCTCTCCTTCATTCGCAAGCGCCAGCCGGTCGGCTACCGTTTGCCGGAAACCTCCATCGTTCTTACCTGATCAACCTCTCCGCTTTATCATGAAATGCTGCATCATCGGCCTAGGCGTCTTCGGCAAAAACCTCGCGATCAATCTCGCCCAGCTCGGTGCCGAAGTCCTGGCCATCGACCGCAAGGAGGAGAATATTTCCATGATCAAAGATGAGGTTGGTGCGGCCGTGATCATGGACTTCGAGGATACCACTCCACTCGCCCGCTTCGGTATTGGCGACATGGATGCCGTGGTGGTGGCCATTGGCGACGACTTCGAAGCCTCCATGGCCATGACGGTGAAAGCGCAGGAACTCGGGGCCAAACGTATCGTTTGCCGCGTGCTCTCTCCGATGCACGCCCGACTGCTGCGCCTGATGAAAGTCGACCGCCTGGTCATTCCTGAAGAAGTTGCCGCCCGCGGTCTCGCACACTCATTGCTGATGCGTGGTGTGGTCGACGGCTTCGACATGGGCAGCGGCCACGCGATCATCGAGGCGGGCGTCCCTTCGGCGCTGGTTGGAAAAAACCTCACCCAAACCTCGGATATTTTTAAAGCCCACGATGTCCGTCTCGTGACCATTAAACGCAAAGAACCGCGAGCGTTCGATAAACTGCTCAATGGTGCCGATAGCGAAGTCCGCCGCCGCACCTTGGGCGTGATCGGCTTGGCAGAACCCTTTGCGCCGGACGATGTGTTCGTCTTGTTCGGCGCAGAAAAAGGCCTGCGCCTGTTCCTTGAGGAAAACTTCGGCGAGTAAACCACCCGCCTGCGTTTTTTCTTCCGCCCGAAGCCCTGCCCGCGCAGCGTCATCAGCCCACATGCTGCGCCTTCTGCTTCCTCCCAATCTTGATTCAGCGGCACCCCGTGACGCGATTGCAGTCAAGATCGAGATCGACCCGGCCGCCCCGCCTGTTCCGGCGCAGTTTCCCGCTCTCGCTGTGTTGCAACGTCTCTGTGGAGGCGTCGCCAAACCGCCGCCTTTCGTCCAACTCACCCGCGCCCAATTGCGCGAACTCGTGGGCGCACTCAAGGGCCAGTCCGCCTTCTTCCTCGTCAACGCCCCCAAGGTCCCGCTGCTCTGGATCGGCCCCCGCCTGCGCGGCGTCAGCGAGCACCTCTACGAAGCCCCCGCGCCCAAGCCCGCTGTCGCCGCCCCGGTTCAGCGCCCCTCGCCTCTTGCCTCACGCCCCTCGGCTGCCACTGCATCCACGCCGCTGACCGTCGACGGCAGCGAGCACTACCTCGCCATCACCCTACCCTCGCGCGAGCAGAGCGCCTACGACTCCGCGCTCGATCTCGTCAAATCCAACGGCTTCTCCCTCGACGCCCTCACCCGCAAGTGGTGGCTGCGCGACCGCCACAAAACGCTTAACTTTCTCTCCGTCCATCTCGGCGCACTCCGGAATACCTGGCACGCCGACTTCACGGACAACTTCGAGAAAAACACCGCCAAGCTCGCCGAGATTGAGATCCAGTGCGACATCGCCGAAACCGCCGGCGAATTCACCCTCACCCTCGGACTCGAAGGCGGCAAAGTCGGCGAAGACAACCTCCGGTCCGCCCTCGCCACCAACCGCGGCTACGTCGAGGACGCCGGCAAAGTCTACCTGCTCCCTCCCGAAAAAATCGCGCGCCTCGCCGCCGCCCAACGCGCACTCGCCGGCAGCTCCACCGCGCCCGCCGCCGCACGCCGCACGTGGCGCATCCCCACCGCCCGCGTCGCCGAAGTGCAGGAACTCATCGACGAACTTGTCCCCCACTTCCAGCCGCCCGCCGCTTGGAAATCCCGCAGCGAAGCCCTTCGCAATCTCTCCACGCTGGCGCCCGCGCCGCTCACGCCTGCCCTTGCTGCGATGCTCCGCCCCTATCAGCAGATCGGCGTCGCCTGGCTCTGGCACCTCCATCGGCTCGGTCTCGGCGGCATTCTCGCCGACGAAATGGGCCTCGGCAAAACCCTCCAGGCAATCGCCCTGCTCACGACTCTCACTGAGGCAAAGCTTCCTTCACTCGTGGTCTGTCCCGCATCGCTCGTTGAAAACTGGCGCCGTGAGGCCGCCCGCTTCGCTCCGCACCTGCGCGTCTTTATCCACCACGGCAACCAACGACTCACCGACGAGGCCCACGCCAAGGCCCACGACGTCATCATCACGTCCTACGGCACGCTGGCCCGAGACCGCGACCGTTTCGCCGACTTCACTTTTGCCGTGCTTATCGCCGACGAGGCCCAGCATATCAAAAACCGGCGCACACAAAACGCCGCCGCCCTCCGCTCGCTCAACACCCAAAGCCGCTTCCTGCTCACCGGCACGCCCGTCGAAAATTCCCTGGACGATCTTCGCGCCCTCTTCGACCTCCTCATGCCGGGCTACTTGGAAAAAATTCCCTCCGGCACCAAGGGCGACGAGCGCTCCTGGTTTGACGAACGCCTCCGCACCAAAACCGCGCCCTACATTCTCCGCCGCACCAAAAAGATCGTCGCCACCGAACTGCCCGAAAAAATCGAGCAGATCCTCTACTGCGAACCCACCGCCCCGCAGTCGCGACTCTACACCGACTGGCAGAAAAAATCCGAACAGGAGCTCGACGCCCTCGCCTCCGACGGTGCGTCCGAAAACTCGATCCGCATGGCCACGCTCACGCAGCTCCTGCGCCTGCGTCAGATCTGCTGCGATCCGCGACTCGTCGTCCCCGCCTCGTTGGCCGATCATTCGTCGAAACTCGAAACCTTCCGCGAACTTCTCGCCGAATCCATCGACGATGGCCACCGCCTGCTCGTGTTTTCCCAATTCACTTCGCTCCTCGGCCTCCTTCGCGCCGAGCTCGACGAACAGGGTCTGCCCTACTGTTACCTCGACGGCAGCACGCCGCAGAAACAACGCCAGGCCGAAGTGGACCGTTACAACAACAGTCCCGACATCCCTGTCTTCCTCATCTCGCTCAAGGCCGGCGGCACGGGTCTCAACCTCACGGGAGCCGACACGGTCGTGCATTTCGACCCGTGGTGGAATCCCGCGGTCGAAGCGCAAGCGACCGACCGCGCCCATCGCATCGGCCAGCAAAAAGTCGTTACGAGCTACAAACTCATCTGCACCGGCACGGTCGAAGAGAAGGTCCTCCACATGCAGGAAACCAAGCGCGCCCTGCTCGCCGATGTGTTCGAGGCCAGCGATGCGAGCAACGCCAAGCTCACCCTCGCCGACATCAAGTCGCTTCTTCAGGGCTGACACCAACGCCCCTGCATCAGGCGTTTTAGACAGGATGAACAGGATTCGATCCGGATGTCAGAGTTCCGATATCCTGTCTTTCATCCCGTCCATCCTGTCCAAATTCCGTCTCCGGGCTAAAAACTCCCCCAAACACTCCGCGCCTCAACCGACAACGGCTCATTATCGAGCGCAGGCATCGTCACGCTCGGCACCCGGCACGGGGACGCTTCCGGCAACTCCACCCCGCCCCACACATAATCCCGTGGAAGCCGCGCAAACCACTTCGGTCGCTCCGCCTGCAAACGCGCCGCCAGCCAGTGCCGCATAAACGCGTAAATGTATCCCGCCCCTCATCGCCCGAGCGCCTCAAGTTCTGCCGAAACGACGCGCCGTGCGCATACGTTACCCGCGCCCGGTGAGCCAGCCCCGCCGCATACCGCGTCGGCAAAATAACACCGAGCCACCGCTCTGCCTCCTCGACCACCTGCCGCGCCGCCGCCAGCGCGATGATCGCCGTATCCCGCTCCAACACTGCGGACGCCTCGCCACGCGGCGCTTGCGGATTGAAGGTTGAACGGTGGCAGGCATGACGAGTGCGCTCAGGATTTCGTGGGTGAATCTTCGTCGAGTGTGTAGTGGTGCGCCGCATCCACCTCGGCTTGCGCATAATCCGCCGCCACCTCGCGCCTCTCCTTCTTACTCGTTCTCTTTTTTCATTCCGGCGTTTCCGGGTTTCGAACCGCGAGAACGAGAAAAAGAAAGAGGAACGAGAAGATTTAACGCACTCACTCCAACCCCAGCGCCTTGCGGCCTGCATCGGAAATCATCTGCGGGGCCCATACCGGATCCCACACGATGTGAACCTTGGCTGACTCGACCGTGGGCAACGCGGCGATCTTCTGGCGCGCATCTTCCGCGATCACCGGCCCCATGCCGCAGCCCGGTGCGGTCAGGGTCATCTTGACCTCGACTGCGTTGCCGCCGCCCGGTGCCTTCTCGACGCTCAAATCATAGACGAGCCCTAGGTCGACGATGTTGACCGGGATTTCCGGATCGAAACACGTCCGCATCGCCGCCCAGACCGCCTCCTCGCTGAACTCAGCAGTGGCCGCAGCCGATGAGGCCCCGCCGAGCTTCGAGAGATCGAAGCCTTTCAGTGCGTCCGCATTTTCACGGGCGATGCGGAACAGTCCGGCGTCCGTGCGCACCGTGACGTTGCCGCCCAGCGTCTGCATGACATGGGCCGATGTGCCGGAAGCCAACGTGACCGCGTCGCCGGCGGGAATGACCGTGGCGGGAATGTCGCGGGTTAAGAGATATTCAGAGGACATAAATGGGGTTGGGTGAAGACGAGGGGGAGCGTTACGTTGATCAAGGCAGCGTGATTTCCAACGGCAAACGCGCATACACCCCGCGAGGATCGTTAAACTGGCCCAACGTCTTGGCCTGTTCCTGCACTTGGTTGATCACTTGGGAAACCAGTCCCCGTTGCTTCGTCTCGGGCGAATGAGAGTTTTCCAACCAAGCGGCCAGCATCTCGGCAAAGGTTTGCGACTGCGGGAACTCAACCAGTTCGTAGTCGTTCCTTAATCCGGCGGCTTCCACCGCATGGGCGATGGCCGCATCCAGACCGCCGAGCTCATCGACCAACCCAAGTTTCAGCGCTTCACGGCCCGACCACACGCGGCCACCGGCAATCTTGCGAACGTCGGCCGGATCGAGTTTACGCCCCTCCGCAACCTTGCGGATAAACTCCCCGTAAATCCACTCCACCATGCCCTGGAAAATCGCGAGCTCCGACGGGGTTTTCGGACGGGAGACCGTGAAGATGTCCGCATACTTTCCCGTCTTCACACCGTCCCAGGTGATACCAAGATCGTTGGCCAGTTTCTTCACGTCGAAATGAATTCCGACCACACCGATCGAACCCGTGATGGTCGTCGGCTCCGCGTAGATACGATCACTGTAGGCGGAAATCCAGTAGCCGCCCGAAGCCGCATAACTTCCCATGGAAACCACCACCGGTTTTACGTCTCCGGCGAGTCGTAATTCGCGTTGAATGTGTTCGGAAGCCGTCGCCGATCCGCCCGGGCTGTTCACCCGGAGCACGATCGCCTTGACCTTGTCGTCCTCGCGCAAAGCACGCAATTCACGGGCAAACCGGGCCCCGCCGATTTCCCCTTCCGAACCCTCGCCGTCAACAATCGCGCCCTCGGCGTAGATCACCGCGATCTGCTTGGTGGAATTCGTCTGCGGTTCCGGCAAGGTCCGGACATAAGCCGCGAGGTCGATTTGCTTGAATGGGTCCTTGGAGTCCGTGCGTCCGGTCGCGCTTTTGAGTTTGGTCAGCACCTCGTCGCGATAAGCCAGACGGTCCACCAGACCGGCCTTCACTGCCGACTCCGGACTGATAATACCTTCGGAATCAATCAAGGCCTGCAGGTCGGCCGGCGACATCTTGCGGTCGGTGGCGAGATCGCCGAGCAGGTCGCCCCAGAGATCGCCGAGTAGTTTTTCCAACTGCTCGCGGTTGGCCGGACTCAGGTCCTTGCGCACATAGGGTTCCGCATAGGATTTGAACTCGCCCACCTTCGTGACCTGGACACCCACGCCGAAACGTTCAAACGCCCCCGCAAAAAACGTCGGCTCGCTCGCCAGTCCGGGCACGACCAAGGAACCGTAAGGATCCAGCACCAGATCGGTCGCGCCAGCGGTGAGATAGAGATCCCGTGTCGTCGCGAAATCCAGATACGCGATGACCGGCTTTCCTGATTTTTTGAAGGCGGCCAGCGATTCACGCACCTCCGCCAAGGCGGCGAAACCCGTGCCATAACCCTCGGGAGCCAGACTGCCGAGCATCACCACACCGGCGATGTGCGGATCCTTGCCGGCGGCCTGCAACGCACGCGTGACGGTGCGCAATTGCAGGGTGCTCGAATCCTTGCCGCCGCCCAGCAGCGCCGCTGGTCCCATCCCGTCATACGCAGGCGGTGCATCCGTGATGTTGGCGCTCAGGTTAAACACCAGATAAGAGCCGGCTTCGACCGTCGGTGCCGGTTGTTTTAATGAAGATGCCGCCACCACCAGAACGACCACGACCACCACCAACCCGGTTACCATGAGGGCGATGGCCGCTATTGTGCCGAGAAACGACGCAAAGAAATTCTTCATAAGGTGACGCACGCTACTTAACCCTCATCGCACTGCCAGAGCTTTTCGCACCCTTTTTCCGGCGGCTTTTGACACAACGTCTCGCTTTCATGCCATCCGGCACGATCCCCGCTTCGGCTGCCCGTAACCACACCGTTTCCTTCGCAGGATTGCGATCCGGCCAAACCACTTCCTACTATGCCATTCATGTCCGACCAGAAAGACCTGCTGACCACCAACCGCAAGGCACTCACCGTCAATCTCGACGAGCTCAAATACGGCACGTTCGCCGAAATCGGTGCCGGCCAGGAAGTGGCGCGCATCTTTTTCCAGGCCGGCGGCGCGGCCGGCACCATCGCCAAATCCATGTCGGCCTATGACATGACGTTTAGCGACTCGATCTACGGTAAAGCCCCCCGCTACGTTTCGCGCGAGCGGCTCGACCTGATGCTCAGCCACGAATACGCGCTGCTGGTCGAACGCCTCGAAGAGAAACGTGGTTCAAACACCACCTTCTTTGTCTTCGCCGACACCGTCGCCGCTCGCAATTACAAGGGCACCAACGAGTGCCACGGCTGGATGGGCATCCGCTTCCAAGCCGAACCACATGGACCGTCCAGTGACATCATGATTCACGTCCGCATGTGGGATAAGGACAACCTCCTCCAGCAACAGGCGCTGGGCGTCGTCGGTGCCAACCTCATCTACGGTGCGTTCTACTACCGCAACAACCCCGAGCAACTGATCCACTCCCTGCTCGATAACATCGGCCCCGACCGCATCGAAGTGGACATGCTGAAGATGACCGGCCCCGCCTTCGGCCCGGTAGACAACCGCCTCATGTCGCTCTACCTCGTGCGCCACAAGCTCACCAACGCCGTCATGTTCGGCCCCACGGGAGACGTGCTGCAGCCCTCCGAAATTCTCTACAAAAAAGCCGTGCTGGTTGAGCGCGGCAGTTTCCGCCCGGTTACTCACGTCAACGTGGACATGCTCAACTGCGCCTGCGCCCAGTTCCTTCAAGAACCCCAGGTCAAGGGCAAGGACGTCATTGTGCTCATGGAAATCACCATGAACAACCTGCTCGCCTCGGGTGAACTTGACGCCAACGACTTCCTTTCCCGGGTCGATCTGCTCGGCGACATCGGTTTCACGGTGCTCATCTCGGACTACTCCGAATATTACCGGCTCACCACCTACTTCCGCCGCTACACGCAGGAGATGATCGGCGTCGCCATGGGCATCAACAACCTCCTCGAGATCTTTAACGAGAAGTATTACGAAAGCCTCCCGGGAGGAATCCTGGAAAACTTCGGACGTCTTTTCCGCAATTCGGTCAAGCTCTACATCTATCCGATGCAGCAACTCGCCTACGATCGCTACCTCGCCGCCGCGCATCCTGCGGCCCCGGTCGAGCAACTCACCGGCTCACCCTTTGCCGCCAGTGTGCTAATCAATGCCAAGAACCTCCAAGTCGAAGCGCATTTGAGCAACCTCTACTCGCACCTGATGGAAAACCACTACATCGAGTGCATTGTAGGTTTCGACAAAACCATCCTCGCCATCTTCTCCCGTGATGTCCTCCGGCGGATTCAGGACGGTGATTCCACTTGGGAGACAATGGTCCCCGAACCGGTTGCCGACGCCATCAAGAAACGCGGCCTCTTCGGTTACGTCGCTGCCCTACCCGCGTAGTTTTTCCGTGTCATCGGCGGGGCAAACCGGCAACCTCACCGGTTTTCTCCATGCGCTTCTATAAATACCACGCCCTCGGCAACGACTACATCGTCTGTGATCCCGCTGATTTTCCTCAGTGGAAAAGCGGTCCTTCCGTCGACGAGATTCGCGTGATCTGCCATCGCAACTTCGGCGTCGGCTCCGACGGCATTCTTTGGGGCCCCCTGCCCTCCGAGAAATCCGAATTCGGACTCCGCATATTCAACCCCGACGGTTCCGAAGCCGAAAAATCCGGCAACGGCCTGCGTATCTTTTCCCGCTACCTCTGGGAGCAGAAACTGGCCAAGAACGCCACCTTCACCATCGAGACTCCCGGCGGACACGTGCAGTCCGTCATCAAAGAAGACGGCAAACTCATCACCGTGGACATGGGCTCGGTTTCCTTCGTGAGCACCAAGATCCCGCACGTCGGCCCGGAGCGCGAGGTCATCAACGAACAGATCACCGTCCTTGATCGCACGTTCACCTATTGCTCGGCAACCATCGGTAATCCGCACTGTGTGCTGCCCATGCCGGAAGTCTCCGCCGAACTCGCGCACAAATATGGCCCGCACCTCGAAACCCACGCCAACTTCCCGCGCAAGACCAACGTCCAATTCCTCCAGGTCCTCGACCGCAAAAACATCCGCATCGAGATCTGGGAGCGTGGAGCTGGCTATACGCTCGCCTCGGGCAGCAGTTCCAGCGCCGCCGCCTCGGTTGCGCATAAACTGGGCTTGGTCGACGCCAACGTCACGGTCCACATGCCCGGCGGCACCATCGGTATCGAAATTGGCGACCACTTCGCCATCCGCATGACCGGCACCGTCAACAAGGTGGCCGAAGGCGTCATGCACCCCCAATTGTTCGAAGTGAAGGTCTGAGTTCCCTCTCTCGCTCCATACGCGCCACCAAGGCCCGCCCTCCTCGGCGGGCCTTTTTATTTGCGTTCCCGCCAGACAAAACCTCGTGCCAACCCCGCATACCTAGGGGGTTTCAACCACCCCGACTGAGGAGTTCGGCTTCCGCCATCCCCATGCAATTCCGGATGTAAAAATAATGTTACAGAAGCTACGTTGAGACCAACCCAACCCCGTCATGCCCCCTACCCCTCATCCATCATCAGAATCAAGTCAGCGAGTGCTCGCCGTCATTGCCGACCACGTCGAACGCGCCCAAGAGGTCGCTGCGCAATTAGCAGCCGACGGCACCACCATTCAGACCGTTTGGTATACCACCCCACGGCAATTTTTGACGCAGAAAAAACATCTGGAATTTGAAGCCGTTATCCTCTTTCCAGAGCACGGCCAGGCGGCAGCGGACAGCGAGGAGGACGAGCTGCGCAGAGCCATGACGGGCACGCCGTTGTTCCGGGTGGCTTGAATGGACAGGGGTGCCGGGAGGGTAATATTTCCCCCCTTGCCAGCGCTGGGTCGGCCTAGCTAACTGCTCACCCTTTATGCCGACCCTTAAATTCGCCGTTCTTCCTGGAGACTACATCGGGCCCGAGGTCATGACCGAGGCTCTGCGCGTGCTCGAGCATGTCGCCAAGCAGGAAAACCTCACCTTGTCCTACCAGACCGCCGACGTCGGTGGTTCCGGCATCGACAACCACGGCAAGGCCCTCCCCGACTCTACGCTCGCCCTCTGCCAAGAGGCCGACGCCATCCTCTTCGGCTCCGTCGGCGGTCCGAAATGGGAAAAACTTCCCCCCAAGGAACAGCCCGAGCGCGCCGCCCTCCTGCCGCTTCGCAAGGCCTTCAACCTGTTCGCCAACATCCGCCCCGGCCTCCTCTACTCCGATCTGACCGACGCCTCCCCGCTCAAGACCGAGCGCATCCCCAACGGCATCGACATCGTCTGCATCCGTGAGCTCACCGGTGGCATCTACTTCGGTCTTCCCAAGACCACCACCATCCTCGAAAACGGTGAAGAGCAGGCCGTCGATACGATGGTTTACAAAACCTCCGAGATCGAGCGCATCGCCGAGGTCGCCGCCGTCACCGCCAAGGCCCGCGGAAAGAAAGTCTGCTCCGTGGACAAAGCCAACGTCCTCGAGACTTCCGTTCTCTGGCGCCGCGTCGTCACCGCCTACTTCGCAAAGCACCACCCCGACATCGCCCTCAGCCACATGTATGTGGACAACGCCGCGATGCAGCTCGCCCGCGACCCGAACCAGTTCGACGTGCTCTTCACCGAAAACATGTTCGGTGACATTCTCTCCGACGAGATGGCCGTAATCTGCGGTTCCCTCGGCATGTTGTCGTCCGCCTCGCTCGGCACCGCCAAGAACACGGTCGGCCTGCCCTTCGGTCTCTACGAGCCCGCCGGCGGCACCGCCCCCGACATCGCCGGCAAGGGCATCGCCAATCCCTGCGCGCAGATTCTCTCCGCCGCCATGATGCTCCGCTACAGCTTCGGTCTCGACGCCGTCGCCGACAAAATCGAGAAAGCCGTCCGCAAGACCGTCGCCACCGACGGCGTGCGCACCGGTGACATCGCCTTCGGCAAAAAAGCCGTCGGCACCAAGGCGATGGCCGATGCCATCATCGCCAACCTCTGATCAGTCCGTCGCGCTCACCCCTGCCCGGCACTGGCGGGCGGGGCCAGCGCTTTCTCGATGGCCGTCTTGAGCTCCTCATACCTGAAGGGTTTCTCCAGCACAGACTGGGCTCCGACCTGGCGGGCGATTTTCAGGTAATCAACGGAGGTCACCCGCCCGCCTCCCGACATCGCAATTATTTTCACCGCAGGGCTGCGCTTGCGCAAATCCATGATGGTTTCGATGCCTTCCTTTTCAGGCATGATAAGGTCGGTGATCACCAGATCAAAGGCACTGGGCATGTAAAGCGCTACGCCCTCCCGGCCATCCTTCGCCACAGTCACCTCATGGCCCATCCGCTCCATCGAGGCTTTTAGCACCAAGCGGAACGGTTCATCGTCATCGATCAGAAGTATAAAGGGCATTGAAGGCGGGAACGGTGAATCGGAACGGGCTGGCAGGATTAAAAATCAGTTCAATGCTCGTTGAATGGCTGTGGCCAGTGACTGCATGGATAAGGGTTTGATCAGAAGTTCGCTGATACCCAATTGCTGGACTCGCTGCGGGGTGAGAGTGGCACTATAACCGGTCGTCAGAATGATCGGCATATCCGGCCTTAACACCCTGATCCGCTCCGAAAACTCCACGCCCGTCATGTCAGGCATCGTCAAATCGGTGATCACCAAATCGAATCCGTCCGGCTGGGATTTTAGTAACTCAAGCATCTCCAATGCGCTGGTGCCGGCCTCTACCCGGTAACCCAATTCAGCAAGGATGAGTTGGCCCACCAGCATGATTGGGGTCTCGTCATCGACAAACAAGACTCGCTCCCCGTGACCACGCGGAAGATTGCCCTCGGCATGTCCGTGATCGGTCTTCGCAGGAAGGGCGTGTGCCGGGAAATAAAGCTCGAAGGTGGTTCCAACGCCCGGAGTGCTTCGCACCGCCACTTCTCCATCATGCGTCTGCATGATGCCATGCACCACCGCCAGACCAAGTCCGGTGCCTTCGCCAGGAGCCTTGGTGGTGTAAAAGGGTTCGAACATTCGCTCCATGACCTCGGCCGACATACCCCGTCCGGTATCGCTGACGCTCAAACGCAGATGTTGACCGGGTTTGAGCCGGGAGAATTTTTTCGAGTGCGCAGTGGTGACCTCAAACGGCTCCAGACGCACGGTCAGCCGCCCGGCCTGATTATCCATCGCATGCGCCGCATTCGTTCCGATATTCATTACGATCTGATGAATCTGGGTGGCATCAGCCAGTACGGGAGGCAGGTTTTCGTCCAATTTAACATCGAACATTATGCTCGCGGGAATGGTCGCGCGCAACAAACCCAGTGGCTCTGAAACCACTTGGGATAACTGAACCGGTTTGCGTTCATGCTCACCCTGACGGCTAAATGTCAGTATCTGACGCACCAGTGAGGTCGCGCGCGATCCCGCCTGTAGCAGCGCCTGGATATAACCATTCACCTGTGGCTGATCGTTGGTCTGTAATTGGATCAACTCGGCATAGCCCATGATCGCCGCGAGGATGTTGTTGAAGTCATGCGCGATACCGCCCGCCAGGGTGCCGATCGCCTCCATTTTCTGTGATTGAAGAAACTGCTCCTCCAGTCGGCGTTGTTCAGTGATATCCTCGGCCGTGCCTACGATACGGTAAACGTTTCGCGCAGCATCCCGGATGGGAAACGCCCGCTCTCGAACCCAACGGATCGAACCATCGGGCCTAACCACACGGTAAATTTCATCGTAGTCGCCATTCATCTGGCGGACCGCAGCGGCCGCAATACGAGGGCGATCGTCTTCGTGGATCGCCTTCAGCCAATCCGACGGATGAGACATGATATCCGAGCACGGACGGCCCCAGATCGTCTCGTAGGCCGGACTGATGTAGAGCATCTCATGCCGCTTAGGATCGGTCATCCAAAACACCTCATTAATGGTCTCCACCACCTCGCGAAACCGTTCCTCGCTTTCACGCAACGCCTGCATCGCCCGCGTGCTGGTGAGGCGCAGTTTGTTTTGTTCCAGCGCCTGTTCGACCGCCGACCCCAGACGGGCCATGCGGTCTTTGATCAGGTAATCGGTCGCCCCCTGCCTCATTGAGGCCACGGCGACATCCTCACCAATGCTTCCCGACACGATGATGAACGGTATGTTCTTCCCGCTTTTCTGCAAGAGCTTCAGGGCTCGCATACCGCTGAAATTGGGCATTTCGAAATCCGAAAGGATGATATCAAGCGGTCTTTCCAATGCCGTGAGGTAGCCATCCTCGGTATCCACTATGATCGAATCGGGGTTGAACCCGGAGCGGGTCAGATTCCGAAGCAGCAGCTCCGCATCATCGGCATTATCCTCAACCACGAGCACTTTGAGCGAACGCGGCATGATGATTATTCGATACGTCGGGGCTGATTAAGAAGCAGCCAGTAGAGGCCGAGGTCCTGGACTGCTTTTGTGAAGCTCTCAAAATTCACCGGCTTCACGATATAACTGTTTACTCCGATCTCGTAGCTCGCGATCAGATCGCTCTGTTCCCTCGACGAGGTAAGCACCACGATCGGAATAGACCGGGTTCGCGGATCGGCCTTGATCTGACGAAGAACATCGAGCCCGTCCACCTTCGGCAGTTTCAAATCCAGCAGCACCACTTTCGGAGTGTCGGTGATTTTCCGCGCGGCATGCGGGCCCCGGCAGAAAAGAAAATCAAGGGCCTCGGCACCATCGCGGGCCACCTCGATACGGTTGGTGATGTTGCCTTTTTTTAAGGCCCGGAGGGCCAGCTCAAGATCCTGCGGATTGTCTTCCACGAGCAACAGTTCGATTGATGATGTTTCGTTCATAACGATGATGAGGTTCCGAGGGTGAAATAAAATGTGGCACCACGGTCTTCTTCGGCTTCCGCCCAAATGCTACCATGGTGACGGTAAATGATTCGCTGGACGATTGCGAGCCCGACACCCGTTCCCTCGTAATCTTCCGCCCGGTGAAGTCGCTGAAATACCCCGAACAATTTGTCCGCGTAGCGCATGTCAAAGCCCGCCCCGTTGTCCCGCACAAAATAAACCACGCGCCCTTCCTTGTTTATACTACCCACTTCAACCACGGCTTTTGCCCGGCGCCCTGAATACTTTACCGCGTTGGACAGCAAGTTAACCCAGACTTGTCGTAACAAAGCCGAGTCTCCAAGGCAGGAAGGCAGCTCCGACAGCACCAGTTCCAGTCGTTCATCTTCGGCCGTCACGTGAAGCTCGCTCAATGCCGCCTGGACCAGCCCGTTCATGTCCACAGGATCATGCTCCATCACGGCCCGACTGAGCCGGGCGAACTTCAACAAGTCGTCGATCAGCGCCCCCATTTGTTGAGCGCCTTTCCTGATCGTATGGAGGTAGCGCTGCCCCTCATCCGGTAGTTGAGGACCATAATCCTCAAGCACGGCCTGGGAATATCCATCCACCGTGCGAAGAGGGGCGCGCAAATCATGTGATACTGAGTAAGAGAATGCTTCCAGCTCCTTGTTCGCCGCTTCCAACTGCGCGGTCCTTTCGGTGACGCGTTGTTCAAGCCCCAGGTTGAGTTGACGAATCTCTTCCTTGGCGCGCTTCAAGGTCTCCACATCGGTGTTTGTTCCGAACCATTGCACGACCGCCCCTGCCGCGTCTTTAAATGGCTCGATGCGTGTCAGGAAAGTGCGGTAAACCCCGTCAGCGCCTCGCAACGGGAATTCCATTTCAAAAGAGCATCCCGCTTTGATGGCTGCTGACCAGTTTTCCATGACGATTGGTAGGATTTCCGGGTCATGCACGCTCTGCCATCCCCAGCCCTCCATGTCCGCAGGCGACTTCCCCGTGTATTCATGCCACCGGCGATTATACCAATAGATGTATCCGTCGGGCCGGGCGATCCATGCCAGTTGAGGAATCGAATTCACCATGATACGGAATCGCTCCTCGCTGGTCCGCAGTGCCTCCTCGGCCTGTTTTGCCTCGGTGATGTCACGGTCCGTCCCGACGATACCAATAATTTTTTCGTCCCCGTCGCGAAGCGGCACCTTACTTGAAACCAGAACCAGTCGAGAACCGTCGGCCCGGATGAACGCGGCCTCGTTGTTGATCATTTTCTCCCCCCGCGTGAGGATCCCGAGTTCCGTATGCCGAAACCGTTCGGCTTTTTCTGGTGGGTGAAAACTTGCGTCGGTTTTCCCAATCACCTCCGCTGCATTTTTTGCACCGATAAAATGCGCGCAGGTTTCATTGCACACCAGAAAACGGCTTTCGGAATCTTTGACATATATTGAATCAGGAAGAACATCGATCAGCGTGCGAAGCAGCGTTCGCTCGGCCGCAAGTTTCTCAACTGCGATCTTCCTCTCGGTGATATCGCGCGTAACACCCAGCAACGACTGAATCCTTCCACCGGAGTCCCGTAGCGGTGTCGCGTGCATCTCCAGCCAGCGGCGGCGTCCCTTGAGCCCGGTGATCTCAAACTCCAGCAATCCGCTTTCTCCAGACATCACTCGTCGAAGCAGGTCGCCAAAAGCGGGACGGTGCTCGGGAACAATGAACTCCATCGAGTCATTCCGCTGCACGTCCGCCAAAGAATCAGCCTCCAACATTTCCAATCCAGCCCGGTTCACCTCCAACACTCGGCCGTCCCCCGCCATCACCGTCACGCATTCAGGTTCGGCCTCAATGATGGCCCTCAGTCGGTGCTCACTGGCTCGCAGCGCCTCTTCTGCTTGTTTTTTGGCGGTGATGTCGCGCGCCACCTTCGAGGCACCGATGATGATCCCATCGCTTGCCCTGATTACGGAAACCGTGACCGACACATCGATACGGCTCCCATCCTTGCGCATCCGCACCGTTTCGAAATGCCGGACGCTCTCGCCGCGCCGGATGCGCTCCATGATCTCCGTCTCCTCGTGCAACCGCTCCGGAGGAATCAGCCGCAAGATCGACTGCCCCTCCATCTCACTTGCCGAATAACCGAAAAGTCGCTCCGCCCCGGCGTTCCAACTGGTCACCACGCTGGACAAATCCTTGCCGATGATCGCGTCGTCCGACGATTGCACAATCGCCGCCAGCTGCGCCACCCCTTCCTCGGCTCGTTTGCGGTCGGTAATGTCGGCGCGGATCGCCACGTATTGACGCGGTTTTCCTTGCTCGTTGAGAAACGGCACGATTGTGGTGTCCACCCAGTAGAAGGAACCATCCTTTGCGCGGTTCTTGATTTCGCCGCGCCACACCTTCCCATGCGTGATCGTTGTCCAAAGTCCTTGGATAAATTCTTTCGGATGATACCCGGAATTGATAATGCGGTGATCCTGACCGATCAGTTCACCACGGCTGTATTTCGATATGGCGCAAAACTTCTCATTCACCTCAGTGATTCGGCCTCGCGAATCGGTGAAAGCGAGAATCGCGTGGGCGTCCAACGCCGTCTTGATGTCTTGAATCTCCTTGATGGAACCGGTCAACCGCAGGGACGTCTCGGCTTGTTCCGCCGCGCTGGCGTTGAGCAGACATACACCCAGCATCAAGGTCGCCAGACTCACCAGCACTCCTAGCGGCAGCATCAAAAACGTCGTGGTCGCGGTAATTTCGACCTGCTTGCTCCACTCAGTCAGTCGGTCCTCTTCGACCTGTTGGATCTTCGCCAGCAGTTCGTTGATCTGCTGTGTCAAATGAACCCCAGGCCCTTCAAAAACGAGCGCCGCAGCCTCGTTGAATCCGGCGGTTTTACGCAGAACAATCATGCGATCACTGAATGTCCTCCGACTTTCGATCAGCTTCGCCAAGGCGCTCAGTCTTGCATCCTGATCCGGGTGGTTTTTCAGGCGTTGTGACAACTCCGCCATCGCAGTGCGTACCTTGGCCGACAGACCGGGCCGGGCCGCAAGCAAGGCCTCATCAGCCGTGATCAAGAAACCGCGCTGACTGTTTTCCAAGGAGGTTTCCCCTTGACGAACCGAATCAAGTCCACCCAACGCATTCTGCATGCCTCTCGCAAGGTCGTTTCGTAGCTTCAGCTCAAGCGTGTAATGATATGAAACCCCGGCGACCATTAACATCGACGCCACGCCGATCGCGAAAGCCAGTGTCGACATCGCATCCACCGACCAACGCACCGGCTTCCCTTTACGCGCAACCGCGCACAACCCCAAACCCAGCAGCAGAAATCCGGCGGCGGTGTGAAGCGCCATCCCTGCATAATTCCACAACCGATGTCCGAACAGCAATTCGGTCACATGCCCGATCAGAGCAAGCGCACCTACCACGATAAGTAAAAACCCCACTGCGGTAGCAAGAACCGCTTTGAGCCGCCTGGAAGCCAGCCATGTTGACCCCAGCAATCCCAGCGCGGCCATCCCGGCACAAAAGGAGGTCCCCGGAGACATCCGCCCCGGACTGATGGATTCGGTCGCGTCCGGCCTATCACGCACCAACACATTATCGATGCCGGCATTCCACCCGAGCATATCCTCGCTCAAAGACACCGCTGCGATCCCCAACACCAGACAGGCGAGCAGGGTCACTGCAGTCCTGCTTCGACGCGCGGATGATGCATTCAACTTGAGCAAGACACTGATCGCCAGCAGGCACAGACATAACGCCGTGTTGACCTTCATGCTGACTAGTCCGGGCACCACGCTCTTGAGCACATCCACGTCGCACACCCAGCCGGTCACCACGACTCCCCCCAACACCACGACCAACCACTGGCACCGAATCGGCCAGCGCGACGAACCGACCGCATCGAGAAAGACATCTTGGGTAGCGGATAGAGTCATTTTACAATAACCGTCGGAGAACCAAGTGCATCAAACGTCTTGCGGATGATTAATGCGGGGGCTCTTGAGTTTCGATACATTCAAAATGAAAGCGGACTGCACTCACCCTCCCCAGACCTACTATATCCACCCAATGACGGCAAATATGATGTAAGCGGGAAAATGCCTGCCGACCGCACACTGTTGAATGCCTGTAAAATCTACCTTTATGGGGGTCTGCGCAAACACTAATGCGCACCCCATCAATAATTACTACCAATATACCCCATACACCAAATAGGTAATAAACCCCAGTTTGTGCCATGATGGAAACCATTCTAAATGCAGTGGCATCCATGTTCGACCAAGTTGACCGGGTGATGATGCCGCCCTGCACAGTGGCTTGCGCCAACGCGATCAGTGCCGGCCATGCATGCTCAACACTTGGAGCGCGTCGGGTTATTTGGTGGGACAGCGCCGAGTTGAGATCGCGCAAGGGTGTGTTTGGGAAAGAAATCAGCCCATCGCTGGCGCTCTACGAGTGAGGGAGAAAGGGCACTGGGCCGGCGTTGCCCTCGGCGGCACGGGCCGCTGGCCCGCCTCCGCCTCGGTCTCCTTGGCCGAGCACCCTTTCTCACTCACACTGGGCCGGTTTCTTTCCCAAACACACCCTAAATTAATTCTTTCCGCCCCCTCGGACGTCCTGTTTGCTCACCGTTTCCATCCCAGCATGACCTCCGCCGAGATCCGCCAGTCCTTCCTCGATTTCTTCGCCTCCCAAGGCCACACGATCGTCCCGTCGTCGTCCCTTCTGCCCGACTCCCCCGGACTGTTGTTCACCAACGCCGGCATGAACCAGTTCGTGCCCATCTTTCTCGGTGACAAAGCCGCCGATGTCTCCACTTGGGCCGGCACCCGCCCCGCCAAGGACACCCGCGCCGCCGACACCCAGAAGTGCATCCGCGCCGGCGGCAAACACAACGACCTCGAAGACGTCGGCTACGACACCTACCACCACACGCTCTTCGAAATGTTGGGCAACTGGTCCTTCGGCGACTACTTCAAGAAAGACTCGCTCACCTGGGGCTGGCACCTCCTCACCAAGGTCTGGGGCATCCCCGCCAAGCGTCTCTACGCCACCGTCTACGCCCCCAAGCCCGGCGACCCGTCCGAATTCGACCACGAGGCCAACGCCATCTGGACCGAGCTCTTTAAAGCCGAGGGTCTCGACCCCGCCCTCCACATCGTCCATGGCAACCGCAAGGACAACTTCTGGCAGATGGGTGACACCGGCCCGTGCGGCCCCTGCTCCGAAATCCATTTCAACTTGCTCCCCTCCGATGACGAAGTCGAAGGCCGCAAGGGCGTGAACTCCAGCAGCCCGCGCTGCATCGAGATCTGGAACCACGTTTTCATCCAGTTCAACGCCAACGCCGACGGCACCTTCTCCCCGCTCGCCGCCAAACACGTCGACACCGGCATGGGCTTCGAGCGCGTCGCCGGCATCATGGCCACGACGAAGAACTTCACCGACTTCTCCCCCGAGCCGTCCAACTACAACGCCGACGTCTTCGCCCCGCTCTTCGCCAAGGTCACCGAGCTCTCCGGCAAGACCTACACCGGCACCGTCCCCACCAAGCGCGACGGCCTCACCGAGCAGGAAAACACCGACATCGCCTTCCGCGTCCTCGCCGACCACGCCCGCACGATCTCGTGCAGCATCGCCGACGGCATCATGCCCGGCAACGAAGGCCGCAACTACGTCATCCGCCGCATCCTCCGCCGCGGCATTCTTTACGGCACCAAGCTCGGCCTCAAAACCGGCTTCTTCGAACAACTCGTCGCCCCCGTCGTCGAGTCTCTCGGTAACGTCTTCCCCGAACTCGTCGAACGCCAAGACATCATCCGCCGCGTCATCAAAAGCGAAGAAGAGAGCTTTGGTCGCACTCTTGATCGTGGGCTACAACTTTTCGAAGCGCATCTTCTCGCGATTCATCACGCCGGTGAATCAGGCTATTTTGTTCCTAGTAAAGGCACTTGGCTGAAGCAGAACGCAAAGACTATCCCTGGCTGGATCGCCTTCGAACTCTACGACACCTACGGTTTTCCGCTCGATATGACGCAGCTCCTCGCCACCGAGCGTGGCCTAACAGTCGATACCGAAGAATTTGAGCGCTGTATGGATCAACAGCGTGCTCTAGGTAAAGCCTCCACCAAGAAGACCATCATCGTCGCCGCCACCGAAGGCTCCGACACCACGGAGGTCACTCCAACGACCTTCACTGGCTACACCAGCCTCACCGCCGAGACTACGCTCGTCGACATCGTCAAAACTGAGAAAGACACCTACCTCGTTTTCGCCGAAACCCCCTTCTATGCCGAAATGGGCGGCCAGCTCGGTGACACCGGCGACGCCCTCATCTCCGGCCACCTCGTCCACATCACCGACACGGTCAAAGACAAGTCCGGCCGCTACCTGCACAAGATCGCCACGCTCTCCACCGAGCTTGCCGCCGGCACCCACTCCACGCTCTCGGTCAACGCCACCCGTCGTCGCGCCATCAACCGCCACCACACCGCGACCCACCTCCTCCACTGGGCCCTGCGCAAAGTCCTCGGCACGCACGTCCGCCAGGCTGGCTCGCTCAACGCTCCCGACCGTCTCCGCTTCGACTTCGCCCACTTCGAGGCCGTCACGCCCACCCAGCTCCGCGAGATCGAAGGCCTCGTCAACGAGCGCGTCCTCGAAAACGCCGCCGTCGCCTCCTACGAAACCGAGTTCGACAAAAAGCCCGAGGGCACCCTCGCCTTCTTCGGCGAGAAATATGGCAAGACCGTCCGCGTCGTGGACACCGGCGGCTACAGCCGCGAACTCTGCGGCGGCACCCACGTCTCCACCACCGGCGAAATCGGCCTCGTGAAGATCGTCTCCGAAGGCGCCGTCGCCGCCGGCACCCGCCGCCTCGAAGCTGTCGCCGGACAGGCCGCCTACGACCACGTCGCCGCCGTCGAATCCCAACTCGCCACCGCGTCCGCCAAGGTCGGCGTCCCGCTCGCCCAGTTCGACCAGAAGCTCGATTCGCTCTTGGCGCAAAAAGCCGAGATCGAAAAGAAGCTGAAGGCCTTCGAGCAACGCGCCGCCGCCGCCCTCGCCACCGAGCTCGCCGCGAAAGCCGTGACCACCGACGGACTCGCCCGCGTCTCCGCCGTTGTCACCGTCGAGGCACCCGAAGCCCTCCGCGAAATCGGTTCCCAAGTCCTCGCCAAACTCGGCGAAGGCGTGGTCATCCTCGGCGCCGCTTTCGGCACGGAGAAAGTTTCCCTCGTCGCCTTCTGCTCCCCTGCCGCGATCAAGGCCGGCCACCAAGCCGGCAAGATCATCTCCGCGCTCACCCCGCAACTCGGCGGCAAAGGCGGCGGCAAACCCGACTTCGCGATGGGCGGTGGCAAAGACGCCTCCAAGCTCGCCGAAGTCCTCACCGGCTAAGCAAACTCCAAGCGGCCCCGAAACGGGCCGCTTTTTTATGGCCGACTCCCTCAAAGACATGTTCGACGCCACGCGCTACCGTTCGCTCGCGACCGAACTCTCCGCGCTCTCGCCCGTCTTTAACGCGCCCTCCTTCCTTGATCACACGCTCACCGGCCTGTCCTCCCGTGAGCTCATGGACCGCATGCGCCGCACCTCCACCGGCGTCGCCCTCGCACTCCCGCTTCCCTACCGCGAACAACTCGCCGTCCTCCGCAAACTCGCCCCGCGCATCGGCCACAACTTCATCGGTATCTTCCTCTCCGATTTCGTCGCCCAACACGGCCTCGACGATGTCCCCGCGTCACTCGACGCCCTCGCGTTCTTCACTCGCTTCGGCTCCGCCGAGTTCGCCATCCGTCCGTTCCTCGTCCGCGATCTCACCGGCACGCTCGCCGTCATGCGCACGTGGGCCGACTCCGACAACGAACACGTCCGCCGCTTAGCCAGCGAAGGTTCCCGCCCCCGCCTGCCGTGGGGCACGCGCCTCACCGCACTCGTCTCCGATCCTTCGCCCGCGTTTCCCATCCTGGAAAAACTCCGCGCCGACGATTCACGCTACGTCCGCAAGTCCGTCGCCAATCACCTCAACGACATCTGCAAGGACCACCCCGACACCGCGCTCGACCTCGTTTCCACGTGGGACCGTTCCGACGTCCGCACCGCGTGGATCGTTCGCCACGCCCTGCGCACGCTCATCAAACGCGGACACCCCCGCGCCCTCGCCCTGCTCGGTGCCGGCAAACCCGCCCGCGTAAACGTCACGTTCTCCGTTTCGCCCAAGCGGCTCGCCCTTGGCGGCACGCTCTCGCTCAACGCCACGATCACCTCCTCCGCCGCTAAATCCCAACGCCTGCTCGTCGACTACGTCGTTCACTACGCCCGCTCCTCGGGCAAAGCCGCCGAAAAAGTCTTCAAATGGAAAACGCTCGATCTCGCCACTCGTGAGTCGCTCACGCTCACGAAACGTCAGGTCATTCGTGATTTTTCCACGCGCCGCCACCACGCCGGCGTTCACCGGCTCGAACTCCAGATAAACGGCCGCCGGCTTGCCGAATCGTCCTTCCGGCTCTCAGTAAGCGAGTCTGCTTAACTCAAACCCAACCAACGATCATGCCCATTAATCTCTCTGCTCCCGATCTTACCCAACACCCGCCCCGCAGCGCCCGTGTCCGCCTAGGCGGCTACGTGATGCTCCCGCGCTCCATCGACAAAGCCCGCGCCAAATCCGCCGGCAAGATCGGCGAATACCTCTACCCCAATCCGTTCGACCGCTACCTCCTCGATTTCGCCGGCATCGATGCCGACGCGTTTCAGGCCTTCGTCTCACAGGATAAATCAGACTCGGAAATCATCGCCTGGGTCAAAGCCTCCTCGACGACCAAACGCGCCGACTGGGAAATCACCGCGTGGAGTTCCTGGCTCGAAAATCTCCCGGCCGGAAACATCCGTCGCCACAAGATGATCGCCGAGGAACTCGCCAAACACGCCCCCGACCGCGAAGACATCTGCACGTTGATGGATCGCCTCGACTTCGATGACTACCTGACTTTCGGTGGTAAGGTCTAAAACCTCTCTGCATGAACCTCCGCCCCATCATCACCGAAATCGCCAGCCAGGCGGAGGATTTCCTCGCCGGTGTGACCAGCCGTGAACAGGCCCGCGCCGGCATTTCCGAGTTCATCACCATGGACTACGGTCAACTCCGCCCCGACGAGCGCAAACTCGTCAGTGACGGCGTCATGGCGATTCTGGAAGACGAGAGTTTCTTCAACGGCGGCTTCGCCGGACACTCCTTCGATGACGAGAGTGAAGCCCGCGAAGAAGACTGAACCCATTAAAGATAAGGCTGTTGGCTTCGATATGGCTAATTTATTTGACCGTATCAATAATGCCATACAGAATATGGCATCATGAAAATGACCATGCACATCGATGATGCGCTGCTGGAGCGCGTCATCAAAGACTATGGATTCACCAGCAAGACCGAGGCCGTCGAAGCCGCCCTTAAGGAAATGGATCGTCAGATGCGTATCCGCGAGTTCCGCAAAAACGGCCTGGGCCTGACACGCGAGGAGTTGCTGGCCTCGGTCGATCCCGCTTACCGCGTGCGTGGTGAGCCCCAGCCGGCCTTGGCAGCTGAAGAATCGACGCCGTATGGATCTGCCGATCCTCGTTGATTCCAACATCTACATCGGGTTGTTGCGTCGCGGATACGACCCGGTGTCGGTGTTGTTTGAGCATTACGACAGCGCCAATCTGGTGACTTGCGGTCTGGTGCGTCTCGAAGTGCTGCGCGGTGTGCGCGTGCAAAAAACCCGGGAGCGCGTCAGCTCCTTTATGGATGTCATGCAATACGTCGAGGCCGACACACTGCTCTGGGCCGAGGCCACCGCGCTCGCCGCGCGCACCGACCGCAACGGCACGCCCATATCCGCAACCGATGCCTTCATCGCCGCGTGCGCGTTTCGTAGAAGCGCCTCGGTTCTCACCGAAGACAAAGATTTCAAACTGATCACCGATCTGCCCTTGCTCTCCCTTCCGCCCGGAATTTGGTAACGACAACATCATGCAGTCCTCTTCGGGCCACCGCGACGCCCTCGTTCTCGCTTTCGACACCAGTAACCGCCTTGCCGTGCGCCTCACGGCCAACGGACTTGAGCCCGCCGCCGAAGGGTCGCTCCCGTCGTCCTCCGGGGCCCGCGAGTTTTTCACGCTCTCGCACGCCGGTTCCGAACATCGGATTTTTTTCACCCAAATCATACGCGCAGTCGGCTCGGGCGATGTGCAGTTCCACTCCCTGGAGCAACTCGCGGCCGTCCCCGACCGCCTCTCGCCCCTCCTCGCCGCTCTGCTTCCCGCTCTCGAACCACATCTAATCCACATCCCCTACCTTCAGCTCGGCGAGAACGACTTTATCTACAAATTCCGCCCCGAAAAGGACCGCAACCTGACGCTCTACTCTCAGGACGCACACACCAGCGCACTTTATCAGTCGGCACTGTGTGCAGCGATCAAGGCCATCGCGCGCCGCCGCGAAGGCGTGGCCACCGCTCCCATCCCGCTCGATTTCGGCTCGGTGCGTTATCTGATTCCGAGCCACTTCGGCTTTTGCCTCGGCGTGAAAAACGCCATCGACCGCGCCTATGAAACCCTCGCCGCCAACCCCGGCCGCAGGGTTTTCATGCTTTCGGAGCTGATTCATAATCCCTTCGTCAACGAGGATCTGCTGCGTAGAGGCCTGCGCTACTTGCAAACCGAGAAAGGAGTCCCTTTTGCCGTCAACGGCCAGAAATCCACTTCCGCCCCGGGACTGCCGCTTTTGTGGGATACTCTCACACCCGATGACGTCGTCATCATCCCGGCCTTCGGTGCGACCGACGAGGACAAGAAGCGTCTCGTCCGCAAAGGCATCGCCGTCTGCCAGTATGACGCCACCTGCATGCTGGTGGAAAAAGTGTGGAAGGCCGCCCGCGCGTATGGTCGATCCGGATACACAGTGGTCATCCACGGCAAACACGAGCACGAGGAGACGAAGGCCACGTTCTCCAACACCCGCCGTTACGCGCCCGCGGTGATCGTGCGCAACATCGATGAAACCCGCCTCCTCGGCGAAATCATCGGCTCATCCGCCCAAGATCCGGTCGGTGCGCAGGCTCGCTTCGAAGCCGCCTTCGCCGACCGCCACACGCCCGGTTTCGATGTCGTCCGCGATCTCGCACGGGTTGCCGTCGTCAACCAGACGACGCTTCTCATGAAAGAGACGCAGGAAATAATTTCATATCTGCGCGGGCATTATACGGCCGTATTCGGCCCTGACGGCCCGGGAGATCCTCCACGCGTCGGCGGCAGCGGTCGAACCGACACCCTTTGCTACGCCACCCAAGTCAATCAGGATGCACTGGCACGCGCACTGGAGGAACCGCTCGACGCCGCCTTCATCATTGGCGGAAAAAACTCCTCCAACACCTACCAGCTCTACCGCCTCTGCGAACAGAAACTCGGCAACAAAGCGTTTTTCATTCAAAGCGAAACCAACATCCGGTCGCTCGGTGAAGTTGAGCATTATGTATTCCCCGCCGCAGGTCCTGCGCTCGGGGGCGGCCACATCGAGATCAAGCCGCTCTGGCCGGAGGGCTCAGGTGATCAACCGCGCCGGATTCTCATTACCGGCGGTGCGTCTTGTCCGGATGGCGTGATCCAACAAGTGATCACCCGCATCAACCGCCTCTTCCCTCCCGCCGCATTGCGCACCATCGACGCTGTGCAAGCCGAGATCGAAGCCATGGCCACGCCGTAGGTGGCGAGGGATTCCAGACGGTAAAGATCGAGGAGGACTTCCAAACATGGACAGGATGCCCATGCCACGCCCAAACCGGCGTCACTGCATTCTTCGGCCAGCCCTGACCTGCAGGCCTACTCGTTGAACTCGTCGAACTCCTTCTTGGGTGGAGGCGGCTGAAGCCCGCCCGCAGCCTGCACCGTTTCAGCCCGGCGCTGGCGCAATTCTTCATCCATCTGCTCCAGCTCGGTTTCCTTTTCTTGCTGCTGCTGAACTTTTTCGAAGAGGCGGATTTCGCTTTCTTCGACGAACTTCTCCCTCTCGCGGAGCGCTTCGCGCCCCTCGATCAATAATTGTTCCTGACGTTCGAGTTCCTCCTTGAGTCCCATGAGCGCCATGCGTTCTTCGTCGGACAATCCCGGCCGGGCCACCGGAGTTTTTTTGGCGGCGGCCAGCAACGCCGTATGGTGTTTCAACAACGCCTCACCTTCGGCCAAGTCGCGCTCCCGTTCGGCCATGCGAAACTCACGTTCCTCGACTACCCGCTCACGCTCGGCGACCTGCATCTCCAGTTGATGAAGTGACTTCATCAACTCCTCGCTCTGCGTATCAATGGTCGGAGGAATGGGCATCGGCGGAGTCGTATTCCCCGTGTTGATCAATGCCAGAATTTGGGCGATCTGACGCCGCGCCTCCGCCGTTGCCTCCTCACGCGTTTGCGGTGTCGAAAGTGTGGCTGCGCGAATCGACGCTCCCCGCCGGGGCAAAATCAACGCCGGACCCTTCGGTGTGTAAACCGGACTGCCCGGAGGACGAACGAAAGTGGAAAACGAAGAGTTGGTGGACATGATCTCAGCCCTTTATGCGGTTTAAAAGCCGGGCGAAGAACCCGACCGGTTTCGTCGGTGCCGGAGGACGAGGCAGCATATCGGCCACCACCGCCTCGCGCACGGGATCGCCGAGAATCACCACCAACCGGCGGGCACTCGCCCCTGCCGCGATCTGACTTTCGATGTCGGTATACTCATCCTTACAAAACCCGCGAAGGGCCGCCGCACGCGCCTGGAGTGTTCGCATAGTCTCTTCGATTGCCGTGCTAGAAGCCGAGCGGGCGAGAGCCTCGTCCGCCTCGGACTGCGGAACCTTGAAACGACGAGCCAGCGCGGCCTGCACAGCCGGCGGCTGCGCCCCCACGCTCTGCCCCAAACCCTCGATGTAATGCAGCCCGGTCGAACCGACACGGAACGGCAGATAACGCGCCAGCGTTCGCTCGTCTATATTAGACAACGCATTGAGCAGGGCACGGAAATCTCCGCCCACAATCACCGAAGTCGCCATGCGCTGAGCCGCAAGGGCAAACTCCCCCAGTGTGTTGATATGCTCCAGATCGCACACCAACAGAGTCTCGGCGGAAAAAGCAGTCATCGACACCGGGAAATCAGGGTCGATCTTGAGCTTCGCCAGGTTCTTGACGAGTTGGTTGTCCTCGGCGGCGGAGGCCTGCGACTGGGAAACCATCTCGCCGAAGGGATTGTCGAATGCGAGCGTCTCCTTGAGGATGTCAATCAGTTGATCGGCAACGCTCGGGGGCTGTCCGCGCAAGGCCAGTTGCTCGCGCAGCTCATTAAACGAAAGATTGAAATATGCAGACGGAACCTCGGAGGGACCGCGCAACGGCCAGTCCTGTCCTTCCAAGTTTTGCGCCAGACTGTTCAGCGAGGTGTCGGCCATGATGGACGAACAAAACACCTTGCGAATCTCATCCCACTCTTTGGCCGTGTGCCGGAGCGACGGAGAGACGGACGCCGACGAGCCGACTGATGGCTTTGGGTTTAGGTTGCTCATGGTTTGTGCCTTTCGATTTCGTCCGCGAGGTTGCGGTAGTCTTGGACCACGTTGTCGCGTGCATGTTCGGGTGTGTCCTGCCCGATGAGATTGACCGGTAATCCCAAGGTGACGGCACGACGCACGACCATCGCGTCGCGAATCTGGGTGGTGAAAATCTTGGCGTCCGTAGCCGCGCGTTTCGCGGTCTTGAATTGATTGAGCCGGAGCTGCATTCGCATCTTAGGAACTTCGATGTCCACCCCGGTTTTGATAGAGTTGAAGATGATGCCTCTGACCTGCGTCGGAACCCCCATCGCGGCGGTGCGGAAGCCAGCGGTCAGTTGGTTGAACTTGCCGAGTTTCTCCACGAGCAAAGTGAAGCCGATGAGGCTCAACGCATCGGGATTGGACGGCACATAGATTTCGTTAGAACTGAAAACGCCGCACTGCGAGGCGCGCAGCAAATTGGGCGGGCAGTCGAAGAGCACGTAGTCGTAATCCTTCACGATCTCCGCCAGCTGCTCCTGGAAAAGGAGGTAGGCGGGTTTTTTCGGATCACCCGTAAATTCGTTTTCGAGATCCACGAGGTTGAACGTCGTCGGCAACAGATCGAGCCCCGGCAAGGCGCACTTCCCGGTTTTATCCTGAACCACGTCGCGGACAACCAAGTCGCCCAACTGCACGCCGCCCGGCTCGAAGAACGAGTAGATGGAGCCGTGTCCGTCGGCATTGAGTTTATTCCAGCGCTCCAGACGCATGAGCCAGATACTCGCATTGGACTGGGTGTCGAAGTCGCAGAGCAGAACCCGGCGTCCATTGGCAGCCAGACATGCTGCGGTATTTACGATCAAGGAGGTCTTGCCGACGCCCCCCTTGTAATTAAGGAAACTGATTTTGCGGGCCATTAAGGTATATAAAAAAGCCGTTCCACTAACGATTTACCAGCATGCGCATATATTGCGGCTCAACCAGAACCGAATATCCACAATCCTTGTTTTCAATGTTTTTTCGCATCGCGGGAAGCTTGGAGTGGTCGCATGAACAATATTTTTACCGTGTCGTTACCGGGCCGACACGACACTGACACGTAGTCGGGGTATCATTTCTTGCGTGCGACCATTGATTCTCAGTGTGGATGACGAAGAAGACGTGACGGATCTCGTGCAGTTTCACCTCAACCGTGCGGGGTGCGAAGTCATGACCGCAGCCACGGGTCGTGAAGCGATTCGTGCCGTCGGCGACCGCAAGCCTGACCTTATCCTGCTGGATCTCATGCTGCCCGATATCGACGGCTTCGGGGTCTGTGAAATCCTGCGCCGCGATCCGTGCACCGCATCCATTCCGATTGTGCTGCTGACTGCGTGGGCCACGACCGATGCCCGCAATCTCGGGCTTGAGCTAGGCGCACTCGACTATCTCACCAAACCGTTCAGCCCGCGTGAACTGACCGAACGGGTGGTAAAGTTGCTGGGCCTACGCACCACATAACCTCACGCCGGAACCGGAACGATCCGCGAGGGTTTCGCTGGCGTCGGACGATTCGACCCGTAGGTTGGCGCGAATGCAGAAATCAGCCGTTCGCGACGCCATCGTAGCCCAGCTCCAAAGAGAACTCGACCTACAGACCCGCGCCGCCCTCGAGTCACGAGACGAAGCCACCAGCGTGGAAAACAAGGCCGAGGGCCAATACGACATGCGCAGCCAGGAAGCCGCCTATCTGGCCGAGGGCCAAGCCCGGCTGGCCGCCGAAATCGGCGAATCCATCTCGCTGTATCACACGATCAACCTCTCCGAGCTTCCGTCCGGAGCGCCGGCAGTCGTCGGCACGCTTATCACGATCGAAGCGAAGGGCCGGCGCAGTCGCTATTTCCTCGGGCCACGCAACGGTGGTCTCGAGGCCCAAGTGGGCGAACTCACGTTTACCGTAGTCACCCCATCATCACCCCTCGGCCGCCAGTTTATCGGACAACGCGTCGGCGCAACCGTGCAACTGCCGGGGCGTGGCGGTCCGGTCGCCCACACCATTGAGGAATTGATCTGACACCGTCCGCCCGCCGGCCATCCCAAGAGTAAGGTTGCCTCCTGCTGGGGCTTCGAGTTTCTCGGGCGGATGCGTCTTCTGTTTGTCCTAACCTTCGCCTTCATCACCTGCCGGCTGGCGGCCGGTCCCATGCCCGCCGAGTTGTCCGCCGCGCTGAAGGATTTTCGCACCGAAGGACCCAAGGGATGGGCCTTCACCCAGACCACCTCCGCCGCCGATCACAGCCGCATCGAGCACTACGATCCGCTCGGTCGTCGCGACATCCAGTGGACACTCGTCAAACAAGATGGTCGCTCCCCGTCCGCCGACGAGACGCAGAAATACATCGAAATCAAAGCGCGGCGCTCATCCAACCAAACCGCCCCCAACGTCAAGGATCAGATCCTCCCGGACACCTGTGAAGTCCTGTCCGAGACACCTGAGCGCGGCGTCTATCGTTTCCAACTCAAGCCGGGCGACGACGACGATCACTCCGCCCAATACATGCGGGTGACTTACACGCTTCATCGCCCGACCGGCACCATTGAACAGATCGAGCTGGCCAGCACTGAACCGTTTTCACCCGTGCTCATGATAAAGATCAAGGAAGCGCGCACGGTGATGACCTACACGTTGCCCGAAGCCGACCGCCCCTCGTTTCTCAAGGAAGTCACGGTGCGCATTCGCGGACGCGCCGTGTGGATTCGTTCGCTCGATCAGGACATGACCGTCGCGTATTCGGACTACGTCTTCGCCGGCAAAAAATAAAAACGCACCCCAACCCTGACTCATCCCCTAATGACCACTGTTCTCGCGATTTTACCCGAAGGAGTTGAGGAACTCGAAGCGGTTGGCCCGATCGACCTCCTGCGCCGCGCCGGCGTTGAGGTGACCGTCGCCGCACTCGGCGAAACCATCCACGTCACCGGTCGCAATGCGATCACGCTCCACGCCGACACCACCCTGACCGCAGTCGGGGAAAAACTCTTCGACATGCTTTTTCTCCCCGGCGGCCCCGGTGTTAAACTGCTCCGCGCCGACCCGCGCGTCCGCGCTGCCGTTCTCGCCCACGATGCCGCCGGTCGTTGGCTGGCGGCGATCTGCGCCGCACCGACCGTGCTGCATGACGCCGGTTTATTGGACGGCCGCCGCTACACCGCACATTTCTCCATCGCCAATGAGTTGACTGCTATCCTTGCCGAAGAACGCACGGTGGTCGACGGCCGCTTGCTGACCTCGCGTGGTGCGGGCACCGCCACCGAGTTCGGGCTGCTTTTAGTTGAGAAAATCACCTCACCCGAAAAGTCCCTAGAAATCGGCCTATCTATTTGCGCTTAAACCGTATCTCCGTCACGAATCAGGCATTGCCGAACTTACCCACATTTCGTCAATTCACACAGCGACAAGGGGATAACCCCTAGTCGCTGTTTTTGCACATGGTCCCCTCGACCAACCCCAAACTCACGGTTACCTCCCTTGGAAGTGACGGGGCGAAGCTCGGTTTTATTCCTAAGATATGTGCGGAATAGCGGGTTATATCAGCAGAAATCAGGCATTTCACGTCCGAATGGACGTAGTTTCACGGATGAATGCCGCCATGATCCACCGCGGACCGGACGACAGTGGGATTGAGTCTCGCGACGAAGCGACGCTGGGGATGCGCCGGTTGTCGATTTTTGACCCCGCCCACGGTCATCAACCCATGAGCACGCCAGATGGGCGTTGGCACCTGGTTTTCAACGGTGCGATCTATAACTTCCGAGCGCTTCGCGCCGAACTGACCGACACGCATTCATTCAAAACCGAATGCGACACCGAGGTCCTGCTCGCCGCCCTGACCAAGTGGGGACGTGGTGCCCTGCCCCGCCTGCGCGGCATGTTCGCTTTCGCCGCTTGGGATGCTCACGAGCACACCTTGCTCCTCGCCCGCGATCCGTTTGGCATCAAACCGCTCTATGTCCACACAACTCCTGCGGGCGACCTACTCTTCGCCTCCGAACTCAACGCCCTGCTGGCCTCCGGCCGGGTTCCCGCCGACATCGAGCCGCAGGCCGTCAGCGATTACCTCTCATGGCTCTCGGTCCCCGCACCCCGCACGATCTATCGCCATGTGCAAAGCCTGCGGGCCGGAGATCTCGCCGTGTGGCACGACGGCAAACTCGTCATCACGTCCTACGACACGGCTCGCGATTTGCTCACACCCGCCCCCGGCTCGACGCCTGCACGCACACGCGAGGAGTTTACCGCCGGACTGCGTGAACAACTTGAAGACACCGTGCGCGCCCACGTGGTCGCCGACGTGCCAGTCGGCGCATTTCTCTCCGGCGGACTCGACTCGACCGCGCTCGTTGCACTGATGACCCGACTCGGTGGTGCCCGGCTAAAAACCTTCTCCATCGGTTTCGATGAGCCCGGCTACTCCGAGGCCGAGGATGCCGCCGCCAACGCCCGCCACCTCGGCTCCGACCACCATGCCATGGTGCTCACCGGCGAACGCGTTGCCGCCGATCTGCCCGGACTGCTTGCATCGCTCGATCAACCCACGGGCGACGGCATCAACACCTATTACGCCAGCCAAGCCGCTCGCGCCGGCGGCGTGACCGTCGCGCTGTCCGGACTCGGTGCCGACGAACTCTTCGGCGGCTACCCTTCTTTCAACAACACCGCCCGTCTCGCCCGCTGGCTACCGGCATGGCGCGCAATCCCCGCCGCGATCCGCCATCCATTGCGCGCCCGCTGGGATCGCGGCGACACCCGCGCACGCAAACTCGCCGACACCCTGCGACACGGTAACACGACGGCCGCACTGGCCCTGCTGCAACGCAGGGTCTTCGCCGAATCCACCCGTCGCTCGCTGCTCGTTCCCGGAGTCGCTTCCGATTACGCCGCCCACCCGGCGGAATCGTCCCTCGCCACCGACCTGCGCGCCGCCGATGTGTTCGCCACCGTCAGCATCGCCGAAATGCGCGGCTACATGGCCGACGTGCTGTTGCGCGACAGTGACGTGATGAGCATGAGACATTCTCTGGAGTTGCGCGTGCCCTTCGTGGATCGCCCCCTCGTGCGCTGGTTGGCTGGCCAGCCGACGGCCTTCAAATACACGCCTGACCGACCCAAATCCACGCTGTCCGAAGCCGTGGCGGATCTCCTGCCGCCCGGCCTACGAACCCGAAAAAAACGCGGCTTTTCGCTACCCTATGCCCAGTGGATGCGCGGCCCGCTCCAATCGTTTCTCGACGACACCTTCTCGCCTGCCAGCGTAAATAACAGCGGTCTCTTCGATGCCGTGGCCGTTCAACGCCACTGGCGTGGTTTTCTCGAAGGCCACGACACCCGCGAATGGTCGCGAGTTTGGTCGCTCGCGATTCTCATCGCATTCGTGAACCGCCGGCACCCTGCTTCCTCATGAACACGTTGTTGCTCGCGCCCGAGCTATTCACCACTGACAGCGGTATCCCGCGCATGCTACGGCTTTATCTGAAGGCGCTCTGCGACCTCTCCGCCGAAAAAGACCGAGTGCGGTTTGTGACGCTCAACGACGTTTCCATCGATTCGGCGGACCTACGCCCCTATACATTGGAAGCCGTGCTCAACCACTGGGAAGCATGCGGCCGCGACAAACGCCGCTTCGTCGGCGCCGCGCTGCGGTTGAGCTCCGGAGTCAAACTCATCGTCTGCGGACACATCGCCCAACTGCCCGTGGCGTTGCTGGCGAGCTGGCTGAGGCCCGGCCTGCGATACACCCTGGTGGCGCACGGAATCGAAGTCTGGCGTCCATTTACCTTTTGGGAACGCCGGGCGCTCAAAGGAGCGTGGAAAATTCTCTGCGTAAGCGAATTCACCCGCAACGAACTGCTCAAGCAGGCCAAACTGGATCCACGAAAAGTCATCGTGTTGCCCAATGCACTGGATCCCGAACTCGATGCGGACGGCATTGATTCCTCGGCCATCACCACCACACAACCGGTCATCCTCACGGTATCTCGACTGTCCTCGACCGACCGATACAAAGGCATCGATCACCTCATTGAAGCAATGCCCGCGATCCTGCAGGCGGCTCCTGGCACCAAGCTGCGCATTATTGGGCGCGGCGATGATCGACCCCGGCTTCAGGAACTCGTCCGCGATCATCATCTCGATGCATCGGTGGAATTCGCCGGCTACGTGAACGACCGCCAACTGCGCCACGAGTTTGCACGCTGCACGGCGTTCGCTTTGCCCAGCCAAAAAGAAGGCTTCGGCCTCGTTTATCTGGAGGCGATGTCGCACGGAAAACCCTGCATCGCAGCCAACGCAGGCGGAGCCCCCGAAGTGATCACAACTGAAAGCGGATTACTTGTCCCCTTTGGGGACGTCCCTGCGCTGGCGGATGCATGTCTTCAGATACAGAAAAAACAATGGGACATCGCAGAGATTCGGACGTGCGCACAGCGATTTTCTTACGCACATTTCAAAGAGCGATTGCTCCACCTTCTTTCATCATGACCCCAAGCATCGAAGAGCCTTACGAGCTCGTGCTCGAAGCCGGCCGCACAGAGCGCCACTATTGGCGCGATCTCTGGCGCTACCGTGAACTGACTGGATTCCTTGCCTGGCGCGACATCAAGGTGCGCTACAAACAAGCGGTGCTAGGAATCGCCTGGGCGGTGATCCAACCCGCCGTGCAGACCGTTCTGCTCACCTTCGTCTTCGGCAAACTCGCCAAGATGGACGGCGGCGGCATTCCCTACCCGCTCTTGGTTCTCACCGGGCTCATTGCCTGGCAGCTTTTCACTGGGGCATTTAACGGCTCCGGCAACAGCCTCGTCGGCAACTCACACCTTATAAGCAAAGTTTATTTCCCCCGCCTCGTCGTTCCCATTTCTGCGCTCGCCGTGGCGCTCGTGGACTTCAGCATCATGCTAGTTCTGACCCTCGGCTTTTCCGCTGTCCTAGGCTATTACCCCGGCTGGCAACTACTCCTACTCCCCGTCTTCGTGTTGCTTGCGCTGGTTATTGCCCTCGGCGCCGGACTCTGGATAACAGCACTCACCGTCAAATTCCGCGACTTTCGGTTTATCACACCCTTCATTTTGCAAATCGGCATGTTCGTTACGCCCGTCGGCTACCGCACCGACATTCTCCCCAACTGGCGCGACATCCTCGCACTAAATCCGCTCTCCGCCGTGGTGGACGGCACCCGCTGGTGCCTTCTAGGTGGACGCACCGAAATCTACCTGCCGGGACTCGCCTGTTCGATCATTACAGCGGCCATGCTGCTTGTAACCGGCATCTGGTATTTCCGCCGCACCGAACGCCAATTCGCCGACATCATCTGATATGAGCTTACCTGCCATCGAAGTCAGCGGACTCTCCAAACGCTACGCAATCGAGCACGAGTCGCGACACGACAACCTGCGCGACACCCTGCATCACAACGCGCGCAAACTCTGGCGCCGACTGCGCTGGGGAACAGGGTTTAACACCGAAGAGTTCATGGCACTCAACGACGTGTCATTCACGGTGCAACCGGGTGAAGTCGTCGGCATCATCGGTCGCAACGGCGCGGGTAAATCCACCCTCCTGAAAATCCTCTCCCGCATCACCGAACCCACGGCGGGCAAAGTGACCATTCGAGGTCGCGTAGCATCCCTTCTGGAAGTAGGCACAGGATTCCACCCCGACCTTACAGGCCGCGAAAACATATTCCTCAACGGAGCGATCTTGGGAATGAGTCGAATAGAGATCAGGAAAAAATTCGACGAAATCGTAGCCTTCGCCGAAATCGAAAAATTCCTGGATACTCCCGTGAAACGCTACAGCAGCGGCATGTATGTCCGCTTGGCCTTCGCCGTCGCCGCCCACCTCGAGCCCGAAATCCTCATCGTCGACGAAGTCCTCGCCGTCGGCGACGCTGTTTTCCAGCAAAAATGCATCGGAAAGATGAAGAATATCTCTAAGGACCATGGCAGAACAGTCCTCTTCGTCAGTCATAGCATGACCGCTGTAGAGAGCCTGACGCAGCGCGTCATCGTGATGGAACGAGGCTCCGTTTACTTTTCAGGCCTACCGCGCGATGCACGAGATGCTTATATCGGTTTATATCAAGCAGATGGATCTGCACGTGGGCCCGACACTTGGGGCCGCGGCACCCACACCAAGATCCTCGCGGTCAGCCTGGCTGATGGTGATGGACGTTCCCTATCGTCCTACCAGCCGCAACAGCCCCTTTATCTCGACATTGTGATTGAAACCGACGGCACACCTAGCCTTTCGCTCGAAGTCATGATCAAAAGTGATATCTACACACGTGTCGCCATGGCATCCCTCCATCATTTCGAAGACCAAGCGCTCCCCGCGAAACCCGGCCGATTCCACTGTCTCCTGCGTCTCGACCCCATTGCACTCGCGTCCGGAGACTATTGGCTCGATGTGGCCACCTCTGTTCCAAACGTTTCGTGGGACCACATTGTCGAAAACGCCCTTAACTTCGCCGTCCCCGTATCTTGGAACAGAGGACGGCGCTTTGACTTCAAACAATCCTACGGCTTCGGGTGTTTCTCGCTTCCTGCAACCGTGCTCAAATACGACCCCGTCCAACTCAATGCCTGAGGCTACACATGCCCCGTCAATCTGGCGCCGCGCGGTCCGCGCCCTCGCCCGCTGCATGCGCGGTAGCCAAGATGACGACCTCGATTTTTTCCTGTGCCGGGTAAAAGGCGTGACACACATCGGAGCAAACCGAGGTCAAGAACGGGATCTTTACGATTCTTATGGCCTGAAGGTGCTATGGATTGAGGCCCTCCCGGATGCATACAACGATCTCTCAAAGCACTTGTCTGGGCACCCGGATCAACTAGCCCTAGAAGCCCTCGTCCTTGATCAAGACGGCCGACAGACGACCTTCAACATCAGCAGCAACGACGGCCAATCTTCCTCTATGTTCGCCTTCGGAAGACATCAGGAGTTATGGGACGAGATTAGTATGGTTTCCACCATCCAACTGACCGGTATCACCTTCTCAACCTTGGTTTCCCGCGAAAAAATCGACGTTTCCGCCTACAACTCTCTCGTGTTGGACACTCAGGGCTCTGAACTTCTCGTGCTGAAAGGCATGGGAACCCTGCTGGGAAACTTCCGCTTCATCAAAGCCGAGGCCGCAGATTTCGATGCCTACACCGGAGGTTGCACCCTAACTGACATCGATAACTACTTGCACAGACGCGGCTTCGCTCGCATCCTTGCGGTCCCGATGATGAGCAGGCAAGGCGTCGGGACCTACTACGATGCTGTTTATTGCAGTCGCACGGTGGCTCCCCTATGGCGACTGCGTTTCGCCGCTGCCCGTTCCAAGCGATTAGCCGGACGTGTCCTCCGCGGCCTTGTCGCTCACCGGCGTTTCGCGCAGATCGTTGAAGTCCTAGGCCTGATCCGCCGATTCACCGCCGTATCTGGCCGTCGTCTTTTGAACGGTCACCTCCCCGGCACACGTTCACGTTGGTCCCTGGGACCCCTGAGCTGGCATCGCCCATCGCTAATCCTCCGCAATCTGACCAAGCCCGACCTGCTCCTTGGACAAGGCATTTGGAGCGCCCCATTTTCTTACGACCATACAGTCGTTTATAATGAGGTGTTTAGAGAGAAAGTTTACGAACTCGACCTAGTATCATTCGAGCCCGACCTCATCGTGGACTGTGGTGCCCACATCGGAGCCTTCACCGCGCTTGCTGCGACCCGCTACCCTGAGCAACCAATTCTCTCTTTTGAGCCAGATTCTATAAGCTATTGGTTTCTGGCCCGCCAGCCGTTTTTAAATCAAAGTCGAGTGACCTTGATCCGGGCTGCAGTCGGATCAGAATCGAACCACATTTCATTCATCGAAGGAGGCCACTGGGCTCGCGCCAGCCAACCGGGCGAAGACAACTCCGCCTGCAAGATGGTCGAGGTGGTGTGCCTTGCCGATCAAATCAGGCGATTAGCCCCGGTTAGGCTACTTTTAAAAATCGACATTGAAGGTGCCGAGTTGGAACTCCTACCCGCACTCATCCCATCTCTCCCCCCCTCGACAGCACTTTTCTTTGAAACTCATGGCGGAACCAATACCTGGATCGCGTGCCGCGACTTATTGAAAAAATCAGGCTTTAAGGTCAGCCTCCTACGCAGTCGCCCCTTTGCTAGCATTGAAAATGCATTTGTTGACGCCTTTGCACTACGGACTGGTTAATGAGGAACCTCAACGTTGCCTACTGGAGTAGGCGCCTCCATGCGGCCACCACTTTCTCTCGTTACGGCCTCGCCTCCCTTTGAAATAGTCGTCCGCCCCAACGCTGTCCCTGAGGCCTTGGAAACCCTCGCCGACGCACTCTGCTAGGCTAGTCCTCAGCATCCCAGACGTTCCTGCCCCCGCGTTTCAATATCGATGTTTTCTCTCCGACAGCTTTTTTCCGGTCCGGCGCACACCGAAGCCCTGATCTACTGGAAACCGCTTTCGGCGAGCGACGGCACCACCGTGCAACTCCGCCGACTGCTCGAATCTCGCGTCTCGCGGCCGCTTCACCTCTGGTGGGAATCCGCTTCAGATCCACTCTCCGCCAACCGGGCATCCCTCCATTTCGACGAATCAATCTATTGGCGTCACCCCGCACCCAACCGATTGCAACGCTGGCTCCGTCGCTGGCTCGGCATTGCACCCGCAAGCGTCCTCACCTTCAACGACAGGGCGGCGCGCAGGAAGCTTCGACGAGCCAGTGCCCGGATCTGCTTTGCCCACGTCGTCGTCTACGACGAGGTGCAATGCGGACGGGCGCTCGATCTCCTTCGTGTCAGTGGATGGCCTGCTTACATAGTCCATTTTATGGACATCCTTGAATCCAAACCCCTGACCCCGGATTCGCATCCTCAATTGTTCGCTCTCTGCCGCGAGGCAAAACTCCTCGTCGGAATTAGCCGCCTGCTCCTTGAAGAGATCGGTAAGCATTTCGAACGGCCAACGTATCTTTTACCCGTCTGCGCGGACCCTGCGACGCTTCATCGGGTTCTGGCATTACCGGTGGTAACGGCGCCGTTTCGGATCGCCATTTTTGGCACCCTCTACCCGGACAATTGCACAGGCCCCAACCACATGCTCCCTTTGCTGGAAGCAGCTTGGCCCCGCCTGCTCCAACAATTCCCCCGTCTGGAACTGCACTATGCCGGTGCCAGTTTCGACAGGTTCCCCCAAAGCCTTCGCCCTCAAATCGTCAACCACGGCTTGGTGTCGCCAGCGAAATGCCTGGATCTGCTCGCATCCTGCACGATCGCGATTCTCACCAGCACCTATCCGAAAGATTCGGCATTTCGATTTTCCGTGCCTTCACGGATCTCGGATTATTTTGCGCTCGGCTTGCCTGTGCTTGCTTGGTCGGATCCCCAAACCGCCCAGGAAGAATTTCTCCAGCCACTCATCGGCCATTGTGTGACACCCGTGCGGTCCATCGCGGATCTCGTGTCGGCAATCGCCACGTTCCATGATCAACCCGAGATACGCGCACGGCAAAGCGCCTTTGCCCGGGAATTCGCACGGACGCACCTCGACGCATCCCGGCACGCCGCCGATTTGGAGCGCCGCGTGATGAATATCCTGACTGCTTCCTCTCAATCCCTGTAATCGCGCCCATGGTCACCGAGCTTACCCGCATCGTCGTCGTCTTTGATCAATGGGATTACGTTCGTCGTTGGATCGGCGATTCCTCGCTGTTCACAGACCGACGAATCGCATGGATGGTGGTCAACGACGCACCTCATGCACCTTGCCCGGACGATCTCCGCGCCATCTTCGCCACAAGATCTATTCGACTCGTGGAAAATGCGTTCAATCTCGGCCGTTCCGAAACGCGCAACTCCGCCGCGCGATTGGCCGACAGCCCGTGGATCGAGTTTATCGATGGCGACGATCTGCCGCTATCCATCGATCTCGATGCTCTTCCCGATCACAAGGGTAATCAATTGCTGCATTTCGCCCATCGCACCTACCGATTGGTCGGCAACCGCGTCGAAATTTCCACCGAACTCGAACCACCCCACCCGCTCTATTGGGAAATAGTTCTGATTCGCCACCTCCCTCCTCTCACCTGCCGTCCCGCATGTCTGATATTTCCCCGTGAACATTTTCTAGCGATCGGCGGCTTCGATGGGCGCTTCGATACCTGCGAGGATCTGCATTTGATTTGGAAGCTGGATCAAACGGGCATCTCGGTCGCCATGGTGAACGTGCCCAAGCAACTCTACCGAATCGCCGGAGGCCAGAGTATCGATCCTGAAGTCATAGGCTTCTACACTCACCGGTTGCTCCGGCTCGCAGCCCGTTCAGCCGACGATTCCTCGGCCGCTGATGGGATCGATACGCATGCCGACGCCCAAGCCCTCCGGGCAATACGGTCACTCCACGAAGAACTAACCGCACACTACGCCCGATCCCCCTCTCGCCACATTGACACTCGGCGCGACGTTTCAGATCTGTTCTGGCGTGCCCGCGATACGTTCCTGCGCGAATGCCGCCCCGGCCTGACGCACAGACTGCGCGAGGCCTTGAAACTCGTGCTGCGCCGCTAACGGCCATCCTTACATCGAGACACCATGGGCCGTCGCCAAAAACTCATCCAAGCTGCCTATGATCTCGGACAGGCGTTGCCTGACTGGGGACGTCCCAAACGCCCGCGCATCCGTATCATCACCGCCTATGACGACGCCATCGCAACCTATGGCGACATTGCGGCGGCGCGCATGCGAGACTACGCCAAGCGTCACGGTTATGATTTTGTCGTCTATCGGGATGGCTTCGATCCGGCACGGCCTCCCGCATGGTCGAAGATCCTCTTCACCCTCCGCGCCCTGCGTGGCGTCGACTGGGTGGTGTGGCTCGACGCCGACATCCTGATTGCCGACCTGGATCGTCCTCTGGAGGAGTTCATCTCGCGCGATCATGACATCGTGATGGCCAGACACATCAAGCCGTCGCCTCACCCCAACACCGGCGTCTTCCTGCTGCGCAACCGGCTCTGGGTCCGGGCTTTTTTACGGCATGTCTACGCACAGACAGGCGTCATCAATCATCCTTGGTGGGAGCAGGTGTCTTGGAACATTCTCATGGAGGGCTACCGCTTGCCGCGTATTCGCGTCGTCGATGCACGGGTTTTCAACTCCCTCCACACAAGCAAAGCCCCGGAAGATGTTTACCAAACGGGTGATTTCCTCATCCACTTCGCAGGCCTGCCGGACAAACCTTCCTTGATGCGCGACTTCCTCGTCTCCCTTTCCCACTGAGCCGTCCATGGATCGCCCACTTCGCATCGGCCTCGTCACCCCGCTCTACGAACTCACCGGCTCATCGCGCAGCGGAATCGCGAAGCATTACCGGCACCTTGCCGACGCCCTCGTGGCGCGAGGTCACTCGGTCACGGTGATTTTCGTGCCCGATTTCTACACCGAACCGCCGGCGGCCTGCGACCGCATCGAAGCCAATGGCGTTCGTGTCCTTTGCCGGCCGGTCAGTCTGTCGCCCGCGTGGGAGCGCCTGCTTGCAGCCCGCACACTGCAACGCAAACTCGTCCACAATCTCCTCTCGATCGCGCAAGTCACACGCATCCTGATGAAAATCACCCCATCTCTGGATGTGATCGAAGCCACCAGTTTCGACGCCCTCGCACTCGGCTGTGGTTTTACGGCATCCGCCCCCGCCCTTGTGACCAGGATCAGCACGACCACCGAGCAAATCAGCACCGCTTTCCAACAGTTCCGATCAAGGGCTCAGTCCGCCGTCAACGCGCTCGAACGTGCCGCCATCTTCCGCAGCCCCGCCCTCCTGACCCACACCCGCCAGCACGCGAAAAATATCGAGACCGGTCTACGCCTCGCGACGGGTTCCTTCGCCATCGTGCCGCACGGCATCTCCGATCAACCCCGGCCCGAGCAACTGCCCGAAGCCTGGCCGCACGGACCGACGGTGCTCTTCGCCGGCCAGTTTACCGAACGCAAAGCCATCGATGTGGTGCTCGCCGCCGCTCCTGTTTTTCTCAACGACCGAACGGACGCCCGCCTCGTGATCGCCGGAGGCCCTTGGCACGACGGCCCCGTTTCCCGTAAAATCGCCTCCCTGAGGTCGATTTTCGGAGAACGTCTGGCGACCGTGCGTGATCCCGATGACGCCACGCTGGCCGTCTGGATGTATGCCTGCGATGTGTTTACCGCCCCATCGCGTTACGAATCGTTCGGCCTTATCTATCTGGAAGCCATGCGGGCGGGAAAACCGGTCGTGGCCACCCGAACGGGCGGTATCCCCGAAGTCGTCGCCGACGGCGAAACCGGCCTGCTCGTGCCACCCGGCGACATCTCCGCCCTCGCCACCGCCTGGACCCGGCTGTGCGCCGATCCCGCTCTCGCACATTCCCAAGGCGAAGCCGGACGGCGACGGTTTCTCGCTCACTTCACCGCCGATGAAATGGCGCGGCGCAGCGTCGCGCTCTACCGCGGCATCTCCACCCAAACCGTCGTATGAGCGCGCCCGCGACCGCCTCGCCTCCTTTCCGCACCGCCCTCCTACATGAATCACCGTGGCCTTGTCCGACGCCTTGGTGTGCTGTCCGGCCGCCTGCGAGGTTTTCTTACCCGTGCGAACGGCGTGACCCGCAATTTGTCTCCCTGCTTCATTGATTCGGCCTTCCCTCCTGCATCGGCGCACGCTCTTACGCCGCCGTCCGACCATCTGGCGTATACTTTCGCCCATGCCTCGCCGCGCTAAAATCACGCCCCTCCGATCAAGCCATCATATCTCATGGACTCTCCCAATTTGAAAGCTTGGCTCAAAAGCCATCTTCCCGGGTTGCGCGGAGCGCTCCGCTACAAATCACTCCTTCTGCGCGGGAGGCACATCGACGCCTATCTCACCGACGCCGCTGCACCGTCCCTGAATCTCGGATGTGGCCTCAACGTCCTCCCGGATTGGATGAACACCGACCTGTTTCCCGAGCTGTCGTCGATCATCGCGCTCGACGCCACCCGCCCTTTCCCCTTCCCCGACGCTTCATTCACATTCGTCTTCAGCGAACACATGATCGAACACGTGCCGTTTGCAGACGCACGTCGTATGTTGGCTGAGATCCGTCGGGTGATGCAGCCCGGAGGCGTTGTGCGCATCGCCACACCCGATCTGGCTCGGGTCGTCGCCCTATATGAGGACACCCCCGAGACCATAGCCTATCGCCACTGGTCGCGCGCACTGCATTCCCGGCCCGGTCCCGGCGGCGACCGCTGCCACGTGATCAACTCACTTTTTTACGGCCACGGCCACCGCTTCCTCTACGACAACGAAACCTTGTCCGCTCTCCTCGTCGAGGCCGGCTTTCACTCTCCCGTGCGCCATGTGCCCGGAGAAAGCCTGCGTCCCGAACTTCGCAATATCGAGCACCACGGTAAAGTCATCGGCGAGGCCAACAACCGCATGGAAACTCTCGTGATCGAGGCCATCGCATGATCTCACCCGGCGTCAGTGTCATCGTCTGCACGCACAACCCCCGCGCCGACTACCTCCGGCGCACGCTGGCGGCGCTGTGCGCACAGACTCTTCCCTCCGATCATTGGGAACTCGTTGTGGTAGACAACGCCTCCGCTCCTCCCGTCGACGCCTCGCTCGTCGCCTGGCACCCGGCCGGCCGCGTGGTCCGTGAGGAGGAACTCGGCCTCACTGCCGCGCGCCGTCGAGCCGTGGCCACCGCGACCGGCGACACGTTTGTCTTCGTGGACGACGACAACCTCTTAGCTCCCGACTATCTGGAGCAGGCCCTCCGCATCGGCGGAAACACCGAATTGGGTGTATGGGGTTGCGGAGAGTTCACCCCCGAGTGGGAAACACCCCCACCGCCGGAATTTACGCCCTACCTCGCCTACCTCGCCGTCGGCCGCAAGGCACGTGACACGTGGAGCCACGTGCCCTTCGACTACCCGTCGATGCCGGCGGGGGCCGGACTATGCGTGCGTGCGCCAGTCGCACGACGCTACGGCGAACAAGTGGAGTCCGATCCGCGCAGACTGCTGCTCGGGCGTAAAGGCGGCAGCCTCGGTGCCTGTGAAGACTTTGACCTCGGGCTGACCGCCATCGCCATGGGTTTCGGCACAGGGGTATTCACATCCTTGCGACTGACGCACCTGATGCCAGCAGCGCGGGTCAGGGAGGACTACCTGCTACGCCTCGCCCAAGGCCATGCCCATTCCACCGTCCTCTTGCACCACCTACATGGACGTCCGATCCCGCAGCGCACCGGCCTGCTCGCTCGGCTGCGCCACTGGCGTTACCGCCGCCACTTGGGGGAAATCGAACAAAGGCTCGACGATGCGTTGCGACGGGGTGAAGCCGAGGCCTTCGCAGAACTTGCCGCAATGTAGACATGTCACTCCCTCACAAATCTTCCAGACTCACAGAACTCGACAGCCTGCGTTTTTTTGCGGTCGTCGGCGTGATGGCCGTCCATTTCTCACCCGGAAAACTGGCGCATATGGGGCCGTGGGGACTATGGGGAGTGCGCTTCTTTTTCGTCCTCAGCGGATTTCTAATCACCCAACTGCTGCTCTCAGCCCGCAAACGAGTGGATGCTCGGCAAAGCCGGGCCGCGATGGAATTCGTCATGTTCTGCATGCGGCGTGCGTTGCGCCTTTGGCCGACCTACCTTCTCGCGGTCGTCGGCGCAGCCCTGGTCGGGCTGGCCTATGCGCGGGACATGCTGCCGTGGAACCTCGCCTTTGCCGGCAACTATTATATCGTCCGGCACGACCTGTGGCCGAGCCTGATGAGCCACTTGTGGACGCTCGCGGTGGAACAACAATTCTACGTGCTCTGGCCCCTACTCATCCTGCTGGCCCCGTCAGCCGGTATCACCATGGGGCTGTGGATGCTCATCTTGGCAGGTCCGCTTTTCCGAGCTGCAGAAATGATCTGGGGCACGGGGTCGGCCGTGCACTTCGCGTTGCTACCTTCATGTGTGGATTATTTCGCTTGGGGTGGGTTGCTCGCCTGGATCTTGAGCCATCCATCCGTCCGTATTCAATGCCCCTCTCCCCGCACCTGCGGATGGGTGTCGGGGGTAGTTTTCATTTCCTGCTTCGCAGGATTTCACTTAGGAGTGTATAATTTTGGCCCAGCGCTCTGGTCCGCTCTCGAAGGGACGCTGATCGCCGTGGCTTCAGTCCTGTTGATCCGGCATTGCGCGGCCCCCCAAGACTCGTGGCTAAAGGCAGGACTACGCCAGCCGGTATTCGTTTACCTGGGACGGATCAGCTATGGAATTTACCTGTATCATAATTTCGTCCACTGGCTTGGGCCGGGACTGCTGCGGCGCGTGACCGGGTTGCGCTACTTTTCCAATGAATGGGCCCATGTGCTTTATTACATGTGCCTCGCCATCGTGATTTCATCGATCAGCTGGCATCTGCTGGAACGCCCTCTCGAACGACTCCGTCATCGGCTCCCCACGCCCGTCACTTCATGATGTCCGTTGAACTCTCCGTTATTCTCCCCACCCGCGACCCTCACCCCGGTCGTCTCGACCGCACACTCTCCAGCCTGGCCGCGCAAACCCTCGACCCCTCGCGCTGGGAACTCGTCGTGGTGGACAACGGTAGCAACCCGCCGCTCTCCCCTTCACTTCTCCGCCCATTGCACGCTCCGGCCCGGATTGTGATCGAGCCGCAAGCCGGACTCACTCCCGCGCGCCTGCGCGGCATCGCCGAGGCACGGGGCGTGGTGCTCGTCTTTGTCGACGACGACAACGTCCTTTCCCACGGCTTTCTCGCCGCCGCTCTCGCCCGCTTCGATGCATTGCCGGGGCTGGCCGCTGCGGGCGGCCCCGTGCGGCCGGAATTCGAGATCCCGCCACCCGCCTGGTTCCACGAATTTTCCGGACTACTGGCCCTCCATGACCACGGAGACATTGAGCTCGTCGCTCCCGGAGGGTCCGGCCAGCCGTGGCCCTACTTCGCACCGGTGGGGGCGGGTCTGTGCATCCTGCGCGTCCACGCCCGCGCCTACGCAACCGCCATCGCCCACCAGCCGGAACGATCCTCCCTTGACCGCCGCGCGGGCGCGCTGACGTCGGGCGGCGACAACGACATGGTTTTCAACGCGCTTCATAACGGCGGCGACGTGGGCTATTTTCCCGAACTCTCCATCACCCACCTCATCCCTGCGGAGAGGCTCGACGCCGGCTACCTCGGCCGGCTCAACAAGGGTATTCAGCGATCATGGGTGCGCGTGCTTTCCCTCCATGGCCAGAACCCATGGCCGGTCATTCCCCGTTGGACCGTTCCCTTGAGATCCGTCCGCGCTTGGCTGCGCGCCCGCGCCTGGCGCTCTCCGGCCCATTGCATCCGCTGGCACGGTCTACACGGTCGCTTCCTCGGACAGGCCGACATCTCGACCTCTTTTGTTCCACCCCGGGTTGACTGACCATGCCGTCCCCCGACTCTCTCTCCATCGGACTGCTAGCGCCTTCCTATCGCGGCTTCAACACGCTCGACGGAGGCATTGCCAGCCACTTCGCCGATCTATCTGCCGCGCTCGCCGCCGAGGGTCATCGCGTCCGAGTGGTCACGCCGATTCCACCCGCCGGCTTTCAGCAGTCTCCGGCTCCCGCTGGCGTAACTTTCGTGACTTTCGACCCCTCCATGCCCCGGTGGCTGCACCGCGCCACCGGCTGGCGCTGGCAGTTACACATGCTGGCGGACCGTCGCTGGCGCGCACGCCAGGCCGCAGTCGCCCTGCTCGCCACGCACGACGTCGCCCCTTTCGACTGCATCGAGACCAGCAGCAGCGGCCTGTGGGGCCTGAGCCTTGTCCGACAACGCACCCGGCCGCCCGTCGTCACACGCGTTTCCACCACCGCAGCTCAACTCGTCTCCCACAATGCAGGCGTCTCCCACTGGGTTGACCGCATCGAACAGGCATGGGAACGTAACCTCGCGCTTCACAGCGACGCCCTCGTCACCCACACCGTCGCACACCGTGACGAGGTCTGCCATCAATGGACGCTGCCGGCCTCCGCCCTGCATCTGGTCCCTCACGGCATCCCCATGCCCAACGACGGCGAGTTGCCCTCTCCTCCACCCGGCCGTCCGCCCCATGTGCTGTATGTGGGCCGCTTCGAGCACCGCAAGGGCATCGACGTCCTGCTCGCCGTCATTCCCGCCGTGCTAAAAGCAGCCCCTGGCGTCACCTTTGATCTGGTCGGACAGGATCACGACGGCTACTGGCAGAACCGCTTCCGCCGCGAAAATCCCGACATGCCCGCCGACCGCGTGCGCTTCCACGGCAAGGTCTCCGCCGACGAGCTGCGCGCCGCCTACCGCGATTGCGACGTGTTCGTCGCCCCTTCGCGCTACGAATCTTTCGGACTCATCTACGTCGAGGCCATGGCATGGGGAAAACCGGTGATTGGCTGTCGGGCCGGCGGCATCCCGGAGGTCGTCGCCGATGGCGAGACCGGCCTGCTCGCCAAGCCCAGTGACGAGACCGACCTCTGTGACACATTGCTTCGACTCTGCATCGATCCAGGGCTTCGCGCGCAACTCGGCCGGCAGGCCCGCCATCGCGCGAGAGAACTCTTCTCGCTCGAAACCCTCGCCTGTCGCAGCGTCGCGCTCTACCGCGACGTCATCGCCGCCCGGACCCAACGGTGAACATATCCATGGCTGCCGCATCGCTTCCTTTGCCGACCTCGATCCCCGGCACCGCGACTCCCCGTTGGTGCCAGTCCGTCGTCTCCGGTGCCATCGCGTGGGCACTGTCGCTGTTCATGGCCGCCCCGCCGTTTTCCTCGTGGAGCCGGGTCAACATCGACGCCAGCCGAGCGGCCGATTACCTCCGGCTCTGCCACGCCCCTCTGTCCCGAAACCTTGTCGAGGGAATGCTGGCCTACCGGATCGCCACGCCTACGCTGGCCTGGCTGCTGCATCTGCCCGACACGGCCGCCTTGGCGCTGCCCTACGTGTTTTCGCTCGCCGCGCTGATCGTCATCCATCGCGCGGTGCGCTTCCGTTCCGATTCCCTCTTGGCGGACGCCGCCACCATCGGCGTCGCCTGCTCATCTACCTTTCTTTATTCGCATTACTGTCTTGGATACATCGATTCCCTCACCCACCTCGGAGCTGCGGTCGCATTGATCGCCGCCGCCCCGCTCTCCGCCGTCGCCGTCCTCATCGCCGGCCTGAACGACGAACGCATCGTCCTGGCGCTTCCCTTCATCGCTCTCTGGCGGTGCCCCGCGTCATGCCTCGCCAACTGGAAATCGCCTCAATCATGGATCTCCTTCGGCCGCGCGACCGCGCCGCTCGCCGGCGGCCTCGCCGGAGTCCTCTTCGTCCGCCACGCCTTGACGGCCGGATGGCTCGGCCCAGGCGTCTCCATGCCCCCGCTGTATCACCAGATCGCGGATACCGTCAGACAAGGTCGTCCCTGGCTCGAATCCTGGTCGGTCTGGTTCGTCAACTGGCTGAAGGGCCCCGGATGGCTTTGGCTTTTTATAGCCGCCCCTTTTTTATCGGCGCGCTGGCGACCCGCGCTGCCGCCGGCCATCGTCCTGGGCTTCTGCTTTGTGCTCGCCTGCGTATCGACCTTCATCGTCGCCGACGTCGCCCGCAGCATCGGCTTTGCCTTTCCCGCTGCGCTCCTCTGCATCCTGTGGGTGCATGGTCTCAATGCATCTGCCGCCCGCAAGCTCGCGGTTGTCGTCGCCTCGCTTCAGGTTGTCACGCCGGCCGTATGGATTTACCAAGGATGGCAATGGGTTCAGTTCCGCCCCCTTCTCTGGGAATTCTGGCTTTTCGTCCACAACTCCCGCTGACACTCCGCCATCCATGGAAGCTGTCCGCCGCCCGAACACCCCGTGCCCATCGACCTTATCGAACTCGAGACCACCGGCCTGCCCACCTCCATCCTAGCCGCCTACACCAAAGTGCTCCATCCTTCCGATGCTTTCCTCCCTGCGCAGTAGCCAGACGCTTTCCCGTCTCCTTCGCCACCTGCCGGGGCAATCCTCACTCTTCGGCCCGCCCCGTCGCGTCGCCGAAACGCGCGACTACAACGGTTTCAGTCGGCCACTCAAAGAAGTCACCCCGAAACGGCCGCTGGGCATCGTCACCTCTCCCGGTCAACCCGGATCGGGTTCGTTGCGCGCCTCCTTGCCTCCCGTCTTGGTCGGAGATCTGCCCGGAGGCCGTCTGCTCTGGCCCGACGGCTCCATCGTCACAGCAGACGACACGCTTCTCCGGGACACCTCGTTCTGGACCCTGTGCGATGACGGCGGACTGCACCGCCACCCTCTCGGTTCGCGTTGGCGCGCCCCGCGCCAACGTCGTGTCTCCGGGTCAGTCCTCGCCCTTACCTCCGACTTCGCCAACGCATCCTTCGGCCACTACGTCCTTGATGCCCTCCCTCGCCTTGACTACCTGCTGAGGGCCGGACGCTCCCTCGCTGAATTCGATGCCATCGTCCTGCCCTCCCTCCGATCCCCGACACTCGACCAGCTCTGCACCGCCCTTCACCTACCTCCAGAGCGCATCGTCCGCTTCACCGATGTTGAGGACCTGGTCTGCGATCATCTGACCTTCGTCACTTTTCCCGGATGGCCCGGCAACTACCCCGCCGACACTCCCTGCTTTTATCGCCGCCTGCTCTCCTTGCCTGCCACCCCCGGACACCGCCGTCTCTACCTCTCCCGCCAAAACCAAAAACGCCGCCGCCTCTGCAATGCGACCCAAGTCGAGGCAGTCCTCGCCCGCCACGGTTTCGAGACCGTCTTTCCCGAGACCGATCCCGACACCATCCGCAAATGCAGCGAAGCCGGAATCATCGTCGGCATCGAAGGATCCAACCTCGTCAATCAAATCTTCGCGCCGCCAGGCGGCGCGATCGTTTTACTCGTGGACGACCACTGGAGCGATCTGCCCTACGCCTGCTCCCTCGCCGCGGCCTGCGGTAAACGATTCATCCCCGTGCTCGGCGAGGCCCGCAACATCCCCGCCAACCCCCAACTCCGCTGGGCCAACCCCCACGACTTGCACGTCCCTACAGACGCCCTCGAAACCTCCCTCCGCGAAGCCGTCTCGCCCTCCTACGCCACCGTTCCCTCCGCCCATCCCTGACTTGCGTATCCGGCCTTCAACCATGATCCGCTTCCTGCTCCGCCAACTTAAAAACAACACCCCTCACCGAAGCATATGTTTCCCTATCTCGGGGAAACCTTGTATTTTTCCAGCCTTCTATCCGGTGACCAACGCGACGCCTTTCGCTACCCCAAAGTCGCGTGAATGAAAACTTCCTGCTGATGCCTCGTTCTTGATGGCCTACGCTTCACCCACGTTACTCGTCCGCTACCCCCGCGCCACCGTTTCTGCTTTTGGCACATGAACTCGCCCCCCGACCTCTCTGTCGTCATCCCGGTCTTCAATCGTGGCAAGCTTGTGCGGCACACCCTCGACAGCGTGAGAGCTGCCAGCGCAGGCCTCTCAGTCGAGACCGTCCTGGTGGACGACGGCTCGGAAGTTCCCCTCGCCGACGACCTCGCCCTCCTCGGCCTCCATGCCGACCGCCTCATCCGCCAGGAAAATCAAGGACTGCTCTTCGCCCGGCTCGCCGGCCTGAAATATGCCACCGGCCGATCAGTCCTGTTTCTCGATTCCGATGATCTTGTATCCAGAGACAAGTTACGTGCACATATCGAGGCGCATGCCGCCGGAGCGGACGTGGCCTATTCGGACACCGCCCGACAACACCTTCCAGCCGACGGCCCCGTCGGCGAACCGACCCACGACCTCACCTTGCCCGAAACCAACGATCCGGCCGACTTCTTTATCAAGGTGCAACCCGCCCCGCACTCCCCCTCTTTCGCCACGGAGTGGTTGCGGACACGGGTCGCGAATGCGCTCTTCGCTCCGTCCCATCTCTACAATCCCGTCGCGGAGATTTGGTTTTATCACATCTGCGCACCCTTCGCAGGCAGAGTCGTTAAGTGTGCCGGTCGCGCCATCATCGGTGAACATGCAGGCGGGCGCCTGACCAATCATTGGGAGCGGCTGGCAGTGGCGTCGCTCGCCGTCCAAGAGGGGTTCATGCGCACCTGCCCCAAAAGCGTCGAGGGGCTGCGGGCTGGCGAATACTTCTCCGCCAAGGCCTTTGGGTCCTGGCGACGACTGCCTCGCGGGTTTTCCGAGGAGTTCTGCCGGCGTCAGCTCGCGTTGTATCTTCTCAATCCTTGCAAACCCTCGGTCGCCTCGCTCGGCGGCGGTATTTTTGGCGCGGCTGCCCGTGTGCTCGGAGTGGTCACGGCCGGCCGGCTTTTCCGCTTGCGCAACGGTTCCTACGAAAGCTGTCGCACAGTCGACGACGAGACGTTTTCCAGCCTGATGAACGCGCTGCCCCCGCCATGAGCGTGCCCGGAAAACTACTCTATTCGCTGTGGCATCTCCCCATCGCTACAGTCCGTCATTCGTGGCGTCACGGCGGACCGCTCGCGCAATGCGCGGCCGCCCGTGGCGAATCTGCAATGCGCGTCGCCGCCGCAACCCTGCCGCCGCTGCCATCCCGCAGCGGTGCACCGTTCAAAGTTCACCTGCTGACCGGCCATCGCTTCGTGCACCAAACGGCATTTTGTCTGCACTCCTTGGGCCGGGTATGCACGGTTCCGATCGAAGTCGAGATATACGACGACGGCAGCCTCGATGATACAGCCGCGTCAATCCTGCGCAGACTGTCGGCTTCAGTGCTGATCCATCCGCATGCCGAGCTGGCCGAACGAATCGACCGGTTCCTACCCGCCGCCAGTTTTCCCGTGCTGCGCGAACGTTGGCGCAACTATCCTCACATCCGTAAAATCATCGATGTTCATTTAGGTCGCGAAGGTTGGCGGCTCGTCCTCGACAGCGATCTGCTCTTCTGGCGTGAGCCACATTATTTGATCGATTGGTCCGGCATGCCCGATCGCTCGCTCCACGCAATCGACTGTGTCGAAAACTATGGCTACACGCGGACTCTGCTCGAAAAGGTCGCTGGTGTCTCCATCCCTCCGCGGGTAAATGTCGGCCTGTGTGGCCTCCGGTCCGACGCCATCGACTGGGACTTTATCGAATATGCTGCGGCATCCCTGATCGCAGCGGAAGGCACAAGCTATTACCTGGAACAGGCGCTCGTGGCCATGATCGTCGCCCGTGAGGGTCGCTCTGCGGCCGCCCCGGAAATCGACTATGTCACCCTGCCAAGTCCCGATGAGATCGCCCAGCCGACTGCGGTTATGCACCATTATGTCGACGTGTCGCGAGGCCTTTACTACCGGCATGCGTGGCGGCAAACTCTTGCTTCGCTATGACACCACAGCTCGTATCCATTCTGATCCCGGCCTACAACGCCGAGCCATGGATCGAAGCGACCCTGCAATCGGCTGTCTCACAGTCACACGCAAACCTCGAAATAATCGTCGTGGACGATGGTTCCACGGACAACACTCTATCAATCGCCAAGGCATTCGCCCTCCGCCATTCCCGGAGTATCCGCGTGGCAAGTCAGCCCAACGCAGGAGCGGCGGCAGCGCGCAACCATGCCGTGCGTCTTTCATCGGGCGAATACCTGCAGTTTCTCGACGCCGACGATATTCTCGATCCGGAGAAAATATCGCGCCAATGGACACTCTCCGACTACGGCCGGGTTCCGCTACTCTCGGGCGCTTGGGGACGTTTCAGCGATGATCCGACAGTAACGGAATGGGATCGTTCGCCACTACTCGCCAGTCTGTCCTCTATCAACTTCGCCCGAACCTATCTCTCAGCCAACGTAATGATGCATCCGGCGGCCTGGCTCGTCCGGCGCGATGTCGCCTTGGCCGCCGGTCCGTGGGACGAACGACTCAGCCTCAACGACGATGGCGAATATTTTTTCAGGGTCGTGGTCGCCGCTGGCGGCGTTGTCTACTGCCCCGACGCCCGGTCCCATTATCGCTCGGGCAATCCATCGAGCCTCAGCTGCCAGCACTCTCGCCGCCACATCGAGTCGGCCCGACTCGCTCTCTCGTTGATCAGCAATCATGCTTTGTCGCTATCTCTCGATCTTCGGCCTGCCGTGGCCGACGCCCACTTGAAGTTCGCCTATGAATTCTACCCCGCCGCACCCGACCTCGTGACCGATGCAGAACGCGTCGCCACGTCCCTGTGCGGCGGCCTCATTAAGCCGGAGGGCGGTCGTATTTTTCACCTGCTAAGCCCTCTTGTAGGATGGAAATTCGCCCGGCGGCTACAACGCCTGTTCCGACGCCACGCGGTCATACGCGACCCCTCCTGATGCGTTTCCCGGTTTCACTGCACATCAGTCTTTCGCCGTCGGATCTTCGCCACGCGCGACATTTGTTACCCCACCAGCTACGAACGCTCGCTTCACACGTGGAGGAGATCGTCCTCACTGTCGACTCGGGCGCGCACTCGCCTCCCGATCTTGCTCCGTTCATTGAATTGACGGCTCCTTTTCGCGAGGCATGCACCAACTGGCAAATACGCCCGGCAGACCACTCTCTCGCCCGACGCCGCGAACTCGGCTTTTCATTCTTCGGCAGACACCGCCCAGTGCCCCACCGGACCTACCGTCGCGGTCCCTGCCTCGCCTACTTCGATGGATGGAACGCCACCAACCAACCATACCTCTTTCACCTCGACTCAGATATCTTCCTCGGCGGCGACTTCGGCTCATGGATGGACTCCTCGATTCGATTAATTCAAACCGATCCTTGCATCTTCGCCTGCAATCCACTGCCCGGCCCGCCACGCATCGACGGGACGCTAAACCAGTCTGATCTCGGAGCTCATCCAGCGATTCCCGGATCGCACCGTTTCTCGACATTCACGTCGCGCTTGTTTCTCGTTCGCCGCAGCGACCTTATCGGTTCCCGCCGCCCTCTGCCGTGGAAACCCGCCAACTTGCGAAACAGACTGCGGGCTCATCTCGAAGGACTGCCTCGGCTGGATCTCCCGGAAAATCTACTGACACGGCGCATGCGGCATCTGGGACAATTCCGCATGGATCACCCTGGTGCGGGATCCCCTGCGTTTTCGCTACACCCCCCTCACCGCAACGAGGATTTCTACCGCCGCCTGCCCGAACTAGTCGCCCGCGCCGAGTCCGACGATTACCCTGCTGCTCAACGTGGATGCTACGACATAAATGAGGCCCTCATTGACTGGTCTCCCCAGATTTCAGCGCTATGTCGACGGCGGTGGTGGCGAGTCCCACTCGAACGACTGCGGAGCCGTTGATCAGGAAAATGATTCTGGAAGAGTAAGAATCCTCGGGGCAAGCCCCGAGGCATTTAAGATTCCGGCAACGGATTCCGTTGCTCTGCCAAACGAAGCAAGCTTCGAGGTATTGGACCTAAAGAGAATCAAAAACCTCAATCGCACGCTCGTCACCTCATTGGAAGTGGCAGGCTCGAACAGATATTCGGCCGCGATTTTCGATCATGCACCGTGAGTTCTTATCAACGACTCGACCGCAGCCGGGCACCTGGTATGATTTGGTCCGTCCCGCCTGCCCGCCGTCTGCGGCAGTTGGGACGTCTACGGCACGCCCAGATAGATCGCCAGTCCTCCGATTAACCCCATGCACGCCGCCCGTATTCTAATCATTAGCAATGGCGCACTCTGCCGCAACCCCCGCGTCGTGAAGGAGGCTAACACGCTGGGCCGCGCCGGCCACGAAGTGACCGTGTTGACCGTGCGCAACCACGCAGCATCCGTGCCGCTCGATGAAGCCCTCGCCAAGGGTGCGCCTTTCACCCATCGATGGATTGATCTACTGAACGGTCCTCAGGCTTGGTGCCGGCGCGCCCGCAGTCGTCTCGCCCGCGAAGCCGGCCTCCGCTTCGGTCTGTCTCTCGTCGACTCCCTCGGTCCCGCCCACGCGCTGCTGCGCGCCGTCCGCGCCGAACCCGCCGACCTCGTCATCGCACACAACGAGATCGCCCACTGGGTTGGCACGCAGCTCATCGCCGAAGGCCGCCGCGTATGCGCCGACATTGAGGACTGGCACTCGGAAGACTTGCTTCCCGAGGACCGGGCCGGACGTCCGCTCACCCTCATTCGACAGGTTGAACGCGAACTGCTTCAACATGCCGTCCACACCACAACGACATCCAACGCGCTCGCAGACGCCCTCCACACGCGCTACGGAGGACAACGTCCGCACGTCATCGGCAACACCTTTCCACTCCAGCCCGATCCCCGCATCGGCGATCCCAATGAACCGCCGGTGTTCTTCTGGTTTTCTCAAACCATCGGACCGGGTCGCGGCTTGGAGCATTTTTTTTCCGCGTGGAAACTTACGCGCCACCCGAGCCGTGTCGTGCTTCTCGGCGAGCACAGTGGCGATTACATGAACATCATTCTCTCACGCCTGCCCGCTGACCGCCGCCCCTGCGTGAGCTTCCTGCCCCTGGTTCCACCGGCGGAACTTCCCTCGCTCATCGCCCGCCATGACATCGGGCTGGCACTGGAACAGTCCTTCATCGTGAACCGCAACCTCACCATCACGAACAAGATCCTGCAATATCTGAACGCCGGCCTTGCGGTTGTCGCCAGCGACACCGCCGGCCAACGCGAGGTGCTCTCGCACGCGTCCGGTGCCGGTCTCGTGGTAGAAACACACGAGACGACCCGTTTCGCCATCGCACTCGACGGGCTCCTCTCAGACCGCGCGAGCCTGCGACACCATCAGCAGGCGGCGCGTCTTCTCGCCGAACAAACCTACTGTTGGGAACACGATGCCCCGCAACTCGTCAACCTCGTCGACCGAGCGCTGGCCACCCCTGTCTGATCGCTTCCTCATCGTGCCCAACCGCCCTTTCAACATCCGTCGCCTCGCCGTTCTGGCGACCGTGGGGATGATTTGCATCCCTGCGGTCAAACACCGCTGTCGACGGCTCGCCGGTGGGCTTGCCCGCCTCGTGCTCAGGCTTCGCTCGCGCCCCTACGTGCCGGAGGGGAACCCCATCGCCCTTATCATCGCCCCACACCCCGACGACGAGGTTATGGGCTGCGGCGGACTTATTGCCCGAAAACGGCTCGAGGGCCATCCCGTCCATGTCGTTTTCGTCACCGACGGTGGAGCTTCTCATCCGGGGCACCCGACGCTTTCCCGCGCGGATGTGGTCTTACTGCGTGCGACCGAAGCCCGCACCGCCTTGCGCGAACTCGGCGTGGAGACTCCCTCCATCCACTTCCTCGAGGCCGCCGACGGCACGCTCGCTTGGCAAGCACCTGAGCAAGCCTCCTCGCTCGCGCGCCGCCTGGGCGAACTGATCTCACGCGTGCGACCCGACGAGATTTTCACGCCTTGCCGGCATGACGGCAGCTCGGAGCACGACGCCTGCTTCATCCTGCTGGAACACGCGCTTCGTGAATCAACGGATACGTCACGCATTTTCGAATACCCGATATGGTGTTGGTGGAACCCGATCAGGCTGATCCGCCCCGCCCTCGTCTCCCGCCGCGTGCTGCGTCTCGGGTTCAAGAACCACGGCTTCATCAAACAAAGGGCTCTCGCCGCCTACCGCTCGCAATTCGAACCGACCCCACCTTGGAAAAATCCGTTGATTCCGCCTGATTTCGCCTCGTTATTCACCACGCCCGAGGAATTCTATTTTGAAACCTGACAGCCGGCCGCCCCTTCCGCGGCAGCGGGAATCGCCAGCCTCGGATCCACCGTGAAAAAAGTCCTCATCGTAAGCCCCCACTTTCCGCCCGTTAACGCGGCCGACATGCAGCGGGTTCGCCTCGCTCTGCCTTACCTGCTGGCGCTGGGTTGGGAACCCACCGTTCTGGCCGTTGCTCCAGAATCCGTGGAGGGCGCCGTCATGGACGAAATCCTATTGCACACCTACCCGGCCGACATCCGTGTGCTCCGGGTCCGCGGCGTGCCCCCGCATCTCACCCGATGGGCTGGTATCGGCAGTCTTTGGTGGCGCTGCTCGCGAGCCTTGCGTGCGACCGGTGACCGGCTGCTCAAGGCGGAGTCGTTCGATTTGGTATTTTTCAGCACCACCCAGTTCGACGCCTTCACCCTCGGCCCACGCTGGCTCCGTCGCTTCGGCGTTCCCTACGTGCTCGATTACCAAGATCCCTGGATCAACAACTACTACCACAACACCGGAACCCGCCCCCCCGGCGGCCCGCTAAAATTTTGGTTCTCTCAGTTCAACGCCCGCCGACTTGAGCCTGCGGTCGTAAAGTCCGCCGCAGCTATCATAGCGGTTTCCCCATCCTATGGCGTGGATCTTCACCGACGCTATCCGTGGTTTCCCGCCGAGAATGTAAGAACTATCCCCTTCGGAACCTCGTTCCTCGATCTCCGGATCGCCCGCGAACACAACCCAGGAACAAGTCTGGTCCCCTTCGGTGACGGCAACTTTCATCACATTTACGCAGGGCGGTGCGGCCCCGACATGACAATCGCGCTCACCGCCCTATTCCGCGCGTTCAAGCACTACTTGTTAACGCATCCCACCGAAGCGGCTCGACACCGGTTTCATTTCATCGGCACTGACTACGCCCCTCCTCCATTCGGTCAATACTGGGTGCTTCCCGTGGCTGAACGCGAGGGCGTCGCACCCCAAGTGTCCGAGCATTGCTATCGCGTGTCCTACTTTGACGCCCTCTATTATATCACCCGTGCCGATGTGCTCATTGTGGTGGGATCCAACGACCCCACTTACAGCCCCTCCAAAATATATCCCTACCTGTTCGCCCAGCGCCCGCTCATTACCATCGCCCACGAAAACAGTCTGATGATTCCAGTGGCACAAGCCCAATGCCCCTTGTCCTGTTACGCCTTCTCATCTCATTCCGACTTGGCCGCCATCAGCGACAGGATCTATCGGGAATGGTTCATCGGCGGCTTGCATCAACATACTCCTATCTGCCCCGTATCGATCATCAAAGGCCACGGTGCGGAAACAATGGCTGGGCAACTCGCCGAGGTCTTTGAACTCGCAGCTCGCCGCACATCCCGACCGATTTCTGACTGAGCCTCGTTATCCATGTCCGTAGAACTGACAGACCTTGATCAGCCGCCCTCCGTCTCCCCCGAAACCTCGCACCGCCTATTTCAAGGCGGCCTCGCCGGCTTGGTCGGAGCATTGGTTTACTGTTATGTGACGACTGGTGGCGATATTCACGTAGCGCAGCTACTGGCCAGTGCTATCATCGTATTCTCAGCAATCCCTGCATTGAACTGGGCCCGGACCAAATCCACTTGGTTTCCCGCCTTTGAAATCTCGATGCTCGCCTGCATCACGTTTTACGCGATACCACTTTTCAAAAGCTCGGATGAACTTGCTTCCTACGCTGCGGCCAGCCGGAGCCAATCAGCCCTAGTCGTGCTGATCTATGTTGCCTGCGCCAACTTTGGATTTTCATCGTTACGCACGCGACCACGTGTTCCGCACTGGGCTGTAGAGACGCTTCTGCCAGCCAAGGCCATCCACTGGGTCCCCATCGGGTTGCTGATCAACGTCGCCTACGCTTACGTCTCCATTTTTTTAAAGATCATCCCTGGTAATATCGAAGGCATCCTGCGTGCGCTGTTCTTCGGCATTGGCATCATGTCTACGTTCATCCTTGCACGCATGTGGGGACTGGGCCTGCTAGACCGGCGTCAGCGCATTGTGTTCGTCTTGGGGCTGCTAGCATATCTGGTGGTAACCTTTTCCACCCTCTATCTTATCGGCGGCATCTCGTTACTCGCACTCACCCTTATCTCCTACGCCTCTGCCCGCAGAAAAATCCCGTGGGAGGCTATCGGGATATTCGGAGTTATACTCGCACTCCTGCATTTGGGGAAACCCGAGATGCGCAAAAAATACTGGGACCCGGCAACCAACGAATCACGGGGAGCCCCAGTCGCATCACTAACCGATTTACCCGCTTATTATGGAGAATGGTTCGACTACAGCATACAGGCCCTGGAGCAGCACGAGACCGACCCGGAGAAAAAACCAACCAGCATCTTTGCACGGGCATCTCTGATTCAAATGATATGCCTGAGTGTGGACGAGGTGCCTAACCGAAAGCCTTACCTTTTGGGTGAAAGTTATGTGGATATTCCCGCGTTGATCATCCCTCGTCTATTGTGGCCGGAGAAACCGTCCAGCCTGCTGGCCAACATTCGCCTCGCTGTGTATTTCAACCTGGTCTCCGAAGACAGCGGTTTCAGCGTTTCGATAGCATTCGGCCCGTTGGCCGAAGCCTACATCAATTTTGGCTATCTCGGTGTTGCGCTCTTGGGTGTCCTTATGGGCGCCGGCTTTAAACGCGTTTCAATGATGTCCGATGGTGCCCCGCAATTTTCCGCTATGGGCATATTTATGATCCTGCTTACCGCATGGAGCTTTCAGGTCGAGCAGGTCATGGCCACCTGGCTCAGCTCGCTCTTTCAAGCTGCAGTCATCTGCATCGGTCTTCCCGCCCTCTATCGCAAGCTGACCGTTGTCTGAAGTTTCCACTTCTATTTCGCGTGCCTCCTCGCCTAGCCATCGTTCTGTCTCATCCTATCCAATACTACAGCCCGTGGTTCCGATGGATGGCGGCCCACGAAGCGAACCTGCAACTGCGGGTCTTCTATCTGTGGAAAGCCGGAGTGAAAGCGGCTCTCGATCCTCAATTCAATCACACCTTCGCCTGGGACGTGGATCTTTTGTCCGGCTACGATCATGAATTCGTTGCGAATATCGCCCGCCGTCCAGGCAGCGATCATTTTGGCGGATTGATCAACCCTTCCCTGCCTGCCCGTCTGGCCGAATGGCGGCCCGATGCCGTGCTCCTGTTTGGCTACAACTACGCCACCCACCTCGGTCTCATTCTGTGGGCGCGCCTCTGCGGTCTACCTCTTGTTTTCCGAGGCGACTCGCACCTTCTCGGCAACAAACCCGTCTCGAAAAAAAAGCGTCTGTTGCTGTCCCTGATATACCGGCAATTCACCGCCTTTGCCTGCGTGGGCACGGCCAACCGCGATTACTTCCGCACCTTCGGAGTTCCCGACCAAAAACTGTTTTTTGTCCCGCACTGCGTCGACGCCGACCGTTTCTCGTCGACGATCGCAAACCGGACGGACGCCGCACGCCTGCGCACCTCGCTCGGACTCGATGGGTTTCGAGTGATCCTCTTCGCCGGAAAACTCGTTCCCGCCAAACAACCGCTCGCCCTGCTCAAAGCGTTTCTGGATCTGGCCCCCGTCAACACCGCGCTGGTCTTCGTCGGCGATGGGTCGGAGCGTGCCAGTCTGCAAACCTTGGCAGATGCTCATCCCGGCCAATGCGTCCGCATCTTGCCCTTCGCCAATCAGAGTGAAATGCCCTCAAGATACCTGCTGGCCGATCTTTTCGTGCTGCCCTCTCGCGGACACTATGAGACGTGGGGACTGGCGGTGAACGAAGCCATGCATCTCGGCGTGCCCTGCTTGGTGAGCAATGTCGTCGGTTGCCAACGCGATCTCGTCACCGACGGCGATACGGGTTGGGTTTTCGATCCCTCAAAACCCGACGCACTGCGAATCACATTACAACGTGCACTTCACGACCTCGACACGCAGGCCGATGCATTCCGCGTCCGGGTGACTGATCGCATCGCCGGCTACACCTACGAAGCCGCTTCCGCCGGTCTTTCACGAGCCGTAGCCTCTCTTTTTCAAACTCCATGAAGATCACAATCGTCATGGGGTTTTTCCTGCCGGTTCCTCCGGCCGCCGGCGGCGCGACCGAAAAATCCTGGCACCGCCTCGCGCTCGAATTCTCGCGCCTTGGCCATGATGTCACGGTGGTTTCAAGAGCTTGGCCCGGATGGGCTGATCGCGAAATCCAAGCCGGCGTCACCCATATTCGGATACCGGGTTTCGGACACACCAAAAAACTCTGGCGCAACCTCGTGCTCGATTTTATCTGGAGCCTTCGGGTTCACCGCCGTCTACCTGCTGCCGACATCGTCGTGGTCAACACAGTGGCGTTGCCCTGCTGGCTCGGCTGGTTACGTCCGGAAGCTGGCAAGGTGGTCGTAATGCCTGGCCGCATGCCCAAAGGACAGTTTCGCGTCTACAATCATTTGGCCCGCATCATGGTAACCAGCACGCCCGTGCTCTCAGCCGTGCTCGCGGAGGGTGAACGCTGGTGCCCGATGGCCCGCATCTATGGTTATCCGGTCAACATTCCTGCGTTTTCCGGCCCTCGATCCGCTTCGACTGGAGCAGTCATCACGCTCGGCTACATCGGTCGTATTCACCGAGAAAAAGGACTCGATTTACTGGTCGATGCGCTGGTGCTACTCGCCACTCGCGACGTGCCGGCCTGGCGTGTAATTTTGTGCGGACCGGTCGATGTCGATCAGGGTGGATCGGGTCCCGAATATCGCGACCAACTCGCCGCCCGCCTAGCCACTGTGCTCCCGCCGGAACGCCTGACCTTCGCTCCCGCCGAATTTAACGAGACCGCGCTGGCGCAGCGCTACCAGGAGATTGACCTCTTTTGTTACCCGAGCCTCGCAGCGCAGGGAGAAACCTTTGGTGTTGCGGTCGTCGAGGCCATGGCCGCCGGAGCCGTGCCGGTTGTTTCGGACCTCACCTGTTTTCGCGACTTCGTGGAACCCGGACTTAACGGCGAACGGTTTGACCACACCGCTCTGGACGCCACCGGGCAACTCGCCGACACGCTCGCCGGCCTGCTGACCGATCCCTCCCGACGTTTGGCACTCGCAAGCCAAGCCATCACCGATGCACGTGCCTACGATTTTCCGGTGTTTGCCGAACGCCTGCTGGCCGACTTTCAATCCCTCGTGTCTCCACTCGACCACGACAGCACCGCACGTTAACCCTACAAGTCATGTCCGCCGAACTTCCCTACCTTGGCCAAAACTGCGTGACGCCGTTTCCCCGTCGTGAGGTGGTGCTGCGCACGGTCTGGTTTATCGTTCAAGCGACACTGTTCCGTTGGAGTCCCCGACCCTTCCATGGTTTTCGCGCGAGACTATTGAGGTTCTTCGGTGCGGACATTCCCGCTCCATCGCAAGTGGTGGTTTTCCCAACCGCCAAAATCACCTTCCCTTGGAAACTCCATCTCGAACCACGCTCCATGATCGGCCCCGAGGTTATTGTCTATAATCTCGCCCCCATCACTCTCCGCTATGGTGCCAATCTCAGCCAGCGCGTCCACCTCTGCGCTGGCTCGCACGACATCACCCTTTGGTCCATGCCGCTCGATGCACGCCCGATAGAGATCGGTGCCAATGCGTGGGTCGCGGCCGACGTGTTTGTCGGCCCCGGAATAACCATCGGTGAACTGGCGGTCATTGGAGCCCGCTCCGTAGTGGTCAAAGACCAGCCGGCACGGATGATTTGCGCAGGAAACCCCTGCCGACCGCTCAAGCCCCGTCCCGATCCCCGATGAAGATCGCCCAGATCGTCGCGAGCCTGGAGTCACGCCACGGCGGTCCCTCGCGCTCCGTGCGCGGCCTCGCGGCCGGCCTCGCCAAAACCGGCCACACGGTCGGATTGTTGAGCACCGCGTCCGGCGGTGACGGCGTCGCCCACACGGAAGGAAATCTCGCCACCCGTATCTTCGCGCGAGAGTGGCCGCAGGCAGTGGCTCCGTCCACCCCGCTGCGCGACCACCTGCGCTCGACCATCTACGAAACGATTCATCATCACGGGCTATGGCTGCGAACACTGCACTATGCCCGGTGTGCGGCCGACAAGTCCCGCGTTCCTTTGATTATCTCACCACGTGGCATGATGAGTCCGTGGGCGTGGGATCACCATCGCCTCAAAAAATCATTGGCAGCGCAATGGATTCACCCGGGGGCATTCACTGGCGTTTCGGGCTGGCATGCGACCAGCACCGAGGAGGCGGATGATATCCGCAGTCTCGGGTTCACCCAGCCCGTATGCGTCGCCGGCAATGGAGTGGTTGTTCCGTCCGACGAGGACGAAACCGCCGCCGCCATGCAGTGGCGTGAAGCATGTCCTTCGCTTGTCGGTCGCCGCGTTGCATTATTTTACTCCCGGTTCCACGCCAAGAAACGAGTCCTGCAATTGATCGACCTCTGGCTTTCGATTCCACGCGGTGACTGGGTTCTTTTGTTGGTGGGCATTCCCGAGGAATACTCGGTGACGCAGCTCGAAAACTATGTTCTCCGACAGGGAGGGAACGGCCGAGTATTGGTCGAAGATGGCACCGACGCCCTGCCTCCCTACGCCGTCGCCTCCCTTTTGTTGCTGCCTTCGCATTCCGAAAACTTCGGGCTGGTGGTGGCCGAAGCGCTCACTCGCGGCGTGCCTGTTCTCACCACTGACACGACGCCTTGGCAAAAAATGAATGACGTCGGTGCAGGCCTGTGCGTCCCTTGGAACGATTTTGGTCCTGCGCTGAATACACTGCTCGTCGAAAGCCGTGATGCGCTCGCAGCACGAGGTCGGCTCGGACTCAGCTGGGCGCGCGATGAGTTCTCTTGGGAAACTACCGCGAGAACACTCGCCCAATTTTACGACAAACTGCGCAACACCGTCCGATGAAACGCATCCACGGTTATCACCTCCCATGGTTGGGGAAAGCAGTTCTCTGCCATGTAGGCATGCTCTTGCTCGGAGCGAGCTGGGTATACGGAGGTAACCTCTGGTGGATGCATTCGGCGTTGGCCGTTTGGGCAGACTTAGGGGTCTTGCTGACGTTTGCCGCATTCATGCAGTCCGGAACAGCCGGCCGCGAAGCCCGACGCAAGGCATGGTGGCTGGTCCCGTGGCTGCTCTTCATCGGGTTGGTCATCGCAAGTTGTTTCAATCCGTCCTTCGTGCCAATGACGTCCGAGGAAGGAATCAGATTGGTCCACGTTGGCACCGCAAATCCGTGGTGGCCCAGCACAGTAAGCCCCAAGACAACTCTGAACGAGCTGGCGTTTGGAGCAGGCGTGTATCTAGCGGCCTTCAACTTATTGATCGCTGTGCGCAGCCGTCACGCACTGCGTCGCCTGCTCGTGTTTGGCTCTGTCAACGCCGTCGTCCTTGCAGTGCTCGGCACAGTGCAAAAGTTGTCCGCTCATGGCTTTTATTTTGGTGCGGCGAAGTCACCCAATATCCGTTTTTTTTCGACCTTCACCTATTACAACCACTGGGGAGCCTTCATGGTCCTGTGGCTCGCCGCCGCCGGAGGATTGATGTTTTACCACGCCATGCGTCATCGCTCACGCGACCTGTTGCACTCCCCATTCACCATGGCGGTGATGGGGGTATTCGCACTGGCCGTCAGTGCTCCGGTGAGTGCATCCCGTGCGGCTACGGCCATGACCGGCGTCATCGTCATACTGATGCTTGCCCATGCCATCGGACGCATCGCTTCACACCAGCGCGAACGAGGCCGAACGATCTGGCCTCCGGTCCTCGCATTGCTTGTGTTCTCTGCCATCGCCACCGGGGCGGTTGGGTGGCTCGCCTATCGCTCCATCAACGAACGCTACACCGAAACCCGAATTGCCATGGATGAATCGCAATCTCTACTCGACGGGCGGCTCGACCTATACCGGGATACTTGGAAACTCGCGATGCAGAAGCCCTCGTTTGGTTGGGGACTGGAAAGCTACGACTCCGCATTCCTGCTTATACGCCCGCGGCCGATCGCACCTTGGCGTCAATACGAAGAGACCTACCAGGAAGCTCACTCTGACTGGATACAATCCATCGCAGAAACCGGCTTCGTCGGGACCGGCCTACTGCTACTAATGGCCCTGATTCCGGTTCTAACAGTGCCCCGGCGAACACTGCGCCACCCATTGGTCGCGTATCCCCTCGTTGGATGCGCGTTAATCGCACTCTACGCTTGGGTCGAGTTCCCATTCGCCGGTGCCGCAGTCTTTATCAGTTTCTGGACCGTGTATTTCTCCGCGATTTGCTACGCACAAATCGAGCCCGTCAGGTCTGGTGAATCATAAACGTCCATGTTCTCCATCGTCATCCTCACGCTTAACGAAGAACAAAACCTCCCGTTCTGCCTGGCCAGCACCGTTGGTTGCGATGACGTGGTTGTGCTCGATTCTGGCTCAACCGACCGCACGGTCGAAATTGCTCGGGCGGCCGGAGCCCGAGTCTTCGTCAACCCCTTCAAGAACTTTGCCGACCAGCGCAACCATGCGGATGCCGTGATTCCCTTCCTGCACGACTGGGTGTTTCACCTCGACGCGGACGAAACCCTCACGCCGGAGCTTGTCGCCGAATGCACGGAACGATCCACTTCGGCTGACGCGGCCCAACTCGATGGATTTTTTGCGGCCCCACGCATGCGATTTCACGGACGATGGATTCCACACTGCACCGACTATCCAGCCTGGCAGGCCCGCTTCGTTCACACCAAACGCTTCCGATTCATAGAAGTCGGCCACGGCCAGCGCGAAGCCCCCGGACTCCGACTCGGACGACTGCAAAATTCCTACGACCACAACCTCTCGTCGCAAACTGACACGGAAATCCAAGCCAAGCATGCACGCTACGCTCTGACCGAAGCCGCCGCATTCGTGTCTTCAAGCCGCCCCACGTCCGTCGTCTGGAAGGAACTGTGCAGCCACGATCCGCTCATCCGTCGCCGTGCACTCAAAGAGGCCAGTTATCATTTACCAGCCCGCGGCCCCCTCCGTTTTGCATATCAGTATATCTTTCGAGGCGGATTTCTCGATGGGCCACCCGGGCTTACCTACTGCCGACTCCTTGCCAGTTACGAGCAAGCGATCAGCAGGGAGCTTCGTCGCCTCAAAGCGGTGCAACAAATCGGCCAAACGTAATGCCTCAAAGACACGCGCTAACCCTGCGGCATGTTCCTCAAGCGAGCCAAAGCCATCAATCATCTGGCAGACAGAGTATAAACACGTTTGGCTGAAACAGCTGACCCACGCATGCACAAATACCGCAAAGTAACCCTCGCCCTTCTGCTACTGGACATGGTGATGCTGGTGCTTGTGTTCAACACCGTGGCTTGGTTTCGCGGCATCATCATTGGTGAAGATTGGCTCATCGCACCTCTTGTCGTGCCCGTCGCACTAGTCTTGTCGGCCTTTTACCTCATCGACGGTTACAAGGCGCAAACCGATATGATGAGTCTCGATTATACCAGCGAGCACCTCATCTCCCTACTGGCAGCTTTGGTCGGCACCCTGTTGTTCACTTTCGTGTTTCTCACCGGAGGATACCCCCTGCAACAAAGCCGCGGTGTGATCGCACTCAGCTTCTTGATCTACATGCCGATTTCGCTTGGGTATCGCCGGACCATCTATTCATCAAATATCTCCTCACGTCGTGATCGTGCATTGGTCTTTGTAGGCGATACTCAAAGCGGGACGATCTTCGCTGAAGAATGTAAGCGAATGGGCTGCCACCAGCCCGTCGTCTACGCCGCTCCTTCACAAGAAAGCGCCGGTGACTCCGCTATGCCGGTGGACGTGCTTCTCGACCAACTCGAAGGCGGCACGCTTGAGGTCGAAGCCATCATTCTTCGGGAAAACAATCGAGATCTGCACGCCCACCTTTCCCAGCGTTTGGTCCAACTGTATTTTCGTGGCGTTCCCACTTATACCCTGGAGCTTTTCCACCAAGTCTATTGGCGAAAAATCCCGCTCTACCGACTCAACCAGACCTGGCTTTTCCAAGAAGGATTTAAAATTGCTCGCGAACCCGTTTTCGAACGCATCAAGCGCATCAGCGATATCTTCCTGTCCTTTTTTGCACTCACCCTTGGTGCGCCGCTCTTCTTGGTGATCGCACTCGCCATATGGATCGATGACCGCGGCCCCGTGCTCTTCCGGCAAACGCGCATCGGCAAAAACCGGGAGCCCTTCCATATTTTCAAGTTCCGCACCATGCGGGCGAACGATGGCAAGGACGCCTATACCAAGGTAGGCGACCTGCGCATCACCCGCATTGGCAAATTCCTTCGGACCAGCCGGCTCGACGAACTCCCTCAGATGATCAACGTCCTGCTTGGTGACATGAGCCTCATTGGTCCCCGTGCCGAATGGGACAAACTGGTCGATGATTACGAGGAGCACATCCCCTGCTATCACTTCCGGCACCTTGTGAAACCGGGCATTACCGGTTGGGCTCAGGTTAACTATCCTTACGGAGCCAACATCTACGACACGTTGCGCAAGCTGGAATACGACCTCTACTACATCCGACATTTCTCCTTCCTCATCGACGCGGCCATCGTGCTGAAGACAATTCACATCATGCTGTTTGGCAAAGGTCGGTGAGCGCGCATCGTTTCCGCATGTCCAAGCCCTACGATCTACTGGTAATCGGCGGAGGTTCCGCCGGTTTTAACGCCGCCCGTGTCGCCGCCTCCCTCGGCAAGCGCGTTGCCATCGTCGACGGCGCTAAAAAAATCGCCGGCCTGTGCATCCTCAACGGCTGCATGCCGTCCAAAACCCTGCTCTATTCCACCGAGGTGTTGCATCTCGCCCAACACGGTAAAACTTTCGGCCTGCGCATCCCGTCCGCCAAGGCCGACATGAAGGCGTTGCACACCCGTAAGCTTAAAATCATCGGAGAGTTCGCCGATTACCGGATGCAGGCGCTCGAGTCCGGCAAATACGACATCTACCGCAGCCGTGCCCGCTTCATCGACACCCTCACCGTCGAGCTGGCTGATGGACGTAAACTCTCAGCCAAAAAATTTCTCATCGGCACCGGATCCAAAGTCAGTGTTCCCCCCACCATTCCCGGCCTCGCCGCCACCCCGTTCTGGATCAGTGATGACGTTCTTGATCTCGATTTCATCCCCGAGAGTGTGATCGTGCTCGGGGGCGGTATCGTTGCCTGCGAACTCGCCCAGTTTCTACGTCGCATCGGTTCAAAGGTTACCCTCATCCAGCGTAGCCCGAATATCCTCAAGGACCATTCACCCGCTGCAAGTGAGGTTGTCCAGCAAGCCTTCCGAGACGAGGGCATCGACCTCCACACCGATACCAAGATCGACAAGATGGCCAGTGATAAAAAAGGCGTCTCGGTCAGGTTTTACAGCAACGGCAAACGTATTACCCGGCGCGCCCGGTTTCTATTCAATGCGCTCGGGCGCGAACCCAATATCGAAGGTCTGGATCTCGCCGCAGCCGGCGTAAAAACCACGACTGCCGGACGTATTGTCGTGAACAAGTGGCAGCAAACCAGCGTCCCGCACATCTATGCCGGCGGCGACGTCTGCGGCCCGCATGATATTGTCCATCTCGCCGTCGCCCAGGGAGAACTCGCCGCACGACACGCCTTCGGTATCAAGGGCATCAAACCCATCGATCAGTCACTATTGCTCAACGTCGTGTTCACCGATCCTCCGCTGGCCACCATTGGTCTGCAGGAAAGCGAACTCGCCGCACGGAACGAAAAATTTCTGGTCGCATCCTATCCATTCGACGACCACGGCAAATCCATCCTCATGGAAGCCAAACGCGGCTACGTCAAAGTGATCGCCGAGCCCAAAAGCGGACGCATCCTCGGTGCCGAAATCGTCGGACCGCAGGCCGGTGAGTTGATCCACATCCTTAGCGGGCCGCTTACCATGAAAGCCACGGTCTTCGACATGCTCCGTGCGCCTTGGTATCACCCCACACTCGCTGAAATCCTCACCTATCCACTCGAAGAGATTGCCGACCTGATTAAATCAGCTGAGTAATCATCGATCGCCCTATCGGAGTATATTTCCCTTATGCCCAGATTTTCAGACTCCCGTGGACAGATAGTCCCCTTTAGTCGGATCCCCAACTCCATTCGATCCCTCGTGCAGGTCTTCAATCGTAGGTGCCGAGGGATTTACCCAGAACTACCATGGATACCATTTGCGGCCATCCCATGCTTGAGACGGATCCTCACACCGCAGTCATTAGTATGGGAAATTGGAGCAGGCATGTCCACGCTCTGGTTATCACGCCACGCAGGGACAGTGATTAGCATCGAAGCAGACCTATTCTGGCACGAAAAACTCTCCTCTATTCTTCGGTCAAAAAACATAACCAACGTGGACCTACGTCACGAATGGCAGGCCGACAGTATGAGCACCTTCCCCGGAATCAGAAATAATGAACTGGATCTCTTGGTGGTGGATGGTGGGCCTCGCACCCAGTGCCTTGTCAACGGATTCGACAAGGTAAAATCAGGAGGTTACATTTATTTGGATAATTGGGATTTTCTCAACTTCTGGGACGATGCCGAAGCATTCCTCATATCTCGATGTGCCGAGATTTCCTCGCAACAAAGCTTTGTTGATTACGTCCCCGGTAATTTTGCGGTCAATCAGGGACTACTCATCCGTAAACACTGACCGCCTCACCTATTTCATGTGTTTCGCCACGAAATCCCCCTAACCTGTGCCCATGCCGAACTACCAAGCGCCCGCCTTCCTCGTCGATCTGCTCCACGCCCGTTCGCCCTCCGGTGCCGAGTTCGAAGCCCAGAAGGTTTTTGACACTTACGTCAAACCCGCCGCCGACAACTACGTCAAGGACGCGATGGGCAACCGCATCGCCACGCTCAATCCCAAAGGCGACCCTGTCCTGATGCTCGCCGGCCACATAGACGAACTCGGCCTCATCATCACCTACGTCAACAAGGACGGCTTCATCTATTTTGACACCATCGGAGGCCATGACCGCACCGTCATTTCTGGTCGTCGCGTCGTCATCCAAACCGCCAACGGTCCGATCAAGGGCGTCACCGGCAAACGCGCCATCCACCTCATGGATGATGCTGATCGCAAAAAGGTCCCGGAGATTCATGAAATCTGGATCGATATCGGCGCGACATCCAAAAAAGACGCGCTCGAACGCGTCGCCATCGGCGACACCGTCACCTACGATCACGAGTTCGAACTCATCCACGGCAGTGTCGGCACTGCCCGCGCCTTCGACAACAAAGTCGGCGCTTACGTCGTCGGTGAAACTTTGATCCGCCTCGCCGCCGCCAAGAAGAAGCTGGCCGCCAAGCTCGTCTCCGTCGCCACTGCCCAGGAAGAGATCGGCACACGCGGCGCCATCACCGCCGCCTACGCGGTCAATCCGCACGTCGCCCTCGCCGTCGATGTCGGCCACGCGACCGACCACCCCGATTGCGACCAGCGCAAATACGGCGAGACCAAGCTCGGCGGCGGCCCGATCATCTGTCGCGGGCCGAACATCAATCCGAAGGTTTTCGAGCGTCTCGTGAAGGCGGCCAAGAAACTCAAAATCCCCTACCAGCTCGAAGCCGATCCAAGGCCGACCGGCACTGATGCCCGCGCCATCCAGGTCGGTCGCGGCGGCATTGCCACGGGACTGGTAAGCATCCCGCTCCGCTACATGCACACACCCAGCGAGGTCGTTGATCTCGAAGATGTGGAGCGCACCGTGCAGCTCTTCGTCGAGTTCGCCCTCGGCCTCGAAAAGGGCGAATACCTACACTGGTGAAATGCGGAGGCCCGACGATGTCGGCGGGTCTCAATCCAATCCCCTCGACCAGCCTGCTCAGGCTGCGTCCTGCGTGCTCTCGCCTTTGGCTGCTTTACGCATGATCGGACGTCGTTTGCCGGCGACCACAGAGGAGTCGATGACCACTTCGACCACGTCATCGCGTCCAGGCAGGTCATACATAACCTCAAGCATGAGGTTCTCCATGATGGCGCGAAGTGCACGAGCACCGGTCTTCAATTCGACCGCCTTGGTGGCAATTGCCTTGATGGCGTCAGACGTAAATTTAAGCCGCACGCCGTCCATCGCGAAGAGCTTGGAATACTGCTTCACCATCGCGTTTTTGGTGCGCAACAGAATTTTTTCGAGGTCGGCAACTTGAAGCGGTTCGAGCACGGACACGACCGGCAAGCGTCCGATGAACTCGGGAATCATACCGAAGCGCACCAAGTCGCCCGGCTCGATGGACTTCATGATGCTCTCGGCATCCATCGCGGTAGCTTTGTCCTGTTGCGCCTTGATCGAGCCGAAGCCGAGTCCCCTCTGACCGAGACGTTTTTCGATGATGCTTTCGAGGCCGACAAACGCACCGCCGCAGATAAAGAGAATATTGGCGGTATTGATCTGCACGTATTCCTGATTCGGATGCTTGCGTCCGCCTTGAGGAGGGACGTTGCAAACCGTGCCTTCGAGAATCTTGAGCAAGGCTTGCTGCACGCCTTCGCCGGAGACGTCGCGCGTGATGGAAACGTTGTCGGTCTTACGGCCGATCTTGTCGATTTCGTCGATGTAAACGATGCCGCACTCGGCGCGTTTCACGTCAAAATTGGCGGCCTGAAGAAGCCGGAGAACAACATTCTCAACGTCTTCGCCTACGTAGCCGGCTTCGGTGAGCGTGGTGGCGTCCGAGATAGCAAAGGGCACATCAAGGACCTTGGCCAATGTGCGGGCGAGCAGCGTCTTGCCCGAGCCGGTCGGCCCGGTGAGCAGAATGTTGCTTTTCTCGATCTCGACTTCGTTGAACTCGGGAGCGAGTGCGCCGTTGTCGGATGGCGTCTGGCCTGCGCCGAACATCAGGCGTTTGTAGTGATTGTAGACCGCGACCGAGAGCACCTTCTTGGCGTGGTCCTGGCCGATAACAAAATCGTCGAGTGCTGCTTTGACCTCGGCGGGTTTGACTAGGCGAAAGGCGGGTTTGGCATCGACGGCCGGCTGCTTCACCTCGCGGTCGATGATCGTTTTGCAGACGTTGACGCAAGCGTCGCAGATATGCACCCCGGGACCGGCGATGATTTTTTTAACCTCTGTCTGGGATTTTCCGCAGAACGAGCAAAGGGTCATGCGCGACGATTTGGCCATGGATGTAAGGTGTTGCCGGTGTTGTGTTCTGTCGAGTGCGCAAAAAAGACGGTGACCGTAAAGCCACCGTCTTGATTAGAAACTCATCATTTGAATCAGGCTGCGCTGGGAATGGCTCCCGGGACGACTTTGATCACTTCCTTGGTGGACTCGACGACGTGGTCGACCAACCCGTAGGCCTTGGCCTCGTGGGCACTGAGGTAGTAATCACGGTCCGAATCTTTTTCCACCTGCTCGGGCGTCTTGCCGGTGTGCTTGGCGATGACGCTGTTGAGCGTCTGGCGCCAACGAAGGATTTCCTTCGAAGCAATCATGATGTCGGCCGTCTGGCCGCCGGCGCCACCACTGGGCTGGTGGATCATCACGCGACTGTTCGGCAACGCAAAACGCTTGCCGGGAGTTCCCGCCGTGAGCAGCACCGTCGCCATGCTGGCCGCCTGGCCGATGCAATAGGTGACGATGTCGCACTGGAGGAAATTCATCGTGTCGTAGATGGCCATGCCACCGGTCACGACGCCGCCGGGCGAGTTGATGTAGAAGTGGATGTCCTTCTTGGGATCTTCCATCTGCAGGAACAGCATCTGCGCGATCACCAGATTGGCGACCATGTCGTCGATCGGCGAACCGATGAAGATGATGCGATCCTTCAGCAGGCGGCTGAAGACATCCCATTGGCGTTCACCGCGGCCGGTGCTTTCGAGGATGGTGGGGACGTAATAACTCACGAAGTTTTCCTTGGTTGATGTGACCTGATCACGCCTTCGCTGAGGCGGTCGTCACCGTAGCCTTGGAAACGATCAAATCAAGGGCCTTGTCGAAAATGATCGACTGCTGGATGGAGCGGAGTTTCTCGCGGTCCTTGGTGAGTTCCTTGACCAGCTTCTCGGGCTTCTGGTTGTTCATCATGGACTCGCGGTAGATGAAGGTGTCGATATCGCGCTCGGTGACAGCGATTTTTTCCTGCTCGGCGATCTTGGCGAGGAGGAGTTGGGTCTTCACGCGGGTGCGGGCAGCCTTGCTGGCGCTCTCGTGGAGGGCGGCCTTGTCCTTCTCAAACTGCTCGGCGGGGACGCCGCGGCGCATGTTTTCCTCGATGAACTGACGAAGGACCTGCTGGGTTTCGCTCTCAACGAGGCTCTCTGGGACGGCGAACTCGATCTTGGCATTGAGCGCCTCGGTCACCTGACGGCGCTGAGCCTGACGGTTTTCGTATTCCTTGCGCCCCTTGAGATTGTTACGGACGTTGACCTTGAGGCTTTCGATGTCGTCGGCTTGGTTGGCCTTGAAGAAGGCTTCGTCCATCTCGGGGAGAACGCGTTCACGGATTTCCTGAACTTCGACGGAGTAAACGGCGGTCTTGCCGGCCAGCGCAGGCACAGCGGAGAAATCGGCGGGGAATGTGATGGTGACGTCCTTCTTGTCACCCGTGGCGAAGCCGGCGAGCTGTTTGCCAAGGCCGGGGATGAGACCTTCGTTTTCACCATCAACCTCTTCCCACGTCTGGGGAACCTTGGCGTAGATCTGCTTCTCGGGAGCGAGATCCAAGATGGACTTGCCGTCGATGGTGCCCTCGTAAGCGAGCTTCACGTAGTCGCCCTTGGCGGCGGGACGCTCGGCGACCTTGAAGTCGGCACGCTCGGAGCGAAGCCCCTCGATAACCTTCTCGACCTCGGCATCGGTGGATTCGACGGACTGGATCTCGGTGGCGAGACCGGCGTAATCGGGCAGCGTGAATGTCGGACGCACATCGAGCGTGATGGTCACGGTCGCGGACTGATCGGGAGCAATGGTGCCCTCCTGGACGTCGGTGATGTTAAGGGGCTCGAGCTTGGACTGCTCAAGGCCGCCACGGTAGGCCTTGGCGAGGACCTTCTGCTTGAATTCTTCGCCGATCTCCTTGCCGTAACGCTTGATGATCATGGCGGCGGGAGCCTTGCCCGGACGGAAGCCGGGGAGGCGGGCCTGCTTGGAGATCTCACCGACCACGGCTTGGTGTTCGGCGGCGACTTCGGTCTGGTCGAGGGTAACGACGAGGCTTTTACGGGTTTCGGAGACGTCTTTGATTTCGATGTTCACAGTAGAGAAAGAGCGGAGGGTTTTATTGACAGAATTGGCGAAAATACGCGGCTGCCTCCGATCCGGTCAATGCCTGATTCTACACGCTTGAAAGCCGGGCAAGGGAGCGCTTGATGAACGATCCCGATGCCTAGCCTCCGCCAATTGCTCGCCGAGCACCCTTCCCTGCTCCTGATCGACTCCTCCTCGGCGCGCGTTCAGGTCGGTCTCTGGACGCAGGGCGAAACTATCCCACCGCTCTGGCGCAGCAGCGACACCGAGGCGAGCGTAGGCATTTTCAACTGCGTGGAATCGCTTCTGACTGAGGCAAAACTGCGAATCGCCGACCTAAGCGTCTTCGTGTTTTGCGAAGGGCCAGGCTCTGTCTTGGGCATTCGCACCGCCGCAGTCGCGTTGCGCTCCTGGCTCGTAATCAACCCCAGGGCCCCCGCCTACACCTATCAAAGCTTGGACTTGGTTGCCCACGCACTCAACCGCCCAGGTCTCAACGTCATCGCTGACGCTCGCCGGGACAGCTGGCATGTGGCGCAGGTGGGCGCTCCTCTCCAACGGGTGCCCTCGGCCGCCCTCACCGGTGAACTCGTGATGCCGGAACACTTCCGCCACTGGACGCCGTTACCAGCCGGCTTAACCCGGACAGGTTACGACTTGGCCGCGTTATTGGGTTCGTTGGCCGACGCCGATCTGTTCCGCGCCGTGACCGAACCGGATGCATTCATGCACGAAGATCCGAGCTACGTAACGTGGACTCCGCAAATCCATCAGGCTCCCCGCCCCGCCTAATTTCCCATGTCAACTGCCTCACGTCTTCCACTCCGCTGCTGGGCCGAAATCGACCTCGCGGTGCTGGAGCGCAACCTCCACCTCATCCGCGCCTCGCTACCCGCGCACATGCGTTACGTCGCCGTGGTCAAGGCCGACGCCTACGGCCACGGCCTGCATCAGACCGCCGCCCGGCTCATGCATGCCGGCGCAGACCTCTTCGCGGTGGCCAACCTCGCCGAGGCGGCCGCGCTGCGCGAGATCGGCCCCGGCTGGCCGGTGCTTTTGCTCAGCTCGCTGCTGCCCGAAGAAGATCGCCATGTGCTCGACTACGACGTGGCCGTGACCGTTTCCTCTGCCGACGAAGTCACCCGCCTCGATGCCGCCGCCCGCGCCGCCGGCAAGAAGCTCACCGTCCACTTGAAAATCGACACCGGCATGGGCCGGCTGGGTGTGTGGCATGAACAGGCCCCCGCTTTGTATCAAAAAATCCGTGACGCCGCACACCTTCAGCTTGCGGGCGTATTCACGCATTTCTGCAGCTCCGACGATGATCCGGTGTTCACGGCCGAACAGCGTCACCGCTTCCTTGTCGCCCTCCAAGCCTGCAAGGGCATCGATCTGGCATCCCTGTTTATCCATGCCGACAACAGCGCCGGCCTGGAGACCGTCGAAGTCGCCGGCCCTTTCAATGCCGTCCGTGTCGGCCTGCTCCAATTCGGCGTGCTGCCGCACGCGGGCTCTCTGCTTTCCCAAGTCCAGGCGGAGCCGGTATTCAGCTTTCGCACACGGGTCAGCCTAGTGAAACAACTACCGGCCGGCACCGGAGTGAGCTATGGTCGCACCCACACGCTTTCACGTGAATCAACCGTCGCCATCCTCACCGCCGGTTATGGCGACGGCGTGCCCCGCGCCGCCAGCAATCGCGGACACGTGCTGATCCGAGGCCACCGCTGTCCGATTCTCGGTCGTGTCACGATGGACCAAACCATTGTTGACGTAACCGACGTGCCCGGCGTCACGGCTGGCGACGAGGTCGTGATCGTCGGACACCAGCAAGGTGCACGAATCGATCTCACGGAGTTCTCCCACTGGGCCGATACGATTCCGTGGGAAATGCTGTGTTCGGTAACCAAGCGCGTGCCGCGTCTTTACCGGACCTCGCTCGGACTCTGAGCGCAATCCGCCCGCTCCAGTGGGAAACTTTTTCCTACATCGAGCGTCCTATTGCCGTGGCGCATTAACCTGCACACATTTGCCCGTGTAGTTTTCGTTCCCCCCTCCCCTCGCATGAAACTCGATCTATCCCCGCAAGCCGCCTGGCAACCCTTGCCGACCTCTCAATGGAACGAAGACGCCGCTCGCCACCTTCTTCGTCGCGTCGGCTGGGCCGCCCAACCACCTGAAGTGGATCGCGTCTTGAAGGACGGCCTCGCGGCGAGCCTCGAACGCCTCTTCCCCGCCAAGGCCAATCTTCTGCCAAAACCACCGCTCATCGCCAGGCTGGAGGAAGACACCCCGGCCTACGCCCAAAAAATCCGCACCGCCGAGACCCGCGAACAAAAGCAAGTGCTGCAACGCGAACAACGCGAACGCCAGCAGCAGGCGATGCAGAACCTCGTCATCAACTGGCTTCAGTTTTCATCGCGCCCCGAAAACGCCGCGACCGAAAAATGGACGCTCTTCCTCAGCGACATCTACGTCGTCAGCCAGGAAAAGGTGAACAACATCGCCTGGGTTTTCCAGCACCACGACCTGCTCCGTCAACATGGCCTCGGTCCGGCCCCCGCATTGACCAAGCTCGTCTCTCGCTCTCCGGCGATGATCCGCTTCCTTGATTTGCAGGACAGTCGGAAAAACGCCCCCAATGAAAATTTTGCCCGAGAGCTCTTCGAACTGTTCGTGCTCGGCGAAGGCAACTACTCCGAACAAGACATCAAAGAAGCTGCCCGCGCCTTCACCGGCTACCGGCTCCGCAAAGACGAGTTTTATTTCGACGCCAAACAGCACGACGACACTGCCAAAACCGTTTTCACAAAAACCGGTGCTTTCACCGGTGACGATATTATCAACCGGGCCTACGAACTGCCCGCCGCCGGCTGCTTTGTCCCTCACGAAATCGTGAAGTTTTACTTAAGCGAAGACATGCTCTCACCGGACTACCTTGCACCACTCGGAGACTGGTGGCGCGACACCGGTTATGACCTTCGGAAACTCGCCCTTCGTTTTTTCTCCAGCCAGATGTTCTTCCATCCGGCGTTTCGCGGCAATTTCATCAAACGCCCATCGCAGTTCTACCTCGGTCTGGTGCAGGACCTGAATCTCAACGTCGCGCCCTACCCTCGCCACTCGCTCAACACGCTTCGATTGATGGGCGAAGAAACATTCCGCCCACCGAACGTCCGCGGCTGGGTCGGCGGACGCCTTTGGATCAACTCGGGCACACTCAACGCCCGCCGTCAGCTCGTCGAAACGATCTTCAATCCCGTCAACGAGGAAACCCTCAACGCCGACGAACAGCGCGCACTGGTGGCCGCCCGCGCCGAAGGCATCGGCACGTTTACCGTCGAGGATGACCGTCTCGAGACGATGCTCCAATCCATGAGCACCGATCAGATCACCGCCCGCTTTCTCGACTACTTTCTCCCGGTGAAAATCAGCGAAAGCTACCGGTCCGACGTGCGCGACTTCCTCACCCGCGATACCGCCACCGAAGACAAACGCATCGCCCGCCTGCGCGCCACCGCCGTGGTCGTCCTGCAATCTCCCGAATATCAACTCTGCTGATCTCGTCTCGCGCCATGAACAACCTGCACCGCTTCCTTCCCACCACGCGCCGCGAGTTCCTCTCCTGGGGCGGACGCGGCATCGGACTGCTCGCCTTCAGCCAGTTCGCACCGTCCTTCCTCGTCGAGTCCACCCTCGCCGCCACGCCCTCGCCCGAGAAAGACCGCTCTATTTTGGTGCTCGTCCAACTCGCCGGCGGCAACGACGGGCTCAACACCGTCATCCCCTACGAAGACGCCGACTACTACCGCCTGCGCCCGACCATTGGCATCAAAAAGGAAGACGCCATCCGCCTCGATGACACTCTCGGCCTGCATCCGTCGCTGGCCGCACTCCACACGCTCATGCAGGACGGCCGCGCCGGCATCATTCAAAACGTCGGTTATCCCAATCCCAACCACAGCCACTTCCGCTCGAGCGAAATTTGGGAGACCGGCAGCGACAGCGAAAAATTCCTGCCCACCGGCTGGATCGGTCGCTTCCTCGACAACGACTGCACAGGCACCCCCGGCACCGCCGGCACGGGAGGCGATCCAGTCGCCGTGCACGTGACTAACGAACTGCCCCAATCCTTCTTCGCCGACAAACCTCACGCCACCTTCGGCCTGCGTTCGGGTGGCGGGCGCGGCAACCGCGAGAATCTCGCCTTCCTCGAAAAACTGGTGAAGGACGACGACCACGAGGCCAATGCCAACGCCTCGTTCCTGCGCGCCACGATGATGGACGCCCTCGTCACCGAACAGCGCGTGCAAAAGGTCATCGGCGGCTACCGGCCCGAGTCTGCCTATCCCGGCAACAACTTCGCCCAGTCACTGCGCAACGTCGCCGCGTTGATCGCGTCAGGCATGTCCACCCGCGTTTACTTCGTTTCACTCGGCGGCTTCGACACCCACAGCAATCAGGTCAACAACCACAGCAATCTCCTGCGCACGCTCTCCGAGGGACTGGCGGCATTCCAGCAGGACCTCGTCTCCAAAAAACTCGATTCGCAGGTGCTCACCATGACGTTCTCCGAGTTCGGCCGTCGCCCGAATGAAAACGAAAGCCGCGGCACCGACCACGGCACCGCCGCTCCGTTATTTGTCATGGGCAGCGGAATCAAGGGGCCGCTCCATGGCACCGCTCCCTCGCTCAAGCTGGAGAAAAATCGAGACCTCTCTTTCAGCACCGATTTCCGTCAGGTTTACGCCACTGTCCTCGACAAATGGTTTGCCTGCCCGACCACGCAAGTGCTCGGGAAAACCTACGAACCATTGCCGTTTATCTAACCACATCACGGGGCCCGTTGCCGGCCCCGTGCAATGGTCTTAAACTGCAGCCAAGCGTGCAAAGCGCGCCAGCACCCGTTCACGTCCGAGAACGCGGAACATGCCGGTGAGGCTGGGTCCGACATTCGTGCCGCTCACGGCCAAGCGCGCCACCGACTGGTAATCGCCGAAGCCCAGCCCCTTCGCCGTCGCCAGCGCTTTGATGGCTTCTTCAATCGCCTTATCGCTTGAAAAATCGGCTGCGGCCAGTGCCTCGGTCAACTCGGCCAGACGAGCCTTCGGATCGCCCTTCCCCATCACCTTGTCTCGCACCTTGGCATCGATCACGAAATCTTCCGTGAAAAAATATGCCGTGTAGGCAGGCAGCTCTTCGAGCGCTTTGATCTTCGGCTGGCTGATCAAGAGCACTTCGCGGAAATACGCAGGATCCGCCGAGAGCGCTGCGGTTACGCCTTGTTTTTCGAAATACACCCGCGTCCTCGCCACGAAGTCATCAGCCGGCAACTCCAGCAGGTAGGCCATGTTCATATGCGCGAGTTTCTTGTCGTCGAAACGCGCATTGCTCTGGTTGATGCCCGGGAAATCGAACAGCGCGATGATGTCCGCGATCGGCATCTTTTCACGGTCATCCTTCGGCGACCAGCCGAGCAGCGAGAGGAAGTTGACCAACGCTTCGGGCAGGTAGCCGCGTTTCTGGTATTCCTCAATGAGCGCGCCCTGATCTCGCTTCGACATCTTGCCCGGACCATTTTGTTTCAAGATAAGCGGAATGTGCGCGAAGACCGGCGGCTGCACATTGAACGCCTTGAACAGCTCGACGTGTTTGCTGGAGTTGGACAGGTGATCCTCGCCCCGGATGACGTGCGTGATCTCCATCGCAATATCGTCGACCACGTTGACGAAGTGAAACACCGGGTTTCCGTCTGAGCGGACGATGACGAAATCCTCGTCCTCAAGACGCTCCACGTGGCCACGAATCCGGTCGTCGATGACCGATGGCGTATTGGCTACCTTGGTCACCGTTTTCTTGCGATGGTCATCGAATACCTCGGAGCGCTCGCCGAGCAACTTGAACCAGACCGCACCATCTTTCTCATAGGTGCGGCCGGCGGCGGTGAGTTTCTCGAGATATTCTTTGTAGACATGGGCGCGCTCGCTCTGGCGGTAGGGACCGTAATTACCACCAACCTTGGGACCCTCGTCCCAGTTCATTCCCAGCCAGGTCAGGCTGTCATAGATGACGTTGAGGAACTCCTCGCTGTTGCGGGCATGATCGGTGTCCTCAACCCGAAGCACAAACACACCGCCGGTGTGTCGGGCATAGAGCCAGTTGAACAACGCCGTGCGGGCGCTGCCGATATGAAAAAACCCGGTCGGGCTGGGGGCGAAACGAACGCGAACGTGGGACATGATAATTAAAATAGGTTGCGCCCGTTGATATGGGCAAAACGTTAGACAGTATTAGCCAATGGATGCTGTCAAAGCCTGCGCGCTCGATCCCCTGCCCTTCGTTCTAAAATTTGACGAAGCTGCCCGCGCACGTGGTTTCGTCGCCGAACCGCTTGGCCAAATCGCCGGCGTGCCCCTGACCGCCTACACGAAGCACTCCACCGACACCCGCCCGCGCATCTACGTTTCCAGCGGCATCCACGGCGACGAACCCGCCGCTCCGCTCGCCCTGCTCTCCATGTTGGAAAACGAGGTATTCGATGGACGAGCCAACTGGTTTCTTTGCCCCCTGTTGAATCCAACGGGATTCGTGCGAGCGACGCGTGAAAACGAAACCGGAATCGATCTTAACCGCGATTATCGCGATTTGGTCAGCCCGGAGATCATCGCGCATGTGCAGTGGCTGAGCCGTCAACCGCCCTTCGATCTCTCGCTCTGCCTACACGAAGACTGGGAAACGCAGGGGTTCTATCTCTACGAACTCAACCCCGACGCCCGTCCCACGCTAGCCGAGACCATGGTTTCGGCGGCCGGACTGCACGGGGCTATCGAAACCTCCGAGCTCATTGACGGCCGGCCATCCTGTGCGCCTGGCATCATCCGGCCCGAAAGCGATCCACTCCTGCGCGACAAATGGCCCGAGGCAATCTACCTCCTGCAAAATCACGGACGGCTTGGTTACACGCTAGAGACACCATCGACCACGCCGATGCTGCAACGTATCGCAATGCACGGTGCGGCGGTGCGCGCAGGATTGGACCGGTTCTTCGTCAGTCGTTCGTGCCCGTAACGCCATCGGTCGCGGGCGGCACCTCCGGGACGGCAGCGGACGCTGCTGTCTCGCTGGGCGCGGACTCCGGCTTCTTCGGACCGCCCACCAGAACGCTGAGCTGCTCCTGAATGGCCATAAAAAACTCAGGATTCAGTTCACCCGCCGGAACCGCGTAAATGAGCTTCGTTTTAGCGTGCTCGAACAGATTCCGCGTGCCGTTCGCCGCACGTCCCTTGGGACGGAGCAGTCGTTTACGTTCCAACATGAGCGCCAGAAACTGCACCAGACGCTCGTTTTCAGGCGCGATTTCGATGGCCGGGTCGGCCAGCGTAACAAAAAGATTTTCTGCGGTGAGCTTAAGTTCACGCTCGGGATTTTCCCCGACCTTGCGAGGCTTGAAGTCATGCCCCCAGCTGCACGCCACAAAACCCGTCACCGTGAAATTTGCACGGGAGGATTCCAGGACGTCATACCGCATGACCTCATCCGAAGTTTCGTTGCGCACCAAAAAACTGATGACCCGATCCCCCTCGGCAAACGGTTGTCCACTGACATAACAGGACGTGGCGAGGGGCTGCAGGTTCAATTCCATAGGCTTTCTTGTTTACTTCCACATGGGGTGGACGCTAGCAAATTTGCGCACCCGCACGAATGAACGGTCGTATCATCGCCATCGGTGACATCCACGGGTGTCATCAAGAGTTTGCTGAACTACTCGGACTCCTTGAACTCACCAAGGATGACCGTCTGATCCTCGTCGGCGACCTGATCAACCGCGGTCCCGACAGCTGCAAGGTCATCGACCTCGCCCGCGAGCACCGGGCCATCTCCCTTTTGGGTAATCACGAACTTCGCTTGCTCAACTATCGGAAAACCAAAACTCCCGTCGAATTCATCGCTCGGGAGACCGATATGGCCACCTTCCGAAAACTTCGCCCGGAAGACTGGACCTACCTCGAAGCCATGCCACTGACTCACTATGTCGAGGAGCTCAACACGGTGTTCGTGCACGGCGGATTCCTGCCCAACGAGCCCTGGCAACGCCAACCGGCGTCTGTTGTAACCCGAATCCAGGTGATCGATAATCAGGGACGTCCGTGCAAACGCGCCGATGCCCCTGACGCCCCCCTGTGGGCAGACCGATGGAATGGTCCGCCCTTCGTGGTTTACGGCCATACACCGCGCCCCGAAGTTTACCGGCTCAAGTGGTCCATCGGTATCGACACCGCCTGCGTGATGGGCGGCGCGCTGACCGCCTTCATTCTTCCCGAAAAACGGTGCGTGCAGGTCAAGGCACGGCGGCGTTACTTTCCCTGAAAACCATGGCCACCACTTCTCCACTTTCCGGCGTGCTCCTGCTCTGCGTCGACCTACAGCCCGCCTTTCTCAAGGTCATGCACGAGGGAGACTCCGTGCAAAAACGCTGCGCCTTCGCCATTGAAACGGCGGTGGGCTTGGGCATGCAGGTCGTCTTTACCGAGCAGCTCCCTCGCAAACTCGGCGGCACCGCACCCGAACTGCTGGCACTCGCGCCGGGCGCCGACGTGCACGCCAAGAACTCCTTCTCCGTCTTTGCCGACGACGGCATCACCGAATCCCTGCGATCTCTCGATCTCGAACACATCATTCTCTGCGGCATCGAGACGCCTGTCTGTATTTACCAGACGGCATTGGGAGCGCTCGATGAAAACCTTCACGTCACCGTGCTCACCGATGCCATCGGAGCGCGCCGGCCGAGCGACGCAGCCGTCTGCCTCGGCGCACTCGCCCGTGCAGGCATTCACCTGCTGCCGTCAGAGACAGTGTTCTACTCCCTGCTCCACGACGCCGGTCATCCTTTCTTCAAGGGCTACACCCAACTCGTCAAAAAATACTCTTAAAAAAGCACAGCCATGTCCGAAGAACTCCCCCTGCTCTCCGTCCGCGAACTCAAGGCGCTTGAAGACGCCGGTGGCCGTCCCTTCGCCAGTGTGCTGGTCGTCAAAAAACTCGCCACCAAAACCGCCTCCAACGGAAACCCGTTCCTCATCCTCGATCTGGGCGACCGCACCGGATCATTCGGGTGCACGCTGTTTAATGACGGTGCCGTGTTCGACACGGTGAAGGCCGTCGGCGAAGGCGGCGTGCTTCGCATCGAGGGCCGCATTGATTACTATCAGGGGCGACTCTCGCCCAAACTCCTCAAGGTCGTGCCGCTCTCAGAAGAGGAACTCGGCGCCCCTGGGCTGATCGACCACCTCGTCGAAGTCGCCCCCGAGCCTGCGGTCGAATTGTGGACGGAATTCCAAACGTTCATCGACGGAATCACTCACGACGAATTGCGCATGACCGTGCGCGGTGTGTTTGAAGAAGTCGGCGACGCCTTCAAGTGGAGTCCGGCCGCCGTCTCTATGCACCATGCCTACCGCCATGGATTGTTGGAGCACACCATCCACATGGCACGCGCCTGCAAAGCGCTCCTGCCGCTCTACACCGAAGTGGATGCTGATCTGGCAATGGCCGGGATCCTCCTTCACGACACCGGCAAGACGGTCGAATACGAGGGATCCCTCGCCACCAAACGCAGCCGCAAGGGTATCCTGCAAGGCCATGTGGTGCTGGGCTACCAACTCGCACGCAAACACGGTATCAAAGCCCGTCTCGATGCCGCGCGATTGGAGCGGCTCGAACACATCATTCTAAGTCATCAAGGTGAGCCCGAATGGGGCGCGGCCGTTTATGCAGCGACTCCGGAAGCGGTCTTTGTCTCCATGATCGACAACCTCGACGCCAAGATGGGCATGGTTCAACGCACGCTTCGTCAGGCCAATGAGCACGACGAATTCTCTGAACGTCTGCCAGGATTGAACACGGTGTTGCTAACGACACCGGTCCAACCCAAGGCGTAAGTTTAAAACTCGCCTTACAGGCCAAAAAAAAGCCTGCCGGAAAAATCCGGCAGGCTTTTTTTTGGTCTGAACGGGACGTAATGGGCTTACGAAAGGCTCTGGATGATCTTGATAATCGGAAGGAAGAGCGCGATGACGATGGTGCCGACCACCACGGCCATGAACACGATCATGATCGGCTCGATGATCGAGGTGAGGCCGGCCACGGAATTGTCCACCTCTTCATCGTAGGTGTCGGCGACACGGTTGAGCATCTCGGGAAGCGCACCGGTTTCCTCGCCGACTTCGATCATGGAAGTAACCATGGTCGGAAATACATTCGTGGACTCGAGCGGACGGGCGACGTTGTCACCCTCCTTCACGCGATCATGCACCAAGTTGAGCGCATCGGCCACGTGAACATTGCCGGAAGTGTCACGGGTGATGAGCAACGCTTGGAGGATGGGAACACCCGAGGCGAGCAGCGTGCCCAGTGTGCGGGTGAAACGGCTGACCGAAGACTTCAGAAAAAGCGGCCCGAGACCGGGAGCCTTGAGGAGAATCATGTCCACCACACGCGTTCCGGTGCGAGTCTTGTGCCAGGCCTTGAAGGCAAAATATCCCACGACGCAAATGCCGATGGTGATAATAATATGATGCTTGATGAAATTACTGAACGCGAGCACCGCAAGCGTGAGTGCCGGCATCGACTGCCCCTTCAGCATACCAGAGAAAATTTTCTCGAACTGCGGAATCACGAATACCATCAGGGCACCGACGATGGCGACGGCGACGAAAACAATAATGACGGGATAGGTCATCGCCGACTTCACCTTGCCCTTGATCTTCTCCGCCTTTTCCATGAACCGGGCGAGACGCTCGAGCACCGTGCCCAGCACGCCACCCGCTTCACCGGCCCTCACCATGTTGACGTAGAGACGGTCAAAAACCTTGGGGTGTTGCAGCAAACCATCGGAAAAATTACCACCGGAACGGATGCTTTCAACGAGCGACTCGACAACCTCTTTGAAGAGCGGGTTCTTTTCCTGGCGGGCCAGCGTCTCCAAGCTGCGCATGATGGGCATGCCGGCGTTGACCAGCGTCGCAAGCTGACGCGTGAACACGGTCAGGCCTGCGTTATTGATGACACGGCCAAAACTGATTGAGCCCTTTTTCTTTTTTGCCCCAAGCGTGGGAGCAGATGCTGCGGGAGAACTGGACTTCTTCGCGTCTTTCTTGGCGCCGAATGCCGCTTTCGTTCCGCCACCGCCTTCAGGGGCCAGCGCGGTGGGGATGAGGCCCATCGCCTTCAACTCGGCGGCTGCCTGTTCGGACGTCGCGCTTTCGACGACGCCTTTTTTTTCTTTGCCGGACGCCGACTCGATTGCGCTATAGGTAAACTTTGGCATGGGTAAGGGTATTGGTAAGAGTGCTAGGGTAATACGGATCGCAGGTCGATGCTGGAAACGCGAAGAACTCCGATCAGGTGTATTTAATGATTTCTTCGATCGAGGTGGCACCGTCAAAGATGGCCCTCAGGCCGTCGTCTCGCAGTGTGCGCATGCCCTGCTCAAGCGCCTTTTGCTTGATCACCATGGTGGATGCACGCTCAACAACCAGGTCTCGGACGGCTTCGCTCATTCGCAGCCATTCGTATACGCCCATACGGCCCTTGTAGCCGCTGTTGCTGCAAGCATCACATCCTTTGCCATAGAAAAACTCGCGGTTACCGATATCGACCGGGTCGATGCCTAGTTGATGCAGAAGGGCCGCCGGCGGCTCATAGGGAGTCCGGCAGCTCTTGCAGATGCGGCGAACAAGGCGCTGGGCGAGCACCGCTTCGAGTGACGAGGCAATCAGGAACGGCTCCACGCCCATATCCACGAGACGGGTAACCGCACCCGGAGCGTCGTTGGTATGGAGCGTCGAAAGCACCAAGTGACCGGTAAGCGACGCTTGAATGGCGATCTGTGCGGTTTCCAAGTCTCGGATCTCACCCACCATGATCACGTCCGGATCTTGACGCAGGAATGAACGAAGAGCGGCGGCAAAACTCAGACCGACCGCATGGTTGACCGGCACCTGCATGATGCCCTCGATTTCGTATTCCACCGGATCCTCCGCAGTGAGCAGCTTGAGGTCGGGCGTGTTGATGACGCGCAGTGCCGAATAAAGAGTGGTCGTTTTACCCGAGCCAGTCGGGCCCGTGACGATAAAAATACCGTTGGGACGTTTGATGATATCGGTGATGCCTTCGTAAACATCGGTCGGCATACCAAGCGCGGTAATATCCAATTGGACGGCCGCCTGGTCGAGCACGCGCAACACAACGGACTCGCCGAACTGTGTCGGCAAGGTCGAGACGCGAAGGTCCACCTGACGTCCGGCGAGGGTCAGCTTGATACGGCCGTCCTGCGGAATGCGGCGCTCGGCGATGTTGAGGGCCGCGAGCACCTTGATACGGGAGGTGATGGGAAGCGCCAAGTGCTTGGGCGGAGGCGCCATTTCATAGAGCGCACCGTCGATACGGTAGCGGATCTTGAATTCGTGCTCGAAGGGTTCGAAATGGATGTCGGACGCTTTGTCTTTGATCGCTTGACCGATCACGAGATTGACGAAACGGATAATCGGCGTCTGGCCGGCCATCGATTCGAGGTCATGCTCGGACAACTCTTTTTCCGTCTGAGTCGGACCATCGTGGTCATCGCTCGACATTTCCTTCAGCAGGTCATCGATGGTGGCGTCGTCGTCACCATAGTGAAGCTTCAGGAGACCGTCGATACGGCCGGGATCGGCCACCACCAGCCGAACGTCCTTACCGAGGGCAAATGTAAGGTCATCGATAACCTGGCTGTTGAATGGATCGATGGCCATCAGATCGATGCTCTGGGCATCGGCACGCAAAGGAACGACCCCATACATACGCGCAAGGCTGCCCTGCACGGCGCCCACAACTTCATTGGGAATATCTCCGGCTTGCCCCTCGAGATATTCGCAGCCTAGACTTTCCGCAATTTTACGCAGGAGCGTATCTTTATCGACCAGCCCCATTTCAATGAGGAGATCGGCGACGGATTTGCCCGTGGCTTTGTGTTCTTCGTTGAGATCGTTGAGCGTGGCGGCGGCGACAAGATGGTTGTCGCGGCAGAGCTCCAGAATGGCCTGACTGTGGCTTTCAAACATAGGGTAACCGGCGTGTGCCGAGGGGAAAGGGAAAGCGGATAAGGGTGAAGGTTAGATCTGTCGAAGTTGAGCGCCCATCGCGAGGAGTTTCTCACGCATGACATGAGAGTCCTGAGCTTTGTCGAGTGCCTCGTCGGGGGTGATCAGGTCGCGGTTAACCAAGCTCATGAGATGAGAGTCCATCGTGATCATGCCTAGGCTGGCCCCGGTCTGAATGTCGGAGGAAATTCGGAACGTCTTGTTCTCGCGAATCAACGAAGCGATGGACGTGGTATTGACCATGATTTCGTAACCGGCGATGCGTCCGCCACCGATTTTTTTACAGAGCACTTGGGAGATGACGGCCACGATCGACGACGCAAGTTGGGTGCGGATCATGTCTTTCATGTTCGCGGGAAACGCATCGACGATACGGTCGATGGTCTTGGCCGCGCCGTTGGTGTGCAGGGTGCCGAACACCAAGTGGCCGGTTTCGGCCGCGCTGATGGCCGCCTCAATCGTCTCGAGGTCGCGCATTTCACCCACCAGAATGATGTCAGGATCCTGACGAAGGGCGCGACGGATGGCCTCGGAAAAACTGGGGACGTCTACACCGATTTCACGCTGGGTAACGATACAATGCTTATGGGAATGGTAATACTCGATCGGGTCTTCGATCGTTATGATATGCCCGTCCCGAGTCTCGTTGATGTAGTTAATCATCGAGGCGAGCGTGGTGGACTTGCCGGAGCCAGTCGGCCCAGTCACGAGGATGAGTCCGCGCGGACGGTAAAGCAGCTCGCGCACTTTGTCGGGCAGGCCGATTTCCCGCAGACTGAACATCTTGTTCGGGATCTGACGCAGCACGAGTCCGTAGTTGCCCTTGGACTTTAGGATACTGACGCGGAGTCGCGCCTTTTCGAGATAAGCAAAACCAAAATCAGAGCCACCGTTTAACTTTACGTTCTGTTGATGGATGTCCGGGGTGATCGAGAGCATCAGCTGCTCAGTGTCGGCCGCCGTGAGTTGAGGGCCGTCGATGGGAACCATGCCGCCGCTCAGGCGTAGCGTGGGAGGTTGTCCCACCTGAAGGTGTAGGTCGGAAGCGCCCTGCTCCACCACCAACTCCAACAGATCGTTCATTTCGTAGCTCATAATTGCAGGTAGCAAGAAGTGGGCTTAGCTGGCGTCGCCAACCGTGATCGAAACGACTTCGTCGATGGATGAATGGCCGGCCAGAACCTTGCGCACACCGTCTTCGCGCATAGTGCGCATGCCGAGTGAGCGGGCCTTGTCGCGCAGCTTGGCGGTGCCGACGTTGTCGTAGATCATGCGCTGGATTTCCTCGTTAACCACGAACATCTCGAAGATGCCGGAGCGTCCGCGATAACCCGTGCCGTTGCAGTTCTGGCATCCTTCGCCGCGCATGAAGGTCGCGGTGGCCGCCTGCTGCGGCGTGATGTTGAGCGAACGAAGTTCGTTGGCGTCGGGCGTAAAGGGCTTTTTGCACTGCTTGCAGATCTTACGAACGAGACGTTGGGCAACGGCTGCACGCAGCGAGGTGGATACCAGAAACGGTTTAACCCCGATATCGATCAGACGGGTGATGGCACCCGGAGCGTCGTTGGTGTGCAGGGTGGAAAACACCATGTGACCGGTGAGCGAGGCGTTGATCGCGATTTCTGCGGTCTCCAAGTCTCGAATTTCGCCGACCATCACGATATTTGGCGCTTGGCGCAACATGGCGCGCAGCGCGGACGCGAAGGTCATGCCTACGTCGTGGCGCACCGGCACCTGATTGATACCTGCCAGCACATACTCAACCGGATCCTCAACCGTGATGATCTTGCGGTCAGGCTTGTTGATGAAGTGCAGGCACGAATACAGGGTCGTTGTTTTGCCCGAGCCGGTCGGACCGGTCACCAGCATAATACCGTCAGGAAGAGAGATCAGCCGCTCAACGATAGCCTGGTCATCACTGAAAAATCCCAATTCAGGAAGGCCGAGCTGCAAGCCGTCTTTGTCGAGAATACGCATGACGATGCTTTCGCCATGGGCGGTGGGCAGGGACGACACGCGAAGGTCGATCTGTTTCCCTGTCATGTTAATCTGAATACGACCATCCTGCGGAATGCGCTTCTCGGCGATCGAGATGTTGGCCATGATCTTCAGGCGGGAGATCATGGATAGCTGAAGACGCTTCGGGGGGTTTTCGATTTCCAGCAACACACCGTCGATGCGGTAGCGGACACGGAAACGCTTTTCCAAAGGCTCAAGGTGGATGTCGGATGCACGCCGCTGGATCGCCTCCAGAATAATCTGGTGCACGAGCTTGATGATCGGAGCGTCCCCGTCTTCCCCCGAAGGCATACCGTCGACCGGAACCGTCGACACGGTGGCCGCTTCAGCTCCGCCCACGGTGAAATCGTTGAGCATCGCATCGATCTCGCTCGAGTCCTTGCCGTAAAAACGGTCGATCGCGTGCTTGATCTCACTGGAGGGAGCCACCGATGGCTCGATGGTGATTTTCACCACATGGCCGAGGCTGTCGATAGCGTCGACATCGAGCGGATCAGTAATCGCGAGCTTGAGTGTATTCCCCTCCTTAGCGATCGGGAACACATTGTAACGCACCGCCAGCGAACGAGGGATCAATGCCATTGCCTCGGGACTCGGCACGCGCAACGCGTTGAGGTCGACCATGGGCATCCCAAACTCGTCCGCCAACAGCTTGCTGAGCTGGCGAGCATCCACCACGTGATGGGCAATCAGCGTATCGACCAACTTGGGCGGGGCCGTGGTCAGGTCGGTATGCGTTGCGATCTGCTCGTTGGCGGCATCGATCTGAACTTGGGTGAGCACGCCCTTTTCGAGGGCGAGTTGGATGACGAAATCGTCGGCGGGAGTCACTTGGGGAGGGGATAAGGGGGCGGGAAGCCGATCAGGGTAGTTGTCGGGGAATTACGGTCAACGTGAACTAACGATTCAAACTCATCAAGAATTCCGCGTTAGTTTTCGTTTTCTTCAAGCGCTGAATGAACATATCCATCGCTTCGACGGGCGGGATGCCTTGCATCGCGCGGCGCAAACCATACACGCGAAGCATCTCCTCCGGGTGATAAATCAACTCTTCTTTGCGTGTTCCTGAGCGGTCGATGTTGATCGCGGGGAAAATGCGTTTGTCGGAAAGCCCTCGGTCGAGATGGAGCTCCATATTGCCGGTTCCCTTGAACTCCTCGAAAATCACCTCGTCCATGCGGCTGCCGGTGTCGATCAACGCCGTGCCAATGATCGTGATGCTTCCACCGCCCTCGATATTGCGGGCGGAGCCGAAGAAACGCTTGGGCTTTTGCAGCGCGGTGGCTTCAACACCACCGGACATGATCTTGCCGGAATTGGCGGCCAAAGCGTTATAGGCGCGAGCCAAGCGGGTAATTGAGTCGAGTAGGATGACGACATGCTCCCCTTGTTCGACCAAGCGGCGGGCCATCTCAATGACCATCTCGGCTGCATGCACGTGGCTCTCAGGCGCCTCGTCGAACGTGGAACTGACGACTTCGCCCTTCGTGTGCCGCTTAAAGTCGGTCACTTCCTCGGGACGCTCATCGATGAGCAGTAGAATCAGCTTCTTTTCAGGGAAGTTGTGGGAGATGGAATTGGCGATGCTCTGCAACAACACCGTCTTTCCGGTGCGCGGCGGCGCCACCAACAAACCACGTTGTCCAAAACCGATGGGCGTGAGCAAATCAACCGCCCGCATCGAGATGTCTTTATGAATCTCGGGCGCTTCTAGAAGAATTCGTTGAAGCGGATAATACGGAACCAGTTCTTCAAAAGGCGTGAGTCTGGATGCTTCGTCCGGATCCTTGCCCATGACCGATTTTATCCCGACCACGGCAGGACAACGATCACCCGACTGGGGCGACTGGACGATGACCTCCACCCGGTGTCCACGCTTGAGCGCATAGCGCTTGATCAGCGTCTCCGGCAAATAGGTGCTTTCCGGGTAGAGGCGATAATTGGCCTGTTCGTGAACCACGAAACCATAGCCCTTGTCTGTAAGATCAACCAACCCCCTATCAACCAAAGGAATCTGCGTTTCGGCGGCGTGAATGAAAATCGCCTCAAGCGCCTGAAGGCGATTGGGGGTCCCCTCCACCGAAATGCCAATTTTCCTCGCAAAGGTGATCAAATCGAACAGGTTAAGCGCATAAATATGATCTACGTAAATCGGCTCGGCACCGTTGCCTGTTTGTAAGGTCGCAGCGAGGGAATCGAGAGCAACCGTATCCGCAAAACGTGCCGGATCAGGCAAATCTCCGTAATGCTGGGGAGCCAAAACCGGGGGGGCCGGTTGCGGTGGGTGTTGCTGAAAAGGTTGACCACCGGGGCGACCGCCACCGTGAACGTGTTTGTCCTTCCACTTGTTCTTTTTGTCCTTTTTGCGCTTCCACCAAGGACCTCGATCATCCTCGGGCACCCCACCCTGTTGGAATCCACCGGGCTGTGATGCGCCTGCCGGAGGAGTTGACGAGGATGAGTCATTATTAGACTCAGCACCATCAAACTGGCCTTGGGGTGCTGACGCAGGCACATCCACGGCATCAGAACTAACAACCGGGGCAGTCGATTCACTCGAATAACTCCTTTCGGACGAAGGCACAAACACCGGGCGTTCAGGTGCAATCGGAGCCGGTTCGACGAATACCGGGGACTCCCGCTCCTCGCGCACCGGAGTGAAAACTTCCGGAACATGAACTGGCGTCGGTGCAGGCTCGACAGACTCGAACAGGCTCGGTTCGTCCGATCCACTGCGCGTGGACGACTTGGTAGAGCCCTTGATGGCTCGACTCTTGGTCGCGCGCACCTTCTTCGGGGCGGCACTGCTGGCGGCGCGAGGCGCACGCTTGGTCGTTTTCTTGGTTTTGCCTGCGCTGGTCGCGGCGGAAGCTTTCAAATCGGATTCATCCATGATGTGGGGAAAGGGGGGAAGGGCTACCAACGCCTGAAAAACAGTGCTTATCTGGCACCACACAGCCGCGCCACCAAATGATTAACCTGCAAACGCAGGGCTTCGGGCGTGCCGTCGTTAGACAGGACAAAATCGGCTTTTTCTATTTTCTGAGCCAAGGGCAATTGCTTGGAAATGCGCTGCTCGGCGAGCGATTGGTTAATTCCGCGCTCAATCAACCGGGCAAGCTGATTGGCCGACGATGTGGATACGCACACGATGAAATCAAACCAATTTTCCAGTCCTTGCTCAAATAACAGCGGTGCCTCGATCACCCAGTTAGCCGCGGGGTCGATCGCAAGTAACTCACTCCAGCGCTTGTAAACCAGCGGATGTAGTAACTCCTCCAACCACAACCGATTCACGTCATTGCCGAAAATCTGTCGTGCCAACTCCGGACGTTGAACCTCATTTTTTTCGTTTACCACTCCAGGGAAACGGGCAGTGATCGCAGAAATCACCACTGGAGAAGTCAGTAATTCCTCCCGCACAATCCGATCGGAATCGATCCGCCTGTAACCGGCCTCTTCGAAAAAGCCTGCCGCCGTGGATTTTCCCCCGCCCATGCCGCCTGTAAGTCCCAGTATCATTCAATTAGTGGTAGTTGGCGCAAAAGATTGGGCTTGCGCGCAGTTTCCGCAAATCATTACTCAGAGCCGGCTTCGCCACAGTTTTGCGTAATCATACATCAGTTCAATTTGGCCGACGCCCGACATGCCCCTAACGACTGATACAACGAGAGCAGCGTCCGTGATTGAAGCCGCTATTACGCTGACCGGCGACCTGTTTCCCTGTGCGTCCCTTGATTTTACCCGTGCGCTGTTCGCCAGTGTCGAAAAATTATTCGCCGGCGGCTACCTCGACTACCAGGCCAACGACCTTAAGTATCACGATTACCAACATACATTGCAGGTGACGGTCGCCTATATGGACCTGTTCGCCGCACGTCAGGCGTCCGGAGAAATACCCTTCACGCATCGCCAATTCGAAATGGGGTTGGCCACCGCCCTACTGCATGACAGCGGCTACCTAAAGCTCCGATCTGACCGCGGAGGCACCGGAGCCAAGTATACATTCTGCCATGTTCTGAGGAGTTGTGCGTTAGCCGCGTCCTTTCTGCCACAATTAGGCATGGAAATCGGTGAAATAGACACCGTCTTGGGAGCGATCCGCTGCACCGGTCCGTCCACCACCGGAATGAAGCTCCGCTTCAACCGACACGACAACCATGTGCTCGCGAGCATGGTGGCCTCCGCAGATTATCTCGGCCAGATGGCGGCATCCGACTACCCCGACGAATTGGAACTATTATTCAACGAATTCGCCGAATCCGACGCATTCCTTGGCCTGCCCTCCTCTAAACGTATTTTTAAATCATCCGCTCAACTCATCTCCGGCACGACCACCTTCTGGCAGCATGTCGTCGTGCCTAAATTGGATAATGATTTTCTTGGCGTGTATCGCTTTCTCAACCGCCCCGACGGCAGCAACCCCTACATCGAAGCAATCGAGCACAACCTCCGCGAAATCACGCGGCGAAATGCTCTCCCCCGCACCGCTTGACCCATCATGCTTGCCACGATAGCTTCCGCCGCTCTGCAAGGTATCGATGCGGAACTGGTTCATGTAGAGGTAAACTCAGGCGAAAGCGGCGACCCCAAACTTATCCTGGTCGGCCTGCCGGATGCAGCTGTGAAGGAGTCCGACGACCGCGTTGTCTCCGCACTGAGCAACAGCGGCTTCAAATCGCCGCGAACTCGCACCACCATCAATCTTGCGCCCGGACACCTGCGCAAAGAAGGCCCGTTCTACGACCTGCCGATCGCTCTCGGCATCCTTGTTGCCACTGAACAGATCGCCGCAAAAAACATCGATGACTACCTCATCGCCGGCGAACTCAGTCTTTCCGGTGCCACCCGACCGGTGCGGGGCGCCCTCGCCCTCGCCCGCTTGGCCAAAAAACTGGGCAAACACGGAGTGTTGCTTCCACCAGCCTCCGCCGATGAAGCTGCGCTCGTCGATGGCGTATCCGCTTACCCCGTCCAATCACTCGACCAAGCGGTGCGATTCCTAGTCGGCGAACTGGCCATCACTCCCATTCCCCATGCCGCTGGTATCGCCATCAACCCCGGACCCGACACCTCCGTCGGTGACTTCGCTGAAATCAAAGGCCAGCATGCGCTCCGCCGCGCCATCGAAGTCGCTGCGGCCGGAGGCCATAATCTTTGCATGATCGGGCCTCCGGGCAGTGGGAAATCGATGGTCGCGAAACGCATACCAACCATCCTGCCGTCGCCTACACTCGATGAATCGCTGGAAATTCTCAGCATTCACTCCGCCGCCGGCCAAACATTGACCGGCAACGGCTCGCATGTCTTCGGACGCCGGCCAGTGCGGTCACCCCATCACACGATTTCCGATGTTGGCCTGCTCGGCGGCGGCACCATTCCCGGCCCCGGCGAAATATCACTTGCCCACCACGGCGTGCTCTTTCTGGACGAGCTGCCCGAGTTCAAACGCAGCGCCCTCGAAGTGCTCCGCCAACCACTGGAAGACGGCCACGTCACCATCTCGCGTAGTGCTGGAAAGGTTACCCTCCCGTGCAGCTTCATGCTCGTCGCCGCGATGAACCCCTGCCCATGCGGTTACCTTGGCGATCCTCGTCACGAATGCCGTTGCTCACCCGCGCAGATCCAACGTTACCGCGCCCGCATCAGCGGCCCGCTTCTGGATCGCATCGACCTGCACATCGAAGCCCCCGCCCTGTCGATCAACGAACTACGGCAGGACCAACCCGCCGAATCATCCGCCGACATACGCGCCCGCATCCAAGCCTCCCGCGAACGCCAACTCACCCGTTTCGCCGGCACTCGCACCACCTCCAACGCCCGCATGACTCACGCGCAGATCCGCACAGACTGCGTGATTGACGCCGCGCTCGGCGACCTGCTCCAGCAAGCGATGGAGCAACTCTCGCTCTCGGCCCGCGCCTACGACCGCATTCTCAAAGTCGCCCGCACCATCGCGGACCTAGACGCCTCCGAGCGCATCGAGGCCCCCCACTTGTTGGAAGCCATTCAATACCGAAGCCTCGACCGCAATCTGTTCTATTAACCAAGCAAAGGCCGACAAGACCACCGCCTCAACCGTGCTGTGGTCAGGCATTCAGCAACGCACGCAAAGTCGCGCACGCAGCGGCATTTCCCGCGACGAACTGAATACGCCCCATCTTGAGATTGAACACCTTCAGCGGAAATTGTTCGCCGTTGAGAAACTGAACCTCGCCACCGCCCGCCCACACCAACGGCACCGCTGCGGCGATGTCCCAGATGCGCACGTTATGATCAACCGTCGCGTCGAGTAAGCCGACGGCCACGTAGGACAGATGCAGCGTGCTGCTGCCCAATCCGCGCAGTTTGAAATTTTCCACCAGCGCCGTCGCGTGATGCGCATATATTTTGTCATAGGGACTGTGAAATCCCAGCATGCTGTGGCTGTCCGGCGGTGTCGTCTTCACATGCGCCGCATGATCGCCATCCCACACGCCAAATCCGGGGCCTCCGTGTATCAACACTCGTCGCGCCATGTCGTAGACAACGCCATAAACGGGAATGCCGTTTTCGAGGAGCGCGAGTGAAATCGCGCAATACGGAATACCGGTCGCGTAGTTATTCGTGCCGTCGATCGGATCGAGCACCCACGCAAAACACGACGTGAGCGGCGTGGGGGCGTCGGTCTCGGCAAGCTCCTCGCTGAACAGATGATCATCAGGAAACTGCGCACCGAGGTCTCTGAAAATGTTCGATGAAATCGCGAGATCCGCAGCGGTCACCCGCGTGCCGTCATATTTCCACTCGCTCTTCACGTGACCGAATTCGCGATGCATGAATTCAGTCTGGGCCAGCACGGCATTTTTGCCGGCTTCGATGCGGTCGAGGAGTTCGAGAGATGACATGACCTCAAGTAATCCCAAGGAACACCGGCGATGGAAAGCCGCGATTGGTAAAAACGTGAGATGCTGCTCTATGTGCTAAAAAACAAAATCCCGACGGAAGTTTCCGTCGGGATTTTAAAGTGGTGCCCCCACGGGGAATCGAACCCCGCTTTTAGGATTGAGAATCCCATGTCCTAACCGATAGACGATGAGGGCGTCTGGTGGAGCGGAAGACAGTTTGGTTTTATCCTAATGCGTCAAGCGTGTGTTTTGTCCCGCCCACAAAAAAGCCGTCCGTAAACGGACGGCTTGTAAAAGGGGCCGGTTCCGGCGGAACCCAGCTCAGGCGAAGAGTTCTTCGGGCTTAAAGAAACGGGCCAGCTCGATGCGGGCGTTCTCATCGCTGTCGGATGCGTGAACGACGTTTTTCATCATCTCGGTGCCGAAATCACCGCGAATGGTGCCTTTGGCGGCCTTGCGCGAATCGGTCGGGCCAAGCAGTTCACGGATCTTGGCGACCACATCGTCACCCTTCAAGGCGACCACGATCACCGGACGTGAGCTCATAAAGGCTTCGATCTCAGGATAGAAGGGCTTGTCGGCCACATGCGCGTAATGGGAACGCAACACCTCGGAGGTGAGTCGGATCATCTTGGCACCAACGATCTCGAAACCGGCTTTTTCAAAGCGGTCGATCACGTTGCCGGCATGTTTATTGGCCATGCAATCAGGTTTCAAAATAACAAGAGTTTGTTGCATAAAACCGAGATCTTACGCACCCCGACACTTCGGAGGGAAGCCTGATTTTCAAACCCTCCAGCCGCCTTAACGAGCTGAAGCAGCCAGTGCGACCGTACTGCCCGAGTCCACCGCCGCCATCATGATCGGATTGGCCGGCAAGGCATCGGAGTGAAAAGTCGCGTAGACCACACCGATCAGATTCTCCGAGGTAACCGGAGTGGAGTCGGCATTGTCGTTGTTGTAACCGGCGACCGTCCAACCCGCCGTAGTCGCATTTACCAGACGGTGAGCGATGGTCTCGTTGAAGCGATTCGTGTAAACCACCACCATACCCGAACGAAGTTTTGCAGCGGGAAGGTTTTTGACAACCAGCACCGCACCCGGGCCAAAAAAGGGAAGCATCGAATTACCTTCAACCCGCACCACTTTCATGTCCGAGCGATTGGCCGCCAGCGAGTGAGCATCCTTCAAAGCAGTAACCATCGACACCGTTGTAACCGGATTACCGGCAGCCGCAACCTCGCCCGTGATCGCCACACCCGCCAGAGCGAGTAGGAGAAGGGTAAGCGGGCGTGCCGTTTTCATGGCACCACTCTAGCGAAAGACCGATAAATCCACCATCGAGCCCATCCCCCACCCCTAACCAAGCCGTTACCTCATATGTGATCTAGGGTATCCACCGGAGAATCCCGACCGTTCCCGACTCGTATCAGGATAACCCCCCAGTCCTATCTGGGCTAAACCGATACCTCCTGCCGGGCTTTCTCGGCCAATGCCGTCGATATATATCGTTCCCCGAAACTGCACCCAACGGTCACAATCACCTTGCAGGCAAATTCTTTCCGTTTGGCCACTTGCAATGCCGCCCAAACATTCGCTCCAGTCGAGATCCCCCCCAGAATACCGTCCTGCAACGCCAGTTGGCGGGCCGTTTCCAATGCGTCCTCATCGGTCACCGTCATGATCTCGTCGATGATTGCCGTATTGCAGTTTTTCGGGATGAACCCCGCCCCGATTCCCTGAATACGGTGACGCCCGGGTTTTCCACCCGACAACACCGGGCTCCCCGCCGGCTCGACCGCGATACTACGCAGCGTCCGGCGCGATTTGATCACCTCTGACACACCGGTGATCGTGCCGCCCGTGCCGACTCCGGCGACGAACGCGTCGATGTTACCGCCAGTCGCCGTCCATATCTCCTCCGCCGTTGTGCGGCGATGGGACTCGGGGTTCGCCGGATTCTCAAACTGCTGCGGCATAAACCCACGCGGACCATGTCGTGCCAGCAATTCATCCGCCATGCGGATCGCGCCAGGCATGCCTTCCGCGCCGGGCGTCAACACGATCTCCGCACCCAGCATGCGCAGGAGCACGCGTCGCTCGAGCGACATCGTCTCCGGCATCGTCAGGATCAATTTGTATCCACGTTGTGCACACACAAAGGCCAGAGCGATTCCGGTGTTGCCCGAGGTCGGCTCGATTACCACCACGCCAGGCTTGAGTTTTCCTTCACATTCGGCCGCCTCGATCATCGCACGGCCGACGCGGTCCTTCACGCTCGCCGACGGATTGAAGAACTCCGCCTTCAGATAAATCGTAGCCGCCACACCGGCGGCGATGCGATTCAGTTTGATGAGTGGAGTCTGGCCAATGGTGGCGACGACATCGGGATAAACATTCGCGGACATCCCTCCACTCAAGCCGGTTCGAGGCTGCGCGGGCAAGATAAACGCATCACGAACGCCCAAGCAGATGGCGCAACCCATCAGCAATATTTGCGTGGCGAAACACATAACCTGCCTCCGTCAACTTTCCCGGTTCCACCCTCGCACTGGCCAGCAGGATTTCCCCGGCCATCTCGCCAAGCACCGCACGCAGCACCGGTGCCGGCACCGGAAGAATCGCCGGTCTCCGCAACACCCGGCCCAGCGTGCGCATGAACTCCGCATTCGTCACTGCACCGGGCGCGACCGCGTTGACCGGGCCGTCGCAACGCCGGTCCAGCACCGAGTGGTAGATCGCGCCCACCAGATCCTCCAGAGAGATCCAACTCATCCACATCTTGCCGCTGCCGAGCCGTCCACCGAGTCCGGCATTGAATGCTGGCAACAGCTTCGCGAGCGCCCCGCCCTCCGGAGTCAGCACAACTCCCGTGCGCAGTTCCACCACACGCACGCCCAACGCGTCAGCCTCGACCGCCTCATGCTCCCAAGCTTTGCACACCTCCGCCAAAAAACCATCACCCGGCGTCGAGTGTTCGTCGAGCCGTTCGTCCCCTCGGTCACCATAAATACCCGTGGCCGACGCCGAGATCAGCACAAAGGGCCGGAACCGTTCGTTTTTTATCGCGGCGATCGCTGCGACGAGCGTGCGCGTGCTGTCCACCCGACTGCTCATGATGGCGTTCTTGCGCGCCTCGGTCCATCGCTCAGCGGCGATCCCCTCGCCCGCCAGATTGACCACCACGTCCACTCCTCGCAGGGCGTGCCCATCGAGTTTCCCTTCGGCCGGATCCCAAAAAACTTCGTCCGCCGCTGACGTCGCCCGCCGCACGAGCCGGACCACGGTATGCCCCTGCGTCTGCAAAAATGCCGTTAACGCCCGTCCGACCAAACCCGATGCGCCTGCGATGAGAAAGGTCATCGGTCGCACCGAAATATACCGCGACACGCTTTCGAGATCGGCCTTGGTCACGGCGTGCCGATAGGTGAACAACCGTTCCAACTCCGTGCGCGCAAACGCCCCTCCGCCGATCTGGCCGACCGCGCCAAACGGTAGGTCATAGGTGACGGTATCCGTCAGCACGCACGCGTGGCTCTCACCTGGAACCGGCTCGACACGGTGAAGGTGTTCCCAGTGGGCAAATGGGCCCCGCTGCTGCACATCGCGAAACTGCACGCTTTCAACGTAGTCACGATGCTCGACGTCCCAACGCACCCACACCGGACCGATCTTAGTCCGCAGACTCACGGTTGCGCCGTCACGGATGCCCCCGCTTCGGGATATGACCTGCAGCTTCTGCCAAGGTGATGCGAGCCGTTCAAACGCACCCGGCCGTTCATGCCAGGCAAACACCTCGGCCGCCGGCCGCTCGATCCGCACACTGCGCGTAAACGTGGTAAAACTCATTTCGTAGCCAGACCCTTTCGCATCCACAGCCGTCGGGGGCAATACTGCACACAGATCGGAATCGTTTCCTTTTCGGCCCCCATCAACACTCAGCGCAAAAAATGGCTTTGTTTTTTCTGCCGCCGGACCGCAGCGTCTGGGGTTTAACACCATGGACTCCCAGCAACAGGAAGTGCTCGATATCTTCAAAAACACGAAGGCCCTGCTCACCGGGCACTTCGTCCTCCGTTCCGGCCTGCACAGCGGACACTATTTCCAATGCGCGCAGGTCTGTCAGCGCATGGACGCCGTCTCCCGCCTCACCGAGTTGATGCTCCCGCAACTGGCGAAACTCGAGTTCACCACCGTGCTCGCCCCGGGCATGGGCGGCTTGGTGATTGGCCAGGAAGTTGCCCGCCAGACCAAGGCGCGCTACGTCTTCGCCGAAAAAGAAAACGACCGCCTCGTGCTGCGTCGCGGCTTCAAGTTCGCCCCCGGCGAGAAGGTCTTGATTGTCGAAGACGTCGTCACCCGCGGCGGCCGTGTTCTGGAGTGCATCGACATCGTCAAAAACGGCGGCGGCGTGCCCGTGGCCGTCGCCATGCTGGTCGACCGCAGTGCCGGCACCATGCGTTTCGAGATCCCCGCGATCTCGCTGCTTGAGCTAAGCTTCCCCACCTACCCAGCCGATCAGGTTCCGCCCGCGCTCGCGGCGATCCCGGTCGAGAAACCCGGCAGCTGATAAGCAGCCCGATCCGCTCGGTTAGCTCGTTTTATCGACCAGCTCATCCACCAAGGTGAACGCCACGTCAATGCCCCCCAAAACCGTAGTCGTGTAACAAATATAACGGTCTCCTCCGCAAAATTGAGGATGGGCGTGGACATGATAGGACTGCTGCCGGTCGTCCGGATAAGGAATAAGGGAGACGATGTTAATTTTGCGCCCCGTCTCACGATTGTAGAAAGCCACTCGACCCTCCTCGGGACGATCCGGCGGCAGACAATCAACCACCACCAATTTCCCCGACTCATCAGCGTGCCCATGGGACACATGATTTAGGGGCCAGATCAAATCAGCCACGGGTGCTCCATAGGCCGGGATGCGTTCCACTCCGACCCCATAATGGACATACCAGATATACTGCCCGTCGGCGCTCCACCACTCATGGCCATGCATAATCCGCTCATCATGCACTCGGGAGGGACGTTCATTTTCGTAATGGCCATTCTGCACGAAGACTTCGGACTTCATGGGAATTTCCCGCGAGTAAACCGGGCGGGCTTTTTCATTTCGGCGAATTAACCAAAGACGATTGGCGAGGCTGTTGATTTCACCTGTCAGCGGATGCACGAAGTTATCCTGGGCAATCAATTGTAAATCCGGGTCGGTCGGGCTGAATTGGCCATGATTGTAGCAACGATCAAATTTCTGCCAAACAACCACCTCTCCACCGTCCAACGGAATGTGACCGACAAACCACTCCAGCCCCACCTCGGCGTCGAAATTGAGTGCCGTGCGATCAGCCGAAAAGGTCAGGTGCGTGCTCAGCCGCCATAGTCGACGGTTATTGGCCAATTCAACAGGAAACCGATTGATGAACACGGGCTGGTCCTCGGGCTTGGGCCCGCGTTTCCAGACCTCGGAGCCCGTGCACCAATACACCTCGCCGGTGCTTAGATCCACCAATGGAGATGCATCCAAAAACAGCGTCTCCGGATAGTGATGAATGCGATTCTCCCACAAATCCGCGACCGCCAGACTGCGTCCGTAGTTGGCATTACCACCCGGGGGAAAACTACAATAAAACCAGTAATACCTTCCGTCATCGGTCAGGCTCGGATTCACGAAGTAGAAAGACTGCTGCAAGGGCGCAACACGTCGGCTCAGGAGGAAGCTCTCCACTCCCGAGACAGGGTCCTTCCACGACGTGAAAAGCGGTGATCGGAGAAGGTCTGTGTTGGCCAAGTTGCCGGTGTGTTTGGGATTGGTCGTCAGCATTGAAGGTTTAATGTCTAAAGGGATGGTGCCGCATCATCGCGTCGTCTCGGCGAGGGAGACGCGTGACATAGAGCGGATACTCGCCGACCATCGCGTCATCGGGCTTCACGAGATTGCCCATTAGGTCGCGAACTTGATCGCCTGGGGTGAGCCCGGCGACGGTTTGAAGAGCGACCGGTTTGCCGGACCAATATACGTCGATCCGTTCCTGACCCCGCGTGAAATGCGCTATTTTCACACGCTCGGGCGAATCCGCCACCACCTCGTAGCCCGCAGGCGTGGCATCCTCGGTCAGAGACACCATAGCTGCATGAGCCGCTATACCCGGGCCCGGAATTCCGGTTACATCAATAAAGCCTGTGCAGGCGTCCGTCTGCACCTTGCGCCCGGTCGGGCTGGCCGAGGCCTCGTAGACGAAATGTCGGCTCACCCCCATTGCCTTGAACAGGAGCGCCGTGCGAACCATGGACGCGGCCGCCTGAGGAGGCGTCATCGTCGCGGAAGGCGGGATGCGGTAGGTCGCCAGCCAGCTTTGGCCTCCCTTGATATAGGGTCCGCCTTCGGTGTGCCACAGCGGCAGCGTCTTTCCCTGCCGGTTTTGATAGGTCCGGTATTTGTCGAGCGCAGTCAGGATCAGGCTGTCGTTCGGACTGTCCCCGCCTTCGGCCAGCGCGTAGAAATGGAATGACGCAGCGTCGAGCCACTGTCCGCCGCCTTGATCAAGCACCTCCCAGCCAAGTGGCGAGCTGATCTCAGACAGGGCGGGTCCGATCAACACGGCCGGTTTACCCGTCGCGTCCAGGGCCTCGCGCGCGGCTTTGAGCAGGTTGAGGTATACGGTCGATTTCGTCAGTTCAGGCCGGACTTGCAGGTAGCCGCCATCGGGCTCGTTCCACACTTCCCATACATCGATATAGGGAGCAAAAGCAGTGAAGCAGCGAGTCACATACTCCTTCCACGCATCAATGTCCTTAGGGGGATAACTGCGACACCAGCGGTTACGCACCGCGCTGTTTGGATCGATGTCTGCGGCAAAATCGGGCGCGGTGTCGAAACTGCCCATGATGCGAAAGCCTTCGGCTTTCACCTTGGCCAGCTCATCGGTGGAAAACCCCCATTCGCCCGGACGTGGCTCCACTACAATCCACTTGGTGTTGAGCGGCGGATATAGCCGTAGCCAACGGAATCCCGCCTTACGCGCAATCTCCAGATTGTAGGGAGTGAGATCGATATGAGCGCCAAAATACGAATCCGGACGCTCCGACGGCGGGGCCAGCGGAGGCAGCACACTGTAGAGTTGTTCGGCCAGAGGGAAGGTCGCGCCGTCCCGATGTGCTTCGATCCGAAACGCGCCCAGCCGATCAGTGGGCACTCCAAAGGTCTGCTCGCCATAGCCGTCGGCATTGGCGGTCACCTCAACGTTCAGAGTAGCCACGTTGCGCTCCAGAAAATCCGCCACCGAAACGTGGTAGGACGTCGTGGCACCGGGCTCACCACCCGCAGTGACCAGCTTGAATCGGGCCTCCTGCCGTGGCTCGTAAAGATTAGCGACTGGTGTCCCCTCCGTTGACTCGATGGCCGTCGATGTCGGATAAAGCACCAGCGCGTCAACGCCCTCCTCCATAATCGACACGGCGTCGATGTCATAGCGTCCCGGTTGGCCAAACTGGAAAAACAGAAAAAACAATCCGTCAGAAGCTGGTTTCAGCGTCAGCGGGATCGTTACCGTGCGCCACTTCGTCGATGCGGTTTGCTGCGTATCGTTGACGACAACACCTTCGCCTTTGCCGCTCGCCACGCCGACGTGAAACGAGTGGTCTGCTTCGGAGCGAACCGACAGTTTTAGTATCATTTTATGTCCGTAACGGGCCGGGAAATAGGCGCTGGTCAAATACGTGACCGAGCCCTCCGGCGGCATCTCGAAAGACAAAAAACTGCGTCCCTGCGGAGCAGTGCCATCGTCTATCGACTGCAGTTTGGCCCCCACCGGCGAGGGCACGAAACTGCCTGTTTCGTGCCACGCCTGATCCTTGGGCCATTCGCGCTGGCGCATGGTCGCCGTCCAACCATCGGTGCCCACCTCGAATGACGGGTTGCGGATGGGGTTGGTTGTCGCAGCCGCGCCGCCTTCCACGGTCGGCATCTCCGTCAGCCTGACATCATCCAACCAAAAGACGCCGGCGCGGCTGAGCCGGAAACGCACAGAGGTGACGCCAGGATCGACATCAGCAGGCAACGTGGCCATGTAGGTGTATTCCTGCCAAATCTCCGTCAGCCCGATCTCGGTCTGGGAAAAAGTCGGATACACCGGCGGTTTATCCTGACGGAATAGCAACTGAAGCGAGGCTCCGTTACTCACACCGCGCGCCCAGAATCGCAGGAGAACTGCGGTGCCCGGAGTGACCTTGGGCACGGGAACAGCCAGGGTCACACCACCGGCTGATCGGAGCACCTGGTTAAGGCGCACCATCATGGAATACTTGCCCGAATGTGGATTGTCCGTGCCCCGTTCACATGTCACGTCGTTGCGCGCCCAATTATCAATGCCCCAAGGCGACAATCCGTCTTCGAATCCCGGATTAGTGATGTAGCTTCCGACCGGCATCGTCTGCGTTTCATTCGCCGGAATCCGGGTATGAATCGCCAGGATAGACATTATGCCTGCCAGCCATGTTCGGGCTGAAAACGAGACTATGCAAAATCGGGGTAATTTGAATGCAGAGAAAAACATCGAATAAAAAAGGGATACTTGCGGAAATCAGGACCGGATCTTCAGGACAAAACTGCGGAGCCTTGCGGGGCTCACTTGCCATACCAGAAAAGGCTTTCCTGCATGCCTTCGACCGTGGTGGGCATGGCGGACCAGATTGGGTCGGTCCCGGAAAGTGACGCGACGTGACCGTCGGCATATGCCAAGTTGGTCATGCCATTGTGGGGAGAGTCCGGCTTCCGTCCGGTGCCGATCAATGCCACGTAATAATTGCTGCCGGGGCTTTCATCGTTACCGTCTGCAAACAGGATGGTGCGCGGGGGCTGAACAAGCGTGACCAGTTTACGGATTGGAATCGTTGTATACCGGTTGTTGGGATAATCGCGATTCAGGTCACGGTTGAGACTGTAGGTCTTGGCCGGCTGCGCGATGTTGGGTTTGTTCGCCAATTGCGTCGGACAGGTAAAGATCCCGCGAAACTCCGCGTTGGCCGCACGATCAACCGTATAGAGGCTGACCATGTAATCCGTCCAACCACTAGGCGTGCGATCAGGATCACTCGCCAGAGGAATGGTGCCCCTGTTGTCATTAGTCTGCTGGAGCCAAAGGGTCGCAAGTTGTCGCAAATTAGACAGGCATTGGGTTTTTTGCGCAGTGCGGCGAATGCTTCCGACGGTCGCTATGAGTATACCGGCCAGAATACCGATTATGGCGATCACCGTAAGAAGTTCGACCAGGGTGAACCCGCAGCGGAGCGGGTCCCTCTTGTCAGATGGGAGAATGGAAGTGAGCATGGTTCGGGCCTTGAACGACCATCAGAGATGAACCGCTTTCCAGCGGCGGGAAATTGGCTAGGGGCGCAAGCTGCCTAGGGCGTTTACCACGCGCACTAGGCAGATCGTAGAGAGAGTTATTGGACAGTCCGGCAGCGATGGCGCCGGATGAAAACCAATGAGCCGCAGGCGAGCCCAAGAATCATCGCAGTAGCAGAAGGCTCTGGAATGGAGGACGGCGCTGATTGCAGGTAGAACAGGTATTCGTTGGACACACTGGTAAACGTGTTGGCGGCGCTGTTCTGATCGTGAATATAGATGTTACCACCGACGGAACCAACGGTGCCGTATTTAATGACCAAGGGTATGGCCTGATCACTGGCGGAGTTCACAAAACTGAGGACGATACCATAGGTAGTTCCACCCGTAAGAGCCGTGTTGTTGACATCAAATGTCAGGTAATCGCTCGTTGCCGCCGATGTCATGTCCGGAAACACTCCAGTCCCCAGGGACACCGAAGAGTTGGGCACCACGGTCAAACCGGAGGTAACATTAGAGGACAGTGTCACCAATGTAACATTCACCGACGCTCCGGAGAGTGCGGCTCGGGACGCAGTATACAGACCACCGCCAATCTGGAACGTGACCTTGTCCAGTGTGTAACCGACCGACGGCGTGAAGCTTTGCATGATATCACGGAAACTACTGCCGGACGTATTATTCCAACTATAGACGGCAGCGACACCACCACCGAGGTCGGTAAAGGTGGTCTGCGAAAATGCCAGATTGTCGGTCGGCGCGGTGGCGCTCCGGCTGACCGCGACGGTCTGGGCATGTGATGGCGAAGCGATCGCAAGCACCAGCAGTGCGGCGATGATAAGAGACTTTTGAAGCAGTTGAGATTTCATGGTGTAGCGGTGGGATTTTTGAGGTTGGATCACTGACAAATTCTTAGAGTTGCGGCACCGGTTCCGATTCGTCGTGGAGGCTTAACTGCGGCAGGACGTCGAGGTTCGCACGATTCAAGCTCGACTCACGGACGATCAACTTGGGATCCAGCACGCGTGCTGGGACGGGCTGTTTGTTTTTCTGATTCACGCATTCCAGCGCGAGCTCCATGGCATGCACTCCCATCGCATGAAACGGGATTTCCAAAGTGGAAAGAGGAACGGTTGAATGCAGGGAGAGCTGATCACCATCGCATCCCGCGAGGGCGATGTCCCCGGGAACATGCAGACGCAGATCGTAGAGGATGCGTTGAAGGAACATGGCGACGTGATCGCTTTCGCAGAAGATTGCTTCCGGACGCTTATCGGGACGGGACAGCCACTCACGCGTCTCCTCTCGCCAAGTCTCGCGATCAAAGCTCTTGAGTATAGGAGTAAGAGCGGCCTCGCGCATGATGCCCAGATATCCACTGATGCGGTCAGCTGTGCTGTAGTGGTTGCCACTGGCGTTGGGTGCGAGCATGGCGATACGGCGGAATCCACGGGAAATCAGATGCGTGGTCATGAGCCGACCGCTCAATACATCGTTTACGTAGACCGCGTTGGTGCGCCGCTTGTCATTGAGATAAATCACGGGGAGCCCGCTTGACTTGATGACCTCCTCAAAGCCGGCCCCAACCGGCGCGTTGCTGGCGACGATAAGTGCATCAAGCCCCTCCTCACTAAGAGCTCGGGGAAAGTCCGCCAACTCCGGCACACGGACCAGCATGATGTTCTGCCCAAACCGCGCCGCCACCTCCGAAATACCATTCAGAATGGGTTCACTGAACGAATAATCGGTGGCGTGTCTGCGATATTCAAAAAAACCGATATTATGAAAACGACGAGTGCGCATCGCACGTGCCCCCGGATTTCCGCGGTAATTCATCTCCTGCGCCACCTCTTGGACACGCCTCAAAGTTTCGGCGCTGATACGAGTGTTTCCACTTTTTTGAGTGCCGGAGAGCGCCTTGCTGACAGACGAAGGGCTGATGCCCAGCTTGCGGGCAATGTCAGTTATAGTCGCCTTGGACATAGTATTCAGAGGGGTATTGGAATTTTGACCTAACGTTAGGTCAAAAGAAACAAACCCTCTTAGTGAGTCAATTTATTTAATCCAATTGATACACATAGCACTATTTATAAGTAACTTATAAATTTAATTAACAATCGATCGCTTCAACCATGTCGTTGACCGCACTGACCTCAAAGCATCCCGGCATGTTCAAGTGACTGAGGAGAGGTATCATTCATTCCGAGAATCACGAACGCTTGGAATTGGTATAAAGTCGCGGGTCACAAACCATCAACGAAAGGCCAAGAACAATGAACCTCGTGCGGTCTTTTAACGCATAAAAAAAGCGCCTCCGTGTCGGGAGGCACTGGATAAATCCAAGTTGGCGAAATCGACTCAGGCCGCCGGCAGCACCAGCGGGTTGGTGCCCACGCTGTGGGTCGTCGCGTCGGCGGGCAGGATGTTTTTATCGCACCAGTCGCCGAAGCCTTCGCCTGCGGCACGCTCTTTGGCGTAGCGCTGGATGACCGGAGTCAGCAGCACGACGGCGTCGTCGATGGTGATGCTCGGCGAGACCAGGCGATTGAGGCGCTGGCCGTTGTATTTGGCTCCCAGATACAGGGCGTATTTGTTGGGCGCCTTGCCGACAAAACCGATCTCGGCGAGATACGGACGGGCGCAGCCATTCGGGCAACCCGTGATACGGAGGCTGATCGCGTCGTCGCGCAGGCCGGCCTCGGTGAGGACGGTTTCGAACTTCTCGATGATCGACGGCAGCGCGCGCTCGGATTCGGCGAGGGCCAGACCGCAGGTGGGCAGAGCCACGCAGGAGAGCGAGTTAAGTCGCAGGCCGGACTGGTTGTTCTCCTTGTCGAGACCGTGCTTGGCGAGGATGGCGTCGACCTGCGGCTTGAGCGCGTCGGTGATGCCCGAGATGGTGACGTTCTGCGACGGAGTCAGGCGGAAGTCCGCCGACGTGCCGTCGAGGAGCGTAGCGATCTCGCGGAGCGCGGTCTTCATTGGCCAGCCTTCGCGGTCAATGATACGACCGGAAAGGATGTGCAGGCCATAGAACCACGTGCCGTCGGCGTTGTGGTGCCAGCCGTGTTGGTCTTGGATCGTGGTGAAGTTGAAGTCACGGGCGGGACCGAATGTGATGCCGGAGCGCTTCTCGACCTCGGCTTTGAACCAAGCGATGCCCTTGTCCTCGATGGTGTATTTGAGGCGGGCGTGCTTGCGGTTGGTGCGATCGCCGTGGTCGCGCTGAGTCGTGACAACGGCGTGACCGATGGCGTTGACCTGATCGCGGGTGATGAAGCCGATGAGGTCGCCGAGACGCGGGAAGGTCTCGACGTTGCCATGGCTCATGCCGAGGCCGCCACCGACGGTGACGTTGTAGCCGACGAGCTGGCCGTTCTCGATGATCGCAATGAAGCCGAGGTCCTGCATGAACAGGTCGACGTCGTTGGACGGAGGAACGGCGAAGGCAGTCTTGAATTTGCGCGGCAGGTAGGTGTCGCCATACATCGGCTCTTGCTCGGGCTCGCCGCCGGCAACGCGTTCTTCGTCGAGGAAGATCTCGTGGTAGGCGCGGGTCTTGGGCAGGGCGTAGTCGGACCAGCCCTTGGCGTCCTGATAGACGAGTTCCTGGATAGGCGACTGCTCGGGATTGACCGGCGCCATGACGTTGCGGTTCACGTCACCGCAGGCGGCGATGGCGTCGAGGAGAACCTTGTTCATCTCTTGGACGAGGGGCTTCATCTGCCCCTTGAGCACACCGTGAAATTGGAAGGTCTGGCGGGTGGTCAGGCGGAGCGACGGGATCTGGTATTGCGCGGCCAGGGAGTCGAGGACGAGCCACTGCTTGGGGGTGGTCTTGCCGCCGGGCAGACGCACGCGGAGCATGAACATCCAAGCCTTGTCCAGACCGGCACGCTTCAAGGTGATGCGCTGGTCGCGATCGTCTTGAATGTAGGTGCCATGGAACTTGATCAGCTGCTCGGAATCGGTGCTGACGTTCGGCGTGGAGGTGTCGGCAAACTCCGCCTTGAGGTTGCCGCGCAGATGCTGCGAGGCGCTTTTGATACCCTCGTTGGCGGCAAGAGGCTTGGGAGCGGCAGAGTCGGTGGTCATATTTAAAGGTTGAACGTGGCTTCGGTATCGCCGCGTTTCAAGCGATAAATTAGTTTGTTAGGTAAGTTACTATGGATAACAGTTGAAACTCATTAAACACCCGGATTCCGTCAAACGTTCATCACGAACACAAAAAACGAAACCAACACAAAACAAGTAAGTTACGTCTTAGGCCAAAAGACCGCGACCGAATCACCCCTACTTCGAGGTTTGCGCGGCAGAGCGTTGCGCCAGCTCGATTGTGCGCAGGTATTGGGCGCGAAACCGGTTGCCCAGCTCGTTGGCCAAGCGGATTTCGTCGACCTTGTTTTTGGAGCGCAACGCAGCTCGGACGCGTCCGTTGGCGGCGGCATAATCGACCGCCGACAAGTCGTTGAAAACCGCCAATGCGTCCGCCGGCATTCCTGCGTCGATCAGTGCCCGCCAAGCCCGTTTCAGCTCGGGCTGGGTGTCGAGACACATCACGCGCATCACAAACGTGATCTCGCGAAACAACTTTCCCGTGCGCTCCGGATGATAAATGAGGCGCTCCTGTGGTGCGTAAGGTTTCTCCTCCGGATCGCTGCGCAGTGCGTCGATACCTTCAATCGCATAAAAATCTTTCCGCACCGGCAGACGCCTCAGCGCGTAATACTCCGGTCCGCCGGGCACGCCCGGTTTCAGGTTCCAGAGTTTCTGTCCTTCCATCGTCAGCGAGAACTCGATGAACGCCTCCGCCGCCGCGCGGTTGGGCGCACCGCGTAACAAGCCCACCGGATCGACCGACGCCACCGCCCCACCCTCCGGCGCGATATAAGTCAGGCGGTCGTCGGCTCCCCGGCGGCGCACCGCCTCCTGTTGCTGGCGTCCGTAAAAATCGATGCCCATGCCCACCGCGCAATCTCCCGCCGCCACATCGATTGGCACCTTCTGCGCCGAGTCGGTGAAGTAGCGCGCGTTGGCTCCGATCTCTTGCAACAACTGGAATCCCTCCAGCCAGCCGTCCGCGACCGCCTTCGCCTCCGCTGCTTTGCGCGCGTCTTCGGTCACATACCGAGCCACGGACATCCGCTCGAAAACCGTTTTTTGCATCTGCTGCTGGATCACGTTCTCAAACGCCTTTGCGATGGAACCACTCTTGGTCGGATCGGCCAGCGCCACCTGTCCCACATAGCGCGGATCCGCCAGATCAGACCATGCATGCGGCGGCGTGGTCACCCCAAGCCGCTTCAATGCGTCTTTGTTCGCGATGATGCCGAACGAGCTCAACACCGTGCCAACCCACCGGCCTTCCTTGTCCCAATACACCTCGCCGGCAAACGTCTGCGGAATCACCTCGTCGGTGAACCACTCCGGGTGCTTCTGCAAAATCCCGCTGTCCACCAACCGGCCCGCCTGCGCCTGTCGGATAAAATCGTAGCTGCCTCCGCCGTAAAACAGGTCGATGCCGCAACTCACATTCGATGCCAGAAACGCCGCGCGCGCCTCCTTCGCCTCCACCGGTGCGTCCGCCGGCAACCCTCCGTTGGCGAAACCGTTGAGCACGTCGTTGCTCCACGGCTTGCCGAGCACGTTTACCCAGTGATTCTGGAACGACGCGGTGTATTCACCTTCGAGAAAGCGCGCGATCTCGGTCGTGCCGCCGATCAGGCGCCAGTCGAGCGAGATGGTTTTGCCCGTGCGTTCACGATACCAGCGCTCGAAGGCCGGCCCAAATTCCCGGCGGATCGCCTCGTTGTGCGGGGTGATGATAACCAGCGTCTCATCAGCCTTGCCCGCAACTTCCGCCTTCGGTCGCAGTGCAAACGGCAGAGCCAGGGTGGCCAGCAAGACGAAGATGATGATGGCCGGCTTGAGCATGCTCAGGCTCCCAGCACGACCACGTCATCGGGATCGACGCTCGCGAAAAGATCACCGGCCGAGGTCGCGCCGACGAACCGTGGATTCAGTTCGTAGATCTTCAAGGTCACCGCGCCCGCGACGAAGTCGTATTGCGCCACTTCACCGAGATAAACCGACTCGCCGATGCGGCCGCGCACCGAGTTGTGCCCGCGAGCCTCGTGGCCAAGCGTCCAGCACTCGGGCCTGATGGACAACGTGACGGTCGCGCCGGCGGCAGGCTTGAAACCGGTGTCACCCGCCACACCGAGAAACCGTCCGATGGGCGTCTCGACCGCGATGTAGTTGCCTTCGTTACCCAGCACGCGTCCTTCGATGAAATCCGTCTCGCCGATGAAGTGCGCCACCGTGCGGCAAACCGGACGTCGATACACTTCCTTGGGCGAACCGACTTGCAAAATCTTGCCGCCTTCCAGAATCGCCATGCGGTCGGAGATGGACAGCGCCTCCTTCTGGTCATGCGTCACGTAGACCGTGGTCAGCTTGAATTCTTTGCATACGCGGCGGATCTCCGTGCGCATCTCAAGACGCAACTTGGCGTCGAGATTGGACAGCGGTTCGTCGAGCAACAGGCAGCGCGGACGAATCACCAGCGCGCGCGCTAGGGCCACGCGTTGTTGTTGTCCGCCCGAAAGCTGGTTGGGTTTGCGCTCGGCGTAGGACCCCATGCGCACCGACTCGAGCGCTTCGGCCACGCGACGCTTGATCTCGGGCTTCGGCACTTTTCGCTCCTCCAGACCGAAGGCGACGTTCTCGGCCAGTGTCATGTGCGGCCAGAGCGCGTAGCTCTGAAACATCATGCCCGTGTTCCGCTTATGCGGCTCAAGTCGCGTCACGTCTTCGTCGCCAAAATGAATGCTGCCCTCTTCCGGAATGTAGAATCCCGCCATGCTGCGCAGGAGCGTCGTCTTGCCGCAGCCGCTGGGGCCCAGGAGGAAGAATAGCTCCCCCGGATTGATCACCAGATCCAGATTGCGCAACGCCACGGTTGAACCAAAGCGCTTGGTGAGGTTTTGAATGCGAATCGAGATCATGCGGGAATCGTCGTCACGGCGCGGGCAAACAATCTTCGACCCGAATTTAAGTCAAAAGAATAGACCTCGTTTTCCCCGTTACAGTTGTGAACCGGTGAAACGAACCTGTTGCCCTCCACCCCCACCCTGTCCATAAGTTCACCCCTTCCATGACCAAGGCCAAAAATTTCCCGCTGCACGCCGACCTCGAAACCGTGCTCGTCTCCGAAAAAGAAATCAAAAAGCGCGTCAAAAAACTGGGCTCCGAACTGGCCGCCGCCTACGGGGACGAGGAGATCACCGTCGTCTCGATCATCAACGGCGCGATCCTCTTCACGGCCGACCTCCTTCGCGAGATCCCCAACCCCATTCGCCTCGATTGCATCCGCATCTCCAGCTACCGCAACGACACCAAGTCCGCCGGCCAGCCCAAGCTCCTGCAAAGCCTCACCCTCGACATCAGCAACCGCCACGTGCTGCTCATCGACGACATTCTGGACACCGGGAAAACCTTTTCCGCCGTGGCGAGCATGCTCCAGAAACTCAACCCCGCCAGCCTTCGCACCTGCGTGCTGCTCGACAAACGCGGCCGCCGCGAAGTGGAGTTCGAAGCCGATTTCGTAGGATTCCAGATTCCTGACAAATTTGTGGTCGGCTACGGTCTCGATTTCGCCGAACGCTACCGCAACCTCCCCTGCATCGGCGTGCTCCGCCCCAACCTGCAAAACCCGCCCGAGTGGGCCTGAGCCGGCGCGCCCAGCGGCAGTGAAGCAAGTGGCACGGGCTGGAAACCCGTGAGGATCGGGATCCTCTGATCCATGGGCAGGATGCCCATGCCACGTCCAAACCGGATTAACGGTCTTCGCGACCGTCCGTAACCACTCCGCTCCTCGGATCACGCGTCTGCCATCACCAGCCGCACGAATTCCGCCCGTGTTTCCATGTGCGGATTATGCCCCGATCCGGCGACAGTCCTCACCTTCACCTTGGGGAAATGCGCCGTGATCACCGATAGATCCTCTTCGCGCACATAGTGCGATTTACCGCCGGTCACGAAAAGCACCGGACCGTCGAACTTGTCTTCCGATACCAGCGGATTCCCTTCGAGTTCAGGCAATGCCGTCGTGATCACCGGCAGATTGATCTGCCACTTCCACGCACCGGCTTCGGTGCGCTCCAGATTGGTCGTCAGAAATTTTCGCATCGCCCAATCGGCCACCCGCGCCTCGAAGCGCAACTCCGCCTCGCCGCGCGATTGCAGCGTGTCGAGTCGCAGCTCGTTCATCGCCGCAAACTCCGCCCGGTGCGCGTGCGACAGATAATCTCTCGGCGCGATATCGACGATGATCAGCCGCTCCACGCGTTCGGGATGCCGGCACGCCAGCAGCATCGCCACCTTGCCGCCCATGCTGTGCCCCATCAGCGCAACTTTGCCCAAGCCCTGCGCATCCATCCACGCCAGCACGTCGGCCATCATGGTCGGATAATCCATCTCCGCTCCGTGCGGCGATTTGCCGTGGTTGCGCAGATCAAGCGCCAACACGTGATACCGCGCCGCCAGGTCGCCGCCCGTCGTCAGCCAGTTGCGCGACGAGCCCAGCAGCCCGTGCAGCACCACCAACGGCGGATTGCCCGCACCTCCGAGATCGCGATGAAAAAGAGAGTCCACACTCACAGCCAATACCGCTCCCGCGTCCGAGGCAATTCCCGCCATGACATCACTGCCGTGCGAGCCGCCGCGCCAGTTGCGATTCATACAGGTCGGCCGGCCGCAGTTCCTCCGTCGACAGGATTTCCCGCCACATACCCGCCGGGTCCACCACCGCCGAACTCCCCACGTTGACGCCTACCAAATTTATCGACAACGGAGCGAAATCCTTTGGTGGCTCAGGCAGCGGACCGACCGCATGCAGATTCCAAAACGTAACCCGCGCACCGGCGTTTTTGCCCAATCCCACGCCGCCGCCGCATTTCCACGGACGCGTCCCCAAGCCCAGATCGATGTCGGTGAACAATATTTCGTAAGGCGCCCGCTTGTGGTGGTCGAAACACAGGTCCACGCCCTTGCCCTTCGAAACCACCACCCCCGCAGCATGGCTCACCGAGATGTCGTGAACGAACTTCATGCGGATATCGAACCGCGTGAACAGGTGGTCGCCGATACCGCCCATGTAGATACCGTGATGGCCTTGCTGTCCTTCTTTGTCCGGCGCCCGACTCGATTCATACACCACATCCGACACCGTGTTGAATACTCCGCTTACCATCGGACCGCTGTCAGGGTTGATGAACTTCAATCGACGCGCCCAGCAGTTCGCCACGTTGACGAAAGCCACCGGATTAAAACCCTGCTCCGTAAAATGCCCGCCATACGGCGTCACCGGAAATTCGAACGTCAGATCCTCCACGCCCGAGTCCTGCACCGTGGGCCGGAACGTCCGCACCACCGGTTTCCATTCAGGACGCACATCAAAACGCAGACGGCGCTCCAACTGGATGCGATTGTCTTTGATCTCGGTGATCCGGGTAACCAACGACGTCTTGGTCGATCCCTTGAGATTGGAAATATCGCCCGCATCACCCGAATAGAGATGGATCGCGAGCGTGTTGTCCTTCGTATCCGTCATGGACACCTCGATCCATTGCCCGACGGCGAGCGATTGCGGTTTTTCCACCGTGATCACCTGGTCACCGCGCTCGGCCGGCTCCGTGATAAAAGTCAGCGGAATTGAGCCGAGTTTCCCCTCCAACCGCACCAAACCGCCCGACCAGGAATAGTTGGACGTCGGCCGCCCCGAAGTGGTCGCACCGCTATCCGGCTTGATCGCCTCCAGCGGCTTGGGAAAATACAACGTCGTGTTCTCCGCTCCCGCGCCTCTCAACACCACACCGGGCTTGGTGATGCTCAAAATATCACTGATGATGTAACGCCCCGGTGGCACGATCACCGCGCCGGATACCGTCTCGGCCAACGCCGCCTGAAACGCCGCCGTATCATCCACGTCATCGTCGCCCCGCGCCCCGAAAGCCACCACACTCGTCGTCGGCGGATAATCCGGAATCGGCTGTTCACCGCTGTGATACCCCGCATAGGAAAAGTCCGGCAGCCGCCCGGCTGGGAACCAGAGCTCGCCATCGCGCCCCCACAGTTGGGAATGCGCCACCTGGGCCTCCTTCACCGGCTGCTTTGCCGGCGGCTTGCTGGCGCAGCCAGCCGTGAACAACAATGCACACGGTAAGACAACCCGGAGACTCAACTGGTTAATCGAGATAACGGACATACGTCCCTCCACACACACCCAAAGCCAGCCCAACGCAAGCCGCAGAAGGTCGGGAGGGACCGCCGGACCGCCACGATCCGTTTGACCACAAGCTTACACCCATAAGCCGACGCTTCGATCCTCTCTCCTCCCCTCCCCCCGGCGGCATCAGCCGCCCCTCCGATTAACCGTGAAGGCCATGAGCCGAAACCACTCCCCAAAAATCGCCCCCCTTGGGCGATTTCATTAGCGGTCCAAACTCCTTATCTCGCCTCCCCGCCCAAGTTTTTTTCGTGTCTTCCGTGTGTTTCGTGGTTCGCTCCAACCCCATGTCTTCCGCTCCCGAGAAACTCACCCCGATGATGCAGCAATACTTCGAGGTGAAACGCGGACTCCCCAAGGACACCATCCTGCTCTTCCGCCTCGGTGATTTCTACGAGATGTTTCACGAAGACGCCGCCACCGCGTCGAAACTCTGCGGCCTCACCCTCACCAAGCGCGGCGAGACCCCCATGGCGGGCATTCCCCACCACGCGGCCGACAACTACATCACCAAGCTCCTCGCCGCCGGCAAAAAGATCGCCATCTGCGACCAGGCCGAACCCGCCAAAGCCGGCAAACTCGTCCGCCGCGCCGTCACCCGCATTCTCTCCCCCGGCACCACCCTCGCCGCCAACCAACTCGACGCCCAGCGCAACCACTACCTCTGCGCCCTCACGCTCGACAAAGCCGGCCTCCACGCCGCCTGGCTCGACCTCTCCACCGGCGAATTCCGCGTCGCCACCGACGCCCGCCCCGAAAACCTCCTCCCCGTCCTCACCGCCCTCGACCCCGCCGAACTCATCCTCATCGAAGGCGACCTCGAGCGCTGGAAAACCGCCCCGCACGACCAGGCCGCCGTCCACGCGCTCCACGCCTTTTGCGAGCCGCGCCTCTGCACCGACCTCCCCGGCTACCACTTCGAAACCGCCGAAGGCCTCCGCACCGTCACCACCACCCTCGGCGTCCTCAACCTCCAAGGCTTCGGCCTCGCCCACGACCACCCCGCCCTCGGCCCCGCCGGCGCGCTCGTCCACTACGCCACCGAAAACCTCTGCGCCAAACCGGAAAACCTCCGCTCGCTCCAGGAATACCGCAGCGCCCGCACGCTCCTCCTTGATCCGGCAACCCTCCGCAACCTCGAGATCTTCCAATCCTCCCGCGGCACCCGCGACGGCTCGCTCCTCTCCGCCATCAACCGCACCGGCACCGCCGCCGGCGCCCGCCTCCTGGAACGCTGGCTCGCCGCCCCCACGCTCGACCTCACCGAGATCCAACGCCGCTCCGCCCTCGTCGGCGAACTCCTCGCCGACCCCATGCACCTCGGCGAACTCCGCGAATGGCTCGACCAAGTCCGCGACATCCCCCGCATCCTCGGACGCCTCCAAAACCGCCTCCGCAACCCCCGCGAACTCGGCGGCATCCGCGACACCCTCGCCCAACTCCCCGCCATCCGCGCCACCCTCGCCGCCTTCGGCTCCGATTCTCACATCTTCCATCTCACATCTCACATCGAAGAGCTGCCCCAGCTCCTCGCGCTCCTCCAATCCGCCCTCGCCGACGAGCTCCCCGCCGACCTCGCCGACGGCAACTACATCCGCGCCGGCCACTGCCCCGAGCTCGACCGCCTCCGCTCGCTCACGACCGACAACAAAACCTGGCTCTCCGACCTCGAACGCGGCGAACAAGAGCGCACCGGCATCCGCAGCCTGAAGATCAAATTCACGAACAATTTCGGCTACTACATCGAGATCACCAAGGCCAACCTCCACCTCGTCCCGCCCGACTACATTCGTCGCCAGACGACCGTGAACGGCGAGCGCTACGTCACCGAAGACCTCCGCACGAAGGAAAAGGAAATCTTCCACGCCGAGGAAAACGCCCTCGCCCGCGAGCAAGCCCTCTTCGCCGCCCTCGTCGCCGCCGTCCTCGACGAATCCATCGCGCTCACCCGCACCGCCGACACCCTCGCCGAACTCGACGTCCTCGCCGGCTGGTCCGTCCTCGCCCGCGAGTGGGACTACTGCCAACCCGTCCTCGACGAAGGCGACACCCTCGAAATCATCGAAGGCCGCCACCCCGTCGTGGAGCAGATGCTCAAAGACCCGGCCGTCGCCGCCGGACGCGGCACCACGAGCTTCGTCCCCAACGACACCCTCCTCTCCTCGACCGACGCCCAACTCGCGCTCATCACCGGCCCCAACATGGCCGGTAAATCGACCTACATCCGCCAAGTCGCGCTCATCACCCTCCTCGCCCAAGTCGGCTGCTGGACCCCCGCCAAAACCTGCCGCGTCGGGTTGGTGGACCGCATCTTCTCCCGCGTCGGCGCCAGCGACGACCTCGCCCGCGGCAACTCGACCTTCATGGTCGAGATGAACGAAACCGCCAACATCCTCAACAACGCCACCGACCGCTCCCTCATCATCCTGGACGAAATCGGGCGCGGCACCTCGACCTACGACGGCCTCTCCATCGCCTGGGCGGTGGTCGAACACCTCCACCGCGACGCCGAACGCGGCCCCCGCACCCTCTTCGCGACACATTACCAAGAGCTGACCCAACTCGAAAAACACCTCGCCCGCCTCCGCAATTTCTCGGTGGCGGTGAAAGAGTGGAACGACGAAATCGTCTTCGTCCGCCGAGTGATCCCCGGCGCCGCCGACCGCAGCTACGGCATCCAAGTCGCCCGCCTCGCGGGTCTTCCCCTCACCGTCATCGACCGCGCCAAAGTCATCCTGCAAAAACTAGAATCCGACGACACCAGCGTCGAGCTCCCCGCGACCGCGACAAGCGCCCCGAAAGCCAAGCCGAAGAAAAAAATCACCGTCGCCGATTCCGACGACACCCAGCTCAGCCTGCTGTAATCGAATGTGGCGTATGACCGCCAGTCGCACGGCCTCACCTTGCCGAGACTACTCGCTACTTGTGAAGCGTCCGTTACGCCTTCATTTTTACTGTATCAGCACAGCGGAATTTTCGCCCAACTCCCACCCACCAAGCGGCTCATCTCCTCACAATTGTCCAGCGCGGCCGAAAAGCTGCTTAGTAGCCACCGGTGATTTCCGCAGCCTGTCCCTGCAAATGTCCCAGCCTTACATTATCCTTCCCCCATGAGCACCAATTCCAAAATTGAATGGACCGACTCCACTTGGAATCCGGTGCGCGGCTGCACCAAGGTCAGCCCTGGCTGTAAGCACTGCTACGCCGAAACTCTTGCCGAACGCTTCCGGGGTGTGAAGGGGCATCCCTTCGAATTCGGTTTCGACCTGAGACTGATCCCGGAAAAGCTCGGCGACCCAATCCGATGGAGCACACCGCGGCGCATCTTCGTTAACTCGATGAGCGACCTTTTTCACGAAGATGTTTCCGACGACTATATTGAGAAGGTTTGCCGCGTTATGCTGGCTGCCAATTGGCACACCTACCAAATTCTCACCAAGCGAGCGGACCGCATGAACCGCTTGTTACGCACCAAACTTAAAAAGGCGGCGGCCGCGTCCCACATCTGGTGGGGCGTGAGTGTTGAAAATCAAAAACACGGCCTCCCACGCATCAATCTGCTTCGTCGAGCCAAGCCGTCTGTGGCTTTTTTATCGGTCGAACCTCTGCTCGAAGACCTCGGGGAGTTTGATCTTTCTAATATTCATTGGGTCATTGTCGGAGGTGAAAGCGGTGCCGGTGCTCGCCCCATCAAGGAGGAATGGGTTCGGTCCATCCGCGAACAATGCCGTGAAGCTAAGGTGCCGTTTTTCTTCAAGCAATGGGGCGGCGTGCGCAAATCCGAAACCGGACGCGAACTCGATGGCCAGATTTACGATGAGTTTCCCGACATCGCGCCCAACCCAATGGTTTCAGCCAAGATGCGAGCTTCCCTTTTGGAAGAAATCGCGATTGGCTGAAATGCATGGCCACCGAAGACTTCCATAAGGAACCATTCGACGAGGGAACCCTAACGAAGCTGGAAATATTCCAGCTCTACACTCGGGAATGGCTGCCAGTCTTTCTCTCGCGAGAAGTGGATTATGTCAGAGCGGTTCATCTTTTCGATTTTTTCTCCGGTCCCGGCACCGATGCCAACGGAGTGCTAGGCAGTCCGCTTCGCACGCTCTCGGTTCTTCGTGAGTATTCCACTAAACCCAATCTTCATGCTTGGGGTAAAATTCCAATTACCGCGCATTTCTCAGATGCTACACTGTGGAAGGCTAAAAAGTTAAAGGCATTGGTGGAGTCGGATGCGTGGCGAGTTTCTGGCGCAACATCCCAAGCCACTCGCGCTGATTTTGAGCAGGCATTTCTCGCGGCCGAATCAATCCTGCAAGCTCGCGACGCGGCGAAACTTCTTTTAATCGATCAGTGCGGCGTATCGGAAGTTACACCCGAGGTCTTCAGGAAATTGGTGACTTACCCGCGCGCCGATTTTCTATTTTTCATCTCGTCCACCACATTACAAAGGTTTCGCGAGCATCAAAACATTCGGCACAAAATTCGTCCTGCCGATGATTTCAATCAAGTGCATCACGCCGTGCTTGATTACTACCGCGCAATGCTACCAGCGGGAAAACGATATTACCTGGCCCCATTTTCGATTAAAAAAGGTTCGAATATTTACGGCATCATCTTCGGTTCCGCTCATCCCCTCGGTATGGATAAGTTTCTCACTGTGGCTTGGGAAAAAGATGGTCTTAACGGTAACGCTAATTTCGATATCAACCGTGATGCTCTCACACCGGGTGAATTTATGCTCGATCTCGGTTCAGCAACCAGGCCGTTAAAAATCAACGTGTTCGAGGAATCTTTGGAAGCAGCGTTACGACGTAAAGAGCTACGTGATGAAGTTGCCGTCATGGAACTATGTTATCGGCACGGTGTAATGCGAAAACACTCAGCTCCTGTTCTGCAGCGCCTCAAAAAAGAAGGCCTCATCCAAATCGATTTCCAATCTCCCTCTCTCGATAACTTGAAATCCCCGAGACTGATAAAGTATCTATGATCACCCCAAGAGGATCTCCTCTTGGCTCCGATGACGACAGCGCAGGCACGGCGACTACCCGAAGCGCTGTAGTGGGTCGCCAATCCGCCCGTCGATACACCAATCCATGAATCAAAGTTCGAAACATCCAACTTTTGCATGCGCCTTGATGCTGCTCGGAGGCCTCTTTTTCCTGCTAGTTTTAAACTCCGGTTGCGTCAGTGCTCGTTCAAAAATCGACAGGACTATCATCGGCGAATGGAAGTCAAACAAGGAGCTCAGCGTCCGCACCCTCACCTATCCGCCTACTGCTGAAAAAGTGTCCATAGAGAAATTAGAAGCGCTCTTTGGCCGGCTGATCGTCAGCTATTCCGGGTCCAAGATGAAAGCGGTCCTGCCGGCGATGAACGACCAACACGAGTGGATATATGAGTCGGATTACAAGATCGTTGGACGGGATGAAAACAGCATCGTCATAAGAGCACACGATCCGCTTGAGAATGGTCCGAAAGATCGACGAATCACGTTTGAAGGTGAAAACAGATACTGGATCGATCTGGGGCATCTGGGTGGCCGCGAGTATTTCGACCGGTTAAAATAAGATTTAACTCCGACGCACTCCAACGCGAAACCCTGTCCGGGATCGCCTGTCTCGTCCGTTGTATTTCCATGAACAAAACCATCCCCAAAAACACGATCTGCCTCTGGTTCGACAAAGACGCGGAAGCGGCCGCGAAGTTTTACGCGGCGACCTTTCCCGACAGCAAAGTGACCGGCGTGCACAAGGCGCCGAGCGACCAGGCGCTGTCTTCAAAATAAACCAATGCTAAGTGGGAGGGAAACCATGCTCGGCCAAGGCGACTGAGGCGGAGGCGACCCAGCGGGTCGTGCCGCCGAGGGCAACGCCGGCCCAGCTTGGTTTCCCTCTCACCCGCAGGGCGTAAGCAGAGCGTTGGGTTACTTTGAAGACAGTGCCTCATCCACGGGCAAGGCGGGTGACGTCCTCACCGTCGAATTCACCGTGCTCGGCATTCCCTGCATCGGACCAAGGTTGTGTTTTTGAAATAAGCCGGCCCAGCGGGAGCGAGAAAAGGTGCTCGGCCAAGGCGACTGAGGTGGAGGCGGCCCAGCGGGCCGTGCCACTGAGGGCAACGCCGGCCCAGTGCCTTTTCTCGTTTCCTCGCAGAGCTTCAGCGATGGGCCGGATTATTTCAAAAACACAGCCTCGCGGCGGACCGATCTTCCCGCACAGCGAAGCCTTCTTTTTCTAAGCCGTAGCAATTCAGTCGGGAGGGTCGTATCGGGGCAATCTGCCGGCACCTTTCAAAGTGCGTCACCCGCTCGAAATACCCACGGGTATTCCTCGGGATTCCTCCTCTGAAATGCGCTCGCCATCTTACCCCGCTACTCCGCCTCCGACTGCATTGCTACAGCTGAATCGCGACGGACACCCAGGAAGAAACCGACCGATATTGGAACGCCATCGTCGGCAACGGCGGACAAGAAAGCCAATGCGGCTGGTGCAAAGACAAGTGGGGACTCAACTGGCAGATCACTCCCCGCACCCTCACCGAGGCGATGGCCGCAGGAGGTGCCGAAGCCAAACGCGCCTTCGAAGCGATGATGGAGATGGGCAAAATCGACATCGCCAAAATCAACGCCGCCCGCCGCGGCTGAGTAGGAATTCGATCTTTAATCGCAAAGACGCAAAGGCGCTAAGTTCGGAGCTAACAGCCAAGGCTCTCACTCCGAAATCTTGGATCGCCCCCTTTGCGCCGTCGCGTCTTTGCGTTTAATTCCGCACTTCGCCCGCCTACTCGCTACCCACTACCCGCTACTCGCTACTTTCTTGGTCCGCATTTTTCCTTCGTCTTTTCAGCGATCCAAACCAACCTGCACCTGTGATTTGGAACGAGACCATCAACCGCTGGCGTAAGCTGCCCGACTCCGTGCGTCGCGACGTGCGCTGGCAGCGCGTGCCCCGGCAGGTCGCGCTCTCGATGGCGTTTGAAAAAGAGCCCGTTGATTCCCAATGGCTGACAACTCTACATCTCCAGGCCACGCCACCCGCACCGTTGACGGAGCGCTGCAGCGCGTAGATGGACAGTGCCTGACACTGTCCCGCAGCGGAATGCGAAGGGTGGTTGCGAGCGGGTGCCCATTCAGGGCGCTTGCAGCCACAAACAACGCGCGGCCTCCTGACTTACGCCCAACTCGCCCCGCTCCTTGCCGAGCGCGTGCTGGTCGTCGAAGAACGTATCGCCACGGGTGACTTTGCCGGAATCCCGCTAGACGGAGATTTTCTTCTCCAACTGCACCAATCGATCTCGGGCGACCTTGTGCCCGATTGGTCCGGACGCTGGCGCACCGTTGCGGTGACGGTCGGAGCCCACGAGCCGCCTGCGCCGCATGACGTGCCCATTCTCATCCGACTTTACATCGATGATCTGGCCGCCCGGCTTGTGCACTTGGACGAATCCACATTGCTGGAAACCCTCGCCTTTGCCGAGGGACGACTCCTCTCGATTCATCCCTTTTTTGATTTCAACGGACGCGTCACTCGCCTCTGGCTACGAGAACTTCTCCACCGCCTTGAGATTCCCCCAGTGGACCTTGTTCCGACGGTGTCCGACGAAGAACCCGCTTACTTCACGGCCCTCCGCGCCGGTGACGCCTTGGATTGGAATCCGCTCACCGCCATCTGGCGTCAGCGCATTGAAAATTTCTCCGCGTAATCGCACGTGGACCTACGACGTCAGCGGTCAAAATCCAGTTTTACTTAAAGACCCGTCATGAAAACCATCACCCGCAAACCCGCCGCCGGTAAGGCCGACACCATGACAAAGCTGATCGCCTCCTCCCTCCGCAGCGCCCGGGCCGACGCAGTCAAAACCGCACGCATGCACCGCACCCCGGTGGTTTATCTCAAAAACGGAAAAATCGTCAGCGAACGCCCCTGAGCCCGGGTCTACCTGCTGCAGGCCAGACCGCCGGTCTGGCTCCCTCTGTCTACTCGCTACCCGCTACTCACTACTCGCTACTTCCCGCTCGGAGGCATCCCTCCGCGTTCCGACTGTAGGAGCGGCTTTACGCCGCGATTCTTAAATCCCCGGATTGAGTCCAACCGACTCACCTCCTGCTCACGCATTGCCAAACGCTCTCCGTCCGCACAACTTGCCCGCATGAATACCGCGCTCGCCAGCGAGATCAACCGGCTCACACCGGCGGAGAAACTCCAACTCGTGGAAGAACTCTGGAACGATCTGGCCGCCAGCGAAGACCGCCTGCCGATTCCCGCCTGGCACGAGAAGCTGCTCGCCGAAGACCAAGTCCGCTACCAAGCCAACCCCACCGAGGGTTCGCCATGGTCTGAGGTCCACCTCCGGTAGGAGCACGCTTGCGCGCGATTCAGTCTCCGCCTCCTGCCCACTCTTGCCAACCCACGTCCACGCACCACGATTTTCCCACATGAGCACGACCACCAAGTCCAAGAAGCCCGCTCGCAAGCCCTCCGCCCGCCGCTCTGGCTCCAAAGTGAAACTTCCCTCGTTCATGGAGATTAGCCCGATCTCAGGCTTGGCCGTCGCCAAAGCCCGCCGCTCCCTCTCTCCCGTCAAGAATCTCCCGGCAGGTGCCATCAAGTTGGCCGATTGGGAAATCGCGTTGATGAACAAGACACCCTCCTACGGGCCGGATGTATGAAGTTGCGCCAGTGGGATGTTGTCAAAGTCCGCATCAACCCGTCCGACCGCGACGAACATCCCGCCGTGATCATCTCGCCGGACGACGTCGTTGCCGTCGGACGCCGGATCAATGTCCTCTACGGCACGACACGACGCCCCGGCATGAACGTAGCCGCGCATCATTTCGTCTTGAACGGAGCGGACGGCCTCGAACACCCCACCATCGTGAGCTGCGCGCATTTCTACCAAGTGGATATACCCGCAATTACCGGCCACTATGGTCACGTTAGCTCTGAACGCCGTCGCCAACTGGCCCGCAAGATCGTCGCCACCTTCCGCCTCGCGCTTTAGGGTGTGTTTGCTAAATAAACCGGGCCAGCGTGAGAGAGAAAGGGTGCTCGGCCAAGGCGACCGAGGTGGAGGCGGGCCAGCGGCCCGTGCTGCCGAGGACAACGACGGCCCAGCACACTTTCTCTCTTCCCTCGCAGAGCGTCAGCGATGGGCTGGTTTATTTAGCAAACACACCCTAACAAAACGCCACGGCGCGAAACTCGTCACACTCGACACCCGCATCCCCGGTGCGGAATTGATTCGATAAGCTGCCGGAATCGTCACCGTGCGCCGCCTGCTCCACTTCAAACAAGACTGGAATGCGGGCCTGTGATGCTTTTCTACCTCGGCCAAGTCTCCCAAAAAACACGGCCAGTATATCCTATGGATCGCCCCTTAGGGTTTGACGGCGGCAAAGCCCTTTACGGTCACGCGCAGCAGTTTTCGACTCACGTAATCCCCTTCGTAGGCCAGATATTCGAGCTGCCCATCGGTCCGCTGGAGAGGACCGACCTCGATGGCGAAGAACTCCGGCCCGGCAACTCCATCGACATAAACCGCCTCGTGCCCGTCCTTCTGTCCGGCGTAGGCCCAATGTTGGCTGTCGGAACTGAAGACCACGTTTTTCGATCCGATGCCATCGCAAGAAGGTCCGGGCAAGCCATCGAAAACCACCTGCTTTTTTAGTGTCTCCATCTGCGGCCTCTTGCCCCCTACCGGCAGATTCTGGGAAGGGGACATGTTCGTCGGGTTTGCTGGGGTTACGCTAATCGCAACATAGGCGAAATGCTTTCCATCCGGGCTGAAGGTCAGAGAACCTTGTTGTATTTTGGAGAACAGCGAACCGGGGGTCGTATTGATAACAACCGCTTGTTCCGTCCCTATCCCAGCAATGTAGACAAGCCGGCCATCCGGGCCAAAACGCAGCGAGGGCATATCCACGTTCTTCAGAGTCGGACCCGGAACACCATCAAGCACCACCACCCATTCACTTGAGCTGGTTCGGGCGGCATAGGCATAATGGTTTCCGGTCGGGTCAAAAAACGGGTGCCCCTTCGCGATCGCAAAATAAGGAGGGCCGGCTTGCCCGTCGACGACTACGCTCTGACGATAATTCGCATCATTGGCAATGTAAGCAAACCGTCGACTATCGGCAGTGAATTTGAGGCTCTCATTATCGTAGTCCGCGACCACCGGCCCCGGGCTTCCGTCTACGACCAGCTGACGACCTTCCGGGGTTCGAGTTTCATAAACCAATCGGCGCGCATCAGGACTCGAAAAATAAAAACCGTTGGAGGACTTGAACGGGACGGCTTTGCCATCGGAAATCAAAGCCATGTCTCTACCATCCCGACTCTTCTCTCCGAGATAGACGGTGCGCCGACCGTCTTCACTGAAATACACACGGTTTACTCGGTAGCCGTCCACCGGTGGCACCAAGGTTTCGTCCCGGACGAGGCGCCAACCTGAACTCTCACTAAAGGTTTGATAGAAGACGTGTCCGTCCGGGCTGAATTGCAGATTCTCGATACTTTCGAACTGGGGACCTGGCTTGCCATCGAACACGACGTTGTGATTCCCACTCCCAGCCTTCCCTGCGATATAGGCATGGTGATTGCCGTCGCGGCTGAAGATCAAAGTGGACCCGCCGTCGGCAATCTCAGGCACCCCGTCGAAGACGACTTGAGCATCAAAACCGTTTATTCCCACGTAAGCCACTTCACCATTGGGACACAGGTGCGCTCCCCAAAAACCCTCGTAGGCAGGCCCTGGTTTGCCATCCAGAACCAGCACGTATCGGTTGCCTTGATCAGTTTTTCGTTGGCCCAGATAGAAAACATGCCGCCCGTCTTCTGAGAATTGAGGCCAGTCACTACCTCCCCAGGTCCTGCTTTCCCATTTGGAAAAACCGTCGGCCACTTTCTTCGCGTAACGGGTAAGCATCATGCCGTCCACGCTGTCAAAGTCCGGTCCGGCCACATCGTCCAATACCACGAACCACTTGCCGTTTTCACGGGCGACATAACCCAAGTGGAGACCGTTCGGACTAAAGCTAAGCGCCTGCCCGGAATCGGTGCCATACCGGCCGATTTGCTCGTAGGCGCGACCGGCGACCCCATCACGCACGCACACCATCTTGCCGTCCTTTTTCGCCACAAAAGCGAAATGCTTCCCGTTGGGACTGAATACCAGACTGTGCCATGCGACATCATCATACCCTCCCACAGGTTTGCCATCGATCAGCACATGCAGATTTCCGCTACGGGCACTATTTGTAATCGCAAGACCGAGCCTGCAACCATCAGCCGTCTCAGCCCGCACGGTATCAACGGCCCGCCCGACAAAGGTCATCGGACCCTTCGTCGTCTGGCTCACCTCACTCCCCAAGTTAACGACGCCTAGATCGCTTTTATGATGATTGAACCCAGATCGGGTCTCGCCGGACGTGGCGGCGACCGCACCGATCGCTCCGAGACCGCGCAGTCCAAGCATCAAGACACCATAAGCGAAAAGTGATCCGATGGGAATTTTACAGTAACCTGGCTTCATGGTGTCAGAATAACAGATCGCATTAACGAGATAGCCACCTTGGGTTTCATGAATTTCAATGGCTTTCTAAAATAAACCGTGTCACCGGAAACAACAATACTCGGCCGCCCCCCTTGGCTCGACCCCGAGTGATCCCCGGCCCCGCCGACCGCAGCTACGGCATCCAAGTCGCCCGCCTCGCCGGCCTCCCCATCACCGTCATCGACCGCGCCAAAGTGATCCTAGCCAAACTCGAATCCGACGACACCAGCGTCGAGCTCCCCGCGACTGCCACGAGCGCCCCGAAAGCGAAGCCCAAGAAAAAAAATCACCGTCGCCGACTCCGACGACACTCAGCTCAATCTCCTGTAGGGCCGTCGCTCGCCGACGCGCCTCCGACCCGATAAAGTAGACGCGGCGTCCCGCCGCGTTTCTCCGAGGTAAGCGTCCGGTCAGGTGCCACCTTGACGAGTGAGTGAAGAAGAGGACGAGAGTGCCTCTGATATGGATATGATATCCATGAAGAGGGTCGCTCGATAGCGATGATATCTCTAATGCCGACCTAT
>JBAZBC010000013.1:0-146098 GCA_041671745.1 Opitutaceae bacterium | reverse complement strand
TAGGTCGGCATTAGAGATATCATCTCTATCGAGCGACCCTCTACATGGATATCATATCCATATTAGAGGTGTTCTCGTCCTTCTCACCTAAATGCTGTCAAGGTGGCACCCGCCCGGACGCTTACCACCAAACCCCCGCCTTGACCCGCGCTATCATTGATAGCACACTACCACCATGTCCCAGCTCCTCGTCCGCGATATCGAGCCCTCCGTGGTCGCGAAGCTCCGCCGCAGCGCGGCGGAGCAAGGGGTCTCCGTGGAGGAAGCCCATCGCCGTTTGCTGCGCACCGCGCTCCTCGGCGACCAGCCCGGTCCGAAGGATGATTTTCTCGCCTATCTGCGCGGCATCCCGACCGGTAAGGCCATCGATTTCCCTCGCGCCACCGACCTGCCCCGCCCCATCGAGCTTTGACCGATGGGCTACCTGCTCGATACCTGCATTCTGTCCGAGCTTCGCAAGCCGCGCCCCAACTCCGGCGTCATCGCGTGGATGCAAATGCTGAACCCCGACGAGGCATTCCTGAGCGTTCTCACCCTCGGCGAAATCCGTCGTGGCATTGAACTCCACAGGGCCAAGGACGCCACGGCCGCTCGCGCCCTCGAACGATGGCTCCGCGGACTCGAAACTCACTACGCCGACCGCATCCTGCCCATCACCGCCGAAATCACCGACCGCTGGGGACGCCTCAGCCTCAATCAGCCCCTCCCTATTTCCGACGGACTCATCGCCGCCACGGCGCTGGTGCACCAACACACCGTCGTCACCCGCAACGTCCAAGACTTCGAGCGTTCCGGTGCCAACACCCTCAACCCGTTTTCCTGAAAAAGAAGCCGCTGCGCTTTTCAACCCATGAAAACCATCTCCATCAGCGAACTTCGCGCCCGCACCAGCTATTACGTAAGCCTCGCCGCAGCCGAACCCCTCACCGTTACCGACCGCGGCAAATCCATCGCAATCTTGGAGTCAGCCGCCAAAGCAAAATCAACAGGAAATCCGTTTCCTAAACGCGACCGCTCGACCATCCCAACAAGCAGTCTCGATTCCTCTGCCCTCATGTCCAAAAACGCGACGGTAAATAGGGATAAACCCAACATCCAACAGTCGTAAAACGCAGGGAACATCCTCCATCCGTCTCCGTCCCACAACATTGCCTTTGACTGTAACCAACGCCCTTGGACTCGGCGCTTCTCCGGTTTCCACGGTTGACCGCTCCCAAGCCGCTCCTACGGTTGAAGGAAATTCTCTTGTTTCTGCACAATCTGCCCAACCCATGACGTTCCGCCGGCTCCGCTCCCTCAGCCTTCTTGTCGCATTGCTGCCTTTCTCCGCCGTTGCGCAAACTCCGGCACCGGCAACCTCGGCCAGCCCTTCGGATAACCTAACCCTTCGCTTCGCCAACGGCGTCGTCGCCGTAGCCGAGGACAAGGTCATCACCGTCGACGACCTCCGCCGAGAAATCGCCCCTCGTGTGCCCGCCCTTCAGCGCTCCGCCCGCAACGAGAAGGAGTTCAACGAAAAACTCGAATCCCTTCAAGACGAAGTCATTCAGGAAATGATCGACCGCATCCTCATCGTTAAGGACTTCAAAAAGGACGACAAACGGAAGGTTCCCGAGAGCTACATCAACAATGCCATCGCCGAGGAACAGATCCGTCGTTTTGACGGCGATCGCGCCAAGTTCCTCATCTATCTCCGCAACAGCGGCATCACTTACCGCGAGTATCGCCAGAAAGTCGAAGACGACATGATCTACGACTACATGCGCGGTCAGCAGCGTAAAAACCAGAGCATCGTCAGCCCTGCACGCGTCGAAGCTTTCTACAACGATAACAAAGACCGCTTCGTGCAAGATGACCAGGTTCACATGCGGCTGCTCGCCCTCACCCGCACATCCGGAGAGTCCGACGCCGATCTTCTCGCCCGCGCCAACAAGGTTGAGACCCGCTTCAAGGCTGGCGAAAAATTCGAAGACTTGGCTCGCGAACTCAGCCAAGACGCCAAGCGCGCCAAGGGTGGCGACTGGGGCTGGCAGCCCCGCGCCGACCTCAAACCCGAGTTCAGCGAACCGCTTTTCAAACTCGATAAAGGCCAGGCGACCACTCCCATTCTCGCCCCCGAAGCCGCTTACATTCTCTATGTCGAGGATCGCAAGTTCGCCGGCACCCAGTCCTTGGCCGACGTTCGCCAACAGATCGAGCTCATCCTCGCCAACCAGATGGCCCGCGAATCCGAAGCACGCTGGATTGAGCGTCTCCGCAAAAACGCCTACGTAAAAATCTACTGAGCCTTACCGCTCACCGTCAGTGCCGCCGGCCCCGAAAAGGGCCGGCTTTTTTGTGAATGCGACCGCACGATCCGTTCGGCTCGTCCCCGATGGGTTACGCAAGCAGACCAGTCTGCCGAATAGCTTCGTAGCAAGCGATGCCTGCGGCCGTGCTCAGGTTAAGCGAACGCAGCTCGTGATTGGCGTGAGGGATGGTCAACCGCCGGTCATCACCGAACTCCTCGTGCAACCAATCGGGCGCCCCGTGTCCCTCATTGCCAAAAACCAATCCGTCTTCATCGGCAAAATTCGCGCCCCAGTAACTGCGCGCACTCTTTGTCGTAAACAACCACAGTCGCTTCGGTCCGGCTGCACTGGATTTGAAAGCCGCCCAATCCTTGTGATGATGAACATCCAGTGCATGCCAGTAATCCATCCCCGCACGTTTGAGATGCTTGTCCGTGATTTCAAAACCCAGTGGATGGATCAGGTGCAATCGTGACTGTGTAAGTGCACACATCCGGCCAATGTTGCCGGTGTTCTGGGGGATTTCGGGATGGAAGAGGACGATGTGCAACATGACTGAATACAGCCCAACTCACGCGAGCCGGTCGCGGGATGCAACCTTGCGATAAACCTGTTTACATTTGCGCGAACCCTGCGGATACGCATCGTCGGCGCAGTGGACTGCACTGCCCCCAAAGCGATTGTGATCGTGGATGACGAAATGTCCTTCACCGATCTGCTTGGGCAAATGCTGCGCGACCATTTCACCTGCCCGGTCCTTACCTTCGGAAATCCGCTGACCGCACTCGCCGCACTACCCGGACTAAATGTCGGCGTTTTGGTTACCGACTACTACATGCCGCATATCAACGGCCTTGACGTGATCCGCCAAGCCGGTGAGCAGGGCTGTATCGCTCCGGTCAGTATCTTGATCACCGGCCATACCTTTGAGAACGACGACGAAATCGAACGAGTGCTCCACTTCAAGGCCATGCTGGCCAAACCCTTTCGCTGGCAACAACTGGCCGAGTTGATCGAGAAACACTGGCCGGAGGGCGAGACTCCCCCGCTCCGCGCGAACGCCCCGTCACTCCACGGTTAATCCGGTATTGTCGGCCGTCAGCACGCGGGCCGTGCTCGTAAGCCCGGCTCCTGCAAATGCCGCCTGCATGGCGCTTGCCACCACTGCAGCCTGCGCCGTCGGTGCCACACACAAAACCGTCGAACCGCTGCCACTCAACCATCCGGTATAGGCTCCGGCCACAACCCCTGCCGCAATCGCATCACGCCCACCGGGAATCCGCGGCAGGCGGTAAGGCTCATGCATAAAATCGGCAACCGAATGACGCAGCCGCTCGTATTCGCCCGACACGAGCGCGGCGACCAGATAGGCCGCACTATTGATGCTCTTAACCGCATCGAAATAGGGAAGCGTCGCTGGCAGCACCCCCCGCGATTCCTTGGTCAGCATTTCCACGTCCGGAGAGGTCGCGACGAACGCGAGTTCGGCCGGCAACTCCACTCGCACCGTGTCGATATAGGCGCCGCTAGAGGCATCGCAGCGCGCAATGCAGAACCCACCCAGAATACCCGCAGCCGCGTTGTCCGGATGCCCCTCAATAGCGGTGGCGATTGACACCAGCTGATGCTTGGAAAGTCCCGTTCCCGACATCGCATTGAGCCCGCCGAGCACACCGCCGATCACCGTGACGCTGGAGCCAAGCCCGCGAGCGGGCGGGACGTCTCCACTTATTTGATACGAAAACCCGAATGGCGCCAGCCGCGCCGCCGCAAAAAATGCAGCCGCAGTCGTCTCGACCATGGCCTGCGCCCGCCCGTCGGACGATGAGACCGGCTGGGGCTCCGTCCCTGCCTCACGGGTCAACGTCACGCGGTTGTAGATCCGCAACGCCAGCCCGAGGGTGTCGAAGCCCGCACCGCAATTGGAGGTGCTGCCCGGCACGCGGACAGTCACGGTCGAAGATGGAATGCTCATGCGCGGCGGACGGGTTTCATGACTTTGTTGACCTCCATCATCTCGGCTTTTTTGCGGAGATCCTGGCGTTTATCGTGCAGCTGTTTGCCGAGGCACAAGGCAACCTCGACCTTCACCAGCGCCTCTTTGAAATACATGCGCAACGGGACCAAGGTGCGACCGCCAACCTGCATCGCCTGGGCGATCTTGCGGACTTGATGACTGTGCAGAAGCAGTTTGCGGATACGACGCGCGGCGTGGTTGTTGATGTTGCCGAACGCGTATTCCTCGATGTGCGCGTTGAACAACCACAGTTCCCCTTTCTCAAACTTGCCGAAGGCGTCGCCAATCTGGGCGCGACCGGCGCGGATGGCCTTCACCTCGGTGCCATGTAAAACCAGTCCCGCCTCGAACCGCTCCTCCACGTGAAAATCGCGCAGTGCCTTGGCGTTGCGAATCTCGGTGAAACGATGGGGATCTTTTTTCTGGGCTGACATGGGATGCGGGACGGAAGGTCCCGCTCAAATGCTATAAAAAAAGTCACTCCGCGCGAAGCCGGGAATCAATGGGCGGCGACTGCACCGCGGCGACTCCGGGCTTGGCACGGAATGACCCGTGGGAATGCGGACGATACCGCCGCAGTGGCCGTTACTTGACGGCTTCCTCGAAAGTGATCTTGCCCTCGATGATCTCACGCAGAGCGATATCCTCGGGGGAAAGCTTTTCAAGGGACTCGACAAGGGCGCGTTGACCGCGGCGAAGCTGCTTCACGCGGCGCGAAACCACGTTGATGAGCACGTTGGCGTCAGGAATAACTTTATGGGCTTCTTTAAGGTAGTCGTCTCTCATGGTCGGGCGTGGGCGATGGCGATAAAAGATCGATAGCACAGTTCACGCTTCGGCCGGTCAAGGGTTTATTTCCCCGTGATATTCCAACGAACCGGGCCGGAAAGCACCCAGGGCTTGCCCTCGCGGGCGTCCTTGTTTCCGCTGGCTGGCATGTTCGTAGCATGGACCACCGTTCCCACCAAGGTCATTGCCGACACCCTTGCGGCGTCGGCTGTCCACGCCCGCCTTGCCGTGTGCGTGCAAGTGGATGGCCCCATCACCTCCCACTACGTCTGGGAGGGAATGCAGGCGAAAATCGAGGAATACCGGCTGACCTTCAAAGTGTTACCAGAACAGGTAAAGCCACTCGAAACCTGGCTTCAATCCCGCCATCCCTACCAAATTCACGAATGGTTTGTCGTGAAGGTCTCACATGTCGCGGAAAAATACTTGTCATGGGCGCAAGCAAGCCCTAACTCCTAACCCTTTCACCAGTCGAAATCCTCTTTTTATAAATCACCATGTCACAGCATAACAGTCTCCAAGGCGCCAATGGTCTCGTCATTAAGCGCAACGTCCTCAAGCGTTTCGAACGCGTTGCCATCCTGAAAAAGCGTGGCCAATGGAAAGAAGGCGAGCGCGTCTCCGGTCTCCGCAAGACCAAGCCCGACGTCTAATTTTCACCGTCCCTTTTTGAAAAAGCAGGCAGTTCGCAAGACTGCCTGCTTTTTTGTGCTCGGGCTCCGGCCTCTTTTCATTCCTGTTCGCTTCGCCCATGATTGACCTGCTCAAGAAGCTCCTCGATTTCGTCCTGCACATCGATGTCCACCTCGCCGACATCATCCGAGATTACGGAGTCTGGACCTACGGACTGCTCTTCCTGATCATTTTTGCTGAAACCGGCTTGGTGGTGCTGCCGCTCCTGCCCGGTGACTCGTTGCTCTTTGCCGCCGGAGCGCTCGCCGCCCTACCCGAGTCACACCTGAGCGTGCATTTACTGGCATTCCTCCTTTTCGTCGCAGCGGTGCTGGGCGATTCATTGAACTACTGGATCGGCAGCAAAATCGGTCCGGCCGTCTTCAAACGCGAAGACTCCATCTGGCTTCGCAAAAAACACCTCGAGCGAGCCCACGCCTTTTTCGAAAAATACGGCGGTCGCGCCATCATCCTCGCCCGCTTTGTGCCCATCGTGCGCACGTTCGTGCCGTTCGTGGCTGGCGTCGGTGCGATGACCTACCGTCGGTTTCTCGCGTTTAATATCATCGGCGGCTTCCTGTGGATCTATGCCTTCACCTACCTCGGCTTCTTCTTCGGCAACCTGACCGTGGTGAAGAAAAACTTCGGACTCGTGATCATGGCGATCATCGTCGTCTCGGTGCTCCCGATTATCATCGAGGGCTTCCGCGCCTGGAGCGAAAAACGGAAACTTAACGGCTCTGCAGGCTGAACCGGTTGAGTCCGGTCTTCCGACAAGAATCCATCACGAAGGTCAGGGTCTTCAGCGGAGTCGTCTCATCGGCACGGATGAGCACCGGCGTATCTTTGTCGAGATCGCGCACCTGACGCAGCAGCTCGTCCAACTGCGCCTCGCTCGCCGACTGGCCGTTGAAAGACAACCTGCCCTCCTTGTCGATGCCGATGGTGACGGATCCTTTGAACTCGTTTTTCCCGGCGGTATCGACCTTGGGCAGCGTGATGTTGAGCGTGGCCGACGACCGAAACTGCATCGTCACAAACGCAAAAAAAACGAGCATCACGAGCACGTCGATGAGCGGCACGAGATTCAATTCAGGACGCTTGCGACGGCGTTGGTAGAGTCCGCTCATGGAGTATTAGTTTTTGGCGGCGCGGGCCAGAATACGCTCCAACAACACGTCTAGCTGAGCGGCAAATTTCTCCACTCGTCGCTGCATGATACCGCCCCCCACGAGTGCGGGAACCGCGATGAGCAAACCGAGCACCGTGGCAGACAGCGCCAGAGAAACGCCGCTGGTAAACTTCACCGGATCCGGCAGACCACTGCCGCCCGAAATACTCGAAAAAACACGGATGAGCGACCACACCGTTCCGGTAAGGCCGATCAACGGCGCACCGGCGTAGATCACGTCGAGATACGGAATGCCGCGTTCCATACGAACGATCTCAAGGCGGGCGAAGGCCTTGGTCGCATCCGGATCGTTCGGGTGCTGCTCGGAGAAGGCGATGATACGGGCGAGCACGGAGTGTTGCCCGCCATTTACGGGTTTTCCCGCCACCACGGCGTCCACGAGGTCGTCGGGGAGAATCGCCGAACCCCGTAAAGCGTAGGTGCGCTCGACCAAGATAAAAACGAGCGCGATGGAGCAGACCGCGAGCGGGTAGATAAGGATGTCGGCGCCCTTGAAGATGTCGATTGCAGCGAGAATCATGGAGATTGGATGCGGTTGTGACCCCGACTATAGGCAAAGGTCGCAAAAAAACCGGCGGGCCATCGAAGACCCACCGGTTGAAGGGAGCAAGCTCGACGCGATCCCGCGTCAGGCGGCCATGTAAGGCAACTTAGCTGCGGTCGTCTTCACGTCGGGCAAACCATCGATGAGTTCGCCGATGGCGTCCCAGCGACCGTTCACAAGGGCGTCGCGAGCGCTTTCACGCTGAGCGATTTTGACGGACTGGCCGGCAAAACGAACTTCCAGTTTCTCAAGGTCAATGGTGACCTCGGTCTGCGGGTTGGACTCGATGGCGGCGGCGATCTTGGCGATGTCTTCGCGGGCGGCAGTCACGCAAGGCATACCGAGCGTGGTGCTGTTTCCAAAAAAGATCTCGGCGAAGTTTTCCGCGATGATGGCCTTGAAACCATACTTGGCGATGGCCTGGGGAGCATGTTCACGGGAGGAACCGCAGCCGAAGTTGGCACCGGACAGGAGGATGGTCGCACCCTTGAAGCGCGGATCGTTGAGCGGGTGGTTGGTATCCGCACCCGTGATGGTGTCCTTGCGGACGTCGAAGAAGAGGAATTCGCCGAGACCATCAAACGTGATGCACTTCATGAAGCGCGCCGGGATGATGCGGTCGGTGTCGATGTCGTTGCCGGGAACGTTGACGGCGCGACCGGTGACGGAGGTGATTTTTGCGAGAGCCATGTTGTTTAAAAGTAGTGAGTAGCGAGTAGTGGGTAGTGAGTAGAAAAAGCAGCGAGCAGACGGGCGGTGAAAGCAGCAAATGCTCGCTACCCACTACTCGCTACTTTGGTCATTAGTTGACCGAGAAGACTTCGCGGGCGTCGGCGACCTCGCCGGCGACGGCGGCGGCGGCAACCATGACGGGGCTCATCAGGATCGTGCGACCCGTGGTGGAGCCTTGGCGTCCCTTAAAGTTGCGGTTGGAGGACGAAGCGCAGAGCTGGTCGCCGATGAGCTTGTCGGGGTTCATCGCGAGGCACATCGAGCAGCCCGCAGCGCGCCATTCGAAGCCGGCGTCGGACAGAATCTTATCCAGACCGAGTTTCTCGCACTGGAGGGCGACGATCTGCGAACCGGGAACGGCGATGGCTTTGATGCCGGGGGCAACCTTGCGGCCCTTGATGTATTTGGCGACCTCCTGGAAGTCGGAGAGGCGTCCGTTGGTGCAGGAACCAAGGAATGCGACGTTGATCTTGGTGCCCTTGATCGGCTTGCCGGCGGGGAGCTTCATGTATTCAAGCGCCTCGATGATGCCGGCCTTTTCGTCGGCCGAGGTGGCGGTCTCCGGGCTGGGGATGTTCTCGGTGATCGAGATGCCCTGGCCGGGATTGATGCCCCAGGTGACGGAGGGAGCGATGTCGGCGGCGTCGATCTTCATGACGTCGTCGTAGGTCGCGCCTGCGTCGGAAGCGAAGGACTTCCAACGCTCAACAGCGGCATCCCACTCCGCGCCTTTCGGCGAATAGGGACGGCCCTTGAGGTATTCAAAGGTGGTCGCGTCGGGGTTAACGTAGCCAACGCGGGCGCCGCCCTCGATGGACATGTTACACACGGTCATGCGCTCTTCCATGGTGAAGCCATCGAAGGTGCTGCCGGCATACTCGTAGGCGAAGCCAGTGCCGCCGTTCACGCCGGTGAGACGGATGATGTGGAGGATGACGTCCTTGGCGTAAACGCCGGGGCGCAGCTTGCCGTTCACCTCGATGCGGCGGACCTTGAGCGCTCCAAGGGCCATCGTCTGGGTGGCGAGCACGTCACGCACTTGGCTCGTGCCGATACCAAAGGCGATCGCGCCGAACGCACCGTGCGTGGACGTGTGTGAGTCACCGCACGCAATGGTGGTGCCGGGCTGGGTGATGCCCTGCTCAGGACCGACGATGTGCACGACCCCTTGCTTGCCGCTGGCGCGGTCGAAGAAGGTGACACCGTATTCGGCGCAGTTTTTGCGGATCTCATCCATCATGGCCTGGGCCAAGGGATCGGCGTAGGGCTCAACCAGTTCGTTAGTCGGGATGATGTGGTCGACGGTCGCGAAGGTGCGGTGCGGGAACGCGACCTTCAGGCCGAGATCGCGCAACATGCCGAAGGCTTGGGGCGAAGTGACCTCATGGATGAGGTGCGTGCCGATGAGCAGCTGCGTCTGGCCATTGGCCAGCTTGCGGACGGAGTGAGCGTCCCAGACTTTTTGGAAGAGTGATTTTGCCATGATTCAGGGTGGTCGAGGTTGTCAGGAGCAGGCTCCTGTGGTCGCAGACAAGGGCATGAGATTACCAGAATCTTGCATACCTGGGAAATACTTGTTCAGTCATCTGTGATGCCTCGTGAGTATCAATTTAATTTTGAACTGCGCCACCTCGTCTACTTTCGTGAAGTGGCCCGCCAGCTCCATTTCCGCAAGGCGGCTGAAACCTTATCAATCGCTCAACCCGCTCTAAGCAGGCAGATTGCACAACTTGAATCTGCGGTGGGAACACCATTATTTATTCGTTCTCGGCGACGGGTTGAACTGACCCCGGCCGGCAAGGCCTTAGCCGAACGGGTGGAACCGGTATTGCGCGCACTCTCCAAAGTGCCGGCTGACTTACAAACGCTTGCCGAGGGTGGCAGCGGACACATCAAGGCAGGATTCACTGGTTTGGCCATGGCCACGGTCTTGCCGGCAATCCTACGCGAGTTTCACAAAAAATTCCCCGGCATTCGTCTCGAACTAAACGAATCGCCCACGTCGGCCCAGTTGACGGCGTTGCTGGCCGGCGATCTGGCCTGCGGTTTTTTTCACCCCGAGACGACGCCCACGACCGGACTGAAAACCAAACTTCTGCTTCGCGAAAAAAACGGTGTGCTGCTGCCGGCGGATCACGCACTGGCTTCCCTGCCCTCACTGCACCTCCGCGATCTGGCGGTCACTCCATTCGTGCTGTTTCCGCGCGCATACAATCCCGGTTTCTATGATCGTATTCTGGCGGCGTTTACCCGCGCGGGCGTGACGCCGCATATCGCCGAGGAAGTATGGCCGCGCGCCAACGGCATCGGATTCGTTCGCGCGGGCATCGGAGCGACTTTCATGTGCCCGTCGGAAGCTCAACAACTGCCGCCCGAGGTGGTCTTTCGGCCGTTGGAGGGTCCGGGCCCGGAAAGCCGGTTGGTGCTCGGATGGAAGGCGTCTTTACCGCTCGATCCGGCACTTGAGGCGTTTCTGTCGGTCGCCGTTGGCGGAACCGACGAGAGCGACTGATTATTTCGCAGCGGCAGTCAGGGCAGCCAACTCACGATCCAGTTGACTGTCAGCCTCGGGGTTAAGCGCCTCACGGGTCTGTGCGATCACCTGAAACGCCTCACCTTTTCGGTTCTCACGAATCATCTGGGTGACCAGTGGTTTTGTGACCCGGTCATAGAAATCGATGCCGGCACCACGCCCGTATTGCTGCAGCACTTTCCGATATACCCCGACCTGGGATGCCAGAGCCACCCCGGTCATCAAGCTGACCGCTTGATCAACACCCAGATCACTGCGTCCGCCGATCTGCCCGCGACGCACCAGCGAACGTTCTTCAAACTCCGCCGCACTCACCTCGCCACGGGCGCGCAAACTATCGGCAAGCTCCTTCACGAACAACCTGTTCAAATCAGGATATCGCTGCATCGCCAGCCCCGCTTCGCGCAGGAGCGTTTCACGCGTTTTCGCCGGAGCATCTTCGTTGGCGGCCAGCAACGCCACCCATGCTTCGAAATTACGACGCTCGTAATTGACCGCCTTGCGTGCGGCCACGGCCGCCTGCGGTTTTTGACCGAGACGCAAATAAAGTTCCGCGAATACCTGATGCTGTCGCGACTGCCGGTAAGGCGGCAGCCGACGGAACCCTTCGTTCAAAAAGCTCAATTCGTGGTCCGACAAAAGAAACCAAGTCTGCGGGTCGTAGGCCACGCCGGTCACGAAGCGTTGCTCGGCGTAGCGTCCGCCATCAAGCACCCATTTCTGACCCGGCCCGAGATAGCCAAACCATGCATGACGTCCGTCCAACCCTGAGCCCGAAAAAAGCAACGTGGGCACTCCCCTCGCCTTGCCTGCCTGTGTGGCAAAATAAGCCTGATCCACGCATATTCCACCCTCTGCATAAATCGTAGGAAGGTCGTAACGAGATTCCGGCCAGATGTATTGCTGCGACTCGATGCGATCCGTCCGATAACGCACGGCACCGTAACTCTTCACCAGATCCGTCAGCGAATACTTCACCGAACGTTGTGCCCACAGGAGTTCGGGATAGGTCGCCGCAAAATCCACCCCGAATTTCATCTCTGCAGCGGAGACGGTTGCGAGCTTGATCAAAGTCGCCCCCCGCTGATCCGAGTCGGTCAAAAACTTGAATGCATCCAAGGGCAACGGCAGCCGGCGTGGCAGCACCTCGACCGACACCTGCCAATGAGGCCACTGCAGGGGAGGCGGCATATCATAAACCAAAGCGATGGCCAGGGCCAGTTGCTCGTAGGTGTCGAACCGGTGTGTGTCCGCAGTGCGTAGTGTCTGCAGGATTTCGATCACCCGCGGCATGTAATCGTAAGGCGTAACCAAATCGAAGAACGATTCGGAAAACGCACGGTCTCCGAGCAGCCATAAACCCGTCTCCGGTGAGAGCAGTCGTGCGATAGGTTCATCCGGAAGGCCGGCTATTTTCCCTTGGTCTATATTCGCATGAAGCCCCCCGGCGTTGGAGAGAGTTTTCAACCACTGGCGCCCCGATTCCAACTGTGACTTGCCAAGCACATCGCACCAACGCGCCATCAGATACCACGCGGATGCCGCGTCTTCCTGATGTAGTTCATACGCATGGAGAGAGCCGGCGTATAAACGCACCGTCAAAGGTTTCCACCCCTCGGTGCCCGCCGCAGCTTGCACGACTTTTATTCGCTCCGCAGTGGGAGGGCGAGTGAACCAATCATCCGGCAGCAGCGTCGTGATTTCCGCCCTGAGCTGCACTGCGCAAAAGATCACTCCAAAGGCAGCAAACCGAAGCAGGCGGATACGAGTCATCACTAAAACGTGTGGACACTGCCCCGTTGGTCACGAGACAAAAAAAGCCCCGCAGCCGGTAAACGACTGCGGGGCGGTTAAGCGGTTCTATCGAATCATCAGGAAGCCACGTTAGTATCGGGCGACGGCTGGATCGGGCTCTTTTGTTTGAACTCAAGCACCTCGCCATTGCGCGTGACCAAGATGGTCTCGCCGTCCTTCACGTCCCCGCGGAGGATGGCCTCAGCGAGCGGATCTTCGAGGAAGTGTTCAACGGCCCGGCGCAGCGGACGTGCGCCGTATTTCTCGTCGTAGCCCTTGTCGATAAGGAGCAGCTTGGCCTCCTCGGTGAACTCGAGTTCGATTTTGCGCTCGGTGAGACGCTTGGCGAACTTCACGACTTCGAGCTCCACGATCTTGACGAGATCGGTCTTCTCCAGCGGGCGGAAGAACACGATGTCGGAGATGCGGTTCAGGAACTCGGGTTTGAAGATACGCTTGGCCTCTTCGAGCACCTTTTCGCGCATTTTCTCGTTGTCGCTGAAGCTCGTCGCGGCAGCGGCAAAGCCCATCGAGGTCTGGCGCATCAGAAGCTGCGCACCAACGTTCGAGGTCATGATGATGATCGTGTTTCGGAAATCGACCACGCGACCCAGTGAATCGGTCAGGCGACCGTCTTCGAGGATCTGCAGGAGAATCTGCAACACATCCGGATGGGCCTTCTCGATTTCGTCGAAAAGGATCACTGCGTAAGGTTTGCGGCGCACGGCTTCGGTGAGCTGGCCGCCCTCGTCGTAACCGACGTAGCCGGGAGGCGAACCGACCATGCGCGAGACGGCGAATTTTTCCATGTATTCGCTCATGTCGATCTGGATGAGCGCTTCCTGGTTGCCGAACATCTGCACGGCAAGCTGCTTGGCGGTCTCTGTCTTGCCGACGCCGGTGGGACCGACGAAGAGGAACGAGCCGATCGGACGGCGGGGATCCTTCAGGTCGGCGCGGGAGCGGCGCAGCGCGCGCGCAATGGCGCTCGCGGCGAGTTCCTGGCCGATGACGGTGCGCTGGATTTCTCTTTCGAGACCGAGGAGCTTGTCGCTCTCCTTCTTTTCCATGCGGGAAAGCGGGATGCCGGTCCAGTCGGCGACGACCTGCATCATGAGGTCTTCGTCAATGGTGATACGGTGTTCCTCGCGGGCCTTTTTCCAGGCCTCGGTGGCTTGCTCCTGCTTGGTGCGGAGCTGCTTTTCGGTGTCGCGGTATTTGGCTGCCTCCTCGAAGTGCTGCTTCGCGATGGCCTCTTCCTTCTGCGCGCAAACCTGTTCGATTTCCTTGGAGAGGTCCTCGATGTCGGTGGGACGGCTGAGAGATGAGATACGGGCGCGCGAACCGGCCTCGTCCATCACATCGATGGCTTTGTCCGGCAGGAAACGTCCGGTGATATAACGGTCGGACAGCTTGGTCGCGATTTCGAGCGACTTGTCGGTGAAGATGGCCTTGTGGTGATCCTCATACTTGGAGCGGATGCCCTTCAGGATGGTGATCGTGTCCTCGACGGACGGCGGCTCGACCTTCACGGACTGGAAGCGGCGATCCAAGGCGGAGTCCTTTTCGATATACTTGCGGTATTCGTTGAGGGTGGTCGCACCGATGCACTGGAGTTCGCCGCGCGAGAGGGCGGGCTTGAAGATATTGGAAGCGTCCATCGCGCCTTCGGCGGCACCGGCGCCGACGATGGTGTGCATCTCGTCGATGAAGATGATCACGTTCTTGGCGCGCTTGATTTCGTCCATCACAGCCTTGATGCGCTCTTCGAATTGGCCGCGGTATTTGGTGCCGGCAACCATGAGGGCGAGGTCGAGGGTGATGACCTTCTTGTCCAAGAGAATCTCGGGCACAATGCCGCTGGCGATCTCCTGCGCGAGACCTTCGGCGATGGCGGTCTTGCCGACGCCGGCCTCGCCGATGAGCACGGGATTGTTCTTGGTGCGGCGGCAGAGGATCTGGATGACGCGACGGATCTCGTTTTTGCGACCGACGACCGGGTCGAGTTCACCCTTGCGGGCGAGTTCGGTGAGGTCGCGACCAAAGGCCTTCAAGGCGGGAGTCTTCACTTCCTTCTTGTTGCCGTCGTCACCGCTGGTGGCACCGCCACTGCGCGCCGGATTGCCTGCGGAAGCTTCTTCACCACCACCGGCGCCGCCCTCGCCTCCGGAGAACTGCGGATCGAGTTCGCGGAGGATTTCGTTGCGGGTGCGTTCGATGTCGATGTCGAGTGACTTGAGCACGCGGGCGGCCACGCCCTCGCCTTCGCGGAGAAGGCCGAGGAGGATGTGCTCGGTGCCGACGTAAGAGTGATTGAGCGCCTTGGCTTCCTTGCCGGCGAGCGCGAGGACCTTCTTCACACGCGGGGTGTAAGGGATGCTGCCCTGCGTCTTGGTTTCCTGACCGGTGCCGACCTGTTTTTCGACGGCGTTGCGCACGGTCTCAAGGTCGAGGCCCATCTTCTGGAGGACGCTCACGGCCACGCCTTGGCCAAGCTTGATCAAGCCCAGGAGAATGTGCTCGGTGCCGACGTAGTTGTGGTGAAAGCGGTCGGCTTCCTTGCGAGCCAGGGCCAGCACTTGCTGGGCGCGCGGCGTAAAGTTGTTCATCGGTTCCATAGGGCGTGGGTAATATATGGGTTAGTTCTGACCGTTGATCGTGAAATTCGGTTTGGCAAACATAGCAAACTCCGTGCGCAGGCGGCCAGCGCGGAGAATATCGCGTTGATTCGACTCCAAATCGTGTTGGGCAGTGCTCTGAATATGGCCCGGCTGCGACTCGATAAAGAGACGGTCGATCACCGCCCTGCTCTCTTCGGGGAAAACGCTTAAATCAATACCTAAACGCAAGAGGGACAGCAGGTTCATCGCCTCGGTCGAGGTAAGCTGGTGACAGTTCTGCAGGATGCCGTAGGCCCGCCCAATTTTGTCGAAAAGCTTGGTGGCATCGGTTTCCAGCAATTTGGCGCGGGCGTTGAGTTCGTGCTCGATGATGGATTCAAGCACACTGCCGAGTCGCTTGATGATGGCCTCCTCGGATTCGCCAAGCGTGGTCTGGTTGGAAATCTGAAAAATACTGCCACTCGCATCCGAGCCTTCGCCGAACAGGCCGCGCACGACCATGCCGAGTTGGTTGACCGCGCGAACGACTTTTTCCATCTGCCCTGCGATCACCAAGGCGGGCAGATGCATCATGGCCGAAGCTCGCATGCCTGTGCCCAAGTTGGTCGGGCAAGCCGTCAGGTAGCCGAGTCGTTTGGAAAAGGCATAATCGAGACGGTTCTCCAATTCGGTATCGAGTGCGTTGATGACGCTCCACGCCTTCTTTAATTGAAAGCCGGCGCGAAGCACCTGAATGCGCAGGTGATCCTCCTCATTAATCATCACGGACACGGTTTGATCTTTGTTGATGACCACGCCGGAGCCGGCGGCCGAACCACTCAGTTCGCGGGAAATCAGGTGACGCTCGACCAACATCTGTTTTTCGAGATCGGTGAGCTCGCCAACCGCAGCATGGGCGCTGCGTTTCATGGGAGCGGACGCAAGCAGCGCCTCGCGGCAAGCCGCCAACACCTCGGAGCGTTGCTCCTCACGGGCCCAGCCCGGAAAGGAACATCCGGCCAGATTCCGCGCGAGACGAATACGCGTCATCAGCACGATCGCGCATTTGCTGCTCGCGGTGTCGGTGAGTTCGGAAGGCGAGGAAAGGAGTGACGCGATGGTCATCGGCTTAGTGCGCACGCTTCGGTTGCTCGACGGCTTGTTTGAGCTGGTTGATTTCATCGCGGTAACGGGCGGCTTCTTCGTAACGTTCGGTTTTCACCGCGTCCTCGAGATTGGACTCGAGTTCGCCGAGGCGGTCCTGAATGGATTTACGTTCAAGTGATTTCTCCGGCACCTTGCCGGTGTGGGCCGTGCCCTTGTGCATGTTATCCAGCATCGGATCGACCAACGTGGAAAAAGTCTCGTAGCACTGGGGGCATCCAAAGCGACCGTGCTTCTTGAAATCGTTCTGGGTGAACCCGCACTGCTCGCACCGAACCGAAGCGGTGGGTGCCTCGGGATTGAGGGACGCCTTCAGCAGCAGGTCGGCCAGCGAAAACCCGCTGGGGTCAGTCACACCCTTGGCTTGGGCGCACGATTCGCACAGGTCTACCTTATGCACCTTGTTATTCACAATTTGCGTGAGGTGCACGGTGGCGGGATTAGCGCAAAGATCGCACTTAAGTGGGCTGGCCATAGGAGTAGGTTATCACGTCAGACGGAAACTTCGACTGCACTCGCGAGAATTTTTGAAGGCGTGGTGCGGGTCGATTCATTCTCTTTGCACCGATCATGCCAACCGGCGGGCGGGTGACAAGGCAAGGCATCACCCATGTAACGCACCAAATCACCGTCCGGATGCACGGGACGGCACGGCACCAATCAGCCTGACAAGTGGGCATAATGTCCCACCCGCCCGCTGACCGAATCCGGATAAGAGGCCGATACAGCACCGTCAAAGACGAGTGCCCTCGCTCAAGACGCGGCGGCGAAACGCCTCCAAAACCCGCTGTGTGATCGCCCCTGGCTTGCCATTACCGATTTCACGACCGTCCAACTTGACCACCGGGATGACCTCGGCGGCGGTTCCAGTCAGGAAACATTCATCGGCATTCCATACGTCGTAACGCGTAAGATCGACCTCCTTGAGGGGAATTTCCAACTCCTCGGCGATTGCCATAATGGCCGACCGGGTAATGCCCTTCAGCGCACCTTGCGAGGCGGCCGGAGTGAAAATCACGCCTTTATGGACGGTAAAAATATTATCACCAGTGCACTCGGCCACGTAACCCTGATCGTTCAACATGATCGCCTCCAAAGCGCCAGCCTGACGGGCCTCGATCTTGGCGAGTATGTTGTTGAGATAATTGAGGGATTTGACGGCGGGAGGCAGCGCAGCTGAATTGATGCGCCGGGTGGGAACCGTAACAATAGACAAACCCGTCGTGTAATGTTCGGCGGGATACAATGCGATCTTGCTCGCTATAATGAAAATCGATGGCGTCGGACACAGCCATGGCGACAACCCCAGATCGCCCACCCCTCGGGTCACCACGAGACGGATATAGCCGTCGCTCAGACCATTCTGACGACAAGTCTCTAGCGTGGCGTCAGATATTTCCTTACGCGTCCACGGCATCTTCAAAAGCAAGGCTTTGGCGGAATACTCAAGTCGCTCAAGATGCTCATCAAGACGGAAAACGTTACCTTGGTATAAACGGATCCCCTCGAACACCCCATCACCATAAAGCAGACCGTGATCGAACACGGAGATCTTGGCTTCGGACTCGTCCACAAATTTCCCGTCGAGGTAAATTTTCATTCTGCGCCAGCGTAGGAAGCTGCGATGGATTTTGTCCAGCTTCGGGGGGACTTTCTTCTTGAGTTTGCGAGACACTGGGGGCAACTGTTTGTCATACCCTCAGCACTACCCTCCAATCCCTTCCCCCATGACTAAAACCATCCGTCGTTCCAACGCAGGTTTCACCCTGATCGAGCTTTTGACCGTCATCGCGATCATCGGTATTCTTGCCGCCATCATCATTCCCACCGTCGGCAAGGTCCAACAGACCGCCAAGCGCACCGCTGACGCCTCGAATCTCCGCCAAATTGGTCAAGCCTCGCTAATCTTTGCCCAATCGAGTAAAGACCAGCTTCCAGCCCTCAGGATCGACACAACCACGTTCTCAAACAGTTCCGCAGGAACCGAAGTTACCACGCTCAAAACCGTAGCCGCAGCCCTCTCGGTTGGTGGTGGATTGGAATCGGGCAAAATGTGGGTTTCCAAAGCGGACGATACCACGGCCTACGAAGGAGACAATGCCAACGTCGGCAACATACTTACCAGCACTAAAACAATCGATCCATTGTTCACCGCAGCCAATCTGGCATTTGGATACGTTGTAGGTCTAAGCACGAACAGCCCTGCAACCACCCCTGTTGCATTCACCCGCGGTATCGTTGCAGCCGGGGACACCGGACTCTGGAGTGCGACAACCGGCACCTATAAGGATGACGGCGGCCATATCGTATTTGTCGGAGGTAACGTGGCATTCTACAAAAACCTCGGCACAGCCTCAGCCGGTGAACTCATCGGTTCCACTGGGGTTCAGACCAACGTCCTTACCAAGACGGTTAAAGCTAACAAATCGGCTACGGTTCAGTTCCTCGAAGAGGATAACGTCAAGGCGTTCTCCAGCACCGCTCCATCTGGGCCTAACTCCTGATTTCTGCACTCAATATTACCTGCAAAACAGCCCGACCATATGGTCGGGCTGTTTTGCGTATGGATATACGCGCCCATCCCTTCGCATCCATTTCGAACTCGAAGCACCCGGTAGTATTCCCTCTATTCACACCACATAATCGATGAGCATCGCTCCTACCTCCTCCCCCACCTACATCATCGGCCACAAAAACCCCGACGCCGATGCCATCTGTTCGGCCATAGCTTATGCCGCGCTCAAGGAAGCCAAAGGTGAACTCGGCTACGCCCCCGCCCGCTGCGGCAATTCCAACGCACGCATCGATACGATCCTCACCCGTTTTCATCAGCCTCTCCCCGTCTACCTGAGCGACGTCACTCCGCGCGTCCGCGATGTCATGGTGCGCAACGTCGTCTCCATCTGCCAATCGGCCACCTGTGCCGAAGCCCTTGAACTCATCGACCAGCACGACGTCCGCATTCTGCCCGTCGTCATGGACGACCACCGTGTCATCGGCTCCGTTTCCATTTTCCAACTGGGCAGCTTTTTCGTTCCCCACATGCGGGAACCCCGCGAGATGCGCAAGGTGTTTACCACCCTCGCCCACATCTCCCGCGCCCTCAAAGCCCGTCTCGTGCACGTAGAACGGGAGAACCACGCCGAGGAACTGTTCGTGCGAGTCGGTGCCATGGATGTTAAATCCTTCGGCAAAGTATCCGCCGGCGAAGGCGTCCCGATGGAGAAAACCATCATCATTGTCGGTGATCGCCGCGACATCCAGTATCGCTCCATCGAACTCGGCGTGCGCGCCCTCGTCGTGACCGGAAACCTGCCGGTCGAAGACGAAATCGTGAAAGCCGCCGAACGTTCCGGCGTATCGCTCATCGTCAGTCCCTACGATTCCGCCACGACCGCTTGGGTTATCCGCAGCGCAACCACGCTTGACCGCCTCGTCGACCGCAAGTTCTCATCCCTGAGCGCCGACCTCCGCCTTGGCGATCTGCGCAAGAAACTGGCTACCTCCACGGTCGTCGCCTACATGGTGGTGGACGACGAAGGCAAGCTGGAGGGCATCCTCACCAAGACCGACGTGCTCAAGCCCGTGAAAACACGCCTTGTGCTCGTCGATCACAACGAAATGAGTCAGGCCGTAAGCGGTGCCGACCAAGTCACCATCGCCGAAATCATCGACCACCATCGTCTCGGTTCGCTGAATACCCAGCAGCCCATCCTCTTCATCAACGAACCCGTGGGGTCCACCTGCACGATCATCGCCGACCTCTTCCGTCGCGAAGGTCTCGTCCCCTCTCCCGACATCGCCGGCATCATGATGAGCGGCATCATCTCCGATACGCTGCACCTCAACAGTCCGACCACCACCGAAAAAGACGGCCTGATCCTGGCTTGGCTGTCCAAAATCGCCTCGGTCAACTCCCGCGAACTTGCCAACGAAATTTTCAGTTCCGGCTCCGTCATTCTCGCCAATCCTCCGGACAAGGTCATACGCTCGGACTTCAAGATCTACGAGGACGACGGCACCCGTTTCGCCGTTTCGCAGATCGAAGAGCTCGGCTTCGCCAACTTCTGGCAGCACGCGCGCGAGCTGACCAATGCCCTCCAAAAACTCCGCGAAGAGGAATCGCTGTTGTTTGCGTGCGTATTGGTCACCGACATCAATACGCAGAACTCCCTCCTGCTCGTGAAAGGCGAGGCCGAGTTCATCAATCGCATCAGCTACCCCACGGTTCAGAAGGACGAGATTTTTGAAATGCCGGGAATCGTGAGCCGCAAAAAACAACTCATCCCCTACATCGGCGGCATTCTAAAAGAAATGCATGCCTACGGCGTCATGCCCTCGTCCAACGCCTCGGCGGCTCCGTTCAACAAACCGGCAGGAGCATAAGATCACCCACTGCAAAAGCGCTCCTTGGTCGAACCGCGCAAGCACGGATCGCATCAGTATCATCATGAGCAAGACGACGGCCGTCCTGAAAAACTATTATGTGCTCCCCTGCTGTCTGCTGCTGCTCAACCTCGTGAACAGTCTGGTCGGCTACAAAGCCGAACTCATCGACGAGCCCATCCTGCGCACGCTGGCGGTGATTTTCATGGTGGTTTGCGGATGCTCGTTTGTCGCCTTCGTGGTGGCTCCGGCCATCGTGGTCGCCGTCGGCACCCTGCATCGTGGCAGTCGTCGCAGTGGCGGGCGCCTGGGAGAAACCATCTTCCTCCTGGTTCTCGGGGCGGGCGTTTTCTGGTGCTATTACCAACTGTGCAACCACGGTCCCGCATCGCTGCTGCCCGCTGCTTGGCGCAATCCAACCCTGCACTGATTCGCCCAAGGACTGACACGCGCTGACTCAAAACCGTCCCAACACGGCTTCCGCAGTCTCCCCGGCCGCACGCAATGTGCGCAAGGCCAGCGCATCGTGCCGTTTGGCCAGCCGCTCGCCCCTCTCGTCCACCATGAGCGGACAGTGATAATAAGCCGGCAACGCATGCCCAAGAGCCCGAATGAGCAGGATCTGGCGGAACGTGGATTTGATCAGATCGGCACCTCGCACCACCTCGGTGATTCCGAGTTCGGCATCGTCCACGGCGCAGGCGAGTTGATAACTGGGGCCGCCCTCTTTGCGCCATACGAGAAAGTCTCCAAAATCTTTTCCGACAACTGCGGACTGATGACCAAACCGTCCGTCCTCAAACGAAAGCACCTCACCATCGGGCACACGAAAACGCCAGTTGGTCGTCAATCCCACCTCGTCGAGCGGCGGAAGCGCAACACCAGCACCCGGCCGAAACGCAGGCGGGTAAATCGGTTCGTCATGATGTGCGCCTTCGTGTGGTGCTGAAACCGAAGCCTCGGCCAATTCGCGACGCGAGTGATGACACGGGAAAATAAGCCCCGCCGCATGCAGCTGCGACAGTGCGGCGCGATAGCGGAACAACCGGGAACTCTGTGCAATAACCGGTTCATCCCACTCCAGTCCGAGCCAACGCATGTCCTCGATCATCGCCTCGACAAAATCGAGACGGAAGCGGACCGCATCCAAATCGTCATTACGCAGCAGCATTCGTCCCCCGGCGGCACGTGCACGTTGCTGCGCGACCCAGAACGTGCGGGCGTGCCCCAAGTGCAGGTAGCCTGTGGGCGAAGGGGCCAGTCGGCCGAGGTAACGTCGAGAAGTGTTCACCGCTGAATCAGCCTACTGAATCCTATTCCAGAAAGAGATCACTCCGAAATTAGCGTCGATTAGCGTGCATTAGCGGTTTCAAGTTTCTCCATGTTCAAGCTTCTTTGTGTTTACTGCTCCTCCAGCACCAAGCTCGATCCCAAGTATTACGCGGAAGGCGAGCGCCTCGGCCGCGAAATGGCCGCCCGCGGCTGGGGTCTTGTTTACGGAGGCGGCAACATCGGCCTTATGGGCTCGGTCGCACGCAGCGTGAAGGAAGCCGGCGGCATCGTGGTCGGTGTGATCCCTGATTTCATGCAGGTGCGCGAGCTCGCTTACGTCGAGGCAACCGAACTCGTGGTCGTTCCGACGATGCGTGAAAGAAAACGCATCATGGCCGAACGCGCGGATGCGTTTCTGACGTTGCCCGGCGGTATCGGCACCCTCGAAGAAATGACCGAGATCATGAGCGAGCGTTACCTCAACCTGACTCAAAAGCCGCTCGTGCTACTCAACCAAGATGGTTTCTACGACGACCTCATGCGTTTTTTCGAGCGCATGGTCTCCGAAAAATTCAAGTCACCGGGCCTCGCCGAACTCCTTGCGGTCGCCAACACCATTCCCGAGGTATGGCCGCTTCTGGAAAAGCCAAAAACCTTTCAAGCCGACGCCCTCTGGCGCTAAGCCGTGTTTTCCTCGGGGGCCAAAAGGCTTTCGATTTTCCGGGCCAGGGCGGCGGACGCTTCGTCAAGCCAACGCACTCCCTTTTCTGCAGTCGCAATCGTGGCATCGCCCATCACTCCGCTTTGCGAGATATCCGACGTCTTCCAGGCAAACACCGCCGCCCCGCCCTCGGGTCGCAACCCGCCGGGCACGTCGAGATGCGCGGGGTATTCGCACACCGCACGATCCATGTGAACCAACTCGGGCGCACCGGCCAGCATGAGCGAAGTTTCCCACTCACCGGCATGAAACCCAAACGCGGACTCCTGCGGTGTCTGCACCGGACGATAATGACCGCTGAACATGCCCGCACGCAGTCCGAGCATGGCCTGAATCTCCCGAAGTGTGGCAACCACCGTGGCGCTGTTGCCGCCGTGCGTGTTGAGAATGGCCAGTTGCCGGAAACCCAGCGACTTCAAATCCGCAGCCAACGCGAGTAACTGCCGCCGCAGCGTTCGCGCGGAAATCGTGAGGGTGCCCGCGAAGCCGAGGTGTTCGTTGCTTTTGCCGTAGGTGATCGGTGGCGCGACAAACACCGGCGCATCCACCGCGAGTCGGGGCAGTGTATGCGCGAGCCAAAGCCGGCCGAGTATCGCATCCGTTCCCAACGGCAGGTGATGACCATGCTGCTCAATCGCCCCCGTGGGAATGATGACGAGCGCCTGCTCCTTGTCGGGAATCGCCGCCAGTTCGGCTGCCGTCAGCGCGGCGAGTTCCCTCGAACGGTCGATGGTCGGCAACGAAAACAGCGAAGGTTCCACCGGAGTGGACGCGGCGGATAACCCGGATTTGTGAGCGACAATTTCACCGAGCAGATCGGCCAGTTTTGATGCACCCGCCGCAAACAAGCCGGCCGCACTCAGTGAAACGTCGGGAGTGACCGGAGCAGGCTGCGCATAAAACCCCGGTCGAAAATCGGTATCGCAAACCACCCCCGGGGCGGCCGACTCTGCAGGAGTTCGTCCAAGCAGGCCACAGGCAACCGCCTGGGTGCGCACACGATTCACATCGGCGGGATGAAAACCGAGTCCCAACCCCGCCGCACCGATGACGTAGGTGGATAGATCCAGAGAAGTGCGCGCATCAAGCGCAGCCGTGGCCACCAGTTCGGTATTCCACGGACTCGTGTTGAAAAACAACACCCGGGTGAATCCCGAGGCCTTCACGCTCGCGACGATCTCGTTGAGCGTTTCCAGCGCGGTCTCGGCATCGATTCCGAAACGGGTGTGCGCATAGGGAGCCGCCCCAAAACGCAACGGTGGCAAAACCAACACATACGGTTTTAACGCAGCCGCCGTAAGCGCGGACCGTAACAGGGCGGAACCCACGGTTTCCTCGACATCCAGCGGCAGACCGAAGCCGTGGTCGGCGAAGCCATGCACCGGCAGGACCACCAGCACCCGCGACTTGTCCACCCGGGCCGCCAGGTCGCTCCACGTCTGGTGAGCCCAGGCGGTCGCAGGGTCGGCATTGGCGATCCAGAGGGGTGACATGGACGCGAAACTAGTGGTTTTGCCGGAACGGGCGCAAGTGTGACCGTGTTCCTAGTGCCGGGCCGCGAGCAGATCCCCTACGATCTCGCCCACCACCGCATCCACATCGGTGCTGAAGGCGACCTGTTTCAGATAGGACGCCGTCACGTAAGGAAACACGGACTGCGGGTCACGCGCCCCGAGCTTCAGGTAAACCATGTGGTTGGTAAAATCCCACGCCCAACGATCCTCGTAAACAACCACGGCCTGCGCCGATTCGGTCAGCAATGTGATCGGTCCGCTCTCGGCCTCGAACCCGCGCGCTTTGAGGGCGTTGACGATGCGCCCGTCGATGCCGTGGTTGTCCTTCAGGTTGCGCAGCACAAAAAAACGCTTCACGTCCTTCAGGCTGCGGCCCTTTTCAGAGACATGGGTTTGCGTTGATGCGCACCCAGCGAACAGAGCGCAGGCCAGCAGGACAACGACAAGGCTAACGGTGGTTTTCATACGGACGTCCAGCCACGACAGAAATCGTCCGCGCTGCAATCCTCGTTGCGTGAAACCGCCGCACCGTCACTCTCCGCAGTCACATGGCCATTATCGGCAAACGCAACCAACTCACCGTCCTCAAGTCAGCCCCTCCCGGCTTCTACCTCGACGGCGGTCCGCTGGGCGAGTTGCTGCTACCCGGCGCGCTCATCCCGGACGGAGCCAAGGTCGGCGACACACTCGACGTGTTTCTCTATCGTGATTCCGAGGACCGTCTCGTCACCACATCCGAAACCCCGCACGCACAAGTCGGCGAATTCGCCTACCTCCGCGTCGTCAGTGTAGCGCAGGGACTGGGTGTATTTCTCGACTGGGGACTGTCCAAGGACCTCCTGCTCCCCATCCGTGAGATCAAACAGGAAGGAATCCAGCGCGGCGACTGGCTGATCGTCTATGTCATGCTCGACACCAAGACCGATCGCATCGTGGCCAGCATGCGTCTGAAACGCCACCTGAGCACCACCCCGCCCGCTTACACCGAGGGTCAGGAGGTCAACCTGCTCGTCACCGGAGAATCCCCGCTTGGCTACAACGCCATCGTGGAAAACGCCCACCTTGGCCTGCTTTATCACAGCGACCTCGGCTCGCCCATCGGCACCGGACTGCGCGTGGATGGCTTCGTGCGCGCCGTGCGCCCTGACGGCAAAATCGACCTCAGTCTCGACCGCGCCGGTCACCGCCGCATCGAACCGAACACCGAAACCGTATTTGACGCGCTCACCAAGGCTGGCGGACGCCTGCCTTTCCACGATGACAGCACGCCGGAAGAGATCCGCGCCGCCTTCGGTCTGAGCAAAAAAGCCTTCAAGCAAGCCATCGGTTCCCTCTTCAAAGACCGCCGCGTCGTCATCACCAAGCACGGTATCCGCCTCGCGGATTCAGCCAAATAAACACGTCTTCATTTCCCATCATGTCCGCCGCCACACCCGAGCCCCGCACCATCACCGTGAGAGCCGAGCCGATTGAGCTCTGCCAGCTCCTCAAATTCGCCGGACTCGCCGAAAACGGCGGTGCCGCCAAGGCCTTCATCAGCGAAGGCCAAGTGTTGCTCAACGGCATCGTCGAAACCCAGAAACGCAAAAAAGTCATGGGCGGCGACCGTGTCACCTTTGGCGAAGAAACCATCGTGGTGAAAGTAGGCTAAACACGAAGTGGCATGGGCATCCTGCCCATGTTCCGTGATCCACAGAAACCACGGGCAAGATGCCCGTGCCACTCCCGATCCCTGACACCCTTCCTTTTCTTTATGGCCAAACCTGAAATCAAGATCGAGCAACTCAAAGCCGGCACCGGACGCACCCCGAAGAAGGGTGAGCTGGTCACCGTTCACTACACCGGATGGTTCACCGATGGCGGCAAGTTCGACAGCTCCGTGGATCGCAAGGAGCCGTTCGCCTTCGTGCTCGGTGCCGGCCAGGTGATTTCCGGCTGGGACATCGGCGTCGCCACGATGAAAATCGGCGACAAGGTGAAGCTCACTCTCCCTCCCGAACTCGCCTACGGTGCGGGCGGTTATCCCGGTGCCATCCCGCCCAACGCCACGTTGGTATTCGATGTCGAGTTGTTGAAGATCGGCTGAAGCCCCGGAACGCTGGCACGCATGAAAATCATCATCACCGGCGTCACCCGCGGTCTCGGCCGCGCACTCACCGAAGAGTTCATCCACCTCGGACACACGGTCATCGGCTGCGGACGCGGCTCCGAAGGCATTTTTGACCTGCGCATGAAATACGGGGCACCGCACAGCTTCGACGTGGTCGATGTGTCCAACGCCACCAAGGTCGGCATGTGGGGCGCGCGGGTGCTTGGTTTCGGCGAGGTGCCCGACCTGCTCATCAACAACGCCTCGCTGATGAACACGCCCGCCCCCCTCTGGAAAATCCCCACCGAGGAGTTCTCCACGCTGGTCAACGTCAACATCACCGGCGTAGCCAACGTCATTCATGAGTTCGTGCCCGCGATGGTCGCCGCTAAAAAGGGCGTGATCGTCAACCTCAGTTCCGGCTGGGGTCGCGGCGTGTCACCCGAGGTGGCTCCGTATTGCGCCAGCAAGTGGGCCATCGAAGGTCTCACCAAGGCGCTCGCCGAGGAACTGCCCGCCGGCATGGCTGCCGTGCCGCTCAACCCCGGAGTGATCGACACGGATATGCTTCGCCAATGCTGGGTCGACGGCGCGTCAAATTATCCGAAAGCCGGAGCATGGGCCAAAGTCGCTGCACCCTTTATTCTGCAACTAGGAGCCAAGGACAACGGCCGCAGCCTCAGCGTCCCCCATTTCGAAGGTTAACATTTTCCAACTCACCCACACCGCACCATGAAAACCAAAATCCCCGACAGCCTCAAAATTGACCTGCCCGACAACAAGTGGGGCAAGCTCCTCGGTGCCACGCCGGTCGTCATGACGGTTGTCGCCACGTTGCTGGCCGGCCTCGCCTCCAGCGAGATGACCAAGGCCCAATACGAGCGCGCCTACGCCGCCCAGATCCAATCCAAGGCCGGCGACCAATGGGCGTTTTTCCAAGCCAAGCGCCTGCGCGGCGAGATGCAGCGCGACACGTTTGAAATTCTTTCCGCTCAGCAACCAGGAATCCCCACTACCGAGGAGGCACCGGCTCCGGCACCTGCCACGGCGTTCTCCCCAGACATCACGGCCGCACTCGCCGCAGTCGCTGATGATGCCCCGGCTGCGACGCTCGATCCGATTTTGAATCGGATTAAACCCGAGGTGATCATCGCCGCCCAGCGGGCCGCCAAAGATCAGGCCGTCGCCTACGACGCCATCACGTCGCCGCTGCTCAAGCAACTTGCCCAATCAGGGTCCGCCGTGGCCCGTCTTCGTTTCAACGCCAGCCGTTACGATCACGAAGCCAAGCTCAACGCCACCGTTGCACGCCTCTACGAATTGCAGGTCCACAAGGGCAATATCGCCGCCGAGCGCCACCACAACCGCAGCCAACGTTTCTTCTTCGGCATGCTCGCCGCCCAAATGGGCGTGATCATCAGCACCCTCGCGATGGCCGCCAAACAGCGCAATCTGCTCTGGGGACTCGCCGCCGGCGCCGGCCTGCTCGCCATCGTTTTTGCGATCTACGTCTACCTCTACGTTTGATCGCGCGGGGAACGCACCTCAGCGCTTTCCCCGCAAGTAGAGGTCTTCGACCTTTTTGCGCGCCCACGGGGTCTTGCGCAAAAAGGTGAGGCTGGATTTCACGCTCGGATCTTGGGTGAAGCACCGGATCTCGATCAGCCCGCCAAGCTCTTCCCAGCCGTGACGCGCGACGAGTTCCGTCACGATGGTTTCCAGCGTGATGCCATGAAGCGGATCCTTGTTCTGCGTCGTCATGTGTTGCAGGCAAAGGACAGGACTCCGCGCGGGCAAGGGTGTTTATGCCTGCAAACTCGCCCTACCAGCGCCGCCACATTGGAGGCCGGACCGGACTGGCCGAGACCTCGGCGGACTCCGGGCTGGCTCCACAATCATTCACGGCCGCAATCGTGTAGTAATACGTCTTTTTAAAGCTCACATCCTTGTCGATGAAGGTGGTTCCCTCGTCGACCATCGCCACGAGTTTTTTGGGCTCATCGGCCGCTGTCGATCTCAGCACCTTGTAACTTTTAGCCAAAGCCACGGTGCTCCACTTGAGATCGATTTCCTCCTTGCCCGGGGTGACTTCCAACTCGGTCGGTGCCAGCGGTGAAAATCTCACAGGTAACGGTGCGGTATCGGCACCCTCTTTGCCGTTAGCCACGCCGCAAATGACGTAATAATAGGCCGTGCCGGAACTCAGTCCCCCGTCCGTATAAGCCGGCGAAGTGATCAACGTGCCAATCTTCGCATAAGGTCCTTCAGGTAACAGAGAACGTTTCACCACGTAGGCAATCGCCTTGGCAACCGGCGTCCATTCCAGCACGACCGAGTTATTGCCCGGCTTGGCCAGCAGATCGGTCGGCGCATTCAACGGAGTGGTGGCCGGAGTGTAAGCCGACACCGGCCCCTCGCCCTCCGCCAGTTCGGCCGTAACCGTGTAGTAGCTGGTTTCAGACAACTCAAAAGGCCCCACGTCGGTGTAGGCGGCAGATTGAAGCCCTTTGGCCACGACCGCATAAGGCCCGGCCAAAACGGCCGCACGGCGCACGGAATAGCCACTGGCTCCGGATACCGGCGCCCAGTTAAGGATTACGCACCCCTTCTCCGCCCGCGCGACCACATCGACCGGAGGCGATATCGGCGCCTGAATCGTGAAATCCACCTCAGCCACCTCGATCGCCGTCCCGTCAGCGACGGACGTGAAGTTTACACGATAACGATTGTAGGCATTCGAAGAACGAACCCGATAGCTTTTCGCACGACGACCGCCAGGGAAGAACTGCTGTTTTCGCGTGTCGAGAGTCACCCACGTCTGGCCATCCGCAGAACCCTGCAACTCCCAGCTGCGCGGCTCACGGGATTCGTTGTAGCCATTTGTGACCGAATATTCGGTCACCCGCCAACAGGCGTTGTCGTCGAATTTAAACTCCAACCAGCTCGGTGTATCGTCGGCCATCTCGGCCGACCAGTTTGTATAGGGAGCCCCGTCAAACGCACGGGCCGCCAGTCCCGGCTTCGACTCCGCACTCGCCCGACCGGTTCCACGTCCCGGGGGCAAAGGCGCCAGGCTCAGTTGCACCGCCTGCTCATCGTTAACCTGGATCGCTGCCTTCACGTGTTCGGTGAACGCACCGGCTCCCAACAATAGCAACCCGCTCAAAATACCAGCACGCGAACTGTGGCCGCAGAAAATCATGTCATTGGAACTTGGCATCGGGGAGGGTATTAGGGGCCGGGTGGACGGACCCGGCATTAAAAAAATGCGAGTGATTAGTGACAAAAATGCCCCCTAGGAACCAGCTCAAAAACTCTCCTCCGTAACTTAACCGAAAGTGCTCCAGACCGGCTGGATTACGGTGCCACTTCGAACCAAAACGGCGTGAACACCTCGTGCCCGGCAAGATTCACCTGCGACCAAATGACGTAGCGGCCCGGCTTGGGAATGGTGATCTTGAACGTAAGCTTCGGATGCGTCGCGTCGGGCGGTGGCGTGAGACTGGTCTCGCTCGGATGCAGGTGGGCAAAACCGCTGTTACCTGCATCAAACGCCACGAGATGGGCGTAGGCGGCCATCACCGGCTCCATCGGCACGGGTCCGCCATCCGGTCGCGTGACGGTGAACGCCAGATTGGCAAGCTTGCCTGCCTGAACCGGCGCGTCGGGTGTAAGTTGAAAATGATAACCCGCCACGTCCGCCTCCCAAGAGAGGACCGGTGGCTGCTCTTTCACCTCGCCGGTCACCGGCAAATCAGCCCCCGCATACAAGCTGCGCCCCGTTGGCACCGGCACAAAATCGGCGAAGACCCGGTAGGTTCCCGCGAGGTGCGGCGTAAAAGCAAACGTCCACTCACCATAAGTCGCACCAGGCTCGGGATGGATGTGCTGATAGTCGTTAAGCGTGGGATCGATCACCAGCAGGTGAAGCTTGCGCGTGTGTTGCACGAGCAGGTCGGCGGGCCCCACGGGTTTGCCGGTCGAGGTGGTCAGCGCGAGCGTGAGGTGCGACTCGCGGCCGGGCACGGCGGGAATATCTCCGCGCAGCGTCAACGTCACCGGCGAACGGGCGGTCGTGACGGCCACAAACTGCGGGTTGGCCGGATCACAAAGCTGGATCGCATCCTGTCCTTGCACGCTGAAGTCTCCGTGGTGCAAATTGGTGCCCGTCGGCAGCAGACGGAACCCAACGTAGATCGCGACAGATACCGCCGTGATCAACGCGATCTGACGCCAGCGAATCGGAGCAGGCGCTGCCGGAACGGTGCTCATGAGGACTTCTTCATCTTGCCGACGAACTCATCGGGTGACCATTGGCTGCCGTCCACTCGCCAAATGATCTTCCCTTCGGCATTGATGAGCAACGTGGCGACGGAGTGTTTGAGGATGCTGCCGTCGAAATTAGCGATGATGCCAAACTGGGTGATCAGATCTTTGATCGCGCTCTCGGGTCCGGTGAGAAAGGAGAAGTTGCTCGTGTCGATACCGCGCTGCTTGGCGTAAGTGAGCAACACCCCGGGCGTATCGTATTCGGGATCGAGCGTGATGGAAATGAACTCGATGTCATCGACACCGGCATCCTTTGCCTTGCGTTGGGTAACCGTCATGTTGGCGGTCGCCAGCGGACACATCGTCGCCACCGTGCAACGCGTGTAGATAAAATTCAGCATGATCTGCTTCCCGCGAAAACGCGCGGGCGAGACGATCTTGCCGGTCTGATCGTAAAGCGCAAAATCGGGCAGGTTCTCCCCCACTTCACGATAAGCACGACGCCCTCGAATGGTCGTATCCTGGCGCAACGCGGCTCCGGCGGCACCCACTTGGGCATCGGACACGGGATCAACGGCCCAGATTTTTTCGAGCGCCAGTTCGCCGTCATCGCGCTCGACCATCTCGGCGCGGATACGTTCGCCCTCATGCGCGTTGGCCACATCGCCGATTGAAACGGCGAACTCCATGGTCATCGCAGGCATATAACCAGGAATCGCCTCATGTTTGACCAGCAGCGTGAGACGCTCGGCATCGACCTTGATGATTTCCCCGGTGATCGGATGACGTTTTGCATCGGGCACCGCCTGCGTGGAAGCCTCCTTCGCGGCGGATGAGCCACCGGGTTTGCAAGCAGACAACAACAGCAGCACGGAAGAGATGACTGCCATTAGCAGCAGCGAGCGGGAACGCGAAGAAACCATATACCTACGCATTCTCCCGAGGAAAAATTTGTCAAAGGCTTTGCAGAAGGTAGTCATGTGCCTTTCCTGCTCCACAACGTGGACTGATGGCCTCGATCATGACTACTTCCCGCACCTCTTCCTACCAACCGTCCCTCGCGTGGTTCGCCGCGCTTGGAGCCGCATGGGTATTCGGAGTGGTGACGCTGGGTGCCTTCACCACCACGATCCACGCCGGCATGGCCTTTGCCGACTGGCCTCTCTCCAACGGCTCGATCAATCCCTCCGGCTGGCTCACCGAAATCGACAAGTTCGCCGAGCACTCGCACCGCCTCTTCGGCATGGTCATGGGGCTTCTCGCTATCACTCTCGTTGTGTGGTTGCAACGTCGTGAGGACCGCCGCTGGTTGCGCAAACTCGGCTGGACCGGCCTGCTCATCGTGATCATCCAGGGAATCCTCGGAGGCACCCGCGTGCGGCTCGATGCAGTCGCCGTGCCCGGCTTCGAGATGTCGCTCGGCCAGATGTTACGTATCCCGCACGGCATTCTGGCGCAGATTTACGTCTGCATGCTTTTCGCGATCGCCGCCTCGCTTTCTCGTTCGTGGACCTCTGTCACCTCGCCGGCCAAGGAAGTATCTCCCGGTATTCGCCGTCTGGCCATCGTGTCCACCGTGCTCCTATTCGTGCAACTGATCGTCGCCGCGCTCATGCGCCACAACAACGCGGGCCTCGCCATCCCGACCTTCCCGCTCACTCCCGACGGCAGCCTTTTGCCGAGGGTGTGGGACTTCCGTATCGGCATCCACTTTATCCACCGCGTCATGGCGCTGGTCCTCGCCGTCAGCCTCGGGTGGCTCGCCGTCTCCATCTGGCGCTCGCCCACCACCAGTCGTGGACTTAAACAAGCCGCCGGACTGATCGTGGGCCTGGTCACGGTGCAGATTGTGCTCGGAGTGGTCTCCGTGCTGTCGATCCGCGATCCCTACTACACCACCGCCCACGTGATCTGCAGCGCGTTCCTGCTCGCTGCGGTGTTCACCGTGACCTGGTGGACACAACGCGCCGCCATCCTCCGGCACGACGCCGCCCTCGCCCGATGACCGCCGATACCGTCATGGCGTCCGCCGAATCGAAGGCGCGTTTCGGTGATTATCTCGAACTCACCAAGCCCCGGCTGAGCATGCTCTCGGTCATCACCACACTGGTCGGCTACGCCAGTGCCCGCCCCGGCTGGCACCCGGCGGAGTTCTGGGGACTCGTGGCCGGCACTTGCGCCTGCGCCGGCGGCGTCGCCGCACTCAACCAATGGATGGAAAGCGATACCGACGCGATCATGCCGCGCACCGCCGACCGGCCCATTCCCTCGGGCAAAGTCGCCACCGGTTCCGCCTTCGTGATCGGCATCGGACTGAGCATGGGCGGCCTAGGCGTGTTGTTTACCTACACCAACGGCCCGGCCTCCCTGTTCGCGCTGCTCACGATCATTTCGTATCTGGCGATTTATACGCCCTCGAAACGCTGGTCGCGCTGGTCCACCGAGATCGGCGCAGTGGCCGGAGCGTTTCCCCCGCTCATCGGTTGGTCGGCGGCCACCGGCGGAGTCACTGAGTTGGGATGGATCTTGTTCGCCACGCTCCTGCTCTGGCAGATCCCGCACTTCATGGCCATCGCGTGGACCTACCGCAAAGATTACGGGTCGGTAAACTTCCCCATGCTGCCCGTGCGCGACAGCGAAGGCGGCAAAGTCGCCCGTTGGTCCTTCGTCAATTCGGTTCTGCTCATCATCGTGTGTCTCCTGCCTCAGCCCCTCGGACTGGCCAGCGTTTACTACACCGTGGTCACCTCACTGCTGGCGGTTTGGTTCCTCGCCCGCGCCGCCGCGTTTCTGCGCCCGACCGACCGTGATCGCAACGCCCGCAAGCTTTTCTTCACGACCATCGGCTGGCTGCCCCTGCAACTGGGCGCGCTGGTTGCCGACCGTTTTCTTTTCAACTGACCGCATCTTCCCGTGACCATCCACGACATCCCGGCGATCAACGCCACACTCAACGGCCTCGCCACTATCCTGATCACAGCAGGCTTCATTTTCATCAAAACCGGCAAAAAAAACGCCCACCGCGCCTGCATGTTAACCGCCGGCATCGTCTCGGCGGTCTTCTTGGTCGGCTACGTGACGCACAAGATCCTCATCCACGGCGTGCACACTCCCTTCGGCGGCGAGGGGGCCATCCGCGCCGTGTATTACACGATGCTGATCACCCACATCATCCTCGCGATGAGCATCGCCTATCTCGTGCCCAAAACCTTCTCGCTCGCCCTCAAAGGCGACTTCGTCCGCCACAAGGCCTGGGCCCGCGTAGTGTTCCCCATCTGGTATTATGTCAGCGTCACCGGCGTGCTGGTCTACTTCTTTCTGTATCAATGGTGGCCGACCGCCCGTTAGTCGCTCGAACGAAGTGAACAAGGGCCAACCTCTGCCTATGGCCGCGTGAGACACGCAGGCCACGCCCTGTCGCAACTCACTATCAGAGCGGAAAGAGCACATCAGTTTATTTTCAAGCCAACGCCTAATACCCCGCTTCAGCTAATCCCAGCATCAACGATTCTTCATGATGTCTAGAACCTAAGTTTATGGCTTGAAATGCCTCTCACCTTCCGGACGCTCTCACGGCTTATATCTTTTCATCCGCCTGCTTCAACCGCCGGCTCTTCCTGTTTCTCGGACCAAATGACCTTACAGTCTCTTTCCCAATCTATTAAGCGCCGCGCCTTTTCCTGCGCAGCCGTAGCCGTCATGCCGCTGCTCTTCGGTGGCTGGTTTAACTGGCTCACCGGCCCCCAGTCGACCTTCGACACCCATGGCCCCGTGGCTAAGGCGCAGCTTAATGTTTTCTACGTCACCTTGTGGGTCACCGGCATTACCTTCGTAATCGTCGCCTCCATCATGGCCTACGCCACGTGGAAGTTCCGCGCCCGCAAGACCGACGACCCGCACGCGGTCATGCCCCATCAAGGCCATGGTAATCCGCTCATCGAGTTAAGCCTCATCGGCCTCTCGGTTCTCGCCCTCGTCTTCATCGCCGTCCCCACCCTCAAGGCCATCTGGTATGACTACGACGTGCCGTCCGAGGATAAGGCCAACGCCTACGAGGTAAACGCCACCGGTCTCCAGTGGTGGTTCAAATTTGAATACCCCAAGGAGCAGATCGACGGCGTAGGTTCGCTCTTCACTGCCAACGAACTCGTCATCCCCGCCGGCCGTCCCGTGCGTGTCAACCTGCGCACCAACGATGTCATCCACTCCTTCTGGGTCCCCAAGCTCGCCGGCAAGGTCGACATGATCCCCAACCGCGGCAACCACCTCTGGTTGCAGGCGGACGAACCCGGCTACTTCTGGGGCCAGTGCGCCGAGTATTGCGGCGAGTCGCATGCCATCATGCGCTTCCGCGTCATCGCTCTTAACGAACCCGAGTTCACTGCCTGGGTCGCCAACCAAACGGCGCAGGCCCGCACCGTGGCCGCCGACGCCAAGGTGACCGGCGAAGTTGCCGCTCCCTACGCCTACACCAATCCCGGCCGCAACGCCCCCGGCTACTCCGACAAATTCGACGAATCCCCCCTCAAATCCTGGCACGAGCAGCAAGAAGTCGAAGCCGGTGAAAATCCCGTTCTCATCGCCCACGGTCGTCAGCTCTTCCAGCAGAAAAACTGCGTGAGCTGCCACACCGTTCGCGGCCACGAAGGCGCCGGCACCACCGCTCCCGACCTCACCCACATCGGAGCCCGGAGCACCATCGCGGCCGGCGTTTTGGAAAACACCAAGCAAAACCTGCACCGCTGGATCACCCATCCCGACCAGGTCAAACCCGGCAACAAGATGTATATGGGCGTCCCCACCGGTGGCGGCAACGTCATGATGGGTTACATGGAAATGGACAAAGACACCGGCAAGCCCATCGGCACCCACATCGCCATCGACGACGAAGAGGCCCGCGCCCTCGTCGCCTATCTCCACAGCCTCAAGTAATTTTCTCCGACTTAACGACCGACACGCACCATGTCCGCACACGCCAAAACCGATTTCATCGGCGACGACACCCACACCGCCGCCGCCCCGGAGAAACGCTCCTGGATTCTCAGCCGCCCGACGGCCAAGACCGGCATCATCAGCTGGCTGACCACCGTCGACCACAAGAAGATCGGCATGCTCTACGGCATGTCCGCGCTCTTCTTCTTCCTCGTCGGGGGCTTCGAAGCACTGCTCATCCGTCTTCAACTGGCCGTCCCCAATAACACGTTCATCTCGCACCAGCTCTACAACGAGCTGTTCACGATGCACGCGACCACGATGATCTTCCTCGCGGTCATGCCCCTCTCGGCGGCGTTCTTCAATTACATGATGCCGCTCCAGATCGGTGCCCGTGACGTCGCCTTCCCTCGGCTCAACGGCTTCGCCTTCTGGGTCTTCCTCGCCGGCGCAATCATCCTCAACATCGGCTGGTTCGTGAAATCCGGCGCTCCCGATGCCGGCTGGTTCGGCTACGCCCCGCTCACCTCGAAGGCATTCTCCAACCAATTCACCAACGACATGTCCACCGACCTCTGGGTCATGGGCCTCCAGATCCTCGGTGTCTCCTCGGTCGTCGGCTCGCTGAACTTCATCGTCACCATCATCAACATGCGCGCTCCCGGCATGACCATGATGCGCCTCCCGGTCTTCACCTGGATGACCTTGGTGACCGCCTTCCTCATCATCCTCTCCTTCCCCGCGATCACCATCGCGCTGGTTGAGCTCATGATGGACCGCTCCTTCGGCACCACCTTCTTTGATATGTCCAACGGCGGCCTGCCCATTCTCTGGCAGCACCTCTTCTGGATCTTCGGCCACCCCGAGGTTTACATCCTGATCCTTCCGGCGATGGGCATTGTCTCGGAAATCCTCCCAACCTTCTCCCGCAAGCCCTTGTTCGGTTATCCGATCATCGTGTTCTCCGGTGCCACCATCGGATTCCTCGGCTTCGGCGTGTGGTCGCACCACATGTTCACCACCGGTCTCGGCACCGTTGCCACCGCCGCATTCTCACTCCTCACGATGGCCATCGCCGTCCCCACGGGCGTCAAGATGTTCAACTGGATCGGCACCCTCTGGGGCGGCCACCTCCAGATGCGCACACCCATGATGTTCGCCCTCGGTTTCATGTGGATGTTCATGATGGGCGGCTTCTCCGGCGTGATGCACTCCGCCGCCCCCGCCGACGCCCAGCAACAGGACAGCTACTTCGTCGTCGCCCACTTCCACTACGTGCTTATCGGCGGCTCCATCTTCGCCCTGCTCGCCGGCATCCACTACTGGTTTCCGCTCATCTTCGGACGCAAGGTCTCCGAATTCTGGGGCAAACTTTCCTTCTGGGTCATCTTCATCGGTTTCAACACCACGTTCTTCCCGATGCACTTCCTCGGCCTCAACGGCATGCCCCGCCGCACCGCCGTGTATGACGGTAACATGGGCTGGAATGACGCCAACCTCATCGCGACCATCGGCGCCCTGATCCTCGGTCTCGGCGTTGCCATCTACTTCAGCGTGATGATCTACACCTATTTCAAGGGTGAGAAGACCCAACACGACGAATGGGATGCCCGCACCCTCGAATGGACCGTGCCCACCACGCCCCCGCCCGAGCACAATTTCGACGTCATCCCGACCGTCCACGCCCGCGACGCGTTCTGGTATGAGAAGACCCACCAAGCCGAGATCGCCAAAGAAAAGGCCGCCAACGCCGAAGCTGAACAAAGTCACGGCGGCATCCACATGCCCAGCCAGTCTTGGTTCCCCCTGCTGGCCGCCTCCGGTCTGCTCATCGGTGCCATCTTCTTCGTAAACCACATCATGATCGGCGCGATCGCCGGCGGTGGAATCATGTTCCTCGGCGTTTTTCTCTGGGCTGTCGAAGGACCGGGCGGCTACCACATCCACCTCGACGAAAAGAATCACTCGAAACACTGATTCCAAAAATCTCTCTCTTTCCTCTTTATCTTAATCTTTCTCCTCCGGACCGCAGCCCTGACGAAAGATAAAGATTAAGAGAACGAGAAAGAAGATACCGACGATCCAATCTCCACGCCTTTTCCCTCCTTTCCTGCAATGAGCACTCACGCGGCCGCCGGGGCCATCGACCACCACCACGATCACTCCACAACCACGGGCATTCCCAACAAGAAGCTCTTCATGTGGGCGTTCCTCGCGTCGGACTGTATGTTCTTCGGCGCGCTCATCTCGACGCACCTGATCTACCGTCTCCATCCGACGCCCAACCAGCCCGACGTCGTCGGACTGTTCTCCCTCGAGCTCACGTCGTTCTCGACGTTCATCCTGCTCATGTCGTCGCTCCTGATGGCGCTCGCCGTCAACGCCTGCCAAAAAGGTCACCTCGGCGCGACCCGCAAGATGCTCCTCGGCACGATCGTCTTCGGCCTCATCTTCCTCACCTGCCAGGTGTATGAGTTCAACCACTTCGTCCATCTGAAGGGACTCACCCTCCACAGCAGCATGTTCGGCACGACGTTCTACACGCTCACTGGCACACACGGCTGTCACGTCGCCATCGGTGTTCTCTGGCTGACGCTCATGTATATCCGCTCGTTCAAACCCGCCGACGGCAGCCCGTGGGTCCTGAAAGCATTCGTGCACCTGCTGGTCTTCGCGGTCACCACCGTCGCCGTCATCAAAGCCCTCCTCAGTGGAGTCCACGCCATCACCGAGCACGGCGCCACCGCCGAGGCCTTCGCCACACTCGTTCACCACGACCTGCTGGCCCTCGTCGTTTCCGCTGTCGGTCTGGCCGCTCTGGTGTTCCTCGCCCGCGAATCCCGCGCCGTCGAGTTCGGCGAAGCCAACGCCATCGACGTCGAATCGATGGGCCTTTACTGGCACTTCGTTGACATCGTCTGGATCGTGATCTTCACGGCCGTTTACCTCCTCGAATACCTTTGATCCTCCACCCATGAGCGCCACCACCCATCCCGCCCCGGCCGACACCGGCCACCACGAGGAAAGCAAGTTTCACATCTTCGTGCAGCTCGCCATGATTCTCGCCGTCATCACCGGCGTGGAGATTATCCTGGTTTATATACCGCTGGTGAAATGGCTGATCGTCTCGATCCTGGTCACCCTGTCGCTAGTGAAGTTCATGCTCGTGATCTTCATTTTCATGCACCTGAAGTGGGACAAACGCCTGTGCACGATCCTGTTTTTCATCGGCTTGGTGCTGGCCGGCGGCACCGTCGCCGCCCTGATGGCGATCTTCAACGCCCACGACAGCACCCCGCTCACATCGCTGGAAATCACCGCCGAACAGACCGCCAAATAAACCAGTTGGCCCTTAGGCGGCCCGGATCCCGGGCCGCCTTTTTTGTGTCCGGATTTTCAGCCGCCGATACCTCCGATAAGCACCGTTATTAAATCCCCACAAGCATTGGCTATATTCACGTCCATTCGTGTAATCCGGCTGTAATGTTTTTCACCCATGATCGACTGGACCCACTGGCATAACGAACCGCATCTCATCGGCGGACTGGTCCTGCTCGGCTGGCTCTATGCGTTGTTCACCGGTCCTCTGCGTGAACGCATCGCCCCGGGCCAACCTTATCCTCGCCGGCTCGCGATCATGTTCTATCTCGGCTTGATCACGTTCTACCTCGCCGTCGGCTCTCCGCTCGACCAGATCGGTGAACGCTACCTGCTCAGCGGGCACATGGTTCAACACATCATCATCATGGATGTGTCCGCCCTGCTCTGTCTCCTCGGACTACCCTCGTGGCTGGTCTCCAAAATCACCGCCCGCCCCGGTCTCCGTTCGATTCTGCATTTCCTCACCCGCCCGCTCATCTGCGGACTCGTCTATACCTTGGTTTATTCGCTCTGGCACGCCCCCGCCCTCTACGACTGGGCACTCCAAAACCGCTGGGTGCACATCCTCGAACACGTCATGTTTTTCGGAGCCGCCATCTTCTATTGGTGGCCGATCTTCAGCCCTTCGCCCGAGTTCCCCCGCCTGTCTTACGCTGCGCAGATGCTTTACCTCGTCGGCGTAGTCATCGCCATGACCCCCGTGTTCGCGTTCATCGCGTTCTCTAACGACATCCTCTACCCCACCTACGAATTCGCCCCCCGCCTCTACGCCAACTTCGGCCCCGCCGAGGATCAGTTGCTCGGCTCGGTCATCATGAAAACCGGCGGCATGGGCGTCACCTTCATCGTGTTCATCGTGGCGTTTTATAAATGGTATCAAGCCTCCGAAGGCCGCGCTGGACAGAAATAACTACTTCCGGGCCCCGCACTCACTCGGTGGTTCCCATCACGGCGTTTTAGCGCAGGCTCGAATCATGAGCACGCCCGACCCGACCCGCACCCTGGCGGTTTTCCTCGACCTTGAAAACATCGCCCTCGGTGCCCAGGACGCCCGCTTTCCCCAGTTCGACATCGGCAAGGTCTTCGAACGTCTCCTCATCAAGGGCAACATCGTCGCCAAAAAAGCCTACTGCGACTTTGCCCGCTACGAAGCCTTCAAACGCCCGCTCCACGAAGCCGCCTTCGAGCTGATCGAGATTCCCCACGTCCGTCAGTCGGGCAAAAACTCCGCCGACATCCGCATGGTCGTGGACGCCCTCGACCTCTGCTACACCAACGAACACGTCGACACCTTCGCCATCATCAGCGGCGACTCCGATTTCTCCCCGCTGGTCAGCAAGCTCCGCGAAAACGGCAAAAAGGTCATCGGAGTCGGCGTAAAAAACTCCACCTCCGACCTCTTCATCAACAACTGCGACGAGTTCATCTATTACGACGACCTCGTGCGCGTGACTCCGCCCAAGGCCAAACCCCGCAGCACGACCGCCACCGCTGCGTCGTCCGCCGCACCCAAGGCCACCGCCAACGCCGAGCCCAAGCGCCCTGATCCGGCCAAGGCCCTCGAACTCGTCCTCGCCACTGTCAACGCCCTCATCGACGAACGCGGCGCCGACGAAAGCATCTGGGCCTCCATGGTGAAACAGGCCATCAAACGCCAGCATCCCGGTTTCAACGAGCGCGCCTACGGTTTTAGCGCCTTCACCGACCTGCTCCGCGAGGGCCAAAAACGCGGCATCCTCAAACTGGAGGAAAAAGCAGGTAACTGGCAGGTCCGCCTCGCGGAATAATTTTCACCGGTTCTACGAAGGAGGACTGCGGCTACTTCCCTCGCGCGGGGTATTTCCCGCTTGTCCGGCTTTGTGGCGGACGGCACAAACAACCTCCGTGCCCGCACCGAAAAGCATCCCCGTCGCCGATATTCACGTCGCCATCGAACGACTCGCCCGAGCCATTGGCGAACGTCATTCCAAAACCGCTCCGCTGATCCTCCTCGGCATCGCGAACGGTGGCATCGAAGTCTCCCGTCGCATCGCCATCAGCCTGCCCGTCCTTTTCCCGGGACTGCGGGTCAGCTCAGGCATCCTCGACATCTCGTTCCATCGAGACGACATAGACCGCAACCCCATCCCCAAGGAGTTCGTGCCCACGCGTATTCCCACCGATGTCACCGGCGCGACCGTCATTCTGGTGGACGACGTTCTTTTCTCCGGCCGCACCGTGAAAGCCGCCATGGACGAACTCTTCGACCACGGTCGCCCCGCCAAAGTCGAGCTCGCCATTCTCATCAACCGTGGTGGACGCAAGCTACCGGTCGCCGCCGACTACGCCGGCATGGAGTTTGACATCCCCGATGACTGCAAAGTCGTGGTGAAACTCGATCCTGCCGCACCCGATAACGACACCGTGCAAGTCCGCTCCGCCACTCTCAAACCGTAACCCTTCCATGCCCTGGACCCGCCGCCATCTCCTCACTCTGGAGGAACTCTCCCTCAAAGAGATCAACCAGATCCACGTCACCGCCGCCGCCTTCAAAAAAATTCTTGGCCGCAGCGTGAAGAAGGTCCCCGCCCTCCGCGGCAAGACCATCGTCAACCTCTTCCTCGAGCCCAGCACGCGCACCCGCATGGCCTTTGACATGGCTGCCAAGCGCCTCAGTGCCGACGTCATCTCGCTCGACGGCTCTAGCTCCTCGACCACCAAGGGCGAGACGCTCCGCGACACCGCGCAAAACATCGAGGCCCTCCAGGCCGACATGATCGTTATCCGCCACTCCGCCGCCGGTTCGCCGCTCTACCTTTCCAAAATCCTCGGCATCCCGGTCATCAACGCCGGTGACGGCGCTCACGAGCACCCGACCCAGGGCCTGCTCGACACCTTCACGATGCGCGAACACATCGGCGAACTGAAGGGCCGCAAGGTCGTCATTCTCGGTGACATTCTCTTTAGCCGCGTCGCCCGCTCCAACATCCACGCCTTGGTCAAATTCGGTGCCAACGTCACCGTGGTCGGCCCCTCCACGCTGGTTCCCCACACGCTGGAACCTCTCGGCGTCACCGTGTCCCACGACCTGCGCAGCGCGCTCTCCGATGCCGATGTGGTGATGCTCCTCCGCATCCAGCACGAACGTCAGTCGAGCGGCATGTTCCCCTCGCTCGGCGAATACACCGGCCTCTTCGGTCTCAACAAAACCCGCGCGAGCTGGCTCAACCCCAAGGCCATCATCATGCACCCGGGACCGATCAACCGCGGCGTCGAAATCGACAGCGAACTAGCCGACGGCCACAACAGCGTGATTCTCGAGCAGGTCACCAACGGCATCGCCGTCCGCATGGCCGTCCTCTACCTCTGCTCCGGCGGCCAACCCGAAAACGTAGTTTCGACCGACTAACATATCGTTCTCGTTCTCTTACTCTTTCTCGTTCTCGACGCCCTGCACAGTGGGCAAGACCTGAAGGATTGGAGAACGAGTAAGAGAACGAAGAAAGAGAACGATTTTAAAAATGCCTACTCTCCACATCCTCAACGCCCGCGTCATCGACCCCGCCTCCAAGCGCGACGCCGTCGGCGACCTCTTCATCAAAAACGGCAAGATCGTCGCCTCCCTCTCGGCCGCCGAGAAAAAGAAGGCCAAGAAGATCGACGCCAAGGGCCTCGTCGCCTGCCCCGGTCTCGTCGACATCCACGTCCACTTCCGCGAGCCCGGCCAGACGCATAAAGAAACCATCGAGACCGGCTCCCGCGCCGCCGCCGCCGGTGGATTTACCAGCGTCGTCTGCATGCCCAACACAGCTCCGGTCGCCGACACCGCCGGCACCATCCAGCAGATTAAAGACTCCATCGCCCGCACCGCCTGCGTAAAAGTTTACCCCACCGGTTGCATCACCGTCGGCATGAAAGGCCTGGCCCTCGCCCCCATCGGCTCGCTCAAACGCGCCGGGGTCATCGCCATCACCGACGACGGCGACTGCGTGCAAAGCAACGAGCTCATGCGCCGCGCTTGCGAATACGCGAAAATGTTCGGACTCCCGATCATGGACCACTGCCAGGACCACTCCATGACGGTCGGTGCGGTCATGAACGAAGGCGTCGTCTCAACGCGTCTCGGACTCAAGGGCTGGCCCAACGCCGCCGAGGACATCATCGTCTCGCGCAACGTCATTCTCGCCACCTACACCGGCGCGCACATCCACATGCAACACATCTCGTCGAAAGCCTCCGTCGAGATCCTCCGCCGCGCCAAGACCCGCGGCGTCTCCGTCACCGCCGAAGCCACGCCTCACCACATTGCGCTCACCGACGAGGCGCTCGGCACCTACGACACTCACTTCAAGATGAACCCGCCCCTCCGCACCGAGGAGGACCGGCTCGCCATCATCGAAGGCCTACGCGACGGAACGCTCGACATCCTCGCCACCGACCACGCCCCGCACACCGACTACGAAAAGGACAAGGAATTCGACTTCGCCCCCAACGGCATCCTCGGCCTCGAAACCGCCCTCGCCGTCTCGCTCGACGTCCTCGTCCGTCATAACAAGTTCAAGCTCCCCTACGTCGTCGATCTGCTCACCCGCAAACCCGCCCACATCGTGAAGCTCGAAGCCGGCACCCTCGCCGACGGCGCGCCCGCCGATGTCTGCCTCTTCGACCCCGACGAAAAATGGGTTTACGACGCCAAGGCCGGTTTCAGCAAATCCGCCAACAGCCCGTGGCACGGACAGACCCTCCAGGGCCGCGTCAAAACCACCATCGTCGACGGCAAGATCGTCTTCACCAACGGCCGCATCCTCTGATGCCAACGCTCCGAGAAGTGGCACGGGCTTCCAGCCCGTGAGGATCGTTTTCCCCAACCATGGGCAGAATGCCCATGCCACTCCAAATCGTCTTCACGGTCTTTGCGACCTTCTGTAAAAAAATCCGAATCCCTACGCTTGCTCGGGCATTCAGATCAGCCCCAAATCAGGCCGACGGACAACACCAGCGCATAAACCGCCAGATACATCCCGGTCGCACCGAGCAGCCGGATGAGTTCGGCCGGCGTCGTCGCCTTCGCCAAACGTCGCGTCTGTATCCAGCCGGCCAGCACACACACCGCCGTCGCCACCGCGACAAACACCGGGTTCCAGTCTCCCGCGCCGACCAATAGCAGCACCGCAACCGCCACGACGTGCGCGGCGACAAACTGAACCCGCGCAAACGTCCGCCCGAAGCGGACGACCAGCGTGCGCTTGCCCGCCTTTGCGTCGGTCTCCACATCGCGATAATTGTTCACGACCAGAATATTGGCCGCCAGCGCCCCGATGCCGGTCCCGATCAACCACGATTCCGGCGTAAGCACGCCGGTCTGCACAAAATAAGTGGCCCCGACTGCGACCAGTCCGAAGAAGATGAACACAAACACATCGCCGAGACCGTTGTAACCCAGCGGATACGGTCCGCCGGTGTAAGCGATGCCGCAGACGATGCTCGCAACGCCGATCACCAACAACGGCCAGCCTCCGAAACCCAGTAACGTGAGCCCCACGGCAAAGGCCGTCGCAAATACGCCGAGCATCACGCGTTTCATCGTGGACGGCGACACCAGCCCGGCCGCCACCGCACGCCGAGGACCGACCCGCTCGGCCGTGTCAGCACCTTTCACAAAATCGTAGTAGTCGTTGGCGAAGTTGGTCCCGATCTGGATGAGCAACGCAAACACCAGACAGGCCAGCGCCGGCCACAGGTCAAAGTCACCGTCACGCCAGGCCAGCGCCGATGCCGCCAGCACAGGTGCGACCGCCGCCGGCAAGGTGCGCGGACGCGAGGCACCGATCCAGATCGACAAGGCTGAGGGTTTGGCGGTGTTCACGAAGAGATAAAGATCAGTGATCGGTAATCATGATCCAAGCAGGGGCAATTTCTTATGGAACCATCAAGGACGCGGATCATTCACCAAAAAATGCGCGGACGGCCCACCGGGTTGCTGATAATCTCGAATCTGTCATGATGCCCCCTCTTTTTGACACGGGTCTTTCCGCCGCCGGCGGTCCGCCTTGGCCGCGCGGAACCGCATTGCTCACCAACTCACTTCTGAACAAAGGCACTGCCTTTACCGAACGCGAACGCGACGCCCTCGGTCTCCGAGGTCTGCTTCCTCCGCGTGTTTTCACACTCGAAGAGCAGATCGTGCGCGTGCTCGGCAACCTCCGCCGCAAAGAAAACGCATTGGAGAAATACATTTTCCTCACGACGCTCCAAAATCGCAACGAGACGCTCTTCTACCGCCTCATGCAGGATTACGCGGAGGAGATGATCCCGCTCATCTACACGCCCACCGTCGGTCAGGCGTGCCTGGAATACGGTGCCATCTTCCGCCGCCCGCGCGGTCTGTTCATCAGCATACGCGAACGCGGCCGTATCACCGAGATTCTCCGTCACTGGCCCGCGACTGACGTTCGCATGATCGTGGTAACCGACGGCGAACGTATCCTCGGCCTCGGCGATCTCGGGGCACTCGGCATGGGCATCCCCGTGGGCAAGCTCGCGCTCTACACCGCCTGCGCCGGTCTGCATCCGGCTTACGGCCTTCCTATCGTGCTGGACGTGGGCACCGACAATCCCGCACTGCGCGCGGATCCCTCTTACTTGGGCTTGGCACAACCACGCGTGCGCGGTGCCGCCTACGACGAATTTCTCGCGGAGTTCGTCGCAGCCGTGCGCGAAGTTTTCCCTCGTGCGCTTTTGCAATGGGAGGATTTCGGCAACACCAATGCCTTCCGCCTGCTCAACGACAACCGCCCCCGGCTGTGCAGTTTCAACGACGACATCCAGGGCACTGCGGCGGTCGCTGTCGCCGGTTTACTGGCCTCACTTCGCGAAACCGGCGGCTCCTTGGCCGAACAACGGCTGCTCTTCCTTGGTGCCGGCGAAGCCGGCACCGGTATCGCCGACCTCTTCGTCGCGGCGGCGGAATCTACCGGACTCACCGCGCAACAAGCCCGCGCTCGCTGCTGGTTCGTCGACTCGGAGGGTCTCGTCGTGCAGAACCGCCCCGGCAAGCCCCTCGCCCACCACAAGCTCCCCTACTCCCATCCACATGCGCCCGTCCGCACCCTCGCCGAAGCGGTCGAAACTGTGCGTCCCACCGTGCTCATCGGCGTATCCGGCCAAGCCTCCGCGTTTACCCCCGCGATCCTCCGGCGCATGGCGGAGCTCAATACCCGGCCGATCATTTTCGCCCTTTCAAACCCGACCAGCCAGGCCGAATGCACCGCCGAAACCGCCTACCGTGAAACCCAGGGACGCGTTCTTTTCGCCAGCGGCAGTCCGTTCCCACCGGTCACGTTCGAAGGTCGCACCTTTACCCCCGGCCAGGGCAACAATGTTTATATTTTCCCGGGTGTTGGTTATGGCGCTCTCGCCTGCGGTGCACGCGAGATCACCGATGCGATGTTCCTCGCGGCGGCGCGACGTCTGTCCGAACTCGTCACGGCGGAAGATCTCGCAATGGGCCGCATTTATCCGGCGCTCACCCGCATCCGCGAAGTCTCCATGGAACTGGCCATCGCGGTCGTGGCCGAGGCGCGACGTGCCAACCTAGCCACCGTCCCGCTTGCCGACGATCCCCGCGCCGAGTTGCTGGCGTGTCGGTTCGAAGCCGTATACCGGGACTACGTTTAAGACTCCCCGCTGAAGTAGGCTGTAACGACAACAACCGATCCTTTCGTATTGATTGGATTGGACCGGTAGGGACGGACCGACTTGGCCGTCCGCTTTGGCTCACGCAAGCAGGGCGACTTCGCTGCGGGTCCACGGCCTACCTCCACCTTTCCGATCCGCCCGCCACTAACATCACTACCCGTTGCACTCTCACGTTTCCGCTGTTTCCGAAAACGCCTGCATGAACTCCGCCCCCACCGTGTCGGCGATGATTCGTCCGCGTGGCGTCAGCCTTAAAAAACCCTCGCGCACTTCAGCCACCCCCGCCTCGACCAGCCGCGCCGTCTCCGTATCCACCGCCTGCCAAGGAGCGGTCGGGAACCTGACTCTCAGCTCCGCGAGGTCCACCCCGGCGTTCATGCGAACGCCAAATATCAGCGCGTCCTCCGCCAACAGAGACGGCGTGAGCGCCACGCGATCTTCGGTCACGCGCTCGCCCTTCGCCAGATGCGCATGCCACTTTTCGAGGTCCGCCACGTTGCCGCCACGCCAGCCCGCATGCTGCGAGGCACCCGATGGCCCGAGCCCCACCCATTCATGCATGCGCCAGGTATTTAGGTTGTGGAGGCACGCATGCCCCGGACGCGCAAAATTGGAGACTTCGTATTGCGCGTATCCGGATTCCTCCAACCGCGCCCAAGTCGTTTCGTAGAGTCGCGCCTCGTGCTCGACATCGAGCTTCACCTGCCCCTTCGACAGCTTGACCCACAACTTGGTGTCCTCCTCGAAGGTCAGGCAATACGTCGAAAGATGGTCCGGTGCCAGCGCCAGTGCCTCGCCCAAATCCCCCAGCCATGCCGCCTCATCCTGCCCGGGCAGGGCAAACATCAGGTCGATGTTCACACTCGCAAAATCCGCCGCACGGATGCGCTCGTAGGCGCGAAAAATCTGCGCCCTCGTATGCTGGCGGCCCAGTCCGTCGAGCAGCTCCGGTTGGAACGACTGCGCCCCCATCGAAATACGCGTCACCCCGATTTCCTTCAGCGCAGCCAACCGCGCCTCGGTCACCGAAGCCGGTGCCATCTCGACCGTCCATTCCAGCGGACCTCCGCCCAAGTGGTCGCGCACGATTCCACCCAACCGCAGGATATTCTTCGGGGCCAGCAGTCCCGGCGTGCCTCCACCCCAAAAAACCGTGTCCACCCGGCGTCCCGCCCAATCCACCAAACCGGCCTCCTCGGCGATACCTTGCAGATACCGCTCAATCCCATCGGCGGTCGGTGCCGTCTGATAAAACGCGCAGAAATCACACGTCGACGCGCAGAACGGCACATGCACATAAAGCCCCAGTGGGCCGGGCCGGGCGGGTTCGCGTAGGGCGGAATAGATTTCGCTCATTGCCAAGATCAGGCGTTTCTGTTGCGTTTCGTGCGACTTTAAAATCTGAAAATCCCAATGCAAAACACCCGCTTTACTCGCGCCAAAAGCATCGCTCTCGCGCTCGGAGCAGCCCTCGGGCTCTCCCTCCTTGCCGGTTGCGCCAATGGCATCACCAACCTGACCCCCGGCGTTTTGGCCGAAAATCCCTCTCAGATCTACACGATCTCGAACCGGGTGCAGCCCAAGTCCCCCAACGTGATTCCCGGCACCCTCACGGTGCGCATCATCATCGACGGCCAGAGCTTCCCCATGCGCAAGACAGACCTGGGCACCGACATCTACGAGTTCGACTACCAGCTCCCCGCCGGCCGCACCGAGATCGCCTACTACTTCCTCGTTAACTACAAGTTCAACAACCAGGGCGTTGTTAACAGCCGCGAGGAATTCACCGATGTCATCCGCTCCAATATCGTCGGTCGCTACGTTCTCTCGCTCGAAACCAACCGCGGCCCGGTCGGCTCGCGCATCAGTGTGCTCGGTCGCGGCTTCACCGCTCAGGACACCGTGACCTTCGACGGCACACCCACCCGCACCGTCTACGATTCGCCTAACGCGATCAGCTTCTTCGTTCCCGCCGTCGAAACCGGCCGCAACTACAAGGTCGAGATCTCCAGCACGCACGGCGTCTCCACGGTCGGCACATTCCGCGTTGATTCGACCGCCCTCACCGTCAGCCCGACCGAGCTCTCGCTCACCCGCGGCCAGACCCAGACGCTCACCTTCACCCTGCCCACCCCTGCGCCCACCGGCGGACAGTTGCTCGACATCACCACCGACGCACCCGACAGCGTGATCATGCCCGAAGTCCTCGTCGAAGCCGGCAGCACCAGCGCGACCGTCAACATCACCGGCGGCAAGCCCGGCTCCGGCAGTCTCTTCCTCAAAGGCTTCGGCTCCGGCGAAATCACGGTGCCCGTCACCGTCAAGTAAGCGCAACGCTTTCAATCCTTCAAAAAGCCGGTCCGTCCAAGGCCGGCTTTTTTGTGTCCGCACAAGACTGCCTACACCTCCGCCCCCCGACGCATCAGCCGCTCAGAACGTGGCATGAATATCCTGCCCATGTCCGAGTTTTCTCAATCTCACGCGTAGCCACGAGCACCTGCGAGTGGATGCCCAGTAAGTTAATTCCTCACTCGATCACCACGCTCACCGGACGATGATCGCTCGCCAGCCCGACTTCCGGACCTGCCAGAATAAGCCCAGTCGCACCGCGCACCCGCGACCTCAATCCCGGTGACACCAGGATATGATCGACCCGCGAATACGAGTCCTCCTTCCGGAAACAATGCGTCCAGGTCTCCCCCCGGTCATCCGCCGCCGGCATCCATTCGGTTATCTTTGTTTTCCCGCGCGCCAACATCGCCTGCACCGGACGACTCGGCCGCGTATCATTAAAATCTCCCGCGATCATAAACAACGCCGTCGCCGGATCGGGAAACTCCGACAACACGCAGTCACGAATCGCCACCGCCTCGCCCGCCCGTTGAAGCGCCGACGACAGATCATCAGGCCGCTCGGTATAGCGGCTCTTGAGATGCACAACAAACAACGCCACCTCGCCCACATCCGTGGCGAGCCGCACCTCCAGCAAACCGCGCTTCACCTTCCCCTCCCCGTCGAAATACTTGAACGACAGATCGACGTGTTTCAGCACACGCGTAAACGGCCGCTTCGAAAGCACTGCAACCTTCCGATCCTTGTCGTCCGCCACCAGCACCACCGCATACGGGTAATCCATCCCGTCGCGTTTCAAGTCACGTTGCAGCTCGGTTAAAAACGGCTCTCCCCCGATCTCCTGCAACGCCAGCACGTCGGCATCGAGCCGGCGAATCACCGCCCGCAACGCCGTCTTCTCCAACTCGGGCTTCGGGTAGTCCTTCCGGTAACCGCCCTCCACCATCCGGTCCGCCAACGTGTAGTTCTCAACGTTGTAGGTCGCCACGGTAAGCGGCACGGCCCTCGCATACACCGCCAGTAAAAACGAAAGAAGACAGATCTTGAGTGAGTTCATTCCGTCTTCGTTCTCTTCGCGATCTTCTGTGAAATTATTCCGTTTTCTCCTTGGCCATCGCCGCCTCGCGCTCCACCAGCGTCGGATGCGAGTAGTAGAACCCGCTGAACCATGGATGCGGCGTGAGGTTGCTCAGATTTTTCTGGGCCAGCTTGCGCAGTGCATCGATCAGCGGAGCCGTGCCGCCCACCGCATCGCGGGCAAACGCGTCCGCCTCGTATTCATGCTTTCGCGACAGCAGATTTCCCAGCGGCGTAAACCAGAACATCACCGCGCCGCTCAGCAACCCGAACAGCAAAAAGCTCGGGGCGAGTTCATGCGCCGGGAAATGAAACGCCGGGTTGAACCAGTCGCTGCGCGCCAGCCAGGCGATGGCCGCAAAAGCACACAGCTGGATCGCCGCCGACAGCGCCAACGTCTTCGGAATATGCCCGCGTCGGTAGTGCCCGACTTCATGAGCCAGCACCGCCTCCAATTCCTCCGGCGTGAGCTGCGCGATCAGCGTGTCGAACAGAACAATCCGTCGAAACCGACCGAACCCCGTGAAGAATGCATTCGAGTGCCCGGAGCGTTTGCTGCCGTCGATCACCTCGATGGTCGCCGCCTTGAATCCCGTGCGATCAGCCAGGGCCATCAGCCGGGTCTTCAATTCGCCGTCCGGCAGCGGGGTGAGTTTATTGAACAACGGCATGATCAGCTTCGGGTAGAGCACCATCATCAAAAGCTGGAATCCGAACAACAGCCCGAAACCCCACACCCACCACGAACCGCCCACCCAATCCACCAAGGACAACAATGCCCACAGCAGCGGAAACCCGATGACAAACATCAGGGCCAGCCCCTTGAACTTATCCGCGACCCACAACCCCGCCGTCGATTTATTAAAGCCGAACCGCTCTTCCAAGTTGAACTGCTCCCACCACTCAAACGGGAGACTTGGAATGCTGAGCAATACGCCCGTCAACAAGATGAAGAGGGCATCATCCCACTTGCCCGTCGGCGACCACGCCCCGATGTCACCAAAGAGCTGCGGCAGCACATAGCTCGACAACACGAGCACCAACACGCCGGTATCGAAGATCATCGTCCAGACTCCGAAGCGATTCTTCGCCAGCGTGTAGTCCACCGATTCCCGGTAGGTATCCGCATCCATGATCGCGGCGACCGCCGCAGGGGCCTGCGTCGCATGACGACGCACCTCCGCGCGATTTAGCGCCGCCAAGATCAACTCGGCCAGCAACTTGGCGACAATCAACCCCACCACGACCATAAAAACCATTCGCCGACTTCATCGGTTTCCCCGCGCACGCCAATCTCAATTTACAACGCCCCTCCTTCGGCCGGCACCGTCGGCGACTCCACACTTCCACCGTCAGCCAAAACACCGTGTTAGATGTTATCGGATGAAGTCATTACCATTTCCTATGAGATTTAGCGACTGCCGAACTTCTCCATGGCGAAGTCGATGTCATTGTCACTGCGTCCGCAAGAAAACGCCTCGATCATTTCATCGTCGTCCGCCGTCCCCGCAATCGTCCGCCCGGCGAATACCCGACTAACCTAATAACACCAAATCCGCCACCACCTGCGCAAGCATCGGGATCAGGATCGTTCGATGGGACAAATAACAAATGCCCGCCATCAAACCGAACGCTCCCTTGGCCAGCATATCGTTGACACCATTCTCCCAATGGATCGCTGGAAAAAACACCAAGGCGACACCGATTTGATGGGCCCAACAACGACCGCTGGAAAGAATCCTTACCATTCGATGAGCCGGTAGAAGTGGCGGGGATCGGGGGCGAGGGGCCGGAAATATTGGTGCATGATCTCATCGCTGCGGACGGGGCCGACCGGTTGCCATGTTTTCAGGTCCGCGGAAGTCTCCAGCTGGCAGTTCAGGCCGGCCGATGCCACAAAGACGACCTGCAGGTTTTGTCCGAGACTGTCGATACCGAGGGCCACCGGCGGGATGATGTCAGTGATCGAGGGAGCCTCTCCGTCGAGCCTCGCGCCGCCCGCCGTGTTGACGGAGGAGGCGAGGTAGACGGATGTCCCCCCGGTCTCGTTGCAGGAGAGAAACGGTTTTTGCGACCAATCGCCACTAACGATGGTTCCACGGGCGAGCTTGAGCACTGCTTGGTTCAGGAGGGACAAGTCGCGGACTCCGCTGCGGGCGACCCGGAGGTTCACGATGTCCGCCGTCGCCGTATTTGAAAATGCGATCCCATCGCCGACGTTGTCATAGCAGGCGATGTCGGCGGCCGCGAGCCGGCTGGCGTTGACGTTGAACAGGCCGTTGTCGTTGCGGTAAAACAGTCCGCGGAGGATCGTGCTGGAGATGGTGTCGTGCGCGGAGTAGCCTTCGTCGAGGTTGTTTAACCCTTCGATGTCCTCGAAGACGAGGTCGGTGCCGTCGCCATGCAGGTTGAACCCGTCGTTCAGGCTGCCCGAGGCCTTCAGATTGCGGTAGATGTGATGAGATGCGTTGTAGATGCGCACCGCGAAGCTGCGCGTTGAAATTTCCCAACCGTCGGTCGATACCCACGGTAGCAGCGTGAGCGTGTTGCCGTCGTCGGAGAGCGTCGCGTAGCGGGTGAGCTGGCCGAGTTTGCCGAGGGTGCCGGCGGGAGAACCGGCCGGCGGCGTGGTGCGGACGGTCGCGCTTTGCACCACGCGCTCGCCGTTGTAAGTGATGACGAAGGGGACTGGTTGCGCGGAGGTCGAGGGGACCGAGGTCGCGGCCCAGCGACCGTTGACTTTGGAAAAACCCTGCGCGGCCGCACTGGAAGTCCAGTAGGGCGTGAGGTCGCAGGTGGTGACACCATTTATTGTTTGGAAACCGCCCAGCACATCGAATCCGGTGACGGTTTCCCCCGAGCCGTCGAAGATGATCGGCGAGTAAAACGTGCCCGAACCGGGGATGTAGAGCACTTCGCGATAGGGACCGCTGCCGGGTGCGAGCTGAAGGGTGTCTCCCGGGTTCAGCCCGGCCGAGATCGCTTGGGCGAGAGTTGTGTAATCGGCTCCGCCGCGGCGGTCGATCCGGATAACCCTGGGGGCGGCGGTGGTCAGGGTCATCGTGACGTCGCTCAGGTCGAATGTTCCGGAAGCCGGGGTGATGAAGAGGGCCAGGGTGTCCACCGTGGTGACCGGGGTGGTGTCCGTGCCGGAGTTGACCATGCCGCCGTTGAAGGATGAGGTCACGGTCAGTCCGGTGGCCGAGGCATAGTCCAGCGTAATGGAACCCGAATACAGCACGCCGGCCGAGGTATTGCCGGGGGCCTTGCTTGAGCCGGCCAGGCTGGTGTTTTCCGCAGTGCCAAAAATATTGGGACTGGCGGTGGTGTTTTCGCAGGGAGCATAACCGCTGGTGCCGGTGGCAGTCCCCAGGGAAGTGAAAATGATATACCCGGCGTAAGCGGCGAACTCGCCGGGCGACACACTGGAAAAATCGCCGGCCAGCGTCGAGCCGTTGGAGTTGAGCAGGCCGATGCGGAAACTCGTGGCGGCGGGAGCGAGCGCATGCCGGTAGTTGAATGACACGTTCAACGTCTGGCCGACCGCCAGGGTCACGGGGTTGAAGTGTGCGAGGACGACCATGTTGGCAGCGGGTGTGATGCTCCAGGCGTTGCCGGACACGCTGTTAGGCGCGGAGGGGCCGAGGTGCCAATCGAGACTGGTCAGGGGGACCACGGCGGACTGGCCGGCGCGGTTGCCGTCGGCGAAGGTTTCATTGACCAGGGTGGTGGTCGTGGTGGAGGCTCCCGCCAACGCCCCGGTCCACGCCAGCAGCAGCCCGATGGCCGCCGGTAACGACAGGCGCCTCGCGAACGACCACGGCAAAAGCGGCGCATGGGTCATGGGGCAGATCGCAATCATGGGTTTCGCGCTGATGGTCAATGCGCGCCTTGTGAGGGCTGTGGCGATGCCACCGGCAGGTTGCCGAGTTGGAGGATACGCACGGTTTTGAAATCCGGATAATCCGGAAAGGCCAGCATGAGCATGCGACTGGACTCGGGCTTGGGCCTCGGCGATGAAATCACGACCTTCCAACTTTCGCCCAGGCTCCGCGCCAGAACGAAGGGCAGCATCGCGGCGTCGGGATTGATCGGGAAATCAGCCTGTTCATGCGGCGGCACCACCTTGCCTTCGCCCGACAACTTGATCGCCAGAGGGACGGGGCACAGGTTGAGCAGCCGCATACTGTTGTCGGGGATGTGGTCCGCTCCGTATTCGACCGGTGTGAAATGAAACGGGAACCCGGCCGATTGTGGCTCGGGAAACACCATAAAAAGCACCCCCGGCCAGTCGGGGGGGCAAGTCAGCTCGGCCAGCGTCTGCCGCTCGCTCCGTCCCTCCACCTTCACCTCGCGGTAAAGCACCATCGGCATCGGTCCGTCGTAGTCGTAAATCGGCGACAGAGACTCGGGGGCCAGTCTGATTTCGCGGGCCGACTTGCCGCTCCCATATGTGGCCTGCAGCTCCGGGGAGGTGAGCCCGGTTGCAAACGTGTCATAGCCGACGTAGTAAAACCTGACCTTGAGCGGTTGCGGTTTGGATACGGGAACCTGGGCGCTCATTGAGAGCAGCCCGACGGCCAGCAACAGGCCGGTGTTGATCAAATATCGGAGGGAGATAGCCATCGGAAGGAGATGATTTTGAAGCGGCGGCCGAATTTCTGGTTGTCCGTATTCTGCAATGAGGCGAGGCCGGTGGCCGCCGGATCGCCGGCCGCCGAACTGGTGGCGGCGGCGTTGACGTAGTCGGGCAAGCGCTGAACCACCGCCTCGCACCACGCCCGGCCTTGGATGTAGTTCGCATCGGTGGCGGTGAGCAGAGGATTGGTCACCTCGCCATAGGCTCGAACCGTAAAGGTATCCGAGCGGGCGGAGAGCACCGGGCCCAAGGCTTGCAAAAGATCCGCCTGGGTCACCCAGCCCGGAGCGCCGGCAGCCACCGGTGTGCCGTCCGAGATCGTCTGCCCCGGCATCGCGTTGTAGCTGCCACCCGGCGAAGCCATCGTCGCGGCCGGATTCGTTCCGCCGACGAAGGCCGAGTTCACGTTGGCCACATCGAGGGCGCGAGCCAGCGCGCCCATGAGACGTTCGTCAAAGGCGGTGGCCGGATTATCGACCAGCGACCGGTTCACGAAATCCGCCAACGAAACGAAAGGCCCCCGGTTCTTCACCTCGGTCACGATGGCCGCGGCCAGGGCGGCGATCTGGGTCTTGGTCAGGAAGCGATAGCCTTGGTAGGAATTGGGCTGGGACGACGCTGAGGACGAGGCGGTCATCACGTTGGTATCGTTGATCGGATACACGAGCCGGGGATACGGCGCCTCGTCCGTGCGGGAGGTGCTCCCCACCGGCACGTTGTTCGTGCTCGCGAGCAGGGCCGTCCAAGCCTCGACCGAGGTGGAGTTGATGTTGAACGATCCGTCCACCATCAGCTCCGTGGCGGCCTGGTCCGTGTCGCGCAACAGCGTCGGCTGGGTGAGCCCGTAACCCAAATGCCGCGAGTTCGGCAGCGGAAATGAAACCGGCGTGGTTGCGGTGGCGGCGTCCGGCACCGTCGAGAAAAAATATCCGTCCCACAGCGCGCGGTTATACAGGTAGGAATGATCGAAAAACACCGCCGGCACTGTCGAGCCGGTGATCACGTTGTCCCTCGTCAGATTGCTCACGACTCCGGCGAGTCCGACGCGCTGCACCGCTTGGGAATTGCCGATCGGATATCCGGGATAGAAATTGTCGGCGATCCGCCAAAAGTTGGGCGCCGTCGCATTATCGAGGAGACGGTAGGCGTTCACATGCTGCAAGGCCCCGATCGAGGCCACCCGCGTCCCGGCGCGCGGCACATCAAACAACACAACCGGTGCCGTATTCTCGTAATCGAAACCGAAGGGGGGCAACGCCGTGCCGTCGTTGACCGGATAATACGTGTAGACGGCGGCGTCTCCGGTGCCCGTGACGCGCCGGGAGGCAAAGTTCGGGTGGGCGCCGAAATAGCCGCTGGCACCCGAATTTTGGAACTCGTAGGCCGAACGGCCCGATACCGGGGCGCGCACATTGGCATCGGCAAACCACCGGATCAACCGGCTGCTCGCCTGCGTGCTGAAGCCGGGCAGCTTGCCGGAGGATGGCAGCGCCGTCGCCTTGAGGCCAAACTCGAGCCCGATCCAGCCCACGCTGATGCTCCCCGAGGGATTCGCGCCGATATTGAGGGTCGGACAGGGACTGGCGGCGGTGACCCCCAGGGAGGCATTGTTGCCGCCGATCGCCTGCGCCATATCGGAGGAGCCCAGCTTCATGATGAGCTTGTCCGTGCCGGGAAAATCGAGCACGCCAACCGAGGTCGACTCCGACGGCGTGGTCGAACTGCGGCCAATCCACAGGCGGGCCGTGTAGGACTCGGTGCTCGGAAGCGCCGGCAGGGTGAACGGCGCGGATTCAACCAAGATGCCATTGGCATTGGCCGCCCCCGCCCCCCAGCCTTGGGTGAGCACGTAGTTCGCGGCGTTATTGCCGGTGTAGGCAACATCACCGGGCAGCGTGTAGACGTAGGACGCGCCCGGGGCCATGACGCCGCTGGAGAGGCTGAATTGCATGGCATCCGCCGAGGAGGTTGTGAAATACGGACTGGCCGCCTGCGCACCCGTGATCGCCGGATCGGCCGTGGCGGGAGAAGCGGTCGTCTTGGAAACCCGGGTGAATACGTTCACCGCCCTGCCATCAAAGTCATATGAGAACGTGTAGGTCGCGTCGTTGATCGTGACGTTGTAGGGATTCCAAAGGACAATGGCCGGGACATGGCGGAGCTGGAGCACAAACGTGCCGCTGCCTGCTGGCGATTCGACCAGCTTGGACGTGAAAAAGAATTGATAAAAGGCCACCACCGGCACGACTCCGTGCCGGTCACCGGCGACATCCTGCACGACCGGCGAGATGCTCGCCGAGCTGCCCGAACCCGACAGCCGCGAGGATAATTGATAATAGGAACGCAGGAGCTGCCACGATACGCCCTTGCCGTCATAGCCGTTCGTGGTGTTCATGTTGGCGACCCACGACGAACCCGAAGGCGGCGTCGCCACGGTCCAGACCGGCCCGGTGGGCGACGAGGCCGCGGTGGTGCCCGGCGCGAAGGCGGCGGTCAGGTCTTTTTTGAGCCCTCCGCGCAACGTGTCGCTGAGCACGCCCATGCTGGCGGTCGTAAGGTCGTGATATCGGTCCTGCACGAGGGCCGTCGTGATCGCGGCCGGCGCGGCGAGCATCGGCAGCTGCACGGCATTCAAAGCCTTGTCGATGTCCGCCACCGTGGCGGGATCATAGGTGGAAAACCCCGTCAGCCGCTCGGTGGCGTCGCGTTGTGCGACCATGTAACGAAGTCGTTTGCGGGCGTCGGCCTCCGCTGCCGTCTCGCCGGAGGCCGCGTTGGACCACACGTCCACCCGGTTCACCTTCGCCTTCACACCCTCGTCGCCCACCCACCAGGCGTAACGGCCGATCGTCTTCGTGTCGCTCGCCGCGAGGCCGGGAATACCGGTGGCGTCGATCTTTTCCAACGGAGCGACCACGTAGCTGCCCACGGTCGCGCCGGCTGAGCCGGACCCGACCATCAATCGCGCCTCGGTGCCATCGCTCATCTTGATGTCGGTCGAGGTCGCGCTCGAGGTGACCGTCAAACCGCTGACCGCCTGCGTCGGCAGATAGGTGGGCGCGGTGTCAATTGCCGTGATCTGGCCGGTGGCGGCGGCGGCCGTGAACGCGGCCTTTTCGTTTCCGCTCACCAGCCAGTTCATGGGAGACGTGGCCGTGCTTGATGTCGCGATCGCAAGCTGGCTGTTGCCCCACACGCCCGTCCACATCGTGCCACCGGTTACTGCGGGCGTGGTGGCCGGAAGAATCTCGGCGCGGGCGGTCACACGCTGATCGGGCCCCGCGTATTTTTGTAGTTGGCCAATCGCCATGTTCAGCGCCAGCAGGGCGTTCTGGCGGGCTTGTGAAACCTGCTGGCTGTTCGCCGCCACCTGCGTTTCCACCCGTGTGAGGGACGCGAGTGAGACCAACAGAAGCACCAAAAACGCCAGCAACGTGATCGTGATGAGCAGCGCAAAACCATCCCGGCTGCGCGGGCGTCCAGCCATCCTGGGTCGGGGGTATTGGGATCGGGGATGCATGAATGGTGGAGGAGCGATCGCGGGGGATTATTCCAGACTCCCGAAGCCGAATTCATCCGGATTTTTATGCAGCGCGATGCCGCCGAACCACTGCATGATGCGCACCCTTCCCTCGCCGTTGTCGTTGTTGACCACGAGCGCGAAACGGAATGGCACCGGCCGGTCTCCGGCCGTCAGGCCGAGTTGCGCCAGCGGGATCTCGGCCCGGTAGGCGGTGACCTTGCCTGTGCGCGTCACCGTGACCGGGAAGTTCCAGCGTCCTTTAAGCTTCGGATCCGAAGCCTGCGAACACCAGATGGCCGGACCTGCGTTGCTAAGACCGAGATTTAATTCGGTGAGTCGTCCATCCGTGGTGTTGAACGCGATCTGGACGCAGTCCTGCTTCCACATTTGGTCGGGCGGCTGGGTCTGCACGTGTTTGCTGTCGGTCACGTCGAAACTGAGAAACAAGGTGTGGGCGTCATGCGTGAGCCGGCTCTTGAGAGCGAGATCATCGGGACCACGCCATGCCGCCCGGAACGGATCGAAAGCGAGTTCGTGCACATCCGCAGCCTGATCGAGCACGATGGTTGGCGCAGAGGAGGCATCCGCAACCCTCGAAACAGGCAGCACGGGATAGGCGTGTTGCAGGGTGACGGGGACAACGACCTGTTTGACCGCTCCACCGGTCGTTGCGATGGTGACCAGGAGATCTTCACTCCCAAAGCTGTGCGAGGAGGGAGTGGCGACCTTCAAGGCAAGCTCGGTCGCGCCACCGGCGGGCAGACCGACCGCGGCCCGGCCGAGCTCGGTTCCGGCGGTGTTGCGGGCGACGGCGGTGAATTGCGTTTCAGTCCCCCAGAGATTGTGAAACTGGAGCGGAATGGAAGCGGTGCTGCCGGCGACAACCGATTCGGGAAGATTAAAAAATGTGCTCTCGGCCGAGACCGGACCCAGGCGATCATCGGGCCGCGTGGACTCCAGATAAACCGGGAGGCGCGCCACCGTGACCAGCGCCGGACCGGAGCCTGTGGCCAGCGATTGCTCGCGGCCAAACATATCCGACAACACATAGGCGCCGGTCGCACCGGCCCAAAAACGAACGGAGGACTTCCCGGACTTGGGCCAGCAAACGTAGATGATGTGACCATTATCAAGGTTGCGGAAGGCGTAGGTCTGCAGGTCCGGGTTCAGCGTGACCTCGGCCATGGGCTCGGTGTTGGCGAGACGGCGGATGAGCTCATTGTAGGCGACGAAGGACGGCTTCGGGCGATTGTCGCTGGTGACAAGACCGAGCGAATCGTCGGCCAAGGCATCCATGTCCCAATAGTCCTGGAGGATAAACCAGGCGTAGAATTCGCAGTCCTGGCGGGACTTCGCGTAGGTGATTTTTTGCACCAGGGTGCTGGCCTGGCTCAACGCGCCCGGAATGTCATAACCACTGCGCGCACCGGCCTCGGTGTTGACGAGGCGCCTGGTCCGGCCGGTTTCGGAAAGCCACTTTTCCACCAGCGTATGGCGGGTGGCGTAATCGCCCACCGTGCCATGACTATGAAAGGCCGCGAGATCATAGAGCTCGGGATGCTGGATGACCGTTTTTGAAAAAACTTTTTTCTCGGCGGGATGGATGATCGTCATTCCTCCGGTCAGCAGCTTGATGCCCGGTGCCGCCGCCTTGAACGGCGGACCAAAGGTCCCGAGCATTTTCAGATAATCCTCGGTCGTGCCTTTAAAAAATTCGAGGTCCGGCTCATTCCAGAATTCAAGATACTTCACATTGTGGTGCGCGGCGAGGAAGCTGCCCACGTGGCCGGCATGTTCGGCGAAGGCCTCGTAGTCGGTGGGTGGTTCCTTCCACTTGGGCTTGGCCTGCGTCCACCGGGGCACCGCATCGGTGTAGAGCATGCACACGTCGATGCCGGCATCGGCATACCAATCCAGCATGTGCCCGAACTCGGGCGCGTCGTAGCGGCCGCGCACAGGTTCTATCCTGTCACCCGACAGACCCACCCGCGTGAGATCGGCGCCCAGCGCCTGCATCCACGAAACGTGCAGCTTCGTTTCGGCTTCTCCTTGCCAGGTGGTTTGATCCTGAACACCCAGCCACATGGGCGTGCGATTGATCCGGTGGCCGTTGGGCGTGAAGACGGCAAAAAAATCAAGGTAGGCGGAAGCGATGTCACCCGAGACCGCCTTCATCTGCACCGTGTATGAACCAACGGAGAGGCCGTCGAGCGTCACACTCACGTCACTCTCGCCGGAGGCCGGCAGAGCAAAGGGTTTCACCAACGACCTGGTCGGACCTCCGGCAGCCTCCTGCACGTCAAGGCTCAGCTGGCCGGCGAGCGGCTGCGCGGAGGCGTTGCGCAGACGATAGGTCAGCACGACCGGTTTGCCCGGTTCGTGGGCGAGTCCGTCGTAACGGGGGAAAATCGTGATCTTCTGCGCGCGACTGACGCGACCGATGATGCGCAGATCGTCGATGAACGCGCTGCCGGTGCCGGGCACGTCCGAATAAACGTGGATTTTGCGAATGACCGCGGGAAACCGAAGCTCGGAAAAATTCGGCACGGTATCGGCGTTGACGTCGAGATGGCGCGTTTTCCATCCGTTGCCGGTAAGTGGCACCCTGGCGGTGCGGAATACCCGATTGGCTGAATCGACGATATCGAATGCCAGCGAGAGATCATGTCCCTTGGCGTCGGCCTCGAACTCGATCGCATGGATGAAGGCACTGATGCGGCTCATCTTTTCGCGTTCGAGCGTGATCTCGTTGGCGTCCTTGCCGGTCCCGGCAAACATGAATTTGATTTCCCCCACGTAGTTGCCGTGCGCGTGTTCGCCGACCGAGGAAGCCAGACTGATATTCGCGGAGAACCACGCCTCCGGTGGCGTGCCGTGCACCGGACGAGTCCGCCATGTGCCGACATCCTCGAAGTCCGCGATGATGGCACTGTCAGGCATATTCTCCTTGGCATGGAGCAAAGACGCGAAGGACAGGCCGGCGGCCAATGCGGCCGCGAAACGCGGGAAACAAAAAAACAGGGGAGCAATCATGGAAGTCGTATTTATTTTTTACCAGTGCCACCGGCCGACGAAACCGGCTCGATCTCGGCAATCCAGTCGGGCGAAAGCGCCGTGCCGTAGATGCGCACCTCGTCGAATGTCACGGTGGTGTCGCCCGTCGCCTGCAAATGCCCGATGGTGAACGCCCCGGCGGGAATGAGCAGGCGCGCGCCTTCTTTTTTGACCGTCTGCACTTCGCCATCCACCACCAGACTCATCGTCTGCCGGACGCCGTCGAAGATGATCGCTGCAGAAACATACTGGCCGGGTTTTTCAACCACGGTGTGGTTGGCACCTGCCCCCATGGGTTTCCCTGGATCGATATTGCCGTAGAAAAAAAGGCCTGCGCCTGCGCCCATGACTTGAGGGCGATAAACCAGCACAAATGCGGCGTTTTCCCAATCGCCCGGTTTCGGGTCGCGCTGCAGCCCCATCAGGAACGCCGTGTGTTGCTGCGGTCCCGGCTCGATGCGCAGACGCGCCCAGAGCGTGACCGATTTTTGCAATGCGGGATTTTTTTCCGCACCCAGCTCCGACGCCGTCAGGAACTGACCGGGCGCAAGGGTGACGGAGCCATCCGGGTTGGCCTGCACCACACGGTCAAAGCCAGACCGCCCGGCGGCCAAAAAAGGGATGCCATGGGTATCGTCCAGCAGAAGCGGCTTGCCCGGCTTGTTGAACGTCCAACGGGCCAGCAATCCCTCGGTAAAATCGGCGCGCAGCGATGCGGTTCCGAAAACAAGACAGGCTAATACGAGGGATTGCGGCAGAGTAGGCGAAACGCGGAAAAGCCCCGGAAACCCGACCGAGGAGACTTGTCGAAACGCCAACCCAAACCGGCGACGAACCACCACGAGCGCGGCGATGGCGGCCACCCCGAGGATGATTGCACGGGCAGGCTCCGGCACGGCGGTAACGGAGGCCCCAAAACCGGATAAGCTGGAGGCCAAGACCAGACCTGAAGACAGACGAACAGGGTGGGATTTCATGACAGGGCTGGGGTGATGAGTATTTCGGCCATGCGTCGGTCGGACGTCATGTCAGTTCGCCGAGCCTGCTGGCATCGGGCCTGAGAGGGCAGAGTGCGGAGATGCGCACCGGCTGGTTGGAGGCGAAACTTACATTGGCCGCCGCGCCGACCAGGATCGACGCTGCGCCCTGCTCCGGGCCCGCGTCGCGACCCAACGGATCTTTATTCGTTTGGCGGTTAAAAATGGCTGACTGCAGCTGGGGGTCCGCCCCGCCGTGCGCGCCGGCCACGGGGTTCACGCGAATGATCTGCTGTTTTCCAAAATGAGGCGTCACCCGGATGACGATGTTACGTCCTCCCGCTTTTTGCTGCGCGGCCAACTCCTCGTCGGACTGGCCTGTGATCAGGTGGCTGCCGTGAATTTCTTCGTATTCCAGCCGTCCCCGATCTCCCGTGAACATCACACGGTAACCTTCATAAGGCGCATAAGCCACCAGCGAATAGTTGAGTTGCTGGCCTCCTCGATAGCGCACCAGCAGGCTCATGGTGTCCTCAATATCAATACCCGAACGGAAGACGTTTCGGTCCCGGATGTAGCCGGTCTCGGCTTCTGCGTCCAAATAGAGTCCCCGCATGCCGTCATCCTGAGAGAGGTCCATCTTGAATGGATCGTCCTTCTCGGCCTTGCCCGTATAGCGCTCGTAGCCCGTCCACTTGCCATCCCCGCGACGGACGGCGTTTTCCTTGCCATAGAATGCCAGACTGCCGAAGCCGAAGACTTCCTCCGGTATCGCGTCGAGCCACCAATTCACCAGATCGAAGTGATGCGTGGACTTGTGCACGATGAGTCCGCCCGAGCAGGCCTTTTCGCTGTGCCAGCGGCGGAAGTAGTCCGCGCCGTGCATCGTGTCCAAAAAGTAGTCGAGGCTCACCTGCTTCACGCTGCCGATCACTCCGTCCAGCAGCATCTCCTTCACGCGCGATGCTCCCGTTGCCCAGCGGTAGTTAAATGACACTCGCAGTCTTCCGCGGGCTTGTGCGGCCGCCTCGAGCACCTGCCGGCAGCTCTCGGCCGTGGTCACCATCGGCTTTTCCGAGATCACATCGCAGCCGGCCGCGAGCGCCTCGACGATGTAGGCTCCGTGCGTGTAGTCGGGCGAGCAGACGATCACGGCGTCGGGTTTACACTCGGCCAGCATCCGGCTGAATTCGTCGGCCCGGAAAAGTTTCGGCTCCAGTTCGGCGGCATAGGCGGTCCTGACCCGGTTGAGCTGAAAATTGATCCGGGTAAAACTCGTGTCGCAGCAAGCGACGAGCTGCGCCTGCTCCCGAAAATCGCGGACGATCGGATCCAAAAACATGGATGTCCGGCCACCAAAGCCGACCATGGCATAACGCGTGCGTTTTCTCTTCGGATCTAAGCCCGACATGTGCGGACCGGTGGTGCGAGTAGTGTTCATCGTGCTTTTTGATTTTTTTGCGGCCAATGCATCATTTTGCTGGAAACCGAAATGCGCTCGTCGACCGAAACCAGGACAAACCAGTCGAGGTCCGAACTCTCCCGGACGGGAAGTGTGGCCGTGTAACTGCCGTCGGCATTGCGCGCTACCTCCAGTTTTTTCCATGCGCGCTCCGTCCACTTCGGCAAGGGCACGCTGTAGTAAACGCCGCAGTCCACGGGTGACCAGGAACCCTTGACGGCAAAGCTAACTCGCCCTTCGTCGCCGGCCGTCGTCACGGGCTCCCGGACGACGACTTGGGGGAACGGGGCGCCCTTGTTTTTCAGCCAATGATCGAAAAACGCTTGCGCCATGAGGCTGGTCAATCCCCCCGCGGACGAGCCGGTGTCTCCTCCGGGAACGGGCATCTTGTGATGCACGTTGGGCGCGTAGACGCGACCCGCTTCACCCGGAATATCCGCCAATGTGGCTTCGACCGCGGAGGGCCAAAAGTAGTGATCGTTACACGGCGCCGCAACGAAGAACGGCGCGGTGATCCGTCCGGCACGACGGCCGGCATCCAGGACCTCATACCAGCGCGCCCTTTCCGCGGGAGCCATTTTTGAAAGCGACGCGCCGAAGCTCGTCTGCTCGAAATGCCCGGTGCCGAACATCGAGAATCCCGCCGCGACATCCTTGCCGGCGAGACCGCAGACCATGGTCGTCATGTATCCGCCCCAAGACACGCCGTGAACACCCACGTGCGACCGGTCCACGTGCGGGTCGGAGCGCAGCAAAGCGAGGGAGCGCAGGGCGGCGACCACCCCTTGAAAAATGGTCGATGCGGTGACATCCGGCCGGGCAATCCATCGTCCCTCGCCATAGGGCATGCTCCTCCATTCACCTTTGGAATAAACCGCCTTTTCCGGATCGGCTATGCCCGGCAATTCCGGCGCCAAAACGACGTAGCCGCGGGACGCCCAATCAACGGCCGCATTGCGAAGTCCGTCGGCGATACCCCGGCCTCCATGCAAGAGCAGCATTCCTGGATAAACACCCGCCTTGTCCGGAGTCACCCGCAAACAATAAACCTCGTTGTCCGGACATCCGGGGGCGGTTTTCCCCGCCGAGACTTCAAGCACCAGCCGCTCCACCAGCACCCCCTTGCCGGAAACCGTCTCTCGCCCGAGCGTCCGTAGAATGCGCGGAGGAGCGCCTTCGAGGACCGAAGAAAACGGATCCGGAACGGGAGCCGCGGCGAGGCAGTGGGCGGCGCCCATCGCCAGCATACTCGCGAGGAAAGCCCATGTCTTTGGTAAATTTGTCATCATGATACGGGCTGGAGTTCATGCTCCTGGTTTTCGGGATACAGTCTGGGCATGCATTCAAGCGTGACGATCTGATCGGCCCGCTCCAGCGCCGGCCGCAGAACCGCGTAAGGGAGATCCTGCACGACACAGGCCCGTTTTTTGCACAGGGCGGCCGCGATGGCGCAGGTCTGCGCGAGGATCATAAAAACCGGCTCCATGCGCAGCGATCCAAACGCGATGTGCGAAGCCGACACGCAGACCGGAACAAACAGGTTCCCGACCGAACCCCGGGGAGGGGTGATGGAGCGATACGATATCGGATAAGGCGGAAATCCCCAATACTGCACGTCGCCCTCGTTGAACACGCGATCATCCACCACCACCCGGCGACAGTTGTGGGAATCCATGCCGTAGGCGCCATAGCCCGCCACGTCGTCCGCCCGGCGGTATCCCCGGCAGTCCAGCTCGGTCACCACATGGTCGGAAACCATCCGCCGCGCCTCGCGCACATAGAGCTGGGGCGGCCAGTGGGCGCTGTCGGTGAACTCGTCCGCCGCCAGTCCCCAGCCGTTCATGATTTTTTGCACGTCGGCCGGCACACGGGGGTCGTGGCAATAGAACCACAGCAATCCCTGGATATAGTTCACGTGCGCCTGGAAAATATGCTCCCGCTCATCGTATGAGGCATCCGGATACCGATGGCTGCCGCCGATGAAGTCGGACGAGACCGCCCCGTGGTTGTTGGTGTCGGTCTTGTTGCCGCGGATCAGGTCGAATTTTCTGAAGGTTTCCCGCCAGCCGGCCCGCAGATACCGCGCGAGCAACTCGTAGTCCTGCGGGTCGTAATGCGCCGGCTTGGGGAACGGGATGCGATTCCGGGACTGGGACAGGCACAGGCGGAAGTTGTAAGCCTGCACCCGCTTGTCCCCGCTGCCTTGGGGCGCGAGTGGCTCGGGGTCGATTCCGGGCAACAGGCCGCTCGAAGGATCGCCCTCGCGCACGTAGGGCGACACGGGAATCTCGAACTGGTGCTGATGATGCATCTGGACACCGTTCAGCAGTTCACCGTATTGCGCATTCGCCTCGCGGCCCACCGTGTAGGGCACGCCGGCCTTCGCGAGCAAGTCGCCCTCGTAGGTCGCGTCGATGAAAAACGACGCCGTCACCACCAGGCCGCTCTCCATGCGGACGGAGCGAATGTTGCCTTCCACCACCTCTACGCAGTCGAGATACTGGAAGGGAACGGGCTCCACTCCCGCTTCCTTGAGAAAATCCCCGAAGAGCTTCTCGGCCACATGCGGTTCGATTTTCCATTCCCGTTCGGTGCCGTAGTGGGCTCCAGCCCGGCGATAAAATTCGGCCGCCAGCCCCCCGATGATCTCGAAGTCGCCGAAGTCGGTGTAGCCCAGGCCACCCGAGGCCAGACCGCCGATGTGCCGGGTGTTCGCGAGCAGGACCACACGCAGGTTTTGGCGGGCTCCCTCGACCGCCGCCATCACGCCGGCGGAGGTGGCACCATAAATGCAAAGATCCGCTTCGCGATGTTCGCCGTCGCGGATATTTTTTTCGGGTTGGTAGTATGACAGTGGCATAAAGCGGTTTCTTACTTTTGGGTCGTTGCACTCAGGAACGTCGCGCCGGGACTGGCGGGCATATCGCGGGACGGGGCGACCACCGGGGCTCCGGTGATGTCGGAGGGATTGATGCGCACGGGCGCGGAAAACTTGGACGCCTTGCTTTCATTATAGCTTTCCCACGGCCGCGTGTCCCAAACCGGCTCGTAGGCGGTGGTCCGCTCGAAGGTGACCCGCGAGCCCGATCCAATATAGATCTGGGTGATCCCATTGCCCCACGCCCGCAGCCCGTTGATGGAGGCCGAACATTTCGTGAGACAGAGACCGAACCCGAGATTCCCATAAATATCGACGTTCTCTGCCTGCATATCGGAATGTCCGATATTGGTGATGCCGTTGTCATTTCCCCAAAAACGCCCGCCATTGATCTGGCAATGGATCTCATCATGGGCTGAAAAACCCTCGTCGAGGTTGTTGAAACCCTCGATATTTTCGAACACCAGTCCGTCGCCTGCTCCATGCAGATTGAAAGCATCGTTGGTGCTGCCGCTGGCCCGGATGTCGCGATAGATTTGGTTGGACGTGTTTAATATGCGCACGACGGAATCCCGCCGCGAGTATTCCCAATCCGCAGTCTTCACCCCGGGAAGCAGCTCCAGCCGGGTGCGATCCGCGTTTAACCTGGCATGGCGGATCGGTTGTCCCGTGTCCTGCGCCACCACCAAGCGCTCTCCTTGATAGGTGAGCACACAGGGGAACTTTACCGGCAAGTCGCATACCCACAGGCCCTTTTCCTGCCGGAATCCTGTCAACGGCTCGAAACCCGTGATCAACTCGCCATTGCCCTCCACGATGATCGGCGCCTGCGGGGTGCCGGATTGTTTTACATGAAGTATTTCGCGGTAGGGGCCGCTCCCTTTCACGATTTGAATCGTGTCGCCGGGTTGCGCGGCGACACCGACGGCCCCCAACGAAGTGAACTCGGCCGAGCCGCGTTGATCCACCGTCAGCACTTTGCCCGTGACGGAAACGGTCGCGATGCCAGCCAGTGAAATCATCAATCTCAAGGCGTTAAACGTGTTCATATAATATATAATAAATAGGTGTGGCGTTCAGCGTGCCGAAGTCGCGTCTTCGCCGGCGAAGGCTTCTTTTCCGGGCCTAGATCCGCGCATATTGCGACTGGATCACCACGGACACCGGATGGCCCGCCTTCGGAATCGATGTCTGCGAGGGGAACCGTCGTGACCAACCAAGGGGCCTGAATTCTAAAAACCAAAGGCATGGGGTAAATACGTCAGAACGCAAAACAACGGCCGTTGATTCATCCGGCAAATATAGCAAACGATCAGATTATGGATATTTTTATCAAAACGGGACTAAATTTAAGGTAAAAAATGTGATTCACCTGCATTCGAACCAAGCCCCCGTTCATAGACACATGCACTACATTGCCTGTGTCGGCACACGTCGGGCCTATAGCAATGAGCGGGAGACATGTCCAGCTACCAACAGCGGACATGCCGGGAACATCACGAGCAACGACGGCGGCGTTTACCGATCAACATAAGACCGAGGGAAGCCGCTCCGAACAGAAGGGCATAGCTCGACGGTTCGGGGATGGCCGCCGTGGTTCCAATGTAGATGTTGTCCAAGGAGAACGTGGCGCTCTGGCTGGCGATATCCGTGGATTCTACAGCACCGAATCCGATCCAGCGACCATCCCCGGTGGTCGAATCCGTGCTGAAATTGTTGGCTCGGAAACCAAAATTGGTGCCCGAGACGCTCGACAGACCATCGCTGATGGTAAAGTCCCATTTAAAGGTCGTGGGGTTCGCGACAATCGCCACGGAGTAGGTTACGCCCGCATTGAAAGACAAGCCCGAGAGCGTGGTCAAGGTGCCGCCATTATACGCTCTCCATACCCCGTTTTGGACCACGATCTGCCAGCTGCTGACAGTCGACGAGCCGGTGGTGGAACGCACGTTCGCATCGAACAGATTGATGTTCATGGTGGAGACATTGATACTATCCACGCGCAAATCGTAGTTCACGTATAAAGCCGTCGCAGAGGCGAGGGAGTTTCCGGCCACATCATAAGCCCGGGTAAGGCTGAAGCCATCTTTCGTCCCGCTGGCGACGCTGTTTGCCGTAAAGACCCCCGATAAGTAGTTGCCGCCGGAATTGATGGGCGAGGTGTCGAGCACCTGTGCGGTGACGGTAGCCCCGGCCCCCCCGCTGTGGCCGGCACTTCTCCACCCATTTAGCCAGCCGGTGCTATTGCCACCGGGGGGGGCAAAGCCCGCCGCGGTTGTCAAGGCGGGCCCTTCACTACTGGGGGCGGTGTAATCGCTGAAATCTCCGGTTATGGTGACGGCACTGAGAGGCAGCGCAACAAGTCCGAGCAGGGTGATGCCGCACGTGGTGAGGATGGAGCGTAATGTATTCATTGGTATTATTTGGAGGTAAAAGAATCGGTCGGCGTCCGCCGTTGGCATGTCGAGGACCGGAACGGGAAAGGGTGTTCCGATCCCCCGGCAACAGTCCTGGCTTGCGGCAGGAGGACGTAGGGTAACGAAGGGATGGGTTGGTCGGGATATCTGCGGCGTTGGTTGAGAATAGGTGTAATCCGATTATCTGAACCGCAGGGGATGAGACTCGGGGTGTAACGGAAGATTCGGGGGAAATGCAGCGAAAGCGAAGATAACAGCTTCTCTTGTTTACGCCTTATTTTATCAAAACGGGACATTCTGATTCAAAGTAAGCCGATCTACTTCCCAAGATAAACGAGCTGCGGGAATCATGTCCTGTGCTCGCGGACGAGCTGTATCGAACGCTGGTAAGTAAACTCAAACACTTACAAAATATTCCCGGAGCGAGTCCCGGATATTTCACGAACAACCTCCGACAAACTGCCACCACATGCCCATCCCTTTCAAACCCTCAAATTCAACCAAATCGAAGCCAACTTCGGGGGTATCGGGACCCATTGCGAATGAAACAAAGTCCTATTGTCACGACACACGACCGATGCCCCATGGCTCTCGTGACCTTGAACTCGCACGCGAAGGCAATCAGGCGCGTGGCCGGTGAACGGAAGAACCCGCGTCGGCTCTCGCCAACCTTTGCCCTTCTGCACGCGAATCACTTGAAGACGGCAGATCCCCATTGGCCGCGCTCGGTGGAATTGCGATCGGTGCCGTTCCATGCGAATTGTCGCAGCCGTTGTTTTCCATCGGAGGAATCGTCCAGCGCGACATCGAAGAGGATCGTGTCGCCCGTCTTGGGTTTAAATCCAAGCGCGGCGAACGGGATCGCCGCTTCCAAAATATAACCCTTCCCGTCGGGATCGAGGATAGCCGTCGTCTCGATGGCGGGTTGCTCGGTCGCGTTGACCACATGGGCCTCCGGCTTGCCGGAAGCCGAGCTGGCGCTGATCAACACTTGCCGGTCACTTGGCAGCAACGGTCCTTCCTTGCCCGGATTTTCCCGTCCGAAGAAAAGTTCGATCCCATCGCCCATCCACAGATCGGCGCCGCTCCGGGTATTTTTCAGCGGCGTCGCATCGGTCACATGAATAATAAAATATAGGCGAGTGTCGTCCCAACACGTCTTGAACACAGCCTCCACGCCGCCGGCATCGACTCCTTGCACCAGACGCGATCCCAGCGACACCGTCGGGAACCCGGGCCAGTTCGCGGTGCGGCCGTTGACCGTCACCGGTCCCTCGGCCCGGCCGACCTTCACGGAGAGATGAGGGTTGCCCATGATTTGGAAGCGAGGGCTGTCGTAGGCGAAGGGCGGACGTTGGCCGAGGATAAGCGGATATATCCCGTGGTTGGTCTTGGCCATTTCCGCGACCGCGTCCTTCCATGGCCGGTCGGCGATGCTGAAGAGGCCGGTGTTGCCGTTCTCGCCCTGCTCCTTGCCATACCAGACTCCGGACGCCGGCTGGTCGACGAGCGTATACCATTCGACGCCGACAATGTAGTCGAGTACGGCAGCCTGTTCGACATAGTTGCGATAGGCGAGGCCTCGCTCCTTCTGCGTGCCTGCCTCACGAATCGCGCCGGGTAGGCCGGAGTCGGGCGTCGAGCCCCAGTAAAATTCGCTCAGGATCATCGGCTTGTCGCCGGTCCAGCGGTGGAGTTTGTCGAGAAACGCCTGGTCGATGCCATTCGTGTAATAATTAAAGGATACGACGTCGAGGTGCCGGCCCATGATGCGGCAAAGCGACTCGTTGTTGATCGTGCCCATCTGGAGGCGGTTGCCGATGAGGAGGTGGTTCGAGTCGTATTTGCGGAATGTCGACTCCATCAAGGCAAAGTAAGTTTCGAAGAAAAAGTCCGTGTAGGCCTGCAGGTCGGCGCGGGCCGCAGGGGTGGCGACGGCGAGGCCCTGGTCGAGGAGCGCGTCAAAGCTGGCGGCGGAGAGAGCCCACGCGGTGTTGAAGGCTTCGATGCTCCCGTATTTTCCCCGGAGCTGATCGACGAGCTTACGTTTGCACGCGTTTTCGCTGCCCTTGAGTCCGGGGATGACGCGAGGAACGTCTTCGTAGAGCGGTTCGTTTTCGAGAAAGTAGCCGATGAGCAGGGGATCGGCGGCGAGCGGGGCCACGCGTTCGGCGCAGAGCGCGTCGAACTTCGCGCGGATCGCGTCGTCGAAAGGATCGAGCACGCGGTTCAGTCCCGGCAGCGGTTGCAGCCCGTCCCACGGGTGGACGGGGAGCTCGGCCACATAGGGAAATTGCGCGGCGGTCCATGCCTGGTGGGCCGGACTCGTGAAGGCGCCGGCGGAGTTGAAGCCCCACTGGCGCACGCGCGGGATCATGCGCGCGGCAAACACGTTCTCGTCGATCGGCTTTCCGTATTTGCGGATGAGGTTGGCGAGATAGAACGAGAAATCATCCGGCGAGAAACCGCCGTTGCCGTAGGGATAGAATGCCGTGCGGTAGTCGCCGTCAAAGGGCGGAATCCACTCGAAGGCTTGGTGGCGTTTGCCGATGTAGGTGTGCGAGGTGGATGAGAAAACGCAGATGCCAAGATGGAAAAAGAGATTTCCGGCGGGGTCGACGAGGCGCCACTTGTCGCCGGTTTTCTCGACGTGAAAAAAGCCGGTCTTTTTCAAGCCAAGTTGCGGTCCGCTCGCGGGCAGACCGCCGAAGGGATCGAGCGCGGGCGGGCGGAAGGAGTCGTAGTAGGCCTTTTCCGTGGAGGCGTCGGCCTTCAGTTCGGCCTCCGATTTGAGTTTACCCGGCCACTCGCCTTTCACCGACTGGCCGAAGCGGTCATACTGGACGGCGGCCGACGCGGTTCCCCCGATCGAGGCCACCTCGATGCGGAAGCTCGGGTTGGCCGGGTCGAGCGGCTGGTGCAGTTTCCACGCGAAGGTCTTCCAGTTCCATTGGCGGAAATCAAAGATCTCGTTCCACCCGTAGGGCGGCAGGGTGAAGGTGAGGCCGGTGCCGTCGCCCGCCTTCAGCGCGACTTCGGCGGCGGCTCCGCCGTAGAGCTTGGGCGACGCTGGTTGTGTCGCGGGGAATGGGGTTTCTTTGGCACCGTCGATTCGCCACGTCCCGCCTTCGCTGAATTGAAACGGGATCAAGGTCTGGAAGAGGAGTCGCTTGATGTCTCCCGAGAACGAGGAGACGGTGAAGGAGAGGGAATGGTCGCCCGGAGCGGAAATGATGTTCACCGTCGTCCCTCCCTCGTATTTCAAGGTCGCCTCGTTTTCGGCGAGCGCTTTTTCGACGAGGGGATGGAGCTCCTTGCCTGTGTCGTCGCACAGCTGCGGATAACCCATCGTCAGGCGAGAGAGTCCTCCCGCATCGATTTCAATACCCTCGTTGGTGAAGTTGGGAGCGGTGGCCCGCATCCCGGCGGACAGAGCGAGCAGACAGAAAAGGGCGATCAGGGATAAGATGGGATGTGTTTTCACAAAGGGGGATCGGAATCAGGCCGGCGGGTTCGTGTAAAGTAGAGGGGGTGGTGCGCGCACTTAATACAAAGGACACCAAGGGGCCGTGGCCCCTTGGTGTCATGTTTCAACGAATGATTATCCAGCAAGGCGACCGGGGTAAACTCGTTCGCGACCAATCCCTGGTTAATCTGTTAATTTCGCTTCACATCGACCATGTCGACATACTCCGCGCTGCCGTCTGATCCGGAGTAGATACGGAAGTCGGAGCTCCATGATTTGGAATTGTCGAACTTCGCATTGGTGAGATGGAACGTGCCATACTTCCACGTGTTGGTGTTCGTCTTGGTTATCGGGGTGGCGTTTACATACGTCGATCCGCTGGTGGTGGTCAGATACTGCACCGTGATATTGTCACTGCCTTGGTCGTAATAACGGACACCGATCGTGATGTCGGTATCCTTGGTGCGGACCAACCCGTCGCATACCTTGAAATAGAAATACTTGCCGCCGTTTGCAATCTTGCGGCACTCGCGACCACCGATCGTCTCGACCGTGGTGTAAGCGGCGCTGCTGGTATTGGTGTCGATGATATTCTCCACCAATTTCGAATAATTGGTGGACCCCAGGACGACCCGTCCGGGATTCGTTTCACGGTAAACCGCCACCCGGCTCACCGCCAGCGGCATGTAGGAACCGGCATAAAGGCGAAAGTCTCCCCCCCAGCTCTGACCGTTGGTGAAATTATGGTCGGTCAGCGTGAAGCTCTTGGTCTTCCACTGCAGCGTGTTGGTTCGCGTGCCGGTCACCCCCTGAACCGTGGTGGCCGCCGTCTGGTATTGGAGCTGCCAGTCGTTGGTGGCTTCGTCCCAATAGGTCACCTCGATGGTCACGGTAGAGTCCAGGCCATGGTTGTTTCCGTAGATATAATTGTCGTTTATACGGCAGACCAGGTAATGACCCACCGGGATAAGCTTACTATAGGTGGACCCGTCCGGATAATCATCATTGACCACTGCTCCGCCGCTGGTGGCATCCACAAACGTTAGCACCAGACGTTGGGCGGACTGCGTCGGGTAGTCCCGCTGGAGGGCGAAGTTCGTCTCCGCACAATCTCCGCCCTGATAATGATAATAGGCGGGCAATGGCGTGCGATCATTGGCTTCCAGCCCGAAGTTTTCCTGGTTCGGGTTTCCGTTGGCGGGTGCGTTCCGGTAATTATACCAGAATATCCGATCAATGCCAGGCATGCTGAAATGCGTAACCCGTGTCTGATCCACCCAATCTGCCTTGATCGCTTCGCGATCCACATATCCGTCGGTGGTATAGCCGGTCTCGGTGATCCAGATAGGTTTGTCGGCGATGCTCTTCGATCCCATGACACCGGTGAACTCCTTGTAGCGGGCGACCATGTTGGGGCTGTCCACATAGGCGTGATAATTTACGATGTCGAAATAGCTGCCCAGCGAGGCATCGGCGGCAAAAAGGCTGCTGAGGTAGTTGGCGCCGCCGCCGGTGAAGCCGCCGATGAGCACCTTGTTGTTCGCATCCGCCAACCGCACCTTGGCTGAGGCTTTCTGCAACAGCACCGCATAATCCGCCACGCTGCTTTTCCAAAAGGTGGTGCTGTCCTCTTCATTCCACACTTCCCAGTGGGTGATTTTGCCGGCGTAGCGGTTGCACACAAACGTCACGAAATCCTCCCAATCCGTCCAGTTGGCTGGTTTGTAGAACGTGGCTTTCGGATCGGTCGGCTGGGAGGAGGCCCAGGGCGCTGTGTAGCTCAATATCCAAAGCACTTTGATACCGTGCGAAGTAAGTCGGTTCACCACATCGTCGCATGTGGCGAGATATGCGTTGTCGTAGACGCCCTTGGACTTTTCGATGCGATTCCACGACGCCGACATCCGCACCCACTTGACGCCGGACGCAATAATCTCGTCGCATTCGGTCTGATAGTCGCTGGCATCGTTCATCGGCGAGGCGCCGACACCGAAATAGTCCATGGTGACGGCATCCGCCTTCAGGCAGGGAACCATAGCCAGACACATCGCAATCGAGAACAGGAGGCATAGGCCTGACGGAAACGTGCAGGAGATTGTCCTGCGCGGAATCTGGGATTTCTTTGGGGTATTCATATCGGCATGAGGGGCGTATCCGCAAGGAGTCCGCCTTTATGTTGATGTTGGTCCGTCCTCGACGACCCGCGCTGCTGAACAGCGCAAGCATACCTGCGACCGATGCCGGTTACCGGGATGTTTTCCGCGACGAATAGGTGCCGTGCCCAAGACACGCCATGACTGGCCGGAAATGTCTTTGGACGTGGTGAGCCATATTCGTGGCAGAAGGGAGGGGAAGCGTTGAACGGAGTGGGGGTATCGCGAAGGCCTATAACAGCCTTCGTGCCATCAGTTATTACTCCCCGCAACGCATCAAAGCCCAGCGATTACCCTTGTCACAATTTCTTATTCACTTACTCAAACGAGACATGCCGCAGACCCATACCCCTGCTTCGATGCATCGCTGGTCTAGTTTAAAGTCTGAATTATTATGGACATATGATGGAATCGAGCAGAGCTATGGCGAGCCGATGACCGTCGATCATCGCCAAGGTTATTGGCTGTGGCTGATCCACAAAGGCGAGGTCACCGTTTCCGTCGGAGACAAGCAGTGGACGGCCCGTCCGGGGCAGTGGATACTTTCGCCCAATGCGGTTATCTCCCAGCGGTTTTCCCCGAACGCGCGTATTCTTTCGATCCACTTTCGATGCCAGTGGCCCACGGGGGAAAATCTGTTCGCGGGCACGGAAGGGATCGTCTGGTCCGCCCAACTGACCCCAAAACTGGAACGTAGTGTAGTTGCACTACAACGGCTGGCCCGCAGGCATTTTCCCGAGGCACGGCTTGATCTCTTTCTCAAGTCGGCGAGCTACCCGTTGTTCATGCGATTCCAGCACGGCTTCACACTGTTTCTCGCCGAGTTTTCCGAGGCGATGACGCGGTTCGAGCGTCAGTTCACCCATTTCGGCACCCACGACGACCGGTTGACTGCGGCCATAAATTGCATCCACTCCAGCCCTCAAAACGAGGCGTTTCCATGGGAGAGCCTCGCCAAAGAAACCGGCCTGAGCCGGAAGCACTTGGACCGGCTGTTCTACGGACAATTCGGAACCACGAGCCGGAGTTATTGGGAAAAAATGAAAATGGATGAATGTATCCGATTGCTTGAGACAACTTCCCTTCCAATGAAGGAGGTGGGATATCATCTCGGCTTCAAGCAGGCTTCGCATTTCTCCTCTTGGTTCACCAAGCACTTGGGGCGCGCACCGGGAGATCATCGTGAAAATGGTGCCCGCCTCCAAGCGTTGGGCAGTGTCGCCAAGCTGTGATTTCCCCGATAGAATGGATACGGATTGATCGTGAGTAGTGGATGCTTATTTGAGGTTGGATTCGTAGTCGAGGGGGCAACCGAGGGTCGAGTAAAGGCGAGTAGCGGTTATTTCCCCCCCCGATGTAATCGAAGATGGCGGTGATCGCTGCGCTGCGAGTGGCGAAGCAACGGCGATAGACCAGCTCCTATCATTATCCCGAGAGACATCGCGTCCGACGTTCTCGTGCGTGCCGAAGAAATCAAAGCCAACGAGAAGAAGATTTTCTCCTGGGTCGCCGAAGGGCAGACTATCCACCAGATCACCAAAAAGGGCGGCTACTTCTGACAAGGAGCAGGTGAATGGTTTAAGCAAACGCCACCAGCGCGGACGAGTGCGGTGGCGTTTTTTTTATTTCTCATTTGAATGCTCCACCCACTGGAGACGCATCACGAATCCTGCAGCGTCGTTAATTCCAATTTACCAATAATCAACTAATTCTACTCTGGTAAACTAGGTTTTGACTTGAGACGGAGCATTTTTCGATGGCGGTCGATGTCGCGTTTGCGGGCGCGATGGCGGCGGGAGATCTTGCGCAACACCTCTTCTTCGGTGCGGGGGCGGCGGGGCAGATAGATTTCGAGCAGCTCGGTGAGGTCGCGCACGGAGAGCAGGGGGCGGGAGTTGCGGGCGAGTTTGCGTTCGAGCAGAGTGAAGAGCTGGGACAGACAGACCAGGGCGACATGGTGGTGCCAGCCGGTCCAGCCGCGCAGCTCGTAGTCGGCCAAGCCCAGCTCGCTCTTGGCGTCTTGGAAGGAGCGTTCGATCCAGAAGCGCTGGGCCTGCATGAAGGCGAGGCGCTCCCAGGAGGTGTCGGCGGGCGGGTTGCCCAGAGAGTATTTGCGCGAGCCGTCGGCCTCCTCGCGCACACACAGCCAGCGTTCGCGCGCCTTTTGTCCGTCGTGTTGCCAGACCCGGGCGGCCCAGACGCGCACGCGCAGGGGCCCCTTGGCGGTGGATCGCACCACCACTTCGCGCGCCAGCGTCCCGAAGCGTTCCTCGGCGAGCTTCTCCACCGCGTGTGGCCCGCCCGGGGCGTCGGGCCGGGTGCCGGGACGTCCCCGTCGGCCGGTGGCTTGCGGCGCGCGGGGCTCGGAGGTCCACACCTGGTGGTTGGCGGCCACGTCCATCAAAAACACCTCGCCCAAGTCCTCGAGCGCGGAGGTGAAGGCGGTGTTGTTGCCATACACCTCGTCGCCTCCGATCCAGCCGTGGCGCGGGCCGCCTCGATCATCTCCAGGGCCAGTTCGGTCTTGGTGCGATGCACGCGCCTGGCCTCGGGGATCTTCGCCTTCGCGCAACGCCTCGCGTCTTCCGCCCAGGCCTCCGGCAGGAAGAGCCGGAAGTCCGCCGCGGCGACCCGCTCGCCCCGTCCCTGTGCGAGGAAAACCGCCACCTGGCAGTTCTCCAGCTTGCCCAGCCTCCCGCAGTATTGGCGCTGCACCCCCACCGACGCTTTGCCCTTCTTCACAAACGAGGTCTCGTCCACATACAAGGCACTGTCCTCGTGGCCGCCCAGCTCCTCGTCGGCCGCCGCCGCCACCTGTGCCATCAGCGCGCCCTGGTCCCACGGCGAGTCGCTCAGGAAGTGCTGCATGCCCTCATAGTCGCTCTCCGCCACGTCTTCCTCGATCCCCTGCAGGTTCCTTGCGGCCCGCACGCCCGAGCAGCCCTCCCAGGTAATGCCGGGCATGCCCGCTCATGTCCTTTCGATAAATCTGGAAGTGTTTTTCGAACATCTCGCAAAAGGACATGAAGCGTCCCGCGAGCCCGCGCACCTCTCGCGTGGCATTTTTTTAATGGCCGCGGATGCGACCGGTTTGAGTGCCCGCAAAGTCGCGGAGAATCGGCCCGCAAAAAGGCAAGACTTATTTTACCAAAGTAGAACTAGGACCTCGACGCTATTAGGCACTTAGCTTTATCCGACGGAAGAGGTCCACATCCTCTCCCGTGTTTTTCGGGCTTCCGCCCAATCAGGGAAACCCCGGCCGGAAACCCGCCTAGAAGAGAATCGCTTAGATCGCGTCGTCGTAAAGAGCCTCGTAAGCTTGCGCGGTCTTGGCCCAACCGAAATCGGTGCGCATTCCACGTGCCTGCACGGCATCGTAAAGCGACCGGTCGGCATACAGCGTCATCGCCCGCTCCAGTCCCGCCTCCACACCTTCCGCACTCGGGAAAAACATCACACCCGTTCCCGCATCCGGATTTTGATCAAGATCCACGACGGTGTCAGCCAGCCCGCCCACCCTCGTCACCAACGGAATCGCTCCATAGGCCTGCGAATACATCTGGTTGAGACCGCACGGCTCGAAACGTGAAGGCATCAGGAAAAAATCACTGCCCGCCTCGACCAAGTGACTCATCGCCTCATCGAGACGCGTCGCGAGAGCCACATGCTTGGGCGCCGCCGCCGACAGGGCGCGCAGTCCCTCTTCAATTTTCTTATCCCCCTTGCCCAGCACGATCAGCCGAACGTCGTTGTCCTTGAAGAACTCGGCATTGTCCAACACGAGATCGACCCCTTTTTGCTCGGTCAAACGACAGACCATGCCGATCACCGGACCGGCGAACAACGGGTCAAACCCGCTGCGTTTTAGCAGCTCGGCACGGCACGCTGCTTTGCCTGTGAGATCCGCCGCCGTGTAGTTGCCGGGAATGAGCGGATCGGTTCCGGGATTCCACACATGAGTATCGATGCCGTTGATCAGACCGATCAGGTCCTCGGCGCGCGTGCTCACCACACCGTCGAGTCCGCATCCGAACTCCGCCGTCTGGATCTCCTGCGCATAGCGCGGACTCACGGTCGTCACGCGGTCGGAAAACAGGATTCCCGCCTTCATAAAGCTCATCTGGCCATAGAACTCGACCCCATCGATACCCATCAATTCATCCGGCAGATTGGTGCGGTAAAAGGACCGCATCGGAAAGATGCCCTGGAATGCAATGTTATGAATCGTGAACACCGTCTTCATCGCCAGCGTCATGCCGTAGCGTTGCTCGGTGTGGCGCAGCAGGAGCGGAATCAACCCGCACTGCCAGTCGTGACCGTGGAGCACGTCCGCCTTGAGCTCAAGAAACCGCATCGTCTCAACCACGCCCTTGCAGAAAAAAATGAACCGGTGGTGGTTGTCCTCGTAGTCACGTTCACCGGTTCCGTAAGGATGCCGGCGATCAAAAAACTCTTCGCGGCACACCAAATAAACCGTGAGGTTGGGCCGGGGCGAAAAAGACCTCACCTCTCCGGTCATGAAGGTATCCCCCATTTCGATGCGCAAACCGAGCGTGCGCACAGCCCCTGCCGCCTTGGGGTGATCGATGACCGACTGATAACCCGGCACAAACACCGCCACCTCGTGCCCACGCTCCGCCAAAGTATCCGTCAACGCCGCCACCGCATCCGCCAACCCGCCGGTTTTTACATACGGGAACAATTCGCTGGCGACGTGAACGATTTTCATCGCCGCACCTTAAGCGGTGCCGTTGCCTCATTTCCACTGCAAAACTCGGGTGTTCCGAGGTTTTGACGGCATCTTGCAACGACATGAAATTCCGCGAACCGCTCCTGGAACTCCTTCGTCAATCCGGCTATCGCCCCGCCACCGTCCTCGATTTGTCCCGCGCCCTCGGTCTCAATAAAAAACAGCGCCCCCAACTCGCCCACGAAATCCGCACCCTGCTCTCCAAAGGCGAGTTAACCCTCGTCAAAGGCGACCGTATTGCCCTCGCCTCGTTCTCCGCCTCCAAATCAGGAGCCCCCTCCGATCGGCCCGTCTTCACTCCGTCAAAGAAAGACCGCGCATCCTATCCGACCGCCAATCGGAGCGACACGGTCACCGGCAAAATCAGCTTCCGCGCCGGCGGTTCGGCTTATGTCGTCCTGCCACGCGTCCCCGGAACTCCTGATCAAGACTCCATCCAGATTTTCCCCGAGGACACCGGCGTAGCCTTTCACGGGGACACCGTCGAAATCATCGTCAATCCCGGCATTCGCCAGCGTCGCGACGGTCGCGGCACCGAACGCACCGGACGCGTGGTCAACGTTGTCGAGCGCGCCCGCGACACCATCGTCGGCAACCTCCAGAAAATCCGCAGTTCGTTCTACGTCCGCCCCGACGACCCCCGCATGTTTCACGAGGTCGTGGTCGCCGATCCCGCCACCACCAAGATCGTCCCCGTCCCCGCCGTCGGCGACAAGGTCGTCGTCCGTCTCGCCGAATGGACCAAGCGCAGCCAGCTCATCCAGGGCGAAATCATCGAGCGTCTCGGCAAAACCTTCGAACCCCGCGCCGAACTCGCCGGCATCTACCACAAGTATAAACTCGACCCGACCTTCCCGGCCGCCGTCGAGCGCGAGGTCGCCTCATTGCCCGACACCGTGCAACCCGGCGAACTCACCGGTCGTCTCGACTACCGCGAAATCGCCACGTTCACCATCGATCCCGACGACGCCAAGGACTTCGACGACGCCCTCTCCCTCGAATACCTCGACAATGGCGACATCCGCGTCGGCATTCACATCGCCGACGTTTCCGCCTACGTGAAGTCCGGCACCGAACTCGACAAGGAAGCCCAGCGCCGCGGCAACTCCACCTACCTCGTCGGCACGGTCATCCCCATGCTGCCGGAGAAACTATCCAACGGCCTGTGCTCCCTCGTCGAGGCCCAAGACCGTCTGACGAAGGCCGTCTTCCTTGTCTTCGACGCCAAGGGCCGCCCCAAGTCCCACACGTTCGCCAACACCGTCATCCGCAGCCGCAAGCGCCTCACTTACAAACAGGCCTACGCCCTCCTTTTCGAAAAGAGCCTCGAAAAAATCCGCGCGCTTCCCCTGCCCGCCAAACACCAAACCGGCTCCACCGGCCGCGCCCTCTCCTCACTCGACGACACCGAACTCGCCGACCTCCAGAAATGGGTCCGTCAGTTGTGGACACTCGCCAGCAAGCTCCGCCACGACCGCATGGCCAACGGCTCGCTCGATCTCGACATGCCCGAGACGAAAGTTTTCGTGGATGCCGAGGGTTACGCCGACCGTCTCGAAAAAATCGAGCACGACGAAAGCCACCAGCTCATCGAGGAATTCATGCTCGCCGCCAACGAATCGGTCGCCCACCTCACCCGCTCGCAACGCCTACCGTCGCTCTACCGCGTCCACGACGAACCCGACTCCGAAAAACTCAACGAGCTCCGCGAATTCCTCGCCACCTACGACATCCGCACCGGCGACCTCTCGGACCGTGGCGAACTCGTCAAACTGCTCGATACGCTCTCGACCCACCCGCAAGGCTACACGCTCCGCACCCAACTCCTGCGCAGCCTGAAAAAAGCCTGCTACCGCGGCACGCCCGACGGACACTTCGGCCTCGCGAAAAAAGACTACACGCACTTCACCTCGCCTATCCGCCGCTACTCCGACTTGGTCGTGCATCGCGTCTTCGACCACTACCTGATCAAACACGAAGGACACAAGGAGCCGGCCAACTACAACTACGGCTACAGCGCCGCCAAGATGGATACCCTCGGCGAGCACCTCAGCCTCACCGAGATCAACTCCACCGAGGCCGAGCACGAGAGCGTCAAAATCAAGCTCCTCGAATTCTTCGAGCGCGAACTCGCCAAGGAAAAGAAGACGACATTCGCCGCCGTCATCACCGACGTGCGCCCCAACGGTCTCTTCGTCGAGCTGATCGAATCAATGACCTTCGGATTCATCCCGATGAGCACGCTCACCGACGACAATTACTCGATCAACAACGCTGGCGACGCCTTGATCGGTCGCCGCACCAAAACGACCTACCAACTCGCCGCGCACCTCGACGTCGCCGTGGAAAAAGTCGACCGCTTCAAGCGCCTCATCGACTTCCGCCCCGCCGGCACCGGTGGCGCCGCGACCTCAAATATTCCCAAGCAGGAAAGCCGGCCCGAAAGCCCGCGCCCCGAGGTTCCCCGCAAAAAAAAGCCTGGCCAGCCCAAGCCCCACCGCGGGTCCAAGCAGCCGGGGCAAACGAAGCGCAAGCCGAAGAAGCGTTAGACGCTGTCTTCAAAATGAAAGAGCCACGCCCGCGGGGCGTGTGGCCCGAGGCGTAAGCCGAGGGATGCCGGGTGCGATGTTCCGCCGACGGTCCCTGAGCTCACGCTCAGGGCTACGGGTCGAAGTTATTTTGAAGACAGCTCCTAAACCTCGCGGATCGACGAGTCCCAGGAAATGAACGACCGGCTCTCCCCGCAATCAGGACAGGCCGTCACGTCATGCACGGCCTGGCAATGCGGACAGATTCCGCCCGTCGCGAAGGTATCAAAGGGCTGGCCGCATTGCCGGCAGCGCCAATAAGCGCCGATCGGCGGCGCACTGCGGCATACCGGACAGGCATGACCCGTGCGACGCGGCAACTGCTCCACCGTGCGCAACGCCCGGGCGTGCCTGAACGAGCGCCAGCACTGGAACAGGATAAAGACCGCAATCACACCGAACCAGATTTGCCGCGACCATACGGCAACGCCCAGCAGGCCGAGTCCACCAGTCAATCCAATGACGGTCGCCGCCATCAGACTGCGCGCCTTGCCCAGCGGAAACCACAACAGCGACCGCAGGATTTGCCCGCCATCGAGCGGATACACCGGCAGCATGTTAAAAATCAGCAGCGATAGATTCATCCAGGTCACTGCTCGAATGAACTGGTAGACATCGGGTGATTGATCGGGCCAACCTGCCCGCGCCGCCAGCACCAGAGCACCGAACATCAGAGGACATAAAACCACGTTCACCAGCGGTCCCGCCGCGATGCTCCACAACATCGCGCCCGGTCGTGACGGCGGATTCACATAGGCAACGCCACCCAACGGCCACAACACAATCTGGTCGGATTGCCCCCCAACCTGTCTGCACGCCAGCGCGTGACCAAACTCATGAGTGAGCACGATCGCGAAAAGGGACAGGTATTCCAAGACGCCCCAGATCGACGACTGGTATTCCTGCATGCGCGACGACATCGAATAAAAAGCCAGCAGGAACCACGACCAGTGCATGTGCACGTCGATCCCCCAAAGGCGGAATAGCTTAAATGATCCTTGCCGGGTTGGCAGCATGCGCGAGGGCTAGACGGACCCGCCAAAAGCGCAATGCGTCAGTTGTATGATTTTTCCAGTCCGCCCCTTTGCAACGCGACCCATTCACGTTAAACTGAGCTCCTTTCACCATGAGTCATTACGCTTTCGCCCAAACCTTTCGCACGCTCTACGACAAGGCCATCGCTCTCTACGCCGACGGTCGACGCGGAGCTGACACTTACTTCAACGCCGATGAATCCGCCTGGCTCGCCAGCAACGGCATCACCGCCCAGCACCTCTACGATTACGCCGAGGATTTTCACGGCTACGACGGCGATCCGAGCTACGACATCGCTCTCGGGATCGAATACATACGGCGCGACTTCTTCCTCAACGTCCAACACGGCAAGGCCAGCACCGTGGTCGCCGATCCCGCAACCTGGCCTGCCAAGGACGCCGCCGCCCTGGGTATCACCTGGCTGCCACGAATCCTCCCGAAAGCCCGCGCCAAGCTCCGAGGCGAACTGCCTTCGTCCATGATGTATGGTTGCGGTGGCGACCGGAATTTTTTTCACACCCACGACATTCATCCGACCGAATTTCTGAATCTCATCTGGCGTCTAGACGGCAACGACGCCGCCATCATCGACTGGGTCGTCCGCCGCAGCAGCGGTGTGTTCTGAGGCAGGTTACGGCAGCTGCAACGCCGCCAGCCTACTCGCGCCACACATCCGGCGCGCAGCCGAACTTCGCCTTGAACGCGCGTGAAAACGCCGACTGGCTTTCGAAGCCGCACGCTTCGCTGACCGCGCTTAACTTCACCGACGGATCGGCCATCAACTGAACCGCCCGCTGAAAGCGCAACTGGTCGAACGCCTGTTTCGGCGCCGACTGCAAGACTTCGTGAAAGAGCCTCCTCAGGTGCGAAGTCGACACATTCACCGCGCCTGCCACCTCCTCCAGTGACGGGTTCTGTTCCACCCGTTCGGAATACCAACGCAGCGCACTTTCCACCCGACGGTCGTTATCCACCCCATCGCCGCCGTCATCCTCCGCCCGCCGCGCTTCGTAAATCATCAGACTCAGTTCCAAAAGAACGTGCTCGTAGCACATGACCATTCCCGGAGACGGGCACCGCCAGTAAACCGCTGCACGCTCCGCCAGTTCGCGCAGCCGTCGACAGGCCGCCTCGCTCAACGCCACTTCGAGCGCCGCGTTATCTCTAAATAACCTCCGCAACGGCTCGGGCACCGACCAGAACTGAAATACGACCACCTCCGCCCCCTTCCGTGCCTCGCCTGCCCACCCGTGGATATGCCCGGGCGGCGACAACCAAAGCCTGCGACGTTCAAGCCGTTCCGGCTGTCCTGGAATCGTCATGCCGATGGCACCCTCGACCACCGCTTGGAACTCCCAACAATGACGCTGGACGGCGCCAAACGGCGTCACTCCATAGCGTCGACCTCCCATACCCAGGTAAATCAGCATGGTTCCAGACAGGCATCCATGAGCGAAAGCGTCAAACAGACGGTCGAAAGCGCCAAGCATTTCGTCGGCCGGAAAAGCTATCATTCGTCATCGGTCTTTTCGCCCGCTCAAGACCACCCCGCCCCTATTTTTCCCACATGAAAATCGGCATCTGCATCAATCCCCTCGATACGCTCAACTGGCCGTCGCTCCCCTGCGACTACCTCGAAGCCAACGTCCAAGGTCTCTTTATTCCCGAAGCCCTCGACGCCGATTTCGCCCCCGTTGCCGTAAAACTCGCTCCCCTCGCCGGCCGCATTCCCGCCGCCAACTGCTTTCTCCCCGGCGACCTGAAAGTCACTGGTCCGTCCGTTGATCACGACCGTCTGGCCCGCTACGCCGATACCGCCTTCCGCCGCGCGGCATCGATCGGCACAAAAATCATCGTCTTTGGCTCGGGCGGTGCCCGCCAGATTCCCGACGGCTGGTCACACACCGAGGCCTTTGAGCAATTCGTGCGCGCCCTCGAAATCTGCGCGCCCCTCGCCCTAAAGCACGGCGTCACGCTCGTCGTCGAGCCGCTAAACCGCGGCGAGTGCAACCTCGTCAACACGGTCGTCGAGGGCGCCGTGGTTGTCGCCCGCGTCAACCACCCCAACATCCGCCTGCTTGTGGATATTTATCACATGGCGTGCAACGACGAGTCGCCCGACGACATCGTGAAAGTCGGCCCATGGATCGCCCATGCCCATATCGCCGAAAAAGCCGACCGCACCGCACCGGGTGTCGCCGGTGACGACTTTCGCCCCTGGATGGCCGCGCTTAAACGCGCCGGCTACACAGGCAACCTGTCCCTCGAATGCAAGCTCGCCCCCGATCCGCGCAAACTCGCCGAGCGCTCCATCGCTTTCCTACAAACCCAACTGCCCGAGTAACTCGCAGAGTCCGCGCATAAAAAAGGCCGTCCGGATCAGAGGATCCGGACGGCCTTTTCGCTGACTGAAATCAGCCGATCAATTTCTCGTAAGCGGCGGCATCCAGCAACGCGCCCACCGAAGCGGCGTCGGCCAGCTTGATCTTCATCATCCAGCCCGCCGCGTAGGGAACCTGATTGACCGTCTCGGGCGTGGCATCGAGTTCGCTGTTCACCTCGATCACGGTGCCCGCGACCGGCGCATAGAGGTCGGAGGCGGCCTTGACCGATTCAACCACGCCGAACACCTGGCCGGCGGTAAACGTAGCGCCCACCTTGGGGAGCTGCACATAGGTGATGTCGCCGAGACTGTTCTGGGCGTAGTCGGTGATGCCGACGGTGGCCGTGCCGTCACCGGCGGACTTCACCCATTCGTGGGACTTGGCGTAGCGGAGATCGGAAGGGACGCTGCTCATGTTAGGATTTTTTTAGTTGGACGAAGGGAGGTTTGACCAGCTGCAAGTTGATCAGCGTGCCGCGGATATCCACCGCCAATGCACCGGTCGCGGCGGCCGTGGTCACGAGTGCCGAGCCGATGGCTTCGTTAAGCACCGGTGAAAGCGTGCCCGAAAGCACCTTGCCCACCACCGCGCCGTCGGCACCCAGCACAGGCGTATCGGCCCGCACGATGCGTCGATCGCCAGTCTTAAAGAACACGACCTTGTTGAGCGCACCGTTGGCCTTCTCGGCCAGCAACGCTGCGCGACCGATGAAGTCGGCACCCTTGTCGAGTTTCACCGTCCAGCCCAGACCGGCGGTAAGTGGCGAAATATCGGCGGTGATTTCGTGCCCGTAGAGCGGATAACCCGCTTCAAGACGCAGGCTATCGCGCGCACCGAGTCCGGTCAGTTCAAGTCCGTAAACTTCACCGGCTTTCACCACCGCCTCGGCGAGCGCAACCGCATCGCCGGCCGGGTGATAAAGTTCAAAGCCATCCTCGCCTGTATAGCCGGTGCGACTGATGATGCATTGCACCCCGGCCACGGTGCCCTCGGCGAAGTGATAGTAACCAATCAGGTCCAGCTTGGCACCGGTCAGCGATTGCACGATGGCGAGTGCCGACGGCCCCTGAATCGCGAGAAGCGCATAATCGGACGAACGATCCGTGAGCTTCACATCAAAACCCTTGGCCTGCTCGAAGAGCCAAGCCACGTCCTTGTCGATGTTACCCGCGTTGATACAGAGGAAGTAGTCCTCGGGCGCACGCATGTAGACGAGCAAGTCATCCACCACGCCGCCAGTGGGATAACACATGGGTGAATAAAGCACCCGGCCCGGGAAAAGTTTGACCACATCGTTGGTGACGAGGTGATTCAGGAATCGCAGCGCCTCCGGGCCTTTGACATCGACCTCGCCCATGTGGCTCACATCGAAGAGCCCTGCGGTGCGGCGCACGGCTTTGTGCTCCTCCAAGATAGAACGGTATTGGACGGGCATTTCCCAACCGGCAAAATCGACCAGACGCGCCCCGTGGGCAGCGTGGAAATCGCGTAAAGGCGTGCGTTTCAGTGAACTCATTTGGACGAAACTACGCCTGCCCGCCGCAGGGGGTGCAAGTTCCTTCGCAGCCCTGCGACATTATTAAAGAATCCTAAGCTTACTGAGTGTAGAACTTAACGATCTCCGCCACCATATACTTGTGATCAGCTTCCGAGATTTCCTTGGCCGACAATAACGCATCCGCCTGCAACACGCGGTAGGTCATTTCCTGAAATCGATCCCCCGTTACGCCGGGTGGCTGTGCTGGTTTCAGTTCAATCACCACATCGCCGGGCGTCAGGTCGGTCATCGCACCGAGTTCGTAGTCGAGCCCCCAACGGAAGAAGCGCTTGTCGTATTCGTTAGCCACGGGCAGGACGACAATGGCGGTGTTATCAAAGCCCGTCTTGCGAACCTCGATGGTGTAAGCGGACGAACGCTTGAGATCGACCTTCAGCGGCGTCTTACCCACTTCGAGGCCGTTTACGAATGCCGTCGCGCCTTCGGGCGTCGAGCGAACCACCACCGATTGCGTGCGACCCTTGGTCAGGACGGCACAACCGGAGGAAAATGCGAGAATACAGCCGGCCAGCAGGGCCAACAACGAGTATCTAAGTTTCATAGGGTATGGTTCGAGGGGAGAACCGACGGAGTATTTTTTTACAGTTACCAACGGTCAAGGGCAATCACTGTAAAATTAGGGTGCACTTAAAATTTTTAACGCACAACGTCTGCCTTCAATCGATTGGTTTGATTATGCGGTTGTCTGCATCGACACGCGATCACTGCACCTGTTTCTCTCCGACCCGCCATGTTTCTCGCCTTCTGGGTTCACAACCTCAGCCCTTTTGTCTTCAAGTTTACCGATACGATCGGCATCCGCTACTATGGTCTGGCCTATATGATGGGCTTTGTGGGCGGTGCACTTCTGCTGCACGCCTACGCCCGCTCAGGTCGATCAAAGCTGCCTGCCGCGCTGATCGCCGACTTCATCATCGTCTTGGTGGTGGGCGTGATGGTCGGTGGACGACTGGGTTCTTTTTTTCTCTATGATGGTTGGCGCAAATTAATCGAGGATCCGCTTTCGATCCTCAGGGTCTGGGAGGGCGGCATGGCCAGCCATGGCGGTTTTGTTGGCGTCGCGCTCGCGGTGGCATGGTTTGCCCGCAGCCGCAAACTACCGTTCCTCCACTTGTCTGATCTGATCGTGTCCGTCGCACCGCTTGGGCTGCTGTTCGGTCGCATTGCCAATTTCATCAACGGCGAACTCTGGGGGAAAATCAGCGTCGTGTCGTGGGCGGTGATTTTCCCCGAAAGCGCCCCCGACGGCACTCCGGTCAATTTGATTCCTCCCCGTCACCCCTCGCAGCTCTATGAAGCGGCCTTGGAGGGCGTGTTGTTGCTAGCCATTATGCAATGGCGGTTCTGGCGCACCGATGTGGTCCGCAGCCAGCCGGGACGCATGTCGGGCGAGTTCCTCATCGCCTATGCCATCGTGCGCATGACCGGGGAAGTTTTCCGCGAACCCGACACCGGCATCAACCTGATCATGGGCCTGAGCCGTGGCACGTTTTACTCAATCTTCCTGATCCTGATCGGACTCGCCTTCATCGCATTCACCCCGCGTTCGTCCGAGATCAAGCCCCCGCAGGATTGACCAACCGCACGCCTTCGCGGTCCAGCGCCGCACGCACGCCTCGCGCGAACTCCACCGCGCCGGCAGCGTCACCATGGAGGCAGATCGTGTCGGCCACGATCGCCACTTCGGTCCCGTCAATCGTCCGCACCCGCCCCTCACGAATCATCCCCAGCACCTGGGCAATTGCCGCCGCCTCGTCCTTGATCAACGCATCCGTCCGGCTTCGATCCGTCAGTGCCCCGTCCGCCTGATAAGTGCGGTCGGCGAACACCTCCGACGCCACCCGCAGTCCCCTCGCCCGCCCGCGCTTTATCAATTCACTGCCCGCCAATCCGTAGAGCCACAGGTTCGCATCGACCCCGGCCACCGCCTCGGCAATGGCCTCGGCCGCACCGGCGTCGCGCGCCGCCAGATTATACAACGCACCATGAGGTTTCACGTGGGTAATCAGCACGCCTTCGTCTTTTGCGATCATCTGCAACGCCTCCACCTGCGCACGCACCAACGTCGTGATCTCCGCAGCGGACAACACCAGCTCGCGCCGTCCGAAATGCTCACGGTCCACAAAGCCCGGATGCGCCCCGACCGCAACCCCGTGCCGTCGGGCCAGCCGCACCGTTGCACGCATCACAGCCTCGTTACCCGCGTGCGCGCCGCAGGCGATGTTGGCCGAGGTGATGAGCGGCATCAGTGCCTCGTCATCACCCACGCCTTCGCCGAGATCGCAATTCAGGTCGATGGACCGGCACATGTTGGCTATCGCTTCAACTTCGCCCGCACACCGGCCGCGAGCATCGCCAGCGAGTGTTCCTGTTCCAGATACAACGCCTGCGCCTCATCGATGGAGATTTCCTGAAACCTCACGGCATCTCCCGCCCGCGCCTGAGCGAGTTTGGGCAGGTCAACCGCGATGATGTGGGCGATCTTCGGATATCCACCGATCGTCTGACGATCCGCCATTAGAACGATGGGGTGTCCGTCCGGCGGCACTTGCACCGAGCCAAACCCCACGCCCTCGGACACGAGTTCTTGCTCCTTTTCCAAACGCAGCTCCGCGCCTGACAATCGCAGACCCATGCGGTCCGACTTGGCTGTGATTTTAAACAGCTTCCCCAAGAACGTGCGTCGGCTCGCCGCCGCGAACCACTCCCATTGCGGACCGCGCAGGAAGCGCACGGTCACGTCGGTGCCGGTCGCGGCGTTGAACTCGGCCGAAGCACTCCAGTTCCCCGCCGTCTCCAGCACACCCGGCCGCGCCCCAAGCCGGTCGCCCTCTTGCAACGCACGCCCATGCCAGCCGCCCACCCCGGCGCGCAACATCGTGCCCGCGCCGCCCAGCACGCGGGCGATTTCCAGCCCGCCCGCCACCGCAACGTAGGCGCGCGCACCGCGTGTCAGCTCGGCCAATGACACGACCTGCCCCGCCGTCACCTGCCACGGGCGCCAGCCCGGCACACCGGTGATCGACGCGCCGGTCACCGCGATCCACGTGTCGCGCAAAAACTTCAACTCCGGTCCCGTAAGCGTGACTTCGAGCAACGCCGCATTCTCGTCGTTACCCAGCAAGAGATTCGCCACGCGCGCCGCCTGACGGTCCATCGGACCGCCCACGGAAATTCCCTGATGTTGCCGTCCCGCCCGCCCCATGTCCTGCACCGTCGTCAGCGCTCCCGCACTGACCACCTCGAACACGCCGGTGTTTTTGGACACCTTGGGCGTGGGCAACACCACCGGCTTCTCCTGTTGCTCGGCAGCCTGTTTTTCGGTGATGGCGACAAACTTCACGATGTCGCCCGCCTCCAGCAATGTCGGTTCGGCCTCATTCTCCGGCCGAAAAAGTCGCAACGGTGTGCGCCCGATCAACGACCAGCCACCCGGCGTCGCCATCGGATAAATCCCCGTCTGCGTTCCGCCGATCCCCACGCTGCCCGCCGGCACTGCCGTGCGCGGAGTAGTCCGGCGCGGCGTGGCCAGCCGCGGAGCCAATCCCAGCAGATACGGAAACCCCGGCGAAAACCCGACCGCCGCCACCCGATACTCCGCTTTGGTGTGAACACGTATGACGGCAGCCTCAGCCAGCTTGCTGTGCGCGGCCACTGCAGCGAGATCCGGTCCCTGTTCACCACCATAGCACACCGGCACGACCACTTCGCGAACCACCTTGAGTTTGCGGGATTTTGGCGCGGGCGGCACGGTTTTGATCCAATCAATCACCCGCGCAACCGGCACCCCCTCGCCGAGCGGCACGAGCGCCGGATCGTAGTGCACCGTGACGGTCGTAAATGCGGGCACGATGTCGCTGACGCCCGGAAGCGGCGAGGCATTCAACGAGCGCGCCAGTTGCGCGACGGCATTCAACGCGGCGACACTGTTTTTGGCTTTCAGGACGACCAGAACGGCGCAGTCACCCAGGGGAATCAATTGCATGCCGCCCACTGTGCCCATCGAAGCGGGAACCTCAAGACTCGCGAACACCCCGCGCTACTATTGACGAGCCCGCCCGCTTCCCCGATGCATGTTGCCCAATACCAAGATGAGCAACGGCCCCGTCACGCCCGCCAATCCGGCCAACACCGCACTGATCAAACCCACGGACCTCCGCGGCATCCTGAAATACGTCCCGCGTTTTCAGGGACAGATCTTCGTGCTCGCCATCGACGGCTCCATCGTTGCCGACGAAAATTTCGGCAACCTCCTCGTCGACATCGCCGTGCTCCGCTCGCTCGGCATCAAGGTCGTGCTCGTCCACGGCATCGGCCAGCAACTCGCCGACCTCTCCACCACGCGCAAGATCCCCATCACCAATGCCGACGGCACCGGCGTGACCGACGCCGCCACGCTCGACCTCGCCATCCGCGCCTCCTCGCGGGTCTCCCACCTCATTCTCGAAGGACTCACCCAGAACACGCTCAAGTGCGCCATCACGAATTCCGTGCGTGCCCTTCCCGTGGGTATTCTCAAAGGCGTCGACCAGCAGTTCACCGGCAAGGTCGACCGCGTCGACAAAGACTTCGTCACCCATCTGCTCCAGGCCGACATCATTCCGATCATCCAGCCCATCGGCTACGGACCGGACGGTCACTCGCTGCGCATCAACTCCGACCTGCTCGCCGCCGAAGTCGCCGAGGCGCTCAACGCTTCAAAGGTCATCTACCTTACCCCGCAGGCCGGCCTTGAGATCAATGGCGAGATCAAGCGCGACATCTCCGTGGACACACTCCGGGCCCTATTGAAGGACCACCCTGAGCAGCTCAACGAACTCTCCCGCAGCAAGGCCATGCACGCCATCCGCGCCATCGAAACCGGAGTGCCCCGCGTGCACATCGTCGACGGACGCACCTTCGACGGACTCATCAACGAAATCTTCTCCAGCGAAGGCGTCGGCTCGCTCATCTACGCGAACGACTACCAACAGATCCGCAAAGCGACCAAACGCGACGTGCGCTTCCTCTACAACCTCACGCGCAACGCCGTGAAGCGTGAGGAACTCCTTCATCGCACCCAGCAGGCGATCGAGAAAAACATCGACCAGTTCTACGTCTTCGAGATCGACGAAAACATCATCGCATGCGTCACGCTGTATTTCTACCCCGACAAACCGCAGCTCGCGGAGATCGGGTCGCTCTACGTGCTGCCCTTCTACCACAACCGCGGCGTCGGCCGGAAGATGGTCGATTTCGCCTGCATGCGGGCGAAGGAAAAAGGCGTGTCCACCGTCGTGGCTCTCTCCACGCAAAGCTACTCCTTCTTCACCTCCGTGATGGGCTTCGATGAGACCGAAAAATCCGCCCTCCCCGAAGCCCGCCTGAAAACCTACGAGGAGAGCGGACGCAACCCGAAGGTCATGCTCAAGAAGCTCTGAGCCATAACGATTGAGTCTAGAGGTCCGTCTCTTGCGTTGGGACTTCCCCCCCACGCAGCCTGTTGGACTTGAGATAACGGCGAAGAGTGCGATGAGAGGAAGTAAGACGGCCTGTATATTTTCCAGGGAGTGGACGACGCGAAGAAGTGAAGGATGGGGAGTGATTGGGTTGGCCGGGCACGTCGCCGGTCGGTTTTAGACGACATGCAGGTCTGCGAATCGCTCGCCAGCTATTTTGAAGGACTGCATCGGCAAGCACACCATGTCGATTGCCGCGACGAACAGCCGCTGCCAAGTTGTCGGCTCGCCCCAATCTTCCGTCGATGAGCTACGGCACGCGCCTGCATGTCGATTACGCGGACTAAGCCGCACCAGAGAGAGGAAGGGCACGATTAACCCCAGCATCCATGCATATTCCTACCCCTCGTATCCTCCGAACGATGGTCGCTTCCCTCGCAGGTTTCATCGCGATTACAACACAGGCCGGCGAGGATCCCCGTCCGCTTGTTGCCTATTCCTTTAATGAAGGCTCCGGCACGTCCTCATCACCACAGAATGCGGTCATCGCCGTGCCGCTTCAGTTTAGCGATCCATCCACTGGACCAGTTTCCCTATTTGGTCCCTCTGGCGGTGGACTAAGCGGCAAGCCGGGTGACTATGCGCTCGATATGGGTGCAACCACCAACGGAATGGGCGTCAAGGGAACTCCGGGAGCCGTCGCGCGGTTCCCGGTCGCCGGCACGGCGATCTCGGGTCTTACCTCATTCACCATATCCGGATGGATCAGGGCTGCCAGTCCGCTGGATGGAGGCGCACGCCTCGTCGAATGTATCGATCCTCTGCAAAACGGTTTTCTGCTAATGACCAGTCCTGGGGCCCTCGTGCTGAGTGTTAACAAAAAGCAGACATCATCATGGGCCAAGACCAACGGCGAAGAATTGCTTCGGCTGACTGACACATGGGTCTTTTTTGCGGTCAGTTACAACGGCACGAAAACATCCGATAACGTGGTGTTTTACATCGGCACCCAATCCCTCGCCCCCACAATACTCGCGGTGAAAAGCAATGATGCCGGTCCAGTTACCGCATTGAATCGCCACGGGACTTTGTCTGTCGGCAACAACAGTGACGGTATCCGTCCTTTCCATGGAGCCTTGGACAATATCGCTCTGCACGGTTCGTCTGTTGATGCGACCGGTGCGCTCACCGCTGAACAGATCAAGGTAATCTATAACTCAGCCCGATCGACGCCTCTGGGCCCCGTTATCAAGCCACAGACGAATGCCATACCCAACACCCAGGGACATAAGCGCCAAATCGCACTGATCGGTGATTCCACGGTATGCAACTATCCGCCGGAATCCCCTTTGCGCGGTTGGGGACAAATACTCCCCGAGTTTCTGGCCCCTGACGTCAAAGTCATCAACGAGGCTCGTGGCGGCTTGAGCAGCAAAACGTTCCCGCGCACCAGCTGGGAGAAAATTATCAACGAGCACCCATTGTTTGTTTTTATTCAATTTGGGCACAACGACGCGCATGGCGCGGGAAAACCCGAATCCACAGATGCGTCTACCGACTATAAAGACAACTTGCGTCGTTTCATAACGGAGGCCCGCAAAGCAGGTATCACCCCGATACTGGTCACGCCGCCACATCGGCGACTGTTTTACAACGGAGCACTGACCAACGAACTCGCCCCCTACGCCGAGGCCATGACGGAAGTCGGTTCCGAGACTCACACTGCTGTTATCGATCTTCATGCAAAGACCGCCCTAGTCTTCGAAAACCTAGGCGAAATTGGCAGCACGGCTTTCACTGTAAATCGCACTGTAGACTCACAGGCAGCCATGGAGGATCGAACGCACTTCACCGGAAAAGGTGCCCGTGAGCTCGCCCGAATACTTGCCGCTTCCTTCTCCAGTGCTGACTCAGGACTGGCAAAGCTCCTTTCCCGTTGAACGGTGCGCACGACTCGGTGCCACCTCATGATGACGCCGTCAGATCGCTGATCGTTTCGGTTCAAATAAAGCCGCAGCCCATTACGACGGGCGTGGACAAACCTCAATGCTGTCTCAATTTAAGTCATTGAACATCAATTGGTCGGACTGCGAGAGCGATGGCGGGCTTGTATTCAAATCTGCAAATAACTCGGCAATAGGTATTTTTGAAATCGCATGAAGCGACAGGACTTGGACAAAGGTCGTCAGATTTGTAGTGATGCCGAGTTGCTTGCGAGTGATGGCCATGGCCAGGTAGGTGCAGATAGAGGCCCACAACTGGAGGCGGACCGCGTTGGCTATAGTGCCGTAAAAGATACGGATACGCATGCCGTGTTTGAGCCAGCGAAAGAACAACTCGATCTGCCAGCGGTGACGATAAAGCTCGGTTATGATGGCGGCGCTGACTTCCCATTGATTGGTCCAGAATGCGAGGCGGCGGGAGTGCTCGAAGTCGTAGGGGCTGACGCGACGCAAAAGTCCGGGCCAGTGTTTGGGTGCATCGGTGCCGTTGAGTTTGATGGACTGGTTGGAGCGCAGGTTGGTGGAGCGGTCAACCGAGCGGGATGCGACCACGTAGTAACGCACGCCGGGACGATCCCGGATGACAAAGAAGGCACCGGCTTCGGGCGATGCGTCGCAGGCGACGAAAGTCGATATAGCCACGGTCCATGATGTAGAATGCACCGGGCTCGATGGGCAGCTCATCAAGCCAGCAGACATCGCCGTAAGTGGCTGGAGTGACGTTAAGGAACGCAGGGATAGGTCCGCGCAGATCGAGTGCGGCATGGAGCTTTACCGCCGCGTCAGTTCCGTTCCAGTTGGCCCAAGGGCAAAGGGCGAAACTCAAATTGATAATCGAGGAGTCCACAGCGATGACCGGCACGTCGAGATCAAGCGCGTTGGGTTCGTCAAAATACAGCGCCCTGACTTTGGGCATGAGCTTACGCGCCAGATGCTCCCACGGCCGCCAGTCACGTTGTTCACTGGCGCGGGACAATGCACTCCGAGTGACCCGAGATCGGAAGCCCATGTGATAAGCCAACCCGGCCTGTGCGTTCAAGCAGGCCTCAATATCGCGCAAGCTCTCGCGAAAAGTCATCTACGCAAAACTCAGCGTCAAAAAATGGTCCCACAGAGAAAGAGCATCACTGCGCGGAGCCGGCACGTAGCACGCGGTATATGCACGCTGAAACTCCCAGTGTGGAATACGCGCCATGACTTGGCTGAAGACAGTTTGACCGGTGTTCATCCGGCATCCGACCTCGAAAAACGCCCTCCGTGTTCAAATCGTGAGCAAGCTCTTAGCTCTCCAACTCCATGCAAAAATGTCGCTTACATCACGATCTCGTCCGCTAAGTGGGACACCATTGGGACAAACCTCGCCCCAATCCCGAAATCGCGGCGCGCCAGTTTCGGGATTGGCGCGTCGCCGATTACGGAGTCGGAGCTCAATCCTCCTTCATTTCGGGCAATGCCGGACTGCTTTCACTTAAGGGCCAAAGCCGAAACAATTTAGATTCGGATTTAACTCCCGAAAACGGTCCGCAAGAAGCTGAACCTACCGCGAACTGAACATCATATAGATCGCTCCCTACCAACCTGCCATTATCCCGGGCTGGCAATTTATCCGAAGCGGATAACCGTAACTCCATCGTCTTCGTATCAAGTGACGCAGCCAAACCTGACGCTAAATTATTCTCAATAAAACTGCCTTCCCCTGAAAAAAAATCCGGCGTCCTGTTCCCGACTTCGACATTATGCATCACCACATGAGCTCCGGCCACCAGCGTTTCCCGGCCACTTAATTGACGCTCCGATATTTTTCCGTGCAGATGAAATGCCGAGCCGCTACTGAACCCGATGAAATTGTTCTCGAATAGGTTTCCGCGTGTATCGTGTTCGTAAATCCCATTGCCATCAGTGCCCCATATGACGTTCCGATCAACGAGGTTCGGGTCCATTGAAAACTCCACGAATATCGCCCCATGAGGGGAGTGTGTATTTATAATAATATTCTGAGTGCAACGGGAGAATCCATTGTTCCAATCCATCCAAATCCCTGGACCGCCACGTGTGTTGGCAATAAAATTTCTTCTAATGAGGCAGCGCTTGTTTTGATGCGTTTTAATGGCACCGGTCTCCTGTAATGTTTTTTCGACTTCGTAAAACGCATTCCCCACCAGGACATTATCCTCGATCAAAAGGCCAAATTCACGATCACCCTTCGGCCCCAAGCCGGCGATCCCGCAAATTCCGCAGTCCATCACCACATTTCTCCTTACGATGTGGTGTCCGACCATGTTTTCAACCTCGGAGGATTGGTGTCCATGCATCACGCCTAAATCAATACCCACCCCATTTACCTGACGGACTGTATTGTCCTCGATAATCCAATGATGTCCCGCTCCCGTGGAGATTGCGCCAAGCTGATAACCCGGCCATGGACCTGCAACTCGTTCGAATGTAAATCCCTTGATTCTGATATAACCCAAGCCAACGGACGGATGATCCAAATGGCACTTCGGACAATTAACAAACGGGGGCGCGAATAACGTTTCTCTGTTGGTTACCTCAAAATCGCCGGTGTCGGGAGAAATATTATCATAGGGGTGAAGATATAAAAGCCGATCCGCGCGGTTAATCCAAAAGCTTCCCTCTTCGCCTGAAAGCTCGTCGCGAGTGGCGACCTGCTTCAATAGACGCTCACCTTGAAAAATCATCCCTCTCGTAGCGGAGAAGGGGAATTTACCCGCATAAGAAATCAGCCAATCCTTAAATTGCTGAGGCAGTATATTCTGTGTATTAAAAGGATTATAGTCCCCCCCGAATAGCTCATCACTTACCGATGCCACCCAGACATTGTCCCCGCCAGACTTCCCCGGGGCACGCATCCCGTTGGGGCGGTATTTGATCGCGCCTTTGACAATAACCGTAGCCCCCGGAGCCGACTCGTAGCTGATCATTCGATCAGGTCCGGTTCCGCCACGACGAGGGGCGATTGTTTCACGATAAACACCAGTCCCAACGACAACCCGCTCGCCCGGCTCAAGCAAAGCAGCCGCCCGTCCAATCGACGCAAACGGTAACGCCTCCGTGCCTGGGTTGGCGTCTGATGCGGCGGGATTCTCGCGCGCAACGTAATACGTTTTTTCGAAGACCGGCGTTCCGGCAGACTCCCATGTCATAAACTCCTTTCCGTCTGGCAAATAAACGGCTGGCGACAGGCTGTGTAGCGGGCGCGACTCTCCTCGGAGAATAGACAGGCCTACAAACATAAAAGCTATACCAAGTTTTTTCATAAAAAATAGATGCTCTAAAATCACAAACACAGCGTGCCGCTATCGGCCGTCAGCCCTCCAAGCGGATGTTGCTGCCGCCTAAAATTGACGATTTTAATATCCAATGAATCCTTGCGCCTCCCGATAACCAAAGAGGGCGGATGCGATAAAGGTAGAAAGGCTGCCGCCTGAATATCAAGGAAGGCCGCCCGATGTAGCGGCCACATGGAAATCAAAATACAGCCGATTCCAGTGCCCTCCATGCACTGGCTCCGGAGATAGCCCAACTCCTCCCGATGTGGAGGCATCGGCATCCTTCACCGCCCAAGTCGTGGCCGGATTTACAAGCTCCGCAATGGTCATCAATTTCATCGGCCTCGTGTTCATATTTAACCCAGGAGTTTGAGGCCGCCCCCAAGGGCTGGGCACCTCTCCTCCTGGTAGAGCTACCCCGGACAATTGATAAACCAACTCATAGGATCGGGCTTTGTCCCATTGCGATTCAATCAGTGTATCTTTATAGTCGAATGCCGGGCAAAGCATCGCAGGGCAGAAATGAGGTAGCGAATTCTCCTGTGGTGCCGCATCAAGATAGCCTGTTAAATAAACTGTTAGCACATATGGGCCGTTAAGCGCATTCGAATAAGTGGCCGGAATACTGCCATAACATGGCCCCGGAACCTGGCCGCCATGGTCCGCCGCATAACAGCCGATCGCCAAGCCGATGGATCGAAGATTGGCGACGCACTTTGTATTTAAAGCCCGTATTTTTATTTCCCGAACTCCCAGTAACGACACGGACACCAAGACCGCTAATATCGCAATAACCGCCATGACTTCGATTAGTGTAAAGGCCGTTCTTGCGCCACGAATGTTAGCACGCGTCAGCAACGAACGATAATTCGGGCATTTCTGATCGGAGTTTATGCTTTTACCCATGGTATTATATTTGGAATAAAAGAGTTCTTTATATTGCCTAAATCCACCACCCCTAGCGATCCTATCCCGAATCATAGATTCGCGCAAAAATTCCGCCTCCTCAGTTTGATAAAACCAGCGATAAAGGCACTGCCCCCTGCGATAAAAGCTGCTGCAGATGAGGGTTCTGGAATATTTGAAATATCACCAGTCATGATGCCTTGGATGGCAGTCATATCCAAGGCACCTAATGACCCACTGGTAGCCCCAAACACCCGCATATCATCAAGATATCCATCAAACGGCCGAATGCTGGTGCCGGCAAGGTTGGCCATGCTGATTGATCCAGAATTATCATTGGTCGCTCCTGCATTCAGGGTTCTGCTGACATTTAATGAGAGATTCCCCGCCGTGTCTCCCACATAAAATTTAGCCACAGATGTGGTGCTATCATAGGTTACCGCAAAGAAAACCCATTGCTGTGTCCCTGCGTAGGCGGTTGTGCCGGTTGATGTGACTGATGTTCCATCGACATTCAGGGCCAAAACGCCAGACGCTGAACTGAAAAGGTGAAAGCCGTTAGTGCCATTCAGATTATTAATCAAAGTGGCGTTACCTCCAATCGAGGAGGTGCTATCCGTTTTAAACCACCCCGTAAGCGTAAAGGATGTGAGAGTCTGAATCCCTGCATTGTATGAAGTTTGTGCACGACCACCTGTTCCGGTTGTGCCCATTCCTGTTGAAGCCGTGTTATTGAAAGCCAGATCCCCTGCCGCTCCCGACACACCGGAGCCGGTGGCTCCGTATAGGTTGGCTGCCGCACCCGTGGTATCGTAAAATGTCATATCACCTCCGGATATCGTCCCTGCGGTATTCAATGCAGTGGTTCCGCTACCATTAAACTTATATTCCAGTAGTAACGTTTGGGCATCGAGCTTACCCGCCAAGGGGGCCAGGGTAAATGCAATGAGCACTAGGTTTAAAATGAGGTAATTTTTGATTTTCATGAGTCAGTCAATTCGGGGTTTATCAAGGGAATATGCGCACGGGGGATGGGGTGCTAACCTAGAACAACCATTGGATTCCCCCCTCTTAACCTGCAAGTGTCGGCCCATGCTTACCGATGCATGCAGGTGAACGGGCACATCAGGTTCCTTGTCGTTTGACGTGACGCATCATATCGCGATGCTTCACGCTAACGACATCCAGCCAGTATACTGTGGCCACGCGGGAGAAGCGAAGAACTGATCACCAAGAGCAAATGATCGGGTGTTCGCCTGCTTGTATCCACCCTTGCAGGGCCTGCAGAGCGCGGCATGCTTGCCGATGTATGACAGCCAAGGATACCCCACCCGTAGCACCTACCATGGAGGATGTTGCCCGCCTCGCCGGTGTGCATCAAACAACCGTTTCACGTGCGTTGCGCAACGACCGTCGCGTGTCCCCCGAAGTCCGTGCCCGCGTTGAGGCTGCGGCAGGGAAAATTGGCTATCGGCCAAACCCTCTACTCGCAGCCCTTGGAACGATGCGTCGTCAGCGTGCCGCCACGGAAAACCAGCCGACCCTCGCCTTCATCCGCCAGGCCAGTCCCGCGCGCGGCCTCGTCGACGGCGGCCATCTCCCCGGAGCTCGTGCGGCCGCCGCCCAGCGCGGTTATAAACTAGAAGAATTCGTCATTGATGGCGACCTGCATGCCCGGCGGCTCGATACCATTCTTAAAACTCGCAACATCCAAGGTGCCATCCTCGGCCCCCTGCCCGAAGCCCACGGATATTTTCAGCTCGACTGGACCCAGTTTTCCACCGTCGTCATCGAATATTCTTTCATCGAGCCCGCTTTTGATCGGGTGGTGACCGACAGCTACAACACCATGAGGCTCGCCCTAGCCGAATGCCGGCACCGAGGCTTCTCTCGTCTCGGCCTGGCGCTTGCCCAAGTGGTGGACGAACGCAACGAAGGACTACTCTGCGCCGCCTATGCTCTCGCAGCCCGACGCGACCCCGGTCTCGCGAACATTCCTCCGCTCATCCTTCCAAGTTGGAATGAAAAGACCTTCGCCGCATGGCTGAAACGCAACCATCCCGAAGTCATCATTTCCTCCAACACGCTGCTACCCCAGATCGAGCAATATCTACGCACCGAAGGAATACGGATACCCACCGACGTGGGTGTAATTAACCTGAACGTAAACCCGGCCACCCAACCGCATTCCGGGGTTTGCCAAGACGCCCATGCAATCGGGGCCCAGGCCGCACGCTTGGTCATCGAAAAACTAAACCACAATGATCGCGGCGTGCCTGCCTCACGCATGACCATCCTCACCGATGGCCGCTGGCACGACGGGAAAACGATGCTTGCGGAAAAACCCGGGCAACACGCCGGGAAAATGTGACTCCGCACAAAGCGCGAAGGGGTTATCCCGGCGCTTAACCAAGAAACGCTCGACGAGCTTCGAATGGCCGGTCAGACGTTGCATCGGCAAGCATGGCTGGGACGTCGAGGTCCCATGGAAGCAGTGCTCCGTTGTGGGATATGCCGATGTCTACGGTTTCTCTTCCACGTCCAGTGTTGCCATTTGCAGACAGGCTGCTGCCCGCCCGCCGACAGCCGGCACTGGTCGACCCCAATTACTGGATCTGGTGCGGATCACCCGCCCAAGGAGAAGACGGACGCTTTCATCTCTTCGCGGCGCGATGGCCCAAGTCGCTGCCCTTTTTTGAGGGTTATCCCCTCTACTCGGAAATTATCCGCGCCGACGCCGACCGACCGGAAGGGCCGTATCAGCAACGTGAAGTCGTCCTCCCGGATCGCGGAGAATTGGCCTGGGATGGACGCATGACACACAACCCAACCGTGCTCCGATATGGCAAAAAATTTCTATTATTTTACATCGGGTCCACGTTCCATGGGCAGCGCAACAACGCTGCGCAGTTGCGGGCTGGTGAGTTGACCCAGAACCAAGAGTCCTACGCCAACATCCGGATTGGGCTGGCCGTCGCCAACTCTATCTATGGTCCATGGGAGCGCCGGGATGCACCGATCTTACTTCCTCGCCCGGGACGATGGGATTCAACCATCACAACCAACCCGGCGCCATGCATCGCGCCGGATGGCTCGATACTTTTGTATTATCGCAGCAATACGCCGGAAGGCTGCCGGCTGGGAGTGAGCAAGGCAGCCGGACCGAAGGGGCCTTTCTTGCGCTTGAGCGACGAACCAATCATGGCCTTCGAACGAGGGAAAACGCTGGAAGACCCGTTCGTGTGGCATAACGGCTCCTGTTACGAAATGATCGTCAAAGACCTCGATGGCGGGTTCACGGGCGAATACCATGCCGGCGTTCATGCCTGGTCCGTCGATGGCGTTGCGTGGGAGCTGGCGTCGCAGCGCAAAGCCTATTCGCGCACATTGACATGGGATGACGGAACGACCTCTACACTCGGCTCGCTGGAGCGCCCACAGCTGCTTTTTCAAAACGGAAAATCCACCCACTTTTTTGCCGCAGCGGCAGATGGCCCCGGCGGGTTTCGAAATGCAACGAACACCTGGAATCTGGTGATTCCGTTACGATAGAGGCCCGCAACCAGGACAGGCGCTAGCCCATCAACTCGACCACGACCTGCACCTCGACAGTCGAGTTGCGCGGCAGACCCGCCACGGCCACGGCTGCTCGGGCGTGTTTGCCGGCGTCACCGAACACCGCCACGAGTAGGTCGCTCGCACCGTTGATAACCGCCGGACTGTCGGCGAAACCACTCACTGCGTTCACAAAGCCGTTAACCATCACCACGCGCGCCACCTGGTCGAGCGAACCAACCGACGCCTTGATGTTGGCGAGCGTGTTGAGCGTGCACACGCGGGCCGACTCGTAGGCGGTCTGGACGGTCTGCTCTTTGCCGACCTGTCCCTCGTGCGTCATCTTGCCATCAAGGATGGAAATGGTGCCTGCGCAAAACAGCAGGTTACCCGTGCGCACGGTCGGCACATAGTTGCCCGCGGCGGCGGCGGTTGCGGGAAGTTTCAGACCAAGTGGAGCGAGGTTGGCTTCGGGATTCGACATATGACCGGCGGTTCAAACGGGAAAGCAATCCCGAGGCAAGACCTCCGGTCTGCTTCCTCCCTTATCTCCCCTGTTTAAGACCATAAAACACAAGGTATTCGCTTGTGAGTTTCCGGCTACGGTTTATAAAAATCCGTAGCGTCAGTTACCCCAACCCCCACCCCTGATTCGCATGAATATCCTCATAGTGGATGATGATCCCGGATACCGGGAAATGCTACATGCCCACCTGAGCCGGCATCACGAGTTGTCGCTGCTCACCAACGGTCGCAATGCCCTCGCGGTGCTGACCGATGACGACCACGGCTTCGATGTCATCTTGCTGGACCTGCACATGCCCCGCATGAGCGGCTCCAAATTGATCGAAGTGCTCAACGAATGGAACCACCTGAAATCCCGGTTCATCATCATGTCCGGTATGCCCAAAATCGACCATGTCGTAGGCTTGCCCAACGTATTCGCGGTCCTGCGTAAACCCTTCGAGCTCCCCACCCTCGACGCATTGATCAGCCAGGCGGCCGCCCTGCCCGTCCTTCAATCCCGCTACGCTTAAAATCCATCGCCGCGCAGGCCGATCACCGAAGCCGCGTTCCCGCCCACAATCGCGTCGATCCCATCCGCCTGCACCTGTGCCCGCGCCTCCGAAAGGAAAGCGGTCATCGAAGACTTGTTATCATCGTTTGGATACAGGTTCAGCGGATAATCCGTGCCCCACAACACCCGCTTCGCTCCGCACGCCGCAATCCCTTCGCGCCAGATTTCCACGTCCGCACCGTAAAGCAACGGTGCCGCCGCCGTGTCCACCCACACGTTATCCGGTATCCGGCTGTCGTCGCCCGCCTTCTCGCGCCACAGCCGTCCGCCCCAGTGTGCGAGGATAAACTTCACCCCCGGCCACGCCCGCGCCATCCCGATAAAATCCGCCAGCGGTGTCTCCACGCGGCCGGGATACGCCCGGCTCTCCGGTTCGGTCACATGGAGGTTCACCGGCAGTCGCAGTTCGTTCGCCAACGCCAGCACGGCCAGCCAGCGCTCATCGTTGACCGCCACGCCTTGCGAATGCGGTGACAATTCCCCGAGCCCGGTCAATCCGTCTGCGCACGCACGTCGCACCTCGGCCAACGCCTCCGCGCCGGCCGCCGGTTGCACGGCCGAGAAGGCCGACAACCGGTCGGGATGCGCCCGCACACACTCCGCATAAAATCGGTTCTGCATCACGCAGGTCGCGTGGTTCTCCCAATACCACCCGAGCAACACCGCGCGGTCCACGCCCGCCGCATCCATATCACGCAACAGTTCGTCCACCGACGGAAACCCCTGCACCGGCCGGCCCGTGGTTTTCCGCACGCGCGTGCACATGAGCGCCCACTGCGGTTCTTGATGCACCACCGCCCATCCCGCCGGATCGCGGTTCACTTCCTGGGGATATAAATGCACATGCGCATCGATGACGACTGAGGCCATGCAACCGAAAATCACGCGTTGCCCCTTCTCCCGCAACTCGCAACTCTCGACCCCAATCGCGCCCGCCCATGCTAAACCGCTTTTTCAAGCTGTCCGCCCACGGAACCACCACCGGACGTGAACTTCAGGCCGGTCTGGCGACCTTTGCCGCCATGGCCTATATCCTGGCGGTCAATCCCTCCATCCTCATGGCCGGCTTCGGCGTCGACCCGGCCATCGGCACCGACCCTGCATCCGCCGGCTACATCGCAACCCATGGCGCTCTGGTCACCGTCACCGCGATCACGGCCGCCCTCGCCACGATCATCATGGCGCTCATGACCAACTACCCGCTGGCGCTCGCCCCGGGCATGGGCATCAACGCCTTTTTTGCCTTCAGCATCTGTCTCGGTGCGGGCATCCTCTGGCACGAGGCGCTCGGCATGGTCTTCGTGAACGGCTTCGTCTTCCTCCTGCTCTCGCTCACCGGTGTTCGCGAAAAAGTCATCCGCGCCCTGCCCCACTCGCTCAAGCTCGCCGTGACCGCCGGCATCGGGTTGTTCATTGCCTTCATCGGACTGCGCAACGCCGGGGTCATCGTCCCTCATCCCGCCACACTCGTCTCCTATGGCGACTTCTCCAGCGGCTCGGCCGCCCTCTGTCTCGCCGGCATCGTTCTCACCGGCGTGTTGATCGCCCGCCGCATTCCCGGTGCCATCGTCATCAGCATCGCCGCGATCACTGTCGCCGGACTCTTCGTCGTCGACGGCCAGGGCGGCACCATCACCCCCTGGCCCGCCGGAATATTCTCCGTTCCCGCCTCGCCCGCACCGGTCTTCCTGAAACTCTCCTTCGGCTTCCTGCAAGATTTCGGCGCCTTCATGAAGGCCCTGCCCTTCATCTTCGCCCTGCTGATGGTGGACATGTTCGACAACATCGGCTCGCTCATCGGCGTCACCACCCGCGCCGGGCTGACCGATTCCGAAGGCAACCTGCCGAAGGCCGGACGCGCCCTCGTCGCCGATTCCATCGCCGCCATGCTCAGTGCGCTCAACGGCACTTCGACCGTAGTGACCTACATTGAAAGCGCCTCCGGCGTTGAAGCCGGCGGACGCACCGGTCTCACCACCATCACCACCGCGTTCCTCTTCCTCGCGGCGCTCTTCCTTACTCCGCTCATCCTGATCATCCCCGCCGCCGCCACCGCTCCCGCATTGGTAGCCGTCGGCGTGCTCATGCTGCAAGCTGTCACCCGCATCGACTTTGATGATTTCCTCATCGCCCTGCCCGCCGCACTCGTGGTGATCGGTATCCCCCTCACGTTCAGCATCGCCGAAGGCATTGGTCTTGGAATGGTCGCCGCCGCCGTGCTGGCCTTGGGCACCGGACGCCCGCGCAGCCTCCCGATTACCGGCTATATAATCGCGATGGTGTTCTTTTTAAAATTCTTCCATATGTTCCCATTCAGCACCTGACCTCAGGCGCACCGACCATGTCCAAGATCGTTCCGTTCGACTCTGCGGCTGCCCGCACACCCGAGCCCGATTTCACCGAGCTCATCGCGGAGCTGCAGCATGCCACCGGCAGCGTCTTCGCCCCCAAGGTCCTGGACGAACGTCCGCTCTACGGCACCACGCTCTACCTCGCGACCTGCCCGCTCGACACGCGCTACGGGCTCTTCCGCGCCTACATTTTCCAGGACCTGATCGACAAGCACTACATCATCGCGCTCACGCACGGCGACATTTGCCAAGCCAAAACCCTCTATACCCGCATCCACTCGTCGTGCGTCACCAGCGAGACGCTGCGCGGATGCGACTGCGACTGCGTGCAGCAACTCGAAGGTGCCTTCAAGGTCATCGCCGAAAAAGGCCGCGGCATCCTCTTCTACCTCATGCAGGAGGGTCGCGGCGTCGGCTACGTCGGCAAATCCCGCGACCGCATGCTCGTGCAGGCCTCCCTCGACCAGGTCTCGACCTTCCAGGCCTACGCCGCGATGGGCCTCAAAAAGGACCACCGCAATTACGAGAACATCTCCCACATCTGCCACCTGCTCGGCATCACCGCCTCGTTCACGGTGTTGACCAACAATCCCGACAAGATCGACGCCCTCCAAGCCCAGGGCATCACCATCGCCGGCACCGAGGCGCTCGAGTTCGAGCCCGGTCCCTTCAACCTCGCCTACCTCACGTCCAAGGCCGCCGGCGGGCATATCCTCAAGCGCCCGTCCGCCAGCACCGTCAAACGCGCCCTCTCCCCCGAGCCCGTCGTGCTCTTCAAACCCCACGCCCTCCCCGAGGCGCGGCGTTTCATCTACTCGGCCAGTTACTTCCTCCCGATGCAGCCGGTGGACGACGACATCCTCCTCACCGAAATCCAGTTCAAGGAGCTCTTTCAACACCAGTCCATCGAGCGCTACATGGGTGGTCCGAAACCGCTCGTGCTCGGCTACAAGCTCATCCGCGACAAACGCTACTTCGTCAAAATCGCCACCGACAACCTCACGTCGTTCAAGAAGGAGCACCCGCAAGACCCCATCGTCGACCTGCTCACCACGCCCTACTGGTTCCGCGTCCACGTCTACTACGACATCGTCACCAGCGAGGATTTCATCGTGCTCACCCACGGCAAGCCCGGCCCGGCCGACGCCCCGGTCGTGCGCATCCACAGCGAGTCGCTCTTCAACCGCTTCCCGCTCCGCACCACCGAAAACCGCGACAAGCTCAAGCAGTCGGTGAAACACATCATCACCTACGGCAGCGGCGCCCTCCTCTTGCTGCACAACGACGGACGCGGTGCCGGCTTCGGTGCCTTCGCCACCGACACGATGATGGCCGAGAACGGACAGGCCTGCTCGACTGACGACGCCTACCGGAAGCTCGGCATCGCCTACGACAGCCGCGACTACGACGCGTCGCTCATGCTGTTGAAGCACCACATTCCCAACGAAAAAATCCAGATGGTGATGAACTCACCCGACAGTCTGGTGAAAAAGCCCGAATACGCCGAGGCCCTCAACCGCCACCACATCGACGTCGACCGCTGGATCTTCCTCGACTGCGAATAATCCAAGCGGCCCCCCCGCGCCTTCCTCTGGCGGCGATCAGCCGCCACCTCCGCTCCATCGCGCAGGCGATCAGCCGAAGCCACTCCCATAAAAATCGCCATTGGCGGATTTCATTAGCGGTAAAAAAACTCCGTTCATCACGTTTCGGCCATCCGATTCCCGCTCCCTGTAACGTTTCCCCGCCGCACCGCGTCTGGACTTACATGCCACGCTGTATCTTCATCGCACTCCTCTGGTTCACCGGCCTCGCTCTCACCGCCGCGCCTGCCACCTACCCGCCGTCAACCACGACCGCCTCCCCGGTCTCCACGCTCCTCGTCACGTGGCACGACGCCACCCGTGACCGCGACGTGCCCGCCAAGATTTATTACCCCTCCGCACCCGCCACCCCGAACGCCACCGCCGCCTGCCCCGTGATCATCTTCTCCCACGGGCTCGGTGGCTCCCGCGAAGGCTACAGTTATGTCGGCGAATACTGGGCCGCCCACGGCTACATCAGCGTCCACCTCCAACACCTTGGCAGCGACGAAGCCGTGTGGAAAGACACCCTCCGTCCCATGAAAGCCCTGCGCACCGCCGTCAAAGATCCCGCCAACGCCCGCAACCGTCCCCGCGACGTTTCCTTTGCCCTCGACCAACTCACCGCGCTCAACGCCAACGCCCAATCTCCTCTCCACGCCCGTCTCGATCTCAACCGCATCGGCCTCGCCGGACACTCCTTCGGTGCCTACACGACCTTGGCCACGGTCACGCCCGGACACCCGGTCGGCGGCTACGACCCGCGCATCAAAGCCGCCATCGCCATGAGCACTCCATCCCCCAAGACCCCGAATGCCTACGCGGCCATTAAAATTCCCGTCTACCACCTCACCGGCACCAAAGACACCGACATGGCCGGCGGAGCCAAAGACGCCAAGGACCGCCGCATCCCCTACGACCAGACCAAGTCCGCTCCCGCCTGCCTGGTCACCTTCGACGGTGCCGACCACATGGTTTTTTCCGGCCCCAATTCCCGCCGCAAACCCACCACAAGCGACCTCCGCTTTCACGACCTCATCCAACGCTCCACCCTCGCCTTCTGGGACGCCGAACTGAAGGGCGACCAAGCCGCCCGCACCTGGCTGCACAACGGCGACTTCGCCACCACCCTCGGCAAAGACGGCATCTTCGAGCAAAAAGGTTGGTAATCCCCATGGGGTCCGACTCGTCAACCGCCGTTCGACGGCCGCATGTTGCCAGCGGTCGCGTCGTTTGACTCCGGGCCGGATGCACGCACGGTGCGGGAATCCGCTCCTCCTCCCACCACAAGATCATGCAACTTGGCCTGGATAGTTTTGTCGCCGTTCGCCCCGATCCGGTCACCGGAATCTCCCCCGCTCCAGTCGAGCGTTTTCAACAACTTCTTGAAGAGATCTCCCTCGCCGACCGAAGCGGGCTCGATGTCTTCGGCATCGGTGAGCACCACCGGCACGACTTTCTCGACTCCGCGCCCGCCGTCATCCTCGGTGCCGCCGCAGCACGCACTCAACGCATCCGCCTCGCCAGCGCCGTCACCGTGCTCAGCGCCGACGACCCCGTGCGGGTCTTCCAGGATTTCGCCACGCTCGATCTCATCTCCCAAGGCCGCGCCGAAATCGTCGCCGGACGCGGTTCGTTCGTCGAAGCCTACCCGCTCTTCGGTCTGGATCTGGAGGACTACGATTCCCTCTTCAAGGAGAAGCTCGATCTGCTGCTGAAAATTCGCTCGGAGAATCCGGTCCACTGGAGCGGCCGGCATCGCGCCACGCTGGACGGACAGGGCGTGTATCCGCGTCCATTGCAAACGACGCTGCCGATCTGGCTGGGCGTAGGCGGCACTCCCGCGTCCTTCATCCGCGCCGGCGAATTGGGACTTCCTCTGATGGTAGCGATCATCGGCGGAGAACCCCACCGGTTCCGCCCGCTGGTTGATCTCTACCGCAAGGCCGGCGAAAAGGCCGGTCACGCGCCGGACCAACTGCTCGTCGGCCTGCACATGCTCGGCTACGTGGCCGACACTGCGCAACAAGCCGCCGATGAGTTCTTCCCCGGCTACGCACGAGCCTTCACCGAGATCGGCCGCGAACGCGGCTGGCCGCCGGTCACGCGTCGTCACTTCGACGCGCTCCTCGGCCCCACCGGAGCCCTGCTGGTCGGTGCCCCACAAACCGTCGCCGCCAAGATTCTCACCGTGAGTGAAACCTTGGGTGGCGTGGATCGCGTGAGTTTCCAGATGAGCGTCGCATCGCTCCCGCACCCCCAAATGCTGCACGCCATCGAACTGCTCGGCACCCGCGTCCGCCCGCTGCTGAACCCAGGACCGTGATCACTGTCGGTGGAAATTCAGCTGACGAGCGGTAGCTCTATAACCGCCAACAACCCACGCCCACCCGGTCCGGACCCCAGACTGAGTCGGCCACCGGCGATCTCCGCCACACCCTTCGCGATTGCGATACCGAGCCCTAGCCCCTGTTGCGCCTGATACCGGCGATCGAATTGTGTAAACGCTCCCACACTTCCAATCTGAACCTCCGTCATGCCCGGCCCTTCATCGATGATTTCGATCCGGTAATTCTGTTCCACACGGCGACCGTTTACCCTCACCGGACGTCCCTTGACGGAAAACCGGAAGGCGTTTTCCACCAGTTCGACGACCGTATCTGTCAACAAGTCCGCCGGCAGTCCGACCTCTCCCGCTTCGCAGCAGACTCGTAAGTCACATTCCCGGCCTTCTCTCTTTGCAATCTTTGCGGTGGCCGTCTCCACCGCCGGTTTGGCCTGACACCGATACAATCCAGGTGGGCTGGAGGACTGCTTCATCCGCTCCAGTTCATAAAAACGGATGAGTTTGCGCGACAGGCGCTGTTGCCGTTCGGCGCCTTCCCTGATCAGCCCCAGCACATCCTTCAACTCTGCCGGGCTTATGCTGCCGCCTTCCGCCTCGATCAATTGCAGACCGCCCAACACCCCGTTGAGCGGAGTCATCAGCTCATGTGACCAGTCTGCGGATATCTCCCGGCGATGTTGGTCCATCAAATGCTCGATGCGGCTCCTCAGACTGCGCTGCCGTTTCACACGCGCTTCGATCGCGTCAAGGATATCGCGTTCCGTAAACGGCTTTGTGATGTAGTCGTCGGCCCCCATTGCCATACCTCTCCGCTGTGCCGAACGGTCAGCCAACGCGGTAAGAAAAATAAAGGGAATATCACGGCCCTGCTGAAGTTTTTGGATCTCGGCGATGACCTGATAACCATCCATCCCCGGCATATTGATATCGCACAGAATAAAGTCCGGCATCTCCGCGACGAGTCGCATCCCCTCAATGCCATCAGCGGCGGCGAGCACGGCATATCCGTTGATCTCGAGCAGATCCTTCAGAACTTGCCGGATCGATTCCTCGTCTTCGATGATCAGAATTTTCATGTGGTTAAACAGGGAACTGCGTTGCGGATCGGCTGGTGAAACAAAGCAGACTCATGATGCGACGGATGGAGGTGTTTCTGTGCGCGGAAAAGTAAGGACGAAACGGCTGCCTCCGCCGATTGGAGTCTCAAGAACAACCGAGCCTCCGAGCAGACCGGTCATGCGCTTTACAATATTGAGCCCCAAACCGGTGCCTTTGATGGTGCCTACGTTGGACCCACGCTCGAACGACTCAAAAATCCGTCCACGATCCGCCTCCGGTATACCGATGCCTTGGTCCTCAACCGTTATCACCACACCTCCAAAATCGGCTATGATTTGCGTGATGATGACCGTGCCCGTCGGCGAGTAACGCACCGCATTGCTGAGCAGGTTGGACAGAATGGGCCGAAGCAGCTCGGGATCAGTGACGAAATGGCCGAGGTCTCCTGTCACATAAAACTCAAAGCGATGGGCGTCACGATCCCCCAGCCGGATTTCATCGACGATGGTGGTTGCGAGACTGCGCAGGTCAACCGGTTCCGGCCGCACACGAACTCGGTCCGCATCGATACGATTCAACAACAGGATATCGTCCAGCATCTGCGTCATGCGGCGCAGCGCGGTCTCGATACGCGTGAACAGGTCCTCGCGTTTGGAATGGTCCAACCGGTCGAAATGATGGTGGAGCAAGTCAGACGCGACCATCACTGCCGCCATCGGCGTGCGGAATTCGTGCGAGGTCATCGAGATGAAGCGAGATTTTAGTTCCGAGACCTGCCGCTCTTTCTCCAGCATCGTCACCATGGCGGCATCAAGTCGTTTACGTTCGGTGATATCGCGGGCAAAGACCACAAACTCATCCTTCCCGATCGGCGCCACACGAAGCTCGGTTGATAGCGGAGCGCCACCAAGCACAACGTCCACCTCGGCAACGATCATGTTATTTTCTTCAAGCGCACGATTACCGTGAGGAATCGCCGCTCTTACCAAAGGCTCGAAGGCATGGTCCGCTCCGGACTGGGACGAATCCTCGTCCACATTGGCCAACGGAGTCCCGCCCCTCGCCGCCTGAAAATCGAGCACCGTGCCGTCGCTGCGCAACCGCATCACCAGATCAGGGATCGACTGCAGCAGTCCTTCGATCTCGCGGTTGCGGGCTGCGATTTCCTCCGTGCGTAATGCCACCTTTTTTTCGAGTTCGGCATTGAAACGCACCAACTGCTCACGCGCCTTCACCTGGTCGGTGATATCACGGATCAATAACACCAATAAAACCCGACCGTCACGCCAGAAGCTCCGGACGCTGATCTCAACTGGGAACACCGTCCCATCATGCCGACGATGAAGTCGATTGGGGACCTTGATTAACGTATCGAGTTCCACTTCTGCTATATTCAGCAACTCCCTTGTTTTATCCGCCTCAGCACTGATATTGAGAACGCTCATCGCAAGCAACTCGTCCACAGAATAACCATAGACCGAACATGCCGCTTCATTGGCTTGAACTACCCGGCCTGATTTGGCCTCCGTGACCAGAATGGCATCGGACGCCAGGTCAAAAAGCTCCCGAAAACGCTGTTCGCTTTCACGCAAGACTGCCTCCCATTTTTTCCGCTCGGTGATATCCTGCTTGAGCGCCACGTAATGGCTGACCCGCCCGCTTTCGTCGACTACCGGTGCGATAACCGCCAGCTCGTCATAAAATTCTCCGCTCTTCTTCCTGTTGTTGAGTTCGCCTCTCCACACCTCGTGCCGGGTCAGCGTTTCCCACATGTCATGATAAACTTCCGGTCGAGTCAGACCTGATTTGAGCACACGTGGATTCTGCCCGCATACTTCGGCAAGGGTATAACCCGTCATCGAACAGAAGTTCGGATTGGCATATTCGATCGCACCGGTGAGATCGGTGATGACGATGGAGAGCGGCGCTTGTTCGACGATACGGGAGAGTTTGCGAAGCTCGGCCTCCGCCCGCTTGGCCCCAGTGATATCTTGGACGGTGCCACGCATCTGACGCACTCGGCCCTGATCATCGAATTCCAGTCTTCCGGTGCCTCGCACCCATCTCTCAGCTTGGTCGGACGGGCGAATGATGCGATACTCCTTGTCAAAAGAGTGCCCCCGTCCCAGCACCTCGTTTTCATAGTAATCCATTATCACGGCCCGATCCTCGGGGTGAATCAGTGCCACCCATCCGGCCATCGAATGCTCGTAGTGCTGGTCGATCCCGAACACCTTATCCATCATTTCCGAACCACGCGACACCAAGCCGGTGGAAACGTCCAATATGTAACTGCCCAAGCCCGCGTTGGTCTGCGTTTCGTTCAAAAAATACTCACTCTCACGCAACGCTTGCTCCGATTTTTTGCGCTCGGTGATGTCGGAGAAGACGGTGACAAACTGGTTCCGACTGGGACTAAACGCCATCACATCAAAATGCTTTCCCAAAGCGACCGAGTAGTTTTCTACCCTTACGGACTCCCCGGTCAGCGCTACTTGTCCATAAGTTTTTATCCAAAAAGGTTCGGTGTCTGGCATGACCTGCAAAACGGTCCGGCCTAGAACGTCGGTGGATTTCAAACCAGTGAGCTGCTCGAAAGCGGGGTTTACCTCCAGAAAACGGTAATCACACGGGTTCCCGTCTTGATCGCAGATGATTTCATGCAATGCCAGACCGTCCAACATGGCATTGAACAACAACCGATGTCGGTCGCGACCCTCCTTGGCCTCTATCTCGGCTCGTTTGCGTTCGGTTATGTCACGAACGATCACGACCAGCTGAAGAGGCCGCCCCTCGGCATCCTCGATGATCGTTCCATTTGCTTCGAAATCAAAGACGCCCCCATCTCTACGAATGCCTCGGTATTCGACCGGTCCGGGTGAATCGGCTTGGACGATACGGGCCACATTCGCTGCCGCACGCTTAAGATCGTCGGGCACGATGAAATCGAAAATCGAGCGACCAAGAAGCTCTTCTGCGCAGGTGTATCCGAACATCTTGACGAGGCCCGGCGATACCATGCTTTGGCGGCTGTCCTCTAAATTTGAAATCGATATACCGTCCGGAGAGGTATTGAGAATCGTGCGATACCGTTCTTCACTCGCACGTAACTCCATGATCATGCGATTGCGCTCTGTGATATTGCGTACAAATGAGAGGAGATGCGGACGGCCCTCCAGTTCGACCGGCTGTGTGCTGATTTCGACGGGAAAAATCATCCCGTCTGCACGCCGGTGTTCCGTCTCGAACACCAGGCCCTTTGTCGCAAGTACCGTAGCAAACCTATCCGAGACCTCTGCATGCGTCCTAGGATCATGCAAGTCATACACCGTCATATGCCGCAGGTCCTCTGGCGCATAGCCGTAGATATCCCGCACCCGGTCATTAAACTCCACGATACGACCTTGATCATCGAACAGTAAAATCACGTCGTTGGCATGCCTCATCACGAGTGCAAGCCGCTCGTTGGCTGCCCTGGCCGTGCGCTCCGCTGTCAACTGCCGCTGGATGAGATCTCGCTGCCTCTGCTGCCACCACATCTTCACAAACAATGCCCCGACCGCCGTCATCAAAACAACCGCGAAGAATACTTGAAGGGCCTTCTTACGCACCGGTGCGTAAGCTTCCGACTGATCCATCTTGGCGATCATGATCCAGGGACTTCCTGCCACCGGTCGCGCCACCCCAAGCACCGGCACACCCCGGTAGTCAGTGCCCTCCAGCAATCCGCAGGCTCCATCCCGCAAAACTCGCGCCATCAGTGAAGTCGGATCCGTCAACGAAACCCGATACTCCATCGGAGTATTCTTCACGTGCCGAAGTTCGCTGATAAACACCCCATACTCCCCCTCGCGACGCACGAGCTCCGTTTCAGCGGATGCACTCGGTGTCGGCCATTTATGCAACAGAGGGAAAATCTGCATCCTCGCGTTAAGCGTCAATAACACCGCTCCGGCAAAGTCGCGACCATCTCGGGTTCTCACCGGCATGAGCAGACCCATGTGAACCACTCCGTTCGTGTCTCGATGAAAACCCTGCTCGATCACATCACGAGCCTCTCTGATTTGTAGCCGAAGTTCCGGCGTCACAACCCGGTCCCATTCGGAGTCGGACGGCAAGATCTCCAAGACGGTCATCGTGCGATCAAACACCACCACACTTTGGTAAGCATAGGTCTGGAGCACAGAGTTCAGATAGGCGACCAACTCCACACGGGCGGAAGTTTCCGACGCGGGATTTTCAGCCATCCCTGCTATCACACCGGCCAGGTTAGGGAACGAAGCGACCACACGGGCGTCCCCCAATCGCTCGTTCCTCCACGCCTCGAGCTGCCCCGCTTTGAGTTCGGCAATAGCCAGCATCTCATCATGCACCCCTCTACGAATTATGGTCTGCTCTCTGCGGAGATAGAAAAATCCCGACAACACGCAGATAAACACGATCATCGCAAATATCAGCCCCAGTCGTGAGTCAAAGGGTTGCGGCTCCGTTTCAGAAACCGCTGAGTCCCTCCTGCCCGACCTCCACATTCTCACCCATTCGCCGCCCTGAGATGCGAACAAAAATCCTGCGTTCAGCGTAACAAATGCGAGCGCGGTAAGCAGCGCCATCGGCACGCTTTCCGGTTTGTAGCCAAGCGGTGTTCCGGTCACGTAAGCCACCACCACCACGATGCCAATGAGGAACCCGACCGTCGCCGTCCCGCTCGCGACCCAGCGAGTCGTCAAATACCGCCTCAACCTCTTGCCTTGAGCCGCCAGTGCGATCGTCGCTAAAAAAAACGTTGCCGCAGTGAGTGGCGCCATACGGCCGATTTCCATCACCCCAAAGCTCGCCTCAACTCCGAAACCCATGCTGTCCCATGGCAGCGGGAATTCATATATCCAGCGGGCCAGCTCCAACACGCTCACCACCGCAGACAACGCAGCACAAGCCTGCACTGCACACTCCATTGATCGGGATTCCTCTCTCCACAACCGCCCTCCCATCGCCAGCCCCAGCAACGCAAAGAGGAACGCCGTCATCGGTGCCATCGGTATATAATCGGCCCCGAGGGTCGCTAGCTTCCAGTTTCCCAAAACCCACGCCGCAAGAGTGAAAAGTCCGAATCCGCCTGAAAGCGCAGCTGCACCACCGGCCAAAACGCGAAACGAGAAGATGGTTTTCATGAGCCTACGCCGGTTTATCCGCCGTGGGGCCAAGACCCCAAGATTGTTTGTGCAGGAGTGGCGATGCCCCGGCGATCTTTACTCCGAAAACACTGCCTGGAACGCTCCGTCTGAAAAACGTGTAGCGCGGACTTTGCTTGGGGCTGCGAGTTCATGGGGTGGAAACCGGCGCTGCCCCTCGACAATGCGCCGTAAGCCGACATTCGCAAAGCCCATCACTGCGCATTTCTTGCCAAAACCATTCCCTGTATCCCCTCACCTGCCGACCACTCAATCCGGCCGCACCCTGCGTGCGCGTATTGCGATCGGCGAAGCGACTTCGATCACATCACCCGGAGCGAGTATGAACTTGGACGCACGCAGATGGGATTGAAGGCTGCGACCTGCCCGCATGCTGCGCCCTCCTTCTTCGAAAGTTTGGTTGCCTCCTTGATGCTGAAGCACGCCACACCGAAAGACACATCCGCCGCAACATAGGTGATCTTTCCGGTCCCCCGCACCTCAGCCGAGGCCACAGTCGCCGTCGTTCCGATAGCCGAAGCAGTGGTCTTGCCTGTAAACTTGCCGGCACGACAACCGGTGCCGGCGGCAACCCAAACGGTCGCTGCACGGGACCACTGCTCGCCAAGTCAGGCGCTGCGGTCGGCGAGGAACACGTTTATTTACGGCGGAAACCGCCCATGAAATAGACAATGAGCACGATCAGCAGAATCAGGCCGAGTCCTCCGCCGCCGATCGCCGGTCCGCCAATATAAAAACCGCCGCCGACAAATAGGAGCAGCAGCACGATGATCAATAAAATGATGTTCATGGTGCCAGCATAGCTGACCGTCTCTCCGGAAGATATGGGGCTCTCACCTACCACGCGCCAAACACCATCCCGGTTCTTGGTTTTCAACAAATGGACTGGTGCCAACCGGAAGCACACGCATACTCGTTTGAGTTCGCGGTTTACCCCAACCCTCAACCCCCCAGCGTAGTATGAAAACGCCTAGGTCCTTCACCCTCCTCGCCGAGCAAATGGCAGATGCGGTGATACTCACTGATACCGCCGGACGCGTCTCCTGGATCAACCCCGCCTTCACCCGACTTTGTGGCTATAGCCTGAAGGAGCTCAAGGGCCAGAAACCAGGTCCGCTCCTGCAAGGCCCCGATACCGCGCCCAAGGCGATCAAGGTGCTGCACACCGCCATCCATCGCGGCCGCAAGGCATCGGTCGAATTGGTCAATTACCACAAAAACTCCGAGCCCTACTCGGTCTGGATATCGCTTACGCCGATCAAGAATCGCGCCGGAAAAATCACCGGTTTCATGGCCATCGAACGCGAGACCACCGCGATGCAATGTGAACTGCGCAAACTCGAAAACGAAATCGCCCAGTTCTACGAAATCATCTGCCAGCTCTCCGACGAACAATCCGTGCATCCTATATAGTCGGCTCATCTGACCGACCGAAACGGATCATTTACTGGAAATACCCCTCCGCATGCATCACGCCGGAATCATCGTCATCTATCGTCTCGGACGCCTCACGGCAGGACTCCGGAAACGCCGATTGCCGCTGCACCCAGCGAACCGCACACAGACTGTTCGTGAGCGCCTCGTGCAACGCTGATCCGAAATCATAGGCCTGCCCGTCATAACCGGCCTCCACTGCGGCCTGATCAATCGCCAGCATGACGGCAAACATCCGCCCGCGCACGCCCGGGATATAGACGTCGATGTCTTCGCGACTGCTTTCGAGGTTCGTGCGGCAAGCATCCGCGTTATGACTGTGATGCGAGCGACACGCCTCGGGACGTGCCTCGTAAATCGAGCAGCTTCCCTCGTGCAGCAACACACATGGAGTCCCAAACTTCAGTCGCTCCAAACTGGTCTTCCCCGCAAACGCCGCGCGATGGACCGCCGCCCGTTCGATCAGTTCGTCGAGTGCCGCCGGCGAAAAATGGAGCTGCGCATGACGCGCGGCAATGAGCACCTCATGCGCCTGCACTCCGACAGGAACATGACAACACGCGGCGCAACCCGCACGGCAGGCGACCGCATCCCGGGCCTCGACCGGTGCCGATTCGTAGGCGCGGTCGAACTCCTTGCGGACACTGCTCAAAACCGACAGCAGATCAGCCGGGTTGCGCGTCTTGCGCAACCGCTTCAACACGGCGGCACCGGTCTTTTCGAACAGGTTGTCTTCTTCGGGTGAAAATACGGCGCACATCGGAAGGTCACCACACCGCAAATGCCGAACAGTGTCACCGAAATACCCCGCCCGCCCCTCCCTCCGGTATTACTCCGGCAAGTCGATCGAGGTCTTGCCTGAGAAGGTAAACGGAATCTTGGCGGGCTTGTAGCCCTTCGGCAGGATGTAGACGCCTTTGCCGCTGCATTTGAACTCGCGCTCACGCTCGGGAGCGACGCCGGTAAACATCAGCTTATACGACACCGTGGTGCCAATCCGTCCACCGAAGTCTGCATCATAAAAATCACCGGTGATCACCAAGGTCGCATGGGTTGAGTTGATGCGTTTGTATTTGAAGCTGTAGTTGCCGGTTTCGTCCTCGGGGTCGGTGATCGTATCTGCCCCCGTGACCAACAAAGAGCCATCCGACTCAATCGTTTCCTTCAAAATACGTCCGGTAATCTGGTCATACAACGCCGTCCCCACCGGCAGGCTGGCCGGAGCCAGGTTGATTGAGATGACCACCGTGCGGGAGGTCACGGAACCACCGTCATTGGTGATGACCACGTCATATTTACCCGCGCTCGCCGCAGTAAACTCTTCGAGACTGTAAGTGGCCGCATTAGCACCATTGATGGGTGTCTTATTGAATCGCCATTGGTAGCTCACCATCGTCGTCGAACTCACCCCGACCGTGAGCGTCAAAGTATCCCAAAGCTCCAGCGTCTGCTTGACCGGCTGAAGCGTGATCTTGGCCTTGGCGGGCTTTGCAGTGGCTGCAAAGCCATCCACCACACCCAAGAAATTAAACAGCAGGGCAAAAAAACAAGTAAGCCGGAGCGTGCGCATGATCATGTCGCGGATACAGCCGCCCGCGTTGTTTCAAATCAACAATTTTTTCCAAAAATACGTAGTAAATGAGTTAAAATGACTAAATGGATTAGGCATATTTAGACTTAACTACCATACTATGTCTATGCTGCCCCCCCTCGTGGCTACACACCCTGCGATGGCCTGATATAACGATCTCTATAATCGATCGAAACCACCGTATCCTGAGCCATTTGAAGCTTTCCCCTCCCACTGTTCCTGTATATCAAAACCTAAGAAACTCCTCCCGCTTTTATGCGGTAGCCCCACGCCTGTTTTTTACGCTGAAGAACTTCCCTGTAATGAACACGCGCACGCAAATACCGATAAAGCCATCCCCCGGCAATCGCTTAAGCTGATCAACTCACCATCAAACCACCCCGCAATGAACACCCCCCTCGCCCATATCTTATCCCAGAAAGGCACCACCGTAACCACCGTCCGCCCGTCATCCACCGTCGGTGAAGCCGTCAGTGTCATGAACAAACTGCACATCGGTGCCGTGCTGGTTGCAGATACCGCCAACAAACTTCTCGGCATCTTCACCGAGCGCGACGTGCTCAGCCGCATCATCGGCCCGGGCGCCGATCCCAAAACCACCACCGTGCAGTCCGTGATGACCACAAAGCTCGTCACCGCTTCATCCGCAAACACGGTCGAAGAAGCCATGGCGCTGTTCATGGAACGCCGTATCCGCCACCTGCCGGTGATCGACCATGGCGCCATCGCCGGGATCATTTCCATCGGCGACATCAACCGCCGCCTGCTTGAGGAAAACCTTCAGGAAGCCCGCCACCTGCGCCATTACATCCACGGCGACGTATCCGCCGCAATCTGACGGCACGCTTAAGCCGTCGAAATGCAGTCGGAGGCGGAGTAGCGGAGTGCGATGGCTAGTAGATTTAGGTGATGAATGACCAAGGAATACCCGGCGGGTATTTCCCGAATTCGGATACCCCTGCAAACCGTGAGATCGAGCTCAGCGTCGAGCTTTACCTTCACTCGGGCTGGCAACAACAAGCCATCGATCACCTGCAACTCGACAGCCAAACACCATCCGTCTTGTCCTCCGCGGCCAGTAAACTCTAACTCCCGCCATGCTCGCCATTCCCGCCAAAGCTCGCCGCTGGATCCGTTACGCCCTACTCGCCGGTGCCCTCGTGTCGGCCTATTTTCTCAACGTCGAAGTGCAAAGCTACCTCGGACGTCGCGCCCTTGCCGAAACCCAACTCGTCTCGCTGCCCTTGTCCGACGCGCTGGCGCAAGCCAAGGCCCGGGCCAAACCCGTGCTCGTCGATGTATCCGCAATTTGGTGCCCGACTTGCCGATCGCTCGACCGCGAAGTTTTCGCCAACCCCGAGGTGCGCCGCCGGCTCAAAGCCGGTTATCTATTTTCCCGCCTCGAATATGAATCGGACGACGGTCAGGCCTTCCTCAAGGAACACGCCGCCTCCGGCTTTCCCACCCTCTGGCTGCTCGATGGCGAAGGCCGCGTGCTCAAACGGCTGTCCGTGACCCTCGATCCACAGGCCTTCCTGCAACAGCTCTGACGCATCATCCGGCCGACCGGCGCTCACTGCACCACCGGATAACTGCCCAGCCACTTCACCAGCGGACAGAATTTCTTCAGTTCCGAGATGGCTTCTTTCATCGCCGGATCGTCGTAGTGGCCGGTCACGTCGATGAAGAACAGGTAGTCCCACGGACGTTTCTTGCTCGGACGCGACTCGACTTTCGACAGATTGATCCCGCGTTGGCCGAAGGGCATGAGCATCTTCAACAACGACCCCGAGTGAGCAGCCGCCTCGTCACCGAGGGAGATCACCAAGCTCGTCAGATCGCGACCGCCGCCGACCGGACCCGAGGCCTTCTTGCCGACGACAAAGAACCGCGTCGTGTTGTCGTTCTTGTCCTGGATGTTTTTCGCCAGAACCGGCACGCCCTGCAACTGCGCCGCCAACTCCGCCGCGATCGCCGCCGCACCGGGCTCGTCCTTGGCGACCTGCACCGCCTTGGCCGTGCTCGCCGTGTCGATCAACTGCGCATGCGGCAGATGGCGTTGCAGCCAGGCGCGGCACTGCGCGAGCGCCTGGTCCTTCGAGTAAACCTTGGTGATTTTATCCAGCGGCGTCGCCGAGATCAGCGCGTGGTTGATCTCCAGATACACCTGCGCAACCACCTTCAGGTCACTGTCCACAAAACCGTCCAACGCCTCGCGCACCGAACCCTCGGTGGAGTTCTCGATCGGGATGATCCCGTAGTCGGCCTCGCCCTTTTCGACCGCCGTGAAAATGTCCGAGATCGTCGCAATGGCCGAGTAGTCGACGCTCGCACCAAACTTCTTGATCGCCGCCGCATGCGTGTAAGTCGCCTCCGGGCCGAGGAAGGCGATGACCAGCGGCTTTTCGAGCGCAATGGCCGCCGACATGATCTCGCGGTAAATCGCCTGCAGCGCCTCGTTCTTGATCGGGCCTTCGTTGAGCGACTTGACCTTGCGGAACACCGCGTCCTCGCGCTCGGGCACGTAGATCTGCCCGCCGGAGCTGCGCTTCAGTTTGCCGATCTCGGCGGCGAGCGCCAGACGGCTGTTGAGCAGCTCGACCAACTGGCGGTCGTGCGCATCGATTTGTTCCCGGATGGGTTGGAGCGGGTCGGACATGGTCAATCGGCAGCGGGTTTTTCTTCGTCGGCAACAGGCGCGTCGGGTTCTTCGACAGCAGGGGGCTCTTCGACGGCGACTGCGGTCTCGGCCGCACCTTCGTCGATGAAGACCTCGGCCGCGGTCTCGGCGGACAACGGAACGTGTTCGACATCGACCTCGGAAAGATTGGGCGTCGCTCCCTCGCCTTCCTCCAACGGCAGGCCCATCTCGGCATCGGCCGGCGGCGTGGCGTTGATGGCGTTTTTGAGCCACTCGTCGATCTGGCGCGGCGACAACACGTCGGACGCGGGCAACTCGACCAAGGACTTGACGCCCACGAATTCCAAAAACTTGTCCGTCGATCCGTATTGCAGCGGACGCCCGGGCAGGTCGGCACGACCGACGATGTAAACGAGTTCGCGCTCCAGCAGCTTGTTCAGACCCGCCTCGGCCGAAACGCCGCGGATCGTCTCGATCTCGGTGCGTGTAACCGGCTGGCGGTAGGCGATGATCGAAAGCGTTTCGAGGGCCGACTGCGTGAGTTTCGCCGGCGCAGGTTCGTCGCGCATGATGCGGATCCAGCGGGCAAACCGCGGATGCGTCACCAGCCGGTAACCACTCGCACCATCGATCAGCAAATAAATGTCATCGGCCGCGCGCAACTCGGCGGCAAGCTCGTCCATCGCCTCGCGAATCTGCGTGGCGGTGATGAGCGACGGCACGTCTTGATAAAGATCCGCATCATTTTCGGACGGAGAGCTGACGATCGCCTCCACCACCTCGCCATCGACCGGGACAGCCGGGGCAACGGGCTCCTCGGCCGGCACTTCGGCGGCGCCCTCGGCGGTCGGGTCGACGACGGCCACGGGCAACGTGGCCTGATCATGGAAACGGGCGAACGCCGTTTGGATGTCTTTGACCGTAAGGGACTGGCTCGATGAGAAGAGCAGCGCCTTGAGCACTTTTTTGAGGTTAAACGCCATGCGAAAGAAGCCCGACAGTGATGCGGTCGCCTCTACCCGACGCAACCCTGGAAATCAGCCAATCCAGTCCGTCCCAGACATCGCGCTTGCCCGCACCCCGACCGATTGGTTTCGTCTCACCTTTAACCCATGTGCTCCACGCCCTCCTCTTTCCCCCGTCCGCACTCCGCCGTCGTTGTTGATGGCAATGATCGCGCCGCCGCCCGCTCGATGCTCCGCGCCGTCGGTTTCAACGACGATGACTTCCAGAGGCCCCAGATCGCCGTCGCTTCCGCCGCCAGCAACATGACGCCTTGCAACGTCCACCTCGGCGAACTCAGCGAGCATGCGCAGAAGGGCATCAACGAGGCCGGCGGCAAGGCCGTCTATTTTAACACCATCACCGTCACCGACGGCATCAGCATGGGCACGCAGGGTATGCGCTATTCCCTCGTCTCCCGCGATGTCATCGCCGACTCCATCGAGACCGCCGTCGCCGCGGAAGGCTTTGACGGCCTCGTCGCCATCGGCGGCTGCGACAAAAACATGCCCGGCGCGATGATCGCCATCGCCCGCCTCAACCGCCCCGCCGTCTTCATTTACGGCGGCACCATCCTTCCCGGCTTCGCCCCCTCCGACTGCGACAAGCAGAAGCCCCTCGACATCGTCTCCGTCTTCGAAGCCGTCGGCAAACACGCCAAGGGCGAACTCGACGACGCCGGCCTCAAGGAAGTCGAGTCCTCCGCCATTCCTGGCCCCGGCTCCTGCGGCGGCATGTATACCGCCAACACCATGGCGTCCGCCATCGAGGCCCTCGGTATGAGTTTGCCCAACAGCTCCGCTCAGACCGCCATCGGCAAGGAAAAGCGCGAAGACTGCGAGCGCGCCGGTGCCGCCGTCCTCGCCATGCTCAAGAAGGGCATCAAGCCCCGCGACATCATGACCCGTAAGGCCTTTGAGAACTCGATCACCGTGTGCTTGGCCCTCGGCGGCTCCACCAACCTCATCCTCCACATGCTCGCCATCGCGCACTCCGCCGGCGTCCCGCTCTCCCTCGAGGATTTCAAGACCATCGGCGAAAAAGTTCCCCTCCTCGCCGACGTCAAGCCCTTCGGCAAATACGGCATGGCCCACCTCATCCGCATCGGCGGCATCCGCCCGATGATGAAGATGCTCCTCGACCGCGGCATGCTCCACGGCGACTGCCTCACCGTCTCCGGCCAGACCGTCGCCGAAACGCTCAAAGACGTGCAGCCCTACGGCGCGTATCCGACCGAGCAGGACATCATCCGCCCCTTCGACAACCCCATCAAGGCCACCACCCACCTCCGCGTCCTCCACGGCAACCTCGCCCCCGGCGGTGCCGTCGGCAAGATCACCGGCAAGGAGGGTCTCTACTTCAAAGGCACCGCCAAGGTCTACGAAGGCGAAGAAGACGCGCTCAAGGGCATCCTGCGCGGCGACGTGGTCAAGGGCGACGTGGTCGTCATCCGCAACGAAGGCCCCGTCGGCGGCCCCGGCATGCGAGAAATGTTGTCCCCCACCTCCGCCGTCGCCGGTCGCGGTCTCATCAAAGACGTCGCGCTCATCACCGACGGACGTTTCTCGGGCGGCTCCCACGGTTTCGACGTCGGCCACATCACCCCCGAAGCCGCCTGCGGTGGCCCCATCGGTATCGTCAAGACCGGCGACCAGATCGAGGTCGATGCGGTGAAGAACACCATCAGCCTCCTCATCCCCGACGCCGAATACGTCGCCCGTATGGCCGCCTACAAGCCGCTTCCCCCCAAGGAAACCCGCGGCGTCTTGGCCAAGTATGCCAAGCTCGTCAGCACCGCCTCCGAAGGTGCCGTGACCGACAAGTATCTCTAAAAACCGCGACTAATCGGGCACCCGTCCGTTGAAGTTAATCCAAGAAAACGACCGGCCCGTCAGCCGGTCGTTTTCTTTTTTACCGGCAGTTGATGCCCGTGCTGAACACGCAGCGCTTTACCTTGGTTGAGTTGATCCAGCACGGCGGCGAGCTTGCGTCGTTTTTCGTCGGTCTCCGCAAACAAATCCAACTGCCGCCCTCCGTCTTCCACGCCGGAGAAACGCACGCTCACCAAACGCAGCGGTCGCGACTGCGTCCACGCCTGCCTTAACAGCACCGACACCAGCGGATAAAACGGCTGCTCCAGATCGCTTGCCTCGGGCAAACTCCGCCCCGCCGTCTCCTGCGTAAAATCCCCGTAGCGCACCTTTACCGTCATCGTTTTCACCCGTTTTCCGTCGGCACGAATGGTCGGCATCAACGCATCGATCATGCCCTTTGCGACACGCTCGATCTCGGCAAACTCGCCGATGTCCTTCGCAAACGTTTCCTGCTGCGAGTAGCTCTTCGCGTCCTCGTGTTCCGTATGCACTTCGCTACCATCCTCACCGCGCGCCATCGCCAAAAACGCCGGCCAGTCACGTCCGAGCAACGTTTCAAGTTCACGGTCCGTCTTCGCGAAAAGATCCCGAATTTTCCAGATGCCCTGCGTCTGGAGCACGGTCTCGGTCTTGTCTCCGACGCCGGGCAGTTTCCCGATTGGCAGCGGCTCCAAAAACGCCCCCTCGTCCCCCGACTCAACGACGACAAATCCGCGCGGCTTCCTCAATTTCGACGCGATCTGGGAAACGAGTTTGTTCGTCGCGATGCCCATGGACACCGGAATCTGCAACTCGTCCCAGATGCGTTTTTGCAACCCGCGCACCACGCGTTCGATTTCTTCGACCGACTTCAGTCCGCACGGACCCAGATCTAGATAGCCTTCGTCGATGGAGTTTCGCTGCACGTAAGGTGTGATCGTTTCACAGAGATCGAACATCTTCCGCGACACTTCGCCATAGCTCCCCTTGTGCGGCAGCAGAATCAAATCCGGACACACCTTGAGCGCCCGCGCCGTCGGCATCGGCGTATAAACGCCGCAGGCCCGCGCCTCGTAACTCGCCGAGGCGATGATCCCGCGCTCGCGTCCGCCCACCGCGACTTTTTTACCGCGATACTCCGGCTGCAACGCCAGCTCGACCGACACAAAAAACGCGTCGGCGTCGAGATGAACAATGGTCGGCAGATTGGTTGGCATGATCAGGAAAACAGAAAGATCGTCTCGCGAAGTCCGGGCCAAGGTCGATCAAAGGTTCCATCCAATAAAAGCCCGACGAGTTTCCATCCTATCCGTTTTTCCGACCTTACTCCGCTCTTTGTCCGATCTTCGCGAGACCCATTCCGAAAAAATTCAGCCTGCCCAAGCCTTAAACCCGCCCTTCAGGCTCCGCAGCACCGAAAACCCATGCGTCTCCCTCAACGGCCCCAGCGCCTTCATACTCCTCACGCCACCGGCGCAATAGACGACCGTCTCACGCTTCGGATCCAATACCGCGAGCGCGACCTGTGCGACATCGGTGCCGAGGACACCCAAGGGCACATGAATCGATGGATGGATGGCACCCAACGCCCGTTCCCAATCCTCGCGCACGTCGATGAGTTGGACCGGTGAAGTGGCATGGGCATCCTGCCCATGATGGTTTTCCGACATGGGCAAGATGCCCATGCCACGCAGCTCCTCCACCGTGAGTTCATCTCCAGTCGGCTTGGCAGGCACCGCGCACGTCTCGCCATAACCTTCAGGCGGCAGTTCCGTGATCGCCCGGCTCGCCGGTTCCGCCGAAAAGCGCAACGTGCGCGAGGTCATCGCCAGCGAATTCCAGAGCAGCAACCGCCCCGACAACGGCTCACCGATGCCCGTGATCACTTTGATCGTCTCCGTCGCCTGCACCGTGCCGATGAGTCCGGGCAACACACCGAGCACACCCGCCTCCGAACAATTCGGCACCGTCCCCGCAGCGGGCGGCTCCGGAAACAAACAGCGATACGTCGGCCCGCCCTTGAAATTAAACACACTCGCCTGCCCTTCGAAGCCTTGAATCGCTCCGTAGATCAGCGGTTTCCCCGCGAGCACACATGCGTCATTCACCAAGTAACGCGTCGCGAAATTATCCGAGCCGTCGACCACGACATCGTGCACCGAAATCAGCTCGATCGCATTGCTCCGCGTGAGCCGGGCGACGATCGGAGTGATCGTGATACAAGGATTCAACGCGCTCAGCCGACGCTCCGCTACCTCCGCCTTGGGTTTGCCCGCGTCTTCAGTCGTGAACAGCACCTGACGCTGGAGATTCGATACATCCACCGTGTCCGCATCGATGACCGTCAACTGCCCGACACCCGCCGCCGCGAGATACAACAAAATGGGACAGCCCAATCCGCCCGCACCAATCACCAGCACACGCGCCGCCTGCAGCTTCGCCTGCGCCTCCGGACCAAAGCCAGAGAGCGAAAGGTGCCGCTGGTAACGGGCGAGTTCGTCGGAGGAAAAAGACATCGGAGTTGAACCACTGATTAACACTTATGATCACTGATTTGGAGATTCCGAATCCAGTGTTTTATCAGTGCTAATTAGTGAGAATTAGTGGTTAAAACGGCTTGGGAGTGTCCGTCATAAGTCGCGTCCCAGTCTTTCCACACCGGCTCGTAGCCTTCGCGACGGAGGGCGACGACGACCTCGGCGGGGCTGCGCTCATCGTTGACGGCAAACTGCTCGAGCGAATCGGGTTCGCTGGAATAACCGCCGGGATTCGTCTTCGCACCGGCGCTCATCGACGTGATCCCGAGGCGCACCGCGTGGTCGCGGAAAAACGGGCGTTCACGGGTGGAGAGCGTGAGTTCGACTTCGTTGCTCCAGAGCCGGAACGCACAAATCGCCTGAACCAAGTCGCGCTCACCGAAGGGCGTCACTTCGATGTCGTTGCCGGCATGCGGACGCAGGCGCGGAAATGAAATGCTGTAACGCGTTTTCCAATACGTGCGCTCCAAGTAGCGCAAATGCAGACCGAGGAAAAACGCCTCCGCGCGCCAGTCGGCCAGACCGTAGAGGGCACCGAGACCGATCTTCTTGAGGCCCGCCTCACCGAGACGGTCGGGCGTCTCAAGCCGGTTGATCATATGGGACTTTGGTCCCTTGAGGTGATGCTTCTCATAGGTGGCCTGATCGTAGGTTTCCTGGAAAACGATGACTGAACTGAGACCGTCCTGCGCAAGCGACTTGTAGTCGTCCATGGACATGGGCTGCACTTCCATCGAGATGCTGGAAAAGTGCGGACGCAGGAGCTTGATGGCGTTGGAAAAATAAGCGCGGCCGATGTGGTTGCTTTCGCCGGTGACGAAGAGCACGTGGTCGATGCCCATGCCCTTGATGATGGCGGCATCGGCGAGGATTTCGGTGTCATTGAGAATCTTGCGCGGGATCTTGTTCTGCGCGCTGAAGCCGCAATACGTGCAAACATTGACGCACGTGTTCGTGAGGTAGAACGGCGCAAAAAGCTGCATCGTGCGACCAACGCGGGCGAGCGTGATGCGATGGCTCTGCGAGGCTATTTCTTCGAGAAACGGCGTGGCGGCGGGCGAAAGGAGCGCCTGCAGGTCTTCGAGGTTCAACCCCTTGCCCTGCTTCGCCAGCGCACGGCGGACATCATCCGCCGTGCGCGTGGCAATGGTGCGGGCGGTGTCGGCAAAGTCGTGTTGTTTCCAGGTATCGGTGAAAGTCATGGGATTAGAATCGGAATGAGTCACGGAGGGGAGCAGAGGTTGCACAGAGTGCCACAGAGGTCGGGGATGGTATTCCTCTGTGACGCTCTGTGCAGCCTCTTCCGACCTCTGTGAAAAAAATCATACACTCGAAAGAAAAGCCGTGAGCGGAGAAGTCCCGTGGGCTTCACCTTTGGTGGAGCGCGAGGCGAGACCGGCCTCATAGCCAAGTCGGCCGGCGGCGACCGCCAACCGGAAGGCATGGCCCATCGCGACCGGATCGGCGGCGGCGGCAATGGCGGTGTTAACGAGAACGGCGTCCGCACCCATTTCGAGGGCGGCGGCGGCGTGGGACGGTGTGCCGAGTCCGGCATCAACCACCACGGGCACACGGGCCTGCGCGATGATGATTTCCAAGAACGCGCGCGTTTCGAGTCCGAGGTTGCTGCCGATAGGCGCCCCGAGCGGCATGACGGCGGCGGCTCCGGCTTCTTCGAGTTGTTTGCAGAGGACCGGATCGGCGTGGACGTAGGGCAATACAACGAAGCCGCGTTTCACGAGTTCGCGGGTGGCGATCAACGTCTCGACCGCGTCGGGCATGAGGTATTTCGGATCCGGGTGGATTTCGAGTTTCAGCCAGTTGGTGCCGAGGGCCTCGCGGGCGAGTTCGGCGGCAAGGATCGCTTCCTTCGCGTCGCGCACGCCGGAGGTGTTGGGCAGAAGGCGATAGAGGTTGGTGTCGAGATGGTCGACGATGTCGTCGGGCGCGCCGTCGGTGCGGACCCGGCGCAGGGCCATCGTGACGAGCTCGGCACCCGAGGCGGCGAGGCTTTCGGCCATGACGGCACCGGAGCTGTATTTGCCGGTGCCTAGAAAAAGGCGCGAACGCAGTTCGACGCCGGCGATAACGAGAGGGGATGTTTTCATGGGCTTAGGAGATCGCCGACCACGCCGAAATAAAGGCGGCGTGGTTGGCGGTGACTTGATTGTTTGCGTAAAGGGATGAGGAGACTGCGGCACCCGCGAGCCGAGCCTGGCGAAGCGCCTGTAGATCGGCCGGCAACACACCGCCGATGGCCCACGCGGGCAGACCATCAAGAAGCGGAAGCAACGCGGCGATGCCCTCGAGTCCGAGGACGGGCGCGAGTTTTTGTTTGGTGGTCGTGAAGCGCAACGGACCTATGCCGACATAATCGAGCACGTGCGACTCTGCGGCGCGGCGAGCGTCTTCGGCGTTGTTAACGGTGCCGCCGAGAAGTTTGTCCGTGCCGAGTCGTGCGCGGGCGGCGATCCAGTCTTCGTCGAGTTTTCCAAGGTGAACGCCGTCGGCACCGGAAGCGAGGGCGATCTCGACATGGTCGTTGATCGTGACGAGCGCCCCACCCTCGTGGCCGATGGCGACCACTTCGCGGGCGGTCGCCAACCACTCGTCGGGCTCGGCGTTTTTCATGCGCAGTTGAATCCAACCTGAGCCCGCAGTGACGAGCGCGCGGGCCTGCTCGACATGCGAAAGCGGCAGTCCGTCCATCGTGAGGCACATGACCGGAGGAAAATGATCGGGGTCGAGTGGCATTTGGTTAGGCGTGGGAGCGAGCTTGCGCGCGATGAGTGACGGAATCGCGAGCAAGCTCGCTTCCACAATTTTTCTGAATCGAGGAAAACGCCGCCACAGGATCGGCGGCTTGCCAGATCGCGCCCAGGACGGCGACTCCGTCAAAGCCGAGTTCGCGGCACACCTGGATGCGCGATGAGTCGATGCCACCGAGAGCGATCACTTCGGCGCGGCGCGGAAGTGCGAGCGCGGCGCGAAGCTCGGCTTCAGGGAGTTTCTCCGTCGGGCCGTAACCCGGTTTTGAAAACGCCGGGAAGATTGGACTGACCAGCAACCGGTCATAACCGTCGATCGAAGCACGCAACTGGGGCAAATCATGAACCGCACGGCTGCGCAAATTGTCACCTATTAGGTGACAATTTGGATTGGCGGTTTCGCGTTCATGAACGCCGCCCAAGGTAAATTCACCAGCGAGATCGTGGTGCGTATGCAGCACGATTCGCGAATGGAACTCGACGGGCAACGCCCTGAGCCACGCAACGAGTTGATCGCGCGACCAAGTCGGCTTGCGCAGGTGGTAACTCGCCAGACCCGCAGCGAAGAGTTGCGCGAGCACGGCGTGCTCGCAGGGGTCTTCAGCTTCGGGAGAGATTACGATAAGCGCCATCGGAGCAGAGACCTCCATGCAACGCTTAACATTTAACGCTGAACCTTTAACGCTAAACGAAGAAGTCTTCGATCCGGATTGGTCGGTCATTGAGTGTTAAAAGTTAAACGTTGAGCGTTAAGCGTTCTGCGGTTTCCTCCGCAGTCAGCCGCCTTGAGTGGCTTGGATCACAAGAATGCGTTCGCCTTCGGAGAGCGCACGAGTCGGCCACGTCGAGCGCGGCACGACTTCGTCATTGATGGCGATGGCCACGCCCTTGCGCTCGGCGAGACCCAACTCACGGAGCAAGTCCGCGAGCTGGGTGCCCGCCGTGAGAGAGCGAGGCTGGTCGTTGACGAAGACGGTCATGGATCGGAAAGTAGCGAGGAGTGAGTAGCGGGTAGATCGGAAGTTTGAGGTTCGTATGCTCGCTGGCCACTACCCGCTACTCGCTACTTAAGTCAGTTCAGCTTTGTTTCTCTTCGAGGTAGATCTCGCCGCCCTTGGCGTGGAACTCGTCGGCCTTTTCTTTCATGCCGGCTTCGATGGCTTCGACGGAGTTGAGGCCGTGTTCGTCGGCGTATTTTCGAATGTCGTCCGTGATGCGCATCGAGCAGAACTGCGGGCCGCACATGGAACAGAAATGCGAGGTCTTCGCGCCCTCCTGCGGGAGGGTTTCGTCGTGATATTCGCGGGCGCGATCCGGATCAAGCGATAGGTTGAACTGGTCCTGCCAGCGGAACTCGAAGCGGGCCTTCGAGAGCGCGTTGTCGCGGTATTGGGCCGCCGGATGTCCCTTGGCCAAATCTCCGGCGTGGGCGGCGATCTTGTAGGTGATCACGCCGGTGCGCACGTCGTCGCGGTTGGGCAGGCCGAGGTGCTCCTTGGGCGTGACGTAGCAGAGCATCGCGCAGCCGTGCCAGCCGATGATGGCGGCGCCAATGCCGCTGGTGATGTGGTCGTAGCCGGGCGCGATGTCGGTTGTGAGCGGCCCGAGTGTGTAGAACGGGGCTTCGTCGCACCACTCGAGTTGCTTCGCCATGTTCTCGGCGATCATGTGCATGGGCACGTGGCCGGGGCCTTCGTTCATGACTTGCACGCCGCGAGCCCAGGCGCGCTTGGTGAGTTCGCCCTGGGTTTTGAGTTCGCCGAATTGGGCTTCGTCGTTGGCATCGGCGATGGCGCCGGGGCGCAGGCCGTCACCGATGGAGAACGACACGTCGTAGGCGGCCATGATGTCGCAGATGTCGTCCCAGTGCGTATAGAGGAAGTTCTCCTTGTGGTGCGAGAGACACCACTTCGCCATGATGGAACCGCCGCGCGAAACGATGCCGGTCATGCGGCGCGCAGTGAGCGGGATGTAGCGCAACAGCACGCCCGCGTGGATCGTGAAGTAGTCGACGCCTTGCTCGGCCTGCTCGATGAGCGTGTCGCGGAAAATTTCCCACGTGAGCGCCTCGGGACGGCCGCCGACTTTTTCCAGAGCCTGGTAAATCGGAACAGTGCCGACGGGCACGGGACAGTTGCGGAGAATCCACTCGCGGGTCTGGTGGATGTTTTTGCCGGTGGAGAGATCCATCAGCGTGTCGCCACCCCATTTGACGGACCAGCGCATCTTCTCGACCTCTTCGTCGATGGACGAAGCAACGGCGGAGTTGCCGATGTTGGTGTTGATCTTAACGAGGAAGTTGCGGCCGATGATCATCGGCTCGAGCTCGGGATGGTTGATGTTCGCCGGGATGATGGCGCGGCCGCGGGCGACCTCGGAGCGGACGAACTCGGGAGTGATTTCCTTGGGGATCGATGCGCCGAAAGATTCACCGGGGTGCTGGCGCCAGAGAGAATTACGCGGGCCTTCCTCGGTCATTTCGAGGAGCTCGCGCGAACGCTGGAGTTTCATGTTCTCGCGGATGGCGATGAACTCCATCTCGGGCGTGACGATTCCGGCGCGGGCGTATTGCAGCTGGGTGACGATCTTGCCCTGCTTGGCGCGGAGGACTTTGTTTTGGGAGCGATCGAAGAACTTGATGGCATTGCGGCGACCCTCGGCCTCGGCCTGGGCGCGGTGCGTCTCGGACAAATAACCGTCGTCGATGGGCTTGATCTCGCGACCTTCTACTTCCTCGACGTCCCCTCGCTCGCGGATCCAATCGCGGCGGATCGCGGGCAAGCCCTGCGTGGAATCGCCATGGAAGGCGGAGTCGCCCCACGCGCCGGACGTGTCGTAAACACGCACAGGCTCGTTGGGAACCTCGGTGCCGTTGGGGAGCGTGGTCGGCGAGAGCGTGATCTCCCGCATCGGCACGCGGATGTCAGGGCGGGTGCCGGTGATGTAAACGCGGGTGGAAGCGGGGAACTCCCGGCGGTTGGCCGATGAGTCGGCGGCTTCGGTCTTGGTGGCGGAGGTGGACATGATGATGGTGAATTGAGGGCCGCGGCCACCAACGCCATCAGGAGTCCCGAACCCGAAGCCCGCTGGGCGACGAATCCCGTTTTCCCTTCGACGGTGCTAACCGCATCAGGTTCGAAGACTTTAGGGACGGAACGTGTCCCACTCTCAGCCCGACGCCTCGGGTTCGCCTAAACAAATGTTGGAGTCACTGACACGCGGAACGGAGAAAGTTTCAACTCAATTTAAGGGTCGCAACGGAACGTTCCAAACACGCGGCTGTTTAAACCCTTGGCAATCACCGCGCCGGGTGTTTGCTCTCGCCTCCCGCATGTTCGAAACCCTGCTTCAATTTTTTCAGGACTCGCACCTCTCCCTTTGGGCTCCGTTCATCGTGCTCTTGCTGTGCGGACTGGGACTGCCCGTGCCGGAGGATCTCGTGCTGGTGGCCGCCGGTGCAGCCGCCGCCAACGAGGGTCGCCCGCTACTGGAGGTCACGATGCTGATGTATGCGGGCGTGCTCAGCGGCGATTGCATTACGTTTTTTGCCGGGCGCCACGTCGGCGGATGGGTGCTCACCTCGAAGTGGTTTCAACGCATTCTCCCTCCTAGAAAACAGGCGAAGGTCGTGGATTTCTTTGATCGCCACGGATGGAAGGGCCTGTTTCTCGGACGTTTCCTACCAGGTCTGCGCGCGCCGATTTTTTTCACGGCGGGGTCGATGAAAGTGCCGTATGTAAAGTTCATTTTTTTCGACGGCATCGCGGCGTTGATCAGCGTGCCGGTATTCGTATGGCTCGGTCACTTCCTCTGGACCAAGTTTCACGACGATCTGGAAAAGTTCCACCACACACTGTCGAAGTCGCAGGGTTACATTTTTTGGGGCATGATCGTTTTCGCCCTGATCTGCATCGTGCTATTCCTGCCCTGGCGTCGCAAACGCAAGGAGCTCAAGCGTCCCTCCGTCGTCGTAACAACGCCTCGCCGGTAATAACGGGGCTTCGCCCGGAAAATCCGATTCACCGTTTGGACGGGATAAAAGGCAGAATGTTGGGAACGGATCTTATCCTGTATTCCATCCTGTAAATCCTGTCTCAACTTCGGGTGTATTTTTCCGTCAAGAAGCCCACGGAGTTTTGGACAGGATGAAAACCGGGATAAACAGCAGGATGTTCGGAGCAGCTCTTATCCTGTATTCCATCCTGTAAATCCTGTCTCAACTTCGGGTGTATTCTTCCGTCACGAATCCAACGGAGTTTTGGACAGGATGAAAACCGGGATAAACAGCAGGATGTTCGGAGCATCTCTTATCTTGTATTCCATCCTGTAAATCCTGTCTCAACTTCGGGTGTATTCTTCGGTCACGAATCCAACGGAGTTTTGGACAGGATGAAAACCGGGATAAACAGCAGGATGTTCGGAGCATCTCTTATCTTGTATTCCATCCTGTAAATCCTGTCTCAACTTCGGGTGTATTCTTCGGTCACGAATCCAACGGAGTTTTGGACAGGATGAAGACCGGGATAAAAGGCAGAATGTTCGGAGCAGCTCTTATCTTGTATTCCATCCTGTAAATCCTGTCTCAACTTCGGGTGTATTTTTCCGTCAAGAAGCTCACGGAGTTTTGGACAGGATGAAAACCGGGATAAACAGCAGGATGTTCGGAGCAGCTCTTATCTTGTATTCCATCCTGTAAATCCTGTCTCAACTTCGGGTGTATTCTTCCGTCAAGAAGCCCACGGAGTTTTGGACAGGATGAAAACCGGGATAAACGGCAGGATGTTCGGAGCAGCTCTTGTCCTGCATTTCATCCCGTCCCCAAATTCCGGAACTCTTAGTTCCCGGCTCCCTCCGAGCCCCACTTCACAAGCGCCTGCCCAGTGAGGCTGCGCGGTTCGTTTTCGACCCCTGCGCGGCCTCCGGCATAGACGATCTCGCCGCCCGCGCTGCCGCCACCCGGTCCGAGGTCGATGATCCAGTCCGCCAGCGCGATCACATCAAGATTGTGCTCAATCACGATGAGCGTGTTGCCCGCGTCGCGCAGTTTAAAGAGCAGGTCCATCAGGTGCTGGATGTCCACCCAGTGCAGTCCCGTCGTCGGCTCGTCGAGGATGTAGAGCGTGCCGCCTTGCTGGCGTTTGCTCAGTTCGAGCGACAACTTCAACCGCTGCGCTTCGCCTCCCGAGAGCGTCGTCGCCGACTGCCCGAGCGTGAGGTAGCCGAGGCCGACCGCGTTGAGCGTTTCCAGTTTGTCCATCACGCGCGGAATGTTGCGGAAGAGCATCATCGCATCGCGCACGGTCATATCGAGGACGTCGGCGATGGATTTGCCGTGAAACAAAATCTCCAGCGTCTCGCGGTTGAACCGGCGTCCGCCGCAACTCGGGCACGGTGCATAGGCGTCGGCCATGAATTGCATGTCGAGCTTGATGACCCCGTCACCCTGGCAGCGCTCGCACCGGCCGCCCCGCACGTTGAACGAAAACCGGCTGGCCTTGTAGCCGCGGACCTTGGCCAGCGGCACCTGTGCAAAAAGGTCGCGCAACAGGTCGAGCAACCCGACGTAGGTCGCCGGATTCGAACGCGGTGAGCGGCCGATCGGGGACTGGTCGACCTGCACGAGTTTCTCAAAGTGATCGAGGTTCTCGATGTGGCGGTGGACACCGGGCGTGATGCGGGTCGCGCCGTTGAGTTTGCGCGCGGCGGCGGCGGCCAACACGTCGTTGACGAGTGTGCTCTTGCCCGAGCCCGAGACACCGGTGACCACCGTGAGCAGGCCGACCGGGAATCGCGCGTCGACGTCGCGTAGATTATTGGCCCGCGCCTCGCGCACCGTCAGAAAATGACCGTCGGCCAGTTTGGTTTTCGCATCTTTGACGACGGACTGTTTGCGGGCAAGGAACGGGCCGGTGCGCGATTGTTTTGCGGGCATCTTCATCAACGCCTCCGGCGTGCCTTGGAAGAGAATGTTGCCGCCCTCGGTCCCGGCTTCGGGTCCGAGTTCGATGATCTCGTCGGCGATGCGCATGGTGTCCTCATCGTGTTCGACCACGAGCACCGTGTTGCCTCGGTCGCGCAACTCCCGGAGCGTTTCCAGGAGTTTTTGATTGTCGTGCGGATGCAGGCCGATGCTCGGTTCGTCGAGAACGTAAATCACGCCCATGAGCCCCATGCCGAGCTGGGTCGCCAACCTCACGCGCTGGGCCTCGCCACCGGACAAGGTGTCGTAGTCACGGTTGAGCGTCAGGTAGCCGAGTCCGGTTTCGAGCAGGAAACGCAGGCGTTGTTCGATGCCGGTAACAATCTCGCGCAGTGCTTCGTTGCCGGAAAGTTCGGCCACCAACGCGGTCGCGAAGGCATGCGCATCGCCCACATCGAGTGCGAAAAAGTCGGCGATCCCCAACGCACGGTCAGCCACAGGCGCTGACTTATTTGTGATTTGGCCCTTTGGTGTTTGGGATTTGCGTGCGTCGAAGCGCACGGTGACGGAACTGCTCCGGCCGTTGAGGCGCGCGCCATGACACTCGGGACACTCGCCGCTGATCATGAATGTCGTCAGCCGAGCGCGAAACCCGTCGCTGTCGGTCTCGCGAAAACTCTCTTCCAAGTCACCCAGAATACCGGCAAACGGCATGGCCTTGGGTTCGCGCATGCGCTTCAGCTTAAAAGCAAACAACCGCTCCCCTGCCCCGTTGAGCAACACGTCGCGGGTTTTCTGCGGCAGGTCTTTCCACGGTGTGTCGGCGTCGAACGGGATTTGTTCGGCGAGCTGCCTGAGCTGGGCGTTGTGTTTGATGATGAGATTTTTTCCGCCGATGCGCCAGGGCTTGATCGCTCCGCCGCGCACGGATTTTTCGGGATCGGGGATCACCAGCTCGGGAATGAAGCGTAGTTTGCGTCCGAGTCCGCCACAGGTGCCGCATGCGCCCTCGGAATGGTTGAACGAGAAGTGGCGCGGAGTGAGTTTTTCAAACACGTCGCCGCAGATTTCGCACGCGAGCGACTGGCTCAGGCCGATCTCGCGCCACGGGGCGTCAGAGGATTTTTGCGCGAGGATGAAGGCGCGGTCCTTGCCCTCGCGGAAGGCGAGCTCAAGCGAGTCGGCGAGTCGGCTGCGCTGGTCGGCCACGGCGACGAGGCGGTCGATGACCAAGTCAACCTGGATCTCGGCGGAACCAGCACCGGACGGGAGAATTTTCGCGTCGTCGAGGTTCTTAATTTCACCGTCGAGGCGCACGCGCTGGAAACCTCGCTGGCGCAGTCGCGGCAATTCGTCGCGAAGGACGGATGCCTTGGCGTTGAGCGCGGGAGCCAGGATCATGATGCGCTCGCCGGGCACTTCGCGCAGAACGCGGGCGACGTTGTCGTCGAGCGAACGTTGCACGACACGACCGCCGTCCTTGGGGCAACGTTGCTCGCCGTGGAGCGCCCAGAGCAGGCGCGCATAGTCGGCAATCTCGGTGACCGTGGCGATGGTGCTGCGCGGCGAACCGCCGCCGGTGCGTTGCTCAATGGCGAGAACCGGGGAGAGTCCGTGGATAAAATCGACGTCGGGCCGCTTGAGTTGTTCGAGGACCTGGCGGGCCTGCGTGGAGAGCGACTCCATGTATTTGCGGTAGCCTTCGGCGTAGATGGTGTCGAAGGCCAGTGACGATTTGCCGGAGCCGGACGGGCCGGTGATGACCGTGAGTTTACCACGCGGGATGCGCACCTCGAGGTTCTTGAGGTTATGCTCACGGGCTCCTTTGACGTGGATATGGGTGGCGGCCTGCATGGGTCGGAACCGACACGGTATTCAATTCACTGCGAAGGCAAGCCCGACACGGCGGCAAACGAGTATCCCTCCTTTCGGCTGGCGTCGGCGGGCGGGGTTGCTTGTTGTTTGCGCCATGTCCGAAATTCAAGAGACCCGTTTGTTGAACCCCAGCCAGCGTCGTATGGTGGGTTTTGCCCTCGGGCTGCTGGCCTTGGTCGGCACCATCGCGCTGCTGGTTTACTCGGTCGCCAAGCTGGGTCAGCTGCTCAGTTACTTTTCCAGCGTGCTCTGGCCGCTGGCGGTGGCGGGAATCCTGGCGCTCATCCTGCGGCCTATTGTCGAGATACTGGAGAAAAAGCTCCGGCTCAAGCGCCTGGCCGCCGTCATGGTGCTCTACGGCGCGGTGACCCTCGCGGTCGCCGCCGCGTTGCTCTTCATCACGCCCTCGGTGGTCTCGCAGGTCCTCGACTTCATCGCCTTCGCCCCGACGTTCTGGAAAAATGGTCTGATCTACGTGGAGGATCACTACCCGCAGTGGGTCGAGCTGGCCTCCGCGCAAATGTCCAACCCGCACATCCGCGATGCCGTCGATGGCATGCTCCGGGACGGTCAGGAACTGATCAAACACATGATCCCCAGCCTGAAGAGCGCCGGCATGGGTGCCATCGGCGTGATCAGCTTTATCACGCACTTGGCCATTGTGCCGATCTATCTGTTTTTCTTTCTGCTCTCCAGTCACGAGCCGACGCGGAATCTGCATGAGCAACTCCCCTTCCTTTCGCCAAAAATCCGCGAAGACGTGGTCTTCCTCGCCGGGCAGTTCATCACCATCGTGGTTTCGTTTTTCCGCGGACAGCTGTTGATCGGCCTGATCATGGGCGCGCTCCTCGCCATCGGGTTCACCTTGGTCGGCCTCAAGTTCGGCTTGGTGATCGGCCTGGCCCTCGGCATTCTCAATATCGTCCCCTACCTCGGCACGATCATCGGCCTGAGCATCGCTCTGCCGCTCGCGTTCCTCCAGCCCGGCGGCGATTTCCAACAGGTCGGACTCGTGATCGCAGTGTTCTGTTTGGTGCAGATGATCGAGGGTTGGTATCTCACCCCCAAGATCATGGGCGACCGCACCGGCCTGCATCCGGTGGCGATCATCGTCTCAATTTTCTTCTGGGGCGCCGCGCTCAACGGCATCCTCGGCATGGTGCTGGCGATTCCGCTCACCGCGTTCTTCGTGACGGCCTGGCGTCTCGCCAAACACAAATACATCAAGCCCGCCTCCGAGCAGGCCTGAGCAACCGCCACCGATGGCCCGCCCCACGCCTCCTCCCGACGAATGCGCCAACTGCGGCGCCGACATCCCTCGCGACGCCCGCGCCTGTCCCGAATGCGGCGCCGATGAACGCACCGGCTGGCGCGAGACCTCGATCTACGACGGCCTCGACCTGCCTCCCGACGACGAGGAAAACTCCCCGTCATCGCCCCGCCGTCCGGTCGGTATTTTCTGGATACTGATCGGCGTCGGCTTGCTGATTCTTCTCGTGTTGGGAGCACTCGGACTCCGCCCATGAACGTAAAATGGAAATCGCTCGATAGCTGGTCCGACACCGGACTGTTGGTCATGCGGGTCGGCGTCGGCGCACTGTTCATGATCGTCCACGGGTTTCCCAAACTCGCGGGCGGTCCGGACAAATGGCATGCGGTCGGTCGCGCCGTGAGTTATCTGGGTATCGACTTCGGCTACACGGCGTGGGGATTTGCCGCTGCGGTCGCGGAAACCCTGGGTGGCCTGCTCCTCATTCTCGGCTGGGCGCACCGGCCGGCGGCGCTGGCGCTGTTCGTCACCATGACGGTCGCCGCGATCTGGAAATATTATCCCTCAATGCTCGGCGGCTGGGATGCCGCCGCCCATCCCGCCGCGATGGCCGTGGTCTGCCTCGGCCTGCTTCTGACCGGACCGGGCAAACACTCGCTCGATGCGAATAACTAGTGCTGCGTTGACCGACGCAGTTTGAGTTGTCCGTAACTCCGCCGACCTTTCCGCACGCATGGCCTGGGACGTCCAGTTTCGCAACGGAGTATGGCTGCCGCAGACCGGCTGGTGGCTCGACGCGCACCACGCCACCGAGCGCTCCTTTGTATCCCACGCCCACTTCGACCACCTCGCCCGGCACCAGGAAATCCTCTGCTCGGATGGCACCGCCCGGCTCATGCGCGCCCGCCTGCCCTCCAAAAAACGCCGCGAGCACATCCTTCCCTTCGGCCTCACGGAGCAGTTAACCCCCGACACCACCGTGACCCTCCACCCGGCGGGCCACATCTGGGGTTCGTCGCAAATCCTCCTCGCACACGAGTCCCACGGCCGCCTGCTCTACACCGGCGACTTCAAGCTGCGGCCGGGGCTGGTCGCGGAGCCCTGCGCCACACCGCCCGCCGACGTGCTCATCATGGAAACCACCTTCGGGCGCTCGCATTACATCATGCCGCCCGCCGACGACGTGCGACGCGACCTCCTGAAGTTCTGCCACGAAACACTCGCGGACGGTGCCGTGCCCGTGCTCCTGGCCTACAGTCTGGGCAAGTGCCAGGAAGTCCTCGCCGGGCTCGCCGGCTCCGGACTTTCGGTGATGCTCCACCCGCAAGCCGAACGCCTCACCCGCATCCACGAAGACTGCGGACTGACCTTCCCTCCCCACCTGGAATTCTCCGCCGCCGACGTCGCGGGCCACGTGGTCATCGCCCCGCCGCAATGGGGCGGTTCATCGTTGCTCAAATCCCTACCGCGTGCGCGCACCGCGATGATCACCGGTTGGGCGCTTGATCGCAGCACGATCCATCGCCACCGCTGCGACGCGGCCTTTCCGCTGTCAGACCACGCCGATTTCACCGACCTGCTACGCTTCGTCGAGCAGGTAAACCCGCGACTGGTTTATACCCTGCACGGATTCGCCGAAGACTTCGCCCAAACCCTCAGGGAGCGTGGTGTCGAAGCCTGGGCCATCGGACGCGCCAACCAGCTCGACCTCGGTTTTCAGTCAGAAATGGCGGACACAGCGATCCGCCCTCCACTGAACACCGACCAATCGGAATCGGATTGTGACACAGAGACGGATGGGAGGCTGCACAGAGCGCCACAGAGATTGCACCCGCTCAAACGTCCCGCACAGCAGACGATGGATCGAGCTCTGTGACACTCGGTGCATCCTCTTCCGCTCTCTGTGACAAAGATCGAAAACTCGCAACGGTCCCGCTGCTGCATTTCAAGACCGGTTATCCATGCCGCGAAAGATTCGGAATCGGATTGTGACACAGAGACGGATGGGAGGCTGCACAGAGCGCCACAGAGATTGCACCCGCTCAAACGTCCCGCACAGCAGACGATGGATCGAGCTCTGTGACACTCGGTGCATCCTCTTCCGCTCTCTGTGACAAAGATCGAAAATTCGCACAACGGTCCCGCTGCTGCATTTCAAGAACGGTTATGCCATGCCGCGCAGTCCGGACAACCCCGGGCCGGCACGGCGCGAGCACCGGCCCTGCAATAATCGTCCCGAACGTCTTTCAGTCGCTTCCTTAACGGAGTGGTGCTCCGCCTGAAAAACATGGACGGAACCCGGCAATCAGGCAGGCTGTCGGCTCCGATAGCCCGGTCCCCATGAAACTTATCCGCATCCTTTTACTGGCAGTCCTGCCCGGGCTGGCCGTGCGTGCTGAGAATGCCGTCGCGCTTCTGAGACCCGGTGAAGCCCTGACCTACAGCGTCGGATGGGGACTGCTGGGCCACGCCGGCGAAATCAATATCGGGGCACAGGCGGAGACCGCCGACGGCCAGGATCAGATCCTCGTGACCACGACAACCAGCACCCGCGGTTTTGTGCGCGCTCTCTACAGATTTGATGGCGATGCCATGATGCATTTCGACGCGGCCGACGGCCGGCTTCTCAGCGCCTCGGCCAGCACCCAATCAAAAAACGAAAACACCCGCGCCTCGATCTCCTTCGACTACGCCAAGCACGAAGCCGGCTACGTCGACTACTTGAAGCCCGCCCGCTCCACCACGCTCGCCCTTCCCGAAGGCCAGCCCATGGACATGATCACAGCGTTGATCCAAAGCCGCGTCTGGGCCCTGTCCCCCGGACAATCCCGTGACGCGCTCGTGTTGTTCGACGACGAATTTTATCCGCTGAAAATCACCGCCGAAAAGGTGGAAACCATCTCGACGCCCGACGGCCCGCGCAAAGCAGTGCTGCTCGTTCCCCGCATGACCGATAAACCCAAGGGCATGTTCCGCAAAGGCGGTCAGGTCCATGTATGGGTTTCGGCCGACGATGAACGCCTGCCGCTACGCTTCGAGGTGAAGCTCAAGATCGGCACGGCCTACGCCGTCCTCACCAAGTATCAAGCACCCGCCATCCTGAACTGACAGGGACTCACAACGAGGCAAACGCCGGGAGCGGTCCGTAAAGCAGAGCGCACAAACATGGGCAGGATGCCCATAGACATTAACCTAAAAAATACGGAGGGTGAGTGCTTAAAAAGATACCGGTTGATATTTCTGCCCCCAGTTTTCTGCCATCAAATCCGCAGCCGGCCCGTTGGGAGTTGGGACTTTGGGGTATGAGCTTTGTGGAAACTTTGTGTCTCTGTGTCTTTGTGGTGAGGATAGGAGGTGCAGGCTGAATGGCGGAGTGTTCACCACAAAGGCACGAAGGCACAAAGATCGGACAAAGAGATCAGCAGGTGAGGGTATGGGCACGAGAGGTTGATCCGCAGGCAATTTCCCCGGCAGGCACCGCGGCCCGCCCTCCAAAAAAACACCAAGGATGGAGCGGCAATGGCAGAAAGATGGGGGCAAAAAAAGGCCCGATCTTAAGGTTAATGCCTATGGGCAGGATGCCCATGCCACTCGAACCCTCCGGCCCTCCACGATCTTTGCGACCTTCTGTAAAAAATCCGATCATCCCTCCTCTCATAAATTTCCCCCAAAGATCGCCAAGGCCGCGAAACGGAGAACCAGCAGGTAGGGCGTGACCGCTGGGCACGCCGAGCCCGTAGCTACGTGCCCCCCCTACCCAACAGCCCCGAGCCCGCCCATACCCGTGTTTTTCGATAGAGTTTAGCTTCTATTACGGCAGGCATGGGCCTTAGATGTAGGGTTCGTCCCCAACCTCACCGAGCCTCCATGTCCAACACGTCGCTTCGCCACAACCTGCGCCAATGCACCTACGACGGCATTGCGGCGACGCCCATTGTCTACCTCCTTCAGCCCGGCAACTTCATCATCGCGGCACTGCTGGTGGAGTTGTTTCACCTGCCACCGGCGACCTACGGCGTGATCGCCTCGCTTCCATTCTGGGGCAACTTTGCCCAAGCCTTCCTCATGCCGGTGGTGAGCCGCGCCTATTCGCCCAAGGCCGTCTCGATCGCGTCCTCATCACTTCAACTCCTCTGCTGGGCCGTCATGGCCGTGATGCTGTCCTTCCTACCGGCGGACAAACCTGAACTGAGCGGCCACTGGTTCGTGACGTTGTTCGCCCTCTCGGCCGCCGTGACTTCGCTGACCGGAGTGAGCTGGATGTCCTGGGTGCAGGATTGGGTGCCTCTGAGACTTCGCGGCAAATATTTCGGCCTGCGCAACCGCCTGCTCCAAGTTTCGCAAATCACCTTTCTGGTCCTGTCCGGTTGGTTGATCGGCGAGCTAGGCGGCACGGTCCTCGCGTTCCAAATCGTGCTCGGCAGCGCGGTGATTCTGCGCGGCGTTTCGGTGTTCTTCCAAAACCGCATCAAAGCCGAACGCCCCCTCGACGACAGCCCCGATGTCAAAGTGCCGTGGCGTGAACAATTAAACATCCTGCGTAACACCAAACCCTTCATCTGGTTCGTCGCATACGGATCAGCCTGGGGTTTTGCCGCCAGCACCTTCGGCCCGTTCTATGCCATCTTCATGTATAAGGAGCTCGGCATGTCCGTGGGCGACGTGAGCACCCTGGTGATTCTGGGCAGTATCGGCGGCGCGGTTTCCGCACCGGCCTGGGGTGCCCTCGCCGACCGCTTCGGCAACAAACCCGTGATGCTCTTCTGTATGATCGCCTGGCAGCTGCAAAACTACTTCTGGTGCGTCCTCACTCCGGACAACCGCTGGATGCTCTACGGCATGTGGTCGTATGGCGGCGTGATGAGCGCCGGCTTTGTGCTCTCCCTTTTTAACCTGCAGCTAAAGATCATCCCCCCGCAGGCCAAGACCCTGTCGATCAGCGTAAACCTCGCCCTCACCTCGCTGGTCACCGCCATGGGCCCCATTGTGGGCGGTGCGATTCTCGGCCGGCTGCTCTCCGGCGGAAGCGCCCCGCTCGCCATTTACCACCAGGTGTTTCTCGTCACGCCAACGGTCGGCCTGCTCGCCTGCCTTATCCTCGTCCGTGTGCGCGAAAACGCCTCCAGCCCCCTCGCCAGCGTGGTCGGGGCCATGCGCAACATCCGCACCTTGGGTGGCGTGTTCGGCATGAACATTCTGGTCGATTACATTTTTATCCGCCCCCAGAAAACGCCCCGCAAACCGTAGGAACTCCCAACCCGACTGAACCGGAACCCAAAAAACGTCGAAAATTCGGAATCGGATTGTGACACAGAGGCGGAAGGGAGGCTGCACAGAGCGCCACAGAGATTGCACCCGCTCAAACGTCCCGCACAGCAGACGATGGATCGAGCTCTGTGACACTCGGTGCATCCTCTTCCTCACTCTGTGACAAAGATCGAAAACTCGCACAACGGTCCCGCTGCTGCATTTCAAGAACGGTTATCCATGCCGCGAAAGATTCGGAATCGGATTGTGACACAGAGACGGATGGGAGGCTGCACAGAGCGCCACAGGGATTGCACCCGCTCAAACGTCCCGCACAGCAGACGATGGATCGAGCTCTGTGACACTCGGTGCATCCGCTTCCGCTCTCTGTGACAAAGATCGAAAACTCGCACAACGGTCCCGCTGCTGCATTTCAAGAACGGTTATCCATGCCGCGAAAGATTCGGAATCGGATTGTGACACAGAGACGGAAGGGAGGCTGCACAGAGCGCCACAGAGATTGCACCCGCTCAAACGTCCCGCACAGCAGACGATGGATCGAGCTCTGTGACACTCGGTGCATCCTCTTCCTCACTCTGTGACGAAGATCGAAAACTCGCACAACGGTCCCGCTGCTGCATTTCAAGAACGGTTATCCATGCCTCGTAGTCCGGACAACCCCGACTCATCACTCCGCCTCTGTCGGCACTACCATCGTCATCCCGGTTGGATTTCAGGATTTCACTCCACCCCAAACGCTTGGCTTGAACATGGCACGGCTTCGGCTCAAATCATTGCTTGATATAAGTCCGGGCAGGCACGCGAATGGTTCGCACCGCCATTCCATCTGCCCCGAACCAATTTCCGCCAAGCAGGTCTGCACACGCTCCACATTTCATGAAAAGATCCTCTATTGTCATCCTCATCCTCCTCCTGCTCTGCGGAGCCATTTCCTACGTAGGCTTCCAGCGCTACCGTAAGAACGCCGAACAGGCCAACGCCGAGAGCCTCGCCGCCGCCGACAAAGCCGATGCCGAGCGTCGGGCAACCGAAGCTGCCGCCGCCAAGGCCGAGGCCGACCGCCTCGCCGCCGAGAAAGCCGGCAAGGATGCCCAAGCCGAAGCCGAGGCCAAATTGGAACGTCAGCGTGCCGCCGAGATCGCCGAAGCCGCCCGCGTGGCCACCGAAGCCGAGCAAGCCGCCGCCACCGCCGCGAAAGCCAAGGCCGACAAGGAAGCTGCCGAGTTCGAAGCTGCCAACCGCCGCGCCGCCGAGTTACGCGCCCAAGAAGCCGCCACCGCCGAAGCCGCCCGCCTTGACGCCCTCGCCAAACTCGCCGCCGCCGAGCAAGAAAAGAAAGACGCCGCCGACCGCGAAACCGCCCGCCTGGCCGCCTTGAAAGCCCAGCAGGAACGTGAAGCCGCCCTCGCCGCCATCGAGCCCGACCTCCTCACCAAGGCGATCCTGCCCGCCGACTACAAACGGCGTGAACATTACTACATGCAGATCGACCTCCTGAACGCCTCCGCCACGGCCGCCGCCGCTGAAGCATCCAAGGCAGCCACCGCCCAATAAGCCCGCGCACCAGCGAGTGAGGATTGGTAGCCCCCGGAATATTTTACAAAAGATCGCCAAGGACACGAAGTCAGAACGTGGCACGGGCTTCCATCCCGTGATGATCGAGTAAAGATCCCCGGACGGTCGGAGCCGGAAAGTGAGCCACAAAAAACACAAGAAACCACAAAAGGCGGAGTGTTTAACCACTGATTTTCACTGATAGACACTGATACCGGACGTAGCCGCCGAGCACAGAAACTGCGGCGCACGCGGCGCAGTTGGAACCCGAAGAAACAAGGACTTCAAGGGGGCACGCCGCCGGACCGTGTTTTAGAGCATTTTAAATAAAACCGTAGCCGTTATGGGAGCACCCAAGCCGGGCGCGCACAAGGCACGCCCCTACGTGGGCAGTCGGATTTTTGTAGGGGCGTGGCTCGTCCACGCCCTCCGCTATAGCTACAGTTTTACTTAAAATGCTATAGGCCTGACTACTGACGATTCCGACACTCACCACAAAGGCACGGAGACACCAAGAACTCACAGAGAAAGCGGGAGAGGCTGAATCCGTCGGATCGAAACTTTGTCCGACCTTTGTGCCTTGGGTTTCCCCCGATAAAACGGACACGAGTTGAGCGTGAGTTATGGTTGGTTAGTTGAGGTTGGATTCGTAGGCGAGAGGACTTTTGAAGCCGAGGGCCGAGTGAAGGCGTGTTCGGTTATAA
>JBAZBC010000012.1:0-154625 GCA_041671745.1 Opitutaceae bacterium | reverse complement strand
CGTCTGTGCCAGCGTGACGAATCTGATTAACTCTTCCATTGGGGTCGTGGTCCTCCAGGGCATAATGCCCCAAAGTGTAACCTACGTCCCCGGACTATCTGTCACCTAGGTCTCCGGATCATACCGTTGGCCAATCCTTCGGCACATCCGCTGATTCAGAGTTGGACCACGGCGCAGCGCACAGGGATCGAGGCCACCAGCATCATCGGTCCGAATTATCCGATCAACGATTCCTCTCTGAAAAAGGCGCTTGGGGGCAACCAGCTGTCGCTGGTGGCGAGCACCATTACCGGAGCCAATGTGGCCAGCCAGTTTCACGATATCACCTTCAGCTCCCGTTCGGTGCTCTCCGATGTCGCTGCCGGTGGTCTCAAAAAAGACCTGACCAACTGGTTGGCTGCCACCCCTTCGCAGTTGTCGGCGCTGGGTTCGGGCGTGGCCCCGCAGGATACTGACCTGATTTTCAAACCCGCCGATCTTGGTGCACCCGCGACCACAGCCAATGAATTCGGACTGCCCGCGTGGGGCTTGCTCCGTTCCTTTGATGCGACGCGTTACGATGGGAGCAATCCCCTGACACCGCGTTTGCAGACGGACACGGTGCAGGGCGTGGCCCCGGTGCTCAGTTACGCGCGGTTGGGTTTCAGTATTTCGGGTTCCTTGGGCGGCTCGCTTAACGTTCACCTGCATCCTGTCGTTGTGCTGTGGAATCCATACAATGCGCCCATCGCGGCGGCGTCTTATCAACTGGGATTCAATCCGGGCTACAATTCGACTGGTCGCGTCATTGAGTTTCGGAGTGGGTCGGCCACAGGGGCGGTGTTGGGGGCCATTTTGTTGGACCAAGCGACGGTCGCGGCAGCGGCTCCGGCCAGCCAGACCAACGGACGGTATTTCACGTTCACCGTTGATGCACCACGATTGGATCCGGGGCAGAGCTATGTGCTGAGCTACAACACCGCAACGAATTCCTTGTCCACATCCGGTCTCACGACGCCTGATCCTTCGCTCGTGCTTTCGACCGGGGGGACGGCGCTAACCGCGACCACGATGGCGGCATCGGTTTACTGGGTCGCCACGCAACAGAACGGGGGCAGTCCTTGGGGTGGCGGTGGGTTTGAGGTCACGTTGCGTTCAACCGCCTCGGGGACTCCTGCGCCTTCGTATCAGGGTGTTGATGCGTTCGCTTATCATCAGCTGCAAAATCTCGGGTTTGGCACCCCAGCCATGCCCTCCCCGACAAACCTGGGTGCCATCGGGCCATTGGGATCTTCGCCGCAATTTGCCTTGGCGGCCGAGGCCCTCATGGCTCGTTCTCCCCAGACATTCCAGAATCGTTGGATTGCTCAGCAAAACCTTAGGGCACCGATTTCGACCCGCACCCAGTTTGAAGGTTGGTTTTATGGCGGCAGTTATGGGGGTAACAATTGCAGCTACGGGAGTAGTGTGACGAACAGCGTCAGCCCTCCCGTCTTCGCGGGTGGCAATGCCTCCGCCGGTCTGCAAGTTCAGGGCGGCACGGCTACTCCGATGGTGCTGGCGGAAATACTGCCAACCGGTCTGCCGCTCATGTCGCTCGGGCAATTCCAGCATGCGAATCTGGGCTTGCTGGACATCTACCCGACCAACGCCGTCGGCAACGCGCATCCCAATTATCGTCTCGCTCCCGATCAAGTGGCCCGTTCGACGAGCGGTCTGGCCGGTGGGACGGCCAACCATCCGGTGACCGTGCGCATCACCTACATCTACGACCTTTCCTACGGTCTGAACCGGGCGCTATGGGACAAATATTTTTTCTCCACCGTGCCGTCCTCCCTGACGCAGGCGAATATCGACGATGCCGGTTACCAGCTGCCCAACTCCAAGCACACGTTCCAACGCGACAACGCGACCTCGCTGACGACCGCCGACCTTGTCGGAGCCTCGGCGTTTAACACGGCTGCCGCGCACCTGTTGATCGACGGCGGCTTCAACATCAACTCGACCTCCGTGGAGGCCTGGCGGGCGGTTTTGGGCAGCCTCAATCAACTGAAGTATGACCCGGTCAACGGCGGTCCTGGGTCGGCCCTCTCGTTTCCCTTCTCCCGGTTTGTCACTCCGAAAGGCGGCACGAGCGATATGTGGAAAGGCTACCGTTCGCTGACGCAAACGCAGATCAGCCAACTAGCCGCAAACATCGTTGCTGAGGTCAAGGCTCGCGGCCCCTTCCTATCACTGGCTGGTTTTGTGAACCGCAGCGTTGCGAACAACTCGACCACTGCGACCAAGGGCACCCTGCAGGCGGCGATCGATGCCACCACGACCGGTAGCGGCGCGACTAATCCGTCCAGTGCCGCTCCCAGCACGGTCTATCCGTCGGTGCCGAGCACCCAGCCGCCCGACTATTACTACAAGGATGAGATGCGGGGCGGCTCCTCCGACACCTCGCCCTACGGCACGCTGGCCGCTTTCGCTCCAGGCATGCTGACCCAGGCGGATATTCTGAGTTCTCTGGGGGCCACGCTCACCGCGCGATCCGACACCTTCACGATCCGCACCTACGGCGAAGTTCTCAACCCCGTGACCGGCGCGTCTGAAGGCAAGTCGTGGTGCGAGGCCGTCGTGCAACGATCACCCGATTACGTTGATGCTGGGGATGGCGCATTGCTCGCGACGGGTGCGGCCACTGCGCCCGCCTCCACCGGCACCACCAACAAAACCTACGGCCGCCGGTTCGACGTGGTTTCCTTTCGCTGGCTCAGCTCGAACGACATCTGAAAACATGAAATTCCCCGCGCTTCACATCACGATCAAGGTGTTCATGGCCCTCTGTCTCGTCGGCCTGTCCGCCTGCGGGGCCGAGGCGTTCGAGTTCCGCGTGCTCAGTTGGGGCGGATCGATCGATCATCTATCCATCGATCAGGCGCACAAACCCGTCGAGCTGGCCGCATACGAGCGCAGCCTTTCGTCGGTCTATACCTTGCCGGTCGGTGAGAAACTGAGCCTCTACCGCGATACCTTGGTCGACGGGAAAACCGTGCGCACGCCGGTGGCGGAGTTCACTCCGCCGGAAACACTCAAGCGCGCCATCCTGTTGCTCGCCCGTGCCGGGGCAGGGGGCACCGCGTTGGTCGGCACCTGGATCGATGACGGGGAGGAGGCCCACCCCAAGGGCCAGATCGCATTCCTTAACCTCTCCACGCTGCCGGTCTCCATCAAGGTCGACACCACCGTCGATGTCATTCCCCTGCGCGGCACGCAGCTCTACCGGTTTCCGGCCGACGCGGCGTCGGTCACCATGCAGGCGGCGGTCGAGAAGGATGGCCGGGCTGAGTTTATTGCTAGTTGCGGACTGCGTGTGCATCCCGACTACAAGATCCTGGTGTTGTTTCGCAACGGTCGCGCCGATCCCTCGTCGCTGAGCCCCGACTACATCGCCACGCCGGTGGAGTTTCTCACGTTTTACGACTACATCCCGCCACCTGTTTCGGGTGCCAAGGTTGCCGCATATTCCCGCTGAACGGCTCCGTTGCAGAAGTGCCGGCACGCGATTCATTCTAAGGATAGACCGGTGATTGATTTGTGACGAACCCCGTTTGGACCGATAATGTTATCCATGGTTACCCCAACTCCATTTCTATCTCGGCGCGGCTTTAGTTTGGTGGAACTGCTCACGGTCGTCGCGGTCATCGGCATTCTCGCCGCGATTACTATCCCGGTCCTCGGTCGCGTGCGCGAGTCGACGCGGTCGGGACAGTGTGTGTCCAATCTCCGCCAGATTGGCATCGGCATCCAGCTCTATGCACAATCCAACCGGGGAAGACTCCCCGGCCCGCTCTACACGGCGCATGGTCCGCGTTACACGCCCAACAATACCGCCGCCGGTTCACTCAGCGTGTATCTGGATTCCTACGTCACGAGCACGTCCGGAGCGGCCGGCTCGTCCACGTCTCGGGTGCAGGAAATGTTGAACTGTCCTTCGTGGAGCACGCAGACGCCGGACGCGACCGGACCGAGCCTGCAGCTGAACAACTTTCCGTCAGGCTGGTGGGAGAGTGCGCAGGTCTATCCTTTTGGGGACGCCAACGCGGCGGTTGGCAGCGTGAACCGCACCCCGCGCACGATCACGGCGATTTCAGTCTATCCCCAGGCGGCCACGTGGATGCTGGTCGATGTGGACAAGGTCTGGCTGAAGGGTGCCACGCCGGGCTGGGCGAACCAGATCCCCGACAAACCGGTGCACGGCTCGGGTTGGAACTGCCTGTATTACGACGGGCATGTCGGACGAATCTCCACCTCCGAACACTGATCTCCCATGTGTCCGCCACGCTTTCACGAAAATGAAATGACCCCGGGTGTTGATTCCGGGTCGATCGACGACGTGTTGCTGCGCCTGGTTCCCTGGCTGGCCATGCGGCATGACTTTGCCGACGGGTCCTTCACGGGGAAGGGGGAGGAGCAGTCGGCACCCGCCGGGTTTTTGACCGCGCAGGCCACGGCCATCCTGGCGGCGCTGGGATTGCGGGAGAAACTGCCGCATATCGTGCGCGCCAAGCTTGACGCCTGGCCCGGCTACCCGGCGGTCGAGCTGGCCGGACCGGCGGCGGAAAGCCCGCTCGCCCTCGCCATGCGCGCGCATCTTTCGAAAAACGCCGCCGTCCTCGAACGCGAACTTGCCCCGTTTTTGTCATCGGACGGCGGATACACGTTGAAGCCGGGCGGTCGGCGGCCCGGCCTGATGGCCGCCGCCCACTATCTTCTGGTCGAGGTGCGGCCCGCGTGGTTCGCGCTTCGCGATCTTCCGGTGCCGCCCGTCGACGAGACGGCCACCCGCCACTTCCTGTCGCAACTCTTCCCGGCCTTTTCGACCTAGTCCGCGTTTCCATTTTTCCCTCGCCAGCCACGTCCACCTCACCCGGTTCATCCCATGAAAGCATACCTCCCCCAACGCCATCTCCTCCGCGCCCTGGTCGCGCTCGCCGCCTCGATCTCGCTCGCTCCGCTCACCGCCCAGACGACCTTTACCTGGGACGGAAACGGCTCCTCCGACACCGGCGGCAACTGGTCGACCGCCGCCAACTGGACCTCGGACCACGTGCCGATTACCGGAGGCGACATCGCCCTGCTGGGCGACGTGACTGCCGGCACGCGCACCGTCATCTATGATTCCGGCACCACCGGCTTCACGAGCACGGTCCAGTTCACCCAGACCACCACCGGGGCGACCAACCTGCTCAGCATCCGGAAAAACTTCTCGATCTCCAACGCCGTCACCTTGGCGGCCACGGACGGCACGGCCCAGATCACGGTGGATTCGGCGAACGCCGGTGCCGCCGTGACCCTGACGGCGAGCAGCGGCCTGACGGTCGGCTCTAACGGCATTCTCCTGCTGGGTGCCGGCAGCACCGGTTTGCTCGGCAACTTTACGGGCAATCTCACGGTTTCCGGCGGCACGGTGCAGGCGCAGGCCACCACGAACGGCAGTTCCGTCACCAACGTGATCACCGGGAATCTGACCATGTCCTCGGGCGCCATCGTGATCGACAACACCGTCGGCACGCAGGGGGACCGACGCATCACCGTCACCGGCGACACCAACATCACCGGCGGCACGATCTCCTCAACCCGGGCCGGCACGTCCGGCATGCTGACGCTCACCGGAGCCACCATCACCTTCAACCCGGTCTCGTTCGATTCGGATCTGATTCTCACGTTGGACCGCGGAGGGGACCAGAGCATCACCACCAATCAGACGCTGGGCGGAGGCTTGTTGCTGCGCGGTTCCGGCGTCAAGACGGTGACCCGCACCGGAGGGTCCACCATCAACAGCATCTCGTTCATCGACGGCAACAGCAGCAGCGCCATCGGCACCACGCTCAAGCTGGGTTCGGATCTGACGCTGGCCAGCGGAGCCGCCCAGCCCTTCGCGACCAACTTCAGCCAAACACGTGACACCAATTTGGCGATCCAACTGGGCATCGACACCAACGGTTTCACGTTGGATCTCAGCGCGGGCGCCGGCAGTGGAGTCTGGACTCCTGCCAATTCGACCCAAAATCCGAACCCTGTCACCACCACCGTCTGGAATCTGTCCAACAGCGGCGCGGTCGCCGGCGGCATCAGGGCCACCGCCTTCAACCTGAGCTCCAGCGGCTCCACCGTGAACGTCGGCACCAACGTCATTCTGCGGGCCACGGGCGGCAATGCCACCGCCAGCGACCTCGGGAGCTCGGGCACGTTCGCGTCGACCGCCAGCTTTGTCTACGCCGGTGGCGCCGCCGCAGGCACGCCCGCGACCCTCGCGTCCGGACGCACCATCGGCGGCCTGGTGGTGGAAAGCGGCGCACTCCAGATCACCGGCTCGGCCTTCACCGCCGCCGGTGGCATCACCGTGAACAGCGGTGCCCTGCTGGACTTCTCCACGCAGACGGTCGCGGCCACCTCCCTGACGCTGGATGTTTCCGGAGCCGCCTTCGGTCAAATCAAGACGGGGTCCGTTGCCTATGATTTCAATGCGCTTACGTTCAACATCATCACGACCCCTGTCACGGGTGTCATGGACTTGTTTGATCTCGGTGCGGGCGGTGCCGGCTCGGCACCCGCCTCGGTCGCGCTCAGCGGCATTTATGGTTCGGTCGGACTCACCGAAGCCTCGGGCGTGTGGACCGGCGACGCCGGTGGCCTCCATTTCTCCTTCGTCGAAGCGAGCGGCGACCTCACGGTCTCGGCCATTCCGGAGCCCTCGGCATTCGCCGCGCTTGTCGGTCTCTTCACGCTCGGTCTGGCCGCGTGTGTCCGGCGTCGTTCCCGCCGCTGAGTTGGATCCTTTGAAACCGCACGACGCGCCGAAGGTCGTCGTGCGGATATTGTCACGTCATTGATTTTATTACCCCATGTTTTCCCATCGCTCCTTTGCCTGCCTTTTCCTGACCTCACTGCTGCCGCTCTCGATCTTCGCCCAAAATCTTGTCGAGAATTCGGGTTTTGAGTCGGGCGATGCCGGATGGTCGGTCTTCGTCCCGGCTGAAAGCGTCGCGCAGGCACCGGTGTTCACCGTGGTTTCTTCCGGAGCCAGGGCGGGGCGCTCGGCGGCGCGCCTCGCCTCCGCCACTCCGACGCGTTTCGCCATCGCACCACGGTCCATCCTCGTGAACCACGGGGAGCGCTACCGGCTCGCCATGTGGTATCGGGCTGAGCCCGGGGCCGTCGTCAATCCGGGCACGCCGGGCGTGTTGCTTCGCGCCACCTTCACCAGCGCACCCGATGCGACCGCGCCGGCCGCGAATCTGCACATCGGGCCCGGTGGAGACATATCTACAAATTCGGGACGTGAAATCGCGGTGAGCGCACTCGCCGAAAAATGGACCCGTATTTCGGCGGTGATCGAAGTCCCTCCCGGCGCGACCCGTCTGAATCCCAACGTCTTCATCTGGGGTTTGGGCGGAGCGGTGTTGGTGGATGATGTTGTCGTGGAGCCGGTGTCTGCCAACACGCCGGTCACTCCTCTGGTGGCGGCCGCAACGGCGTCGGCTAAACCGGTGAAGCTCGCGCCCGCTGCTCCGCTCAAGCCCGGCGAGGAACGCGTCCTCGCGCTGGCCAATCCCGGTTTTGAAGCCGGGCTGGATGGCTGGACGACTGGTGGCGACAACGGTATGAGCTCCGCGTCCTCCGCGGCGGCCCGGGGAACCGGGAAGGGACTTCGTATCGATGATATAGATACGGGAAAAGGGTCCAGTCTGCATGGTAACTACCTGCCCGCTGCCGCGGGCCGGACCTATCGCCTGCGCTTCTGGGCGCGTTCCGTCGAAGGCGATGCCGAGGGTGCGGCCGTCTATCTGCGCTTTTACGATGCCGACTTCAAGTTGCTCACCTCTCAGGAACTGGGCAGCGAGAATCTCTTCAGTATCCCTGCCAGTCCGGGCCGTTTCCGCCAGTTTACGCACGAGGCGGTCGCTCCGGCCGGAACCGCCGCCGTCAGAGTGTGGATACACTCGTTCACGACGAGTGTCATCACCATCGATCTCGACGATTTGGTCCTGACCGAATCTCAGCACTGATTTCTTTCTCCGTTTTCCCATGTTTCGATCACCCCTGTTACTGGCCGTCTGCGGCCTGCTGTTTTCTCTCGTGCCGTTGAGGGCCGATCCCGCTCCATCGGTGCCTCGTGTGCCCGATCCCGCCCGCGTGGCCGAGCTTGCCGCGATGCTGGACGAGGTGCCCTACATCCCCGGCCACTCGGCCGACGACCGTGCCGCGTGGTCGCGGCTTGCCGCCGTGCCGAGCGTTTCCCGCTATGTCAGCCAGGCCGAGCGGGATTTGACGGAGCCCACGCCTGGGCTGACCCAGGAGCTATTCGATATTTACAAGACCAAGGGAACCCGGTCCGAATACGAAACTCCCTTCCGCCAGCGCAGCGAACGGCTTGCGCGCATGACCATCGCCGAGTGCATCGAAAACAAGGGCCGCTTCCTTCCTGCCATTGAGACCGAGCTGGCCGCGATCCTTGCCGAAAAATCCTGGGTGGTGCCCGCCCATTGGTTTGGCAACGGGGGATCCGCAGGATTTGCCGTGGTCGATCTGGGGTCCAGTGCCCTAGCCTCGACGCTGGCGGTGGTGGACTCATGGCTGGGCTCACGATTGAGGCCCGAGACACGCGAGGCGATCCGCCGCGAGGTGGAGGCGCGCGTGTGGCGTCCCTACCTGGAGGCGGTGCGGTCGGGAAAGCCTGATCCCGGTGTGGGTTGGATGCGCAGTGACAACAACTGGAACGCTGTTTGTCATGCCGGGGTGATCGGCTCGGCTCTCATCTTGCTCGACGACCGCAAGGCCCGTGCGGAGTTCGTCGCGGCGGGAGAGATATACCTGCCTCGTTTCATCAGCGGTTTCACCGACGACGGCTACTGTTCCGAGGGTATTGGCTACTGGAACTACGGCTTCGGCAGTTACCTTTATCTTGCGGAAAGCGTGCGCGGGGCCACCCATGGGAAAATCGACTGGCTGACCGAGGCCAAGGTCCGGTCCATCGCACTCTATCCCTCGCGATTAGAGATTCTCAACGGGCTCTACCCGATCTACGCCGACGGTGCGCCGGGCACCGGGCCTTCGCCGTGGATGCGCGATATCTTGGATCGCCGGCTCTCGCTTGGCCACCCGGAGTGGCGGCAGTCGACTCCCGTCGACATTCCTCTTTATCACGGACTGGGCTCCACGTTGCTCGGCGCGGCCACGGTGATGTTTCTCGACCGGGGGGAAGCGGCGGCCTCCGACGTTGCGTCCGCGGCCGGGACTTATCCGTTGCGCGACGAGTTTGAAGAGGCGCAGGTTTTCACCCTGCGACCCGCCGCCAGCGAGCCGCGTTTCGGAGTGTCCTTCAAAGGCGGCCACAACGACGAGCACCACAATCACAACGACCTCGGCTCCTACGTGGTCGCGGCGGGCCGGTATACGTTGCTGCTCGATCCTGGCATGGAGCAATACACCAGCCGCACGTTTTCATCCCGGCGCTACGAGAGCCGCGTGCTGTCGTCCTACGGTCACCCGGTGCCGGTGGTCGCGGGCAGGCTGCAGTCGGCCGGTCGCCGGTTCGCCGCCGAGGTCGTGTCGAAATCGTATTCGGACGCCCGTGACGAAGTGACGCTGAACCTGGCCCGGGGCTACGAGGTGCCAGACCTGGAGTCGTTGCTGCGCACATTTACTTATACGCGCGGTGCGCAACCGGAACTCGTCGTGCGCGATGAGGCGCGTTTCTCCGCACCGGAGTCGTTCGGCACGGCGTTGGTCACTTTCTCCAAGGTCGAGCGCGCAGCCGCGAACCGCTTGATAGTTTATGAACGAGGTGCGGCCGTCGAGGTGACGATCGGCACGCAAGGTGCCGCTTTCACGATCACCGACGAGCTGTTGCCCGAAAACCTTCCCGGTGGCGCGAAGGCCCGCCGGCTGGGAATCAATCTGGACCAACCGTCCGAGGCGCCGGTGATCACGCTGACCATCCGTCCGACCGAGGTGCCTGCGACGGCTCAGGCCAGCGCCGCGCTGCCGGCCGGCACGGTGGTGGCGGATGACCAACCGCCGGTGCGCATCGAGGCGGAGGCGTTCATCGCCGAAACCGGCGGCAAGGTCGAGCCGGTCGCCCGCGTGGAGACGAGCGGATTGGGAATCCGCAATTGGGACAAGGCTGGTCACTGCCTTGGCTGGAGTTTTACCATCGTGAAGGCCGGTCGGTATGCGGTGCGCCTGCGTTATGCGCTTGGCTCCCCCGGCGACTCCGTCCGCACCGCCACGATGGATGAAAACCCTTTGGTGACGGCCAGAACTCCCGCAATCTTCTCGCCGACCGGCGGCTGGAGCTCCGAGTTCAATGACTGGCGCGAGGTTTGGCTGGGCGAGGGCGGCGAGGCCGTGCTTCTGGATCTAAATGCCGGCAAGCATACCTTGGGCCTGCGAAACGAACAGGGGCCGCTCAATCTCGACTGGATCGAACTGGTGCCCGTCAAATGAGTGTGCTCGCGCCTTCTGCCGTGGTTGGGGATGTCGTGTCCGCCGCTGGACCGGGTTCGGCCTCCTTGCATGTCGGAACGCTGGTCTACACGCGACGCCGACTCGGCGCGTTGTTTGTGTGGTTGCTCTGGGGGGACTTCGCCTGGCAGCTCAAGGAACGTGCGGCGATCCCGGTCGCCCAGCTGATGCTGAAGCGGTTTGGCGCGAGCGATTTTCTGCTGAGCCTGCTGGTCGGTTCGCTGCCGGCCGCGATGGGTATGCTGGTGGGGCCGGCCGTCGGCGTGCGTTCGGACCGTCATCGCGGGCGCCGTGGGCGGCGCATTCCCTTCCTGCTGTTTTCGACGCCCTTCGTGGTGGCGGGCATGGTCGGGCTGGCCTTCGCGCCGCAGCTCGGCGCGGTCCTCGACACCGCGCTCGGCGTCCATACGCTCGGACCGGCCGTCTGCCGGTTGATCGCGTTTGCCGCGGCCTGGAGCCTGTTCGAGATCTTCACCATTATCGCCAACGCGGTGTTCGGCGGGCTGATCAACGACGTGGTGCCCGCCTCGCTGATCGGGCGTTTTTTCGGACTGTTTCGCGCCGTGAGCCTGATCGCCGGGGTGGTGTTTAACTTCTGGCTGATCGGTCATGCGGAGGAGCATTCGCAGGCCATCTTTTTGGGTATCGGTCTGCTCTATGGTGCGGGGTTCATGCTCATGTGTCTCGCGGTGAAGGAGGGCGAGTATCCGCCCCCGCCGCCGCGGGCGACCGGCAGCACCTTTGCCCCGCTCGTGGCCTATCTTCGGGAGTGTTTCGCCGACCGCTATTATCTGTGGGTGTTCGCCGCGATCATGCTCGGCAACCTTGCGGGTGCGCCGGTCAACTCCTTCAGCGTGCTCTACGCCAAGAGCATCAACATGGATATGTCGGACTATGGAAAATTGTTGGTGGCGACTTATGTGGTGTCGTTCGCTTTATCGTTTGGCTTGGGTTGGCTGGCGGACCGCTTTCATCCGCTGCGCGTGGGTATTGCGACGCTCGGGTTATACGCGGTGGTCATGTTTTGGGGCGGTGTCGCGGCGACGGATACACAACAGTTCGCGGTCGCTTTCATCGCGCACGGCATTTTGACCGGGGCGTTCTTCACGGGGACGGCATCCATCGGTCAGCGGTTGTTTCCAGCGGCTAAGTTTGCGCAGTTCGCCTCGGCCTCCGGCATCGTGGGTGCGTTCGGCTACATGGTGCTACCGCCCGTAATCGGGCTGACGCTTGATCACACCGGCCACATTTACCGCCACACCTTCACCGCCAGCGGCGTTCTGGCCGCTCTGGCGTGCCTAGCCTTCGCGATAGTCTACCGTCAGCTCATGCGGAGAAACCCCGCAGAAATCCTATCCTCATCGTCGTGAAAAAGTCCCCAAGCAGTATCGGTTTCTATTTCCATGCATGCGCTGTTGGCTCCGTGCTTTTGGCCTTCGTCTTCGTGACATCGGCGGCGTTCGGACAAACCTACGCCTGGCAACAGGTCTGGGGCGACGAGTTCGACTACACCGGCGCGCCGGACCCCGTCAAGTGGGGTTACGAGATCGGCAAGCTTCGCAACAACGAGGATCAGTATTACACGGACCGCCTGGACAACGCCCGGGTGGAAAACGGGAACCTTGTGATCGAGGCGAAGAAGGAGTCGTATTCGGGTTCTGCTTACACGTCGGCCAGCGTTCACACGATGTCCACCGACCGCCAGACGGTGAAGTTCTCCACCACCGGCGGACGGCTCGAAGTCCGCGCCAAGTTGCCCGGCACCGCCGGATGCTGGCCCGCCTTTTGGACGCTGGGTGCGGATTCATGGACCTCCTCCGGCGGGTGGCCGAAATCCGGTGAGATCGACATCTTCGAATACGTTGCCAACACCCCCTACGTCGCGTTTGGCAACCTGCACTACTTGGGCACCGATGGTTATCACAAGGACCACGTGGCCTCCTACGACGTGCGGTCGGCCAACTACCTGGCCGCCCCCATCTCATCGGATTATCACATCTTCCGCGTCGATTGGTATACGGATCGCATCGAATGGTATGTCGACAACGTGAAGTATAACGAGTCGTCGATCGATCCCGCCATCATGACCGGTGATCCGTTTCACAACCCGCACTACCTGATTCTGAATCTCGCGGTGGGCGGCTCCTGGGGAAGTCCCATTGATGCTAATTTCACCTCGGCCAAATACCTGGTCGACTACGTCCGGGTGTCCCAGCTTGTTGCCGTCCCGTTGACCTTCGCCGCCTGGCAGCTGGAGCAAGGTATCCCCACTGGAACTCCGGCAACCGAGGACCACACCGGCAACGGCGTTGCCGACCTGATCGACTATGCCACCGGGAGTCCCCGGCCGACTCCCGGGCGTCAAGGCGACAAGTGCACCCTCAGCTTTATGCGGGAGCGGCCGGGCATCACTTATACGGTCGAGTGCTCGTCAGACCTCGCCACCTGGACCACCCTCGCTACCAACCCCGGCACCGTGGGCACCTTTGTGACTGTGACTGATACCGTGTCCGCCACCCCACGTCGCTTCCTGCGGCTGCGGATCACCTTATAATGCACGCCTTAAAAATAACCAGATTTCTGCTCTGCTTCGGTCTATGCCCAGGCTTACGTGCGGCGGACACTTTCGATTTCGCCGGCATGCCGGCGGTGGTCCAAGCCGAAAATGCTGACATCAAATCTCCGGCCACGGCCGACGGCGTGAAACAGTTGGAGCTGCGCTTTACGGAAGCCCAGGACTACCCGGGCGTGCGACTGGTGATGGACCCTGCGCGCGATCTGTCGGCCTATGTCGGCGTCGAGGCCGATATCACTAATTTCGGCTCGGAGTCGTGCAAGGTGGGACTGCGCGTGGACAACGAAGGCGACTGGCAAAAGGAACCGTGGAATTCCGAGGTGGACGAAATCGCGTCCGGAGAAACCAAGACCCTCTCGGTCTTCTTCGGCCAGTCTTATGGCGCACCCGGCTACAAGTTGGATGCTTCCAAGGTAATCGGCATACTGCTGTTTACCGCGTCACCCAAGCAGGCCGGCTCGTTGCGCCTGAACCGGCTCGCGACCATCGGCGGTCCCTCCTCGGCCGCACCCGCCGCCGCACCGACCCCGGCTCCGACTCTGGCGGCCAACTACGTGCTCGTCTGGGGCGACGAGTTCGACACGCCCGGCCTGCCCGACCCGGTGAAGTGGGAATACGAAACCGGCCCCAAACTGCGCAACAACGAGGCGAGCAACTACACCAAGCGCATCGAGAATGTGCGCGTTATGAACGGCAACCTCGTCATCGAAGCGCGGCGCGAGAGGTTCGAGGGCTCCGACTACACCTCCGGCAGCCTCACCGCGCGCACGACCTTTCCTTTTGTCTACGGCCGGGTCGAGATTCGTGCCAAGCTGCCGCGCGGTCGCGGCGTGTGGCCCGCCCTCTGGCTGCTCGGCTGGCACAACGAAAAAGCCTGGTGGCCCGAGGTCGGCGAGATCGACATGATGGAGCACGTCGGCTTCGAGCCCGACCTGCTGTTCTTCACCATCCACACCCTTGACAGCAACCAGGCAAAAAAGAACGCCATCCAGTCCAAACTGCCGGTGCCCGCCCTCTACGACGACTACCATCTCTATCGCCTGGATTGGACCGAGAAAAAGGTGACCCTGTATATCGATGACCGGCAGGTGCTCGCCTATGACAAGACCTCCGACAAGATGGCTTCCTGGCCTTTCAGCAACCCGATGTATCTCATCATGAATGTCACCGTCGGCGGCGAATGGGGCGGCCTGAAAGGCGTCGACGACGCGGCCTTTCCCGCGCGCATGCTCGTCGATTACGTGCGCATCTATAAAATCAAACCCTGAGACGACCTTCATCCCCGGTCATAGCATCCGCATAATAAAAACCATCGTATCCATATGAAAACCTCCACGCTTAGCAGCATCCTCGCCGGCGTCTTTCTTGCGCCGATCCTCACGCTCTCGGCTGCCGCCGTCGCTCCGGGCGTGAACCGGATCGCCAATCCCGGATTCGAACTCGGCGATACAAACTGGAGCTCCTTTGTTCCGGGCGAATCCAAAGACAAGGGCTGCACCTTCACTATCAGCGCCGTCAATCCGCACTCGGGCAAGGCTTGCGGCGAACTCAAGTCGGCCGAATACGCGCGCTATTCCGCAGGACCGCGGACCGTTGATGGCGGCCCGATCCTGGCGGGTCAACGCTGCCGGCTCACCTTCTGGATTCGCGCCGACACCCAGACTCTGACCCGCTCCGCTCCCGGATTCCTTGTCCGTATGATCCTGTGGGGCGAGGATGGCAAACAGTTGCCCGGCGACGAGGCGATTTTCGTCGGCGTGAACGGTCAGGTCACAACCCAGTCGATGGCGCAGCGCATGGATCTGTCCGCCTATTCCGAGCTGCTGCCCGTCAAGTGGACCAAGGTGGAAGTCGTGCTTGAGGTGCCCGACAATCTCGGTCCCTGCAAACTGGGCCGTCCCGAATTTTTTGCCCATTACACCCTTGGATCTGTATTCATCGACGACATTTCGCTGGAGCGGGTGCCCGCGACCGTTCCGCTCACCGGCGCCAAATAAGCCGGTTGCGCGATTATTTCTCCCCCGGGGACATCCCATGAAACCGTTCTTTGCGGTCGCCGTCCTGCTCGTTCTTTCCTCCCCGGTGCGGGCCGATGTCACCTTGCCGGACATCTTCTCCGATCATACTGTGCTGCAAAAATCCTCACGCACCGCCGTCTGGGGCGAAGCCGCTCCCGGTGAAAAAATAGCGGTGCGCATCGGTCCGTCCGTGCCGGCCGCGACGACGGCCGGCGCGGACGGCCGCTGGCGCGTGACGCTCGATTTGCGCGACTGCCCGACCGGTCCCTTCGACCTCAAGGTGCGCGGCGACAATGAGGTGACCTCGAAGGACGTCATGGTCGGCGAGGTCTGGATTTGCTCCGGCCAGTCGAACATGGAGATGAAACTCTCCCAGACCGCCGACGCCCCGGCCGAGATCGCCGCGTCCGCGAATCCGTTGCTGCGCGTGTTCCAGCCGAAGCGCCAGACCCCGGCGACGCCGGCCGAGACCTTGCACGGCCGGTGGGTGGTTTCCGCTCCGGACACCGCCGGCGGTTTCTCCGCGGTCGGCTATTACTTCGCCAAAACCGTGCAGGCCTCCGTGCCGGGTGCCGTCGGTCTGGTCGACACCAGCTGGGGTGGCACGCCCGCCGAGGCGTGGATCAGCTCCGCGGGCCTGGACACCGTGTCCGATCTGAAGGTGCGCAAGGACGCGATCCTCGCGGAGCAGCCGCAGGCGGCGCAAAGCCTGCGGACCTTCGCCCGGGATTACGCGGACTGGTCCGCCCGTTATGATCGCGGCGGCCCGCCCGCCGCCGATCCCGCCCTCTACGCCGGGCCCGACGTAGACGTAGACGATTGGAAAAGCGTGACGCTGCCGGGCATGTTGTCCGCCGCCGGATTGCCCGACAGCGGCGCGGTGTGGTTGCGGCGCGAGGTCGACATCCCGGCCAACCGCGCGGGCACCTATCTGCCGCTCCTGCTCGGCGAACTGAACGATTTCGACGCGATTTATTGGAACGGCAAAAAAATCGGCGAGACCACCGAGACCGCCAGCACCTCCTTCAATCCCGACCTGGCCCCGACCCGGAACCGGCGCTACGACGTTCCCGGCGATCAGATGAAGGCGGGGAGGAACACGCTGGCCGTCCGCCTCCTCAGCCCCGGCGGCGGCGCGGGCATCAAGGCGCATGCCATGACGGCCGGCTGGAACATTCCGCTCGGCGGCGAATGGCGCGCCAAGGTCGAGTTCGAATTTCCCCCGTTGCCGGCCGCGGCCGTCGCCGCTTATCCGCACCGGCCGGCCTGGCCGGTCATGGGCCATTACACGGCGACGTATCTCTACAACGGCCTGGTGCACCCGCTGGCCGACCTGACCCTGCGCGGCGTCCTCTGGTATCAGGGCGAGGCCAACGTCGGCCGCGCCTGGCAGTATCGGGAAACCTTTCCGCTGCTGGTCGCCGATTGGCGTCGCGCCTTCCATCGTCCGGATCTGCCCTTCTATTTCTGCCAGCTCGCCAATTTTCAGGCCAAGAACTCCGACCCGGCGGCGGGCAGCGCCTGGGCTGAATTGCGCGAAGCCCAGGCCGGCGCGCTCGCGTTGCCCGGCACCGGCATGGCCGTGCTCATCGACATCGGCGAGGAGCAGGACATCCACTTCCGCGACAAACGCGACGCCGGCGTCCGTCTGGCGGCCGTGGCGCTGGCCAAGACCTACGGTCGTCCCGTGCCGTGCGACGGGCCCGTCTATCGATCCACCATGGTCGAAGGCGGCAGGCTGCGGTTGCGCTTCGCTCCCGCCGAGGGCGGACTCGTCGCCCGGCCGCTGCCCGAGGTTTACCAGCCCAAGTCCAGTTATGCCGCCACGAAGCCGCTCATCCGCAACAGCCCGGACAGCGAGCTCCAAGGCTTCGCCGTCTGCGGCGACGACCATCGCTGGAAATGGGCGCAAGCGAAGATCGACGGCGGCGACGTCGTCGTGTGGTCGCCCGAGGTGCTCGCGCCGCGCTACGTGCGCTATGCGTGGGCCGACAACCCGACCTGCAACCTCTATAACGCCGCGGGTTTCCCGCCCGCGCCTTTTCGCACGGACGATTTCCCGGCGACCACCGCCGGAAGAAAATTCTGATCGCGGGCGGGCGCGCCGCAATCAGGCGGTCTTCCTCCCGCGCTTCGTGGACGCGGTGGTTTTCGGCGCGGGCGCGTCTTGCAGCGGGGTGATCGGCTTGTCGAGGAACCACGGCGCGGGCGGTCCGACGCGGCGGGTGGATTTGCCCGCCACCCATTCGCCGTCGATCAGCACGTGTTGGGCGATGGCGGGCACGCCGCGCTCGTTGCGGTGGAGCATGGCGACCAGCAGGTCGAGCGCGGCACGGCCGATCTGCCGGTCGCTTTGGTAGATTCCGCTCAGCAACGAGTCGCCCTTGTTGATGTGGAGGTAGGCGAGGCCGACGTCGTCGGGCACGCGCAACCCGTTGGCGAGGCAGAGATCCCAGAGCCGGAAGTGCTGGGAGATCACCACCTCGGGCCGATGCTTGACGAGCCAGCGCCCGATGCGCACCGAGTCGTCGCGGTAGCGGGTGACCAGGATCGGCACGCGCTCCTTTTGCGGCAGCGCCCGGTCGTAGGCCGTGTAGGCCGAGCTGGGGCCCAGGTTGACGCGGCGGTCGTATTCCTCCGGCAAATACAGACCGATGCGCCGGTAGCCGAGGGCGCGCAGTTCGCGCAGGAGGATGAGCGCGGAGCGGAACTGGTGGTTGGTGACCCGGTGCAACTGGGGCGAGGTCACGCTGTAGCCGAGGGAAACCGCGCTGAATTCCTCCCAGGCGAAGGGAGGCATGTCGGCCGGCTCCTTCTGTGGAAAGAGGATGATCCCGGCGATGCCTCGCGCCTGGAGACGCTTGCGCAGCCGGTCGGGAGTCAGCCCGGGTTCGTGCATCCAGATTTCCTCCAGTTTATAGCCGAGTTCGTCGGCCCGCTCGCACATGCCCGTGTGATAGTCGCGAAACGAGGGGATGCGCAAAAGCTCTTCCTGCCGGGGGTAGTTGTTGAACCACGCCACCGTGGCCTGGTAGGCGTGCGAGCGGACGTTGCCCCGGTAGGCGTTGAGCGCGTTGAGCGCGGGATCGGGCCGGTAACCCATCTCGTCGGCCAGTGCGCGCAGGCGGTCGCGGGTCGCCGCGGGCAGTTTCAGGCTGCCGCGAAGAGCGAGCGAAACCGTGGTCACATGCACGCCGGCGCGCGCCGCGATCTGGCCGAGGGTTACTCGAGACGATGACATGGGATGGGGAGAAGGGCAGGGGCCTCGGGCTAGGCGTCCGATGGCATACATAAACCCAATGGCTTCATGCGGGCCTAGCAACTCTAAGGTTAGACCGCCGGAGTGCTGGGCTCGTCCTGAGCATGGCTCTATGACCGATTCTTGCCGGACGCTTTGAGGACAAAGGTCCGGCATCAACCCCCATCCCCACCCCAAAATGCGTCTGTTATCCGCTCTCGTTGCGGGACTGGCCCTGGCCTGCTTTCAGGCCGTCATCGTCCACGCCCAACCCACCGGCTCCAACCGCCTCTATCACGGCTCCTCGACCCAGTATTATTTGGAACGACCTTCGCTCACCGACTGGTCCGGCGCGGCCAACTACACCTGGTCCGCCACCAGCGGCGGCGGCGTCTGGGAAATCACCGCCCTCGGCGGCGGGCTCTACCGGCTTGAGTCCGGCGGCAAGGCACTCACCCGCGACGGCTCCGCCGATTGGGCGGTGGTGAAGACAGCAACCTACTCGGGTTGGAGCACTCAGAAGTGGACGCTCACCGACAATGGTGACGGCTCCTGGCGCATTGAAAATGCCGGCAAGGCGCTCACCGGAAACTCCAGTTCGGGTTCGTCGGTCATGACCGCCGCCTACTCCGGCTGGACCACGCAAAAATGGCGCATCTTTGCCGAGGACAAGACCGGCTGGCCGACGGGTGGTTGGAAGTGGGTTTATCGCAACGTCACCCTCGGCACCCGCCTGCTCGTGGACAAGTCCGACACGCTCGTGATCAACACCACCGTGCAAGGCGTGGTCAACTCAACCGGCGTGAGCAACGCTATCGCTGTGAGTGGCGCGACCAACGTGTATTTGAAATGGACCGATATTTACGACGCCTATACCGACCGGGGTATGTCGATTCTCAATTCCAACAATGTAACCATGGAGGACTGCTTCCTTTCCAATCATGTGCGTCCGTCCGCGGTCCATAGCTCGTTCATTGTCGTCGATTCATCTCCGAATGTCGTCATCCGCGACACCGTGGTCGAAGACTGCGACGGCAACGGAATTCTGACTGCCGGTTCGACCACCACCAACCTGCTGATCGAAGGCTGCACCATCACCAACACCGGTCGTGTGCCCTTTGTGAGTCCTTCACCGGCCCCGTTTCACGGCATCTATTCCAGGGCACCCGATGTCGTCTACAGTCACAATACCATCACCGACAGTAACGACGGTTCGGCCATTTCGATGCGCAGCACCGGCACGCTGACCGGAAACACCCTCGCGGCCGCTAAGCATTCGCTTATCGCCTACTGGCCGGACGCGCCCGCCGGACTCTCCGCCGCCCTGATCATCACCGGCAATATTCTCGAGCAGGACGACTACGATTACACCGGTGGCACCTCCAAGGCCGCCGTGATCGGTATCAACGACAACGGAAATCCCAACGGAATCGTTGGCGCCTATTTCCAGACCTATCGCATCCAAAATAACCAGATGCGTGTGGGCTCTGGCAGCGCGAGCTCCGACGCCCTTGTCACCGCCAACTGGCCGGTCGGCAGTCCGGGCTATGGCGATGTTCATGTTACCGCCAACACCATGACCGATCAACGGGCAGTAAAGACCTACTTCGGCAACGCCTCGTTGTTCGCCGTCACCACGCCCAATACATTGCAGTAGTTCTCGGCGGTAATTCTAACGTAAACGGTGTCAGTCATTCCCGACAGATACCGCATGAAATTGGGTCGGCCCGGTGTTATTAGTGGACCGTAATTGATTGCCGGTGACGCCTTGTCTATCGCCTCATTTCCCCGGCTATATTGAGAACGTCAGCCAGGGGGACCTTTCTGATGCTTTGATAAAGCGCGACTACTACGCTTGCCGGAATGGCAAATCGGGCGTCGCCTTTACCTCGGTAAAGGGGCATGTTGTTCTCATCAAGGATAGTCCTTCTTTCGCCATCTCGGGGAAGCCGGCTTTCCGCCCCTCGTGGCTGCCAGTGTGATCGACAGCTTCAGTCCAGTTACCACCCCAGCGTTTAACCCGGCCTTTTACACAGGCCTGCTTTCCATGACACGCTCACCCTTCCTGCCACCGACGGCCATGAATACGGACGTCGAACACGTGGTCACCCATGATGACATCGCCGCTCGCGCCCGTGAACTCTGGTTCGAACAGGGCTGCCCCGAAAATTGCGACGAAACCATCTGGCTTGAAGCAGAAGCCGAACTCTTGGCGACCCAACAGGGTCGCTTCCGGCATCCCTGCTTACCACGCCTGTAATAACTCCGTTGTCCGATTGTTGGAGACTGCCGAGCTATGCGGCATACTATAGAATGCAGCGGCTTAAAAGCGCTGCGTGCGTTGGAGGTTTGTCTCCATGGATAGAGTTTTGGGTTGGGGGTATAACAGGACAATCGGGGATCGATACGATTATCGTGATGACGGTGAGTAATTCGACCAAGGTGAAATTACGATTCGATGCGTTGCGGGAGGCAGTGCCAATGCGGGGTAAGAGCGTGGAAATGTTTTGTGAATTCAAAGTGGGCTTCGCCATCCATGGCTCATTGGACCGTCAAACCAAGGTGTTTCCGGGGAAGAAACCAGACTGTCGCTGGCTCGGTTATTCCCCGAATACACCCTGAACCGGTCAGGATAGCTACGGAGTGTCGCCGAATCATAGACTGGGATGGCTATAAATTGGGGCTGGGGAAATGGGCTCGCTGAGACGGGCGGCGGGGACGCGATAGGGCGAGCAGGAGCAATAGGTCAGGCACCTTATGGCAGAACTTGACGGGATCCGGATCACCACCGTGCTCACCGCAGATGCCGGGCATGATGTCAGGGCGGGTCTTGTTGCCCTGTTCGACGGAGATCTGCACGCGCCGGCCTACACCGGTCTGGTCGATCGATGCGAAGGGGATACTTCATGATCTCGTTTTCGACGTGGGCGTCGAGGAAACAACCGGATTCAACTGCGCGACCACGGAAAGCCTTAAATCCAGACCCCTTTTGTCACTTTCTTTCGCGTTAGTTCTGGTGTTTTTTTCAACGGCTGAGCTTCAATGCAGAGCGCACCCCAATGCCGCAGGAGGCAGCGGAGCGGATATGTCTCAACGCCAAACATGAGTTTTTTGTGTAAACTAAAACAGGCCCTGTTGGCTGTGCGAAAGATTCCGGCCGTCGTTTTTGGCATGAATTCGACGGGGGCCGGGGAGGTTTTAAAACGGGAATCCGCCCAACAACAATTGCTGGATCTTGGCCGCCGGCTTTTGGTCGAACTGAAATACCAAGAGCTCCGGCAGAAGCCTATTTATCGATCACATCTGCATAGCCTGGAAACCCCCTCCGGCATGGAAAGCGACAAGTGGGCGGGCGGCTATTCATTGGAAAGAGTTTCCCGGAAAGTGAATCCCCGGATTATCGGCCATGATTTATCGAAGCCGATTTTATGCATGGTCTGCATCGGGGCGGACTATGCGAAAACTGTGGGGATAGGCACGCAGAGCAAAACGGATTACTGTCAGTTCCATGGCTATAATATGGCGGTTCTGGATGAGATGCCGTATCGCTATGACCGCGCTCCGGCCTGGTTGAAAATTCCTCTGATTTTCCGGTTAATGCAGCTTGGCTACCGCCGGGTATTTTATTTGGACGCCGATACGGTTATCACCAATCCCAAGGTTTTGCTTGAGGATTTCTTTGAGCGACTGGAGCAAGCCAACCGGCATCTGATGCTTTCGGAGGACATCTTTACGCTCAACACGGGCTCGTTTCTGATGCGCAAGACGTGGCAGTCGCTCACGCTGCTCGATCTTATTTACGAGACCGACGCCGAGGTGGATCATGGATTCTGGGAACAACAGGCCTTGATCCATTTGGCCGAACAAAACCCGTCCGTCCGCGCATTGCTCTATCTCGAACCGGATTCCCGCCAATTTAATGCCATGCCTTTTGATGGTCCGCCTTCAAGCCGGTGGCCGTCGGACTATTTAAAGTATGCCTGGCAGCCGGGTGATTTTGTCTGCCACTTGGCCGGAAACCGGAACAAGCCGGATCTGGTGTCGAAGATGTGCGCGATCCAAGGGAAGGTATTCCGCAATCAAGGATCCCGCTCGAAGCTGGACGGGACGGGAAAATAATTCTCAAAGAATTCCGTCAAGACCGTGTCTTTGATTTGGCCGTCACCGTCCCAGTCGTCGTTAATGCAGAAAAATTTGGGACGCAGTCGCTTCACTGTCGCCAGCTTGTCGATACTTTTTTCCAGCGGAGGATCGAACATGACGAACTGGTAGTCGTCGGCATTCACCGTTGCCAGCTCGCAGCCGTTCCGTGCGGCATGAAAGTGGGCGTAGAGCACATGAAGCAGCACCATCTTGTCCGTGCGAAAACGCATGGCGGACGTGCGCTCGAATTCCACCGGCCATTTCGCCTGCAAGTCGTCGATCATGACCCGATCAAAGAGAACCGGAGTGTGCGCGAGGGAGGGGAATGTCCGGCCGGCGAATGCTGCTTCGAGAAGGTGATGATTATAGCCAAGCCAACGGCTGACCAAGTTTCCTTCGGTCAGAGACTGCGGAAGCGTCCATGGCTCCACCCAGATTTTTTGCCGTCCGGACCGTGGCAGGAAATCTTCCCGAGCCACCGGGCTGCCGAAGAACACGTCGTCATTAAGATAGAGAAATCGCCGGGAGAGACCGGGAATGCGGTGCAGATGGGCTTCGATGGCTGCGGAGTTGAATGTGGGCAGATGGTCGCTTTGAGGAAAAATTTCACGATGAGTCACCAGGCGAAGGCGCGGGTGATCTTTTTTCAACCAACGAGGCACCTGTCCGTTGGTGACCAGAAAGACGCGGTTGATCCAAGGCGCGTTGGTTTCAAGCGAGCGCAACGAATAGCGCAGTTCGTCGCTGTCGCGAAAACGACGTGCGCCGGCCACGAATGGATCGCCCGGGAGAGCCTCCATCTTCCGGTAATGTTCCAGTTTTTGTTGGAATTCGGGATCGGCCCCGTAGACCCAGGTATAGACGGCATCGATGCCGCCAAAAGTATGTCGCACGAATCGGGAAAGAGCGTCTATTCCCTTTGGCATCCAGTCAGGCATGGGTCATTTTTCAGGGTTACTGATTAGCGACTGGATTTAGTCAGGGCTCGGGTAGGGAAGGATTTAATGGGCGGTTTATCTTCAAAACGGCCTAGAGTCCGGCATCTGGAAACGCGCATTTCTCGCGTAGAAGCAGCGTGTTCTGTGGGTGGCGACTCATGCGCGGAGGCAAGGCTCAGCCTCCGCACGAGTCAAGTTTGTGATCAAGACGAGCAATGAAGGCCCAAAAAGCCAGCTGCACTTTTCCTCGATGGCGGCCTGGGCGGCGGCGAGGCGGGCGACGGGGACGCGGTAGGGCGAGCAGGAGACGTAGGTCAGGCCCACCTTATGGCAGAACTTGACGGAATCCGGATCACCACCGTGCTCACCGCAGATGCCGAGTTTGATGCCGGGGCGGGTCTTGTTGCCCTTCTCGGCGGCGATCTGCACGAGCTGGCCGACACCAGTCTGATCGATCGAGGCGAAGGGGTTCTTCTTCATGATCTCGTTTTCGGTGTAGGCGCCGAGGAAGCTGCCGGAGTCGTCACGGGACATGTCGAGGTCGCCTGAGTGAGGGCGGTGACCAAGAACGGAAACGACAGGCTGACCACGTCGACCATGGCACAAAGACTAACAAAACGCGGCCGGGCTCCGTGGCTTCTCTGCCACCTCAAACATCCAAGGGGGACCACCGCGAAGACGGAGGGTGGTCACCCGGGAATCTACGATTACGCACAAGAGGAGAAGCGCAGAATCACCAGCCCTTCTCGCGGGATTTTCACGTCCACCTCGGCACCTCCCGAAGTGTAGGCGACTTCGACCTCTTTGGTCTGCCCATTCCCGGCTGGAACGATGCCGTCCCAAGACTCCAATTCGCGACCGGGAACGGTGAATCGGACTGTATCCATATCGGTATGTCGCTGTGTCGCGACGATCAATAAACCACCGTCATTGCCCGCGGCGGTGCTTCCGAGGAAGGCACGTGCGGTGACGGCGAGGTTGCTGTTCACAAAGCCTTCCGTGTCGACGTAGCGCCCTTCGAGCAACAGGTCGGCATATTTTTGTCGGAGCACGTTCACCTGCAGGAGCCAGGCCTCGTAACGCGGGGTCTCCGCGATGGTCTTGCGGCAACGGTAGATCTCCACGTCGGAACGGAGCCCCTTCACCACCGAGAGATTCACATGCCATTCGACATCGGTGTCGTCGCGGATTCCCCGGTCCGTGATAATCACCTCGGGGAAAATATACCGGAACCACTCTATGAAGGAGGCTCCTCCGACTGCGTTGTGCACGTAGTCGGCGTGTTGCGCGGTGATGTCGGCGGGCCATTCGATGCCGAGGGCCAGTTCGGGGTCTCGCGTGCGCATGTAGTCGCGCAGGCGGCGAAGGATGTCGGCCTTTTGCTGCATGGTGCCCGACCAGAACGGCGGATGACCATGCGAGGTGTCGCAGCAGGGATATTCCGCAACACCCATCTGGTCGAGAAACAGGGAGTGGCACCGCCAGTCGATAGCTTGGTCCGCAAGGCGGCACAAAAGCTCGAACCACTCGGGCGACGAGGGACAGGCCATGACGAACGTGCGCGCGGCGGTGAGACTGAAATTGCCCGCGCCCTGGAATTTGTAGGCGTCCCGCACTTCGTTGCCGTAAACGTCCTTGATCGAAATGCGACGGCCTGTCGTCCGGTAATATTCGCTGGTAGTGTCAATGAGGCGGCCGTTGGCGTAGAGAATGACATGGCCGCCGTTGCGGTTGAAGGTCTCTATGCCACGACGCAGGTCCTGCTCGGTCCCCAGGCGTGGATCGGTGGTGTAGTCGGGGTAGTTGTTGTCCATGCCCCCCCGGTGCCAGCCGAACATGAGGAAGGTGTTGATACCCGCCCGTGCGCCGTCCCGATAGATTTCGGGCAAATCCTCGTATCGGTAATGACGGATACCATACTGGTGCTGCAGGATGATGCGCTGCCAACCGTTCAGTCGGCGAAGCCAGGCCGGCGGAGTGGGCTTCCGGAACCATGTGTCCGCCCAAGCGCGGTATTTGCGCGCCGCCACGTGCCAAGTGCCGCAGTAGGGGGAAACCACGTAGTCGGCACAGGCCCACCGGCCCTCGCCCTCGGCGAGATGAGGGAAAAGCACAAAACCGGCCTCGACTCCGGGCGCGGCGCTCCCGGCCGTTTCCGGATAATGCCGGAACTGGTGCAGTGTGGGCTCCACCGGATGGCGGTGGCACCCAAAGTAAAGGCCTTCGTCGCCTCCGGTGAAGGTGAAGGCGTTCAGGTGTGTCGTGTGCGGATACTCAAGAGTGAACGCGCTGAAGAGATGGTCGGAGGTAACGTAAAGCTTGGGTTTGGAAACAAGCTTCTCGCGGAGATCGGGAATCAGGTCGCCCCCGAGCTGGGATGTGATGAGGGCGGGAGCGTGGTCCAGCTGAAGGTTGCCGATCAATGGGAAGTGGACTTCGCGAAGGATCACACCGGGCTGATGATTGGCGAGTTGGATGCTCCAGCGGACATCGCCTCCATGGAGCGAAATGCCGATTTCGACTTCGATGGCCGCCGGCCGCCCATCGCGCCAGAGCATGGGCCAGTTGATACTGGCCCGGTCGGAAGCATGGCGGACAATGCGGGGAAGCTGCCCGGCGGGAAATGTCGCCGGTGAGATTTCGATATCCAGTTCGGCGTCCTCTTGCAAATACGTGCGCCAGAGGTGGGCGCCACCGGCGCAGTTATTCCCCGTGTGCAGGTTGACCAGACGGAGCAAGCGACCATCGGCGGCAAGCACGAGTTCCAAATGGCCGTTGCGCAGAGTGCATCCGGCGGAGGAGGTGGCTGAGGAAAGAACGGAAGGGGAGGGAGACAGGAAGTGCATGTCTTCCCGTGTGTGTTTTAGGCACCATGTTCCAGCAACGAGATTCAGTGCCTATTTCGGGCCAAAACTTGCTTATTAAGGACAAGCTTATTCCTTTGTTTCCGCATCCGGATCGAGCCGGCGGGATCGGTATTGGCGGGGCGACATTTGCTCCAGTCGACGAAACCAGGATGAAAACTTGGAAAGATCGCGAAACCCCAGTTTGCCGGCCACGTATTTGATGCGCGAGCCCGGTGCCAGCAGTTCTTGCCGGGCCTGCTGCAATCGCCGCTGCTCATGGAAGGCATGCGGAGTTTGATGATAGTGTTGAAGAAAAAGGCGGGATAGGTGACGCGGGCTCACCCCCGCCTCCTTTGCCCCGGGGCCGATGTCTGCCAATGGAAAATTCACAGGCTGGTCTGAAATCCAGAGCAGTGCCCTTTGCACGCGCGGATCCTCCTCCTTCTGGTTCTCCAAATCCGGCAGGTGACGCCGCCACAACCGCACCGCCCCGGCCAGCCAGACGCGGAAGCCGCCCTCGATCAGCATCGTGTCCTCAAGATTACGCCGGCGGCCCCTTGAGTGCCAGGTGTAGCTGGACGGCGCGCCGAGATGGGTGTGCAAGGATCGCACGGCGGCATCCAGCTGAACCGCCCGACGGACATGGAGTCCCGGAGAAATATCCAGAGCCGGGCGATAGTTGCTTTCCCAATACATCCTGAAACCGAAGACCGTGACACGCGCGTCTTCGCTGAAATCCTGCCGCCTTGATCCTGCAGGCAGGAAAAGCCACTCCCCGGCCGAGGCGGAGAATGCTGCCTTGGGTGTCCTGACCGCAACGCTTCCCGCATCCATGCGCCAGGCGGTGAGCAGATCGATGGAAAGATCGGAATGGCGCCCTTGGTCGCTGGGCGGCCCTTGCCGGAATATCGCCAGGTCGATGCGGCATTTCTGCCAGTCCGTGGGCTCCAACGAAATCACCTTGTTCATGGGGTGATCATTTCGGGGATTGTCCTTTAATGGCAAGTTTATGGCCAAAAAAGGGCGGTGAATCCACTGGCGCACCCACCGGAACTTTGTTCGGTTCAAGTTGCCAAAAATGGACAGCGTTGCCCCGTCTTCATCTTGGAATTCAGAGGCCCGCTTCGTGTTGATCGCTCCTCATACAATGAACCCCGCCACAAAAGTTTCCCCCGCCTTCACCCTCGTCGAGCTGCTGACCGTCATTGCGATCATCGGCGCCCTGACGGCCATTACTATTCCCGTTGTCGGTCGCGCGCGGGCCAGCGCCCAAGACACCACCTGCAAGTCCAACCTCCACCAGCTCTACCTCGCGGTTGCCGTGTATGCCCAGGATCATCGCGGTCTCCTCCCTCCCTCCAGTATTCAGGGCAATCCCGCCTTTCCATACCCGGACAACCAGTGGAACAGTGCCTTGCTGGCTGGAGATTATATTCCGTCTGTCTTGGTCAATAACGACAAGCGGAGCGACATCCTCGGCTGCCCCAACCAGCGAAGCGTGGTGAATGATCCGCTCGCCCGCACCTACGGTTTCAACAACCACATTGGAAGCGGAGACCGTAAGTTAAGCGCATTTGTTGCGCCTTCCCGCACCCTGTTAATCGCGGACGGAAACTACAATGGCGGCACCGTTCCCTATAATATCATGTTTATCCCCGCCTCCGGCATCCTCCCCACGCCCGCCCATCCGGACAAAGACGGAAAAGCCAATTGTGTGTTTCTCGACGGCCACGTCGAAAGCCGCACCAGCGCGGACACCGATGACGGCATCCCCCACAACGTGGGAGCCACCGGTTCGCCAAGATACCTTTTTTGGACCGGTCGCTAAGACCGCCCGTTTCCAAGCCTCCCCAAAAAATCCACCCCTCATACGGAAAATAAAAACGCCATGAACATGACAATCCATCGCCTCTGGCCCCTGCTCCATCTCCCGCTGCTCGCCGCGCTCTCGCTCGGCGTAACTGCCGTCGCCACCGCGCAATCCACCCCCTCGCCTCTGTATAGCTACCAGTTTGACGACTATACCAATTCCGGCTCGAACAGCGGTGGCACCTTTACGACCATTAACGCAGTCGGCACCAAACCCACCGAATTTAAGATCACCAACAATGCCCTCGATCTCACCGGGAACACGGGCTTCCGCAGTGACCCCTACACATCCCGATGGCTTGGCAGCACGGCCAACAACGTCGGCACGCTTAACCAGTTTACCGTCACTTTCTGGGTGAAATCTTCGGATCTCAACGGATACCAGACCGTGTTCGCCGCAGGCACCGATTCTACTTTCACAAGAAATTCCCTGAACCAGTTTTCCATCCGATTGGTGAGTGGCAAGGTTCAGGTGACCGTCAACGGCCCCACCAGCGCAGCCGCCGCCACCCTGTTCAACGCCGAAGCCGCCTTGACCTCCGGTGAATGGACATTCATCGCCGTCTCTTATGACGGGACTTCGTCACTCCGTTCCAATTCCACCGCACAGACCGCGGCCTCCGGCGACTCTTCCAATTTACAGTTGTATCGCGGGGATGGCAGCACCTCATCCTCCGTTTCTCGCACCGGCATCGGCATGGGGACGGTTGCAGACGCCGCCGCGAGTCCCGGCACCATCACACTGGGCGGCGCGGCCACCTTTTTCGTCGGAAACATAACCAGCGAAACGACCATCTTTGACGGAGGCCTCGATGATCTCCGCGTCTATGACAGCCTCCTGACGCCCACGCAGATCAACGACATTCGCCTTAGCTATATTTCCCCGATTCCAGAACCCGCCATGGCGGCGATGCTGTCCGGCTTGGGTGCCCTTGGCCTTGTCGCTTTCCGGCGCAGCCGTCGCTGAATCCCCGGTTCGCATTTCCCCTCTCTCTCTCATTCCGGTAGAATCGCCGGAAGGGGAGAAAGCCATTGTCGATGAGTGCCGAATGTCCCCCGACCTCATCCCGTCTCCCTTTTGTCATGCGCCTTTCCACGCTCCTGCTGCTCCCTTTCGTCGTTTCCGTCCAACTCGCCGCAACTGCTTCGTCCGACGGCTTCCGCTCCATCGACCTGCGCTCTGCCGCCAACATGGCCTTTGCCGACGACGTGGCCAATGATCGCCGGGGCGGCTGGACCGACCAAGGTCCGGCCAACGACATGCGGCACATGCCCGTCGGCCTTCAGACCTGGGGCGGCATGCCCTTCGACATCATCGACCCCGCCGGCAATCTCAAAAACCCTGGCACCTCATGCATCGTCTTGCGTGGCAAGCCTCGCCCTTGGCTACCTCTTGAAACCCCGGCAATCCCCGTCAATGCGAGGGCTTCCGCCATCTATGTCGCGGGCACCTGCGCCTGGGAAGCGGCCATCGATGAGGACGTGATCCGCCTTGTCGTCACCTACAAGGAAGACCTCCGTTACAGCGAATCCGCCTTCGTCTTCGGTCGTCACCTGGCCGGCTGGTGGAACCCTCGAAGCCTCCCGCTCGGCGACGTCGTTGGCGAGCACTTCAACGGCGCCGCTTCCGTCGGACTCTACCGTTTCGGCTGGATCAACCCTTACCCCGAAAAAACCATCGCCGATATCAAGTTCATTTCCGCCGACGGCACCGCCGTTCCCATCATCGTTGCAGCCACCCTCGTGCTGCCTGGCAACGCGTCTTCCGGGACGATGGTTCGAGAGCTCGCCCAACGCGAGAAAGCAGCCATAATCACCGCCACCGTGACCAGCGCCCATATTGGCCTTGATCCCGGCACCCCTGCGCTGCGCCCCATCCCAGCCGCGCTGGTTTCCGTCGGGAACGGTTCATCCACGGCGCCCAACTACCAGGCACCTTCGCGAGTTCTCCTCGGTGCCGGGCACGCCGACCGGCCCGACTCCGCCACCGGCCTTCCGCCTCGGCCCTTCTATCGCATTCAGACCCACATGGCCGAACCCTCGCCAGCCGAAGGCGTATGGGACTTCACCCAGCTTGATCGCATCATCGCCGCCGCCGATTCCTTTGGAGCGGAGCCCATGATCTGTATCTCGTTTCCTCCCGCTTGGTTTTTTGCCTCAGCCCCCACCTACGCCGAGGCGACCCGCTTCCGTAAGCCCTTCGATCTGGATGCCTATGCCGAACACTGCGCGGAGATCGTGCGCCACTACACCACGGGCCCTTGGCAGGGAAACCCCGTCCTCTGGTGGGAGTTTGGCAACGAAGTCGAGCTCCATGACTGGTCCTATGCCTACTACATAAAAGTTTACCAAACCGTGGTCCGTCGCCTGCGTGAGATCGAGCCGCGCATTCACGTCGGCGGCCCCGTCACCGCAGGCCCTAATCCTGGTTGGGCCGGCGAACTTCTCCGGGCGCTCCCCGGCCAGGTCGACTTCGTTTCATATCACCAATATGGATACTCGGAGCCCTTCGACACCCCCGACACCTACATTATGGCCGGCACCGCGCACTTCGGCGACATCGCACGCCGCTACCGTGCGCTCGTCGAGGAATTTTCTCCCGGCCGCCGCCTCCCCGTCATCCTCACCGAAACGAACACCAGCTGGCGCTACCACGAAGGGACCGATCCCCGTATACGCACCCAGTTCGGAGCCGCGTGGACGGCCAGCGTCCTCGGTCACTACCTCGCGGCTGGCGGCGACTCCGTTTGTTATTTCACCCTCAACGGGGGCTTTGGCTCCATGTGGGAAGAAAGCGGACGCACCGTCGTCTATCCCGTGTGGCACGCACTCTGGCTCTACCGTCAATACCTGCGCGGCCAGCTCATCGGCACCTCCTCCGACACCGACACCGTTGAAGCTTTCGCCGCCCGCCGGGATGACGGCAGCCTCACCCTCATTCTTATCAACAAGAACGCCCACCCCGTCGATGTCACTCTGACCCTCGCGTCTCCCGAGCACTCGCGTTCGCTCCCACGGCCCTCCACCATGATCCTCAACGACAAGACGTATCCGTATGTGAGATACATCGATCCGGTCGCCTCCAACGTCCCGCTGCTCTCCGCCGGGCCACTTTCATGGGATGCCTCCGCGAGACCAGATACATCCGCCAACCTCACATTCCCGATGCAGCCCTACGAGGTTCGGGCCGTCTTGTTCGGTCCTGAAAACTGACCCTGCTCCTCCTCTTCCCGTCACTCAGAATACGCCATGACGATGCGATACCTTTACTCCACCTTTCTCACGTTTGTCCTCCTTACGCCGCTCATTGCGCTGCCGGAGGTTCTTCCCAACCCCTCTTTCGAGATTCCCGATCCCGTTCGTTCCGACGCTCCTCTCGGTTGGGTCAAGAGCCCTGCCGACGCCGACGGTATTTGGGACACCACGGTTGCCAAAGATGGCGGTCGCTCACTTCGCATCGACTCCTCGGCCACCGGCTCCGTATCCGGCTCCATCTGGATCACCGAGGACCGCATACCCGCTGCTCCCGGCCAGACCTTTCGGCTTACCGGCTGGATCAAAACCGCCGACGCCTGGGGCGACAATGAGATCGCCTTCTCTTGGTTCGACGCCCGGGGAAAATGGCTCAAGACCGACCGCTCGCCTTCCGTCAACGGCACCCATGACTGGACATTGGTAACCCTCACCGCCACCGCCCCGTCAACCGCCGCCTCCTTCCGGGTCACCGCAGGCCGCAAATATCGCACTGAATCAGGATCCAGTTGGTTCGATCATTTCTCCCTCTCTCCGGCAGTGCCCTCCGCCTCCACGGAACCGCCCCGGGCCGCTCCCCCAGTCGCTATCGCCCCGCTTGTTCCGTTCCCCGGATCGGATATTCCCCGTCTCCCGCCCGTGCAGGTCGACACCTCACGTCATCCCCCCAGCGCCGCCCCGGTCGTGGATGACCGCGAGTGGAACATTCTCCCTCGTGCCTCCCACGTCTGGCTCCCCGTTGATCTCCCGGATACTGCAGCAGGTGGCGATGACGGCCTCGTCATTCCCGTTCCCTCCCCGGCCGGGGCCGGATGGCAGACACGGGCAAGTTTCCCCGTGCATCCAAGCAACCACTACGAGCTCTCCGCCCTCCTTTCCCTGGACGATGCCCTAGGGAACACCCACCTGGCCATACTCTGGCTGGACTCCTCCGGCCGGGAAATAAAGCGCGCCACCAGTTCCCCGCTCAACGGTCGCGAACACAACCTCCTCCTCGCTCTCCAAGCCTCGGCTCCCGCCAACGCTTCCAGCGCGCGTATCGCCTTCCTGCGCAGAACCCGGGTCGACGCCATCCCCGGAGCCGGAGCCAGCATTTGCCACCAAATCGTCTTTCGTGACTGCACGCTCTCCGCACCCCTGCCGACCAATCTCATTGCCAACGGCTCCGTGGAAGACCTCGCCCCCGGTGCGACTCCACCGGCTCCATCCTCCTGGCACCGGCTCAACCCCGAGCAAGCCCTGCTCGAACTCGAAACCCGCATGCCTTACGATGGCAGCCACTCCCTCTCCATTGCCAATTCCCTCGGCCACGACACCGGCTGGGCCAGCGATCCGTTTCCCGTAACAGGCGACGCCGACTACCAGCTCGCCCTTCGCCTCCGTCTTGAAAACACCGCCAACGTGCGTATCACCGTCGAGTGGTTCGACGCCGCCGCCCATAGCCTGGCCGTGACCGAATCCGCCCCGGGCCCCGAACTATGGCAGGATTGGCGCCCTTTCCGACTCCTCCTGCGTTCCCCGGCCCGCGCCTCCACGGCTCGTGTCATGGTCACCCAATCCAAGAGCTCCGGCCGCTCCGCCTTCGACGACTTCCGGTTCACCCCGCGCTGATCCAGCCAACCGCTGCGCAAAAAAATCCGTGATCCGGCACTTCGATACGCCTCATTGGCACGCAGAGTTCACCCCGGAGCAAGGCGGGCAACTCATCCGGCTCCGACATCTCCCCACCAGTCGCGATATCCTTCATCACCCGGCGACTCCCGAACATCTTCAACGCCAGCCCGAGCGGTATGGCATTCCGCTGCTTTTCCCGCCCAACCGCGTGGCCGACGGCCGCTTTTTTTGGCACGGGCACCACTATGCTCTCCCGCTCAACGAGCCTGCGCGCCGCAATCACATCCACGGCATCACCCTTAATCAGCCCTGGACCTTCGTCACCGAGACCAACAACTCCGCCGCTCCGGACCGGGTCACGCTCACGTTCACCCACACCCCGGAGCACGCCACCTACACGGGTTATCCACACCGCTTTCGCATTGAACTCAGCCATGAGTTTTTCCCGAACGAAGTCCGCCAGACCGTGCGCCTGCAAAACCTCGACAAGGCTGGCGACTCGCCCCAGCCCTACGGACTCGGATTCCACACGGCCTTCCACGTCCCCGTGTCCGCCGGTGCCCGGCTTCGCATCACCGCCGCGCGGGATGCCTGGGAACTCGACCCCGACTCGCGGCTCCCCACAGGCCGGAAAATTCCATTCCCCCTGGGAACCGGCGGCGGTCCGTTCGCGTCCTCGTCTCCGATCACCGGGGCACCGCTCAGTTGTCATGTTCCTCTCACTACAGAAGCGACTGGTGCGGGCTTTTTTCGGGGCGCCGTCATTGAGTTCCCCGAGGAAGATCTCCGCGTCGCCTATGAAATCGGCGAAGACTTCAGGCACTGGTTCCTCTGGACGCCGCCCGATGAACCGGACTGTCTCTGCCTCGAACCCATGACCTGGATGGTCAACGCCCCTAATCTCGTCCGGCCTCCGGAGGTCACCGGACTGATGTATCTGGAATCCGGTGACACCCGGGAATTTCGTGCCCGCATCGTCATTGATGGCGGCCTCAGCGTCCGGCAAGTGCCAGGTGGCGTGTCGGTTTGACCATGTCTTGGCCTCATAATAAAGGTTGCTCATTTTTCAGGAGAGGCGATCCAAGCGCGGGCAGTTCCCTTGGTTCGTGAGTCGTCACGGGACATACCAAATCAGTCCTTGTTGGGAAGTTAACGAACTATTCACGCCATCCTGTCGGCTTAGGTCGTGCTATTGGCGTTGAATTTAACTTGGGCTGTCGGAGCAGTTTACTAGGTCGTTTGTTGCCAAGCTTTGTGGGCAATACTGGACACGCCGGGATCGGGGCGCTGGTGCGCTCCGATATGAGAAAGTGCATAAAAAGCCCCGCGCCGGTGAGGGCGCGGGGCTTGGGAGGAGTTAAGGAATCGCGAGCAAGCTCGCTCCCACTCGGATTACTTCTTCTTGGCGTTGGAGCGCTTTTCCTCGATGGCAGCCTGGGCGGCGGCGAGGCGGGCGACGGGGACGCGGTAGGGCGAGCAGGAGACATACGTCAGGCCCACCTTATGGCAGAACTTGACGGAATCCGGATCACCACCGTGCTCACCGCAGATGCCAAGCTTGATGCCAGGGCGGGTCTTGTTGCCCTTCTCGGCGGCGATCTGCACGAGCTGGCCGACACCGGTCTGGTCGATCGAGGCGAAGGGGTTCTTCTTCACGATCTCGTTTTCGGTGTAGGCACCCAGGAAGCTGCCGGAGTCGTCACGGGACATGCCGAGGCAGGTCTGCGTGAGGTCGTTCGTGCCGAAGCTGAAGAACTCGGCGGTCTGCGCGATTTCGTCGGCGGTGAGGGCACCGCGCGGGATCTCGATCATGGTGCCGACGGAGTAGCTGATCTTCACCTTCTTCTCCTTCTGAACCAGGGCGGCGACCTCGTGGACGATGGCGACCTGGAGATCGAGCTCCTTCTTGAAGCCGACGAGCGGGATCATGATCTCGGGCTTGGCCTTGAAGCCGGCCTTGGTCGCATCAGCAGCGGCTTCGAGAACGGCGCGGGCCTGCATGCGGGTGATTTCCGGGAACTTGATGCCGAGACGGCAGCCGCGGAAACCGAGCATGGGGTTGAACTCGTGGAGCTCGTGCACGCGGTGCATGATCTTCTCGACGTTGATGCCGAGCTTCCGGGAGAGATCCATCTGCTGCTCCTTGGAGTTCGGGAGGAACTCGTGCAGGGGCGGATCGAGGAAGCGGATCGTGGCGGGGAAGCCCTTGAGCGCCTTGAAGATTCCGAAGAAGTCGTCGCGCTGGTAGGGGAGGAGTTTGGCGAGGGCGGTCTCGCGGTCGGCGAGGTTGTCGGCGAGGATCATCTCGCGCATGGCGTCGATGCGGTCGCCTTCGAAGAACATGTGCTCGGTGCGGACGAGGCCGATACCGACGGCACCGAAGGCGATGGCCTCGGAGGCCTGCTTGGGCGTGTCAGCATTGGTGCGGACGGTGAGCTTGGTGGCCTGGGCGCACCACTTCATGAGCTGCACGTAGTTCTTATACTTCTCGGTCTTCTTGGACTCTTCGTCGTTATGGATGAGGCCGGCGATGATCTCGGAAGGAGCGGTCTTGATCTGGCCTGCGTAAACGAGGCCGGAGGTGCCGTCGATCGAGAGGAAGTCGCCTTCCTTGAAGGACTGGCCGTCGATGGTGGCGACCTTGGCATCGTAATCGATGGTGACGGCGGCGGCACCGCAGACGCAGACTTTGCCCATCTGGCGGGCAACGAGGGCGGCGTGCGAGGACACACCACCGCGGGCGGTGAGGATGCCTTCGGCGGCGATCATGCCGCGGAGATCTTCAGGGGAGGTTTCGACGCGGACGAGGAGGACCTTTTCGCCTTTGGCGGCGGCGTGGACGGCGCGGTCGGCGTTGAAGTAGATCTTGCCGGTGGCGGCGCCGGGGCCGGCGGGGAGGCCGGTGGCGATGACAGCGGCTTTCTTGACCTCGGAGAGATCGAAGATGGGGGCGAGGAGCTGTTCGAGCTGGTCGGCCGGGTTGCGGAGAACGGCGGTTTCCCAGTCGATGAGCTTCTCCTTGACCATGTCGGCGGCGAACTTCAGGCCGGCGGCGGCGGTGCGCTTGCCGTTGCGCGTCTGGAGCATGAACAGCTTGCCTTCCTGAATGGTGAACTCGACGTCCTGCACATCCTTGAAGTGTTTTTCGAGGGTGGCGCGGACCTTGAGGAGTTCGGCGTAGCTCTTGGGCATGACGTCCTTGAGCTTGAGCACGGGCTCGGGGGTGCGGACGCCGGCGACGACGTCTTCGCCCTGGGCGTTGACGAGGAATTCACCGTAGAATTCGTTGGTGCCGTTGGCGGGATTGCGGGTGAAGGCAACGCCGGAGCCGGAGGTCTCGCCGGTGTTGCCGAAGACCATGGCCTGAACGTTGACGGCTGTGCCCCATTCGGTGGGGATGTTATACTTGCGGCGATAGACGCAGGCGCGGTCGTTCATCCAGGAGCCGAAGACGGCGCCGGCAGCTCCACGGAGCTGGTCCCAGGCGTTGTTCGGGAAGGCTTTTCCGGTGCGCTCTTTGACGAGGGCCTTGAAGCGCTTGATGAGCTCCTGCTGGTCGGCGGCGGTGAGCTCGGAGTCGATGATGTCACGATGGTAGGTCTCGTGCTTGAAAGTGTGGATCGTGTGCTCGAAGGGATCGTGGTCTTCGCCTTCGCGCTTCTGAACGCCCATGACGACGTCGCCATACATCTGGATGAAGCGGCGGTAGCAGTCGTAGGCGAAGCGGGCGTTGCCGGTGGTCTGCTCAAGGGCGACGACGGTCTCGTCGTTAAGGCCGAGGTTGAGGATGGTGTCCATCATGCCGGGCATGGAATCGCGGGCACCGGAGCGCACGGCCACGAGGAGGGGCATGCCGGTCTTGGCACCGAAGGTGGTGCCCATGATCTTCTCCATGTTCTTCACGCCGGCTTCCATCTGCGCCTGGAGAACGGCCGGGTAGGTCTTCTTGTTGGCGTAGTAGTAGGTGCAGACCTCGGTGGTGATGGTGAAGCCGGGAGGCACGGGGAGACCGATGCGGGTCATCTCGGCGAGGTTGGCACCCTTGCCTCCGAGGAGGGCCTTCATGGAGCCGTTACCGTCGGCCTTGGCATTGCCCCACGTGTAAACGTATTTGGTGCCCTTGCCGGCTTTGACGGCAGGAGCGGATTTTTTGACGGAAGGCTTGGAGACCTTCGCGGCGGGTTTCTTGGCGGATTTTTTAGCGGCCATAATCAGGGTTTGTGGTTGGGAAAAACGAACGGTTCACGCGGGGCGCGGAAAGGTAGAGGAGATAGAATACAGGGCGGGGCTGTCAACGGTGGAGGGGGCGGAAAGGATGAAGTAAGAAGTGTTAAGCGGGTGGTAAGGAGGGGTTGTCGGTGATTCCTCGCTTCCGTTCGGGGGAAAAGTTCGCAACATCGCGCTTCCTTTAACCCATCGTGAGCGCCCGCAACCAGTCAGACGACACCTATACGGACGACGAAATCCCGCCGGAAGCGAAGCCGATGGGTTTCCTCGACCATCTCGACGAGTTGCGCGGCACGTTGGTGAAGTGCGCGATCGCCTTTGTGGTGTTTGCCTCGTTGATCGGTTTTTTCCTCAAGGAGTTCAACGACGTGCTGCTGTGGCCGTTGCATGTGGTGCAGACGGAAAACCCGAAGATGGTTCTCGAGCTGGGCACCAATGCCCCGATGGAGGGGTTTTCGGTCATCATTCAAATGTGCATGATGGGCGGCATCATGCTGGCGGCGCCGTTTATCCTGTTTTTTGTCGGGCAATTCGTCGCGCCCGCGCTTTCTAAAAAGGAACTCAAGGCGGTGCTGCCGGTGTGCGGAACGGCGCTGGCGCTGTTCATCATGGGCGCGAGTTTCAGTTTTTTCCTGCTGGTGCCGAGCACGCTGCGGGTGGCGGTGCAGATCAACGATATTTTCGGTTATGTGATGCGGTGGACGCCGGCGAGCTACTACAGCCTGTTGTTGTGGCTGGTGATGGGCGTGGGCGCGTCGTTTGAATTTCCGCTGCTGATCGTGCTGGCGGTATATCTGGGTTTTCTTGAGGTGGCGACGCTGCGCAAATACCGCCGTCACGCCATCGTGGTGATTTTCATCATCGCTGCGGTGGTGACACCGACGCCGGACCCGTTCACGCAGACGATGTTTGCCGCACCGCTTTACGTGTTGTTTGAGCTGGCGATCATCGCGGGCGCCCGCGTGGAGAAGAAGCGCGCGCTGGCGATCGACGTGTGATCGCGGAGTTTTTCACAGAAGATCGCAAAGGGCGTAAAGCCGGGGTGGGTGGGGCGGCATTGGGGGGCCTGTTCATGATCAGGGGTCTCAATCCTCACGGGCTGGAAGCCCGTGCCACTTCCCTTACTTCTTGATCGCGGCCAGCACTTCGGGGTGGGCCTCGATGTAGCGGTTGAGCTTTTCGAGGACCTCGAAGGTCTCGGCGCTCACGTGGTGTTCCATGCCTTCGACGTCGTGGTCGACGACCTCTTTTTCGAGGCCGAGCAGTGTGAGGAAATTGGTGAGCAACTCGTGGCGGTGCGCGATGCGGGCGGCGACTTCTTCGCCGGCGCTGGTGAGGACCATGCCGCGGTATTTCTCGTATTTGACGAGTCCCTCGGCATCGAGACGTTGCACCATGGTGGTGACGCTGGCCTGGGAGATTTTTAGCTCGGCGGCGATGTCCACCACGCGGGCATAACCCTTCTTTTTGATGAGTTCGCTGATGCGCTCAAGGTAGTCCTCCACAGCGGAGGACGTGCGCAGGGGTGTGTTTTGATCGGCCACGAAAAAAGAAGGACCCGTGACCGAGCGGACGGTTCAGTGCTTCTGCTTTGCGGCCAGGCGCTGGGCCTTGAACACGACGCGGAACATCTGCACGGCGAGCCAAAAGACACCGCTCATGCAGCCAGCGGCGAGCCCGCCCCAGAGGAGAATCATGTTGGGGTCGTTGGAGGGCACGTGGCTCTTCACGAGGCTGAACAGGTAAAGGAAGAAGGCGATGACGAGCACGGCGTCGCACGCCAAGCTGGCGGGCGAGGTGAGTTTACCGAGCTTGATATCGGGCGATTGGGAATCGGGCGACTGCGACATGATGGGGAGACGAGACGCGGTGAACGCAGGGTTGTCCACCCGTTTTTTGCGGGTGGGGCCGGTCTTAACGGGCGACGAGGCTTTGGAGCGTGGGAATGAAGCGGGGCAGGTCGGCCGGGGTGACCGACGAGGCGGGTGAACCGGTGCGCCAGCCGAGGGTTGCGCCGGGCCAGCGACCGTGGGCCAGGAAATCGTCGAGGGCGGAGGTTAGTCCGGCGACGGAGAGGTAAGTTTGGGCATCCTGAGGATGGATGGCCGAGGTGACGCTGCCGGCGGGGAATGTGGTGATCTCGTTGCTGGAGATGTAAACGAGGTTGTTCAGGACCACGAAGGGACGGGAGTCGACGAGGGTGGTGGCCGGGCGGGAGGTCACGCCACGCAGGTAGTTGTAGTAATCGATGTGGTTCGAAATCAGTGCGTTGAACGGGTCGATGCTCACCGGCTCGACGCGGCCGTCATTCCAGCGGATCTCGGCTTGGCCGCCGACGATATAGTGGATGGTGGCTTTTTCGCAGACGAGGGTTTCGGAGTGGGAATGATGTCCGTCGCAGGCGTGGGTGAGGGCGAAGCGCAGGATGACGCCATCAGTAGTGCGGGATTCCACGAAGAAGGTGTCGGCACCTTCGATGGCATGGGCGCGGTAGAGTTCGGCGCGAACGGTTTCAGTCTGGCCCCAGGTCATGAGCTGGCGGGAGCCGGCCCAGAACAGGAGGTTGTGGACAAAGTGGGCCATGGCGTTGCCGAAGCAGGAGTCGAGGATGACGCTGCCATTTGGGCCGAGGAGGCGGCCACCCCAGTTGTTGCGGGAGAAATAGCTGGCGGGACGCGGCCACCGGGCGAGGAGGCGGGCTTCGAGCAAGGGGCCGAATTCACCGTTGAGGATGCGTTGTTTCAGGGCGAGGCGGGCGCGCTCGATAATGAAATTAAAGCCGACGAGCGTGGTTTTTTTGGCGGCATGGTCGGTGAGGATCATCTGCTCGAGTTCCCGGTGATCGAGGGTCGGCGGTTTTTCGAGGTAGACGGCGATGCCGCGTTCGACGCCGGCTCGGTGCATCTCGGCGTGGAGGGGAATCGGCGTGGGGACGACGAGCATGTCGAGTTCATGACCGCAGGCGTCGAGCATTTCGCGGTAATCGGTGAAGACCTTGACGCCGCGACGGGCGAACCCGCGTGACTCCTGCTGGGGGGCAAAGGCCTGGGACTGCGGATCGCAGGTGCAGATGAGGCGGGCTTGGTTGAGGGCCTCTAATTTAATCAGGCTCTCATGATGGGCCCCGGCATAACCTCCGAGTCCAATAATGCCGACGCGAACGGGCGGTTGAGAGAGAGCGGAAGTGGGTGTTGAGGCGGAGGTCGTCATGAGGCGCGAAACGAGTCAAACAAAGGAATACCAATCGGAAGCAGGGCGGTGAGAGTCAAGGCAGGGCTCCCGCTTCGTAAATCTCAGGCCTTGACGCATGGGCGGCGCGGAGCAAATTGCCCCTTCCTCATTGCCTGATGGTGTAATGGCAGCACAGGTGACTTTGACTCACCTAGTCATGGTTCGAATCCATGTCGGGCAGCCAATGAGGATGCGCGTAAATAAGTTCGCCTCTAAGGGGATGAGAATTTTGGGTCGAGCGAGAGAAGCGGAAATTAGGCGTCCGGGAGGGCCGTTGCAAGGTGACCAAATCGGAGTTCAGCCAACCAATGTCGGGCAGACAATGGGGGGAATCGGTGTTTCTAATACAATGCTACGATCATTCCGGGCGAGCTCGGTCGGCGGTGCGGTCGAAGCTCCAGTGCAAGAGCGGGGCGATCATACTGTGCAACCATCTCAGTGCGGTGAGTTGGAATCCGGGCGTCACCGAGAATCGTCCGCGAGCAACCCCGGCGAGCGTGACTCGGGCCACCGCGTCGGCCGTCCACAGGCCGGCGGCGGCGGTCAGCGCTTTCGTCTCGGCCGGCTTCGTGAGATTTTCTTCGGCGAGCTGCGGGGTGTCGGTGTCGGGCGGGTAGACGATGGTCACGGTGACGCCGGCCGGCTTGAGTTCGCCGCGGAGCGATTCGGCGAGGCCGCGCAACGCGAATTTGCTGGGGGCGTAGGCGGTGTAGCCGAAGAGCCCGACCAGGCCCGCGCCAGAGGAAATCAGCACGATGTTGCCGCGGCCGCGTGCGCGCATGCCGGGCACCACGGCTTTCACCGCGTAGAGGCTGCCGAAATAATTCACGGCCATCGTTCGCTCGAAAACCTGCACCGGTAGTTCTTCAAAATATCCGGGGCGGGAGACGCCGGCCGAAGTGATGAGCACGTCCACCGGGCCATGCACTGCTTCGGCGGTTTTCACCGCAGCGAGCACGTCGGATTCGACGGAGACATCGGCGGAGACGGTGACGATCTCCGGTGCGTCGGGGGCGGTGGACCGCACAGACGCGGCGGCGGCGGCGAGTTTGGCGGGATCGCGTCCGACCAGGCTCAAGCGGGCGCCGACGGCGGCGGCTTGGCGGGCGAGGGCGAGGCCGATGCCGCTGGAACCGCCGGTGATGAACACGTGCCGGTGCTGCATTTTTAAGGAAACGCTAACGAAGCGCCTTGGTGCGCAGGGCTTCGATTTCGGCGAATTGTTTGGGTGAGATCAGACGGCGGGGAACGCGGCGGTTGGCCTCGCCGATGAGCTTGTCCCAATCACCAGCATCCGGGGTGTGGGGATCCCAGCCGGTGTGGTGTCCTTGGTGACGCGTCCATTCGGCTTTTCCGCCATGAATGCGCACAAGGATCTGAAATTTACCCTCTTCGGGGCTCTTGTCCCACCAGCCGAACTCCATTGCCATAGCCGCAACAAGTAACCGGACCGGTGCGCGGCGCCAGCGGAAACGCCTGCGGGCTTGAGATGGCGCGTGCGGATGGTTGTATACGCCGCATGGGTTATCCTCTGCGTTGGCTGCTGTTCGTATGCGCTCTTACCACGCTGGTGCGTGCGGATTTCGCGCGCGACCTTGCCCGCATCCATGTCGAGGCGAGTGGCGGGCAAGAGCAGGTCAATGCGTTGAAATCGTTCAAGGCGACGGGCGTCACGACCGGTGAAAGCGGAAATTTGAAGTTTACCCTTTGGGCGGCCCGTCCGGACTTGATCCGTATCGAAGTCAACTCCGGCACCCGGATCATCGTGCAGGGTTGGGATGGAAAATCGGATCCTTGGACGGGGGATTCACAGACGAAACGCATCACGCTCCTGAGCGGAGAGGCGGCCGATGCCTTCAAGTCCGAAGCCGAGTTTGACGATCCACTGCTGGCCGGTGCGGACCGGAAAACGTCGCTCGATTACGTCGGCGAAGTCGAAGTGGAGGGCCGCAGTTTGCTCAAGGTGGTGGTGACCCTGAATTTCATTTCGCTCTCCTATGTTTATCTGGATCCGGAGACGTATATGATCGTGCGGCGCGATGTTGTGCGCCCGAGTGGCGGTGCCGAGGCGATCGTGCGGACGGATTACAGCGATTTCAAACCGGTGGCCGGAGTGATGATCCCTCATCGGCTGGTGATTTCCCAGAACGGGAAGCGTCTGCGTGAAACCGTGATCGAACACATGGAACCGAACCCCGAACTGTCCCCGGGGCTCTTTGCCGTTCCGCCGGTGACGGGTGGAAAACCAGGAAAGTAGGCCGCTCCATCGTTCGGCTCTTGCCAGCTCGCAGTGAGGCGCGTTGGAGTCGGCGCACCATGGCCCTCTTTGGCTCGCTTGCCACCGTTCGCACTCAACTCGCCGGTAGTCCTTCGTTTCAACGGACGCTGGCCTATGTGGAGGAAATGCTTCTTCCCGGCTCCCCCGCCCACCAACGGCTGCTGGCCGTGCCGGTCGGCGAGACGGAGCGCGTCGAGCTGGGCGACGGGGTGTTTGCCCTGGAGCAGGCCTACACCGCCAAGCCCCCGGCCGAGGGCCGGTGGGAGGCGCATCGTGTTTATATCGACGTGCAGGTGATCGTGACCGGCGACGAGTTGATGGAGGTGACCGATGTGTCGCGCCTCACGATCGCGGAGGATCTCACGCCGGCGAAGGATCTGTTGTTTTTTAATGGATACGCGGACGGCTCGGTGTTGCGCATGCGCACCGGTGAGCTCGCGGTGTTTTATCCGGTCGATGCGCACAAGCCTTCGCTGGCGGCCGGCACGCCCCCAGCGCTGGTGCGCAAGACCGTAGTCAAGGTGCCCGTCGCTTCCGTCGCGTGAACTACCGCCACCACTACCACGCGGGCAACTTTGCCGACGTGATGAAACATGCAGTGCTCGTGCGCATCGTGCGCGCGATGCAGCGCAAGGAACGCGGTTTTCTTTACGTCGATACGCACGCCGGCCGCGGTCGCTACGACCTCGCCTCGGCGGCTCGTGGCGACACGCTCGAACGCAAGCCCGAGTGGCCCGAGGGCATCGGCCGCCTGTGGAACCGCACGCGCTTGCCCGAACTGCTGGCGGACTACCTCGCGCAAGTGAAGGCCTACGATCACAAGCACGGCAACCTGACGGCGGCACCGCGATTTTACCCGGGCTCGCCGCGCTTGGTGCGCGCACTGGCGCGTCCGCAGGACCGGCTGGCGCTGTTTGAAAAACAGCATGACGAAGCCGGGGCGTTGCGCGTCGAATTTGCGCGGTCGAGCCACGTGGGCATCCAGTCGGCCGACGGCTACGCGGGGTTGCGCGGCCAGTTGCCGGCACCGGAGAAACGCGCGCTGGTGTTGATCGATCCGCCGTTCGAATCGCAGGACGAGTTCTCGCAGATAACCAGGGCCGTGGCCGATGCGTTGAAGCGCGCGCCGGCCGCCACGATCGCAGTGTGGTATCCGCTCACGGAGCGGGCTAGGGTGGACGCGTTTTTCGCGGATCTTGCCGCGCTCGCATTACCGGCGACCTTCGCATTGGAGCTGACGGTGGTCGGGCCTACGCATCCGATGAAGATGAAGGGCTGCGGGCTCGTGGTCATCAACCCGCCCTACCAAGTCGACAAGGAACTAACGCCCTGCCTGACATGGATGACCGAGATGCTGGCGCAGGATCACGGCGGGCGGGCGGAGTTGCGCTGGTTGGTGAAGGAGAGTTGAGCGGCGGAGGCTTGCCGGCGGTCGTGCGGACCGCCACGTTGAGCTTCGCATGAAATCCCTCCTTCGTTCCGCCCTGTTTGGTTCGGCGATCTTGATCGCACCGTTCGCTCTTCACGCCGAGACCGCAGCGACGCCGGCCGTCGCCCCGGCGACGTTTTCCACCCAGCAACTGACCGATGGGCTGAAGTCCGGCCTCGGTTCCATCATCACCCAGGCTCTCGGATCGGGTGATCTTACTGTGAAGGCACCGTCCGCGCTGGCTAAGATTCAGGCGGCGCTGAGCAAGACCGACAATGCGGCGACCGCGACCGGTTTCAGTGATGCTTTCTCTTCCGCTGTCGCCAAGGTTTCCCCGCAGGCGGGCGGCCTGATCCAGGGTGCGCTCAAGGACCTCAACATCGCCGATGCGAAGGCGTTGCTGGCGGGCGGCCCGAATGCGGCCACGACGTATTTGCAGAAGACCGCCGGAGCGTCCCTGCGGGCAAAATTGCTGCCGTTGGTGAAGCAGGCGACCGCGTCGTCTGGTTTGGCCACCAAGGGCCAGGAGATGCTCGCGCTGGCGGGGCCGCTGGCCGGCTTCGGCGGCAGCAAGGCGGTGAGCGATCTCGATGGTTATATCTGCGACCAGGTGCTCGCACAGAGCTTTGCGCTGATCGGCAAGGGGGAGGCGGCGGCGCGTGCGAATCCCGCGCTCTTAAAGGACAATCAGCTCGCGCAAAAAGTCTTCGCGCTCTTCAAGAAATAAAAAAACGCGCCGTGAACAACACGGCGCGTGAAAAGAGACGGGACCAAACCTCGCGGGTGACTGCGGGGTTTTCTATTTGGCCGAGCGGCGGGTCTCGGTGACGCGTAGTGCGGTGAAGGGAATCGAGGCGGGCATGCTGACACGCTCGGGCAGGTCGGGAGCGCGGAAGACAGGCTTGCCCCAAAGCACATCAAAGTGCGTGGAGGCATCAAAGGAAACGGCGGGCTTGGGGGGGAGGGTATGGGTTTGCTGGATCATGGGGTCTAAGTGGGGGAGTTTTAATACACCCCGGTATCATCGGATTGGCGACACGAAACTGGCGGATTTTTTGAAAAAATCACAAAAAAGCCCGCCCGCCTTGCGGCGGACGGGTGGCTCAACGTGATGCCCACTACTCAGGCCACGTAGGACAGTGACTCCCGTGAGGGGAAGGCGGCGGGCTGTTTCTTGGGGATGGTGAGCGTGAGCACACCCTCCCGGATTTCGGCCTGCAGGGCGGTGTAGTCCAGATTGCGGCCGAGCCGCAGGCTGAGCAGGTAGTCGCGCTGCACACCTTCGAGATTCAGGGCGCCGAAGTTGACCCGGACGAAGTGGCTCTTGCGGGCACTCACGAGGAGATCGGGGCCGCGCGTGGTGATCTCCACACCGGCGGCGTCCACACCGGGCACGTAGACGGTGACCCGGAGGGCGTTCTCCTGCTCCTGGCAATCGTAGTGTGGCTTGCGGGCGGCGACGATCTTGGACGATGTGCTTTCCGAGCTACTGGTGCGGCGACTGGTGGGCGTCAGCGGAGGGATGATCGTATTCATGGGCAAAGGGGCTGAAAATTTTTAGTGTGGGAACGAATGGTAATAAGCAGTGGCTACCGTGGGCTTCTGGCCTCCGGGCTTCATCAGGTTGGGCTAAACGTGGATCCGTCTAAGCGGAGGGTTTAGGCCTGTGAGCCCGGGCCGGGTTTGGATTGAATCCAACGTTGGCAGCAGGCGGACGGACACATCTGCACGCAGGATTTCATGGCGGCCTTCTGGGAAGAAGAGGCGACATGGCTGCGGTGATGGTGCGTGGTCCGGTTCATTGAGTGTGGAGCTAATCTACACAATGCATCACGCATGCCAAGTGGCTTTATGCGATTCACTCAATCGTCACATCGTTGAGGTCACGATCTGCATCGGGCCTGGCGTGTGTTAATCGGGCGGATTCGCAACATATCGAAAATGAACGGGATGCTTGTCGCCGTGCATTATGGCCTGCGCGTTGAAGCGGATTGGGCAGCGGCCTTGAAAAGATCAGGCGTGACGCGTGGGGCACGGCAGTGCGCGTATGTTTCTGCGCAACACGATCACTGCGCGAGCCTGCGCCTGCTTGCCGCCGTCGCGAAGCGGACGGGTTTAGGCCAAGACCTTGGAGGTCTCTACGAGGGCGGGTGCCGGTTCGTCCTGCTCGGCGACCTCCGGCTCCAGGGGGAACTGTTTCTGGAAGTCAGAGAATTCAATGACCTCGAAGCGGCCGTCGAAGTGTTCGACGACGGCGGTGAGGGATTCGACCCAGTCACCGGAGTTGAGGTAGTGAATGCCCCCGATCATGTGGTCGGCGGCGGTGTGGATGTGGCCGCACATGACGCCGGTGCAATCGCGGCTTTTCGCGAGCGCGGCGATGTGGTCTTCGAAATTGGAGATGTGGCTGACGGCTTGTTTGACGCGGGCCTTGATGGCCTTGGAGAGCGAGTAGTAGTCCTTGCCGCGCCAGGCGCGCCACGCGTTGTAGAGCCGGTTGAGGCGCATGAGGGCGCGGTAGCCCCAGTCACCGAGGTAGGCGAGGAAGACGAAGTTTTTGGTGATCGTGTCGAACACGTCGCCATGGAGCACAAAGTAATCGCCGCGCACGCCGTGGTGGATGTGGTCCTCGACGATGACGAGGTTCTCGAAGGCCATGGGGAGGAACTTGGCGAGGACGTCGTCGTGGTTGCCGCGCAGGTAGACGACCTCGGTGTCCTTCTTTTCGAGTTTCTTCAGGATCAGGCGGATGAAACGCGTGTGGGTCTTGGGCCAGTGGCCGCCTTGCTTGAGTTTCCAGCCGTCGATGATGTCGCCGTTGAGGATCAGTTTCTCGCACTGTGTGTATTTGAGAAAATGATTCACCTCACGGATCTTGCAGTCGTGCGTGCCGAGGTGGACGTCGGAGATGACGACGGTTTTGAATTTGAGAGGCTTTAATTCCATCTGCTGGGGAACCGTAACACAGAAGCGGGGGCGCGACTAGGGGGCGGGGCGATAAGTCACGCGAACGTCACGCGATGGAGGGAACCATTATCCGAAGGCTGCGCGGAAGCACGGTAATTTCCAAGGTGGCACCGGTCTGGTGGGTTTCGCCGTCGGTGTGGATGAGCCCGGGCGAGCCGCGTTCGACGGTGAAGTGGTCGCCACGCATCCGGGCGACCGAGGAGCTGCCGTCGATTTTTTTGAGGAAGAGGCGGGCGGCGAGCGGGACGGCGTTTAGGAGGTTGGCGCGTTTGATCACCGTGAGATCGAGCTGGCCGTCGTCCACCGAGGCACCGGGGGCGATGAAGCAGTCGTTGCCGTATTGGTCGGAGTTGGCGACCGTGAGCAGGAAGGCGGGCGTCTCCAGTGAGACGGTGCCGTTGCGGATGACGCAGGATTGCGGGCGGTAGCGGAAGAGGAGGCTGAGTGTGGTGCTGACGTAGGAGGTGAAGCCGCGGCGAGCGAGGTGGTTGAAGCGGTCGGCGATCTCGGCATCGAAGCCAAACCCCATGGCGTTGAAGAACGGGATGCCGTTGACCAGTCCGGTGTCGATGGTGCGCACACGACCCTCGACGAGTGTGCGGAAAGCGCCCTTGCCGGGGCCGGGAATGCCGAGGTGGCGACCGAGACCGTTGCCGGAGCCGCAGGGGATGAGGCCGAAGACGGCGTTGGTGCCGACGAGGCCGGCGGCGACTTCGTTGAGGGTGCCGTCACCGCCGATGGCCACGACCAAGTCGCAGCCCTCGTCCACCGCCCGGCGGGCGAGTTCGGTGGCGTGGCGCGGGCGCTCGGTGAGAACCACGTCGGCATCGAGGCCGCGTTCGCGGACGAATTCGCGGGCGCGCTCGAGCAGGTGGGGATTCTTGGCGTTATGCCCTGAACGGGGATTAAAGATGAACCGCGTCTTGATCACGGGGCGACGTTGGCCGGCGCGGGGGCGGTTGGCACGGTCAAACCGGCGACTTCGTGCAGATCGCGTTCGAAGCCGTCGATCACGTGTGTCCACGAAATCCCCTCGGCGGTGCGGCGGGCGTTTTCGCCGAGACGACGGCGGAGGTCGGGGGTGGTGGCGAGGGTTTCGGCGGCGTGCAGCCAGGCGGCGCGGTCGTCGAAGGGGACGGTGAGGCCGTTTTCGAGATTGCGGATGTAGCGGGCGGGGGCGGCGTAGTCGTAGGCGAGCACGGGGAGTCCGCTGGCCATTGCCTCGGTCACGACGTTGCCAAACGTCTCCGTGATGCTGGCGTAGAGAAACGCATCGCCCGAGGCGTAGTGGCGGGCGAGGTCGGCGCGCGGGAGAAAACCGGTGAAGAGAATCCACGGGTGGGCGCGGGCGAGTTTTTTGCGCAACGGGCCGTCGCCCACGATGACGAACTTCGCGGACGGCTGGGTGGCGCGGATGCGTGCGAACGCTTCGATGAGGAGCGGGTAGTTTTTCTCGGCGGCGAGGCGGCTGACGTGGACGACAACGAGATCGTCGGGGCCTGCTCCCCAGGATTTGCGGAGAGTTTCGTCACGATGCGCGGGGTTGAAGACCTCGGTGTTTACGCCGCGTGAGAGAAGACGCATGCCCTTGAACCCATCGCGGGTGAGTTCGGCATTGAGTTCGGCGGTGGGGGAAAGCGTGATGCGCGTGCGGTTGTGAAAATGCCGCAGGTAGGCGAGGGCGGGGCGGGTGAGGAACGCGAAGCCGTAGTGACGGCTGTAGCTGTGGAAGTTGGTGTGAAAACTGGAGGAGAGCGGGAGTCCGAGTTTGTCGGCTGCGGAAAGCGCGGCGTAGCCGAGCGGGCCCTCGGTGGCGATGTGGATGAGATCGGGCCGGTCCGCGCGCCAGGCATTGAGCAGGCGACCGCGCACCGGCAGTCCGCCGCGCAGGAACGCGTAGCCGGGAATCGGAAACCCGGGGCAGAGCAACTCGTCGTAGAGCCCGTCGGAGCGCGGCAGGTCACGGGAGTTTTGTCGCGGTCGGATGACGGTGACGCGATGGCCGCGCCGGGCGAGACCCTCGACGAGATGCGACAAGGTCATGGCCACGCCGTTGATCTCGGGCGGGAAGGTTTCAGAGACGAGGGCGATTTTCACGCGAAGAGCGTTGGAGACGTGCGATGGCCGGACCGCGAGGAGAAACCATGCGATGCGGTCGGATATTACCAGACCGTAACACGGGGCGCGGATGCTCGTGAACGATTCGGTAAATTATCTGAAACCTGAGAATCGGATGTGGGTCCGACACGATGCTTGCGTGTGCCGCAATCAAGGGCAGCACATTGCGACCGGTTATTACATGTCGAATAAAGAACTCACTCCACGGGCCAGGAAGAAACTGTTGTCCAACGCCACGCAGGCGCTTTGCGACAGTTTTAAAGGCCGTTACACGATTTTTCATGTGTCTGCGACGACGGATCACGTCTGTATCTACAGCACCGAGTCGGTGGACACGAATACCCGCTACTCCATGCAGTTGCTGGCAGGGTCGCAGGTTTCGTTGCTGTTCCGCGTGGCGACTCCCAAGCAGGTTTTGTAGGGCTGGGCTCGGTAAAAGAATGTCTCGCGAAGGAGCCGAAGGAGGCGGAGGAATTGTGGGATAATGAAAGGGACGATCCATGTGTTGACGGGACCGACGGCGGTTGGGAAGACCGAGCTGGCATTGCGCTGGGCGGAGGCCAACCACGCGGAGATCATCTCGTGCGACGCGCTGTTGTTTTATCGAGGCATGGACATCGGCACGGCCAAACCCATTCAGGCGGAGCTTGCCCGTGTGCCTCATCATCTGATCGACCTGTGCGCGGTTGATACAGGCATGGATGTGACCGAGTATGTCGCGCTGGCGCAGGCGGCGGCGGCCGACATCACGGCGCACGGGAAACAGGTGTTGGTTGCGGGTGGCAGCGGATTTTACCTGAAGAGCTTTTTTGCGGCGGTGGCGGACAACGTAGAGGTGGCACCGGAGCTGCGTGCAGAGATCGAGGAGACGCTCGCGAGGGAGGGACTAGCGGCGTTGGTGGAGGATTTGCGAGGGCTCAACCCGGATGGCCTAGGCGCTCTGGATGTGGAAAACCCACGTCGTGTGACGCGGGCGTTGGAGCGCTGTCGGGCATCGGGCAAGACATTGGCGGTGTTGGCGGAGGAGTTTGCGCGGGTGCCGGCGCCGTTCGCGGGTTGGGACGTGCGGTGCACGCGGCTGGACCGCGAGCCGGCGGATTTGGACGGACGGATCTCGCAACGGGTTGAGGCGATGATCGCCGGCGGTTTGGTGACCGAAGTGGAGCGGTTGCGTGCAGCGGGGCTGGAGCGAAACCTGAGCGCTTCGCGGGCGATTGGTTACCGCGAGACGCTGGCGATGCTCGATGGGAAATTGCCGAGCACGGAGCTGGCGGCGGAGATCGGAAAAAACACCCGCGCGCTGGTGAAAAAACAGCGGACGTGGTTCCGCACCCAACTGCCGGAGCACCGGGTGATCGCGGCGGGGACGGCGACCGTGGCGGAGTTGTTTGAGGTGTGACGAGATCCGATTGTCGTTCTTCGGAGCGCAAAAAAACCGCGTCCTTTGCAGGCGCGGTTCGTTGAAGGCTGCGGGAGTGCTGCTCCCGGCACGATCACATGGCGTGCTCGTCCTTGGCGGGGGCGTTTTTACCGCCGCATTTTTCGCATTTTTTGCCGTCCTTGGCGGCTTCGGCGCAACAGTCGTGGGTGCAGGTCTTGCCATCGGCGGCCGCTTTGGCGCAGCACTTGGCGGGTTTGTCGGCGGCCGGTTTGGCGTCCTCGGCACGAACGAGCTGGGAGAAGGCAAGCGAGGCAACGATCAGAGCGAGGGAGAGACGGAGTGTTTTCATGTAAGCGGACGGATTGGTGGGTTGAAACTACGCGTGGGGTGCTGACGAAAATGGATTACAGTCCGTTTCGGTGATTTGGCAAGCGGGACGATGCGGTGGGTGGTGGCTCAGCCATATCCACCGCTTTGCGAAGGCTCTGGGACGATGCTGCCGAAGCCGCCCGCGCTGTTGCGGCGGAGTCCTGCCAGCACGAACAACCGGTGGAAAATCGACATGAAGCGACTGGGCCGGTTGATGGTTACGGATGCCGGCGGTTGTTCCGCCATGCCGTATTTGAGATAAATGGGAATGCCGGCTTCCTGCCAGCGGCGCAGCACGTGGGCCAGGTCATCGCGAGGCTGTCCGCCTTCGGTCTGCCAGAGCACCACGGTGTCGATGCCGAGTTCGCGCAGGCGGTTGCCTGACGGGAAATCCTGCGGAAGCACCACCCAGCGGTTGTCGTATTTTCCGGGCGCGACAGGAATGCGGTGCGGCAGTCGTCCCGAATCAAGCAAGAAGGCGGGAGGTGCGTTGGCGGGCAGCGACAGCGAGGCGAGGACCTGACGCCCGGAGTGAAGTCCGGCGATGAGTTCGCGCGTGGGCACGACTTCGCCCTGGGAGTGTGATGTGTTGAACAGCGGCACGGGGCGGTAGCCATGGTGCGCGAGTTGTAGTCCGCGCAGGACGGCGGCTTCGCCGGGCAGATCAAGAACGAGCGCGGTGTGGTGTCCGAAAACCGAAAGCCACGGCACCTCGGGGGCGGTGAGCGGGGGAACGCCGCCGGAAATACCGATGGGCACTTCGGGCAGTTCGGCGAACAAGACCGGTTTGGCCCACGGGGACCAGACGGAGTTGGACGGAGCCCAGATAAAAAATGTTTGGCGTGCGATCATGGGAGAGGGAGCGGGTTTATAGCGCGACGAGCACCGCGATGTCTTGGGCCAGCGCATCGATCAATGGGCGGGCGCAGACACGGCCATAGGCGCCGGCGGCGCGTCCGCCGATGACATAGACGCCGATGCAGGGGAAACGCGGCCCGTCGGACGTAGGCCAGGGTAGGGCGTCAAAGCGACGTTGGGCGGCCCACAATTCGTGATGACGCCGGGCATCGCGGCGAATGCGGGCGTGTGATTTCTCCGGCGTCACGCCGTGAAGGCCGATGTCTTCGCCCACGCGTCCCAATGCGGGTTTCAGCACCCAGTTACGGTTCGAGCGGTCGATGTCCCGAGGGTCGCAGGTTTCCGGAAGGAGGGAATCCCATGTGGGCAGCGAAAGACCGAGTGACCGGCAGGCGAGCGGGAAGCGTTTGGATTGGGAGATGAGCGCGGACGGCGGGTTGATCGCTGGGGTGTTGCTTTCTCGGACATAGCGGCGCCAGTCCGACCTCCAGCCGAGATTGGGCAACCACTCGGCCGGATAAAAACGGAGGATCGCATCCAGATTTTCCCAGACGGAACCGTCGTGAACACAAGCGGTTTGTTCGTGCCAGCGCACGGCATCAGGGCCGCACAGACGGGTTTGGAACCCGGCCGCCGACAAGGCGCGGGCCAGGTAGATCATCACCTGCCGGTCATCGGTGAAGGCGGTTGCGTGAACGAGTCCGATACGGGCACCTGCGGGCAGGTGGCGGAGACATTGGGCGCACAACTCCGCAACCGGATCTCCTGCGGGCTGGCAACCGGGTGTATGTGCCGCCATCAAGCGCGTGAAGCCTCCGGCCTCGATAAAACCACCGGGCACGTCGCTGTTCACCTCGGAGATGCGCCAACCCTCCGTCGTTGCATGAAAATCAAACCGCATGACGCGAAACGGCGAAGGGGTGAGGTCACCCTTTTGCAGGATGCGGCGGAGCGATGAAGGCAGGCCGAGCAATGCGAGCGCACGCGGATGATCCAAGATGGCTTGCTCGGCGCGGAGTGTTTCGGCCGCGAGGGTTTCAGCGAGTGCGGCGATTTCTTGCCAGGCATCCGCGCGCAGAACCAATGGCGTGCGGCCCAGCACATCGGTGTCGCCGACCTGGGGATCCCATTTGCAGCAGTCGAAAATCGCGGAGGCGCGCACGTCGCGATGAACGGCGGCATCGAGCGGCGGATACTCCACCCACGGCGTGGAGTTCACCACCGGCCGTAGTAATTCAGGTAGAGCGCAGACAGGCATAGCAGGATGATTCCGGGCACAAAGCCATGGGCGATGAGGCTCGTTTTGGGGTGGTCGGAAGTCGGCCGCGCCCAGATTTCGAGGCCCAGCGTCAAGCCCAGCAGACCGAGGGCGCCGAGGCCGATACGGCCGAAGTCGTTGAGGGTGTTTTCCACGTCGATCCAGTTGCCGGCGGCGGCGCGTCCGAGAATCGCGCCGGTGGCGATGAACCACGCACCGATGCGCAGACCGGCGGCGCGATTGCGTTCAACCGTGATGGTTTCACCGAGGTTCGTGATGCGATCCAGCACCAGCCAGCCGAGAAGCAGGCCGCCGACGGAGAGCGCTGAGCAAAACACCACGACCCACCAGCCCGGTCCATCGCCGATGTTGCTGCCGGCGTAAGCGAGCGTGAGTCCAGGAATGGCACCGCCGAGGGCGAGTGCGGAAGCCGGATTACGCCGCTCGATGACATCGTCCCGCAGGCCCAGTCCGAGCCCGCCCAGCGCGGCCGTGGCCAGTCCGACCACAGCCGCGCCCATGACCAGGTAAAACGTGAGGTAGATCCCGCTGTCGCGCACGTCGCTGCTGGCATAGTTGGCGAGCAGGGCGAAGAGCAGCAGGGCCGAAAATACCAGCGAGAACACCAGCGCGGTGTTTTCGAATGAGGCGGCGGGTGCGAACTGCTTGAGATGAAGCTTCAAGACCAGCCAACGACCCCAGATGAACAGTGCGAGGAAGGTCGAAGCGAGCAGCGCCAGGAATTCGTCGATGGACATGGGGATGGGCAAACAAGCGGACGATTGTCACTCGGCCGCAAATTCAAACACCTCATGTGGAAAAATCCCCGGTGCTTCCACTCCCCCGGGGCGAGACCGCCCGCAGACGCGATCAGTAGGGCTTGGTGAATACCACGCAGTTGCAGTCTTCGAGCAGGATAACGTGGTTTTCTTCGTTCACTCCCACGAATTTCACTCCAAGCTTGGGATCGATGATGCCCCCGGGGGTGACGATCATGCCGTTCACCATGATGCGCGGGTCCTGTCCGCCGATCACGCCGTTGATCTGTAGCTGGTCGATGGAGGCGCTGAGTGCCTTGAAATTGATCTGAATCATCGGCTCGTGTTTCACCACTGGCTTGATGGGTTCGGGTGAGGCCGGTAGATCGGGGATCGGCTGTGATTCAACTTCACCGATGAGTGAGTTGAGGTATTCGACGTTCGCGTTGTTCTTGGCGACAACCTGCCGGGTCTGCTGGAGAACTTTCACCCCTGTGGATGCATTGGGGTCGTGGAGCGCGGTGGCGCCGCTAGGATGGACGAGTTCGCGAAGGACGGGATATGCAAACTTGATCGTCACATAGACACCGCCGAAGAGGATCGCCGCGCTGATACTCAGTTTGGCCAGGCGGGTGAATCCTTGAGCGGAAAGAGGTGATGATGGGCGTGACGGTGCTTCGGGTGAAGGGGCGGCGCTTACGGGTGTGGACGCAGCTTGCTGATAAGGAGCATATAGCAGCGTGGATCCGCTTGGCAAAATGACAGGAGCAGGGGGCAGGGGTGCTGGCGCAGCCGGAGCAGGTTGCGCAAGGACGGGATCTAGCGGTTTATCCGCAGCACCTTTGGCCGTAAAAAAGCGAGGGGCCCGAATGGGTTCAGGTGGCGGAATGTGATTGTCTGAATCCACGAGATATTTCTGGGCTATAATGTGAAATCGGTCCTTTTAGATAATATAAGCGGATCTGTTTTTGTGCTGAGCATATCTCGACTCGAATGTGATAGGGGCGGCAAGTGATACTTTAAGATTTTTTTACAGCTGGCAGCCGCTTGTGTCGAAGCAGTCGGGGTGCATTCACTCGGGATATTCCGGAGAGGCGGTGGATTGAACTGTTTTATTGTAGTTGGAAACATTTGGTAGATAGTATTTAATGGGAATATGAAGGGCTAGGAGTAGGTCGCGGATGTTGGGAGGCAGTCTTTGCCGATAGGACTGACTGGACTGGTTTATGGAAATTCCTCGCCGGGCTGGAGGGTGGGAGGCACGCTCCGCCGCGAATGATCTTTACCTGCCAACCCGGATTTACGGACCTACTCGCCGGCGAGCTGACAGCCCATGGATTTGCTCCTGCGGAGCAAGGCGCGGGGTGGGTGCGGACGGAAGCCGGAGGTCCGGAGGCCGGAGCGGCGGAGCTACCTGACCTGTGTTTTCCGCAGATGGCGCTGCTTGAGCCGGTTGAGATCGCGGCCGATTCGGTCAACGCGTTGGCGGCTAAGATCACCGAGCAATTCCTGACCACGTCCAAAACCGAACGGTTTGAGGGCGAATGGCCGTTTCTCTTTGAAGAAGCGGCGGAGATGGACGGACTCGGTCGTCGCGTGAAAGGCGTTGAAAAAATGGTTCAGGAGAACCTCAAAAAACGCATGAGTCGTGTCGCCAAGCTGGCGGTGGCTGACAAGCCCCGCGGCGTAGCCCGGATGCGCGGGTTGTATGTGTTTTTCGTGGATTTCAAGCGGGCGTATGTATCCCGCGAAGCTGTATTCGGCGGACAACGACGCATGGCCGACGACGAGCAGGCACCGTCGCGTTCCTACCTGAAGATCGAGGAGGCCTACATTGTGCTCGGCCGCGAGCCGGCGTTTGAAGAAACCGTGGCCGACCTCGGTGCCGCCCCGGGCGGTTGGAGTTACAGCGCGTCGAAACGCGGGGCGAAGATCGTCGCGGTGGACAACGGTCCGCTCAAGGGCGGCGCGTATAACAACTACAAGATCGAGCACCGCATGGAGGACGCGTTCACGTTCCGGCCGGTGCCGGAGCAGGTGTTCGATTGGATGTTCTGCGACCTCGTCGAAGAGCCGCATCACGTGGTGGAGAATCTCATCACGCCCTGGTTGGAGAACAAGTGGTGCCGCCGCTTCGTGGTGATCTTGAAATTCGGACGCGTTGACCCGCTGGGCTTGCTCAAACAAGTGCGCGCGGCGGAGTCGGTGTTCTCACGGTGCGCGACGAGCGTGCGCGTGCGGCACCTCTACCACGACCGTGAGGAGTTCACGATCGTCGGCGAGGTGAAGTAGGTAGCGAGTGCAGTAAAGAGGTCTCGATTCCTCGAGGTGCTATTGCTTTTCCGCCCTGAGAGAGACGGGAGGTTCCGTCCCGGCGTGGATGTCGCCCAGGCGTCGATGGGTGCGACGCAGGGCCTCGATCAGTTCCGGATACGGCCGGTCGGTGACGTCAACCAAGCCGATGTTGAAACGTTCTCCGTCCGGCCGCCCCGTTGAGGGCTGATCGACCCACTGATACCAGTAGGTGCCGACGACCGCGGGACTCGCCGCCGCCTGCTCCATGTAGTATTGGTAGGCGGTTCCCCGTTCCTTTTGATCTTTCACGACCACAAGTCCCCCCGCCAAGCCGCGTCCGGGCGTCCCGAAATGGAACTCGCCAATGAGCACAGGCTTGTCGAGTTCCCTTTCAACGAAATCGAGCACCCTCTGGTCGGGTTTCTCCTGGTAACAATTGAAACTCACCACATCAAAATCGGAGGCCACCCGGAGGATATCGTCCGAAGGGCTGGAGTAACGCGCACCGAGGATCAGATGGTTGGGGTCGTAACGACGCACGGCGGCGATCGCGCCATCGAGAAACCGTTTATAGGAATCGTAAACCCAGGTGACACGACGTTCGTGCGTATCGCCCGCCGCCAGCCAATCCGCCAAATGACGGCGTGTGGCCGTGTCGGGGCCCTTCATGATCGCATCCACAACCAGCGATTCACGACGCGGGAAAGGCGGTTCATTGCCCACAAAATATCCCAACAGCCACGGGTCGTCGCGAAGCGGGGCGCAGGACTTGCGCACCGCGGCATCCACGCGCTTCAGCCATTCCTCCGAATACACGTCGGGCATGCCCATGATGCCCTCCTGCACGCCCAGATTGTAGATGATGAACGCGTAGGCCATGCGACCGGCCTGATACACAGCCGGCTCCGCACCGCTGGGCACCGTGTTGAGTCCCCAGCCGGCCATGCGGCTGAACGCGGTATCCTCCCATTTTTTCACCCAGCCCGGATCGTCGCCATACCTGCGGCGCAGGTTCCATGCGTAAAGGGAAATGTCCGGCGCGGTCGCGGACGGAATCCGCAGCGAGTCCGGCGGAAGCGCGGCAAACATCTCTTCACGCCCCTTGTAATGCCGTCCACGCCAGGTCGTTTCATGCACAAAGGTGGTGTCGCCCCAGTGGACACGGTTGGCACCCACGGAGAAAAACGGCAACCCCTCGGGGTCGACCAGCCACCAGCGTCCGTCCTGTTTTTCGGTGCGGAAAAAACCGGTTGCCCCCATGGGCTTCACCGCCACGCCCCGGTAGCCGCCGAATTTCCCGTATCCGAAGCAAGTGTCGCCCGCTTCGTTCGATGAAGCGAGCGCCTGCTCCTCGGCGCGCCAGTCCGAATGCAGTTGCTCCAGGCTGGACGCCTTGCCCGGCCAGTTGTCCGGTATCCATTGCCCGAATTCATCCACCACCGGTCCCGGCTCCAGCAGCTTGTTCGCAAGGGATTCCCTGGAGAGCTGGATGTTGCGGATTTCCAGACGAGGGGCACGGAGCGGATTCTTCATTTCCACGCCCAGGGCCGAAACCTTGTCAAGCGGTGTGCGGGCGCCGGTCAGTCCCAGGAGAAAAGTTTCAAAACTTTTGTTTCCCAGCGCGGCCACGTCAGGCCCCTGTTGATCGAGCTGGCGATAATATTGCAACGGGATGCAGACGCGTATCCACGGCCCCTGCAGGGGATACACCATGAGCCGCCACCAGCGGCCGTTGTCCCGGATTCGCAAATCAAACTTTTCAGCCGACGAGGCGCGCATGTCCAGGACCAGAAAGTTGTATCCGGTCCAGTCGGACGGCAGTTCGAAGCCGGCGCCGGCCAGTTCGGGAAGCGTCCACTCGTGCCGCGCACCGGGCTGGTCAAACACGGCGGAGACCAGCCGTTGCGGTTGCGGAGCGCCCACCGCCGCCTGTTTCTCCTGGGCGGAGAGAGACGGCGGCAGGGCGGCGAGCGCGCCCGCAAGCGAAAGGGACGACAGGAGGCGGATGCCATTTGTCTTCAAATCTTGGATACGGTTGGTGGATGTGATCATCGTGGTTCTATGAAAAATGACGGGGGCCCGGGCGGGCGGGCGTCGGGCGTCCGGTTATCTGCCACGCCAGAGATACCATCCATCAGACCCCTCCGTCGCCGAGCTTGTCGGCAGCGTGGAAACCCGCAGTTGTCCGACGTGGCCGTCGACAAAGACGAAACCCGCCTTGTCGTCGTCAGCATCCGTCGGGAAAATCGTCGGCGAGATTTCCAGGCGAAATTCCGTGCCGTTGAACGCGCCTTCTCCGGCGAGGATCGTCCGCGGAGGTGCGACGAAATCGGTGAGCATCCCGCGCGGATGCGAGCCGCCGGTGGATTGCCAGCCCGCCGCGAAGGAACTGATGCCAAAGGTGTCCCAGCGTTTTTCCACCGGGCGATTGGCGCGCTGGATGGGCGAACCCAGGACGGAATACGGTCCGCCCACGGCTCCGAGCGACGTCAGCGACGGATCAGGATGGTCGGGGGCGCCCAAATAACCGCCGTTGACGAGGACTTTTTTCCAGTTGGTGGAATTGGCGTCGATCGGTTTTTCCAAGTCGCGAAACAGCATGGCGGGGATTTTGTTCTTGTTGTCGCCCGCATAGAGCATGATCGCCCTGTGGACTTGACGGAGGTTGGAGATGGTTTGCGCGCGCAGGGACGACCGGCGCACCTTCCCCGCGGCGACGATGAGGATGGCGGCGAGAGCGCCCACGATCGCGATGACGGTGAGCAGCTCCACCAGCGTAAAACCATTCCCTCGACGGGTGGCGGAAGATGGGAGGACGGGGCGGTCCATGGAATGAAGTTATTTTTTTGGATACGAAATGGCTACCGGCCGTCGGCGGCCAGGAAATCGGCGGGGGGGATCGCGGTGTCGCTGATGCGGATCTCGTCAACGTATCCGTAAAACGGATCCGCCAGCTTTCCATCCGACATGCCCCGTCCGATCACCCAGTTGCCCGGAGAGTCGATCAGCCCGCCCTCGGCGCTGGTCTTCGCCTGAAGCTGATAGGCGCCGCCGCCCGCCTTTTTCAGGTAAAGCGCGAGCTGCCCGCCGTCATTCACCACGGCCAGGTGATACCAGACGCCGGTTTCGACGGCGGCCCTGGACGACAGGCTGCGCAGCTGTCCGGCCTCGTCGATCGTCTCGACGTAGAGCCTGCGATTGCGGGGCGAGAGTTTTACAACAAAGGGCGGGGCGGGCGATTCGGTGGGCTTGCCGTCCTTGGCGAACATGGCGCGGAACATCGCCATGTCGGCGCATTGAAAGCTCAGCTCGATGGTGTAGGCCGGCAGGCGCAGGCTGCACACCGGCTTTTTCGTGATGAAAACATCCTCCCACTTCTTCGGGTTGTTCATTTGCAGGGAGAGTTTGTTGGCGGGCGCCGGGTGGTTGAGTTTCGCGGCCGGCACGTTGCCCGTGTAAACCGGCGATTGCGTCGTGCGGCCCGGATTCGCCCCGGTCTCATCACGGACCACATCCTCCCTTTGGGTCGGGCTCCGGCCTTCGGCAAAGCCGTCGTTGTCAAACCGCCACCAGGCAACGGTGCCGGCATTGAGCGCCGGCATGGCCGGCAGCAAAACCAGTATCAGAAAACCCGTGGCGCGCGACCAGGAGGCGCGGCGAACAGCGGGCGGAAACAAGGAACGACGGGGAAGGGACATGGTCATGGGTAACGAGATTTATGGGAAGGAGGGCGAACAGGGGCATCAGGCCGCCGGCAAATGGCGTTCGGGTCTTTTCCTGCGGACAATACAGGCGCCCAGCAGAACGGACATACCGGCAAGCAAGCCGGCGGTCGCCGGTTCGGGGACGGCGGAGGCGACCGTCAGGAGGATATCCGTGCCATCGAAGGAAAGCGACAGGGTCGCGTTCAGGCCGTTGATGGTGCCGGTGAGGCTGCTGCCCAGCGTGCCGACGATCGAGGTCGAGGTGTCGAACAGCGTGTAGGTGCCCGCGCCGAAACCGGAGAGAGCGGAGAAACTGAAATCGTCGAAGTTCAGCAGGGCGGTGCCGATGGAAAGCGCGCCGCCGGAGAGGGTGATCTTGTCGGAGGCGCCGGCCGCGCCGAGGTCGAACGCGAGCCGGCCGGTGCCGGTGAGGCCGGAGATATCCAGCGTGTCGTTAAAGGTAAGCGTGCCCGCAGCGCCCGCCGTGCCCGCCGCGAGAGCGCCGCCGGTGACGGTCGTGGCGCCGTCGATGAAGCCGGTGCCGCCCAGCGTGCCGCCGGTGACGGAGACCGCGCCGGCACCGGTGGCCGAACCGGTGGTGTTGGCGGCCAGCAGCGTGCCACCGGAGACGGTCGTGCCGCCGCTGTAGGTGTTGGCGTCGGAGAGGGTCTGCGTGCCCAGGCCCTCCTTGACCAGGGACAGGGTGATCGTGCCCAGGACGCCGGAGGATTTATCGGCAATCAGGCCTCCGAAGTCATGAGATTCGGATACGGCCGTATTGATTCGCAGGGTGCCCGACCGGACATCGCTCGCAGTGAGCGTGGAGGAGCCAAAGTGATTGGCCGCACTGGAGGAGGTGATTATGGTGCCGGAGGCGCCGTCGAGGCCGGCCACGGTGAGCGTCCGGGCGAGATTCAACGCATCGGCATTCTCGTTGATGAGCACGAGTGTGCCCCCGTTCATTTGCACCCGGCCGAGGGTGGCGGTGCCGGCCACATCGAGCATGAGGACGCCGCCGGTCCCGAGCATGGTGACACCCGTGCTGGTGATGTTCGCCAGTTCGCGCCGCTGTCCGCCGGTGCCGACGGCATTGGGCGACCCGAAGCGCACGGTCTGGTTGGTCACGTTGATATCTTTGACGACCAGATTCAGCGAGGCGGTGCTCGCCTCATCGCCTCGGAACGACAAAATTTTCGTCCCTCCGTTGGCGGTAAGCGCGTTGGTGATGGTCAGGGTCGTGGTTCCGGTGCCGGTCACGGGGAGGACATCGTAGGCATAGGCCATCGTGCTGTCCGTGGTGACATTGGCCACGGTGATATCGGTATTGATACGACCACCCCAGTCATTGACCGTCCCCAGGATAATCGTGTCGCCCGCACCGGGAGCCCCGGTGGGAGACCAATTGGCGGTGTCGGTCCAGTTGCGGGCCGTGTCGGTGTTTATCCAAGTATAGTCGGTCGCGTTTGCCTTTGGCAAAGAGAGCGCGGTGAGCGCGCAGGCGCAGACGATGGGTGTCAGGGCGGAGTGATTTTTCGTCTTCATGGGTAAGGGGCAATTGCCGGTGGTTAAGGGTAACGTCTCTGCTTGAGGGGTTGGCGGGGATGCGTTTTCGCCTGTATTATCCGCCATGGCGCCGGCCGGCGCGATATCATCCCGGAGATACGGCCATGTGCTTCTTGAAGGCGCGGGCAAACGCGAAGCCGTCGGTGTATCCGACGAGCTCGGCGATGGACTCCAGCGTGTCGTCGGTGCGGGCGAGCCGTTCGCAGGCGCTCTGCATGCGGGCCTCGCGGATGAGGCGGCCGGGGGACTTGTTGAGCAGCTTCCGCGTGAGCCGGTGAAAGTGCGCGACCGAGCAGCCGGCGATGCGCGCCAGTTCCCCGATGCTCCAAGGGCGGCCGAGGTTTTCGCGCAGGGCGTTCATTGCCTTGTTCAATCGGGTTTGCTCCCCGTTGCCGGTCTGCCGCAGGCGGATAAATGCGGAGCTGGAGACGGGCGTTATCGCGTATTCGAGCCGACGGGCGCGGAAGGCGTTGACCACCCCGTTCAGAACCGAGGGGTGCAGGAGAAGTTTCATGGGGTATCGGGGAGGAAGGCGGCGTCAGGCCGGCTGTGTTTCGGGGATCCGGTTTACGGTGGTCGCGGGTTGGCTGCCGTCGGTCTCGAAGACGGCCGGGCGTTGCTGCGCCTCGCGGATGCGGGCAAGGTCGAACTTCGGCTCCCGGTCGAAGCGGTAGATGCCGTTCTGCTCCTGAAACACATCGGTGAGCTGCGTGTAGCAATAGCCGAACATGTCGGGGTTGTCCAAAAGCACGGCGCACAATCCCGTGAAACGTTCGTGGAATTCCTCTTCGCTGCCGGGGCATTTGCCGTAGCCCCAGGAACTGTTGCCGGGCTCCACGGAGGGGTTCCACCAGATGCCGCCGAATTCGCTGATGAAAAACGGCTGGCCGACGTAGGGGGTGGAGATGGGTTTGCCCGTGACCGGTTCACGGTTCAGGAAGGGCCTCTCCTCGGCGAGACCGGCCTGGTTGCGGGCGAACAGCACGGGGTCCTGTTCGTAGTCGTGGCTGTCGTAGATGTCGGTCTCGAGGAGACGATGCGAATACCCGGAGGCGTCGATGACCGGGCGGGTGCGGTCCGCCGCCTTGGTGGCGAGGAACATGCCGCGCGTCACGTCGTCGAGCGGGTGGATGCGGTCGGAAAGGGCCTGCCAGGTCTCGTTGAGCGGACACCAGCCGATGATGGCGGGATGCGAATAATCGCGCTCCACCGCCTCGATCCACTGCGTGATGAAGGTGGCGTCGGGATGCTGGTTGTCGCCGGAAGGACCGTGGCGGTTGCAGCCCCAGTCCGCGAATTCGCCCCACACCAGATAACCCAGGCGGTCGCAGTGATAGAGGAAGCGTTCCTCGAAGATTTTCTGGTGGAGGCGGGTGCCGTTGAAGCCGGCGGCGAAGGCCAGCTCGATGTCCTTGATCAACGCGTCGTCGTTCGGAGCGGTCATCAGGCCGTCTTCGTAGAAGCCCTGGTCGAGCACCAGGCGCTGGAAGATGCGCCGTCCGTTGATCAGGACCGCCTTGCCCTCGATGGAGACGCTGCGCAGGCCCGCGTAGCTTTCCGCGCGATCCACCACGCAGCCGGTCTTGTCCAGCAACTCGATCTGGACTCCGTAAAGATGCGGGTCCTCCGGTTGCCACAACCGGCGGCGGGCGGGCGCGATGGGCAGCTCCAGTGTCGTCGAAAAACTGCAGTCGGCGGGCGCCGTCGCCTCGCTGACCGCACCGTCGCCATCGGTCAGGCGGGCGCGCACCCGAAGACCGGAGCGAACGCGGGAGAGGGATTGCTCCAGAACGATGACGCCGCGTCCGACATCCGGCGTGAGGCGCGGGCGGCGCAACGAGCAATCGGCGACCGGCTCCAGCCATACGGTCTGCCAGATGCCGGTGGTGCGCGTGTAGTGGCAGCGGCGATTGTGGTAGATCTCGCTCTGCTTGCCGCGCGGTTGCACGCCGCGGTGCGGGTCGCGGGCGCGCACGACGATTTCGATTTCGTCGCCCGGCCCCGCGTTGTCCACGTCGGCCAAATCGCAGGAGAAGGGCGTGAATCCTCCGCGGTGACGGGCCACCTCGATGCCGTTCACCCAGACCGTCGTGTCGTAATCGACCGCCTGAAAATGAAGCAGCACGCGCCGTCCGTTCCAGGCACTCGGAATCAAGGCCCGCCTGCGATACCAGACGGCATTGAGGAAGTCGGTGTTTGCGATGCCCGACAGTTTCGATTCGGGGCAAAAGGGGACGACGATGGACTGCGCCAGCGGGCGGGTCAGCAGGCCGCGCTCCAGGCCGCTGTCGCCCGCGTCGATCTCGAACTCCCACCGCCCGTTGAGGCAGAGCCAGTCGGGGCGGACAAATTGCGGGCGGGGATATTCGGGGCGGGGGATGCTCATCTATTTGTGTTTTCAAACCACCATATCACGGCCTTCCTCTCACTTGAATGAGTGAAATCCCACCAAGCCTTTGTGAAATCCGCCGGATAGGCCAGGGGACGAAGGAGTTTTTGATCCATCCGGAGCACTGCCCGGTTCTGCGGCAGAATTCCGTTTTTCTTGCTGGGATTTCGCTGGCCACGCCGGATTTTCGTTTCGTGCGCCATGCCTCGCCGCGCGGGCAGATTCTGGCGTGTTTTCGCGGCAGCGGAAAGGTGCTGATAGACGGAAAGTGGGAGACCTGCGGAGCCGGCCACGCCTATGTCACTCCGCCGGGGCATTTGCACGGCTACCACGGCGTGAATCAGTGGGAGGTTGGCTGGATTCTTTATCAGGACGGGCATCTCGGTCGGGGAAGCCCCATGATCAAGAAACCCATGCTGGTGGAAATGGATCCCCGTCCGCTGGAGCATGTGCTCCGGGGCTTGCACCAGGAGACATCGATGCAGCGCGACCCGGCGATGCTGGACCATTGGGGGGAGATTCTCTGCCGCACGGGCGAGCGTATCCTGGAAATCTGGCGCACCTCCCGCCTTTGGAGACTTTGGCAGAAGGTGCAGGTAAACCTCGCCCACGACTGGACGCTGCCGGAACTGGCGCAGCTGGCCGGCCTTGGCATCGAGCAACTGCGGCGTCTCTGCCTGCGCGAGGCCGGTTGCAGCCCGATGCAGCAAGTCACGCGACTGCGCATGCAGCATGCCGTGTCGCTGATCAGTTCCGGCTACAAGATCGAGGTCGTGGCCCGCGCGGTCGGCTACGAAAACGCCTTCGCATTTTCCACGGCGTTTCGCCGGCTGATGGGGTCGCCTCCATCGACGTATCGAAACTCCGGTGACAAAGAAGACCGCTAGCCGGCCATAAGAATGAGAAGAACGGACATGGGAAGAGTGCCTCCGAAAGACTACATTCGAGGACAACCATGTCCCCTGACGCCATCATTGATCTGCAACCCGTCATTGACGCCGCATTGTCCACGCTCGAGGCCGCCTGCCTGGGGCCGGGGCGTTATGCCCGGTGGTTGGGCGCGGAGCGGGCGCGGCATGCGGGAGGAGCGGACATCAATCCCTATGGCTGCGCGGATGCCGCCAACATTCTCTACACCACGGGACATTTCCCCCGAAATCCCGCCGGGCGGGTCGAATGGGTGGGCGCACTTCAAGCCATGCAGGATGCAGGCTCCGGATTGTTTCACGAGGCCACGCACCACACCTACCATGTGACGGCCCATTGCGTCGCGGCGCTGGAATTGTTCGACGCCCGGCCCCTGCATCCGCTGCGAGGACTGGCCTTTCTGGACGAACCCGGAGGGCTGGAGCGCTTTCTCGACAAACTCCAATGGAACGAGGGACCGTGGAATGCCTCGCACCAGGGTGCGGGCATATACGCCGCCCGGGTGATTTGCGGCGAGGCGGGCAGGGACTGGGAGGAGCGTTATTTTTCGTGGCTTTGGCGGGAGCAGGATGAAGCGACGGGTTTCTGGCGTCGCGGCTGCGTCGATACCCCGAACGGCGCGCCCCTGTTTCATCATCTGGCGGGCACGTTTCACTATCTCTTCAACCACGAGCATGCCCGCCGTCCGCTGCGATATCCGGCCGCCCTGATCGACACCTGCCTGCGCCTCCGTTCCGGGAATCTTTGGCCGGTTCTGGGCGCCGCCATCGGGTTTTCGGACATCGACTGGGTGTATTGCCTGACACGCGCGCTCCGCCAGTGCGGGCATCGCTCCGCGGAGGTGCGCGGTCAACTGGAGCATTTCGCGAAGCAATTCGCCGCGTTCCTGTTGGATCGTGTCCGGACCGACAGGACGCCCTTCGACGATGTGCATCTGCTTTTCGGCACGCTGTGCGCCTTGGCCGAACTCCAGACCGCTCTTCCCGGACTGTATCGCACCGATCGCCCGCTGCATCTCGTGTTGGACAGGCGACCTTTCATCTGACGACGGGATTCCAATCCTCAATTCACCTTGTGCGCTTGCCCGACGCGCGACCAAATCTAGCGGCTTGGAACAGCAGCAAGTTCCGAACTCAATCCCCAGGGTTTCATGGTGATCTTGGAATTTGGACGCGTGGATCCGCTGGTGTTGCTGTGCGGCGTAGGGTCGCTCGCCAGGGTGGTTTTTGCGGAGGCGCGCCTCATGGTTGTTTCACGAGTTGTAACTGCTCCCATGCGATGGCCTGGAGTTTTTGGCTGTCCTTGGCGGAGATCTTCAGGTGGACGGCGGCGGCGTTGTTGGCCGGCAGGTCGCGGGGATCGGCGTTGTAGATGCGTCCGTAGAAGTTCAGGGCGGAGAGGTAGGCACCGATGGAGCTCTGGTGGTAGTTGTCCTTGCCCCAGATGTGGAGCGGGCCCTCGACCTCGGGGGAGGCGGGGTTGTCGGCGAGGCCCTGGTGAACCGCCGCAAGGAAACTGTCGCCCACGGGAACCCAGCCTTGCAGACCGAAGTCACGGGCGGCTTCGCAGTAGGATTTGTGGAGGCCGGCCTGCATGTCTTCGATGGTGGCGAAACGCCCCTTGGTCACTTGGTCAGGACGGGCCCAGGTTTCATAGAGCCAGATTTTGACCTGGGGGTTTTGGGCGACGAACAGATCGCGGAGCAACGGCATATGGGCGCGGAAGGAGTCGAAGGACTTGGTCTCGCCGTTTTGGCCGAGCAGGGGGCCGGTGCTGTAGTCCTGGAGGATGACGATGTCCCAAGGCTTATCGATCAGTTCTTTTCTGGTTTCGTAGTGGAACTGGAGGGTTTTGCCGCCGACGGTTTCCATGGAGACCGTCGGGTTTTTTCCGCCGGCGACAGCGAGCGTCTGGAAGAGGGCGGGGACGCCACCGGGTTTGTCGTTGTTGAGTTCGGTGACGGTGCCAATGCCGACGTCGCGAGGAACGAAGGTGAAACTATTCCCGACGAAGAGAACATTCTGGGCCTGAAGGCAGGCGGTGAAAAGAAAGGCGGAGACCGCCAGGAAACGGAGGGGGCGCAGAGGTGACATGGCCTGCGTTTATTCCATGTTTTTCGAGGAACGAGAATATTAATCAGGTGGCCCGGTCGTAGAGGTCGAGTGTCACGCGTGTCTCCGTCGGCTGGCCGTTCAGGTAGCGCGAGAGGTTGTTGATAGCCTGGCGTCCGCACTCGGGGAAAAGATCACCGGTCGGTCCGGCGATGTGCGGTGAAAGCACGGCATCGGGCACGTCTAGAAAGGGAGAGTCCGGCCTGATGGGATCGGTGCTCACGACGTCGAGTGCGATACGCACGCGGTTTTCCCGGGCGGCGACCAACAACGCGTCTTCGTCCACGAGTGCTCCTCGGGCGACGTTGACGAACAATGCGTCACGAGGGAGGGCTGCGATGACTTCGGTGTTCACGCTGCCGGTTGACCGGGGAGTGAGCGATTCGCATTCGAAAAAGACTTCGCTGCGTCCGGCGAGTTCACGCAGTGAAGCGCATGGGACCGCTCCCGCTGTTTTGATCAGAGAGGCGGGGACGCCGTCGGAGAAGACGGCGATCTCGACATCGAAGGGCTTGAGCAGACTCATCAGCGCCCTGGCGACATGGCCAAACCCATGGAGCCCGACCCGACGGCGGCGGAGGGTGCGGGTGTGAAGCCGGAGCATCGGCGACACATACGGTTGGGGGGCAGGACCGCTGATGATGTCCGGCCAGCAGGGTTGGCGGCGCAGCGCGGACAACGCGAGCAACAGGGCGTGTTCCGCCACGGTTTCTCCGGCCAGTCCGCCCCAGTTGGTGATCAGACCGCCGCGTTCCAGAAAGATGCGCGGCACGAGGGATCGAACGGTGCCCGCCAAGTGGCAGATGTAGTGCAGCGGGCAATCCGGCTCCGCGAGCCAGTTGGAGGGGAGCGGCGGCGTGTTCCAGCAGGAAATCAGGACGGTCGGTTGGAAGTTGCGCAGCAGCGCCTCCCATTCAGTCGCATCCATGGTCTCAAGGTTTTCGTGCAACCGGGTATGTGGCGTCAGTTTCTCCCAGTCGATGGAGGGTAGAAACATCTCCATTTCAGAGTGTTTGACGGCCAGAAGGACGCGTTCTTCACGCGGTTGGCGAACGGGTAAAACGGCGGATGACAGGGGTGAGATCATGGATCATCCGCCATGTTGAACCGATCGTCGTCGGTCGAAAGACCGGCTCCATTCGATTTATTGAAGACGGGACGAGATTCCGCGTGCGACCGGCCTTATTTCAATAAATCGAACATGCGTTTTCTTGGCTGGATGAGCCGCCGGTCCAAGTGTTGAAGGTGAATCCAGAATCCCGGTGTCCCGCCGGTGTCGGTGACGCGATTGCCCTTTTGGGATTATACCTCCTTTCGCAATCGGCTTTGCCTGCATTTATTTCCATGCGCTCTCCCGTCCTTTCTCCATCTACCTCCAGTATCACCGATGTCATGGCCTTCATCACCGCCCACTGGGATGAAACCGTCCGCCACTGTCCGAAGGACGAGGGCACGCTGATCGGCCTGCCGCATCCTTACACGATCCCGTGCCGCAAGGACGCGTTTCAGGAACTGTATTACTGGGACACCTACTTCACCGCGCTCGGACTGCTCGGCACCGGCCGCGCCGATCTCGCGACGGCCAGCACCCGCAATCTCCTCTCGCTGGTCGCCCGGTTCGGCTTCGTGCCCAATGGCAACCGCACCTACTACACGAGCCGTTCGCAGCCGCCTTATCTCGGGCCGCTGGTCGGCCTTGTCGCCGACGCCACGGGCGACGAAGGGCTCATCCGTGACGCGGTGCCGTTGCTGGCGCGCGAACATGCGTTTTGGACGACGCGCCGCCTTACGCTGACCGGATTGTCGCATCACGGCAATCACGCGACGCGCGAGGAGTTGATCGAGTTTTTTCCCACGGTGCAGTATCGCCTCGGCCTGCCTGATGCGAAACCCGAGGACAACGTGGACTTGGCCTCGCGCACGATGGCCGAGTGCGAGACCGGCTGGGATTTGAATTCGCGCTACGACAAGCACTGCGCGAATTTTTGCCAGGCCGACCTGAACAGCACGCTCTGGTTGCTCGAGACGTTGCTCGCTCGCTGGACCGAGGGCGACGACCGCGTGCATTGGCAGGCGTGTGCGGACAAGCGCCGCGACCTGATCAACACCTACTGTTGGGACGCGGAGCGCGGTGGTTTCTTTGACTACGATCACGTGAACCAACGTCGCAGCACGGTGGTGAGCGCCGCGACGTTCCAGCCACTCTGGGCCGGACTCGCGACGCTCGAACAAGCGGCGGCCGTGGTGAAAGCCATGTTGCCGCAGCTGGAGTTTGCCTACGGCGTCTCGTCGGTCGCTCCGGGCGCGAAGCCGAGTCCTTACCAGTGGGATCATCCGAACGGCTGGCCGTGTATCCAGCATCTGGTTTATCGCGGACTCGCACGCTACGGCTATCACGCCGAGGCGCGCCGCATCGCCGAAAAATACGTCGCGAGCGTGTGCCGCGCGTTCGCCGAGACCGGCGACTTGTGGGAAAAATACAACGTGCTCGACGGTTCGCACCACACGGTGGGCGAGGCCGGTTATCTGATCAATCCGGTCAACCTTGTCACCGGCGAGGCGGATGCCTCCGCGACGGAAGTTCCTCCATCGATGATGGGTTGGACCGCCGGCGTGTTTGTCGATGCGGTTGCCTTTCTCGAAAATCAAAGACCCTACTGGTTACCTCCCCTGAAATGAAATTACCCCTCGGTTTTAAAAACTCGGACGGGCGTGGACAAGCCACGCCCCTACGTTCGTCCAGTAGGTGCGCGCCTTGTGCGCGCCCGCTCCGACTATTTTATGGGTTGATGGTTTTACTCGCAGCAGATGCGTGCCTGCGCGCCGATGTCGTGTTGCCGTCGTTGTTTTCCACGCATGCCGTGCTGCAATCCGCCGCGAGGGTGCCCGTGTGGGGCAAGGCCGATCCAGGCGAAGCCGTCACAGTGACGCTCGGCAAAGCCCATGCGGACACCGTGGCGGGAGCCGATGGAAAATGGCGCGTTAATCTTGATTTGAAATCCGTGGGTGCCGGTCCGTTCGAGTTGGTGGTGCAGGGGCGCAACCGCGTGGTCGCGAACGACGTGTTTGTCGGCCAGGTGTGGGTGTGCTCGGGACAGTCCAACATGGAATTCCAGTTACGCACCAGCGCCGGGGCGGCCGACGAATATCCGAAGGCGGGCAACCCGTCTCTGCGTCAGTTCCAAGTCGCCAAGGTGGCGTCGCCGATGCCGTTGGACGAAGTCAAGGGTGCCTGGGTGGTCGCCACACCCGAGAGCGTTCCTTCTTTTAGCGCGGTCGCCTACTACTTTGGCAAGAACCTACAGCATGCACTCGATATGCCGGTGGGATTGATCAACTCGTCGTGGGGCGGCACCCCGGTCGAGGCATGGACGAGGACCGGAGCCTTTGATCCAGACGCGGACCTGAAGGCGGGCGCGCAGACCGCCCGGGCCGACGCCGTCGCGTTCAAGGAATACCTGAGTCGTTACCGTGACTGGGTCCAACAACAGAACCGGGCTGACCGCTCGTTCGATGCGGCGGCGTTCAACGCCGAGGCGAAGGACGCTGTGGGCTGGGTGCCGGTTACTCTGCCGGGGACGTTTGCCGCAGCCGGCCTGCCCGATGCGGGCGCGGTATGGATTGAGCGAAAAATCACTCTGCCGTCATCCGCTGTGGGTGCGGGCTTGCAGGTGTGGTTTGGCGATGTGAATGGTTCGGTGCGGTTGTATTGGAACGGCGTGCCCTTTGGCGAAGGCGGCCCGGAGACGACGGTCCAGCGTTATGCGGTTAATCCGAAAAACGTGGTCGCGGCCGAGGGTGTGCTCACGGCGCGTATCTACAATGCGGCGGGGGCAGGCGGCATCGCGTCCGGGCAGGCGCGTTTCCGCATTGATTACAAAGGTGGCTCACTTCAACTCGCCGGTGAGTGGCAGGCGAAGAGCGAATACGCGTTCCCGCCGCTGGCGGCAGGGGCGGCGGTCGCTCCGGTCAAACCGACGCCGCCGCTGTTTGATCACAACGTGGCGGGTTACCTCTTCGACGGGATGATTCATCCGCTCATTCCTTTGGCCATCGCGGGTGTCATCTGGTATCAGGGTGAGCACAATTGGAATCGCGGATGGCAGTATCGCACGGCCTTCCGGCTGATGATCACCGACTGGCGTCGGCAGTGGGGCCAAGGGGATTTCCCCTTCTATTTCTGCCAGCTGCCCAACTACGGCGCGCCGCCCGCCAAGCCCGGCAATTCCAACTGGGCCGAGGTGCGTGAATCCCAGGCCGCCGCGCTGGCGCTGCCGAACACCGGCATGGCCGTGCTGATCGACGTGGGCGACGCCGGCAACATCCACCCTGCGGACAAACGCAGTGTCGGCGACCGCCTCGCCCTCGTGGCCCTCGCCAAGACCTACGGCAAAAACGTCGTCTACTCGGGTCCCGTGTATGCCTCGCAAAAGATCGAAGGTGGTCAGGTCCGCATCGACTTTTCGAATACAGAGAGCGGGCTGGCGACCAGGCCGGCCTCGTCGCCGGTTCGCGGTTTCATGATCTGCGGGTCGGATCAGAAGTGGCAGTGGGCCGAGGCGAGGATCGAGAATGGCGCGGTCGTCGTGCGGAGCCCCGCAGTGTCCGCGCCCGTGGCCGTGCGTTACGCGTGGGCCGACAATCCCGATTGCAATCTTTACAACGGGGCCGGCTTGCCGGCGGCTCCGTTTCGAACGGACACTTTCCCCGTCGCATCCCTGACCCATAAATATTGATACTTCCTACATGAACCTCTGGTTTCCCGTCTCACGCTTTCGCTCCGCCCTGACGTTTATCTCCGTGCTGGTCTCCGCGACCGGTGCCTGGGCCGCGGCAGCCGCGATCAACGTGACGTGCGACCGTCCGGCGGGCGTCTATGAATCGGGGCAGACGGCGGTGTTCACCGTCATTCGCAACGACACGGCGGAAACGGCGCCGGTCGCGACGGTGAAAATCCTGCGCAACAACCGCGAGCTCGTTCACACCGAGACGGTGACGGGGACCGAGGCGGAGCACGCCGTCAGCTTTACGCCAAAGGACGACGGCTGGTATTTCTGCTCGGTCACCCTGCCTGGCGAAGAGAAAAAACCGGCGGCGACCACCGGTGTGGTTTTCAACCCCGATGCCTACACACCATCGATGCCCGCGCCGGCGGATTTCGATGCATTTTGGGCGACGCAGAAAGCCCGCCTTGCCGCCGATAAGGCCGTGCCCGTGCTCACTCCGCTGACGCCGGAACAACTTTCGTTAGAGACTGCGAACCCCGATCCTCTCAAAAAAATTACGGCGCTGGAATCGCAGGGCTACACCTGCGTGAACCTGGAAATCCCTTGTCTGGATGTGCGCCCGGTCGAGGGCTACTTCGCCAAACCGAAGTCGCCGGTCAAAGGCGGCCATCCGGCGATCCTGCTTTTCCACGCGGCGGGCGTGGCCGGTGGATGGTGTCGTGCGAGTCTGGTCAATACGCTGGGACATGCGGAAAAATACAACGCCCTCGTGGTCGATATGAACGCCCATGGCATGCTCAACGGTCAGCCGCAGTCCTACTACGATGCGTTGGAGAAGGGGGAACTCGCCGGTTACCAGAATCGTGGCAAGGAGAGCCGCGAGCAGTTCTATTTTCTCGGCATGTTTCTGCGGTTGCAGCGGGCCATCGATTTTCTGGCGGAGCAGCCCGAGTGGGACGGGAAGCATCTTATCTGCATCGGCATCAGCCAGGGTGGGGCGCAGGTGCTGGCCGCAGCCGGACTGGATTCGCGCGTGTCCGCCGCTGTGGCCACCGTGCCGGGTATGTGCGACTTCACGGGACCGGTCGCCGGAAAACCCGCCGGCTGGCCGGGCATCGGCAATGGCAGCCCGGCGGATCCGCAGACGAAGGTGTATTTGAACACCGTGAGTTATTTCGACGCCGTAAATTTCTGTGCGCGTTCGAAGGCGGAGACGCTGGTCACGGTTGGATTCGTGGACACGACGTGTTCGGCCCCCGGGGTTTTCACCGCCTACAACCAGCTGAAGGCGGCCAAGCGCATCATCACCGTGCCGGACAAGGGACACCACGCGCTGTCGAGTCCGACGCCTGAACTGAACGCGGAGTATACAGCCTTTGTGGCGGCGCATACCAAGAACTAGCACCACTCGCTGGCGATTGTGGCTACGCCCAAGAAGCTGAAAGCAGCTGCTTCGGAGTGTTGAACCCCGTGTGCTTCGCGTCAGGTGCCGGTCAGCGCAAGGCGCAGGAGTTCGCGCAGGCGTTGCGGATCAGTGGCCGATGACTTGGCGATAAAGCCGCGGGCGTGGGCGAAGTGCACGTCGGGTTCGGCGGCGATGCGGGTGAAGTCGAGGCGTCCGCAGTCACGGTGACGGGAGAGTCCGTAGCCGCCGCCGCGGCGGTCGGGCGAGACGAGGCCGAGCACGCGTTCGCCGAGTCCGCGGCTTTCGACGTAGCGTTCGATAGCGGCCGAGGGATCGTCGGGCAGGGGATTGGTGCGCGGCAGAAAAAGGATACAGGGCGTGCCGGCATCGTGGTCGAGCGTCCACAGTTCTGCGTGGCGGCCGATGAAGTCGAGGCGTTCGCGCAGGGATCGAACGTAGGTGAGCAGGTCGTCGCCGATCATGCGCATGATTTCCCAGAGCGGTTCGCCGGGCGTGAGCCGGGAGCATTGGGCGAAGCGACGCAGGAGGGTGCCGTCGATCGGCGAGTGGAGTTTGGAGACGGCGGAGCGCTCAATGCCGAGCCAGCGGGCGGTGTCGTTGGGGCCACGGCAATCAAACCATTCGGCAGGTTCGAGCCAGTCGCAGAACTCGCGGGCGTCGTCGTAGAGGCCGAGGTGTTGCAGGACGAGCGAGAGCGAACAGGTGGGGACGTAATCGCGGGGGAGTTGGTGGTGGTCGAAGTTGTTGAGCGCGGGATCGTGCACATGGCCGACGTCGATGACGGCGGTGGAGGTGTCGGCCAGGTCGGCCGGTTCCGGTTCGCGCCGAAGGATCGGCACGGGGTGGATCGCGAGGAGGACGCTGCACGCAATGAACTCGTCTTTGTGTGCGCTGCCGGGGTGGGTGAGGATCGTGGAGAACGGAGTCATGAATGGTGTTAGTTTTAAATAAGGAGTGAAACACGCACAGGCACGGTAATTTAATGGACGTTCACGGGTGCGCCGCACTCTGGTTGCATTCGCATGATCACCTTCAACGGGGCCCGTCACTATCAGGAACTGCTAGGCGGAGACGTCGAGCAGTCGATTTATGACTATTCCGCCTTGTTCAGAGGGAGCGGTTGGCTTGCGGGGCGTCGGGCCGCCGCGCGGTTCAGGCTGATAAAAAAGATCGACGTGAAACTTTCTCGGGTGCTCCGGCAGGGGGAGCGTGTTCACTTTGTGGCCAAGGGATCGCTGGCGAGCATGGCGGAACGGTTTTTTGCCGGACATGCGGTGGCCTATCATGTCAATCTGCGTGCGCTGGTTTTCACGAACGAGCGGGTGATCATCATGAAGATCAGTGCCGGGCTGAAACCGCGTGATCTGGTGAGTGAGCTTCCCTATACGTCCATTCTCAAACTTACTTCCACGTGGAGCGGTTTATGCGAAGTGAAGCTGGCCAACGGCAGGACGCATCGGTTTGCCGGAATACCGCGGGCTGACCGGAAGTTCCTGCGCGATTTTCTCGGAGGCGTGGTGACCGCGTCCGCCGGCACGGTTGTGCCGGGCGGGGAGTCTGACGGACTGATGCATTTGTGTCCGCATTGTTTTGCCAACGTGCCGGGCCGCCCGCGCTCGTGCGAGCGGTGTGGAGGTGGCATCAAATTGGCGACCACGGCCGCGTTGCTTTCTTTGGGACTGCCCGGGCTGGGTGACTGGTATCTGGGGCATCGGTGGTTCGCGGTGTTTGAGATGATCGGAGCGGCCATGCTCTGGGTGGTGTTTGTGATCAGGCCGCTCGATGAGGAACTGTCGCATATCGACGGGATGCCGCTGGGTGCGGGGTTTTGGGTCTTGGCGCTGGGGATCGTCGGAGGCGCGCACCTCACCGATGCGGGTGTAACCTATAGTTTCGGACGCAAGGGGCATCACGCAGGCAAGGTTCCGGTGGTGACGGTCGGGTAGTGAGAGGCGGCTTTGCGGTCATTGCACAACGGGATTGCGGATCCAGCGGGGCGACGAAGGCGATGGACGTTGCAACCCGGAGCGTGCAGAACCGGAAACCTCTTTCCTTTATGAAGTCCTCCGACGTGCAAAACGAAGTGCAGCTATTGTTCGACCGCCTTGTGGACGAGGACAAGGAGCGCGGGTTGCAGGCGGCGGTTTATTATCGGGGCGAACTCGTCGTTGATGCGTGGGCCGGGACGGCCGATCCGGCGCGCGGAGTGGCGGTTTCGGCGGACACGTTGTTTCCGGTTTTTTCCTGCGGGAAGGGAATCACGGCGACGATCATCCACCGTTTGGTGGAGCGCGGTGTGCTGGCTTACGAACAGACCATTGCGAGCGTATGGCCGGAGTTCGCGGCAAACGGGAAAGCGACGATCACCGTGGGGCAGGCGCTCAATCACACGGCGGGGTTGCAGTTGGTGCCGCTGGGATTGGGCTACGAAAATCTGGGCGATTGGGCGGCGGTCTGTGCGGCCATCGCGGCGATGGCGCCGGCGTGGACGCCCGGTTCACAGCGGGAGTATCACGCGATCACCTTCGGCTGGATTTTGGGCGAGGCGGCCTGTCGGGCCACAGGGAAGGCGTTTGATCAATTGTTGGAGGAAGAAATCCGTCGTCCGCTTGGATTGAAAAATATGTTCATGGGGATTTCCGATGAGGTGGAGTCCAGAGTCGCGGTATTGGAGGAGATCGGACCGGAGGGAGAGTTCCCGGTGGTGGATTATGCGCAGTCGATCCCGAATTGGGTGCAGCCGCTGTGGCACTTTATGAATCGCGGCGATGTGCGGCGGGCGTGTCTGCCGGCGTCGAACGGGATCATGACAGCGCGGGATCTGGCGCGGCATTATGCGGCATTGTGTCCGGGCGGCGTGGACGGGGTGGAGTTGTTGCCGCCGTCACGGATGAAAGAGGCGTTGGCGAAGGGTGATATGCCGGAGGTTGAGGGATGGGGGCCGCGGGGGCTTGGCTACGGATTAGGGGAGGAAGGGGCGGTGATCGGGCGGCGCAAGACGTGTTTCGGCCACGGCGGGCATGGCGGTTCGCAGGGTTTTGCGGATCTCGACCACGGGTTGGCCGTGGCGTTTGTGCGCAACCGTCTGCGTGATCCGAGCGGAGTGGATACGGTGCGGTTGTTGGTCGAGACAGTGAGGCGGGAGCTGGGCGCGGCGGACTGAATTTTTACGGCTTAGCGACGGTTTTTGGGGCCGATGATGAATTTTAAGGCGTCCCAAATTCCGGCGTATTTCTGGTCACGACCAATGTAGTGCTCGAGCACGTAAAACAGGTAGTAATAAAATCGGCAGAAGGCCCAGATCGTGATCAGTAACAGGAAGAGCGTGCGCAAGGTGGGCGAATCCAGCAACAGCGCGCCGACGGCAAGCAGGCCCACGAGCAGGAAGAGAAATCCTTTGGCATGAAGCAGCCACTTGCTCCGGATGTCCGCAAAAAGACGCATGGCGGGGCGTCAGGCTTTGTGGTCGGCTCTTGCTTCGGAAATTTGAGAAGCGAGGAGCAGGGCGTAGGCGAGCAGCCAGAGGTAGTAGCCGACCTGGAGCGTGCCGATGTCTTCCCGGCGTATGTTGATGAAGAACCAGGAAAGGACGTGGAAGAAGGCGACGGACGAAATGATGAAGCGGGTTTTCAGGCGGTTCACGCGGAGCAGCCAGAGACCGAACATGACTACGAACGTGATGTTGGTGAGGACGAACGCCGAATAATACAGCCACTTGAACAGGGACTCGGTTGGGAACTTGGGGATTAATTCCAGGCAAAAATTGAAGCAGGCGTAGCCGGTCGATCCGGAGTAGGCGGGCAGGAAAAAGGAGACCGCGAAAATGGCACCGGCGAGGAAGAGAAGTTGGCGTGATCGCATGGCGCGGAGATTTAAAGCAGCGATCCTTGGTCACCACCGAGGGCTGATTTGAGACCGATGGCGTGGTAGCCCTTGGCGGTCAGCATGCGGCCCTGCGGGGTGCGTTGCAGATAACCCTCTTGGATGAGGAACGGCTCGTGGACCTCTTCGAGCGTCTCGGCTTCTTCGCCGACGGCGACGGCGATGGTGCCGAGGCCAACGGGGCCGCCTTTGTAGTTTTCGGCCATGATGCGGAGAACGCGTTTGTCCATCTCGTCGAGGCCGGCGGCGTCGATCTCAAGGAGTTCGAGGGCGGCGGCGGCGACGGGCTTGGTGATCTTGCCCTTGGCGCGTTCCTGCGCGTAGTCGCGGCAGAAATTGATGAGATTGTTGGCGATGCGAGGCGTGCCGCGCGAGCGGGTGGCGATCTCGCGGGCGCCGCCCTCGTCGATGGCGACGTTGAGGAGTCCGCAGCTGCGCGTGACGATGCCTTCGAGCGTGGGGATGTCGTAGTAGTCGAGACGCGTCTGGAGTGTGAAACGCGAACGAAGCGGGGCGGTGAGCAGGCCGGCGCGGGTGGTGGCGCCGATGAGAGTGAAGCGCGGGATCGAGAGGCGGACGCTTCGGGCGTTGGGGCCTTGGTCGATCATGATGTCGAGGCGGAAGTCCTCCATCGCGGAGTAGAGGTATTCCTCGACGGTTTTCGGGATGCGGTGGATCTCGTCGATGAAGAGAAGATCGCCCTCTTCGAGGCTGGTGAGCAGACCGGCGAGATCGGAGGCTTTTTCGACGACGGGACCGGAGGTGACGCGGACGTTGCGGCCCATCTCGTGGCCGAGGATGAAGCTGAGGGTGGTCTTGCCGAGTCCGGGAGGGCCGGAGAGGAGGATGTGGTTGAGCGGATCGCCGCGGCGCTTGGCGGCACCGACCATGACTTGAAGGCGCTCGACGGTCTTGGGTTGTCCGGTGAAGTCGGCGAAGGAGAGCGGGCGCAGCGCGGCTTCGGCAGAGGTGACCGGCGCGGCGAGAGTGCTGGTGATGTAGCCGAGGCCTTTGTTGTTATCGGACGAGGGAGCAGGAGAAGCGGAGGCCATGAGTTAAGAACGGGAACGGAATCGGAGTTTTGACACAGAGTGCACGGAGTTCGGCAGGGAGTTTTAGGAGGGCCGGAAGACTTCGATGGGTTGCTGTGGAGGTTGAGTTTGGAGGGATTTAACTCTGTGAACTCGGGGTTGGGCCTCTGTGTTCTCTGTGACTAATCCGGGGTTTGGGTTTATTTCCACTCAACTTCGGCGCCGAGGGTGCGAAGGTTTTCGACGAAGCGGGGGTGGGCGCGTTTGATGATCTCGGCGTTGCGCACGACGGATTGTCCGGGGATCGAGGCGGCGACCATGTAGAGGGCCACGGCGGCACGGATGATGTAGGGCGAGTCCACCACGGCGGGGCGCAACGGTTTGTTGCCGAACACGACGAGGCGGTGCGGGTCGCTCACGAGGGCGTGCGCGCCGAATTTGGCCAGCTCGGGGATCCATGAAAAACCGTTTTCGTAAACCTTGTTCCAGAAATGGATCGTGCCCTCGCAACGCGTGCTGAGCGCGATCATGAGGGGGAGGAGATCGACCGAGAAATACGGCCAGGGGGCGGCTTCGATCTTGGGGAGCAGGTTGGTCGTGAACGGGGTTTCGATGACGAGCTTTTGTCCGCGACGGACGAGAACGGTGTCGCCCTCGTGCTCGATGATGACACCGAGTTTTTTGAAGGCGCGCTCGATGAGATCGAAGTGGTGCGGGAGGGCCTTGGTGACGCGGACTTCGCCGCCGGTGATGGCGCCGAGGGCGAGGAAGGTGACGATCTCGTGGTAGTCGGTGTTGATGGTGATGTCGGCACCGTGGAGTTGTTGGACTCCGGAGATCTTGATCATCGACGTGCCGAGGCCCTCGATCTTTGCGCCCATGGCGACGAGCGCGGAGCAGAGGTCCTGCACATGGGGTTCGCTGGCGGCGTTGATGAGGGTGGATTCGCCGTCGGCAAGCGAGGCGGCCATGGCGAAGTTTTCCGTGACGGTGACGGACATGTAGTCGCACCAGTGGCGGGCGCCCTTGAAGCCCTTGGGCAATGCGATAACGAGCGGGTCGCCGTCGCTGACGGTGGCGCCGAGGACGGAGAGGATTTCGAGGTGCGGGTCGATCTCGCGCACGCCGAGGGAGCAGCCCTTGGTGTTGGCCTGAATGGTGATCTGACGCAGGCGGTTGAGAAGGGCGGGGTAGAGCAGGACGGTGGAGCGCATGTCCTGCGGGAGCTCGTCGTTTTCGAGGGTGCTTTTGAAGTTGGCGTGGCAGACGAGCATCTCGCCGAGGTCGCGGTTCCACTCGATCTGCGAGCCCTGGGACTGGAAGAAGGCGACCAGTTTGTTGAGGTCGGTGATGTCGGGGACGTTGCGCAAGGTCACGGGCTCGTTGGTGAGCAACGTGGCGCAGAAGATCGGCAGAATGGAGTTCTTGTTGCCCGAGGGGGTGATGGTGCCCGTGAGGGGCTTGCCGCCGTGGACGATGAGATCGGACATGTTGGAGAGTCGGTAGCTGAGAGCTAAGAGTCTGGAGCTCGGAATGAAGACGCGAAAAAGGCGTTCGTTAACTAAAACGAACGCCTTTGAAATGCGCGGGGCGGGGACGCCCTTGGCAAGGTTTAACTCGGGTTAAACTGAGGGAGGAATGCCGGAGCCGCCGCCTTCATGGCGATGGCCGCCTTGGGGGCCGGGACCGCCGGGGCCGCCGGAGCGACCACGACCGCCGCGACGACGGCGACCGCCGCCGCCCTGGCCTTGCGGGCGATGTTCGCCGCCACCGTGGCCGTGGGAGGGATGACCCTGACCATGGCTTTGGGAGGGATTGGCGCCTTGCGGACCACTCTGGGGACCGCCTTGGGGGCCGGGACCGCCGGAGCGACCGCGACCACCGCGACGACGACGACGGCGGTTGCCTCCATCGCGTTCGCCACCGGGGGCGGGTTGCGCGCCGGGGAGACCGCCGGGAGCACCGGGGGCGGAGGGTTTGCCGGCCTCGGGAGCCATCGTGCCGAAGAGACCTTTGACCCAACCGAAGATGCCGGCGGGCTTTTTCCCGGGCTGGTTCGCGGGAACCGGAGCGCCGGTGGCATTGGTGTTCGCGATCGGAGCTTTGGGCTCCGGACGGCGATCATCGCGGGGCTGGCGGGGGCCGCCGTCGCGCTGTTGCGGACGGTTGCCGCGGCCACCACGGCCGCCGCTACCACCGCCATTGCGACCGCCGGGGCGTTGACCACGGAAGTCGCCACGAGGGGCGTTGCCACTGGCGTCGGGAGCGCGTTCCAGCATGGGAACATCGCTGCGACGCTCGGGGCGGAACACCGGACGTTCGGAACGCAGCGGAGACTCGGCGCGGGGCGCGGAGGCAGGGGCTGCGGAAGCGGCGGATTTATTGCCCTCGTAGGGGAAGGCGGGCGTTTCCCAGCTTTGGGAAGGATGCTTCACCTCGGCAGGAGGGAGGATGTTGAGCTCGGCCTTGGGGGCGGGAGCAGTGGGCTGAACAACAGCCGCGACGGGCGCGACTGGAGCGGGGGCCGGGGCCTCCGCGGGTTTGGTAGCAACAACAGGAACAACCGCGGCCGGCGTCTCGACCACGGGGGCGGGAGCGGCGGGGGTTTCGTCCGCAGGAGCGAACGGGTTCTTGTATTCCGTCTCCGCCGTCAAAATCTGCACGGAGGAGGGTTTGTAGGTGCCGGTGACGGCGTTGCTGCTGGCAGGGGCCGGGGAGGCCTGGGGACTGACGCGTTTGCCGCGCGCGAGACCGGAACCGCGGTTGGCACCTGAAGAGGCACCCCAATCGGCTGCGGGCGCGGACGGTGCGCCTGAGGTCTCGGCAGAGCCCTCGGAGGGCTGGTTGCCGGACGTGGTTGTATCTGACATGTCTTTGTTTATCTGTGGGTTAACTCGCGCTCACCGCGTAAGGCGGGAACTGCGAGGGATGTGTTGCCGCGGGGCGCGTGAGCGCTCAACACAGGCAACAAGGCCCAAAAGTCGCGGTTTTGCGTCTGTGGAGCAACTGCTAATTTGAGAGGACCGATCCGAGCGGTTTCGAGGAGCTCGGGGGAAATGTTGGTGGATCTGCCTGTATGGAATGCGTTTACCGGAATGGGAATGGCGGTGGCTTGCGATTGTGTGGGGTTTGAGGGACGACAACAGGTCAGTAGATCCAACCTATTCATTATGTGTGATGCCCAAATTGATGTATCGGCGTGTTTGTCGATTCCCTGTGTGCCGGGCTTTGCCTTGGGTGATTGGGAAGCGACGGAGAAGGCGATGAAAACCGGGGTGCGGCTCGATTTTGGTCAGCCGTGGTGCGAGGTGCTTCAGCCCGATTTCAAGCCCGGGCAAGTCTGGCTCGGTGTCGTGGGCGACGAATTGGCGGTCTATGCGGTGATGGAAGACGATCAACCGGCCAACCGGGCGACCGCGTGGAATGATCCAACTTGGATGACCGGGGATGCCTTGGAGTTCTTTTTTCAGGCGGAGGGGCGGCCGGGGTATTTTGAATTTCATGTGACGCCTGAAAACGTGCGCTTGCAGTTGTTTTTCCCCAGTCGTGCGGCATTTGCCGAACGGCGCGGACACCGGCCTTGGGCGATCCCGGAGAGCCGGTTTGAGAGTGCCGTCCGCATCAACCCAACTCGCACGGGCTGGGAGGCGGTCATGCGCATCAAGCTTCCGTTGGTTCTGGACGAGCCGCGCACGGATGGATCGAGACGCTTCCGGTATTCTTTCAGTCGCTATGACTATCAACCGGGGCGCGAGTTGCCGGTCGTGTCGGCGACCACGCCGCTGGTGAGCGGTCCCCATTTCCATAATATCGACGAATGGTCGTGGGCCGAGGCGGCTCGGGGATAGATTGCTGCGGCCGACGGCTGGCAGGTTGCGGATACTTGCCACTTGATCCAGGGCGTCGGGCCGCCAAGCCTTCGCCCATGGACAAGCTCGAAGAAATCTTCCGCATGCAAGCAGCGCTCAATGCGCGTATCGGCGTCACGCTCCCTCCGCCCACCGAGGAGGAGAAGACCAAGTGGATTCTTAACTACACGCGCGCCATGCAGCAGGAGACCGCCGAGCTGATCGACAGTGTGCCGTGGAAGTGGTGGGCTAAATACCAGAAGTTCGACGAGCAGAATGCCAAGGTCGAGGTCGTCGATCTGTTTCACTTTTTGGTCTCGCTGGCGCAGACGCTCGGCATGACTTCCGAGGATGTTTACCAGGCTTACCTGAAGAAGAACGCGGTGAACCATCAGCGCCAGGAGACGGGCTACGTGAAGAAGGACGAGTCCGATTCGAGACACATCTGAGCCGGGCGTGATCTCGGCCGGGCAAAAAATCGACACGTCCTTTCCGTTGAAGGTCGTGCAGGCGGGCGTGGCGCGTGAGGTGGTCTTTCGTGACCTGCTCACGCGCCCGGTGATCGTGTCGGTTTATATGAAGAACAACACGCCTTCATGCGACCGGCAGAACGATTCGTTGGCGGAGCATGCGGGCGAGTTTGACCGGTTGGGTTACCAGCTGATCGCACTCAGTCACGATACCTGCGGGTCGCATCTGAAATATGCGGCGAAGAAGGAAATCGCCTACACGCTGGCGAGCGATCCCGACCACCGATTTTCGGCGGCAACCGATTCCATCGTCAAAAAGTCGATGTATGGCAAAACCTACGAAGGTCCGGCTCGTGCCGCGTTCGTGATCGGCACGGACGGGACGGTCCTCGCGGTGATCGAACAAGTGGATACGAAGGACCACGCAGCCCAGCTCAAGACGGTTTTGGCCGGGCTCTGACGGTATCAGGCAGACCCGGCGGCGCCGGTGGATTGGTAGAAATTGATAGAGTGTGGCGTATTTTGGCTAAGTCTGCGCATGGGTTGGCAAGGCTTTGACTTGTCCGACGGTCGCGTGTCGGGTGCGCACATGGAGATTTCGTCACCTTCTTGGCTGCATCCTCGCGATGAACTCGTTGCGACCATGGATCGTATCTACCGATACCACATGACGACTACGTCGGGAGGAAATTTATCCATTCTGGATCCTGACGGGAGCATTTGGATCACACCGTCCCGCGTGGACAAGGGCTCGCTGCGGCCGACCGATGTCGTGCGGATGAAAGCCGACGGTTCGCGTGAGGGACTGCACCCGCCGTCCTCGGAGTTTCCTTTTCACCGCGAGATCTACAAACGCCGTCCGGACATCAAGGCGATCGTGCATGCGCATCCGGGGGCGTTGGTGGCGTTCAGCATTTGCCGGAAGCTCCCGGAAACGCGGGTGCAGACGAATGCTTACAGCGTGTGCGGTAAGGTTGCTTACGCGGCCTACGCCTGTCCGGGCAGTCAGGAACTGGGCGACAAGATTGCCCAGACGTTTGCGGAAGGCGCGGATTGTGTGATGCTGGAAAACCACGGCGTGGTCATTGGTGGACGCGATTTGGCGGAGGCGTTTCAACGCTTCGAGACCTTGGAATTTGTTGCGCAGACGGTCATCCGTGCCTCGGCCATGGGTGAGTTGAAGACCTTGGCACCGGCTTTGCTCAAGAGTCAGTCGATGCCGGATGCCGGCACGCTGGCAGAGATCACTCCGACCAATCGAGAGAAGGAATTGCGCTCGGAATTATGTGCGTTTGCGCAACGGGCGTATCGTCAGCGGTTGATGATCAGCACGGTGGGTTCGATTTCGGCGCGGTTGGACGACAAGCAGTTTGTGATCAGCCCGCGTCGGCGTGACCGTTTGAATCTGAAGCCGGAGAGTCTGGTGCGGACGACGCTGGATGCGTGCGAAGCGGGCAAACGTGCGAGTCGCACGAGTCGGTTGCACGGGCTTATCTACGCGGCGAATCCCGAAGTGGGCGTGATCATCAATGCGCAGCCGATGTGTGCGAGCGCGTTCTGTATGACGGACGCCGAGTTCAGTTCGCGCACGATTCCGGAGAGTTACCTCGTGCTCGGCGACTCGCCGAAGGTGCCCTTCGCGTGTGTGGTCAACGACGCCGAGTCGCTTGCCGCCAAGATGTCGCTGAAGAAGTGCCCCGTGCTCCTGATCGAGAACGAGGGTGCGTTGATCGTGGGTCGCACACTGTTGGAGGCCTTTGACCGCCTCGAAGTGCTGGAAGCGACGGCGGAAGCGTTGCAATTGAGCCGTCCGCTCGGGCCCTTGGTGCCGATGCCGGAGAGTGCTCTGACCGAGCTCCGAAAAGCCTTCGGACTCGAATAATCAATTGGGACTATCGACCGGTGGGGTTTGGTAGTCCCCTGTGTGAAAAGAAACCCGACCGGAGCAGGGGTGCTCCGGCCGGGCCCTTTTTTTAGGGGGTAGCAGGACTGCGGAACGAGGCGCGGGTGGTCAGGTTATTCACTCAAGCGCAGGCGATGGCGTGGCGGCCGTGCGACAGTCGTGCCGATTCGAAGAAATCGGACGGAACGGATTCAGGTCCGAATTCGGGGGCGCATTCGGCGAGTAGCTTGCGGAGGTTTTCGCGGGCGCGGGCGATGCGGCTTTTTACGGTGCCAACATTAATGCGGAGAGCCTTGGCGATTTCGTCGTAGGGCAGATCCAAGACGTTGCGCATGGTGAGGATTTCCCGATGCGACGGATCGAGCCGGTCCATGCACCGCGAGATCAGGGAAATGAATTCGTTGGTGGTGGTCTCGTGGGCGGGATCGGCTTCTTCGGAAGCGATGAGATCTGAGAATGTGGCGTCGGATTCTTCGGACAGAGGACGTTCCAGCGAAAGCGAGTCCTGACGGCGGCGGCGGAAAAAATACCAGTAACGGTTGCGCGAGAGATTCAGCGCGATGCGGTAAAGCCAAGTGGCGAGGGAGGAGTCGCCGCGGAAATTGCCGAGCGCGCGATGAGCGCGGATGAACGCGTCTTGGACGATCTCTTCGGCGTCGGCGGCGTTGCGCAGGAGGTTATGCGAGAGGGTGAACAAACGGGCATGATAACGCTCCATGATTTCGACGAATGCAGTTTCATCGCCGGCGTTGAAACGGGTGACGAGAACGGTGTCATAAACGGCCTCGGCGGCGGACTCGGGCTTGGCGGCGGAGATCGGGCGGGCGGAAATGGAAGGCATTGGTGGCTTCGGTTGAGTGTTGAACGGGCTCTGACTGGATTTGTCGGAGCCTATACTACCTCGGGGCATGCCACCGGTGATATGGGTTGGTTAACCCATTCGATTTCAGGGGGTAAAAATTCCGGGATCTATGGGGTGGGTTCGCAGGTATTGCAAAATGCGCGACGCTATTTTTGGCGTCCGTGCAGCCTGCAAGAAAGACCTGCCGTTCCGGGCGGTTGGGCCGGCGTTAGGCGCGGGAGGCGAGGTAAGCGACCCAGCTTTTGAGCGGGGTGATGTTCAACGCTCCGACGAGTGCGATGGGTTCGCAGAGGAAACTTTTGACCCACGTGCCGTCGGCTAGTTCGGCGTTGCCGATCACCATCGGGGCGGGGATGGCGGCCGTGAAGCATCCGAAGGCCTCCGGAGTGAGGGCGTAGGTTTCGACCGCGATGGGCGCGCCGGTTTCGGAAGCGGCGACGCGGACGAGGCCGGGCTTGGGCGGAGTGGTGTTGGCGAGGGCGAAGAGTTGGTAGCTCGCCGAGGTGGTCGTGGCGGCGACGAAACGGGCGCCGAGCGCGGTGAGCTGGCCGTGAAGCGGTTGTCCGCGCAGGTGGGCACCGCATACTGCGAGGGTGATTTCAGATACGGCGGTCGGTGAGGCGGGGGCGGGTTCGCCGAGGTAGCGGGCACCGAGGGCGAGGAGTTGCGCATCGTGCCAGGCGGGCGCGATGAACGTGATGCCGAAGCCGGGACCGAACGTGTAACGACCGGCGGGCACGGTGAGGCCGCACAGGTCGAGGAGGTTCATGAAATTGTTGTAGCGGCCGAGATTTGAGTTGAGGCGCACGGGGTCGGCCTCGATCTCGGAGACTTTGTAGGTCGTGCCGGTGGTGGGTGCGACGAGGACGTCCACGGTGGCGAGAATCGTGTCGGCGGCGCGGCGAAGCTCGGCGAGGCGGTAGGTGGCGCGGAAACAATCGGTGGCCGAGGGGGCTTTGCCGCCGAGGATGATTTTGGCGACGGTGGCATCGATGCCGGCGGCGAGGGATGCTTCGGGCGTGGCGGAATGTTGCTCAATGAAGGCACCGACGGCGGCGTAGCGTTCGGCGGTCCAAGGGCCTTCGTAGAGGAGGCGGGCGGCGTCGAGAAAGGCGGAGAAATCAACCTTGATGATTTCGCAACCGAGGGAGCGCAGGCGGTCGAGGGCGGCGGCGAAGAGGGCGGGGGATTCGGTATTGCCGAACCACTCGAGCTGGTCGGCGAGGGGAATGCCGATGATGGGTGATGGACGATGGGAGATGGGCGATGGGGAGGGTATCGGGCGGGAGAAGGGGTCTTGAGGGTCGAAGCCTTCGGTGGCGGACAGGACACGGGCGGTGGTGGCGATGTCGCGGGCGAAGATGGAGACGCAGTCGAGGCTGCGGCAGGCGGGGACGACGCCGCGGGTGCTGAGGCGGCCCTTGGTGGGCTTGAGTCCGATGATCTGATTGAAGGCGGCGGGGACGCGGCCGGAGCCGGCGGTGTCGGTGCCAAGGGAGAAATCAACGAGGCCGGCGGCGACGGCGACGGCAGAGCCGCTGGAGGAGCCGCCAGAGATGTAATCGGAGTTGAATACGTTGCGCGGCGCGCCGGTGGGGGAGCGCGTGCCGACCAGTCCGGTGGCGAATTGGTCGAGGTTGGTCTTGCCGACGGGGAGGGCACCGGCGGAGATCAGACGGGCGACGGTATGCGCGGATTCGACTGGGGTGTAGGCGAAGCCGGGGCAGGCGGCGGTGGTGGGCGCGCCGGCGAGGTCGATGTTGTCTTTGATGGCAAAGGTCAGGCCGGCGAGGGAAGCCGAGGGTGCGGTCGAGAACGTATCAAGCTCGGCGAGTGTGAGACGGTGGAGCCAGACGGCGGGATCTTTTTTTTCGTAGGCGTCGCAGCAGTCGAGGATGAGTTTGCGAGAAGAGGGTTGGTTGGTGGACATGTTTCGGAATGGTGTCTCGCGAAGGTCGGGCTAAGATCGGAATAAGGTTCGGAGGAAGGGGAATTTAAATTTACCTTGGATTGGACCTTTGCCCGGTCTTTGTCCGTCCTTCGCGAGACCATTCTGCTCAGGCTCCGTTGGTGATGCGGGTGATGCCGTTCTTGAGGTGGGTTTCGTTGAAGTTGATGAGGAAACCGAGCGGGAGCGGGATCAGGCGGAGATAGTTAAGGGTGATTTTTTTGAAGAGATCGGTGATGGCGGAGACGGATTTGAGTTCGAGGAGGACTTGTCCGTCGATGATAAGGTCGGCGCGGAAACCGACTTCGTCGAGTAGCTCGCCGTCGTAATAGACCGGTATAGGCTTCTGGCGTTCTACCGAGTGGCCGCGTTTGACGAGTTCGCGAGTGAGTGCTGCTTCGTAAACAGTTTCGAGAAGACCGGGACCGAGCTCGGTGTGGACCGTGAAGGCGGCATCGAGGGCGGATTTTCCGATGAGTTCGATGTTCATGGGAGAGTTTCTAAGGGTGTCTCGCGAAGAGCGGGCAAAGAGCGGAGTAAGGATCGAAAGAAGGGGTTTGGTTTGGACCTTGGATCGACCTTTGTCCGTTCTTCGCGAGACATGCGGTTTCGCGGAATCAGGCGGGGAGGAAGACGACGGGTTTTTCGTAGATCGCCAGGACGATGCAGCCGGAGTCGCTCACGATGCTGTGGCGGGTGCCGGGTGGATTGATTACCAAAGACCCGGCATTGGAGACTCCGTTTTGGTCGGTTTGCGAGCCGGCGAGCACGAGGATGTGTTCGTAGCCGGCGTGTTCGTGGAGGTTTACTTTGCCGGCCTTCAGGAAGCGGATGAGCGCGGAGGTCGATCCCGACACGCCGTCGCCATAGAGACGGTGGATTTCCACGCCTTCCCCGAAGGGCTCCCACGAGATTTCGTCCTGCCACTCGGCGATGCGGTGGAGGTTGTGAAGTTCGGGGCGTTGATACGTCGGCAAGGGATCTATTCCTGAGGGCGAAGACACGCCGCAAGCCATACAGGATCGGGCGCGTCTTGGATAGGGTGGTTTTAAGAAAAAACCAGGGTCAGGAAATGGCCTTGATGAAGGCGGCGGACGGGGCCACGGCACCGAAGACGCCGCCTTGCATTTTGATCATTTTAAGGGCGGCGAGGTGGTTTCCGTGGTCGGTGGCGCCGGTGCAGTCTTCGAGCAGCACGCACTCGTAGCCGCGGTCGTTGGCTTCGCGCATGGTGGTGTGCACGCAGACATCGGTGGTGATGCCGGCGAGGGCGATGTTTTGAATGCCCTTGCGGCGCAGGAGCATGTCGAGGTCAGTGGCGTAAAAAGAACCTTTGCCGGGCTTGTCGATGATGGCTTCGCCGGGGAGCGGGGTGAGCTCGGGAATGAGTTCCCATCCGGGTTCGCCGCGGGTGAGAATGCGTCCGCAAGGACCTGCGTCGCCGATGCCGGCGCCGATGCGTTGGCTGCGCCAGCGTTTGTTGGCGGGCAGGTCGGAGAGATCGGGGCGGTGGCCTTCGCGGGTGTGGATGATGTGGTAGCCTTTGGCGCGCGCTGCGTGGAGCACGTTTTGAATCGGGCCGATGGGCGCGCGGGTGAGGGAGAGGTCGTAGCCCATTTTATCCACGTAGCCGCCGGGGCCGCAGAAGTCGGTCTGCATATCGATGACGATGATGACGGTGTTCTCGGGACGGAGATCTCCGTTGTAGGGCCAGGGATAGGGATCGGCTGCGACGTAGCGTGTCATGGATGCGGTGGTGTTGGGTTGGTCTTTAGCAAAAAATGGACCACGGATTTAACGGGTGGGTTAGGGGCAAACCGCACAAGGAAAGCCCCAGGGGTCCGTCAAATCCGTGGTCGGAGTGGGTAGCGTTACGAGGCGGCTTCGGTGGCGCCTTCGGGGAGTTCGCCTTCTTCGGCGTGCGCGGGTTCAGGTGCGGGAGCGGAGACCGTCACGAATTTGGCGCAGGCAAACAGGATGCCGCCCATGACCAGGTAGCTGAAGGCTACGAGGGGAGTCTGGGCGATACCGATGGCGTGTCCGTGCATGAATCCGAAGAAGGTGAGCACGGCTCCCGCTGCGGCGAAGCCGGCGGCCTTGGTGAACTTGCGGTCGATGATGAAGACACCGATCGAGCCGAGGATGAGTCCGCCGAGGATGGAACCGCCACCGACCACTTCGAGTCCGCGGAAGAGCACGCCTTGGTTGACCATGTTGGCGGCGAGTTCGTCGGAGACGCTGTAGACTCCGGCTGCGGCGAGTGCGCCGCCGATCAAGGTTACCGCCCAGTGGGCCATGTGCGGAGCGAGCGAGAGGATGATCGCGGGCGCGTGGCGCTTGGGGGTTTCCTGGAAGGCCTGCGAGCCGATGAGCATGGCGATGTAGAGAAGGATCGGGATGATTGCGACGCTCGGGATGGCCGCGAGCATCACCGAAATCGTGCCGAACCAGCAGAGCAGGATGACGCTGATACCGGTGGCGGCGGAGTAGCCGATGCGACCGCCCATGGCTTTCCAGCCGGGGTGACCGATGTAGACGGCGTTGATGAACGGGTTGCCCATGAGGCAGCCGATCAAGCTGACGACACCGTCGGCGGTGAGCACGCGGGTGGTCGGGAATTCGTCGCCGGCGACGGCGGCGCTCTCAACGTTGTCGATGGCCTCGACCAAGTCGTAGATGCCGAACGGAATCGCGGTGACGAGGATGACGCCGAGGAATTCAAACCCCGAGAACACGTGGCTGAAGGCGGGGACCGGGATGCTAAAGCCGAAGTTGGTGAAGGAGTCTTTCAGGCCGGCGAGGGAGAGACCACCGTAGTTGAGACCGAGGAGATTCGATCCCCAGGCGATGACGGTGCCGGCGGCGATGGCGATGAGGCCGGCGGGGATGCCCTTGAAGTAGCGGACTCCGCCGAACCAGCTGAGGAGGATGACGGTGAAGCAGGTGAGACCGATGACCGGAGTGAGGAACATCTGCACGGCGGGGCTCATGGCGATGAACGTGACGGAGACACCGGCGAGCGTGCCGAGGAGGGCGGCGCGCGGGGTGACCTTGCGGATCCACGGACCGACGAAGCCACCGATCATGAGGACAAAACTCTGGATGAACACCCAAGTGAGGCCGGCCTCCCAACCCTTGATGGGGTCACCGGTTTTGATGCTGATCGGGAGCATGATCACGAATACCACGACGAACATGTGCGGCACGCTGATGCCGGACGGCAAGGCGCAGACATCGGTGCGGCCGGTTTTTTTGGCGAGGCGGTAGGCGAGCCACGCGTAGTAGAGCGTGGACATGCACAACATCAGGCCGACGGCGGGCAGGATGCGGCCGAAGACGAGGGAGTCGGGCATCTTCAGGACAAAGCGCAGGAGGGCGGTGAGCGTGAGGAGATTAACGAGGATGTTGGTGCCGAAACCGAAGTAGGCGTTCCAATCCCCGGGAACCCAGAGTTTGGGTTTGGCGGTGGTGGTGGCTGTGCTCATAGCGTGTGTAGTGTGATGGTGGATACGGTTGGACTGGCGGGACGAATCAGAGGACGTTGAGGATGGAGCCGGATGTGGTGACCCAGCCGAAGATGCCGCCCTGGGCCTTGATCATGCGCAGGCCCATTTCCTGGAATTCCGGGAAGTAGGAGCCGACGCAGTCGGAAGGCACGAGGCAGTCGTAGCCGCGGTCGTTGGCCTCGCGCACCGTGGTGTTGACGCACACTTCGGTGGTGACGCCGGTGACGACGAGTTGGGTGATGCCGCGGTTTTGCAGGATGAGGTGGAGGTCGGTGGCCCAGAACGCGCCCTTGCCGGGCTTGTCGATGACCGGTTCGGCGGCCAGCGGGTAGAGCTCGGGGATGATGTCCTGCCCGGGCTCGCCGCGCACGAGGATGCGCCCCATCGGGCCCACGTCGCCGATACACGTCGCACTGCGTCCGCGAATTTTTTTCGCGGGAGGCAGGTCGGTCAGATCGGGACGGTGGCCCTCGCGGGTGTGGATGACGGCGAGCCCTTTGGCGCGCCACGCGGCGAGCAGGCGGCGGTTGGGCTCGATGGTGCGGCGGAGCTGGGAGACGTCGTTGCCGAGCATCTCGCCGAAGCCGCCGGGTTCCAAAAAATCGCGTTGCATATCGATGATGAGCAGCGCGCACTTGGCGGGGATGAGGTCGAACGCGTAAGGTTCGGCGGCGACGGCGAGGATGCGGGACGTGTCCATGGCGAGGAGCGGCGGTGGTGGTTAGAAGAAAACCGAGAAGCCGGCGTGGAACTGGAACAGGTTCTCGCTGGGGCTGGTGGTGAAGCCCTCGGCGCCGAGGACCTTGTTGCCATCAAGCAAGCCGTCGTTGACGAGGTGATAGTATTGCACGCCGACGTAGCCGTTCCAGAAGCCGTAACCGGCGGGCATCTTGATCGGGAAGGAGAGCTTGGCCTGGGTGGAGAACAGGCCGACGCCGGAGCCGCCGTCCGCACCGGTGATCTTGTGGTAGAAGTTGCTGGAAACCAGGCTGACGTAGGTCGGGAACTGGAGCTTCATGCCCTTGGGCAGAGCGATGGTGGGGGTGGCTCCGAGCTGGAAGTAGAAGCCGGTGTCGTCTTCTTTGCCGAAGGCGACGGTGGCCTTGTTGGTGAGCTCCTGGAAGTATTCGACGTAGGGATTGAGGCTGAACTTGTCGCTCAGTTTGTCCGCGTAGGTGACCTTCAGGTCGAGGTTGGTCGAAGTGGAGTAGGAGTCGGTCTGGCTCTTGAAACCGGTGTAGAACACATCGAGGGTCCAAGCTTTGCCCATTTTGAAGGTGAGACCAGCAAACGGGTCGATCTCGTTCCAGTGGCCGGGATCGGCTTCGCCCTTGTTGGCGTTGGAGTGAATGCTGTTCCAGACGCCGGTGGTGAGGGTGACGTCGTTGATCAAGGCGTTGTCCGAGGAGTAGAGATCCCAGAAGACGAGGAGGAGAGGTTGGATGACGATGCCCTCGTTTTCGATGTGGAGACCGCGCGGGGTGATGTAGTGGTCGGAGAACTCAACCTGCAGAAGACTGTGGATCTTGCTGCGCGGATCTTCATCGGCGCGGGCCGAGGTGGTTGCGGCGGCGGCAAGGAGGGTGGACAAGGCAAGCAGCGTGGCGCGTGGAGCGCTCGCGAAGGACTTACGGAGGCGGGATGGCACGAGTTTCATGTGGTGTAGCGTCAGTGTGTGTGCCTGCGAAGTGCAGGTGTCCGATGCTTTAGCGCGGGTCGTGCCAGTGTTTTTTTGTGTTATGTAAGCAATTGTTTTATAAATCTTAGAAAAATAAAACTGGATTTTAAAGAACGAGGCCCGGGCGTGGAAAATGTCGCAAGTGTCGCGGGGGCGACAGTGTGGACGCGGCGGGGTCAGGCGACCGGGGTTTCGGCGAGCACGCGGTAGATGCGGGTGCGGTGGACACCGAGCAGGCGGGCGGCTTCGGCGATGTTGCCGCCGGCTTGGTTGACGGCGCGGCGGATGAGGGTGCGCTCGGCGGCTTCGAGATTGAGCGGGAGAGTCTCGTCGGCGGGCGTGGTGACGGAGGCGAAGGGGTTGGCCGAGGAGGTGACGGGCGCTGTGGTAGGGACTGGCGCGGCGGGTGCGGTGAGGAAACGCAGATGGGCGGGGGTGATCTCGCGACCGCCGCTGGCGATGAGGGCGCTTTCGATGACGTTGCGCAGTTCGCGGATGTTGCCGGGGAACGGATGCGCGGCGAGAGCGGCAAGGGCGGTCGAACTGATGGTGGGTGCGGGGCGGCCCATCTCGGTGGCGAAGTGGGCGAGGAAGTGGGCGGCGAGCAAGGGGATGTCTTCGGGACGTTCGCGGAGCGGGGGCACGCGGATGAAACTGCGGGCGAGACGGAAGTAGAGATCCTGGCGGAAAGAGCCGGCGGCGATTTTTTCCTCAAGGTGGGCGTTGGTGGCGGCGATGACGCGCACGTCGACCTGTTTTTCGGTCGAGCCGCCGAGCGGGGTGATGCGTCCGTCCTCGAGGACGCGGAGGAGTTTGGCTTGGAGCGCGGCGGGCATGTCGCCGATTTCGTCGAGGAAGAGCGTGCCGCCGTGGGCGAGTTCGAAGAAGCCCTTGCGGTCGGCGGTGGCACCGGTGAAGGTGCCTTTGAGGTGGCCGAAGAACATCGACTCCATCAACTCGCCGGGCACGGCGACGCAGTTGACAGGGATGAACGGTGCGCGGGCGCGGGGACTGCCGGAGTGGAGGGCGCGGGCGACGAGTTCTTTGCCGGTGCCGCTTTCACCGGTGAGGAGGACGCCGGTGCGGCCGAATTCCTGGAGCCGTTCGACCTCGCGGAGCAAGGCGGTGAGTGCGCGGCTGCGGCCGACGAGGCCGGCGACATTCCATTTGCGGGCTTCGCGGGCGGAGAGGACCGAGAGACGTTGGTCGGCCTCGATACGGGCGGCTTCGGCGGCTTCGCGGCGGGCGACCTCGGCGCGAAGATCGTCGAGGCGTTGGGCGAGTTCGCGGCGGGTGCGGGCGAGATCGAGGTGAGTGCGCACGCGGGCGAGCACCTCGGCGGCTTCGAACGGTTTCACGATGTAATCGACGCCGCCGGCGGCGAAGCCTTCGATGCGGGAGGCGGCTTCGGTGCGACCGGTGATGAAGATTACCGGGATGTCGCGGAGGACGGGGTCTGACTTAAGTTCGCGACAGACGGCGAGTCCGTCGGTGTCGGGCATCATCACATCGAGGAGGATGAGGTGGGGGCGGGCCTTGCGGGCGATGCGGAGGGCGTCGCCGGCGTTGGTGGCGGAAAGCAGCTGGTGCCCGGCGGGCTCAAGGAGATCGCTGAGCACGGCGAGATTGGGCGGTTGGTCGTCGACGATGAGGACGAGGTCGGGGGAGCTCATGGTTGGGCGGTGGCGGGTTCGGTGCGGTCGACGGGCAGGCCGGCGAGTAACTGGGAAATGGATACAAGATCGTAGCTGCGCAGCAGGTGGCGAAGGTGGTCGGCCAGCGGCACGGCGGGTCCGCCGAGCTGGCGGAGTTCGTCGAGGCAGGCTTTGAGGACGGTGGTGCTGTGCAGTTCGGCGGCGACGGAAAGGCGGTGGGCGAGTTCGGAGGGGAGGCTGAGGCCGGTCAGGTCGAGCGGAGGTGGTTCGGCGGATTCGGGAGCGTCGTCGAAACTGACGCCGGGCACGCGTTGCAGGCAGGCGCAGAGGTCTTCGATGCGGAACGGTTTGGCGAGGAGGTCGGCGCCGTTGACGCGTAAGGCCTCGCGGCCGGCGGCGTCGAGCAAGGCGGCGGTGTGGTAGACGACGGGTGTCGCGGGCGAGAGTCCGGAGGCGTGGAGTTGGGCGACGAGTTGGGGACCGGTGGTTCCTTCGAGGCGGACATCGACGAAGAGGATGTCGGGTGGTTGTTCGGCGGCGGTGGCGCAGGCGTCTGCGGCGGTGCCGGCGGAGGCGACCCGGCAGCCGATGTCGACGAGGAGACGGGCGAGGATGATGCGGTTGTCACGGTTGTCGTCGACCACGAGGGCGCGGACGGAGACGCCGGGGGCGAGGCGGGGCAGACGTTCCTGGGCGAGACTGCACGGTAGCAGCGAGGCGGGCAGGGAGAGGGTGAAATAAAAACGCGTGCCGGTGCCGGGTTCGGAGACGGCTTCGATCTCGCCACCCATGAGCTCGACGTGGCGGCGAGCGAGGGCGAGACCGAGACCGGTGCCGCCGTGGTGGTGCCCGGCGGCGGTTTGCTGGAACGGGGTGAAAAGTCCGCCGCGCTCTGCTTCGACCAAGCCGATGCCGGTGTCGATCACAGCGAAACGCCAGCAATCGGCTCCGACGGCGGTCACGCTGACGATGATCTCGCCGCGAGGGGTGAATTTGACGGCGTTGCCAAGGAGATTGATAAGGACCTGACGGAGCTTGCCCTCGTCGCCGACCACGGAGGCGGGCAGGTCGTCGGGGAGGAGGACGCGCAAGGTGAGTTTTTTCTCGGCGCAACGCGGTTTGAACATGTCGGCGAGCTCGCGGACAAGGGCGCGCAAGTCGAAGATCTCGCGGCGCATCTCGGCGCGGCCGGCCTCGATTTTGGAGAGATCCAGGATGGAGTTGAGCAAGCCGAGCAAGTGGCGTCCGCTGGACGTGAGCGCGGCGACGGAATCGCGTTGGCGCAGGAGGAGGTCGGGGTCGCGTTCGAGAATCTGGGCGTAGCCGAGGATGGAGTTGAGGGGCGTGCGAATCTCGTGACTGAGACCGGCGAGGAAATCGGATTTGGCGTTGTTGGCGGCGGCGGCGGCGTCCTCGGCACGTTTGCGTTCGATGACTTCGGATTGGAGGAGGAGGTTGGCGGCGGCGGCTTCGCGGCGAGCACGGAGGCCGCGGTGAAGGTAGGCGGTGAGGAGGAAGGTGAGGGCGAGGCCACTGGTGAGGACGCCCCAAGATTGGTTGTGACTAAGGCCCGGTTCGAAGGCGGTGGTGGGCGTGAAGGTGACGCTCCATTCGCGTCCGGCGTAGGGAAGGGAACGGGTGGTCGGGTTAAGACGCTTATCGACCGGCGAGGAGTCGGCCCGGGGCGGATCGTAGGCGATCGACGTGTCGGAGGTGGCGTCCATGAGGGAGACATGGAAACCGGGGAGGTGGGCGAGGGCGGGGTCGACGAGGGTGGCGACGCGAAACACGGCGGCGACAAAACCGGAGAGCCGGGTGCGGCGTTCGGCTTGGGTGGATGGGTTGGGACCGTCGGTGTAGATCGGGAGGTAGACGATGAAGCCGGGGAGGTTGTCGGGCTCCTGAACAAGTTGGAGGGGCGGGGTGGAGAAGGCGGTGCCGAGGTCGCGGGCTTTGGCGAGGGTGGCGATGCGGTGGTTGAGATCGAAGCCGAGGGCAGTGGCGTTGGTCGCGGCGGGTTCGATGTAGTAAACCGGATAGTAGGTGTCGCGCTCGCGGGCGGGAATGATGTGGCCGGTAGCCGGTTCGACCTCGGTGAATTGAAAGCCATCGATGCCATCGGCGTGAGCACGGGCCTCGTAGACGGCGCGTTGGTCGGTGGTGACCTGTGGAGTCCAAGAGAGGGCGTGGAGCTCGGGGCGGCGGGCGAGGAGGGGATCGACGAAGCGGCGGAATTGAAGGCGGGTTGGCGATGGTTCGGTGCGGATGAACGAGCCGAGCGCTTGGAGGGCTTCGAGGGAGTTGCTGAGCGTTTCGTGGAGGAGCTCGATGCGTTGGGCGGTGGCGGATTCGACGGCGGCTTGGGCGGTGCGGCGCTCCCATGTGCGCAGCGTCAGGAACAGAATGAGCGAACACAGCAGGCCCGCCGCGACCACCGCCGCGAGGAACGTGTAGTCGCGGGAGGAGAGGCGGGAAGGAGGGGCGGTGGGTAGGTCGGGCACGATGGGCTTGTGGAAGACGGACAAGCATCGGGTAGAGCACGCCATGTGCCTTGCACATGCGGGCTATTATTTGGTGGTCGCGGGGATGGAATTGGGGCTATTGACACTGATTCAGTGCACACTATTATAGTGTAATGAAGAATATCACATTGAGTGCCGAGGAGCGGTTGATCGAGCGGGCGCGGGCACGGGCGCAGAGTAACAACACCACGCTGAATCAGATGTTCAGGGAATGGCTGGAAGGGGTGACGGCCGAGCAGGAGCGCACGGCGAAGATTGATGCGCTGTTTGCCCGCTGTGACGGGGTTAACGCTGGCGAGAAATTCAGTCGGGAGGAGATGAATGCCCGCTGAGTTTTTCTTGGATACGAACGTGTTGGTGTATGCGTTCGATCAGACGGCACCGGCCAAACGAGATCGGGCGCGAGAGTTGATTCGGGGCGATCTGGATTGGGTGATCAGCTGGCAGGTGGTGCAGGAGTTTTGTGCGGTGGCGCTGCATCGGTTTGCGGTGCCGCTGACGACGGATGCGTTGCGCGAGTATCTGGACGTGGTTGCGTTGCCGCGGTGTCAGGTGATGCCGACGGGGGACTTGTATCGTCAGGCGCTGACGGTTCAGGCAATCACGGGCTACCGGTTTTACGACAGCTTGGTGGTAGCAAGTGCGTTGGCGGCGGGAGCGCGGCGCTTGTATTCGGAGGATCTGCAGCACGGACGGAAGATCGGAGAGCTGGTGATCGAGAATCCGTTTCTGGGGATGGGTTAGGGGCGGCGAAAGAGGTGACAGAGAGGGCCTCGCGAAGGTCGGGCGAAGAACGGAGGAAGGGTCGGAAGAAGGGATTCGGAGCAGGGCGTGGTTTGGACCTTGGCTTGGGCTTTGTTCGTTCTACGCGAGACACTTTGGCTTTGGTCAGCCTGCCAAAACGATGAGCGTTTCGCCGGCGTTGACGGGGCGGCCTTCGGCGCAGCGGATTTCACGGATGACGCCGGCGCGGGTCGCGGAGACGGTGACTTCCATCTTCATGGATTCGAGGATGACCAGCGGTTGGTCTTCAGTGACGGTGTCGTCGGGAGAGACGAGGATTTTCCAGACGTTGCCGGGGATGTGGGCGGGGAGGGCGATGCAGCCTTCGGGGATGGCGGATTCGTCGGCGGTCGAGGAGGCTTCGTCGGAGGCGGAGAAGTTGATCTGGCCGCTGTCGATCCAACGCTGGCGCTCGGCTTCGAAGGCGGACTGCTGGTGGGTTTTGAAGGCGGTAATGGATTCGGAGTTGGCGGAAAGGAAAGCTTGGTAGTCGCGGAGTTTGAAGGTGGTTTCTTCGATGCGGAGTTTGACGCGGCCTTGCGGGAAATCTTCGCGGAATTTTGTGAGCTCGGCGTTGGAGACGGGGTAGAAACGGATCTGGTCGAAGAAGCGGAGGAGCCACGGTTTTCCGTCGGTGAAGTCGGCGGTTTGTTTGTGGCGGTTCCACATCTGGCAGGTGCGGCCGATGAATTGGTAACCACCGGGGCCTTCCATACCGTAGATGCAGAGATAGGCGCCGCCGATGCCGACGGCGTTTTCGGGCGTCCACGTGCGGGCTGGATTGTATTTTGTAGTGACCAAGCGGTGACGCGGATCGACGGGCGTGGCGACGGGGGCACCGAGGTAGACGTCGCCGAGGGCGAGGACGAGGTAGCTCGCGTCGAAGCAGATGCGGTAGACTTCCTCGAGGTTGGGGAGGTCGTTGATACGGCGGATAAACTCGAGGTTCGACGGGCACCACGGGGCGTCCTTACGGACGATCTGCATGTATTTGCGGATGGCGAGGAGGGTGGACTCGTCTTCCCAGGAGAGCGGGAGGTGGACGATGCGCGAGGGAACCTCGATGTCGTCGATGGCGGGCAGTTCGCTTTCGGCGCGGAGGAGGATTTCGAGCAGGCGCTCCATCGGGAGCAGGCGGTAGTCGAAGTGGACTTGGAGCGAACGGATGCCGGGCGTGAGGTCGATGAGGCCGGGGACCTTGTGGCGTTCGAGCCAGGTCTGCAGCGCGTGGACGCGCATGCGCATGGCGATGTCGAGCTGGAGCGGGCCGTATTCGATGAGGAGGTTGGCGTCGCCCTGGCGGCGGTAAACGACCGCGGGCGCGGTGGGGCGTTCGGGAAGTTGATGGAGGACGGCGGGTTCCGGCGGAGTGTCACCTAATAGGTGACACTTTGGTTTGGGGGCGCGCTGGAGATTTTCGATTTCGGATTCCTGGGCGAAAGCGAGTTCGCGGGCGTGTTGGGCGGTGAGGACGGTGAAGCGGACTTTGTCGCCGGGCTTGAGCTGGCCCATTTTCCAGAGCTCGGCTTGCACGATCGTGAACGGGCAGACGAAGCCGCCGCAGCTCGGTCCGTCGGGGCCGAGGATGATGGGCATGTCGCCGGTGAAATCGACGGTGCCGATGGCGTAGGCGTTATCGTGGATGTTGGACGGATGCAGGCCGGCTTCGCCGCCGTCACGACGCGCCCACTCGGGTTTGGGTCCGATGAGGCGGACGCCGGTGCGGGCGGAGTTGTAGTGAACTTCGTAGGCGGTCGAGAGGAGCGTGGTGATGTCGGCCTCGGTGAAGAAGTCGGGCGCGCCGTGCGGGCCGTAGAGGACACCGATCTGCCATTCGCGGGTGAGGGGCGGCTGGATCGACGCGGGGGCGCGGAGGAGCGGGGCGTCGGTGGTGACGCCGGCGGGGGTGGAGGTGTGGACGCGGAGGACGTCGCCGGTGCGGAGGGCGCGGCCGGAGTGTCCGCCGAAGAGACCGAGGGTGAAGGTGGACTTGCTGCCGAGGTAGTCGGGCACGTCGAGACCGTGTCGGATGGCGAGGTAGGCGCGGAGTCCGGGGCCGTCGATGGAGCCGATGCGAAGGGTCTGGCCGGCGCGGATGCGGAAGGCTCGGTGTTGGGCGACGGGTTTGTTGTCGAGCGTGGCGGGCATGTGTGCACCGGTGAGGGCGACGACGGCGGCGGTGTTGAAGCGGAGGGACGGGCCGTTGACGGTGAGTTCGAGGGCGGCGGCCGTGTCGGGGTTGCCGACGAGGCGGTTGGCCAGGCGGAAGGACAGGTTGTCCATCGGGCCGGAGGGCGGGACGCCGACATCCCAGTAGCCGATGCGGCCGGGGTAATCTTGGACGGTGGTCTGCGTGCCGCCTTCGAGGACCTCGATGGTCGAGGGGACGAAGGGGAGGGTAGAAAGATATTTCGTAGTGACGGAGCCGATACGGAAACCTTCGCTAGCGATGATCTGGCGGAGGTAGGGGAGGTTGTTTTCGAGTCCGTGGACGCGGGTGTCGGCGAGGGCGGAGTCGAGGCGGGCGAGTGCGTCGGCGCGGTCGGTGCCGCGGACGATGATCTTGGCGATCATCGGATCGTAGAAGGCGGAGACTTCGCTGCCGGTTTCGACCCACGTTTCGATGCGCGCGGTTTTGGGGAAATGGACGTCGGTCAGGGTGCCGGCGGCGGGTTGGAAGTTTTTGCCGGCGTCTTCGGCGTAGAGGCGGACTTGGATGGAGGCACCGGTGGCGGCGGGCGTGTAGTTGCGAAGATCGAGTTCGCCGGCGGCGGCGCGGATCATCCATTCGACGAGGTCCACGCCGGTGACTTCCTCGGTGACGCCGTGCTCGACTTGGAGGCGGGTGTTGACCTCGAGGAAATAGAAGTGGCCGGTGGCGTTGTCGTAGACGAATTCGACGGTGCCGGCGTTGGTGTAACCGGCGGCGGTGCCGAGGCGGGCGGCGCAGGCGAGGAGTTCGGTGCGTTGGGCGGCGGTGAGTCCGGGGGCGGGGGTTTCTTCGACGACCTTTTGATTGCGGCGTTGGACGGAGCAGTCGCGTTCGCCGAGGGCGACGACGTGTCCGTGGGAATCACCGAGGATCTGGACTTCGATGTGGCGGGCGTGCTCGACGAATTTTTCGAGGAAGACGCCGCCGTCTTTGAAATTGTTTTTGGCGAGGCGGACGACGGATTCGAAGGCGAGGGCGAGTTCGGCGGGTTTGCGGATGAGCTGCATGCCGATGCCGCCGCCGCCGCCGGTGCTCTTGAGCATGACGGGGTATCCGATGCGGGCGGCTTCGGACTGCGCGGTGGCGAGGTCGGGCAGGAGGTCGGTGCCGGGGAGGAGGGGGACGCCGTGGGCTTTGGCGAGGGCGCGGGCGGAGTGCTTGGGGCCGAGCTGGCGCATCTGCGCGGCGCGGGGGCCGATGAAGGCGATGCCGGCGGCTTCGCAGGCTTCGACGAAGGCGGCGTTTTCGGAGAGGAAACCGTAGCCGGGGTGGATGGCTTGGGCACCGGTCTGTTTGGCGACAGCGAGGATTTTGTCGGCGTCGAGGTAGGATTGCGCGGCGGGGGACGGGCCGATGTGGACGGCTTCGTCGGCTTGGGAGACGTGGAGGCTGTGGCGGTCGGCGTCGGAGTAGACGGAGACGCTGGCGATGCCCATTTTCTTGAGCGTGCGGATGACGCGGCAGGCGATGGCGCCGCGGTTGGCGATGAGGACTTTGGTGAACATGGGACGCTGAAACAGAAATTTTATGGGGAACTCAGGAAATCAGGAAACGGAAGAGGCGGAGGGATTGTTCCTGATTTCCTGAGTTCCCTATTGGATTGTCAGGGATTCCAAATCAGGACTTCGACGGGGGTGGGGTTCCAGCCGTTGCAGGGGTTGTTGAGCTGGGGGCAGTTGGAGATGAGGGCTACGATGTCCATGCGGGCGGTCATCTCGACGTATTTGCCGGGGGAGGATACGCCGTCTTCGAATTGGAGTCCGCCTTCCGGGGTGACCGGGACGTTCATGAAGAAGTTAATGTTCGCCGGGATGTCGCGTTTGTTGAGGTCGAAGGTGCTGCCGGGCCAGGTCATGAGTCCGAGGAGGAAACTTTGGCGGCAGGCGTGCATGTGGCGCGTGCCATGGCCGTAGCGGATGGTGTTGGCTTCGCAGGAACAGGCACCGCCGAGGGTGTCGTGGCGACCGCAGGTATCGGCGGTGATCTCGGCGAGGACGTTGAGTTCGTTGGAGAAAAGCTTCGTGCCGGTCGTGAGATAGATGGAGCCGTTTTCGCGGATGGTGTCTTGCGCGCTGTAGCGTTCGCGAAAATCGGCGGCGGCGTAGAAGAGGGTGTCGGCGGCCTGGTTGCCTTCGAGGTCGAGGATGCGGAGGGTCTGGCCGGCTTTGATTTCGTGCATCCAGAAGTCGCCGGCGGGGATGACGTGGCGGTAGACGGTGTCGGCGGGGGCGAGGGGGGATTCGGTGTAGTTGAGGACGGACATGGCGGGTCGGAGGTCGGAATAGGTCTCGCGAAGATCGGAGAAAGATCGGAATAAGGTTCGGAGGAAGGGGAACTGATTTTGGGGATTGGTCTTGGCCTGTTCTTTGTCCGTTCTTCGCGAGACAATCGGTTTTAAAGACTGAGGAGTTCGGCGTTGTAGAAGGCTCGCTCGTTTTCGGGGCGGTAGGTGCGGCAGTAGTCGTCGGCGGGGGGCGGGGGCGTGGCGTGGAGTTGGATGCGGACGGGGCCGGGGCCGTAGGTTGGCGACGTATCCATGGGGTGGTGACACGTGGTGAGGATCACGAGGAGATCCATCTCGGCGCGGAGGTCGAGGTGGTCGCCGGCTTTTGCGTGGTTGGGGACGATGCTGAGTTGGCCGGAGGGGGAGGTGGCGAGCTTGCTGAAGAAGTTGACGTTGGGGACGAGGTCGCGGGCGTTGAGTCCGTATTTGGCGAGCTCGATGAGGAAGTGGTCGCGGGAGTTGCGGTGCCAGTCGTTGCGGGCGGTCTGGTAGTTTTTCTGGCCCCACTTTTTTTCGACGTGGGCGGCGGTGTCGTGTCCACCGAGCGGGTCGTGCCAGCCGAGGGTGTCACCGGTGATGGACATCATCGCGCGGCCCATGTCGGAGACGAGGATGTGGCCGGTGGTGAGCTTGGCGGTGTGCTGGCCCTTGAGGGTGTCGGCCATGTTGTAACGGTCGACGAGCTCGGAGCGGGTGAAGCAGAGGAAGGAGACGTTGGCTCCGACGGCGAGGGCGGTGAGACGGAGCGTGTGGTGGCGGCGGACGGTGAACGACCAGGCGGCGCCGCCGGGAAGGTCTTCTTCGAGGAGAAGACGGTCGGCGGGAATGGGCGCGGGGGCGGGGACCGGACCGGTGGGACGGGCGGTGGTGAAGGAGGTGCCGGAAGGTGCGGGAGGGACGTGGAGCGGCATGGCGGTGTTACGAAAATACTAAAAAGTATTACTGCAAGAACAATGCCAAGCAAGGAGTGGTGTGGGGGAGATGTCGGACTATTTTGATTCGGCTGAAGCGACTGCTTTGGCTCGGGCCGAGGCGGCGGTCCAGGCAACCAGATTGTCGCCGTAGTCAGTCCCGATCAAGAAAGTGAGGTGTTCGCGTGCCTCGGTAACAAGGGACTCCTCTTTACGGTGGGTGAGGGCGGAGAGGTGGGCGTCCAACTGCCAGGAGATGGGGGAGTTTAGGGAGTCTTCAAGGATGTGTTGGCACAGGGACTCAGGCAGTCGTTTATCGGCAAGCAGGGGCAGTAGGGTAGCGGTCGGGTCCTCGACGGACAGGTTCAGGAGGTGACTGAGGGCCTCGCTGCGGTCATCAAGGCTGCGGCCTGTGTCTAGCACCAGCCTAGCCAATCTGGCTAATAGCGCTTGGTCACTTAGCGATTGGTCGATGAGCAAACTGCCAGCGGTGTCCGGGGTGGTGTCCGTTGTTGGGATGGGGAGAGTTTGGGGAGTGGGGGGGGGGGGCGGGACATGGCTGATTTCAAATGGTATGGATTTTTTTTCAGGAGTTGCGGTCTGCAAGGGCAGATTATCCGCCGGTGGTTGCAATGGGAGCGATGGGCGTGGCCAAAACCATAGGACGCAGGCGAGAACGAGAAGCCCTAGAACGATGAGTATCATAAGGGAGCGGGGCTTGTTCATGAGGGAGTGAAGGTTTGGATGTGGCCAAAAAATAAGGCCGCCTGCGGGATTGCAGGCGGCCTTTAGTCGAGGGTGTTGATCAGGGCGCGACGAACTGGATCCTGCCGGTAACGCTTTCGTTGCCCTTGGTGAGAGACGGGATAGTGAAGAAGCCTTCGCCGATGACGGTGCCGGTGGTCAGGGGGCCGGTTTGCTGCAGAAGCACGCCTTCAACGGTGACTTTGCGGGCATCCTGAAGGGTGAGGCTGGCGGTGAAGGCACCGGTGGATGTGACTACCTTGGCGCTGAATTTGTCGGTGTTGGCGGCCGGTAGCTCGACCACGATTTTATTGCTGTTGTCGAGGGTCAGTGCGGTCGGGAGCAACGCAGTATCCCCGCCGGGAAGATTGGCGCTGGTAAACGTCGAGTTGAGCGCACCATTTGTGAGTCCAAGTGCCGTGTTAAGGCCTGAGGCGGGAGCGGTCCACAGCCGGGCCGTGGCGGTGATCCCGATGGGGCCGAACCCGGCGCGGTAGGTCTTGTCTTTGGTGGTGCCGGTGGACTTCTGCCAATAGAGTTCGCTGTCGGAAGTGCCACTGACCTTGTAGGGGGCGGTGATTCCGGAAACAGGAACAAACTCAATCCAACCACCGAAGAATCCGCCCGTCTTGTAGGGTTTGACATACCAACGGTAGGAGCCGTCTGCCGAAGGTGCGAGCGAAGCGGTGAGCGAGGTGCCATCGCCGAGCTTGCCCTTGATGGTGAGCAGGCCTTTGGCGGCGAGGATGGTGGCGTAACCGTAGCCAGTGCCTTCGGGTGGAGTGAGCATGCCCAAGTTGACGGGAGCGGAGGAGGGGTCGTTGAGAACGAGATTATATTTCCCCTGCCAAGGCGTGGGCGAAGTCGTGGTGTAAGTCGCGAGTTTTACCCCGCTGGTGGTATCGGACAGCGTGGCGGTGACGACGTTGGAGGAGTCGAGCTGCTTGAGCGACGCGGACAGAACCGGATTACCCGGTGAGGTGGCATTGATGTCGATGTCGAGTCGGTAAGGCGCGAGGTTCTTGCCTCGGCTTATGATGATACTGGCGCTGCCGAGGTCGTAGGTGGAGTTCAGGGCGAGCTTACTCTTCAGCGCGTAGATTTTGGTTTCGGAGGGCGAGGTGAGCTTGCCGGTGATCGCTCCGGTGGTGGAGTTAATGAGTAACTCGACCTTGCCGGCGGGGAGGCTGAGCGAGGGTTCCTCCAGCAGGGCTTCAAAACCGCCGCTCAAGTCAGCCGACAGCGCAGACACCACGATGAGCACGGTGTTGGCTGCGCTCTTGACGGGCTTGCCGTTGCTACCGGTGGTGCTGGTGCCGTAGGTGACGATATAGGAGCCGGGTTTGGGTGTGACCGTTGTCGATGTGGTGATCTGGCCGGTAACGGCGTCGAGGACGAAGCCTTTGGGGAGTTTATTAACGTAATAGGTGGTGCCGGAGGGAGGGGGGAGGCCGTTGGTGAGATCGAGCGAGTCGGAGCCGCCTACGGTGGTGGTGAGGGGGGCGAACTCGGTAATGACTAGTTTGGTGGCGCGGCTATAACTGGTGCCTACCGTGTCAGTGGCGACGGAACGGAACTGGTCTCCTGCCATGGGAAAGGATACGCTGGCGACGGACAGAGTGGTGGTGGTTACGCCGGTGAACGTGGCATCGTTTACAAGGTCGGTCCACGTGGTTTGGCCTGCACTCAGACGCTGCCATTGATAGGTGATGGTTCCGGTGCCTTTGGCGATTGCATGAAAGCTGGTGCTGGTGCCGTCTTTGGCGTAGACGGTGTCGGCTTCGGTGGTGAAGTCGGGTTTTCGGGGGCTGGACGTGAAGTTGAAAGTTAGTCGTCCTCCCTGATCGGCCTTACTGGCGATAGCAAAGTAGTAGAGGGTGCCAGCGTCTGCGGTAAATTTGATAGCACTTTGGGTTACTTTGTTGAATCCACCGGACGAGTCGTCGTTGAACGCGATTTCGGTCAGGTTGGACACATTAGTCCCTGTATATACGGCCAATACGGTGTCGATGCTGCTGCCAATTGTATCAATATTTACAGTGCTCCGTTGAGGGGCGGTCCATTTAAACCAAACGGATTTTTGGTTGGAGATGTGCGCGTGTAGCGGCTCGTTTGTTTCGGAGGTGGCAGCCGAGTTGGTGCCTTCTGCTGTAAGTTCGGCCGTCGTGATGGAGACGGCGCTGTCAAAATTGTCAGGCAATTCCCCTAGCTCTTCGTTTAGGATAAACCCAAAGTTGTAACCAGTGAAATTTGGATCATTAGTTGAATGGTCGATGTGGATGTAGTAGGTCTTGCCCAAGACTGCAGGGAAGGTGAAAGTGGTTTCAAAGATACCGCCAACGTAATAAGTGGCTAAGTTGCTTGCGCCAACAATAGTAGGGTGTTGTGCGTTGATCGTGTCAGCGTCGATTGCCTCGGGAAATGTGAGGAAGCCGCCACCAAATTGCATAGTGACAGTGCCATACGTTGGTGCTGTCCACTTATACCACACATCGCCATCCACCGAGCCTTCGATTGTCTCCTTGAGCAATTTCACCGAGCGGCTGGAAGGCAGGACGGTCGCGTTGGAGATGTCGTCGTTTACCGGAGCGGCTTTGGCCTGTGAAAGGACTGCCAGACCAAGCAGGAAGATGAGTGAGAACTTTGGCATAGGGGGACGGGGGACTCAAGAAGCAAGCGACTCTCCTCTGTCTGGTCTAGATTAAAACGGGGTGGATACGATTATAAGTCGGTTGAATGATTTTTGCTACATTGCGTTCAAAGCAGAGGCGGGATGGTGGTGGCGGTGAGGTTGAGCTTGCCGGTGCGGACGCCGCGGCAGGTGGTCAATTCGTTGGCCAACGTTTGGAGGTCGGAGGCTTTGCCCTGCACGAGGAGGACTTCCATGTAATTATGGTGCTCCAGGTGGACGTGCATGCTGGAGACGACGAGCAGGAAGTGGCGGTGTTGAATCTCGGCCAGGCGGGTTTGCAGGCCCTTGGTGGTATGGTCGTAAACCAGGCTGATGGTGCCGGCGACGGACTCGGTGCCGAGGCGGGCGGCGTTTTCGATGAGGCCGTCGCGGGCGAGGGCTGCGACGGCTTGGGAGCGGCTCGCGTAGCCGCGGCTTTGGACCATGGCGTCGAGCTCGTCGAGGAGGCTTTCGGGGAGGGAAACGCTGAAGCGGGCGAGGCGGTCTTTTTTGGGAGGCATCGGAGTAGTTACACAGAGAGCACTAGAGGAGGCACAGAGGTCACGGAGAAAAAGGGCAGACCGGGAGGTCCGCCCTCCTTGTGGATATTAGAACATGCGGGCGTAGCGGTCGATTTCCCAGGCGCTGACTTGCTGGTGGTATTGGCGCCACTCTTCGGATTTGTAGGTGATGAACTCGTCGCGCAGGCCCTGACCGAGGACCTTCGTGACCCACGGGTCGGCGGCGAAGGCTTTGACGGCTTCGTCGAGGGTGCGGGGGAGCTCCTGGATGTTGCGCTTGGCGAATTCTTCGGCGGAAAGCGCGTAGAGGTTGTCCTCTTGCGGGGCGCCCGGATCGAGTTTTTCGCGGATGCCTTCGAGGCCGGCGGCGAGGGCTAGGGTGGCGGCGAGGTAGGGGTTGCAGGCGGAGTCGGCGTTGCGGCTTTCGCAGCGGCCGCCACCCATGGGGACGCGGACGGAGTTGGTGCGGTTGTTGGTGCCGAAACTGTTGAAGACGGGAGCCCATGAGAAGTAGCTCATGAGTCCGCGGCGGACGAGGCGCTTGTAGCTGTTCACCGTCGGAGCCATGGCGGCGCAGATGGCGGGGCCGTGGCGGAGGATGCCGGCGATGAAGTGGTAGGCGACGGGCGTGAGGCCGAGGCCGCGCGGGTCGTCCTTGGGGTCGCACTTGAAGGCGTTGGCGCCGGTGGCGAGGTCGGAGAGCGACATGTTGAAATGCGCGCCGTTGCCGGTTTTGTCGGCGAACGGTTTGGGCATGAACGTGGCGAGCAGGCCTTCCTCGGCGGCGTAGTGGCGGGCCATGGTGCGGAAGAAGACGTAGCGGTCGCACATGGTGAGGGCGTCGCTGTAGTTGAAATCGAATTCGAACTGGCTGTTGGCATCCTCGTGGTCGAGCGAGTAGAGGTCCCAGCCGAGGTCGTTGATGGCGGTGGAGACTTTGTCGAGCCAGGGGAAGCGGTCCATGAAGCCTTGGATGTCGTAGCAGGCCTTGTTGAGGCGGTCGTCGGGGTTGGGGATGGAGAGGGATTTGCCGTCGGGGCCGAGCTTCACGACGTAAACTTCACACTCGATGCCGAGGTTCATGCCGAAGCCGAGGGTGGCGGCGTCGGCGAGGACGTTTTTCAACGCGACGCGGGTGCTGATGTCGTAGGGTTTGCCGTGGAAGGTGTTGTCGGCGGGGAACCAGGCGACCTGCTTGTTCCAAGGGAGGATCATGGAGCGGTCGAGGTCGGGGACGGAGGCGATTTCGTCGTCGTTGGGCGACTGGCCGAGGCCGTCGAGGGCGTAGCCGGTGTAGAGCTCGGAGCCGTGGGCGAAGTGGGCAAAATGGTCGATGGGGACGAATTTGCCCTTGGGGACGCCGTGGATATCGGGATAGGCACCGACGACGTAGTTGATGCCTTTGGCTTTGAGGTCGGCCTGGAGGGCGAGGATTTCGGATGAGGATTTCATGAAGGTTTCGGAATGGGACGGATGGGACTAATAGGACGGATGGGATGAATGCGGGCACGGCGGTGGCCTTGGGTGGCGCGGACGGCCGGTGGGCGGGGTAAGGGGTTTGTCACTTATTAAGTGACAAACGGGTTCGGGCCGTTGGTGAAATACGGGGTGTCGAGGGGGGCGTTTTCGGAGAGGGCGCGGCGGATGGTTTGGGCGAGGTCGGCGACGATCCAGGCGAAGAGGCGGTTGCCTTGGGCAGTGGTGGCGCGCGAAGGCGTGCCGGTGACGCCGTTGAGACTGGTGCGGTTGACGGGGTGAGCGAAGACGAGACCCGTGGTGCGGTCGGGATCGTCGGAGGTGGCGAGGAGCTTGGGGCGCGCGAGATCGGGGGTGCGGGCGAGCATGAGGGCCGTCTCGGCTTGGTTGGCGTGCCAGTCGGCGGCGTCGGCGAAGAAGGTGTCGCGCACGCGGGGGCTGACCTCGGCCGTGTTGATCACGGCGATCATGAAGCCGTCGTGGCGGGCGCGGAGAACTTCGAGGGCGCAGCGGAGCGGGGCGGCGTTGGTGACGTGGCTGTTGACGATGAAGAGGCGGCGGATGCCGGCTTGCCAGAGCCAGTCGCCGAGGTCGGTGACGAGGGCGATCAAGGTTTGAGGGGAGAGGGCGAGGGTGCCCGGCCAGCGGTGGGAATGGCCGAGGGAACAGCCGTAGGAAAGCGCGGGAAGAACAGGCACGCCGGTGGCGGCGGAGACGGCCGCGCAGACGTCGGTGGCGAGAGCGGTATCCATGCCGGTGCCGAGGTGCGGGCCGTGTTGTTCGGTGGCGCCGCACGGGAGGATGGCGGAATTCATGCCGTCCGCGATGAGCGCGCCGATCTCGGGCCACGTGAGGTGGTCCCAGAGGACGGGGGCTTTGGCGCGGCGGGTGGGCATGGAAGATAGGGTGGTATGGTGGGCGTGTGGTGAATCGCCCATAAATGGGCTCCTACCTTTTATTCGACGTCGTCGCCGACCTGGGTGAGGCGGACGATGGGCAGGTGTTCGGCGGTGGCGTGGAGCTTGGGATGAATCAATTCGTCGAGGCGGCGGCGGGTGGCTTGGAATTCGGGAGACTGGAGTTGGTCGAGGTTGCGGGGACGGGGGACGTTGACCTCGATGACTTCCTGGACCTCGCCGGGGTTGGCTTTGAGGACGATGATGCGGTCGGCGAGGAAGATGGCTTCGTCGAGATCGTGAGTGATGAAGAGGATCGTCACGTCGACGTTGCGCCAGATCTCGAGCAGGTGGGACTGCATCTGGGCGCGCGTCTGGGCGTCGAGGGCACCGAACGGTTCGTCCATGAGGAGAACACGCGGATTGGGGGCGAGGGCGCGGGCGATGGCGACGCGTTGCTTCATGCCGCCGGAGAGCTGGTGCGGGTAGGTGTCGACGAATTTTTTGAGGCCGACGAGGTCGATCCATTGACGCGCTTCGGGCTCGGCTTCGTTGGCAGATTTGCCCGCCATCTCCAGGCCGAACATCACGTTCTTCTTTACGGTGAGCCACGGGAAGAGCGTGTAGCCTTGGAAGACCATGCCGCGTTCGGGGGAGGGGCCGGAGGTTTCCTTGCCGTCGACGAGCATGCGGCCGGAGGTGGGATCATCGAGACCGGCGATGATGCGGATGAGGGTGGATTTGCCGCAACCGGAGGGGCCGATCACGCAGACGAATTCACGGCGGTGGATTTTTAAGGAGATGTCGCGGAGCGCGGTAACGGGACCGTGTTCGCCGGGGAATTGGCGGCCGAGTTTGTCGATCTCCATGACGACGGGGCGCTCTTTGATTTTGGCAAAGCGGGCGGCGACGGCATCGGACTGTGTGCGGTAATCGGGAAGGGAATCGGGGGCGCTCATGTGGTGGAGGGCTTGTCCGGGAAGAGGAGGACGTCGCGGCCGGCGAAGAGGCGGCTGAAGAAATTGCGCACGCGGCTGGGGCGTGGGTTTTTCCAGGCGAAGAGGTGTCCGCCGACCCAGCCGAGGATCTGGTCGGTGGCGAGGCCGATGAAACCGATGATCAGGATGGCGGCGTAGACGTTGTCGAAATTGCGATACTTGGCCTGCTGATTGATGAAGAACGTGATGCCGCTGCTGACGCCGACGACCTCGGCGACGATCAAATAGGTCCACGCCCAGCCGAGGAGGATGCGCAGGTCATTGTAGAGATCGGGCAGGCTGGCGGGAAGGATGACGCGGAGGACGAGTTGACGGCGTTGGGCACCGAGGGTTTGTGCGGCCTCGATGAGACCACCGTCGACTTTGCGGACGGTGTTGGCGACGACGAGGACCTGTTGGAAAAAGGTGCCGATGACGATGATGGCGATCTTGGGTTCGAGGTGGATGCCGAAGACGGCGACCATGAGCGCGCCGAAGGCGGGCGCGGGCATGTAGCGCACGAAGTCCACGAACGGCTCGGTGAGGCGCGAGGCAGAGATGAAGGCGCCGCAGAGAATGCCGAGCGGGACGCCGATGGCGGAGGAGATGACGAAGCCCCAGAAGATCGTTTTGATGCTCATGGCGAGACTCTCGTGGAGCCAGAGATCGCCGCGGAGAACGGGCTTGGTGGTGAAGGCGGTGTAGAGTGCGCGGCCAACCTCGTGAGGGGCGGGCAGGTAGATCGGGTTGGCGCGGATGCCGACGGGCGGGCGGGTGCCGACCGCTTCGGCTTGGGTGACGAGCTTGGCGAATTCGTGGCGGTCGAGCTGGGTGTCGACGCGCAGCCATGAAACGTCACCGGCGTCGGCGATCTTGATGTTGGGATGCCAGATGAACGGAACGTAGCTGACGATGCTCCAGAGGAGGAGCGGCAATAAAAAGGCCGCGACTCCCAGCAGGCGCCGACGAGACGGTGAGATCTCTTGGCGGACGGCGAACCAGCGGGAGTGCGGCATGATGATGGTGGCGAGGTGCAGTGAGAGACGGCGGGCGTGGCCGGAGCGATGGACGATTGTCCAAAGACTTCGCGGCCTCACGCAAGGTGAGGCCCTACGTTTCGGAAGGCGCTTACTTCTTGAGGGCGTCGGCGGAGACCGAGGCGTCGATGTAAGAGGCGGCGTCTTGCGATTCCTTATACACTTCGTTCTTCACGTTGAAGTCGTTGGCGATCTTCGAGGAACCGAGCACGGAGTCGAAGCCGGTGGTCTTGGCGCTGAGAACCTTGGCGCCTTCGGCGAGGGTGTGGAACTTGGTGCCGGGCATGAAGGCGGCGTATTCCTTCGGGTCGACACCGGCGCGAGCGGCCATGATCTTGATGCCGTCTTCCTTGGTCTTGGGATCGGCGAGGTAGGCGACGACTTTGTCCCAAACTTTGGCGACCTTGACCCATTCGGCGCGGTGTTGCGCGAGGCTTTGGGGGGTCACGGCGATGACGTCATAAATGAGGCCGGGCTCGTCGGCGCTGGTGTAGATGGCCTTGGAGCCGGCGACGGCCTTGAGGGCTTCACCGGAGTTGGGCTGCCAGGCACCGATGGCATCGACTTGGCCGGAGGCGAGGACCTGCGGAGTCTGGTTGGTGGGGGTGGGGACGAGTTCGACGTCGGACTCGGTGAGACCGGCCTTCTTGAGGCCGTTGAGCAGGAGGAGGTGTTCGACGAAACCGATCTCGATGCCGACCTTCTTGCCCTTGAAATCCTTCAGGGACGTGAGGCCGGGTTTGGCGACGATCATGTCGTTGCCGTTGGAGTAGTCGGTGACGATGACGGCGATGTTTTTGCCGCCGCCGGCGCCGGTGACGAGGGCGTCGCCATTGGTCATGGTGACGGCGTCGCATTTGCCGGCGGTGAAGGCCTCCATGGAGGGGCCGTATTCAAACCAGAGGAGTTCGACGTCGACACCGGCGTCTTTGAACCAGCCCTTTTGTTCGGCGATGGCGAGGGCGGTCCAGCCCGGCCAGTCGGAGTAAGCGATTTTAAGCGGGGCGGCGGAGAGGATGGAAGCGGTGCTGACCGCGGCGGCGAGGAGGAGGTGTCGTAGGCGCATGATGATTTTTATTAGTGTTACGTTTTTGGCAAAAAGTATTACCGGACGCTATTGAGCAGGACCCATGCCCGCACTTCGTCTTGAGCGGAAATGGCCGGTTTTTGTCGTAAATTACAATCTCCCGTGATCTACGGCACGAGATAAACGCCTTTGAGCGGGTGGAGGTCGAGGACGTTGGGCTCCCATCCTTTTACGCTGGGTCGGATGAGGTAGTTGCGACGGCCGTAGACGAGCGGGGCGATGGGCATCTCGTTCATGAGAAGTTGTTCGGCCCGGTCGTAGAGCGGGTAGCGCACGGCGTTGTCGCCGGCGATGAGGGCATCGGCGATGAGCTGGTCGTAGGCGGCGCTGGTCCAGCCGGTGTGGTTGTTGCCGTTACCTTCGGTGAAGAGGTCGAGAAACGTGCTGGGATCGAGGTAGTCGCCGACCCAACCGGCGGGGGCGATGTCGAAACCATGGGTGCGCAATGAGTCGAAGAACACGCGTCCTTCCTGGAGAACGATGGCGATGTCGATGCCGAGGTGGGTTTTCCACATTTGTTGCATGGCTTCGGGCATCTGGCTGCTGCCCCCCTTGGCGGTGAGGAGTTCGAGGCGGGGGAAACCGGTGCCGTCTTTAAAGCCGGCTTCGGCGAGGAGACGTTGGGCTTCGGCGATGTCCTCTTTAAAACCAGGGACGGATTCGTAACCGGCGATGCCGGGCGGGGTGAGGTTGTAGGCGGGGACGCGGCCGCCTCGCAGGACTTTTTCGCAGATGCCGGCGCGGTCGATGACGAGGGCGAGGGCACGGCGCACACGTGCATCGTTGAGCGGGGCTTTGGTGGTGTTGTAGGTAAGATAGTAGGTGGCGAAGGTCGGCTCCTGGCGGAGGAGTTCGGGATGCTCCCGTTTGTAGGTGTCGATCTTGTCGGGCGGGATCGTCGCGGTGACGTGGAGTTGGCCGGCGCGGAAGGACGCTTCCTCGGTCACGCGATCTTCGATGGGATAAAAATCGACCTCGTGCAGGCGCACGGAGTCGCGGTCCCAGTAGGTTTCGCTTTTGATGAGACGGATGACCTGGTTGGGCTCCCAAGCGGCGAGGGTGAAGGCACCGTTGCCCACGTAGTTGCCGGGGCGGGTCCACTTGGTGCCGCGTTCGTCGATCTTGCCGAATTTTTCGATCGTGGCGCTATGAACCGGGTGCCACGCCTGATGCATGACGAGCGAAGGCAGGTAGGCTACGGGTGTGCGCAACGTGAGGGCGAGCGTGCGGTCGTCGAGGGCGCGGACGCCGACCTGATCAAAATCGGCCAGTTTGCCGGTATTGTAGGCTTCCGCGCCGCGCAGGCAGTAGAGGATCGAGGCGTATTCGGAGGCGAGATTGGGCGAGAGAATTCGACGATATGAGTAGGCGAAGTCGGGTGCGATGACGGGATCGCCGTTGGACCAACGGGCGTTGGCGCGGAGATGGAAGGTCCAGGTGAGTTTGTCGGCGGAGACTTCCCAGCTCTCGGCGACGCCGGGCACGGGGTGGGCGTCCTTCGGGTCCATCGCGGTGAGTCCCTCCATGAGGCCGAGGGAGATCTGCGCATCGGTGATCGACGAGATGAGTTGCGGGTCGAGATCGGACGGCTCGGAGAGATTGCCCAAGTGAAGGGTCTGGGTGCGGTCACCGGCGGTGATGCGAGTTTCGGGACGTTTGCAGGCGGGCAGAAGGAGCACGGCGAGCAGCAGCAGAGGAGCGAGGGGGCGGAAAAAATTCATGTGGCGGGAAGCAGTTATAAAAAAGCCACGCGGTGAAGGCGTGGCGGGTGAAAGAGGAAGGCGACGGCGCGGCGGCGGCGTTTATTTTTTTGGGGCGGCGACAAGCTGGGCGTCGAGGCGGGACTGGATGGCGGACATCTTGTTGAGAAGTTCCTCTTCCTTCTTTTTGCGTTCGTTGCTGGTGATGATGCTGAACTGGGAGGCGTCGCGCACGACATTGGCGGGCAACGTGAGCAGGCGGGTGAGGATGCCTTGGTCCTTAAGTGAACTCAGGTAGAGGGCGGCGAGCTCGTGGGAGAGGGTGAGGGAGTCGCGGGCGACGGCCTGCGTCTCGGAGAGGTTGTTGTTGAGGACCTGGTTCTTGGCGAGTTCGGCGGTGAGGATGATGCCGACCTGATCGGAGATTTTCTGGCTGTAGCCGGCGAGGGATTCGCGGGTGAGATTCTGGTCCTTGGCGATGTCGGCCAGGATGGGTTGGATGCGCTCGGAGAGGCGGTTGGAGACCTTGTCGATCTGCTCGTTCTGGACGCGCTCGGCTTCCTCGGGAGTCTTGGGGAGCGGGTTGAACGGCTGAATTTTTTGCGCGATGGCCTCGGCGAGCTGGTTGACCTTGGCTTCGTTGGCCTTGGCGAACTCGGCGTCATTCATGAAGGTTTCGGAGGAGCGTTTCTCGATGGCGTCTTTGAGCAGCGTATTGACCGCTTGGATTTGTCGGTTGGTCTGCTCGGCGGAGGCCTGCAGCTCGGCGGCGTGCTGCTGGCGGAGATTTTCGAGTTCCTCGCGTTGGGCGGTCTGCAGTGCGACGACGCGGGTGTTAACGTAATAAGCGGCACCGCCAAAGATCAGGGCGATGAGCACCACGGTTGCGAGGACGGCGGGGAATTGTTCCTTGAGTTTGGGCCACATAATGGAGTTGGGTGATGGCGGAAGAGGCTAGTCGCACGGTGGCCAAAAGCAATGTTACGCTGGCTCGGCTTGGGGCTTTGCGGTTGTTTTTCCGCGATCAGTGCGCACGGTTTCGGCCGATGAGCCTGAACCGTGCCGAACAAATGGTGTTCGATTATCTCCAGCAGCAGCCCGACGAGAAGCGTCACTGGCAGCACAAGGTCACCGGTATTTCATCGCGGGCGCGTGATCCACACTCGGCGGCGCTCGAACTCGAAAGCGAACTTTGGCTCTACTACGAGGAACGCTCGGCGGTCGCCTCGCCTTTTCGAGAGGTCGCACAACGCGAGGGATTGTGTCGCACGAGTCTTCGCAACCTCGCCGAATACCTGCTGCGTCTTTGGGCTCCGGTGAAGGTTAAGCCTCGCGCCGAAGGCGAGGAGCCGTGGCGCCCCTACGCATGAATCTCCGGGCGCTGATTTGGTTGGGCGGATATACTGGGCACTACTGCCCAGTATGAAACTTTTTGGAAACTGGCCCAACTCTTGCATCGACAAAATCGGTTCCGCGTGCAGTCTTATCCACAAGTTATTCACACCCTATAATGGAACACCTGAGCGAGGCTAAAGCCTCTAAACCGCAGCTCAAGGTCTCCGCAAAGGCGAAGACTTTTGTCTTGGACACCAACGTCCTCCTCCACGACCCGCAGTCGATTTTTAAATTCGAGGACAACAACCTGGCCATCCCGGTCGAGGTTTTGGAAGAATTGGATGCCATCAAAACCGAGCAGTCCACCGAGCGAGGCCGCAATGCCCGTCGCGTGCACCGCATTCTCTCGGAACTCCTTCCTGACTCCCGCTCGATGCACGAGGGCGTGAAGCTGGAAACCGGTGGCACACTCTCCGTCATCATCAACCCTTACATGGCCGACAACGCGGCCATGCGCGATGCCCCGCTCATGCAGAAGCTGCGTGCGGTGCTCTCCGACTTCTCGAAGAAGGACAATCGTATCATCGCCTCGGCGCTTTTTGTGCAGGAGCGCTACACGCCGCCTACCATCCTGGTCACCAAGGACGTCAACGTCGCCCTCAAGGCCCGTGCGGTCGGTCTCGAAGCGCAGGACTACCTCAACGACAAGGTCCCCAAGACCGACGATGAGGACGCCTACCGCGAGATTCCCGTGACGATCTATGAGATCCAGCGTTTTTGCTCCGAGGGCGAATTCGACCTCGGGCCCGACAGTTCGCTGGGACTTTATCTCAACGAATACGTCCTGCTCCGTTCCGACGAAGGCAAGACCATGCCGGCTCGCTACTATGGCGAAGGCATCGTCAAACGCCTCCGTATCCCCGAGAGCATCAAGGCTCCCGGCGGCATCTCCATCCGCTCCCGCAACCTTGAACAACAGTTCTTCATGGATGCGCTGCTCGATGACTCGATCTCGCTCATCACGTGCTTCGGCAAGGCCGGCACGGGCAAGACCCTGCTCTCAATCGGTTGCGCCCTGCACCAGACGCATGACGACCGTTCGCTTTACGACGGTGTGTCGATCTCGCGTCCGGTCATGGCGCTCGGCAAAGACATCGGCTTCCTCCCCGGCACGATGGAAGAAAAGATGAAGCCCTGGCTTCAGCCTTACTTCGACGCCCTCGAGGTGCTCATGCCCTCGAAGCCCACGAAGGAGCCGCAGTTCGCCTCGAAAAAAGTCTCCAAGAAGCAGCAGAAAAAGCAGCCCAGCGCGCTGGCGGCTTCGCGAGAGGAAACGGTTTCCAGCCATGGTGGCGGCGGTCACGGTGGCAACGGCGGAGTCGCACCGATGAAACCTTACGAGCGGCTCATCAAGAGCGGTCTCGTGGAGGTCGAGGCGTTGTGCTTCATCCGCGGCCGCTCGATCGCCCGCCGGTTCTTCATCCTCGACGAAGCGCAGCAGTTGACGCCCCACGAAGTGAAGACGGTGATTACGCGTATCTCCGAGGGGTCGAAGATCGTGCTGATCGGCGACCCGGCGCAGATCGACAATCCCTACGTGGACGCCCGCAGCAACGGTCTCGTTTACTGCCATAACCGCATGAAGGGTCACGCGCTTTCCGCGCACGTGAAGCTGACCAAGGGCGAGCGTTCTAAGCTCGCCGAACTCGCCGCCGACTTGCTCTGAGTCGTCCGATTCTAAAAAGCAAAACGCCCGCCCTCGAAAGAGGCGGGCGTTTTTTTGTGGGCAGAGCGGGATGGCCGGTCGCGGTTAGAGCGGATCAAATAAGACTATAGTCATTTTAAAGTTAAAGGTAGGGCGGGCCCAGCGGTCCCGCCCTACCCACAATCCCGATACCACTCGGCTACAGTTTAATTTGAACCGCTCTATACCAAAGACTCTACGCAAACAGGCTCCAGACTTTCCCTGACATGGACAGGATGCCCATGCCACGTGGCACGGGCATCCTGTCCGTGAGGGTGAGCACAAATTTACGGGAACGTTGGTATTAAATCTGTTCGGCGAGCAAGGCGTCGAGGTCGAGCGGGTGCGTGAACATGGCGAGTTCGCCGGTGGCCGTGAGCGGCCACTCGGCCTGAGGCCGGTCGCGGTAGAGTTCGACGCCATTCTGATCGGGGTCGCGCAGGTAGATCGCTTCGCTCACTCCATGGTCGGCCGCTCCGTCGATAGGGATGCCGGCGCTGATGAGCCGGTGCAGGGCGTCGGCCAGCGTGGCGCGGTCGGGATAGAGAATCGCGGTGTGATAGAGTCCGGTTGTGCCGGCTGCGGGCGGCTGTCCGCCCCGGCTTTCCCACGTGTTGAGTCCGATGTGGTGGTGGTAACCGCCGGCCGAGATGAACGCGGCCTGTCTGCCGATGCGTTGCATGACCTCGAAGCCGAGCACGCCGCAGTAGAAGGCGAGTGCCCGGTCGAGGTCGGAGACCTTGAGGTGAACATGACCGATACGGATACCCGGGTTGACAGGTGTGGAGGACATGGCGGGAATCATGGACGGCTTGCGGGAAAAGGCGAACGGCAGCCGCACTTTGGGCGGACGGATAGCAGGGCATTGGTTGCACGAAGACGTAGCACGCCATGTTCGGGATCGGGTCGGCGGTGTTTCGTGTGTTGCCATCAGGCGGCGCGGTGCGGGAGAAACCCGCATGAATCGAACGGACCGGCTTGTCGCGATGGTGATGCACCTGCAGGGGCGGCGCGTGGTGCGCGCCGAGGAGATGGCGGAGCATTTTTCCATCAGCCTGCGCACGGTGTATCGCGATATTTCCGCTCTTGGCGAAGCCGGAGTGCCGGTGGTGGGCGAGGCCGGGGTGGGTTATTCGCTGGTGAAGGGCTACCACCTGCCGCCGGTGATGCTCACCGCGGAGGAAGCGGCGGCGCTGTTCACGGGCGGTGAACTGGCCAAAAAATTCACCGACGGCTCGCTCGACGGGGCGGTGGACGGGGCGCTGGCGAAACTTCGCGCAATCCTGCCGCCGGAACGGAAGGATCATCTTGAGCATCTGGCGCGGGGGACAGTGATCGCCAACATCCCGGGCGCTCCGGCGACCGATGGATCGGGCGGCCCTGCATGTCTCGCAACGGTGCAGCAGGCGGTGGCAAGACGGCGGGTGCTGGCCATGTGCTATCGCGGGCGTGAACGGGCCGCGGAAACATTGCGCGAAGTCGAGCCTCTGGGCGTTTTGTTCTACGGCGGAAACTGGTATCTGGTCGCCTGGTGCCGGTTGCGGAAGGATCTGCGGCATTTTCGCGTGGATCGTATCCAGAGTCTGGAGCTGCGTGCGGAGACCTTCGGGACGCGCGAAGACTTTTCGCTCAGCCGCCATGTGCAGGATTACGCGAAGCAGGGGGACACATTTCCTGCCCGGGTGTGGTTTGCGAAGCCGGTGCAGGAACGCGCGGCGAAGGAGTGCTACGCGACGCTGGTGCCGGAAGCGGTGACGAAGGACGCGACGGAGTTCACGCTGCTCACCTGGTCCTACGATTGGCTGGCGCGGTGGCTGTTGTCCTTCGGATACGATGCCGAAGCGCTGGAGCCGGCGGTGTTGCGAGACAAGGTGCGGCGGGAGGCGGAGGCGGTTGTGGGGCGCTATGCGAAGCGCCGCGCACGCTCCTGACACAGGGTTGTCAGCGGGGGCCGCTATACTCGGCCCATGGCAAAAAAAGTGACACTCTACATTGCGACGAGTCTCGACGGATTTATTGCGCGCCCGGATGGTGCGGTGGACTGGCTGCCCGTTCCGGAGGCCGGCGGGGAAGACTATGGTTACGGTGAGTTGCTCGAAACCGCGGACACCCTGCTCATGGGGCGGAAAACCTACGAACAATGCCTCGGCTTCGGTCCCTGGCCTTATGGCGGCCGCCGGTGCGTGGTTTTCAGTGGCACGCGTGGCGGGCAACGCGACGCACGCGCGGAGTTTGTCGACTGCGACATCGCGGCGTTTGTGCGTGAACTCAATCAGGAGCCCGGTGACGCGGTTATCTGGTTGGTGGGCGGGGCGGAGATCATCGCGGCGTGTTTGGCGGGCGGGGTCGTCGACGAGATTATCCTCACGATCGTGCCGGTGCTGTTGGGCGAAGGCATCCGCTTGTTTCCCGAAACGAACTGGTCAACGCGACTGCGACTGGCGCATGCGAAAGTTTATGCGGACGGCCTGGTGCAGCAGACCTATACGACCGCCTTGGAGCGGATCGAGTCGTTTCAGTGCAGTGCGTGATCGGTCGGCAGATCGTCGCCGCGCCAGATACGGACCGAGGTCCACGGAATGTCCGGCGTGTTCCAGAACGGATCGCCTGATGGAAGGCCGAGCGGGAGAAAAGCGGTCGAGCACAGGTAAAGACTGCCGGTGCTGATGTAGTTTTCCGCCAGATCAGGTTGCGCACCGCACATGCCGATGCGCAGCCAGCCCTGCCCATCGAAGGTGCCGGCAACATCGAGCGTGCGGCGGATGACCGCGTCGAGCGCGCAGCGCACCTGCGCCGGTGCGAGCTCCGCGGGGAGATCCCGGCGCAGCGCCATCTGCGCGAGGTGTTGGAACGCGCCGCATCGATAGGCGAGCGAGCGTCCGAGCGGCGGGAAACTGCCATCGGGTGCGACCAGGCGTTCGAGCACGGCGGCGTAGCGGCGGGCGCGTTCCTGCACCGCGGGCAGCAATGCATGCCAGGCGTCCGTGTGCGTCGCGGCGAGGGTGAGCACGTCGAGCAACATGGGCTGGATGACGAAGCTGTTGTAATAATCCCAGTGGAAGGCGGGGCCGTCTCCATAGGCACCGTCGCCCTTATACCACTGCTCGTGCTGGCGCACCGCGTAGTCGATGCGCATGAGATCGGCCTCGCCGGTGAACTTCAGCAGCGCGGCCTCGACCATGGCGGAGAAAAGCAGCCAGTTGTTGAAACCGGGTTTGATGACGCGGGTGGAGCGAAGCGCGGTCAACAGGCGGTCGCGGGTGGCGGACGGAAGCGAGGCGAACAGCGCCTGGGGTGCGCGCAGCAGCGCATGGGCGAGGAACGCGGCGTCGACGAGGGGTTGTCCGCCCTCGGTGAAGTTGAGGCAGTCCGGCGAGGCAGGATCGAGTGCTTGCACCAACGCGGCGCGGGCCAGTGTGCCGAGTTCGCTGCGGGCTGCGGCTTCGTCGGCGTCGGCGATGTCCGACAGTTCGAGCCACGGGGCGAGGCCGGCGAGGGTGCGGCCGAGGGCTTCGAGGTGGGTAACGGTTTGGCGCGAAGCGGAGTGACCGGGCCGGGACTCGACGGGCATGGTCGCCTTGAGCTGTCCGCTCGCGAGCGCCGCGAGGGGAGGGCGCGCGATTTGCCCAAGGAGACGGACCCAGTGGGCACGGGTGGCATTGACGGGCGTGGCAGCGGGGATGGGACTCATCACGGGAAGGGTTAAAGGCGGACCGGGTAGGCGTGGGTCGGGCGAGTAAGACGAGGGGGCGAAGCGAGGAGCGCACATCCGGAGCTTCCTGCTTTCGAGCACGGTTGCTACGGTTGCGTTCTACTCGCCACGCACTAGTCGCTACTGTTTCCCAAAAACCATGTCTATTTTTCTTACGCGCCGTTCGCTGAAGCCTGCCGCCATGGATGCCTCTCGTGGAGTGTCGCGGGAACTGTTGATCGAGATGCTTGAAGATGCGCACCGGGCACCGACGCACGGACTCACGCAGCCGTGGCGGTTTCAGGTTTTCACCGGCGCGGCACGGACCCGCTTGGCGGACGGGTTACAAGAGATATATGACCGGGTGACTCCGGCGGCCTCTCGCAACGAAGACAAACGAGCGAAACTCGGCACGGCCCCGCGGCTGGCTCCGGCGGTGGTGGCAGTGGCGGCGCGCATCGAGCTGAACGGGAAAATTCCCGAGATCGAGGAAATCGCGGCGACCTCGTGCGCTGTGGAAAACCTGCTGCTTTCGGCGCATGCGCACGGGCTGGGGGCGTTTTGGAGCACACCGCCGGTGACGATGTCGGCGGAGTTCGCCGCGTGGCTCGGGCTAGATGCGACGCATCGCATGCTGGGGCTGGTGTATCTCGGGTATCCAGCGGAAGGAGAATTGCCGCCGCTTTCACCGCGCGACCCGCTGGCGGCGCATGTGGTGTTTCACGAGGTGTGACGGATTATGATGGAGGGCGGTGGATTATTTTGAAACTGCGCATATTTTGCACCGATGGCCTCCAGTGACTTGCATGAATCGAGAGTTTTTTGAAAAAAAACTTCAGTTTTCATTCATAAGCCGTGTTGACGTTGGCACGAACCATGCAATTGTTCTCCTCGTTCCCGCTTAGCGGGGACATTTTGGGGTAACCTAGAAAGCAAATGGCCGGTCGCTTAGGGGTAGGCGACCGGCCAACTTTTTTTTAAAGACCGAAGATCGATCTACGGCTGAGGCCCTCGGAAAGATAACCGCAGATTACGCGGATGAGCTCAGATGTAATACGCGCCGGAAGTATCGCCACAAAAGACACAAAATCCGGATTCTGTTTTTTTGCACCATCTGCGCCTTTTGTGGCCAATCATGCGGGTCGTTTCTGGCCTTAGGGCTGATTTTGGGTTTCACCGCGTCGCCGTGGCGGCGGCGAGCATGGCGCGGACTTCGGTGGCGGCGCGCGCCAGGTGTCCGGTGACGCGTGTCTCGGGTTCGGGGGCGTCGGAGGGCACCGGGGGCAGCGTGTCGAGATCGGCGGCGCGGGCGGCGAGTTCGAAGGATTTCACTTTGGCCGGATTGGCGGCGTGATCGGCGAGGTGCTGCAGAGTGCGTTCGATGGCCTTGAAGTGGGCGGAGATCACGGGCGTGTCGAGGGCGGGGCCGTCGTGCAGGCCGACCATCAGCAGATTGGCGATGCGCAACGTGCGCTGGTTGCCGTTGGCCAGGGCGGCGATTTTTTCCACCTCGGCGCGCGGGGCGTGCGTGTCGGCGAAAAGCCGGCCGAGCGAGGAGAACATTAGGGCGGCGGCGGCCTCGGCGCGGCGCTTGGCCTTGACGGTTGCGTCGTCGAGTCCGCCTCCGTCATGCAGCCGCGACTGGAGCACCGCGAGGTAGTCGCGGGTGGACGATAATGCGCGGGCGAAGATCGGCGGGAAGCGGTCGCGTTCCCATACCGGCCAGAAGAGTTGCGCGGCAAGGAGCGCGATGAGTCCGCCGACGAGCGTCGCGCCGATGCGCTCGATTTCGACATGCGAGCCGCCCTGGCCGGCGTGCTCCAGCAGCATGACGACGAAGATGGTCACGAAGACGACGGCCACGCCGTAGCTCCGCTTGAGGAAGTAAGCGAAAGCGAATACACCGAAACCGATGATGAACAGGTGGGCGGCGGGCGGCAGGTCGAGCCAGAGCAGGAGCGAGGCGATCACACTGCCGGCCAGGGTGCCACCGACGCGCTGCAACGCCTTCTGCCGCGTGGAGCCGAAGTCCGGCTGCATGACCACGACAATGGTGAACGGCAGCCAGTAGCCGTGCGGGATTTTCAGCCAGAGAAAGATCAACGTGCCGAGTCCGGTGAAGACCGCCATGCGCAGCCCGAAACGCACCAGAGAACAGTCGATGTTGCGCGTGAAATTGAGGGCTGAGGCGAGCGGCTTGAGCTGCCACGTATCCACATCGAACAACTCGACGGTGAACAACGCGCGCTCGCCGGCGCGGTCGAGCGTGGCGCGCAGGGTTTCCGCGATGTCGGGCACGGTTTCGCGCACACCTTCGAGCAAGGGCGCGAGTTGCGCGGCACCCGGCTGGCCGGCGACACCGGCGAGTCGGGCCTGCAACGCTTCGAGCAACGCATCGAGCCGTCGCAGGCGCACTTCGCAGGCGGCGAGGTGCGCGGGCTGGCGGGAGACGACGGTCACCGCGATGCTGCGCGACGTATTGATGAGACTGGTCAGCACCGCACCGAGCGCCGGGGCGATCTGCCGGTGCATCGGGCTACCGCGCAGGCCGTCGAGCGCGGTATGCACGGCGCCGATACGCACGGCGAGGCGGGCGGCGCGGAGGTTGAGGGCTTCGAGACGGGCGGGCAGGGGAGTGCGGTGGCGCTTCACCACCCCGGCGAGGATGCGGTTGGCCTGGTCGAGGGCGGTGCGCAAGGCGGCCTCGGCTTCGCCGATGGCTTCGGGTCGCCCGCCCGGTTGGAGGGTGGCGAAGAGCGCGCCGGCCGCGACCCAACTGTCGCTCACCGCGCGGCGCAACGGATGTTGCGGACGCAGCGGCCAGAGCAGCATCTGGATCGCCAGGCCGATGCCGCCGCCGAACAGGATGGCCAGCACGTGCGGAACGGCGTCGGCCGGACCGTGCGAACGGGACAGACTGATGAGGAACAGCAGCATCGACGCGGCGGCGATAGGCGCGCCGTAGTCGCTGCCGAGGTGGCGCCAGAGGCCCGCGCCCAGCGCGACCACCATGGTGGCGGCCACGGCGGCGGGCAGGGCGACTGAGGCGAGCGCACCGAGCACGCCGGTGGTGGCGAGCAGGACCGTCATGACGACCAGCAAGGAGATGCGCAGCCGGTAGTCGCCGCGCACATCGAGCATGGCGATGCTCTGGGCGGTGATGCAGGCGAAGACGACCTCGACCGGCAGCCCCACGGTGGCCTGGAGCGCCAGCGGGATCATAAACCCGGCGGTGGCGCGGGTCGCGCGGGCGAGATCGGGGCGCAGGGATTCTCGTTCGAAGAATTGGCGGAAGGAGTTACCGAGCGCGGCGGCGGTCATGGCAGGGAATTTACCAGACAGGCCCTAGATCAGATTCCACGACTCCGACAACCCCAGCGCATTCACCCAGCGACCGACTTCGCCGCGATCCACCTCGGTAACCGCGAGCATCGCGCGGATGTCCGACAAGTGCTTTTGCGAACCTCCCTCGCGAAAATATTCCAGTTTGCGCACGATGACGTATTCGGGCGGCGCCACCGACAGCGTTTCATCACCCCACGGCAGCGCACGACGCAAAGGCAATGCCCACGCATGCAGTGGATCGCTCCCCGCCACGTAGATGTCCGCCTTATAGCCGCTCTCGTGATGGATGATGTTGAAATGTCCCCGTTGCCGGCGCCCCTGCTCCACGCGCAAAACCGTCTCGGGAGGAAGATAGAACTGTTCCTCGGGAAACACCTCGGCGAGACGTGGCACGGACGCCGCATCGAGTGCAAGCACGACATCGATGTCATTGGTCACGCGCGGCTGCCCATACACGATTGCCGCCGTGGCCCCCGTTACCATGTAGGGTGAGCCCAAGCGGTTGAGCAGCCCGGCAAACAGGCTTATCTCATCCGGTGGCTGCATGAAGGATACGACGGGCAATTTCACGTCGACGCTCCTCGCCGGACCACTCGGGTTTTTGCTGGTGCAATCCGGCATCCATCAAGGCGCGCATCTGCCGATTCATGCGCACCGCCTGGGCCAGTCGCTTTTCGGGCGGCATCGCCCGGTAAATGGCGGTCTGTCTGGCTTCGGCGTTGGCAACATCGGCACTCATTTCTCCGCCGATGAAACCGTTGGCCCTGACAATGGCAATCCTGCCCGCACCCCGCCTCTTTCTCACTCCGTTCGGCCGCCACGCGCCCCGCGCCTGACGAAAGATAAAGATTAAGAGAAAGAGGAAAGACACCCCGAACCCCGTCTTGCCGGCTCTTGCCCCTCCCTCTCCGTGCCTCGCTTACTTTACGATCAGGTTGTTGTGGACCGTGTGCACGCCGGAAACGGCGGCGGCATCCTTGCCGGCGGCTTCCTTCTGCACGGCGGTATCCACGAAGCCGCTCAGCTGGACGACGTTCTTGACCGTCTCGACGCTGATCTGAAACGACTTCACCAAATCATCGGCCAATAGCGCCTTTTTCACGCTGGTCGTAATGATCGTGTCGTTCACATATTCGCCGGTGCTGTCCTTCGTCGAGGTGCCCGCGCAGCCGCTGACGAAAAAGCCCGTCGAAAGAGTTCCGATAAGGGCGGTGAGAGATAAAATACGGGAGAGCGTGGGTGATGTTTTCATGATTTTAGAACGCCCATCCTACACCCGCCCGGCCCCCGCCCCCATAGGGTGTTACCCGCCGTCCGCATCCTCGATTAAACGTTCAGCGTTGAGCGTTAAAAGTTAAACGTTCTCCGAACAACCTCCGGCCCCTCCTTCTCGTTCTCCCCGAGATCAACCCGACCAAGGATTCAGTTGTGGATGCTTTTTCTCCAGCCAAGCGATCACGTCTTCGCGTAATTCGCGGGCGAAGGCGGCGAGTTCGGCGGCTTCCATGGAACTGACCTGTCCGGGCGCATCGTATTCAGCCGTGTTTCTCTTTGAGCGACACGCGTCCAGATAATCGGCATCGGCTTGATGGTCTTTTCCCAGAATCAACGGCAGTGCTTGCAGCGTGCGATAGTGGGCGAGGTTTTTCTCAGGACGCCAGCCCTCGGCATAAACCAGAATGGTGCAGAGCTTGAGCACCGCGTTGTAGGCGATGCCGAATTTCCAGTCGGGCGAGAGATCGCGCGATGCGTCCTCCAAGTCGCGGTCCACGATGGCGAACAGATCCGTGATCTGCTGTCGCGAGGTCTGGTGCGTCCGCCGCCTTATGCCAGTCGTTCAAGCTCATCGGCTGTTCCCTTGATGAAGAGCTTTTCCTTGGCAAGCACGTCCCCCAAGAACGGCTTGTTTACGCGACCCTGCACAAACTCGGTCGCCGTCATCGTCACGGGGTTTATTTCACGGCCCAACTGTTCGGTAGCCTTGCGCAGACGCGGCGCGAGTGCACGCAAACCGACATCGCCGATGATCAACAAGTCTACGTCGCTCCCGGCCTTGCCCGTCCCTGAGGCCAGCGAGCCAAAGACAAAGGCCAGCTCTACGCCGTCGAGACCGCGTAACGCCTCGATCAGCACCTCGCGCAAGCCGGAGGTTTTGAGCACGAGCTGACGCAGATCGGTGAACAAGGGGTGCGAGGCATTGGCTTGAAAATAGCGGCGGTTGCCATCGCGGCGGCTTAGTAGCAAGTCGGCCGCGCACAGTTTCTCCACTTCGGTTTGGAGCGTGCCTAGCGTGAGACCGCTCTGACGGGTGAGTTCGCGCAAATGCAGCTCGCGGCCTTCTTCGGCGAACAGAAGACGAAGGACTTCGGCCCGCACGTGGGGAAAGATGACTTCAAGCAGACTCATGTATGGTTAAAACATACGATAGTATGGTTAAACCAGTCAATCTGGCTTTTTCAGACCGAGGCAATCAATCCATGGCGTCGGAAACGGGTGAGGAGACGGGGCTCGTTTTTGCGGGTGAGTTCATGGCCCCAGATGCGCATCACGCGCCAGCCGGCGCGGCGGAGGGTGCGGGTGACGAGACGGTCGCGGGCTTGATTCTTGTAAATCTTTTTCTGCCAGAACTCCGCGTTGGTCTTGGGCTGCGTGGCGTGGATCGGACAGCCGTGCCAGAAGCAGCCGTCAACGAAGACGGCGAGTTTGCTTTGGGGGAAAACGAAATCGGGTTTGCCGAAGACCGGGGCTTTGCGACGCCAGCCGGTTACGCCGTGTAACCGGAAAACCGCCATCAGCTTCAGTTCCGTGTCCTTGTTGCCGGAGCCACGGATGCGGGACATGGCGTCCGAGCGTTTGGCCTTGGTCCAGATGTCGGTCATGGCTCTTTTCCGAAACAGCGTCCGTTGTCATCCACAATCGGGCCGTCCGGTAATACGGTAACTGCAACGATGTATTCATCCACAGTCATCGCGTCCTCGAAATCGCGTTCACTGTCCAAGAACTGTTGAAGTCGTGTCATCATGAAGTCCGCGATCTCGTGTTGCGCTTCTGCTTCGGTGGCGAAAACACAGGGCCGGTCTTCGTCTTCGGTGACCGCGAGTGTCGGCCCTTGAAAAAAGGTGTTCGTGTAGATGCAGAATCCGCGTCGTCCCATGATGGGATAATTCACCTGGCCAGGTTTTGCGGTTTCGGGAAGCCCAAATCTAAAAACCTAGGCTTCGCATGGGAGCAGTGATTCGCCAACGTTGCGCAATGACGAAAGAGCCCAACGTTCCGTGGACACGCACCCACACTCTGATTGCGCTGAATCTTTATTGTAAGTTGCCGTTCGGAAAACTGCATAAGACTAACCCGCTTATCAAAGAGGTGGCTGCCAAAATGGGACGGAAGCCGAGTAGCCTTTCAATGAAGCTCTGTAATTTTGCTTCGCTTGATCCTGTATTAGCTGCGCGTGGAGTAAAAGGACTGAAAGGTGCGTCCAAACAAGATCGCGCGATGTGGTCTGAGTTTTATGACAATGTCGGCACCCTTGCGCCCGAGAGTGAGGAGTTGCTGCACGATCTGTTCACCAGTGATGAAACCAAAGAAGTCGATTTCTTGCAGCGCGACCGCGTGCGACTTGAGCCGAGTGTCCGCACATTGCCGACGGGACCGACTGAAAAACTGAGCACGGTGAAGTTGCGTCGAGGGCAGCAGTTTTTCCGTCAGTCGGTTTTGAATGCTTACGGCGTGCGTTGCTGCATCACGGGGATCTCGGTGCCGCGTCTGTTGATCGCCAGTCACATTCGCCCGTGGAGTGATTTTCCGGATGATCGGCTCAATCCGTGCAACGGGCTCTGTTTGTCCAATCTGCACGACGCGGCGTTTGATTCGGGGCTGATCACGCTAGATGGCAACAGTCGTCTCGTGCTGAGCAAGCGGCTGAAAAAGCATTTGCCGTCACCGGCGCTCGAACAGAACTTTTATGCGTATGAGGGTAAGGCGATCCGCAAGCCGGAGCAACTATCCGAGCCGTCGTCGGAGTTTCTGGAATATCATCGCGAGAAGATTTTTAAGGACTGATTTCGCAGGATTAAAAGTCTCAGCAGGGCATTAGCAGAGCGGAGTGAGCTATGAGCGATTTCACTGTCATACGTGGGCATGGGTATTGGGTTACCTGTTCTGGCCGGACGTAAAGATCGCGGAATATGCCTCTCGGCGTAGAGTAGTCTCCGGTTTGGTTTGCGCAGATAAAATACCAGTCGCCCTCGGCCACGAACTGCACGCGGCGAGTTGCGCCTATTTCGACGGCGTTGGCTTTGACGCAAGCCGACCGATCTAAAACCGTGTCGGTGAATTGAAGAAATAGGCTGGGGCGAGACCGCTCTTCGCGGCGTTTTCTTACGTTCTCTCCAAACTGGATCAGCTCCGGGGCTTTGGCTTTAGGCATCCGGCCAGCATACCGGATTTATGACTTAAAAGTTAATGGACGATGAGTCATAAATTGGGGCGAAGTAGCGAGTGGTGAGTAGCGGGTAGCGAGTAGGCGTCGGCGTCCGCGTCATAGGCGTTAGGTGCTACGCGGTTACTTCCCCAAAAGAGCCAATCGCTCGGATTTCAGCCGACAGGGCTGGTTTGCGGCTTCGCGCCCTTCGTGTCCTTCGCGCTTAAACCCGCCTTGGGCCCCTATTCCGCGTCGGCTACTCGTCAACGTCGCGGCGGAAGGTGCCTTTGGGCGACATGAAGGGCACTTTGTAAGTCGAAAAATCCCGGTGGTCGGTCGTCACCACCATGGCGGTCTTGTGCTCGCGCCAGAGCAGCACGGCGCACGCATCGGCATAGTCCATGGCCGGAGCGTAGCGGCGCATGAGTTCCATCACTTTGACGGGTTCAGGGTTTTCAATATTGAAGGCGGTAACCTGCCCGATCAGCTCTTCGAGCACGCGGGGATGGTTTTTAAAATGGTGCGTGGTTTCGATCAGGGCGGCCCGGCAAACTATCCACGGCATAGCCGTAAAAATTCAGTCGGTAGGGTCGGATCGAGGTAATCTGGCGGCACCTTTCGGTGTTTCATCCCCGGCGAAATACCCGCTGGGTATTCCTTGGGCATTCACCACCGAAATCTGCTCGCCATCTCACCCCGCTACTCCGCCTCCGACTGAATTTTTACGGCTTGGGCAGGGGCCGGACTTTTTCAACCGCCCATTTATGATGGGCGTCACCGCTGTTTATCAACGCGATGAGCGCGCCGGAATCAGCTATGATTGTCGGCATAAATACGGGCGCGGATGTGAGCCCTGCGAGCCTCTTTGGTCTGCGGAAGGTTAAGGTTCACGCAGCCGACAAAACTATCATGGCCGTATAGCGGGCTGGTTTTTGGAATGGGGGGGAGAGCGGCAGCGCGGCGGGTTGACGGCTTACGGACAGGGCGGGCGGGTTTCTTGGCCTTGGTGAGCGTGCTCATACCGGCAGACTGTGCTTCGGGCGCGGGCTTTGGCAAGAACACGAGAAAGACTTACGTGAAGTCAGGGCTTGGCAGGTCGTAACCGCTCGGCGGGATTTCGGCTTCTGTCGCACACGGGCCGGTAAACGCCGTGTCGGTGCTAGTGCCGGAACGTTGAGGGCTGAGTGTTGAGAGATCGGAGGGTGGAGTTGTTTAACCACTAATAGAAATCGGCCAATGGGCCGATTTTCTGGGAGCGGTTACGGCCAATGGCCTTCACGATTGGGCGCAGGGGCGGCTTCCGCCTTCGCACTGTGCGCTATGGCGAGACGAGGATGCCGCATGGGGGATGAATGGCGGAGAAACGATGCGCTTGCGCAGGCGGGGGGAAGTTTTCACGGTAGCGGTATGACGTCCGCCGTGCTCAACGACCTGCTTCACTTGCCCAAGCGCGAGCGGCTGGAAATCGCCGAGCGGCTGTGGTTGTCGGTCGCCGATGAAGCGACCATGCCGGTGCCTGCTTCGCACAAGCGTGTATTGAAAAAGCGGCTGGCTGATTTCAAATCGGGCGCCAGCAAGCCGATTTCGCATGATGAGTTGATGCGTCGGGTGCGTTCGGCGTGAAGAGCAAGCCGGTCGAGGCACTGCCGGAGGTCGCCGCCGATTTGTTGGCGGCTGTCCGACACTATCAATCTTGGCGGTCAGATGGTCAGGGAGCACTTGCTGCAGAAATACGAAGAGACGGTGAGCTGGATCGCGTGGAATCCGGATTTGTTTCCCCGGAAGTTAGGCGCGGTGCAGCGCGTGGTGCTCAAGCAATCCTACTACATCGTATATTTCATTCTGGAGACTGCGCGGAGCGTAATTCTGGCGGTTCTTGACGGACGTGATGATCCGAAGAAGCAGTCACGGCTTGTTCGCCAAAGACGCGGCGTGAATCGTCGGCCTGATAAAGTGACTTCCTAGCCAGGGGAGAAGTTGCCCGAGATTCTGGGTGGCGTTCGCGAGGTGGTGGCGGGGTGTCGCGGTGTCCACGTCGGGGTAGCGGGTGCCTTCTAGAGCATTTTAAATAAAACCGTAGCCGTTATGGGAGCACCCAAGCCGGGCGCGCACAAGGCACGCCCCTACGTGGGCAGTCGGATTTTTGTAGGGGCGTGGCTCGTCCACGCCCTCCGCTATAGCTACAGTTTTACTTAAAATGCTATAGGATGCACTGGATGGCGATGGTGCCGCGTCCGCGTAAAGGCGCTGCGCGCCACGCGGTTTTTATGGAAGCGGGAGATGTTTCAAAGTTTAGACACCAACTGATGAAGGTCTTTGGTGACGTTGGCGAGGTGGTGCCTCGGAGTGACCGTATCCACTTCAGTGTAGCGGGTGCTTTCTAAAATACACTGGATCGAAATTGTGCCCCGGTAGAGATTTGCGCGGATTTGCGCGGCGACGTCAGTTGGGCGCGGGCCGTAGGCTTCCCAAAAAACTGGCGGGAAATCGCAGCCGTGGAAGACCCATTCGCTTTGCGGGTCGCCGAAGCCGCCGCGTTCGTGGTCGAGCAACGCGACGATATGCGGGGCTCGGTCGGGAGCATCGCGGCGGATGAGGACGTTCTTGGGCCAGGGATCGCCGTGAAGGACACGTGGAGTGGTGATTTCGTCGAGGGCGGGAATGCAGCGTTCGGCGACGGCGGCCCAGACGCGGGCTTCGGTGTCGGGAAGGCCGAGTTTTTGGCAGTCGGCGAGGAGTCCGCGGATGTTGCCGAGGATATAGTCGCTCCAGCAGGTGTGGGGTGTGGCGGGCGGCGTCCAGCCGAAGTGGGGCGCGGGGGTGGCGTGGATGCGGCGGAGGAGTGTGGCGAGTTGGCGCCAAAGGGCGTCGTTGTCGGCGGACGTGAGCGTGGGCATGACGGCGTCCCAGTTTTCGCCTTCGATGAATTCACTAAGCACGGCGTCGCGCGGACAGATCGTGTGGCTGAAGTCGGTGCCGAGCGTGCGCGGGATAAATTCGGAGACGGCGGAGAGCCAGGGCGTGAGGCTGTGTTCGCGGCGGAGCAGGTGGTGCTCGACATGGAAGATCAACGGGTGCGCGGGCGGCGGGGAGACACGCAGGATCGAGCGGTGTCCGTCGGCGGTCGTGAGGCGGAAGGTGTTGTTGAAGGCACCGCCGCCGAGTTCGACGGCTTCGGCGACGATCGCGTCGGGGCCGAGCAGGTGTGCGGCAAATGCGGTGATCTCCTCGGCGGTGGGCGGTTGCTGGAAATCGGTCGCGGGACGGGGGAGCGGGATGAGCACAGGTGAAAAGTAGCGAGTAGTGAGTAGCGGGTAGCGAGTAGTCGGAGGAGGAGCGATGGAACCTGAAACCGAGGAGACGAGGGGCTGGAGGCGAGGAACGAGCGGTAATGCGTGGGTTGGGATCGTTCTCGTTCTCTTACTCTTTCTCGTTCGTCAGGAAGAAATCACGGAGAGGGAGAAAGATTAGGAGAACGATTACGAGAAAGAGAACGAGAGGGAAGGAGGCGCGGTGTGGCTTGCTTCCGGACGGGCGGATCACGATACACGTGGGATGGGCGTGAAAATCAAGTCGAACGATGATCGGGTCAAAGCAGTGGCCGTGGCGGTGCTGCTCCTGGTGCGCGACCGGTTGGCGCGCGAACAGCAGAGCGGCTTGATTACGGCGGCGCTGGCGGAGTTCCGCGACGACTACGCGGGCTACAAGGCCGACCATCCGCAGCGCGACATGGCCGCGGCCAAGGACACGAGCATGCTCGATTCACGCAAACGGACTGCCTACGAAAAACTGATCGCGGCCGTTGAGGCTGTGCTGGCGCGGATCGCCAAGAACCGCACGGAGTTCAGCAGTCTGGTGGAGCTGGACAACTATTGGGCGTTTAACCTGAAGGCGTTCGACTGAGGATGAGCAGATGTAGGGGCGGTCGAGCACAGTGACCGGACTAGGTCACGGGTTATGCCTTGGAACTGAAAGGGAGAAACGGAGTGGGGACAGGATGGACGGGATGAAAGGCAGGGATGTCCGGAGCGGATCGTATCATGTATTCCATCCTGTAAATCCTGTCCCAAATTCCGGGTATGGGTTCCGTGCGCTGAGACAGGGCGGAGGGAGTGGCGGTCGAGAACAGTGACTGGACCAGGTCACGTGTTATGCCTTGGAACTGAAAGGGAGAAAAGGAGTTGGGACAGGATGGACGGGATGAAAGGCAGGGATGTCCGGAGCGGATCGTATCATGTATTCCATCCTGTCCCAAATTCCGGGTATGGGTTCTGTGCGCTGAGACAGGGGCGTTGTGAGCGGGTCAATGTGTTCTAGGCGCGCATCAGGTCGGCACCTGAAATCACGATGTTGTAGCGTTCCTTGGCCAGCGCGGCCACCGAGTCGGCAAACTGCGGGTTGTCCCGCATGATCCGATGGAAGTCTGATCGGTCGAGAACGAACAGATCGCACTGGGTGATGGCTTTCACATTGGCCGTGCGGGGTGTCGGCATCAACAGGCCGATCTCACCGAAGTATTCGCCTTCGCTTAGTCGCTTCAAAGACCGGCCCGCCGTATCGGTCACCTCCACCGATCCGCGGCAGATGAGATACATTTCGCCAGCGGTGTCGCCCGCTTTGATGATGGTTTCTCCGGGCGAAAACGAATGCGACTGCAGGGCCATGATCACCGCATTCAGGAACACCGGTTCGCCGCCTTTGAAGAGAGGCAACTGTTCCAGCACTTCCGGCGTGATCACTTCATACCAACGCTGTCCGTCGCGCTCGACCAAGGCGCTCGCGGACGGAGGTCCCCACGAATTGCGAGCGTAGTTGGGGAATTCGTCCCCCGGCGGCGTGGCCTTCCAGTAGTCGAGCAATGGCTGGGCGATTTCCCAGGCGGCTTTGACGAGGTCGCCGCGGGAGAACAGCGTGGCATCACCGCGCATACAGGAATAAAACATGACTTCGTAGCCGGTGTAGCGGGAGGCTTTGAAGGCGTTTCCGTAGTTGAAACTCATGTCCACCTTTTGGAGCTGCATGGTCGGCCCCGGCACCTTGGCTTGGAATACGAGCTCGATACCCTGCTTGGGCTGGATGTGGAAAATCAGGCGGTTGGGCTCAAGCTTTTCAACCTGAGTGCCGCGAAAGCCGGCGGCGGGGGCGGGTTTGAACGTGACCACGATTTCGGTGCCGCGTTTCCAGAGGGCTTTGCCCGAGCGCAGGTAGATGGGCACGCCGCTCCAGCGCCAGTTGTCGATGTGCAGCTTGATCGCGGCAAAGGTATCGGTGCCCGAATCGGGTTTGACGTCTTTTTCCTGCCGGTAGCCGGGCTTGTTGAGTTCGCCGTTGGCGTGGAAGGACGGGCCGTATTGGCCGCGCACGACGTATTGCGGGACCTCCTCCGGCTTATAGATGCGCACGGATTCGAGCAGCTTGGCTTTTTCGTTGCGGATCGAGTCGGCCTCGAACGAGCCGGGGGGCTCCATGCACAGATACGACAACATCTGAAACATGTGGTTCTGGATCATATCGCGCAGCACGCCGGAGCTGTCGTAGTAGCCGCCGCGTCCCTGCACGTCGACGGACTCGCATACGTTGAACTGGATGTTGTCGATGTGACGGTTGTTCCAGAGCGGCTCGAACACGCCGTTGGAGAAACGGAACGCGAGGAGGTTTTGCACCGTTTCCTTGCCGAGGTAGTGGTCGACGCGGAAGATCTGGTCTTCGCGCCAGTGACGGAGGATTTCGTCGTTGAGCTTGAGCGCGGACGGCAGGTCGGTGCCGAAGGGTTTTTCGACGATGATGCGTTTCCATCCCGGACCGTCCTGGAAGCCGGCGGAGTGCAGCGTGTCGCACAATGGGCCGAAGAAGCGCGGAGCCATGGCGAAGTAGAAGAGCACATTGCCCTGCGCGCCGAATCGGGCGTCGAGCTCGGCGACGCGTTCCTTGAGCTTCTTGAAGTCCTCGACCGCGATGTTGGCGGACTGGAAATGGAAGCGGTTGATGAGCTTGTCGGCCTGGGGCTGGTCGTAGGCTTTGCGCGTGTGAAATTTGGGCAGGCCGTCGTCTGCACCGGTCATCGACTCGCGAAATTGCGAGTCGCTGATTTCGCTGCGGCCGACGCCGAGGACGGCGAAGTTGTCGGAAAGCAGTTCGTCGCAGGCGAGGTTGTAGAGGGCGGGGACGAGCAGACGTTTCGTCAGATCACCGGACGCGCCGAAGATAATCATGACGCAAGGTTCGCTGAGGGGATTGGTGGTGGGCATCGTAGTGTGTGTGTGGAAGGACTCAGCAGAGGGCGTCGATGGGCCAAGGGGTTGCCGTGTGTCGCCGCATATTTGCAGAAAACGTTCCGCGTGGGACTGCGTCAAGGTATGCGGCAGGCGGGGTGTGAAAAAGCCTCGCGCCGGTGAGGGCGGGGAGGGGGGCGACGCCTGAAATGGATCGCAGGGGAGGTCGTCGGCGAGCGACGCCCCTATCGTTTTCCGGGAGGCGGCGAGGCGATGCCAGTGGGGGAAGGTGGAATCCGCGTGGGCCGAGGGGGCACCGGAAACGACGGGCATCAGACCAGGCAGGCTTTGAAGCCTTCGGTGAGGGCTTCGCGATCGAGATTTTTGCCGATGAAGACGAGGGTGTTGGTGCGTGGGGCGGCGGCCCAGGGTTTGTCGAACTTGGCGTCGAAGAGCATGTGCACGCCTTGGAAAACCAAGCGGTTGGGCGAGCCCTTCACGGCGAGGACGCCTTTGCAGCGGTAGATGTCGTTGCCTTTCACCTTGAGGAGTTCGCCGATCCAGTCGTTGAGGCACTTGCCGTCGATGTCGCCTTTTTCGGTGATGCCGACGCTGGTCACGTCGTCGTCGTGCGAGTGAGTGTGCTCGTAATCCTGCTGCCAGCCGGGTTTCACGTTTTCGCCCATGACTTGGATGTGGAGCGGGTGGTGTCCGCAGGCTTCGAAGACCATGAACAGACCGGGCTCGGCGATGGTGATCTCAAAGTGGGCGTGGGCGTGCTCGCCGATTTGCAGGCGTTGGAGCGTGCCGCCGGGGACGACGGTTTCGCCGGGGGCGACTTTGTTTTCCCAGTCGGAAAAAACGAGGACGGCGGCGTCGCGGGCGGCGATGAGATCGGCCTCGGCGAACGACTTCACGGGCATGACCACGATGTCGAGGGTGCCGTCGGCACCGTGGTGATGATGATGGTGGTCTTCGTCACCGTGATCGTGGCCTTCGTGGTCATGGCCGTGGTCGTGTCCGCAGCAGCCGTCGTGGGCGTGTCCGATGACGAGCTGGTGGTTGCCCTTGGGGATGGCGTAGACGCCGGCCCACTCGAAGGGGTAGGACGGTTCCATGAATTGCGGGTCGAGCTCGGTGGCGCGGGAGAGTTGGAAGCCGCCGACGTTGAGGACGTGTTTGAGGTCGATGTCGGCGTTGGTGGCGCGGTGGATTTTTGCGGCGCCGTTCATCTTGTGAATGCGGGCTTCGAGGGCGTCGAGGTCGGCGGGGGAGACGAGGTCGGCTTTGTTGAGGATGATGACGTCGGCAAAACCGATCTGCTTCTTCACCTCGGGGGAGTCGTCGATGTGCTGGAGGACGTGCTTGGCGTCGACCAGGGTGACGATGCTGTCGAGGCGGAAACGGGAGCGCATCTCGTCGTCGGTGAAAAACGTCTGTGCGACGGGGCCGGGATCGGCGAGACCGGTGGTCTCGATGAGGATGCCGTCGAGGCGGTCTTTGCGCTTCATCAGGCGGCCAAGGATGCGGATGAGGTCGCCACGCACACTGCAGCAGATGCAGCCGTTATTCATCTCGAAGATCTCCTCGTCGGATTGGATGACGAGTTGGTTGTCCACGCCGACCTCGCCGAATTCGTTTTCGATGACGGCGAGTTTTTTGCCGTGCTGCTCAGTGAGGATGCGGTTGAGCAGCGTGGTCTTGCCGGCGCCGAGGAAGCCGGTGAGGACGGTGACGGGAATGGGTTCGGGGACGGCGGGAGCTGAGGTGGTCGGAGACATGGGAAGAATGAGTAATGACTAATGCCCAAGGGCGAATGAAGCGCAAATCGGAGAACGTTGAGCGTTTAGGGTGTGCCTGGGAAAGAAATCAGCCCATCGCTGGTGATCTACGAGTGACGGCGAAAGGGCACTGGGCCGGCGTTGCCCTCGGCGGCATCACTCGATCACATAATCACCTTCGGAATTTTTGCACGTAGGTGTCGCCAGACTTATTTTAAGTATCACGTGGTCAAGTGATAATGATGTATTGTCACCTATTGGGTGACAATTTGGATTGGGAGGTGGCCTGAAATTTAGGAATGAAAAAAGCCCCGGCGTGCGGGGCGCGACGGGGCTTGAGGTGAGAACGAGGCGGACACGGCGGTCCGGACTCCAGTCGGAGGGGGGGCTCAGACGGATTCGAGGAGCTTGTAGAGGCGGGCGACCATCTTGCTCGGGTCTTCGAAGAGGCCGGCGCTGATGAGGCTGTTGTCCAGGATCTGTTCGGCGATCAGGGCAGCCTTTTCGGGCGAGGAAATCTTTGCGGCGGCAAGGTGCTTGATGACGGCGTGGCGCGGGTTGATCTCGAGGTTCACCTTCACGGGGGCTTCGGCGCCGTCCTTGTTCATGGCCTTCATCATGCGGCGCATTTGCGGGGACATGAATTTGTCGGCGTTGACGGCGAGGGCGGGGGAATCGACGAGGCGGTCGCTGGCCTTCACTTCTTCGACGCGGTCGCCGAGGGTCGTCTTGAGCCATTCGGCGAGGGACTTGGCGTCGTCGTCGGAGAGGTCGCCTTCGGCGGCGGGCGGCTTGGGGGCGTCGGGGAGTTTGACGTCGGCATGGTCGGCGGCGGTGAGCTTTTTGCCGTCGAATTCGCGGACGTTGCTCATGACGTATTCATCGACGGCTTCGTAGCAGAAGAGGACCTCGATGTTGCGGGACTTGAAGCCTTCGAGATACGGACCGGCTTCGATGGCGGAGCGGGACGGACCCATGAGGAAGTAGATCTCCTTTTGCTCGGCGCCCATGCGGGAGACGTAGTCGGCGAGGGACGTGGTCTTGCCCTTTTCGGTGAGCGAGGATTCGAAGCGGAGGAGTTTAACGATCTCGTCCTTGTGGGTGTAGTCGAGCGCGGCTCCTTCTTTGAGGAACACGCCGAACTCGGTGTAGAACTCGTTGTAGGCGTCGGTGCGGTTCTTGGCTTCTTCGGAGAGGAACTTGATGAAGCGCTTGGTGATGACCTTGTTCAACTTCTCGATGAGGGCGCGGTCCTGCATGGTCTCGCGCGAGATGTTGAGCGGGAGGTCTTCGCTATCGACGACGCCCTTGAGGAAGCGGAGCCACTCGGGGAGGAGGTCCTTGGGCTTGGCGTCGATGAGGACCTTGCGGCAGTAGAGCGAGACGGCGGGCTCGAGGCGGGCCATGCCGAATTTCTCGGTGTTGTCCTTGGGGACGAAGAGCAGGGCGTTGATCTGCAACGGGGCGTCGGCCGAGAAGTGCAGGCGCAGGCGGGGCTCGTCGTAGGCGTGCGACTGGAACTTGTAGAACTCGGTGTATTGCTCGTCGGTGATTTCGTTCTTCGAACGCAGCCAGATGGCTTGGACGGTGTTGATGTGTTTTCCGTCGAGATTGATCGGGAAGGAAACGAAGGCGCTGTAGCGCTCGAGGATTTCTTTCACGCGGGACTCGGTGGCGTAGTCGCCGCAGTCGTCTTTCAGCTCGATGACGATCTTGGTGCCGCGGGTTTGGTCGGCGACCTCCTCGACCTCGTAGCTGCCGGAGCCGTCGGAGGTCCAGACGTGGGCGGGTTCGTCTTTCTTCCAGGAGCGGGAGTAGACTTTAACGGTCTTGGCGACCATGAACGCTGAGTAGAAACCGACGCCGAACTGGCCGATGAGGTTGGAGTTTTTCTGGCCGCCTTCGGAGAGGGACTTGAGGAAGGCCTTGGAGCCGGAGTGGGCGATGGTGCCGAGGTTTTCGATGAGCTCGGCGCGGGTCATGCCGAGGCCGGCGTCGGAGATGGTGAGGGTCTTGGCCTTGTCGTCGGTGGTGAGGTTGACCTCAAGCGGGAGGGAATCGTCGGCGACATCCTTTTCGGTGATCTGGAGGTGGCGGAATTTCTCGATGGCGTCGGAGGCGTTGGAGACGAGCTCGCGAACGAAGATTTCCTTCTCGGTGTAGAGGGAGTGGATGACGATATCGAGCAGCTGCTTGATCTCGGCTTGGAACTCGAATTTTTGCGGAATGGCGGTGGACATGATGGGTTTGGTTTAAAATTGAGATTAGAGTGATCGGAAGAGGAAGAACGTTGGGCTTGGGAAATAGAAAAGCCCGCTATTTTAGCGGGCTTTTGGAAAAATCAAGGGCTGGAATCGTGATTATCCGCAGAATCAGCGAAGAATCGGGTGGTCGGCGAGGGTGAGGAAGTCGCGGATACGGTCTTGTTGGGCGCGGCTGACAGTCTGGCCGGTGGGAAGGGCGCGGATGTTGGCGACGGCTTCGGTGAGGCGTTGGGCGAGGGTTTGAAGCGTGGGGTCGTTGGGATAAAAATCCTTGGGCGGAAGGCTGGTGCGGATGCGTTCGAGGCCTTGGGCAGCTTCTTCAAGCAGCTTCGGGTTGACCTTGTTGAGTTCGAAGAGGGCTCGGCGATCGGATGCGAGGACACCCTCGGTGCGGGAGAGTTGTTGGAGCACGCGTCGCGGCGTGGTCGTGATTTCGTCGGGAGTGATCTGGCGAGTTTCGGTTTCCGTTTTGGAGCGCTGGTTAACCGCGGTGATTGGGGGCTGAACCAGGCCGTCCCACACGGTGGGATAAATCGTGACGATTTGCGCTTGCACCACGGTTTCGGTGGTCGTGCGGAAGGCGACGGGGACCTTGACCGTGGAGGGTTGGTCGAGGACGCGGCGGATTTCCGAGCCGACTTGGGTGGAGGTCAGGATCTCGGCGAAGAGCCCGAGGTTGACCGGCTGGGCACTGCGCAGGAATACCGCGCGTTGGCGGGCGGCATCGAGGGAGGGCTGCTCGGTCTTGAGCTTGGCGAGGTCGAACTTGTCCCAGGTTACGACGACCGGGGCGCTTTCGGCGGACGTGACGACGACCATGCCCTCGGGGCGGGCCTCCCAGATGCCGGCGAACTCGACGGCGCGGCCATTGGCTCCGGTGAGCGTGACGGACTCGGCCTGCAAGGCGGGCGCGAGCGAGAGAAGCAGCAGGGCGAGGAGGCGGGGGGTCATGGGGTGATACAGATGCCTACTCCGACCGAGGGAGTTGGCAAATGTTCATCCGCACCCTTTACGCGGCGAGGCTTTTGAACTCCGAGGCGACGGCGTGGAGCGTGGCTTTGGCGTCGCCGTAGAGCATGCGGGTATTGGGCATCAGGAAGAGTTGGTTTTCCAATCCCGAGAAGCCGGTGCCTTTGCCGCGCTTGAGGCAGATGACGGTGCGGGCTTCGTGGGCCTTGATGATGGGCATGCCGTAGATGGGGCTGGCCGGGTCTCTGGCGGCGGCGGGGTTCACCACATCGTTCGCACCAATAACGATGGCCACGTCCATTTGCGACATCATGGGGTTGATCGCGTCCATCTCCACCAGTTGTTCATAGGGAACGTTGGCTTCGGCGAGCAGCACGTTCATGTGGCCGGGCATGCGGCCGGCGACCGGGTGGATGGCAAAGCGCACTTCGGCGCCGTTGTTCTCCAGCAGCTCGGTCAGTTCACGCACAACGTGCTGGGCCTGCGAGACGGCCATGCCGTAGCCGGGAATCACCACGACCTGGCTGGCCGCCTCCAGCACGGCGAAGACGTCTTCGGGCGAGATGGGCTTGAGCTCGCCTTTGACCTCGACGCCCGCCGCGCCGGAGGCGGCCGGGGCCGAGCCGAAGCCGGAGAAGAGCACATGCGTGAAGGTGCGGTTCATCGCCTTGCACATGATGATGGTGAGGATGATGCCGCTGGTGCCGACGAGGCAGCCCGCGACCACGAGCACGTTGTTGGCGATCACGAAGCCGGCCGCGCAGGCGGCGATGCCCGAAAGGCTGTTGAGCATCGAGATGACCACCGGCATGTCGCCGCCACCGATGGGCATGACCATCGTCCATCCGAGCACGAGCGAGATGACCAGGAACACCGTGAAGGCGATGAGCGCGGTGTCGGTTATCCCCGACATCACAAACACGCCGCCGGCAAACACCATGAGCAACGTGAGCAGGCCGTTCACCAAGTGTTGTCCGCGGAAAAGCGCGGGGCGTCCGCTCATCAGCTCGGCGAGCTTGGCGAAGGCATACATGGAGCCGGTGAACGTCACACCGCCGATGATGACGGCGAGGAAGATGGCGGAGGCGGTGAACATCTCCGGGGGCGGAGTGCCGCCGAAGGTTTTGAGATACGCTTCCCAGCCGAGGGTGCGCATCTTGCCGAATTCCGCCCAGCCGACGAAGAGTGAGGCGAGTCCGCCGAAGCCGTTGAGAAGCGCCACCATCTCGGGCATGGACGTCATTTTCACGATGCGGGCGCAGATCACGCCGAGCACGGTGCCGATGAGCAGGCCGACCACGACCCACGTGTAGTTGATGACGTTGTGGTCGAGCAGGGTCACGACCACGGCGATCAACATGCCGATGGCGGAGAGGGCGTTGCCGCGACGTGCGCTCGACTGGCGGCCGAGCATTTTCAGGCCTATGACGAAGAGGATGCTGGCCAGAATGTAGGCCAGATTGATGAGGATGACCGGATTCATTTGGCGTTCTCCTTTTCGACGGGAGCGGTGTTCTTTTGGCGGAACATGCCGAGCATGCGGTCGGTGACGAGGTAGCCGCCGACGACGTTGATGGTGGCGAGCACGACCGCCGAGGTGCCGAGGACGGTGGTGAGCCACGAATGGTCGTCGGTGCCGGCGGCGATGATCGCGCCGACGATGGTGATGCCGGAGATCGCGTTGGAGCCCGACATCAGCGGCGTGTGCAACTGCGAGGGAACCTTGGCGATCAGTTCGAAGCCGAGAAAGGCCGCGAGGGTGAAGATGAAGACGAGGAGGATGAGTTCCATGGCGGGGCGGGGTTAAGCGGTCTTGATGAACTGCGGATGCACGATGGCGCCGTCGTGGGTGAGCAGACAGCCTTTCAAAATTTCATCGGTGGGATCGAGCCGCAGGGACTTGGACTCGGCGTTCCAGAAGTGGGTGACCCAAGCGGCGAAGTTGGCCGCGAGAACCTGGCTGGCGTGGTAGGCCACCGTGCCCTCGATGCACACCGAGCCGAGCAAGGTCACGCCGTTGGCGGTCACGACATCGTGTCCGGCGACCGAACCTGCGACATTGCCGCCGCTTTCAGTGGCGAGATCGACGACGATGGAACCGCGTTGCATGCCGGCGAGCATGGCCTCGGTGATGAGCAACGGTGCACGGCGTCCGAAGACCTTGGCCGTGGTGATGACGATGTCGGCCTGTGCGCACAGTTTGGCCATGCCGGCCTGTTGTTTGGCGATCTGTTCGGGAGTGAGCGCCTGGGCGTAGCCGCCGGCGGTCTGGCCGGTGTTTCCGCCGACGTCGATTTTTACGAATTTGGCGCCGAGTGATTTGACCTGTTCCTCCACGGCGGGGCGGGTGTCGAAGGCCTCGACGCGGGCGCCGAGACGGCGGGCGGTGGCGATGGCTTGCAGTCCGGCCACACCGGCGCCGACCACGAAGACGCGCGACGGCATGATGGTGCCGGCGGGCGTCATCATCATCGGCAATACGCGTCGCAGCCGGGCGGTCGCCTGCACCACGGCGGCGTAGCCGGCGAGTGAAGCCTGGGAGCTCAGGGCATCCATTTTTTGCGCGAGCGTGGTGCGGGGGATCATTTCGAGACTCACGGCCGCGACTCCGGCGGAGGCGAGTCGGGCGAGCAGGTCGGCCTCGTGGAACGGGTCGAGGAAGCCGATTTGCACGGAGCCTTTTTTGAGTGAGGCGAGATCGGCGGCGGGAGGTTTCCGCACACGCAGAACGAGGTCGGCTGCGGCCAGTGCGGCGGCATGGTCGGGGGCGGGCTCGGCACCGGCGGCAATGTAGTCGGCATCGGCATAACCGCTGGCGACGCCGAGTCCGGGGCCGAAGCGCACGGTGATGCCCAGTTTTTTAAAGGCGTCGGCGGTCGCCGGGGTAATCGCGGCGCGGGGCTCGACGGACGAATCTTCGGCGGGGGCGTAGCAGATCATGGTTAAGATGAATCTGAGGGTAATCGAAACGCCCCGGCCCGGCTTGGCGGAAATTGGCCAAAGCTGCGCATGCACTGCCCGCCGGGAACGACCCGGTTATTACGTTATGCCAGCGTCTTCAGACGCGTTTGAGCTTGAGGATGCCGCCGACCGCCGCGACGAGGGCTTCGTCGGTGAACGGTTTTTTGAGCATGGCCTCCACGCCGAGGGCGGTGATTTTCGGGAGGACTTTGTGATCGGTTGACGACGTCAGCATGATCACGGGGATGCGCTTAAGCTCGGCGTGCGACTTGATCATCGTGAGCATCTCGATGCCGTCCATGGTGGGCATGCTGACATCGATCATCAACAGCTGGGGGAAGATGCGCTCCATGGCGAAGAGCCCGGTGAATCCATTGGTGGCCTCGTTCACGGTGCAGTCGAACGGGCTCAGCGCTTTTTTGACGATGATTCGAACCGCTTTGGAGTCGTCGATGACGAGGATATTGGGACGCATGGGACGTTAACGGGAAGGCGATGAGCCGGCCGGTGGTGTGCAGGTATGAGCGCGAGTCTTCGCCATTTGGCAAAGGGAATGTTCGCGTCGGTGCACGGAGCAGCGACGAATATCTTCGGTTCTGCCTGACTCAGGCGACGCTCGATCCGTCCGGGGACGGAGGCGGATGCGCGTTTACTCCTCCGGATTTCCGAGGGTGTAGGTGATCTTGCCCTCTGAAATTTCGCGCAGGGCGGTGTCTTCGGCGGAGAGTTTTTCGAGGGATTCGACCAACGGACGGCTGCCGTGGCGGAGCTGTTTGACGCGACGGGAGACGACGTTGACGAGAATCATGGGGTCATCGATGACCTTAAGGGCGCTTTTCAAATAATCGTCTCTCATGGGATCTGGTGGCTCGAATCAAGGTGTGCGGACGGGAAGGTGCGTGGCGTGAAGTGCCACCCTGATTTCGGCTGGTTCGATCATTCTAGAAATGACGTTGTCTCAACGCGATGCCTATCTCTGTTCCGGCTTGGCTACTTGTGCAATACGCTGACGAGTCACACGGTTGAGGCAGTTAATTGTTGCCTGTTGCCCGTCGCGGAACCTTTGCGAGGCCTCTCGCGAGGCGTGTTGGCCCTCCTACACGTTTTCGATTCGGCTCATTCCTCGAGCTTTACCTGGTAGTGTGCCAGCGAGGTGCCTTCGAGGCGGGAGAGTTCGGCGAGGGCGATGCGCAGGCTTACTTTGGCCTGAAGCTCGTTCACGCGGGCGGTGTCGAGATCGCGGCGTGAGTCCTCCACAAAGCGGTAGGTGGACAGGCCGGCTTGGTAGCGGGCTTTTTCGGTTTCGAATTGTTTCTCGCTGAGACGGGTGGCGAGTGCGGAGACGGCGACGGTTTCACGGTTGGTCTCGACTGCGCGGACGGCCGAGCGCACTTGCAGGAGCAGGTTTTGGTCGAGTTGCTGGATGTAGAGTTCCTGCCGATTTAGGTTGGTCTGTGCCTGGCGGTAACGGGCGCGTTCGGCGCGGAGTCCCCAGGGAATGGATACGGTGAGATCGACCTGCCAGTCGTAGGAATCGCCGGAGGCGGTGTTGGTAAAGGCTCCGCCGGCGTTGCCGCGGCCTTCGCCGTTGAAGCCGACCGTCGCACCGAGATCGAGCGTGGGGAGGCGGTTGTTTTTGGCGACACCGAGATCGAGTTTGAGCTGTTCGGCGACGATCTTGCCGGAGGCGAAGTCGGGGGCGTTGGCGAGGGCGAGTTCGTAGGAGTGCTCGGTGGAGACCTCGGGCACGGGTTCATCGGAGAGACGGACGGGACCGGGGCGGGTGTTGAACTCGAAGCGGCCGATGAGATTGAGGAGCGAGTCTTCATTGTCCTGCACGGATTGTCCGGCGAGGAGGAGATCGCGACGGGCGTTGGCGACGCCAACCTCGGACTGGAGCACGTCGAGATCGGTGGCGACGCCGGTGTTGCGGCGGGCTTTGTTTTCGTCGAGCAGCTTTTGGGCGACCTCGAGGCTGAACTGGCGGACGGCGAGTTGTTCGCGGGCGAAGGCGAGGTTGTAGTAGGCGGCCTCGACGTTGCGGATGACGGCGAGCACGACGGACTTGAAATCGAGGTTGGCGCGGGTGACGCCGAGGCGGGCGCGCTCGATGGCGGCGCGGTTGATGGTGACGCCGAAACCTTTGAGCAGCGGCTGCGTGATGGAGAGAGACAGTTCGCTGTTGTAGACCGGATTGAAGAGAGGCGGCGAGGCGTAGGGGCTCTCTTTGCTGCGGTCGAGCGAGGTGCGGGCGGTGGCGGTGGCACCGGAGACGAAGCGTTGGGTGACGCCGAGAATGGCGGATTGCTGTTGAGTGGTGGACGAGGGAGAGAGGCTGGAATCCCTGCTGCCGGCGGCGGTGACCGTGGAAAAGAGAGTGGGGTCAAACGTGGCGTTGGCGACGATGACTTGGTCGCGGGAGTTCTTGGTGTCGAACTGCTGGAGTTGAAGATCGAAGTTTTTGTTGAGAGCGCGGGCGACGCATTCTTCCAGGGTAAGCGGGGCGGGAGCTGCGGGCTTTTCCTGGGCGAGGACAGGAAGAGCGGCGAGGAGGGCGAGGGCGGCGCTGACGACAAACGGGCGGATCATGGGAAGGGGGAGACGAAAGGGGGGCGGGGACTACTGGCGTTCAAACTCGGTGTCGGAGATGCGTTTCAACACGGTGAAGCCGGCTTGCTTGGCCTTGGAGACGGAGAGGGGGCCGAGAAGTTTCGGGGTGTTGACCGGCTGGATGGCGTCACGGGTGACGGCCTGGCCGCAGGTGGGGCAGGCCGTGAGCGCGGCGTCGGAGGCGTCGTGCCGGTGATCGAAACCTTCCCCGCAGAGTTTGCAGGGGGATTTGACGGGGGCATAGCGGTAAACGGGCATGGAAAATCGAAGGGAAACCATGATGGCGCATTTGGCCAGCATGGTTTCATGGGCATAAAAAAGGCGGGCTCGGTGGGGCCCGCCTGGCAAAACGAAGAAACTGCGACCGGTTACGGAGTGGCCGGAGCGGACTTGGCGAGTTCGGCGTTCACGATATCGGCGAGCAGGTCGCTGCCGTTGCGCGAGCCGGTGAAGGTGGCCATGCGGTTGCGCATTTCGACATACTTCGGAGCGGTCGGGTCGGACGTGGGGAGTTTTTTGTCGGCGGCGTAAACGATGAGGCCTTGCTCGGCATTGCTGACCATCTGGGAGAGTTCGCCCTTCTGGAGTCCGTCGATGGCGCTATACACGCTATAATCCAGATCCTTCGGCGGGGTCGTGAGCGTGAAGGCGGGCCAGCTCTTGGTGGCGAGTTTGGCCGGGATGACCGAGACGGAGGCGGTGACCGCCTGGGCGAGGGTGTCGCCGGCCTTGATGCGGGTTTCGAGGGCGGTGCGGAGGGTGCGGCCGGCCTCGGCGAAGAGCTTGTGTTTCTCGGACTCGAGGAAGTCGGCGGTCACGCGGTCCTTGACCTCGGCGAGGCCGGGCTGGCGGGCGGCGATGCTTTCTTTCCACACCAGAATGGCGGAACCACGGCCGGTATCGACGGGATCGGAGAAGATATGCTGGGCGTCGGTCTTGAGGGCGGCGGTGGCGACGCGACGGTTGCCACCGAGTTCGGCGGGAACGCTGTCGGCGTTGAAAGCGGCGACGGGCTTGAGCTGGAGATTACGGGCGGAGAGGAACGCTTCGAGGGTGGCGGCGGTGACCTTTGCGTCGAACAATGCCACGGCGACGTCGGAGGCGGCGGTGGCGGCGACGGCCTTGGCGCGTTCGAGCTTGTAGGCGGCCTCGACTTGGGCGTGGACGGCGGCAAAGGTGGCGTCATCCGAGAGAGGCGTCGCAGTCTTGTCGGTGGCGGGCAGGGGGAAGCGGGTGCGGTTGGCGTCGAAATAGGCACGCAGACCTTCCTCGCTGGCGGTCACCTGGCCGACGTAGGCCGAGGAGGGGAAGTCGATGTAGGAGACGCCGACCTTGGCGGCGATTTCGTAGCGGCTGGCGTTGTATTCGAAATATTTGGACAAGGCCTCGTCGGTGACAGTGATGGCGGGCTTGAAGCCGGCGTAGTCGATGGTGACGGCTTCCAATGTCCAGGTGGCATCGATGCGGTTGAGCTGGTTCTGCACGTCGGCGGGGAGAACGTAGCCGGGACCGGAGAGGAGCTTGAGGACCTGCTGGTAGGTCACGTCGTCGCTGATGACGCGGCTGACGTCGCTTTCGTGGATCTGGGGATTGGTTTTGAGGCTGTCGCGGAATTCGGCGTAGCGCTTGGGGTCGAACTGACCGTCGGGACCGGCGAAGGCGCGGAGGGTTTGAACGTGGGCGATGAGGTCGTCATTCGTCGGTTCGGGGAGGTTGAGCTCACCGGCGAGGTGGATGGCGGCGAGGCGTTGCAGCGCGTATTGCTGGAACTGGCTCTCGTTGCGGATTTGCAGGCCGTGCAGCTGCACGCTGAGGGTGGCGTCCTTGACGAGGAGCTGGGAGTCTTCGGCCGAGCCGAGATTAATCCCGAAGAAGGGGCGGGGCGGGACGTGCCGCGAGGCCTGACCAAGACCGGAGGAGGTGTTGGTGATGAAGATGAACGAGACGATGACGGTGACCAGCAGGAGAAGGAACAGCCATTTGAAGTGCTGCTGGAAGGTGCGTTGGATCCAAGAAATCATGTGGGTAAAGGGGAGGATGCTGGGAGGGACACGCGGCGATTCAAGAGCGGAATGCATCCGCTTTGAGAACGGGTCCGGCCGGGGTCAGACGGAGGTGACGGGGTGCTCTTGGAATAGTTCGTCGAGGCCTTTGCTGAAAAAATCGGTCTTGGCCAGGTTTTCAACGGTTTCGTTATACTGGTGGACGATGGGGTCGATGTTGGCGAGGAGGGGGCCGGAGGGATCGCCGCCGAGGTCGTCGTCGAGGCGTTTGAACTCACCCAATGAAATGCGGTTGAGCGGACGGGCGGGCTGGTAGCGGAAATCGGTGGAGTCGCTGTCCTCGGATGGGGGGATCGGGGTGACGAGATTCATGTGCACGAGGCGGTTGATGCACTCGTTGAGTATCTGGGTGGGGACTTTCAGTCGGGCGCTGAGTTCCGAGGCGGTAAAGGGGTTGAGGCAGGCTTGGAAGCGACGACCGATGAGAAGGAGAACGATGAGGGAGAGTCGTTCACGCATGGACTCGGCGAGGGTGTTCCAAGCGGCCTGGCTATTGCGGAAGTTTACGTTCTGGACCGCATAGCTGACTTGGCCGCCCAGCAGCACGAAGAACCAGAAAACGTAGAGCCCGAACATGAGGATCGGCAGGATGCCGAGTGAGCCGTAGAGATTTTTTTGGAGGACGACGCGTTTGAGGTAGAGGAACGCGAGATAGTTGTTCAGCACGATCAAGGCGGCGACGACGAGTGCTCCGATCAATGCGGCACGCCACCAGACGTGAGTGTTCGGAATGGTGCGGTAAAAGATCGTGAGCATGGCCACGAGCAACAGGAGCGAACCGGCGGGGAGGAAAAATTGCAGGGTCGAAACAACCTCGGTGCCATAGGGGAGGTTGTCCTCGAAGGCGTTGAAGACAGTGCCGGCGGAGAGACCGGTGAGCGCGGCGAAGAAGAGGACCGATCCAAGCGTCAGCACGGTCCAGTAAAAGACGATGCGCATGATCCATGCGCGGCCCCGGCGAACGCCCCAGATCTCGTTGAAGGAGGTCTCCACCGAGGTGAATAACTGGAGGACAATGATGATGAGGGTGATCGCCCCGACGGCACCGACCGCGCCGCTGCGGGAGCTGGCGATAAAGCCGTCGAGCATCTGCATCAGTTCGGAGTTTTCCCCCGGCATGGCCTCATGGGGGGTGGCTGCGGCTACGATCGTGCCTGAAGTCGCTTCGGGAGTGGTGGGGAGGTTGCCCGAGCTTTTGAGCTGTTTGATCTGAGGGGCGATTTTTTCGATGATTTGACTGAGGGTGTTGGCGGCCAGGTTGGGGTCCTGCTTGTCCAGCATGAAGCCGGCGACCAGCATGGCGATGGCGACCAAGGGACCCAGTCCGAGCAGGCTGCTGAAGCTCAAGGCGGCTGCGCGGCTGGCGGACTTGGTTTCTACCAGTCCCGTGATGGTGATGGAGACGACGCGAGCGACGGCGTATAACCGTCCGCGCAGGGAGGTGTCGTCCAGATAGCGAACTTTCCAGATCTCGGTGCGGTAGGTGCTGGCCAGTCGATGCCAGAGGGAGGCGGACATGATAAGCGGTGATCAGGTCGTGAGCGCGAAGAAGGCATAACCTGCCATGCCGACCAGTCCGAGACCGGCGGCCAGACCCACTCCCGCAAAGTTGACCATGACCGTGCAGAAATAGAGCCCGACAGAGCCGATGGTGAAGGCGGTGAGGGGGACGGTTTGGCCTTGGGTCCAAAGGAGGAAGCCCACCATGCCCACACCGAGCGAGCAACTGAAACGGATCACCGAGTAGGCTTGGGTGACTTGCAGGATAAGCAGCAGGGCGAGGCCGGCGTTTAACAATCCGAGCAAGGCCAGCGGATGTTGGAGAATCGTGACGGGGTCCGGGTTCATGAGCACGTCGATGGACGGTAACGCCAAGGCGGCTGCGCTGATGATAAGCAGGACGATGGACGAGTAGAGTCCGATGGCGGCGGCGCGTTCGAGTGCGATGGCCGGGTCGAGTTTGTCCTGAGTGTCGGCGGTGCGTCCCTCGGCGGCAGCGAGCATGTCGTCGACGGAGATCGGGGCCGCACGATTGTCGGCCACGTTGAGGGTCTTGAGCTTGGTTTTCGCCTTCAGCTTCAGCGTGATCTTTTCAGGGAAGATGACGGCGCAGATTTCCTCGCTTTCGGAGATGGCGACCCACTGCTCTTTGGTGGCGTCGTAGTAGAGCGTCTCTTTGGTGATCTGTCCGGTCTCAGCCAACGAAATCAGGTGCTCGTGGGTAAAGGGGCCTCGGGCTTCGGTTTCGGAAGCGTTGCGAATGTAGAATTCCTGCGTGGCCATAATTAAAGAAATATGCGGGAACGGTGCGCCGGGGTAAAAACGGCGGCAAGTGTTGTTTTATACCCAGTCCGTCCGGTTGCAACACCTTGGACGGATACGGCCTCACATGCGATTTACCGTGCGCAAACCGAGCAGATCCAGGCCGGTTTCGAGGACCAGCAGGGTGCGGGCGCACAAGAGCAGACGGCGGGCGCGCACGGCGGGGTCTTCGACCGTGACCTTGTCGGCAGCGTAGAAAGTGCTGAATTCGCCAGCCAGTTCGTAGAGGTAAAGTCCGAGGAAGTGCGGGCGCAGACTGGAGGTGGCGAGGGCGACCGCATCGGAGAACTTCACCAGCTTGCGGGCGAGGGAGAGTTCGGAGGGAGTTTCGATGGAGTTGGCTGCGGCTTCCACGGAGGCGTCGCCGGGCGTGGCCTCGAGCTTGCGGAAAATGGACCGCACGCGGGCGACGGCGTAGAGCAGGTAGGCGGCGGTGTTGCCTTCGAGCGAGATCATCTTGTCCCACGAGAACAGGTAGTCGCTCGAACGGTTTTGGGAGAGGTCGGCGTATTGGACCGAGCCGACGCCGACGATCTCGGCGATCTGGGCGCGCTCGACTTCGGGGAGGTCGGCGCTGCGTTCGTCGACGAGGCGACGGGCGCGTTCGACGGCCTCGCGGAGGAGGTCCTTCAACTTGATGTTTTCGCCGCTGCGGGTTTTGAGGGGTTTGCCGTCCTCGCCGAGCACTGTGCCGAAGGCGATGTGTTCGAGGCGGGGAACCTTGCGTCCGGTTTTATCGAACCACTTTTGCGCGGTCAGGAAGAGTTGCTGGCAATGGTCGCCTTGGCGCGAGTCGATCACGTAGGCGCAGGCGTCGGCCTTGAAGTGATCCGTGCGGTAGAGAATCGTCGCGAGATCCGTCGAGGCGTAGTTGGCGGCACCGTCGGATTTGCGCACGAGGAACGGTTGCTCCTTAAAGCGCGGATGTTCCGGGTGGAACACGACGAGCGCGCCCTGGCTCTCCGAGGCGAGGCCACAGTCGGTGAGTTCGCGGTAAACCTGATCGACTTTGTCGTTATAAAAACTCTCGCCGAGCGTGTAGTCGAAGCGGATGCCGAGCAGGTCGTAGATCTTTTGGAAGGCGCTGAAGCTGACTTCGCCAATCTTGTTCCAGATGGCGGTGTTCTCGGGATCGTGAGCCTGGAGTTTGACGAGTTCCAACTGGGCTTCCTTGAGCACGGCGGGATCGGCGTCGGAGGCGTTGTTGCCGACTTTGTAGAGACGTTCGAATTCAGCCAGCGGTTCGGTGGCGAGGGCGGCTTCGAGTTCGGAGGGGGAGGCGGAGAGGGCTTTCTTGTAGGCCCAGATGAGTTTACCGAACTGCGTGCCCCAGTCGCCGATGTGATTGTCGCGGATCACCCGTGCCCCGCTGAAGGCCAACAGGCGGCACACGGCCTCGCCGATCACGGCGGAGCGCAAGTGGCCGACATGCATCTGCTTGGCGGTGTTGGGGGAGCTGTAATCGATGATCCACGTCTGGCCGGCATATGCGGCGGCGGCTCCGGTGGCGAGTTGGGAACGGGTGGAGAAGGTGCGCAGCCAAGCCTGCAACGCTGCGGGTTTGAGGGTGAAATTGATGAAACCGGGGCCGGCGATAACGACCTCGTTGGCGGCGAGCACCTCGGAGGGGAGGGCGGCGACGAGTTTTTCGGCGAGGGCGCGGGGGTTCTGTTTCGTGCGTTTGGCGTAGGGCAGGACGCCATTGGCCTGGAAGTCGCCGTGCTTGGGATCGGCGGTGCGCACCTCGGGCGAAAAATCGGCGGCATCGAAGCCGGCGGTGGTCGCGGCGGTCTTCAGAGCCGAGTCAAAGGTGGCGGCGAGGTTAAACGAAACGTGCATCCCATCACTCAACGAAGGCAGTGCAGGGCGGTGCAAGCGTTGAATTGGCCAGCCGTTTGCGGACTTGGATACACGGGATTGGAGAGGGGCGGGTGGGTAAAATTGGCTCGACATTCCTAGGGAGGAAGTTCTCTCTCTAAACTTTTCCGGCCTACGGCCAGACCCGCTATTTCATATCTACACACTACATGACCAAACGCACGATCCCGTCCCGCAGGTTCATCAAGCCGTCGTTTAATTCGCTGATCGAAAAGAAACGCGACGGCCAGGAATTCACCCAGGAGGAAATACGGTATATCATTGATTCCACTCTGGATGAGGAAATTCCTAAGCACCAGTTGGCTGCGCTTTTGGTGACGATTTTCTTCCAGCAGATGTCCGCCCAGGAAACGGCCATCCTGACCGAGGAATTGATGCTTTCAGGCGAGGTCATCGACCTTTCGCATATTGCCAAGCCCAAGATCGACAAATACTCGACCGGCGGCGTCGGTGACAAAACCTCCCTCGTCCTCGTGCCTCTCGCGATGGCCAGCGGCGTCGTGGTTCCCATGATGTGCGGTGTAGAACACGACTACATCATCAGCCCCCTTGAGAAGCTTTCGGCCATTCCCGGCTTTAAGAGCCACCTCTCGATCGATGCGTTTTCCTCCCAACTCGCCCGGATCGGCGGTTCCATCGTGTCGCAGGACCCGAAACTCGCCCCGGCCGACGCCAAGTTCTATGAGCTCCGCAAGGAAACCGGCACCATTCCCAGTCTCCCGCTCATCACCGGCTCCGTTCTCTCGCGCAAGCTCGCCGAGGGTTCCGAAGGCCTCGTGATCGACGTCAAGTGGGGCAACGGTTCCTTCATCAAGGACCTTGAGCAGGCCAAGCAGCTCGCCCGTTCGATGACCCGCGTCGGCCGTTCGCTCAAGCGCCGTTGCGTGGCCCTCGTCACCGACATGAACCAGCCGCTCGGTGACACCGTCGGCACCGCCCTCGAAGTCAAAGAGGCTATCCAACTCCTCAAGGGCGAAGGTCCCGAGGACATGAAGGAGCTCGTCCTCAAGCTCGGCATGGAAATCGTGCGCCTCGCCGGCGTCGCGGGTTCCACCCTGTCGGCCAAGCAGACCGTGCAGCGCCACCTCACCGACGGCTCGGCCCTTGAGAAGTTCAAGGAGCTCGTCAAAGCCCAGGGCGGCGACACCGCCTACATCGACAGCCCGGACAAATTCCCGGCCGCGAAACACATCCGCAAGCTCCCCGCTCCGAAGCGCGGCTACGTGCACACCATCAACGCGGCGATGATCGCCCGCGGCGTGCACCTCCTCGGCGCCGGCATCGAGAAGGCCGGCGACAAGGTCGATTACTCCGTCGGCGTTTCCGAGATCAAGAAGGTCGGCACCCAGGTCAAGCAGGGCGAGCCGCTCATGATGATCCACTACAACGACGAGTCGAAGCTCGAGACCGCGCTCAACTACTTCAAGGACGCCTACCGCCTCGCACCCAAGCGCCCCACGCCGCCCCCGCTCGTCGTCGAGCGCGTTGCCTGAGGCACAGCCTCGTTACCTCGGCTGCTACGGCCGTTTACGATCAAGGCCGTCCGGTTCATCCGGACGGCCTTTTTGTTGGGAACCGTTGGCGGGATCGGGACACCATGAGTCCATGACTTACAATCTCTTAAGCCTGTTGGTTTTGATCCTGTGGATCGTCGCGATCGTGGACTGCGCCAAGAGCAGCAACCCGAACAAGGTGGTGTGGATCATCGTCATCATCTTGGTGCCTCTGCTCGGCTCGATCCTGTATTTTCTGTTTGGGCGAAGCCGTTGAGGAAGACCGTCGGGATTCACTGACCGATTCTTGATTCTGGCGCGGAGGTCGGCTTTCGTCGGCAAATGTCCGAAGAAGACTCATTCCCGCTGGAGCCAAACGAGAAGCCCGAAAAGGCCGCGCCCGCCTATGACCGCGCGACCTGGCAGAAGCCGTGGGCCCAGCTGAAATACTTCACGTTTCAACCGGCGATTTTTCCGCGCCTGCTCGGCCAGGTTTCGTCCGATGCCAAGCCCGGCGATTTCGTCAACGTCTACGATAAGAACGGCAACCTCACCGGCGGCGGCCTCTACAATCCGCGCGCCAAGATCCCGCTGCGCGTCGTCTGCCACTCCACCGAGCCGGTCACCGAAGCCTACTTCGAGCTAGCGATCCGCCGCGCGGTCGAGCTGCGCCGGGTGCTGTTCAAACTCGACGAGACGACCGACGCCTACCGGTTGATCAACTCCGACGGTGACGGACTCTCCGGCCTCACGATCGACCGCTACGGCGACACGCTCATGTGCGAACTCTACAGCTTCGGCATGGCGCAACGCCTGCCGAAATGGCTGCCGCTCCTGCACGAACTCGCCGGCACGAAATTCGCCCGCGTGCACGTTGATCACGATCTCGGTTCGCTCGAAGGCATCAAGCCCTCGTGGTTCAACGAGACTAATGCCGCCGCTCCGCGCACGGTGAAAATCCGCGAGCACGGCGTGCGTTACGAGGTGGATTTTGCCGAGGGCCACAAGACCGGGTTTTTCTGCGATCAACGCGACAACCGCCGTGCCGTCGCCCGCTTCACAAAGGGCGCGCGCGTGCTCGACCTGTGCTGCTACACCGCCGGATTTTCTCTTAACGCCAAGGTCGGCGGCGGTGCCGAGGATGTGACCGCGGTCGATCTCGACGAAGCCGCCATCGCGCAGGCCAAGCGCAATGCCAATCTCAACCAGGCGCGTATCAAATTCGTCCACGCCGACGCCTTCGCCTACGCGCGCCAGATGCAGCAAAACGGAGAAAAATGGGACGTCGTGGTGCTCGATCCGCCGAAGTTTATTTTCACCCGCGACGCGGCGGGCAATTGGGAGGGCCGACAGAAATACGAAGACCTGAACCTGCTCGCCATCAGCCTCGTGAAACCGGGCGGGATTTTTATCACCTGCTCGTGCTCTGGTCTGCTCACACTCGAGGACTTTGAGGCGCATGTGATCAAGGCCGCACACAAGCAGAACCGCCGCCTGCAATTCTTTGACCGCACGGGACCGGGGCCGGATCATCCGGTTTACTCGAACTGTCTCGAAAGCCGCTACCTGAAGCTGCTGTGGGCGCGGGTGGTGTGATCCGTTACGCGGTAGTCGATCCGACGGAAAGCGCGTAGCAGCCGAGCACGGTAACTGCGGCGGACGCGGCGCAGTTGGAACCCCAAGAAACAAGGACTTCAAGGGAGCACGCCGCCGGACCGTGTTTAGGCCTGACTACTGACGATTCCGACACTCACCACAAAGGCACGGAGACACAAAGAACTCACCGAGAAAGCGGGAGAGGCTGAGGTTGCCCCGAATCGACGGACACGAGTTGAGCCACTAAAGAAAGACTCAACCAATGAAAGAACCGAAGAAGACGGAGACGAAGTTGCCAAGACATGACGAAGCGTTTCGGCAGCAAGCAGTG
>JBAZBC010000011.1:0-172532 GCA_041671745.1 Opitutaceae bacterium | reverse complement strand
ATCCTCCGCCCGTCTCCGCCTCGCTTCGTTTCGTCAGGGATCAACTCCGTCGTGATTGTTTTCATCACGCCCATCCTATCGCGCTTACGTCTTTTCGCCTACGTGGCACCCGCCCGGACGCTTACGAAAGATCCGGCGCCGCAGGTGTTTTTTATCGGATTTGGGGACAGTTCTCTGGATTTCGAACTCGGGGTGTGGACCATCGGGATGGCGCACCGGCCCAAGGCGTTTCGGAGCAGTCTCAATTTTGCGATCGATCATGCGTTCAGGGAAGCGCACATCGAAATTCCGTTTCCACAACGAGATCTCCATGTCCGCAGCGGACGGTTGGATGTGCGGATGGACCGGACGTGAGATGCGTAGCCTGTGTCGGTGGACGGCGAGGTCGTGGTTTACCGCGCCGGCCAAGTGAAGTCGGGCGGGAGGCCGATGTTTTCGCCATCGCCCAAGCCGCCATCGTCCACGCCGTTTATGCCTACGCTCCAAATACGGGCGTTCTTCGGGTTCGGGTCATAGTGCAGTGAACCTTGCGAGAACGGATCGGCCGGCGGCTTGGCCAGCAGGCCGGCGACTACGAGGTCTTTCCACGATGCGGGCCGGCCGAGACGGCGCCAGGCGAGCAGGCCGAGCAAAGCGTTGCGTTGGGCGGCCCGGCGAAAAAGCGAAACGGAGAGGGCGTTCCAGTTGGGCGTGGTGATGATGAGGAAGAGTTTTCCCACGGGATTTTCGACGGCGGCGATCTCGGTGTCGACGGATGTGACTTGTTCCTGGGTCGTCGGAACTTCCTCGGTGGCGTATTGCAGCAGGGCGGGGATTTCGCGCACATAGGTGGTGAGGTGTGCCTGTGTGTGGGTGCGTTGAAGCGTTCGGGGATGGCGGGAGGCGGAGGAGAAGGCGTTCACCCAGGCGCGCACGTCGTTGGCTGCGGCCAGCAGGGTGGCTTCGCGATCGAAAGGTTCGTTAACAGCGGGGGCCAAGCTGAGTGAACCGGGTTCGATGGGTTCAGGAGGCGCCATGCCCAAGGAGCCGATACTGCTGAGCAGTTGCTCGACATCGTGGGTGCGTGGGAGGCGCTCGATGACAACTTGGGTGAAAAATGTGAGCTCACCGCAGAAGGCACGACTGAGGGCGTCGGAGGCCAGGGTTTCGTCGCGCAGAAGTGCGGTTTGCAGACGGGCGGCTTGCGCGGGTGTGAGGTTGGGGCGGCGGGCGAGCCAATAGACGTCGTCAAGGGCGAGCTGCCAGATGCCCGTGGCATTGAGCAAGGGGATGAGACCTTCCTGCGACACCAACAAGGTGCGGGCTAAGTTTAGGTTTTCTTCGGCGAGGGCGAGAGCCGCATCGTGACGGCCATCGCGCCAGGCCATTTTCATCATCGCGGTGCGGAGCACGGCGAGCTGTCGGAGAGGTTGATGATCGGGAAAAGGGGTTTCGGGTCCGTTGATCGGTGGCTGTTGAAAGGACTCCCCGTTGTGCACAGTCAACTCGGCGAGTCGTGCGGTGAGTGGAGCGAGCCAAGTTTGGAGCGCATGATCACCAACCTGCGCATTCATGAGTGGCGAAGAGAGTTCGTCGAGTTGGTGTGCGATTTCGGGGTCGTCGGGGAATAGGTCGGCAAACGCCGGGCGCCACCGAAACAAGGCGTTGTCGGTGGACGGAATTTCTACGCGAGGCAGCAAGAGTTCGCGACAAGAGGATGGTTGGGCATCGCTACCGATCAGCCGGGTGAGGGCTGCAGCTAGGATTAACAGCAGGGTAACGGGGTGGCGCATGCAATCAGCTGCGTTCACCTTGCAAAGAAGGTCGAGGCGGATTTTATGGACGAAATAGCTGCGGATGGCGGCGAAGCACGTTGTCCATCCGTCGCAGCTATAAAAAATCAGTCCTGAATCCCCCATGAAACGTATCTGCATGCTCTGGTTGGCGGTGTTTTTATCCATCGGTTCGCTGAGTGCGGCCGAGGCGACTTGGTTGACGGATTACAAAGCGGCGCAAAAGAAGGCGACTGCGGAACATAAGCCGATCCTGATGGATTTCACCGGCTCCGACTGGTGCGGTTGGTGTATCCGATTGGACAAGGAAGTTTTTTCACAGCCGGAGTTTGTTGATTACGCGCAGAAGAATCTCGTGCTGCTGAAAGTCGATTTCCCCCGGAACAAGGAGCAAACTGAGGCTGAGAAAATCCAGAACCAAGAGCTTGCCGGTAAATTCGGGATTCAAGGTTACCCGACGATCATCCTGATCGATTCGCACGCGAAGCAGCTGGGCGAGATGGGCTACGAAAAGGGCGGTGCCGCCAAGTGGGTCGCCTCGCTGGAGAAGATCATGCCGAAGAAGTGATGGGCGGGCATGTCGATGGACGCGCTTGAGAGAACGCGGTCCATTTACCAATCATAAAAAAACGCGGCCGATTACGGGCCGCGTTTTTTTGTCGAATCGAGAAGGCACTATTAGCGATTGCGGCGCTTGAGGCCGAGCTGCACGCCTGCGAAGCGGATGAGTTCGTAGAGGTGTTCTTGTTCGGAGGGATCCAAGTGGGCGGCGTCCTTGAGCTGTTCTTCGGCGCGTTTGAGGGCGTCCTCGACGGCTTTTTCGTCGATCTTTTCCTCGGTGATGGCGTGTTCGGCCATGACGGAGATCTTGTCGCCTACGATCTGGGCAAAACCGGTCCCGACCGCGAGGAATTGCACCTTGCCGTCCTTGGTGACACGGAGTTCGCCGTCGGCGACCTGCGTGAGCAACGGGATGTGACCGGGCAGGATACCGATCTCACCTTCAACGGTCGGAATCACGACGGTGTCGATGGTGTCGGCGTAAACCCGGGCTTCAGGGGTGACGATTTCGAGTGTGAGGGACATGGCGAAAAGGAAGTAGTGAGTAGCGGGTAGTGAGTAGCGAGTAGGAGAAGCGGCGCTGGAGGTTTGGATGCTCGCTACTCACTACTCACTACTTCATCAGCGATTACTTCTTGGTGGCGGCGATGACCTCGTCGATGCCGCCCTTCATGTAGAAATCACCTTCGGCGACGTGGTCGAGTTCGCCGGAGAGGATCATCTTGAAGCCGCGGATGGTGTCCTTGACGGGCACGTATTTGCCGGGGGCGCCGGTGAACACTTCGGCAACCGTGAAGGGCTGCGAGAGGAAGCGCTGGATCTTACGGGCGCGGTAAACGGTCTGCTTGTCCTCGGGGGAGAGTTCGTCGAGACCGAGAATCGCGATGATGTCCTGGAGGTCCTTGTAGCGCTGGAGGACGCGCTGCACTTCGCGGGCGACGAGGTAGTGCTCTTCGCCGACGATCGAGGGCTCGAGGGCCTTCGAGACGGAGGAGAGCGGATCCACGGCGGGATAGATGCCGAGCTCGGCGATGGAGCGCTCCAACACGATGGTGGAGTCCAAGTGCGCGAAGGTGTTGGCGGGCGCCGGGTCGGTCAAGTCGTCGGCAGGCACGTAAACGGCCTGGAAGGACGTGATGGACCCTTTCTTGGTCGAGGTGATGCGCTCTTGGAGCATGCCCATCTCGGAGGCGAGCGTGGGCTGGTAACCCACCGCAGAGGGCGAGCGACCGAGGAGGGCGGACACTTCGGAACCGGCCTGGGAGAAACGGAAGATATTGTCGACGAACAGGAGCACGTCCTGGTTCTTTTCATCGCGGAAGTATTCCGTCATCGCGAGGGCCGAGAGGGCGACGCGCATACGGGCACCCGGGGGTTCGTTCATCTGGCCGTAAACGAGGGCGACCTTGGACTCGCCGAGGTTGTCCTGCTTGATGACGCCGGCCTCGGACATTTCGTGGTAAAGGTCATTGCCTTCACGGGAGCGCTCACCGACGCCGGCGAACACGGAGTAACCACCGTGGGCCTTGGCGATGTTGTTGATGAGCTCCATGATGACGACCGTCTTGCCCACGCCGGCACCACCGAAGGCGCCGACCTTGCCGCCCTTGGTGAAGGGGGCGATCAAATCGATGACCTTGATGCCGGTCTCGAGGATGTCGGCCTTGGTGTCCTGATCGGCGAGCGCGGGGGCGGCACGGTGGATCGGGTAGCGCTTGGTGTGGGGAACCGGGCCTTTGCCGTCCACGGCGTCGCCGGTGACGTTGAAGATGCGGCCGAGGATGCCTTCACCGACGGGGACGGTGATGGGGGCACCGGTGTCGACCACGGGCATGCCGCGGACGAGACCTTCGGAGGAGGACATGGCGATCGTGCGGGCGATGCCTTCGCCGAGGTGCTGCTGGATCTCGAGGGTCAGCTTTTCCTGTTTGCCGGAGACGGTGAAGTCGACGGTCAGCGCCTGGTAGATGGGCGGAATGGTGTTTTCCGCGAACTGGACGTCAACGACGGGGCCGATGACCTGGACGATTTTGCCGGTGTTGCTCATGAACGGAGGGTTTGGTTAAGTTGTATTGAAAATTTGCTTACGCCGCGAACTGCGCGGCGGCGAGTTCGAGGATTTCCTGGGTGATCGCGGCCTGACGGGCCTTGTTGTATTCCAGGCTGAGTTCGCCGACCAACTTGGTGGCGTTGTCCTTGGCGGTCTTCATCGCGACCATGCGGGCCGAGTGTTCGGAGGCGCGGGCGGAGAGGACGAGCTGGTAGACGTGGCGGTTGACGTAGAAAGGCATCAGCGCTTCGAGGACCTGGCTGGCGCCGGGCTCGAAAAGCATGTCGCGCGAGTCGTTGAACTCGGCGGCGACGACGCCGGCGTGGCCCTGCACGGTCTCGACGAACTGGCGCAGGCTGGCGAGCGGGAGAATCGGGCGGACCAGCGGCTCTTGCACGAGGGTGTTCTTGAAGCGTGGGTAGATGACCTCGACGGTGTCGATTTCACCGGCGAGATACTTCTGCACCATGAACTCGACGGCGACCTTGACCTCGGAGAACGGAGCGCGGTCCTGCACGACAAAGTCGGCGACAAGATCGCGATGGGTGCGGGCGATGAACTGCGCGCCTTTGCGACCGATGGCGAAGAACTTGACCGGCGTCTTGATCTCGGTGACGAGCTTGAAGAGGTTGGCGTTGAGCGGACCGCAGAGGCCCTTGTCGGTAGTGACAAGCAGGATACCTCGCGTCTTGATTTCGCGCTGAACCAGGAAGGGGTGGTTGAGCTCGGAAACGCGGGGGGCGAGGGCCGCGAGCATGTCGGACATGAGTTGCGTGTAGGCACGCCCGGCGAGGGCGGCCTGCTGCGCTTTCTTCATCTTCGACGCGGCGACGAGCTCCATCGCCTTGGTGATCTGGCGGGTGTTCTTGACCGACTTGATGCGCCGGCGGATATCGCGTGTGGAAGCCATGGTGGCGGTGAGTTAGAGCGTGTTAACGATCCGCGGTTTAGGCGGCGTAGGTGCTCTTCCACTCGGTGAGCGCGGCGATGATCTTCTCTTCGAGGTCCTTGTCCAAGGCGGCCTTGGTGCGGATTTCGGTGAGGAGGGCGTCTTTGCGGGTCTTGAAGAACTCGCGGATGGAGACGGAGGCGGCGTTGACCTTCTTGGTCTCGAGGGCGTCGTAGAAACCCTTTTGGAGCGCGAAGATCGTGACGACCTGCAGCTCGATCGAGATCGGGTTGAAGGCCGGCTGCTTGAAGAGTTCGACGATGCGGCCGCCGCGGTCGAGCTGGGCCTTGGTCTTGGCGTCGAGGTCGGAACCGAACTGCGCGAAGGCGGCGAGTTCGCGGAACTGGGCGAGCTCACCCTTGAGCTTACCACCGACCTGCTTGGTGGCCTTGATCTGGGCGGCGGAACCGACGCGCGAGACGGAGAGACCGACCGAGACGGCGGGGCGGATGCCTTGGTTGAAGAGGTCGGTTTCGAGGAAGATCTGACCGTCGGTGATGGAGATCACGTTGGTCGGAATGTAGGCGGACACGTCGCCGGCCTGGGTCTCGATGATGGGGAGCGCGGTGAGCGAGCCCTTGCCGTCGAGGCGGGCGGAGCGCTCAAGGAGGCGGGAGTGCAGGTAGAACACGTCGCCGGGATAGGCTTCGCGGCCGGAGGGGCGCTTCAGGATGAGCGAGATCTGGCGGTAGGCGACGGCGTGCTTGGAAAGGTCATCATAGACGATGAGGGCATCCATGCCGTTTTCCATGAACCATTCGCCGATGGCGGCACCGGAGAACGGGGCGAGGTATTGGTTGGCGGCGTTGTCGGCGGCGGGAGCGGCGACGATGACGGTGTATTCCAACGCACCGGCGGCCTCGAGGGCGGCGATGGTGCGGACGATGTTGGAGTTCTTCTGGCCGACCGCGACGTAGACGGAGTAGACGGGGCGGAACTTGGCGTCACCGGAGGCGAGGCCGACCTTGTTGATGTTCGCTTGGTTGATGATCGTGTCGACGGCGATGGTGGTCTTGCCGGTGCCGCGGTCGCCGATGATGAGCTCGCGTTGGCCGCGGCCGATCGGGATCATGGAGTCGATGGCCTGAATGCCGGTGAAGAGCGGTTGGGAAACCGACTTGCGGGCCATGATGCCGGGGGCGATCTTTTCGACGGGATAGGTTTCCTTGGCGTCGATGGGGCCCTTGCCGTCCACGGGATTGCCGAGGGCGTCGATGGCGCGACCGAGAAGGGCCTTGCCGACGGGAACGGAGAGGAGCTTGCCGGTGGTGGAGACCTCGTCGCCTTCCTTGAGCTGCGAGACGTCGCCGAGAACGACGGCGCCGACCTCGTCGGTGCCAAGGTTCAGCGCGATACCGATCACGCCGCCGGGGAACTGGATCATCTCGTTGTAGGCAACGTCGGAGAGGCCGTCGATCTTGGCGACGCCGTCGGCGACGGTGCGGATGACTCCGGTGTTCTTGCGGACTGCTTTGTTGGAAAGCTTCGCGATCTGCTGTTCGATTTGTTCGATAACCGTGCTCATGCGGGCGGGAGGGTTTGGTATTTAGAAAGGGTGGATGAAAAATCAGACGCTGGCGGAAAGGGCGGCAAGCTGGCCGGATACGGACGACTCGAAGAGGTCATCGCCGATGCGGACGCGAAGACCGGCGAGGAGGGCCGGGTTCTCACGGGCGGTCGCCGTCACCGGACGGTGGTAACGCTGTGAAAGAGCGCCGGCGATGCTGGCGAGCAATGTGTCGCTGATCGGGCCGGAGTGTTCCACGATGGCGGAGCCACGGGCGATCTCGGCGGAGACGAGGCGATGATAGGCCTTGAGAATGGCGACCGCGTTGACGGCCTGGTTTTTCTCGATGTAACCGAGGACACCGGCGACCTGCTCTTCGGAGAGGCGGCCGTCCACGAGGCTCAGCTTGAAAAGCTGACGGGCGAGCTGCTGGATCTGGGATTTGCCGGTGGCCATGGCGGTCGATTAGACGGTGGTGAGCTCGCGGGCGGCGGCCTCGTTGTAGGAGGCGCGATCGGAGTCGGAGAGTTTCTTGGCGAGAACGCGCTCGGTGGTGGCGATGACGAGACGGGCGATTTCGTTGCGGGCTTCGTCGAGCATCTTTTTGTGCTCAAGCTCGATGGCCTGCTGGGCCTTGGCCAGCTGGGCGGCGGAACGCTCGGTGGCGGCGGCGGCTTCGCGCTCGGCGAGCTCCTTGGCGAGCTTGCGGGCTTCGTCGATGATCTTGCTCGCGGCGATCTGGGCGTCCTTGAGCTGGGCGGCGGTCTGCTGCTGGGCGGCTTCCAGCTTGGTCTTCATCTCCTCGGCGTATTGGAGACCGCCGGCGATCTTGTGCTTGCGCTCGTCGAGGGTCGCGAGGACCGGCTTGAAGGCGAACTTCCAGAGCACGAATGCGACAACCGAGAAGCTGACGACCTGCGCCAGGATGAACGGCACGCTGATGCCGAAGCTGTCGGTGAGCTGGGTGATCGCGTTGGAGCCTTCGCCGTGAGCCGCAACCGTTTCAACGGCGTGCTCGGTGACTTGAGCAAGGGGGAGCAGGAAGGAGGACATGTTCGGAAGAGCGAGCGTGCGGGAAGGGGAAAAGGGGACCACGCCGGGCGGTTGAGCGCCGGCGTGGAATCAGGCGATTACTTGCCGAGGAACAGCGAGTAGAAGGCGACGGCTTCGGCCAGCGCCATGCCGATGATGGACTGAACGAGGATCTTGCCGGACGCGCCGGGGTTACGGCCGACGGCTTCGACGGCCTTGGTGCCGACGAGACCTACGCCAATGGCGGCGGCCAAGCAGCCGAACGCGCCTTGAATGCTACCGGAGATACCAGCGACTTCTGCGATGATGGAGGACATGATGGTTTTATTTGTTGGTTGGATTTCCGTCGTGCGCACGCATTGGCACGCTCCCGACGGGAAAGGGTCTCAGTGGTGAGCAGCGCCGTCTTTGGCGTGGTCTTCTTCGTGGTGGTCGTCGCCGTGGTTGCAAATCAGCCCGATGTAAACGCTCACCAGCAGGGTGAACACAAGCGCCTGAACGAAGCCGATGAGGATCTCGAGAAAGTAGAACGGAATCGGCAGACCCCATTTGCACATGCCGGACATGGCGTGGAGCAGGTTCTCACCGCCGAAGACGTTGCCGAAAAGACGGAAGGAAAGTGAAATAGGGCGGAACATGATCGAGACGACTTCAATCAGGCCGACCGCAAAGAAGATCACGAAAAGGAAATAATAGATGACGGCGGGGATTTCCTTTTTGTCGGCCTTGTTGCCGAAGATATCAAACAGCACGAGCTTCGGGCCGGCGTAGCGCATGATGAAGTAAATCCACGCCACGAAGGAAACGAGAGCCAAGGCGATGGTGCCGTTCATGTCGGCGTTGCCCGGACGGATCAGTTCTTCACCGTTGTAATAAATAGTGCCGACGCCGGGGAACAGGCCGCTCCAGTTTTGGATCAGAATGAATGTGAACAACGCGACCAACAGGGGGAATGCATGCTTGGCAACTTTGTTGCCTACGATCGGCGTGATCAAATCGAGGACGCCCTCGACCAGGCTTTCGACCATGGCTTGACCGCGCGAGGGGACGAGCTTGGGTTTGCCGACGGCCAGGCGTATCACCACGATCAATACGGCGGCGACAATCCAGCTGGTGACCATGCTGTTGGTGATCGGGAGGGGGCCGACATGGAAGAGGGCCGTGGGAGCCGCGGCGATGCCACTATGGGCGGCCTCACTCGCAAAAGCGGTTGAAGCGGTGGCCAAAACGGCGAGGGATGTGAGGGCTTTCGTGATGCGGAGCATGGTCGCGGGGAGACGCGGTCGAGGGATTGAAAGGATGACCTACGCAAACGGTTTCCCCTCCGTCAACCCCTGAAATGAGGCATTCTTATGACGGCGTTGATCATTAGTTCAGTGGGAGGGCATTCCCCTGATAACTTATGTCGGTATGTTTGCGGGAGCGATTTTACGCACGGCGACCAGTGATTGATATCCTTCGGCCCGTTGTTGGAAAACCGTGGCGAGTTCGAATGGCCACGGAACGGAATCGTCCAGTGCCCAGTCGGCATGGGGCCGGATCGTATCGGTCGCATAGCTGAAATACGGGGCAAAATCGGTGCGGAAGTAGAGCCGCGCCCCCTCCCCTGCCCTTGCAGCCAATGCGGAGAGGAATTCGGTTTGGATAACCCGATTTTTCCAGTGGCGACGTTTGGGCCAAGGGTCTGAAAATAGGATAAATATCTCTGAAAGAATCGTATCTGAAGGTAATGCCTCGAGAAAGAGACTGGCCTCGGCGTGCAGCCAGGCGATGTTGGCGAGACCGGCGCGGGTTGATTTGCGCTCCGAGCGGGCCAGGCGGTCGGGCAGCAGATCGATACCGATGCAAAAGCGATCCGGGTGCGCTTGCGCGTAAGCGGTCAGGAAATGACCGTGGCCGCTGCCTACCTCCAGCGTGATCGGAAGTTTGGTTTTGAGCAGCGGTATGAGACGGGCGCGCAGGTCTGCGAGTCGGGAGGCGGTGATGGCCTGGGCTTGTTCCAGCGGCATGTAGAAACTGCGGATTTAGGAGGGGAAGCGGACGCGCACAATCACTAACATCGAAGAGGGTGACGGCCGCCGCCCGCTCAGGCTTGGCCGTTACTGCGTAGCGGCAGGCTAAAAAAGAAAGTGGTCCCCTGCCCTAGTTTGCTTTCAACCCAGACGCGACCGCCGTGGAGCTGCACGATGTGTTTCACGATGGAAAGACCGAGGCCGGTGCCGCCCTTCTCTCGCGAGCGGCCTTTATCCACGCGATAAAAGCGTTCGAACAGATGAGGGAGGTCGTCGGCTGGAATGCCGGGGCCGTTGTCGTTTAGCATGACGATCACTTCTCCGAGATCTTGCAGGCGGGCGGATAATTCGATGCTGGAGCCCTTGGGGGTGTATTTAAGGGCATTATCCAAGAGGTTTTCGATGACTTGGGTGATCTTTAAAGGATCGATCAGCATCGTGCCGACCGCCGCGTCGACGTTCAGTTTTAGCTGATGTCCGCTGGTGGCCGGGCGGGCGTGGTAGTCGTCGATGATCCCTGAAAGCAGTGTATGCAGTTTGACGGACTCGCGACGCAGGCCGGGGTTAATGGATTCAAGGCGGGAGAGGACGAGCAGGTCCTCAAGCAGGGAGTTGAGTCGTTCCGTATGCCGCTGAATGGTTTTTAGGAAACGTGTCCGATCCTCGATGGGGATGTCTTCATGGCCGTCCACCAAGGTCTCGATGTAGCCTTTGATCACGCTGAGCGGGGTGCGTAACTCGTGGGATACGTTGGCCACGAAGTCCTTCCGAACGGTTTCCAGCTTCTTTTGCTTCGTGATGTCGTGCAGGACGAAGAGCGTCCAAGGGCCGCGCGAGCTGCCTTGGCTTTGAATGGTGGTTCCGGTGACTTCGAGCCAAGTGGTGATGCCGTTTTCGACGAGTTCGACTTCTTGCTGCGGCTGGGCCCGGCCGAGGCGCACAGACTCGACGTAGGTGAGAAATGCGGCGCTGTGCAGCACCAGTTCCAGCCGGTGGCCGATGATCTGTGTGGCTGCACGGGTCGAAATGGCCTGAAGCGCTTTGTTGGCGAGCAGGATGTAGTTGCTTGCGTCCACGATCAGCACGGCCTCCTGAAGACTGCCCAACGTGGCTTCCAGTTGGGCGAGCTGTCCGGAGCGCTGTTGTTGGAGCTGGCTGACTTCGGTGATCAGTTCGTTGGTCGCGAGGCGAAGCTGCTCCCAGACGGCCCCGGCGGCGCCCGGCAGATCTTCACTCAGCAGCGGTTGCTTGCGAAAAATCGCCTGTTGGAGGGCGTGCACGGCGCGCCGGTGCGACAGGATCTTTAAAAATGCGAAGCCCAGAGCGATGCTCAGGAGGATCGAAATGGCGATGGACATGCAGGCGGTGCGGCGAAGGAAGCAGAGCGTTGCCCCATAGCGCAACGCTGGGGTTTGGGCTTAAGTGCGGGCAGTGGCGCCAGGCTCATTCGCCCGGCGCTCAGCCATGCGGTAACCTACGCCGCGGATGGTCTCGATCCAGTCGGCCTCGGTGCCGAGCTTTTCGCGCAGGCGTCGGACGTGCGTGTCGACCGTGCGTGTCTCGATTTCAGTTTCGTAGTTCCAGACATTGAGCAGCAGGTGCTCGCGGGTTTGCACACGGCCCCGGCGTTCCATGAGGAGCTTGAGGAGGTTGAACTCGGTGGCGGTGAGTTCGACGGGCTTGCCGTGGATTTGAACCTCGTGGCGTTCCGTATCGATGACGATTTCGCCCACCTGCAGGTGCTTGGGCTCCTCGGGAGCGGCTTCGGTCAGACGGCGGAGAATAGTTTGAACCCTGAGAACCAACTCCTTGGTGCTAAATGGCTTGCAGATGTAGTCGTCGGCCCCGGTTTCGAGCCCTTGGATGCGATCGTTTTCCTCGGCCTTGGCGGTGAGGAAGATGACGGGGACCTTTTTGAGTTTGGGGTCGGCGCGCAGCATGCGGCAGATCTGAATGCCGTTAAGGTCGGGCATCATCACGTCGAGGATGACGAGGTCGGGCAGGAAAGAGCGGGCGGTGCCGATGCTGCTGTTGGGGTCGTTGACGACCTCGACCTGAAAGCCCTTGGCCTTGAGGTTATACGCGACCAATTCGGTCACGTCGGACTCGTCGTCCACCACGAGGATTTTCTTCGGTTTGATGTCTGCCATAACAAAGCCCACCTTACTCGAAGTCGCCTTGCCCTCCTAGTGGATTCCGGTCGTGTTTCACAAATGTTACAGCGGCACCGGAATGTTGAATGGCGGAATCACGATTGCGGCTTCGCTCCCCTGCCCGCTTCAATCAGTATCATTAAGATACTGATGTCGGCTGGGTTAACCCCACTGATGCGACTGGCTTGACCCAGGGTGTAGGGCTTTATCTCGGCGAGTTTCTGGGCGCTTTCCTTGCGCAGGCCGCGGACCTGGAGGAAATCGATGTGCGGGGGGATTTTGATTTTTTCGATCTCGCTGAGCTTCTTGATCTGGCGTTGTTCACGGGCGAGGTAGCCTTGGTGGCTGACGCAATACATGACCTGTTGGCGAAGTCCTTCCGGTTGGGTAAGGAACTCGGTTGGCAACATGGGTGTGGGGTGGCCTGCGCTGGTGCCGGTCACGGCGCGGCGGATGGAATCGGCGAAAGTCCCCTGCCCTGTCGGTGCTTTGGTGGTCTCGAAAAAACCAATCCAGTGTTCGGTTTGGCGTTTGGCTTCCTCCATGCGGGCCAGGCGTGTCGACGAGACGAGTCCGTGGGTTTTGGCGTGGTGTAGCAGGCGCAGCTCGGCGCTGCCGTGGGTAAAGAGCAACCGGTATTCGGCGCGGCTGGTAAACATGCGATAAGGCTCGTTGGTGCCCTTGGTGACGAGGTCGTCGATCAGGACGCCGATATAGCCCTCGTGGCGGCTGATGATGAGCGGTGGTTGCTGACGCAGTTTATTGACGGCGTTTACGCCGGCGAGCAGCCCTTGCGAGGCGGCTTCTTCGTAGCCAGAGGTGCCATTGATCTGGCCGGCGAAGAAGAGGTTTTCGACTTTCTTGGATTCGAGGGATGGATAGAGCTGGGTTGGCGGGGCGAAATCGTATTCGACGGCGTAGGCCGGACGCAGGAGCTGGGCGTTTTCAAGTCCGGGCACACTGCGGACCATCTGGATCTGGATATCGAACGGTAGCGACGTGGACAGGCCGTTGACGTAGTATTCGTTGGTCGAGCGCCCTTCGGGCTCCAAAAAGAGCAAGTGGCGGGGTTTGTCGGCGAAGCGGACAAATTTATCTTCGATCGATGGGCAGTAGCGCGGGCCGACGCCCTCGATCTCACCGGAATACATGGCGGACTTGTGGAGGTTGTCGCGCACAAGTTGGGCAGTCTCGGCTGTCGTGTGGGTCATCCAGCACGAAACCTGGTTGGTGTTGGCAGGCCATCCAATGCGGGTTTCGCCGGTCTGTTCCACGTGGAACAGGTTTTCGGGGTCGCGGGTGTCGTGGAACGCAAAGCGGGTCGGAGTGGCGTCACCGCGTTGTTCTTCCATCTTGGAGAAATCGAGGCTGCGGCCGAGGAGACGCGGAGGGGTGCCGGTTTTGAGGCGGCGGAGCTCAATCCCGGCCTCAAGGAAACTCGTCGAGAGGGTTTTTGCACTAAAATCACCCAGTCGGCCGCCTTCGTTCTTGTTTTGGCCGATGTGCATGAGGCCGCGCAGGAAGGTGCCGGTGGTGACGACTACGGTGTGGGCGGTGAATTCGATGTCCAAGTTGGTGCGGACACCGGTCACTTTCTGGCCGGTGAAGACCAGGCCGGTGACGGTGGCTTGGAAGACCTGGAGGTTGGGCTGGAGCTCGAGCGTGTGTTTAAGGCGGAACTGGTAGGCTTTCTTGTCGCACTGGGCGCGGGGGGATTGGACGGCCGGACCTTTGGATTCGTTGAGCAGACGGAACTGGATGGCGGTGAGGTCGGTGTTTATGGCCATTTCACCACCTAAGGCGTCGATTTCGCGAACCATCTGGCCCTTGGCCTGACCGCCGATGGCGGGGTTGCAGCTCATCTGGGCAATGGTGTCGATGTTGCCGGTGAGGAGTAGGGTGGAGCCACCCATACGGGCGGCGGCAAGCGCGGCTTCGCAACCGGCATGGCCGGCGCCACAAATGATCACGTCAAAGGGGGTTTGGTTATAGATCATTTTCCGATGCAGAAGGTCTTAAAGAGGTGGTCGAGCATACGCTCGTTGTCGATTTTGCCGGCAATCTCCCCAAAGGCGTCGAGAGCACCACGGAGGTCGCTGGCGAGGAGTTCGGTAGGGCCGTTGGTGGTGACTTTGGCGAGGGCTGTCTCCAGGCACTCACGGGCGCGCCGGAGGGCATCAGCATGGCGGGCGTTGATGGCGATAATCTCGTCGCCTTGGTCTTGGCGGAAAGCGTCGGCCAGGCTGGTGATATGGGCGGTGAGCTTCGGAATTCCGTCGCCGGTGAGGGCGGAAATGGTGAGTGCAGGGAGTGTCGAGGCGGGTAGGGGAGTGGGGGCAGCGAGCAGGTCCGCCTTATTGAAGAGGACAAGGGTGTTGGCAGGGGTCAGGCGGGCGGTAACTTCCGGTGGTAGGGGCGGGGCGGGGCGGGTAACGTCGAGAACCCAGAGGAAGAGATCGGCTTCGGCTGCACGCTCGAGGGTCTTGTCCATGCCGAGTTGTTCAAGGGCGGCGGGAGTGGGGTTGAGGCCGGCGGTGTCGATCAGGCGAAGGCAGTGGGGCCCGAGGATGATCCGCTCTTCGATGAAGTCGCGGGTGGTGCCGGGCTCGGGGCTGACGAGGGCCCGGTCGCGTCCAATGAGGCGATTGAGAAGGCTGCTTTTACCGGCATTGGGCTCGCCGATAATCACGGTCTTGATGCCGTCGCGGAGGAGTTCGCCGTAGTGGTGCGTAGCCAGAAGGCGGGTTGTTCCATGTAGAACAGTGTTCAGTTCCTTCACGACAATACGGCGATCTTCGGCCGGGAGGTCTTCGTCGGGGAAGTCGATGTAGGCTTCAATGCGGGCGAGGACGAGAAGCAGGCCTTCGGTGAGTTCGCCGAGGTGGCGACCCAGGCTGCCGCGGAGCTGTTGGTTGGCGGCAGTGAGGGCGCGTTCGCTGCGCGCGTGAATTAAATCCATAACAGCCTCAGCCTGAGATAGATCCATCCGGCCGTTAAGAAATGAGCGCCGAGTAAACTCCCCTGCTTCGGCGAGCCTTATTTCTCTTGCAAGCAAATCATTTAGAATTGATTGCGCGATAAATGGATTTCCATGAAGGGCGATTTCCAGCGAATCTTCGCCTGTATACGACCGTGGGCCTTGATAAAACGTGGCCACCACATCGTCCAAAATGTCGCCGTGAAGGTTGCGGTAGTCGGTATGGCGGGCGACGCGCGGGGGCAGGGGAGTGGGACCGAAGAGAGATTTCGCGAGTTCGGCGCAGCCGGGGCCGCTTACGCGCACGACCGCAATGGCGGAGGTGCCCACGGGAGTGGCGAGGGCGGCGATGGTGTCGGTCGGGCTGGACATGGTGCCCACGGAAAGCGGGGGCGGGGCAAAGCGCAAAAATAAACGGGCCGGGTGGGTTTGAGGGATCCCTGCCGGCTGTGTCTGAACGCAAAAACCCCGGCCACGTTAGGGAGGCCGGGGTTGGGTTTTACGTCAGGCCGCGCTGATCGGTGAGTTAAGGGGTGGGCGCGGGGGTTTTGTGGGTGCTGGCGAATTGTCCGAGGCGCACGCTTTGGGCGATGAACTTGTAGGGGATCGTCAGGGTGACGGTGGCTTGGGCCTGGCTGGTGCCCAGGCTGACTTTGACTGGGCCGGCGGCGGCATAACCGTCTTTGAGGGATTTGAGCTGCGCCTGAATGTCAGCATCGGCGTTGTCGAGCGTCAGCGCGCCTGCGACCATATCGACGATCTTTGCGCCCGGCACGGTGACGATGGCCATCTCATCACCGGTGAACGTGGCGGGCACGGCGTTGGCCACGGGTTTTTTGGAAGCGAGCGCGGGTAACTTGGCCCGCAGGGAGGCTTCGTTCATGGCGTAGACGAGGTTATCACCGACCACACCGTAGTATTGCGTGGAGGAGGATGTTTGTTCGTGGCCGGCCACCGTGGTTGTGGTGGTGGTGACGACCTTGCCGAAATTAACTCCGTCGATGGTGAGGGCGTTTTCGGTCAGGACTTGGTCGATGTGCGGAACGGGGGCGTTGGGTGTGATGGCGGAGACTGCGGCCATCATGGCGTTGGTGAACTTTTGGGAGAGCGCGATGCTGGTTTTGTAGTAGGCGTTGACCTGCGCTTCGGTGAAGTGGCCGGATTGCACGCCGAGCAGGTCGATCTCGGGGGGTTGACCGTTCTTGGGCAGGTTCATGTCCATGGTGAGCACGGCGCCGCCATCGCTGCTTTGGGAGAAGGTGAGGTAGCTGGACTTGACGGCTTTGAGCGCTTCGGCGCCTGCGGGATAATCGACGGCCATCAGGGCATCAATCAGACCACCCACAAACTCCATCTGTCCGTCCATGTTTTGGCGGATGACGGCGTTCATGAGACCGTCGGCAGGCACGGATTGGGCGATCTTGGGAGCGGTGCCGGGGGCGTAGCGCAGAAAAGTGCCGGTGGCGCTGGCGGGCTGGAACTGCGCGGAGTAGGCGAGGGTGATTTCGTGGTCTTTAAAGTCGAGCGAGCCGCCGCCGGAATGGAGTTGGGACACGTAGTTCCAGAGCACATTGAAATATCCGACGAAGGCTTTTTGTTCCTCGGCGGGACGCGAGGAAAGTTTATCTTGGAGTTTAGGCAGGAGGAGCTCTTTGGCTTTGGCGAGCAGGGCGGGGGAGACGCGGCCCCAGACTTTAACTTCCTCGGTTTGCGGGCGCTCGATATAGGCGGTCAGAGCGTCGGGCGTTTTAACTTTAGCGAATGACGCGGTGCTTTGGGCGATCCAGACCCAGGTGCCGTGTTTTTCCAGGGCGAGGCCGCTTTGTTTAAGGGCGTTCCAGATTTTTCCGTCTTCCTTGAGTTTGGCGAAGCCGACCAGTTCGGGTTTGGCGGATTCGAGTTCGGCGGTGTTGAGCTCCAGCATTACGATGCCGATGTTCGCGCCGGTTTCGAGTTCCGAGAATTCCGGATAACCGAAGGGCGTGAGTTGTCCGAGGAACATGCGTGCGAGCGCGGCCTCCGGCACTTCGGTCATTAGTTTGTCGAGATCGCCGATGATCAGCTTCGGGTGGCGAAGGGTGTAGACGGCCTGCACACCCTCAAGCTCGGTGAGCTTGGCAGTGAAGGGTGCGGGATGGCTCTTGGGCTTGCAGCCCGTGGAGAGAAAGAACGAGGCGGAGAGCGCAAGTGCGCTTACGCCTGTAAACAGGAGGCGACGGAGGGAGGTCATGGGATGAGGGCGAATGGATTTAACCAGCAAAAACCCCGAGTGGGATTCACTCGGGGTTTTAAAGGGTAGGGCGTGTAAATGAAAGCGATTTACTCGGCGGCGTCTCCGGTGACGGCGGTGCCGCCGGTGACGTTGACCTTTTCCATGATCGCCTTGGTGAGCTCGGCGGCGAGTTCGGGCTTTTCGCGGACGGCTTGTTTGGCGGCGTCGCGGCCCTGGCCGATGAGGTTGCCGTTGTAGGAAATCCAAGCACCTTTCTTTTCGAGAATCTTGTGCTCGATGCCGAGGTCGATGATGGAGCCGGAGGCGGAGATGCCTTCGTCATACATGATGTCGAATTCGCACTCGGTGAAGGGCGGGGCGACCTTGTTCTTCACAACCTTGAGCTTGGTGCGGTTGCCGATGATCTTGCCGTCCGGTGTCTTGATCTGGTCCTTGCGGCGGATGTCGATACGGATCGAGGAGAAGAACTTCAGCGCGCGGCCGCCGGAGGTGGTTTCGGGGCTGCCGAACATGACGCCGATCTTTTCGCGAATCTGATTCGTGAAAATACAGATGCACTTGGTCTTGCTGACCACGGCGGTGAGGCGGCGCATGGCCTGGGACATGAGGCGGGCTTGGCTGCCCATGGTCATGTCGCCCATCTGGCCGTCGAGTTCGGCCTTGGTGATGAGGGCGGCGACGGAGTCGATGACGATGACGTCGATGGCGTTGGAGCGGATGAGCGTCTCGGTGATGTTGAGCGCGTCTTCGCCGGAGTCGGGTTGGGAGACGAGGAGGTCGTCCAATTTCACGCCGACGACGCGGGCGTATTTGGGGTCGAGGGCGTGCTCGACGTCGATGAAGGCGGCGAGTCCGCCGCGGCGCTGGGCCTCGGCGATGACGCTCAAGCAGAAGGTGGTTTTACCGGAGGACTCCGGTCCGTAGATCTCGATGATGCGGCCGCGAGGAAGGCCTTTGCCGCCGAGGGTGAGGTCGATGGCGAGGGAGCCCGTGGAGACGGTCTCGACCTGCATCTTGTGGTTGTCGCCGAGGCGCATGATCGAGCCCTCGCCGAATTGTTTGGTGATGGCGCTGACGGCGAGTTCTACGTTCTTGCGGGCGGACGCGTCGGGGGCGACGACGGCGGTGGAGGAGGTCTTGGCGGGAGCGGCTTTGGACATGATGCGGGAGGAGCTGACGGGTGTATTTATGGTTGAGGAAGCGGGGCAACCGCCCCGCTGCAATAGCCGCCAACGTGAAGCGGGCGCGCAGACGGAAGCAAGCCAAGCGTGGCGAATGGGGTGATTTTTACGTGAGGAGCCAGTCGGAGGGAGCCTTGGTCAATGCCCGGGGGGAGGGCCGGCGGGCTTGAAGGCGATGGCGAAATAGACGGCGGCGATGATTAGCAGGAAACTCACGAGGTAATTCCAGGTGAGTTTTTCTTTGAGAACCAGCCAGGCGAAGACCACGAAGACGCCCAGCGTGATGACCTCCTGGATGATCTTGAGTTGGTAGCCGGTGAACTGACCGCTCTGGTAGCCGGCGCGGTTGGCGGGCACCATGAAGCAATATTCGAGGAGGGCGATACACCATGAAACCGCGATGACGAAGAACAGTGACCGGCCCTCGAAAAACTTGAACTTCAACTGACCATACCAGGCGATGGTCATGAAGATATTGGAGGCGACGAGCAGCAGGATGGTTTTCATCGGGGACGCGCCGGGCGCTTAGCGATAATACATTTTGAACCACTCGACAAACGACCGCAGGCCCTCGGAGAGCGGCGTGCGCGGCGAGTAACCGAGCGCGGCTTGCACGCGGGTGAGATCGGCACAGGTCTCGACCATGTCGCCGGGTTGCGGGCCGACCAATTCGATCTTCGCGGTGCGGCCGAGCAACGATTCCAGTTTGCGGACGAAATCCACGACCTCGACCGGGTGGTTGTGTCCAAGATTGAATACACGGGCCGGCGGTGTGGAGGCGTCGGCGGCCGGCGGAGTGCGCATCGCGGCGAGCACGCCGTCCACGATGTCGTCGATGTAGGTGAAATCGCGGCGGTTGTTGCCGTGGTTGAACAGCTTGATCGGCTTGCCTTCGGAGATCGCCTTGGAGAACAGAATCGGTGCCATGTCGGGGCGTCCCCACGGTCCGTAAACGGTGAAAAACCGCAGTCCCGTCAGCGGCAGTCCGAAGAGGTGCGCGTAGCTGTAGGCGGTGACTTCGTTGCTCTTCTTCGTCGCGGCGTAGAAGGACAACGGGTGGTCCGTCGGCTGGTTTTCTGCGAAAGGCGTGACGGCGCCGCCTCCGTAAACACTGCTCGAAGACGCGTAAACCAAGTGGCGCGGCGGACGCACGCGCGCCGCTTCCAGCACCGAGGCAAACCCGATGAGGTTGCTGTGCGTGTAGGCCGCGGGGTTTTCCATGCTGTAGCGCACGCCGGCCTGCGCCCCGAGGTGGATCACGTAGTCGGGTTGGAATTGCAGGTAAATCTCCCGGAAGCGGGCGGCGTCGGCGAAGTCCGCCTCGACGAAACGAAATGCGGGAAACGCGGCGAGTTCCTGCAAGCGGGCGCGTTTCAAATCGACCGGGTAATAGTCGTTGAGGTTGTCCAGCCCCAGCACTTCGCAACCGCCGGTGGCGGCGAGCCGGCGGGCGGTGTGGTAGCCGATGAAGCCGGCCGCGCCGGTGACGAGCACTTTCATGGTTTCGAGTGAGAGGGTTCTGCTGACTTGTCGCCAACCGTAAAATCATCCGATGTGCGGCCACGCAGCAACAGCGCCGACAACAGTTCGCCGGCTAAAAACACCACGGCTCCCGCCCAGATGATGTCGGATAAAAAATGTCCGCCTTGTGCGATGCGCGCCCAGCCGATGGCGGCGCCCATCACGAGGCCGGCGGCGAGACTGGCGCGCGCCAAGGCGGGCCGGCGGCCGCGCCACACAAAATATCCCGCCATGAGATAAAACCCCATCGAGGCGTGGCCCGAGGGGAAGGACTTGCGTCCGTCGCCCGGCGGTCCCGGCCAGCCGGCGACGCGGTATTCGTCTTTTCCGCCGAACTCGATCACGCTGCGGGGCCGAGGGCGGCCCATGCCTTCTTTGCCGGCGAGGTTCACCAGGAGACCCGGGCCCAGCAGCATCAGCAGGGGGAAAAACCACGCGGCGCGTCCGCCGCGTTCGGTTTTGAGCGACCACAAGCCTGCGACCAGTCCGCCGATGGCGAGCGTGGCGGCCACCCAGGGGCCGTAGGTGTAGAGAATCGTTGCCCACGATTCCCGCCCGGTGGCCCAACTCTCGCGAAAATAATGCCGGGTCAACGCGAGGTCGGTGCCGCTCCAAGCGAGCAGGATGCCGGTGATGGCCGCCGTGCCAAAGACGAGGGAGCTGCGCAGGCAGGCCGCTTTAGCTTGTGGGGAGAGTTGCATGTTAAGCGGGCCGCCGGGCTTGGGTTATTCCAAGGGTTTGCCGTGGGCCCACGAATGCAAGTTTTCACCGACCCAGAGCCACACGCGTTTAGGTGCGCCGCTGCCGGGTTTGCCCGCGACTTCGCCCAGCGGTATGATCCGGTCGAACCCGTCAGTCAGTCCGGCGGGCAGGGTATCGGACGACGACACCAGCAACGCCCGCATCCCGGTTCGTGCGGGCAGGGGGCCGGGCCAGAGCGCGTATTGGGAAGAAACTACGCCGGGCGCGGTCCAGTGCCAGATCTGGGGCTGCCCGGGCAGGTAAAACGCCAGCTCGCTCGCCAGGTTTCGACCGCCGTGACTGATCACGATGACGGGAGGGCCGCCGTCGGCGTCCAGCCGTGCTTTCCACACGCCTACGTCTTTGCCGAGATCCGCCCAGCCGCGCAGACGGCGGGTGACATCGAGTTGATCGTGTTCGTGAAGTCCCAGCGGACCGCTGAGCGCGATGAAACCATAGCCGAGTGTCGCCAGGGTTGCCCCCGTGATCCATGTTGCGCGCCAAGCCTTGCGGCGGCGGGGCCAGTCGTTGGCCAGCCATCCAGTTGCCAGCAATAGGCCTCCAAGGTGAAAAACCGCCGGCCAATTCGGATTGATGCTTTGGTGAAAACTGAGTGCTCCGATGGCGAGCAGGCCGGGTGCGCACATCATCCATGCAAACCAACGGCTCCGGTCAGCCCGCACCTCGCGCCAACCAAAGGCCGCGACCACCGCGATGCTGGCGGCCACCGGGCCGGCGAGGCCCAATTGGCTGCCGATATATTCCGCGACGAAAGCCAGACTTGAGCTCAAACGCCACGGGTCGGCCTTGAAGTGATGGGCGGTGTGCTGAGCGGTGATCCAGTCGTGGTGGATGTTCCACTGGATGATCGGCACCAGCGCCAAAAACGGGATCAGCAGCCACACATAAAACGAGGGCCGGCGAAGCCACGCGCGGTCGGTCGGACTGGTGATGACAAACCCCAGTGCGAGCAAGGGCAGCACCATCATCATCTGTTTGCTCAACACACCTAGCAGGCCGGCAACCGCATAAAGGATCCACCAGCGGGTGCGTCCGGCGGGACCGTTGGACTCGGTGGCTGGCTCCAAGGCGCGCCAGAGTGCGTAGAGTGCGACGCTCCAGAAGGCGATGAGCGGCGCGTCGATGGTGAGCAGGCTGTTGAGCGCGACCGAACCCGGGGCAGTCCCGGCGATTACGACTGCAAAAAAGCCCGCGCGACCACCCCACAGCCGACGGGCCAGCAGCCAAATGGCGGTCAAGCCGACGGTGCCGAGCACCACGGAAGGCACGCGTTGAAGGGACGTGGTGGTGAACCCGATGGATTGGGTGATCGTGTTGAGCCACGCGATCATCGGCGGTTTGCTGAAATAACACCACGCCGGGTGCCGCCCCCAGTCCCAGTAATAGGCTTCGTCCGCGATCAGATCGAGGGGCATCAGCCAAAGCCAGAGCAGGCGGAAAACTGCCAGGCCGCCGATCAGTGCCTGACCTCGGCGCACCCACCGGCCTTCGTCGGGTTCGACAGAGGATGCACAGGGTGCGGAAAAGGAGGCGGGCATGAGCGTAGAAAACGTTAAACGTCTCATTCGTTACAACCTCGCTCAACCCAAAAATTGGATTGCCACCGTCGGTGGCTCCTTCGGTCTATGAACCTTCTGCTGTGATTTCCCTGTCCATCATCATCCCATTCTACAACGAGGAAGAAAACGTCGAGCCGCTCCTGCGCGAGGTGCAGGCTGCGTGTCCTGATGCCGAGATCATCGCGGTGGATGACGGTTCGCGCGACGGCACCCTGGCCCGCATCAAGGCCATACCGGGGATCACGCCGCTGGTGTTGCCCGTCAACCTCGGCCAGAGCGCGGCGCTCTACGCGGGGCTTTCCCATGCCTGCGGACAAGTGTGCGTGATGCTCGACGGCGACGGGCAGAACGACCCGGCAGACATCCCGGCGCTCGTCACCGCGCTGGCGGGAGCCGATTTCGCCTGCGGATACCGCCGCACGCGGCAGGACAGCTGGAACCGCCGTGTCGCTTCGCGTTTTGCCAACCGCATCCGCCGTTTTTTCCTGAATGACCAGGTGCGCGACACCGGCTGTTCGCTCAAGGCCATGCGCCGCGACCACGTGGGTTACCTGATTCCTTTCAATGGCTTGCATCGCTACATCCCGGCGCTCCTGCTCAATGCCGGACTCACCCTGGTCGAGATACCGGTCAATCACCGGCCGCGCACGCGCGGTGTGTCCAAATACACGATCGGCGGACGCGCGCTGCGCGGCCTGCGCGACTTGGTGGGCGTGAGCTGGTTGATGGCGCGTCAGATCCGCTATCCGGCGGGCGTGCTGCCTGGTTCGGGCTCCCGCTGAGGATTTCGGCGACCCCGGGTTACTGCATTTGAGTCAGTTCTCACTTTATGAATGAAATTTTGTTCCACCTGCGGTTTGGCGGTATCGAGGTGGTCGTCACAGCTTGGAAAATCATCGGCTACTGTGGCACGCTGTTGTTTGCAGGACGCTGGGTGGTGCAGTTTTTAGCAACCCGTGCGGCCGGACGGCCGGTGATGCCACGGGCGTTTTGGTATATGAGCGTGGTGGGCAGTCTGATGCTGCTCAGTTATTTCACGATGGGCAAAAGCGACTCGGTGGGCGTGTTGTCTAATCTGTTCCCGGCGTTTACCGCGTCCTATAACCTGTGGCTCGACGTGAAGACGCGCCACTATCCGGCGCAGCATCCGGCGGCCAAGGGCTGAAGTGTTCATGGAGCCGACGACTAAAATGCGGTGGCGCATGGTCGGCGGGTGGTTCGTCGGCGGCCTGCGTGTGATGGGACGGTGGGCGTTGCCGCTTGGGTTGACGACGGCGGTGGTGCTGGCGTTTGCACGCGTGCTTGCGCTCAGCGGGGCTGATCGGTCCTTCGCGGATTGGTTGATGACCGGGCGTCCCGAGGGATTTGTCCACGGGGCGTATGAAGCGTCGCACTGGGGGGAGCTTCAGCTCGCTCCCTTGTTGGGATTGCTGGTCCTCTTGGTGGCGGGGCGTTTTTTCAAGCAAGTGCGGTGGGTGTGGGGGGCGTTTGCCGGAGTCTTTGCAGGGGCATCGGCCGGGCTGTTGGCGCTGGTGCTGAAGTTTATCATCGGCCGGCCCCGGCCTTATTTGCATGTGGCCAACCAGCTTTCATGGTTCGCCCGTTCTTCGGCCTACGAGAGTTTTCCGTCGGGGCACACCACGCATTGTTTCGCGGTGGCGGCGGCGGTCGTGGTGCTGGCCCCGAGCTGGGGTGTGCTGTTTATGGCGGGCGCGACGGTGGTCGCCTGGTCGCGGCTCTATTTGTGGAAGCATTATTTGAGCGATGTGCTGGCCGGGGCGGGGCTGGGGGTCTTGATCGGGGTGGCTTTTGCCCTGGCGGTGCGGCGTTGGCTAGAAGAACGGGCGGGCGGAACGACTAAAAAAACCGCGCCATGACCTCCTCTGAATTTGTTTGGAAGGGCGACCGGCTCGCTCCGTGGTTGCTCATACTGCTGGTGCTCGCGGTGTATCTGCCGGGCACGGCGCAACTGCCATTGGTGGACCGCGACGAGCCGCGCTTCGCAACGGCGGCGCGCGAGATGATGGATCGCCGTGACTGGATCGTGCCGACATTCAACGGAGCCGACCGCTTCGACAAACCGGCGTTGGTTTATTGGTTGATGCGGGCCGGTTACTCGACGGTCGGGGTGGGGGAGCTCGGGGCGCGTTTGCCGGCGGTGGCCTGCATGATCGCGCTGGTGCTGTTGGTTTGGCACACGGGGAGGAGATGGTTTGGCGGGCGGGCGGGCTTCGCGGCGGGGTTGATGTTGGCGACGAGTTTGCAGTTTTTTATTCACGGGAGGCTGGCGGTCGCGGATATGCCGATGGTGTTAAGCGTGGCGGTGGCGTGTGTGGCGCTGGTGGAGCTTTTGCTGGCGCCCGACACGGCGAAGGGGCGGGGGCGCGTTGCGTGGTGGAGCCTCTGGATCGCTATCGGGGTCGGATTTCTTGCGAAGGGGCCGATCGCATTGGCGGTGCCGGCGCTGGCGCTGGTTTTCTGGCGGTGGGTTTTTTGGAGGAAGCCGCTGCCGTGGGCACGGTTGAAGATCGGACGCGGGTTGTTGTTGGCCACCGGTATCGTGGCGGTCTGGGGCGTGCCGGCGTTGGTCGTTACGCACGGCCGCTTCTGGGACGTGGGCATGGGAGAGCACGTGGTTCAACGCGGCTTCGAGAAATTTAACGGACGCAGCTACAACCCGTTTTTCTACCTGATGACTGCTCCGCTGAGTCTTTTCCCGTGGATCGTTTTTGCGGGTGTGGCGGGGTGGGGGGCGCGGCGCAACTGGGATGTGCGCAGGGCTTGGCTGGTGAGTTGGTTGCTTGCGCCGTATGTGATCTTCACTTGCTACGCGACGCAGTTGCCGCACTATGTGCTGCCGGGGTTTCCGGCGTTTTTTATTTTGGTGGGGGCGGTGTTTGCACCGGAGACGTTGGCTGGGGTGAAGTGGCCGCGCTGGCTCGGGAGGGTGATGGCGGGCGTGCTGGTTTTGGTCGGATTGGGCGTGGTGATCGGACTGGTGTTGGTGGGGCGGGCGGTGTTGCCGGCCGGACTGGAGCCGTTGCGTGCGGCGTTACTCGGTCTGCTTGCCGTGCTCAGCGGATTTGTAGTGGTGGCGGCAGCGTGGTGGCGGTCGCGGGGGGCATTGGTGGCGGTGGGCGTGTTGTTGCTCACGGTGGGTGCGTGGCGAATGGGGAGCGGGTTGAGGGCGGTGAGTCCGGCGGTGACGATGCGTGGGCGATGGGGAGAGCTGCCGGCGGACACGCGTTATCTTGGCTGGCGGTTTGCGGAGCCGAGCCTGGTGTTCTACAGCGGGCAGAAATGGGATTTCCGAAGCACGACCGACAATGTGGCGGCGGCGCTGGCCCGGCCGGGTCCAGTGGTGGTGGTGGCGCTTGAGCGTGAGTGCGATCCGCTGGTTTTTTTTACCGGACGAGTTCGCTGGCGCGATGTGCCGCCGCCGGATCTTGGTGTTACGGCATTCCGCTTGCAGGAGCTGGAGGCGTTCAACTTGGGGCGGTCCCGGTGGCAGCATATCTCGGTGTGGTTGAGGCCCTGAGATGCGTGGTCGGCCCGCGAAATGCTTTGGCGGGGCAACCTTTCTCTTGAACGACCTAAAACCAGCCGTATAAGTTGCACCGTCTTTCGCATTCATCTAACCTAGTCCCAAGCATGAAAATCAAAGCCTATCTTAAGCCGTCTTGCGGCTGGTCCAACGGAGTCCGCACTATCATGCGAAAATACAGTCTGCCGTTCGAAGACATCGACATTATTAACAACCGCAACAACTACGCGGAGATGGTGCAGAAATCCGGCCAACCACTCTCACCTTGCGTTGAAATCGATGGCGTCATGCTGGCCGACATCTCTGGCGAAGAGGTTGAAAACTACCTGCTCTCCAATGATTTGGTAAAACCCACGGATCGTTCGGTTGATTCACCGACGAATGCCGGCTGTTCCGACGAGGAGCATGCCAAGATGGCAACCAAGACCGTTCGCTTCTTCTGAAGCGCCTTTGCCGTCACTGCCTTGTCATTGCAAACGGCCTCAGGAGTGAGGCCGTTTTTTTGACGCCGACTGACTACCATTTTTTGGGCTAATAACACGTCGGTTCCCTTACATTCCTTTTCCCTTCATCAGTCTGCCTTTGCTTAACTTGGCCTGTTTTACGTTGTGAATAATCCTGCATCCCCCGCCTCCGTCCAGTCTGTCCGTAACCCTGCCACTGCTCGGCCCGCCAAACAAGGGCTTTATGATCCGTGGTTTGAGCACGATGCTTGCGGCGTCGGTTTTGTCGCCGACCTGAAGGGACGCGCCACCCATGAGATCGTTCTCCAGGGCATTCAGGTGCTCGAAAATCTCGACCATCGTGGTGCCGCCGGCAGCGAATCCAACACCGGTGACGGCGCCGGCATCCTGATCCAGGTTCCCCACGCCTTCTGCGTCGATGCCGCTAAGAAGGCCCGCATCACCCTCCCCGAGGCCGGCCAGTATGGCACCGGGCATATTTTCCTGCCGCGCAACGCCACTCATCGTCGCAAGCTCGAAGAAAAGTTCGCCCAAATCATCCAAGGCGAAGGCCAAGTTTTTCTCGGCTGGCGCACGGTGCCCACGGACAACTCCACCTTGGGAGAAACCGCCAAGGCCAGCGAACCTTACGTCCGCCAGATTTTCATCGGCCGCTCGCCTGATTTGGCCGACGAACTCGCCTTCGAGCGCAAGCTCTACGTCATCCGCAAGCGCGCCACCACCGAGCTCCGTGACGAAGGCATGCTGGGCGGCGAAATCTGGTATATCCCCAGCCTTTCTTCACGCACGATGGTGTTCAAGGGCATGCTGCTGACCACTCAGCTCGCGACTTATTTCCCTGACTTGCAGAGTCCGCTGATGACCACCGCCATCGCGCTGGTCCACTCGCGTTTCAGCACCAACACGTTCCCGAGCTGGGATCGCGCTCATCCCTACCGCTACGTCGCCCACAACGGCGAAATCAACACGCTCCGCGGTAACATCAACTGGATGCACGCCCGTCAGGCCCACTTCGTTTCCGACTCATTCGGCGACGACATCCAGAAAATTCTCCCGGTCATCAACCCCAACGGCAGCGACTCGGCGATGTTCGACAACACACTTGAGCTGCTCCATCTCGCCGGCCGCTCCCTGCCACACGCGGTCATGATGATGATCCCCGAGCCTTGGTCTTACCACGAGACTATGGACGATTCCCGTCGCGCTTTCTACCAATACCACGCGTGCCTTATGGAGCCGTGGGATGGTCCGGCCGCGATGACCTTCACCGACGGCCACATCATCGGCGCCGTCCTTGACCGCAACGGCCTTCGTCCCGCCCGCTACTACGTCACCAAGGATGATCTGGTCATCCTCGCCTCCGAGGCAGGCGTGCTTGACATCCCCGCTGCCGACATCGTCGAGAAGGGCCGCCTCCAGCCCGGCCGTATGTTCTTGGTGGATACGGTTCAGGGCCGTATCGTTCCCGATGAGGAGATCAAGCGCCAGCTTGCCGCCGAGTTTCCCTACCGCAGCTGGCTCGACCAACACCTCGTCCATCTCGACGATCTGCCCGCCGTGCCCGATCTCGCCGTGCCTGATCGCGAAACGCTCCAGCAGCGCCAGCTCGCTTTTGGTTACACCCACGAGGACGAGCGCGCCATCCTTTTGCCCATGGCCAAAGACGGCGTCGAGGGCATCGGGTCGATGGGCAACGACTCGCCGCTCGCCGTTCTCTCCAACAAGCCGCGCCTGCTCTACGATTACTTCAAGCAGCTCTTCGCGCAGGTCACCAACCCGCCCATCGACTGTATCCGCGAGGAGATCATCACCTCCGCAGAAACCCGTCTCGGATCCGAAGGCAACCTGCTCCATCCCGGTGCGACCGCCTGTCGCCGCGTCGAGCTTCATTGGCCCGTCCTCACCAACGGAGAGTTTGCTAAAATTCGCCGCATGCAGCTCCCCGGCCTCAAGGTCGATGTGGTGCCCATCCTTTTCCGTGTTGCCCGCGGTGAGCAGGGGCTCGCCAAGGCCATGGAGGAGCTTTGTGTTCTCGCCCGTCGAGCCATTGAGGAAAACGAGGTCAACGTCCTCATCCTCTCCGATCGTGGCGTCACCAAGGATCAGGCTCCGATTCCCGCGCTGCTCGCCGTCGCCGGCCTGCACCACTATCTCATCCGCGAAGGCTTGCGCACTCAGGTCAGCATCGTGCTTGAGACCGGCGAGGCCCGTCAGGTGCACCACTTTGCGCTTCTGCTCGGCTACGGTGTCAGCGCCATCAACCCCTACCTCGCCTTTGAGACGATCGAGGAGATGATCCAGGACGGCACCCTGCCCGGCGTCGACTACAAGATCGCCTGCAAGAACCTGGTCAAAGCCGCCGCCAAGGGCGTTGTGAAGGTCATGTCCAAGATGGGCATCTCCGCCATCCAGAGCTACCGCGGTGCCCAGGTGTTCGAGGCCGTCGGTCTCCGCCAGGATGTCATCGATCATTACTTCACGTGGACGCCCTCCCGCGTCGGCGGCATCGGTCTCGATGTCATCGCGCAGGAAGTCCTCATGCGCCATCGCGACGCCTTCGGTGCCCGCAATGCCATCGACCACGCGCTCCCGGCCGGCGGACAATTCAAGTGGCGCGCCGACGGCGAATACCACCTGTTCAACCCCGAGTCCATTCACGCGCTGCAGAAGTCGGTCCGCACCGGCGACTACAAGACATTCAAGGCCTACTCGGGTCTGGTGAACGACACATCAAAGAACCTTTGCACGCTGCGCGGCATGCTTGATTTCAAGCCTTCCGATGCGATCCCGATCGAAGAGGTCGAGCCCATCGAAAAGATCCTCGCCCGCTTCAAGACCGGAGCGATGTCCTACGGCTCCATCTCCAGCGAGGCCCACGAGACACTCGCCATCGCGATGAACCGCATCGGCGGCAAATCCAACACCGGCGAAGGCGGCGAAGACCCCGCGCGCTTCACCTGGACCAACGAACTGGGCGACTCCAAGAACTCCGCCATCAAGCAGGTCGCTTCCGGCCGCTTCGGTGTCACGAGTCACTACCTCGTCAGCGCCCGTGAAATCCAGATCAAGATGGCCCAGGGCGCCAAGCCCGGCGAAGGCGGCCAGCTCCCCGGCACCAAGGTCTATCCTTGGGTTGCCAAGACCCGTCACACCACCGCCGGCGTTGGACTCATCTCGCCGCCTCCGCACCACGACATCTACTCGATCGAGGATTTGGCCGAGCTGATCCATGACCTGAAGAACGCCAATCGCCGCGCCCGCGTGAGTGTGAAGCTCGTCTCCGAGGTCGGCGTCGGCACCATCGCCGCCGGCGTCGCCAAAGCCCATGCTGATGTGGTCCTGATCTCCGGTCACGACGGCGGCACCGGCGCCTCGCCCCAGAATTCCATCTGGCACGCCGGTCTGCCCTGGGAGCTCGGCCTCGCCGAGACCCACCAGACGCTCGTCCTGAACAACCTTCGCTCGCGCATCGCCGTCGAGACCGACGGCCAGCTCAAGACCGGCCGCGACGTCATCATGGCCGCGCTGCTCGGTGCCGAGGAGTTCGGTTTCGCCACCGCTCCTCTCGTCGCCACCGGCTGCATCATGATGCGTGTTTGCCATCTGAATACATGCCCGGCCGGCGTCGCCACGCAGGACCCGCGCCTGCGCGAGAAATACGCCGGCAAGCCCGAGCATGTCGTGAACTTCATGACCTTCATCGCGCAGGAAGTCCGCGAGCTCATGGCCCAGCTTGGCTTCCGCACCATCGAGGAAATGGTCGGCCGCACCGACCGCCTCGAGCCGCGCAAGGCCATCACCCACTGGAAAGCCAAGGGTATGGATTTTTCCAGCCTGCTCTACTCGCCCGACGCCGGCCCCGAGGTCGGACGTTTCTGCCAGCAGTCGCAGGATCACGGACTCGAAAAGTCCCTCGACCTCACCAAGCTCCTCGAAATGTGCGCCCCCGCCATCGACCGTGGGGAGAAGGTCATCGCCGGACTTCCGGTGAAAAACATCCACCGCGTCGTCGGCACCATCACCGGCAGCGAAGTCACCCGCAAATACGGTGCCGTCGGCCTGCCCGAGGACACCATTGACATCCGCTTCAACGGTTCCGCCGGACAAAGCTTCGGTGCCTTCATGCCGAATGGCATGACCTTCCGCCTCGAAGGCGACGCCAACGACTACGTCGGCAAGGGCCTCTCGGGCGGCAAGATCGTCGTCCGTGCGGATTCCGCCGCCGGCTTCAAGCCCTCCGAAAACATCATCATCGGCAACGTCGCCCTCTACGGCGCGACCAAGGGTGAACTCTACGTCGGCGGCCGCGCCGGCGAACGTTTCGGTGTGCGCAACTCCGGTGTCACCACCGTAGTCGAAGGCGTGGGCGACCACGGTCTCGAATACATGACCGGCGGCCGCGTCGTGGTGCTCGGACCCACCGGTCGCAACTTCGCCGCCGGCATGTCCGGTGGTGTGGCTTACGTGCTCGACGATGCCGACCAGCTCAAGGGCAACGTGAACCTCTCAATGGTTGCGCTCGAAAAGATCGAGAGCGCCGCCGAGCAAGCCGAACTCCGCAGCTTGATCCAACGTCAGGTGGACTACACCGGCAGTGCCCGCGCCAGCGAAGTGCTCGCTGCCTGGGACACCATGCTGCCGAAATTCGTCAAGGTTATGCCGAAGGACTACAAACGCATGCTCGCCTGTATCGAGAAAGCGCAGTCTCAAGGCCTCACCGGCGATGAAGCCATCATGGCCGCCTTCGAGGAAAACGCCCGCGACACATCCCGTGTCGGCGGAAACTAATTCAAACAAAGTAGCGAGTAGTGCGTAGCGACTAGCGAGCATCCCAAACCGCCAGCCCCGCCATTTCCTTCTACTCGCTACCCGCTACTCATTACTCGCTACTTTAAAAAACACTCCCATGGGCAAACCCACCGGCTTCCTCGAATACCTCCGCGAAATCCCCGCCGACCGTCCTCCGCTTGAGCGCGTGCGCGACTACAAGGAGTTCCACCTCCACATGGAGGAGAAACAACTCCGCAACCAGGGCGCGCGCTGCATGGATTGCGGCGTCCCGTTCTGCCACACCGGCAAACTCATCAGCGGCATGGCCGCCGGTTGCCCGATCAACAACCTCATCCCCGAGTTCAACGACCTCGTCTACCGCGGACGCTGGCAGGAGGCGCTGGAGCGTTTGCACAAGACGAACAACTTCCCCGAGTTCACCGGCCGCGTGTGCCCCGCCCCGTGCGAAGGCTCTTGCGTGCTCGGCATCAACAACCCGCCCGTCACGATCAAAAACATCGAGTATTCGATTATCGAAAAGGGTTGGGACGAAGGCTGGGTTGTTCCCAATGCCCCTCGCAGCCGCACCGGCAAAAAAGTCGCCGTGATCGGTTCCGGCCCGGCCGGTCTCTCCGCCGCCGCGCAGCTCAACGCCGCCGGTCACACCGTCACCGTCTTCGAACGCGCCGACCGTCCGGGTGGCCTGCTCATGTATGGCATCCCCAACATGAAGCTGGATAAGAAGGAAGTCGTCCTTCGACGCATCGAGCTCATGCAGCAGGAAGGCATCACCTTCGTGTGCAACGCCAACATCGGCGTCACCCACGACGCCGCCACGCTGCGCAAGGATTTTGACGCCATCGTGCTCGCCACCGGCGCTACCCTGCCGCGCGACCTGCCCATAGAGGGACGCAGCCATGCCGGCGTGCACTTCGCGATGGAGTTCCTCACCGCCAACACCAAGGCCGTCCTTGATGGCACCCAGGCAACCATCTCCGCCAAGGACAAGGACGTGATCGTCATTGGTGGCGGCGACACCGGCACCGACTGCGTGGGCACCTCGCTCCGGCACGGCTGCAAGAGCGTCACCCAGATCGAGATTCTGCCGAAACCCGCGCTTGAGCGCACGCCCGACAATCCCTGGCCCGAGTGGCCCAAGACCTACAAGCTGGACTACGGACAGGAAGAGGCGGCTGCCCGTTACGGTGCCGATCCGCGCGTGTATCTGACCACGGTCAAAAAGTTCACCGCCGATGCTGCCGGCACGGTCGAGTCGCTCGTCAGCGTCGAGATCAAGTGGGGTAAGAACGACAAGGGCCAGTTCGTGCCGCAGGAACTCCCCGGCACCGAAAAGACCCGCCCCGCGCAACTCGTGTTGCTTGCGATGGGTTTCCTCGGGCCCGAACAGGCGCTCGTCAAAGCCCTCACGCTCGACACCGATCCGCGCAGCAACATCAAGGCCGAGCACAACGTGCACACCACGAACCTGCCGGGCGTGTTCGCCGCCGGTGATTGCCGCCGCGGCCAGAGCTTGGTCGTCTGGGCGATCAACGAAGGCCGGGCCGCCGCCCGCGAGTGCGACCGCTACCTGATGGGCAGCACGACCCTGCCGTAAAGCGGCAGTCTTTTGTTTTCCCCAAGGCGGCCCTGCAAAAGCGGGGCCGCCTTTTTATTTTAAAGGCGATCACGCCTCGTGGTGGAAGCGGGCGACTTGGGCGAGTTCGTCGGCGATCTCACGGTCGCTGCGGCAGCGGGGCATTTTGTTCTGTCCGCCCCACTTGTCCTTGGTGCGCATCCAGTGTTCGAATACGCCCGGCATGACGAGTTTCACCAGTGGGGGTTCCAGGCCTCCGCCGTTGCGCTTGGCTTCGTAATCGTCGTTGAGCCGTTTGAGCTCGATGTCGATTTCGACTGCGAGATTCGGGCCGGTCGGAGTCTCGTTGGTGAGGGGCTTGAGTTCGACCCACCATTCGTGACGTCCGCGGCGCTGGCCAACGGCGCTGTCGCTGAAAAGCGGGGCGACGTGGAAATTGACGATCGTCCAGTTATGGCGCTGACACACGATCATGAGCGAATCGGTGAGTTCTTTTTCGATCACGTGCTCGCCGAAGGCACTCAATTGCAGCGCGGTGCGGCCGGCGTAAACGAGGCGGTGCGGCTCCGTTGAAACGAAGCGGACCACGTCGCCGATCACGTAGCGGGTGAGGCCGGCCGGGGTGCTGAGGATGAGAACGTAATCGACTCCGGTCTGGACCCCCGCGAGAGGCACGGCGCGCGTGCCGAGATTTTGCAGATTGGACGGCTGATAATCCTTCAGCGGCAGGAATTCGAAAAAAAGACCGACATCGGTCATCAGTCGCAGACCTTGGGCGGACTCGGCATCCTGGGTGGCGATGAAACCTTCGGAGGCGGGATAGACTTCGTGGAAATTAACCTTGGGTCCGATGTGGGTGCGCAGTTCGTCTATAAACGGACCGACGGGCACGCCGCCGTGGATCAGGCACTCGAGGTTGGGCCACACGGCTTGGAGGTTTGTCGGACGTGCTTTGCCGCTGGCGGCCTTGGCCTTCACGGCTTCGGCCAGGATGAGCAACCAGCTGGGAATGCCGGCGAGCAGGGTGATGTCACGGTTCCAGGTTCGGTTGGCGATGGCTTCGAGCTTGGCTGGCCAGTCGGCGATCTGGGCGATCGGTGTGCCGGGTTCGTAGAGGTGTTTCTCGACCCATCCCGGCAGGTTGAGCGCGGTGATGCCGCTCAGGTCTCCGGCGAAAGAGGGCAGGCGCTTCGATTCTTCGAGGCGGGTCAGCAAAGTGGAGCCTCCGAGGAAGAGGTGTTTGCCGCGAAACACGCCGGTGTGGCCGACGCGGGCGGTGTAGTAAAGCAGCGAGTCGAGGCCGGCTTTGCGGAAGTGCTCCAGCATGCCGTCGGTGATGGGCAGGTATTTGGTGCGGCCGGCGGTGGTGCCCGAGGAGACGGCGTAAAAGCTGCAATGCCCCGGCCACAGCACGTTGGGCTCACCCGTCTTCATGCGCTCGATGAGGGGGAGATATCCTTCGTAGGATTGCAACGGCACGCGGTTTTGGAATTTGGCGTAGTCCATTCCGCGCTCGATGCCATGAGCCACCCCATAGGCGGTGGCGGCGAGTTGAGGGCAAAGACCGGCCAGCGTGCGCTCCTGAGCTGGAACCGCGTCACGTCCATCCCGCAGTTTGCGTGCTGTGCGGGTCGTGAGGAGGCTTACTCCTACGTTAAGCAGGCTTCGCGTCGGTGAAAACATACGGGACGGCTGTCTTTTAAGCAGCTTTGCCCGGGGGGGACTCGCAAGCGAATTCATGCGACTTGCAGAAACTTACGTGTTTTTAATGCGCCGTAAAAACGGGTGATCGGCGGCAGGAAGTTGGCGCAGTGGAAGATAAGCGAGGCGTGTTGCACGGGTGCCCCGCCGGGATTTGCGAGAGTGTGGCAGGTTCCGTTTGGGAAATAAGCCCGGTGGGCCGTGTTGAAGGCGCTCCGGGTGGGAGAGCGCGAATCAATGACCGCGTCCTCGTCTTCTGCGAAAAGGATGAGCACCGGTGCCTCCGTCAGGGGCAGCAGGCGTTGCGAAAAATAGTCCGATGGCGAGCTGAAGGCACGGAGCGCACCCATGCGCTCACAGGCACCGCGTGTGTCGACACGCGCGATGGTTTCCATGATCGCACCGTGCAACTGACGGAGTTCGGTCGCAGTCATCAAGGTGGCGAGCGTGGCCTTGTTCTGCGCGCCGGCGCCGAACATGCGCGAAAAAATGGTGCGCGTTTTTTCGATCTGACGCGGATCGACCTGCCCGTCGGCCGAGTCGAGGTAGGGTTTGACCGCGCGACCCAGCAGCGTGGCGGGTTTGGCCTCGCCGGGTGCGAGGAGGTCCTCGATGCAACCGATGGGGCTGATGAAGATCGCCCCGGCGATGGCGGCATGGCGTCCGGCTTCGCGGGTGCGACGCAGCCATTCAAGCACGAGGCCGGAGCCGAAGCTCACCGAGAACACCACCGGCGGCGTGCCGTGGAAGCGGACGAGCTCATGGACCAAGTCGTCGAGTTGGGCGAAGAGCAGGTCGGCCGAGAAGCCGTTGCGCGGATAGTTGAGGTAGTAGACGCTGCCGCGGCTGAGCAGCGAGCCACGCAGGAGGAAAACCTGCTCCGTGGCATCAGGCACGAAACCGCCGAGCACGATGGTGGGCGAGCCGCCCTTGCGTTGTTCGCACAAGAGCGTGGCGAGTTGGTGCGGACCGGCGGTGCCCGAGCCGAGCACGGCATCCTGAGCCTTGCGGATGAAGGGCGTGTGCGGGAGCGGCCGGGGCGGGCGCAACTTGTAGCCGGTGGTGCGGATCAACGTGCGCAACGGCTGCGCGGGAGACACGCGGCCAAAGGCGGCCAACAGTGAAAGGGCGGGGGCGAAGCTCAGCGCGGGCATAGGGATTGAGTCCGTGCTCATGCGTGCGGGTTCGCCCGTGCGCAAAGGCAAAGCGGCGTGTCACCCAATGTTCACGCGGGCGAAACGCGGACGTAACATCGGACGGGTTTACTGGGTTGTTTGCGGCTATTGGCGCTCCCGCATTGGCACCGGCGGTCGCGGCATGGTTTCGCTCTTTCCTTGCGACCTTCGCTTCCCGCAAGATGGGTGCCCCCATGAGTCTGCTTATCCGCCACGCCCGCATCCTTACGCTTGTTCAATCCGATACCGAATCGACTTTGACGGGTGGCGTGCGTCCGCGACGAGGCAAGGCGCTGCGCGAACTCGGCGTGATCCCGCGCGGTGATGTCCTTGTGCGCGACGGCAAGATCGAGGCGGTCGCGGCGGAGTTACCCGTGCCGCCCGACGTCGAGGTGATCGAAGCCGATGGTCGCGTGCTTATGCCGGGCTTCGTCGATTGCCACACGCACGCGTGCTGGGCCGGGGACCGGCTCGACGAATGGGACCGGCAGCTCGCCGGCACCCCCCAGGCCGAATTTAAAAAACTCGGCGGCGGCCTGCACTCGACCGTGCGCTCGGTGCGCGAGGCGACGCGCAAGCAGCTCGCGGCCGGCCTGCGCACCCGGCTCGATGCGATCCTCGCCGGAGGCACGACTACCGTGGAGGTGAAAAGCGGTTACGGACTCACCATCGATGCCGAGTTGAAAATGTTGCACGCCATCCAGCGTGCCGCCCAAGAGTGGCCGGGCACGGTTGCCCCCACCGCGTTGCTCGGCAACGCGATCGAAGGCGACCCTGCGGCCTACACCCGCATGGTTGTGCGCGAGATGTTGCCCGCCGTGTGGCACGAATTTCCCGGCATCGCGATCGACGCACGTTGCGGCGATGACGCCTGGCCGGTCGAGGCTTGCGTGAAACTGTTCGAACGCGCGGGCAAACACGGCCTGCCGCTGCGATTGCACGCCGAGCAGTCAGCACCCACCGGCATGATTCCCGAGGCTCTGAAGTTGCACGCCCGCAGCATCGATCACTTGGAGGCCGCGACCAAGGCGGACCTCCTTGCCCTCGCCGCCAGCGACACGTTTGGCGTGATGTTGCCCGCGACGTCGTTTCACACCGGCGGACGTTATATGCGTGCGGCGGCGTTCGTGGATGCGGGCGGACTGCTCGCGCTCGGCAGTAACTACAACCCCGGGACGGCGCCCACGCATTCCATGCCGTTGGTGCTCGCACTGGCGGTGCGCTACGGCGGGCTTACACTCTCGGAAGCTATCACCGCCGCCACGGTCAACTCCGCCGCCGTGCTCGGCCTAAATGATCGTGGCACCATCGAGCCCGGACGCCGCGCCGACCTGTTGCTCTTGCGCCATCGCGACGAGCGTCTGCTCGCCTACGAACTCGGCGGCAATCCCATCGAGTGGGTTGTCTGCGGCGGGAAGCGCCTCACGTAAACCACACGTAACGCACACAACGATCTTTTCCATGGAGCCTTCGCCGATCTTCGATCTCGACGCATACTTCGCCCGCATCGGCTACACCGGCCCGCGCGAACCGACGCTCGCCACGCTTCACGCGATTGTCCGCCACCACACTGCGACCATCCCGTTTGAGAACCTTGACGTGCTGCTTGGGCACCGCATCCAACTCGATCCCGCTTCGCTGCAAAAAAAGCTGATTCACGACCGGCGCGGTGGCTACTGCTTCGAACAAAACGGCCTGCTCCTCCTCGTGCTTGAGGCGCTCGGTTATCGGGTCACGCCGCTGAGTGCACGCGTGCGCTGGCAACGTCCGCGCGACTTCACTCCTCCGCGCACGCATCTGTTCCTGCGCGTCGAGCTCAATGGTGAATCCTGGATCGCCGACGTCGGCGTGGGCGGAGTTTCGCCGACCTGCGCGCTTGGTTTCATAGAATCGGTGGTGCAAACCACGCCGCACGACCAACGCCGTTTTGTGCATGAAGACGGCCGCTGGTTTCATCAGGTGAACTTTGGCGCGGAGTGGCTCGATGTGAGTGAGTTCACGTTGGAGGAAATGCCGCTGATTGATCGTGAGCTGGCGAACTGGTTCACCAGCACGCACCCGCAGTCCCACTTCAAGGACAAGCTCATCGTGGCCCGCGCAGGAGAAAACGGCACCCGGCTTAGCTTGCTCAATCACGACCTCACCACACGCACTCGGGACGGCCGGAGTGTTGTGCACCGCTTAGTGTCACCCGACGAACTACTCGCTGCGTTGTTGCAAGAATTCGGTCTACGGCTCCCGCCCGAAATCCGGTTCCCGCTGCCGGGTGCGTAGTATTTACCGGCCGCGCATAGCAGGGGGCTTGCCGGCCGAAAATCCCGTCACCACTCCCGCGACAAACCCCGTGGCGTGGGCCAGCACGTCGATGTTTACGCCGCCAGCTCCCAGCAGCGCCAGCACGATGAGACCCGAGGTGAGCGGCACCATCATCGTGCGGCTGCGTTCCCGGTGATCGGAGCGACTCATCACGCGGATAGCCCGTCCCGTCAGCAGGCCGAGTCCGGCAAAGACGGCCGTCGATGCGCCCAAAGACCGGTAGTCGTCGCCATAGTGCAGCGCGACGGCCGCCATGTTGCCCGCGATGGCCGATCCGGTGAGCAACCACCAGCCTGCACCGACTCCGAAGGTCGCGATCACGGCGGAAAACACGAGCAGTCCGCCGCCCGCGTTTGAGACCAGGTGTCCGAGGTCCGCATGCAGCCACAGCGCCGACCCCGTCCGCCACCATTCGCCGTGATCAAAGACCCGGCCGGAGTCGAGCACGCCGGCATCCGTCAGCCCTGGCCAGCGTCCTTGCGCCCAAAACACGACCAACACGCCGAGCACCCAAAGCAGCGGCGACAACGGCACATGTTTGCGCGCTGGCAACGTGTCCACCACGGCTCGCGGCGGCCAGCCGATGCTCTCGCGATCAAATTGTTCCAATTGGTGGTGCGCTGCGGACAACGCCTCCGCTTCCACCCGCAAATGATGTCCGTCGTTGGTTTCGATCAACCAGCAGGGTTCGCCCATCGCCAGCACCACCAGGCTGTGAACAAACCCTTCTGCATGTGTCGCGTAAATCCCGGCGTCCACGCTTCCTTCGGGGAAGGGGTTATTCGCCTCTGGAATGGGCGGCTCGGGCATGGTCATCGGAGCCAAGCCTAGGCCGTGTCTCGGAAAGAAACCAGTCCATCGCTGACGTTCTGTGCGAAACCAAGCCGGACAAATCCTACGCCTTGCGCCAGTCGCCGGAGGGTGTGTCGCAATCGCCGCCGCGGTCTGGACGCGCCGGTTGGTTTGTGCGCTTCGATTCATTCACTCCGGTCGAACGCAGCTGAAACGGACTGGAGGTGTTCCGTTCGCTCGACGACGGAACGATCTGTGTCGGATCGGAACGGTCGGCATTACGGGGACCAAAGAGCGAAAGCAGAATATTCATGGCGCAGGGTGATTTCGGACGTTTGCCGGATTCATGGAATCCGATAGGGGGGGGTGAAGAGTTAACTTTTGTCTCCCACGGCTGACAGCCCGGAGTGCTTTTGCTCCCGTCATGAGCGTCGATCTTACACCGTATTTACGAAACATCGCCCGTTTCACGGTCGGCGCTGGTCTATTTAAATATCACACCCTAACAGCATTCGCGCATGTGGAAAAATCTAAGTCGCCCGAGCGCAAGAGCCGTTCGGACTCTGTTGTTCTCGGGCGGTGTGTTAATCCTTATTTTTTTGTTTAACCACCGGTTTTTCTATGTCCACGGCGGCTACCTCTTGGACTCCGGATGGAATGCGTTCATCTGCTTTCGGAATGGGTTGCTGCCGGTATGGCCCCAAGCGGTCAAAGCGATGGAGTTCGGTTCTTACGGCTACTCGGACATTTTTTATCAATATCACGCGAGTCCGATCATATCCCTCTTCTCGCTCGCCAGCTATGTGCAGCCGCTGAATCTCCTCAACTGGTTCAGTTTCCTGCAAGCGGCGTGGTTGGTGCTGATCACTTACTCCACCTGCTCATTGGCGGATTGGTTTTTGGGCGATTCGGACCGCCGGAGTAAAGTCGTTGTCGGCGGCGTGCTCGGGCTGGTTTTCGCCTTCAACGGTTTCGTGATCTCCTGCCTGGCCTATCCACACCTCGAAATGCCGTTGCTGGCTTTTGGTCTTTGTTTCCTGGTCTCGCTGCTGAGGGGGCGACATGTGCTGGCGGCTGTCTGCTTTGTCCTCGCTTGCGGAGCCCGCGAGGATGCGGGGTTTCACCTTTGCGCCTTGCTGTTCATGCTCTGGATCGCGGCGCACGTGGAACCTCACCTGTTGCCGTTCAAGCATCGTTTTTTGCTTTTCACCGTGCTGGGGTTTTTCGCGAGTGTGCTTTTGCTCGCCCTGCAAAAACTGTTCTTTCCTATCCCGGCGGGAATTCCATCGGCGCTGCAATACTCCTTTTTCGGTCCGGAGGGATCGATGATTTCCTGGAACATCATTCGTGAGCGTTTGGCGGCCTTGTCGGTGTCGGGACTCGTGCTGGTCGTGCCGGTTGCCGTCACCGTGGTCGTTGCCGCGACGACCCGGAAATGGGTGCTGCTGCTTGGCTGGCTGGCCTATGTCCCGTGGTTTCTCCTCAACCTTGCCGCCACCGATCACGCGCGTCAGGTCTTTGGGACGTATCACGGCTTCCCTTTCGTCTTTGCCGTGGTTTGGCCGCTACTGGTCCTGCGTCCGCCGGTGCCTTCTTTGCGTCCGCACATCCAAATCCTGGGCTGGGTTTCGCTTTTTATCCTCGGGATTTCTTCCGCCGTCGGACTGCAACGGTCGTCGCCCGGTATGTTCCGCGCCTTTTGGTCCGACCTCGCGGACGTCCGCTACCAAAGCGTCCAGCCATTCGATGTGTTGCGCGAATCACTGCGGGCTCAGCCGGAGCGTTACGGTCGGCTGGGTCTGGATGATTCGTTCGGGTGCATCTACATCGACCAATTGGTGGTCCGGCAAATCATTCACCGTGGCGAACACTACGACACCTTGATGTTTTTCAAAAACACCATGTTCACCGCGTCGATGATCCGGCTGATTTTGGAAAACGGACTCACCCATGGATATGAGCTGAAAGGCACGAATGCCCTCATCGTGAGCAACCGCGAATTCACGCCCACCGAACAACCTTGGCTCAAGCCTGTGGATGTTTGGCTGCCGCTGGCGTCCTTTCGGCCCTCCTTTGCACGGAGGGATGCGCAGGGCGCGATTGCTCAAAAGAAAACCCGTCCGGGCGTTTTGGCTTACGGGCCCCACTATCCGCTACCGGCCGGGAAGTATCGGATCACCTTCAAGGTTGAGTATGTTGAATCCCCGAGTCGGGCGGAGTCGGCTGATCAACCGGTGGCCCGCTTGGAGGTTTGCCACACGGCAGGATCCGTTCTGATGGCAACGGACCAACTGTCGGGTGCCGACTTGCCGGTCGTGCGGTCACTTACCTTCGATGTGACTGCCGCCGAAGCCGGAAAACCACTGGAGTTTCGAGTGATAGGTTTGACCGACCAACGGCTGCGCCTCACCGGCCTAAGCTTGGAGCCGCTGTAGCACGGGCCAGGTGCCCGCCAAGAGGGCTCAACCCAGCTTGGCGAGCGGCTCGCGGCCTTCTTCGGCGTCGTGGAGATCGACGTAGGTGTGAATGTCGGCGCGGCCGGAGAGACCTGAGGCACTCATGCCCTCGATGACGCCGGGCGTGCCGCTGTCGCGCCAGCCGCGTTTGAGAAGAAAGAGATTCCACACAAAGACCTGCTCGGCGTTGAGTGGCTGGCGACCCGCGAAGAGATCGGCGAAAATCTCCTCGGCCGTGCCGCCTTGGAGCGTGCGGGTTTTGACCTGTTGGTAGTCGAGCTCCCAGAACTTGCAGAAACGGGCGTCGAAACTCGTGGGGTCGCCGAAACCGAGGTGGGGCACGTAGTCGGCGGGAAGTTGTCCGGCGGCGTGGAGGCGGATTTTATCGACCATGCGAGCGAAGTAGACGATGCCGCTGGTTTTGACATGATCGCTGACGGGGAACTGGGTGCTCATGGTGCGGGAAAGCAAAACAGGAACGATGGATGCAGGGAATCTCGAAGCGGGGATGGATAGCTGGGAATTCACCTCAAATATCAAGTGTCGGATTCTGCTTTTGCATCCAAAGTAGAGCTTTGGGCGTCGTTACAGGAGTTTAGGTTATTGAACGGGCCTGCTTTTTTTGCAATTTAGTGACTCAAGGCGTCGATTCTACCACCCTGGTTTCGATAAATTGGCATATCCCCCTTCGGCCATGAAAATCAGCACTAAAGTCATCCTTGGTTTTGCGCTTCTGCTTGTCCTCATCCTGACGGGAGTAGTCGTCGAATATCGACAGGTCACCTGGGCCAAAAATGATTTGGAGCAGTTCGAAAAGTCTACGCTGCAGGAATCGACGATTGCGAACGATCTCATGCGGATCGGCACGTTATTCGAAATCAGCTTGATGAGAAAAGCGGATGATTCTCCGCACGAATTCGGAAATGACCTGTTGGCTGAATTTTCCCGGGTGATAGCGCGTGCCCGTATCGCCACGGAGGCCGGTGCAGATATCGCCCGCAGTCAAGGCGCTTTGGCTCGTGTGGCGGATGAGCAGGCTGAACTGGATTTTATGAAGCGAATTGAAAGTGAGTTCGCGGCCATGTCGGTTGCCTGGCAGGCGCAGATGGATCTGACGCATTCGGGCGATCAGCGTATTCAAATTCAACGGCAAGTGCTGGCTCACTGGCAGAAGAAATTAAGGCCGCTTTTGCGCCAATATCAGGAAAGCTCGTTCAACGAGTTGCTGGATCAAAACCGGGCAAATTTGATTCGCACCGAAACCGCCTTTGCCTCCCTTCTGGGCATTGGATTACTCGCCTTGCTGACTACGGTCTTGGGCAGTTTCTGGATCGTGCGTGCCGTGATGAAACCTTTGGGCGAAGCGGTGGAGGTCGTGGAGGATATTGCCGCAGGCAATCACCGGCGGCGTTTGCGTGTGGCGGGCAACGGCGAATTCACCCTGCTGGCGCAGTCCTTCAACCACATGCTCGACCGGCAGGATGAGCTTGGGCGGGCTCGCGACGAACTTCGTGCACTGGCCGACCTGCGGCTCGGAGAACTCGACGATTTTTTCAGTCTGTCCATGGACGTGCTCGGTATCGCCAGCAGCCTGGGGTTTTTCCAGCGGGTCAATCCGGCGTTTGTCACGCTGCTGGGCTTTTCCGAGGAGGAACTCCTCAAGCGCCCCTTCCTTGAGTTTGTCCATCCCGATGACCGGGACGTGACGAAGGCGGAGGTGGCCAAGCTTATGCGTGGCGAGCCTACCTGCAATTTTGAGAACCGCTATCGCTGCCGCGACGGCACTTGGAAATGGATCGCGTGGCACGTGAATCCGCGTCCGCAGACCGGGTTGTTATATGCCGTCGGCCGCGACGTGACCGAAAAGAAGTCCATCGATAACCGTCTACATGAGAGTCAGGTGGCCCTCTGCGAGCTCAACGCCAGACTTGAGCATATGGTTGCGGAGCGCACGAGCGGACTGCATGAAAGCGAGGAACGTTTCCGCGTGCTGGTCGAAGGCGTGAACGACTACGCCATCTTCTTGCTGAATGTGGACGGCCGTATCGTCAGCTGGAACGCCGGTGCCGAGCGTATCAAGGGTTACAAGGCAGAGGAGGTCATCGGGCAGCATATCGCGAAGTTCTATTGCGAGGGGGACGTGGTGAAGGGGAAGCCCATGTATGCGCTCGAGATGGCGAAATCGCGCGGACGTTTCGAGGAGGCCGGGTGGCGCGTCTGTAAAGATGGCCATCGTTTTTGGGCCAACGTGGTCATCAATGCCATTCGCAGTAAGGACGGCGCGCTGCTTGGTTTCGCCAAGATCACCCGAGACATCACCGAGCAGAAGCGGACCGGTGAAGAACTCCAGCGGCAGCAGGAGTTGTTGCGTTCGTTGATGGAGAATCTCGCCGAAGGCGTGGTGGCATGTGATGCGACCGGCAAGCTCACTTTCTTTAACAAGGTTGCCCGCGAATGGCACGGGACCGACATCCTCACCGTGCCCACGGAAAAATGGGCGGATAGTTTCGATATCTACGCCACCGACGGAAAGACCCACCTTGCGATGGAGGATATACCGTTGGTGCGTGCGGCCACGGGCGAGCATGTGCGCGATGTCGAGATGGTTATCGCTCGCAAGGACAGCCCGCCTCGCTGGGTCACCGCGAGCGGCGATCCGCTGTTGGACGTGGCGGGAAACATGATCGGCGCGGTCGTCGTCATGCGAGACATCACCGAGCGGAGAAATGCCGAACGCTCCAACCTCCGCACCCAGCGCCTCGAAAGTCTCGGCACGCTTTCCGGCGGCATCGCCCACGATCTCAACAATGCGCTGGCCCCGATTCTCATGGGGATGGAATTGCTCAAGATGCGTTATCCCGATGCATCGTCCATTATCTCCGGCATGGAGAAGAGCGCCCAGCGTGGAGCCGGCATGGTCCGGCAATTGCTGACTTTTGCGAAGGGGGTCGATGGCGAACGCGTCACCATGCAGCCGCGTCATTTCGTGGGAGAAATACAAAGCATCATCGAGCACTCATTCCCCAAGAATATCGAGTGCCGGGTGGTGGTGCATGAGGATGTCCGGCCCGTGCTGGGCGATGCCACGCAGATTCACCAAGTTCTGCTCAATCTGTGCGTCAATGCCCGCGATGCCATGCCTGACGGAGGGACGCTCACGCTGGAAGCCGGGAATCGTTGCGTGGGCTCCGACGGTGCCGGTGGCTCTCCGGAAATTAGGCCGGGCGATTATGTGTATATCCGAATAAGCGATACAGGAACCGGCATTCCGCCTGCGATCATCGAGCATATTTTCGATCCCTTTTTTACGACCAAGCCGGCCGACAAAGGCACCGGTCTGGGCCTTTCCACGGTGATGGGCATTGTGCGCAATCACGGCGGGGGATTGCAGGTCTCTTCCGTGCTGAATGAAGGCACGTCCTTTGTCGTATTGCTGCCGGCGGCCAAGGGGGAAGCGGTTGCGAGCCGGCCGCCCATGGACGAGAAACTCGATTTCAACGGAGGCAATCGCCTGATATTAATCGTCGATGACGAACCGGCGGTTCGGGAAATCTCGCGAACCGTGCTTCAAGCACTGGAGTTTCAAGTGATCACGGCCGATGATGGCGAACAGGGGTTGAAGCAAGTGGAGGCTTTGGGGAAGGGGATCGCCCTCATTATCGGGGATCGCCACATGCCCAAAATGGATGGAATGGTTTTTGCCAAAAAAGCCCGGGAACTCCTGCCTGATGTGCCGATGATGGTATCCAGCGGCCGCATGGAAAAGGCGGATGTGGCTGCGTTGGCGGACCTGGGTATTCACACCGTGCTGAACAAGCCCTTTACCCAGAAGGATCTGATCAAGGCCCTGCAAGCCGTGCTCGCGCCGGTGTAGGCATGATACGCCCCGAGGCTTGTCCCGGGGGGATTTCTCCACCGCACACATCCAGGCTTTAGAGCGGTTCAAGTTAAACTGTAACTATGACTGAGGGCGTGGACAAGCCACGCCCCTACAAAACCCGACTGCCTACGTAGGGGCGCGCCCGGGTTGGGTGATTCCCCTGACGGCTACAGCTTAATCTTAACCGCTCTAGTTCACGACTGCCGGGCGGGAATTTTTCAGGCGTTCGCGCACGAAGAGCAGGTGGCTGCGCAGCCAGTAGAATCGGTCGGCGAAGGAGGCGGGAACCTTTAATCGGTTGACCGACTTTTCGATCTCATCGATCTGCTCAAGCAACTCGGCGAGGCGTTCGGCGGTGATCGGCTGGTAGGTTTCGCGTTCGAGCCGCAGCAGCGGGCGGTAGCAGCGGTAGAGTTTTAACTGGATGCTGAATCGGTAGGCGACCGGCATCAGGCGGATGGCGGGAATGATCACCAACATCAGCGGCACCACGGCGACGAGCAGGCGGTTGAGCAGGCTGGCCACCCAGAAGGAACCGATCACGCGATAAAGAATGCCTTTGCCGGATTTGTAGTAGCGCGCCGCGTCGTCGCTCAGCGGGAAATCGTGTTCGACCAGCACGGGAAAATCGCCGCGTTTCTGGAGCAGGCCGGATTTGCCGTGGACCTGTTTGGCGACGTCGAGCAACAGGTCGGAGAGCGCCGAGTGCAGCCCCTTGCGTGCCACGAGTTCCACGGTCGGACCGATCAACATGACGTCTTGCGCCGGCAGGTTTTTGCCGAGGTCGATCGAGCCTTGCGGCAACGAGATTTTGTTAAGGAAAGGGTTTCGGCGGACGTAGGCGTCGGCCTGTGTGAAGCTGAACAACTGGATGCCCGGCGCGCGGCCGAGGCTGCGCAGGGTTTGCATCGAAGCGGAGTCTCCCATGAGGAACACCGCGTCGAGTTCACTCTTGAGCAACGCATCCGCCGCGGACGCGGCGTCCAGGTCGCTGAAAACCGTGGGCGCGCCGGTGATGCCGTTGGCTTGGAGTAAAGTCTGCATGATCGCCCGGGTGGCGCTGCCTGCGGAACCGATGGCGATGCGCTGGCCTTCGAGTTGCGAGAGCCGGGTGATTGAGGAAGCTCCGCGGTAGAACACCCAAATCGGTTGGTAGCCGACGCTGCCGAGCGACACCAAGCCGTCCAGCTTTTGATCCTTGGTGGTGATGCCATCGGAGATGAAGCCGATGTCGACCACTTCGCCGTTGGGACCGGCGGTCAGCATGCGGTCGAGGTTGTTAAGCGAGCCCGACGATGGCAGCACTTCGAGCGTCACGCCGTGTTTGGCGAGTGCGTCCTTATACGCGCCGGCCCAGCGTTGGAAGGAGCTGCCCTCGGGGCCGCTGGTCATGTAGAGTGTGCGCGGTGGGGCCGAGCGCACCACCCAGACCACGGCCAGCAAGCAGAGGAGCGAGATGAACAGTGCGACTGCGAAGGCGAGTCCCGGGCTGAAGCCGAAGGTCTCGATGAGCGTGCCGACAAGCGGGAAGCGTTTCCGGATTTTGAAAGTATCCATGATGGCGAGAACCGTGAGCTTGGGTGTGGCGCCGATGGATGCAATGGCAGCGCGGGCAAATAAGGTGAGGACAAGGGAGAGTGACTCGCACATCCGCCGGCTCCCACTTGCGGCTTCCTGTGATCTTCGCCTGAATTTTTCTACCGGAAATACGCCTTTCGATACTCGGAGGCCGAGCGGCCGAAGAATTTCCTGAAGGCGCGGCAGAAGTTCTCCGCGTTCGGGTAGCCGACTTCGGCGGCCACCACCTTGATCGACTGGTTGCTGGTGGCGAGGGCGTGGCCTGCGATACGCATCCGCTTTTGAATCAGGTATTGATGGGGGCTTTCTCCGAAGTGCGTGCGAAACAGCATGTGCAGATGAGACACGCTGATGTCCGCCGCCTTCGCCACGTTGTCCAAGGATAGTGACTGCGCGTAGTTTTTGTTAAGGAAGTCGGTCGCCAGACTCAATTGGGGGTGGATGTCCTGCGACCTTTCCAGAGAGCGGGATCGCGCCAGCTCGAATTCGAGGCGGGCGAGGATCAGGCCGCCGATCACGTTTCGATCCAGCGTTGAGTAGTGGAACGCCTGGAGCATCTCCTCCGTAAAGGTATGCATCGACATGCGGGCCTTCCATTGAAACGACCTGGGCCATTTCAACTGGAAGTCATCTTGGGTGCACTCGAACCAGACAACGATGCAGCTGTAGTAGCTTTCCGGCGGGGAGTCGGAAACCGTCACCTGTCCGGCACCATGACAAAACACAGTGCCTTCTCCGTGTAAAACGGGCGTCTCCTCGAAACCGTAAACAGAGCCCTCCTGGATGATCTCAAACAGAATCTCCCCCGGGTCCACCGAGGCGGGTTTTGGGGCTCCGCCCATCGGGCTGGTATACGAGCCAACCTGCGTCAATCGCAGGGGTAGGTTTCGCCAGCTGTTCATAGTTTTAGTCAATTCGTATCCGGAATATCTTCTGGTAAGGTAGAAATGGTCAACCCTTCACGTAGCTTTTAACAAGCTTGCCCCTTCATTCACCTACCATGATACCGCAAATCACCGTTCAGTTATACAGCGTCCGCGATCTCGCGAAAGCCGACTACGCCGGCACCATCCGCACCATCGCCGAAACCGGCTTCGGTTGCGTTGAGACCGCCGGATACCCCGGCTACTCCGCCAAGGAAGCCGCGAAGCTCTTCAAGGAGCTTGGCCTCAAGGCACCCACCGCCCACATCGGCCTCCCCATTGGCGACAACAAGAACGCGATCATCGAGGAAGCCCTCATGATGGGTCACAAGTATCTCATCACCGGCTGCCCGCCCAAATTCCGTGAGCACTACACCTCGCTCGATAACGTGAAGGCCATGGCCGAGCTCTACTGCGAAGCCGCCGCCAACCTCGCGCCGCACGGTCTGCAGGTCGGCTACCACAACCACGACTGGGATCTCGCCGTCGTGGAAGGCCGTCGCGCCTACCAGCTCTTCCTCGAAAAAACTCCCGAGACGGTTCTCTACGAAGCCGACATCTTCTGGGTCGCACGCGCTGGTCTCGATCCGGCGGCGTTCATCAAGGAGATCGGCGTTCGCGGCAAGGCCCTCCACTTCAAAGACGGCATCGTCTCCAACAAGGCCACCTTCAAGGAAGCGACGACCGAGAGCGGCAAGATCATGGTCAGCGACGCCATTCCTTTCCGAGCTGCGGGCACGGGCCAGGTTGACCTCATCGCTGCCTCAAAAGCTGTCGCTTATGCCGAGTATATCGCAGTTGAGCTCGACAGCTTTGAAGGTGACATGATGCAGGCCGTCAAAGACAGCTATCGCTACCTCACTTCCCACAAGATTGCTCAGGGCAAAAAATAATTTTCTCCCCACCATGTCTAAACAAATCGGTATCGGCATCATCGGCTGCGGCAACATCTCGCAGGCCTACTTCAACGGCGCCAAACTCTTCGAAGTGCTCAAGGTCGTGTCCTGCGCGGACCTCAAGACCGAGCTCGCCGAGGCCAAGGCCACGGAAAACGGCTGCAAGGCCCAGACGGTTGACGAGCTCCTCGCCAACCCGGATGTGCAGTTGGTCATCAACCTCACCATCCCCGCAGTTCACGCGAAGATCAGCCTTGCCGCGCTCAAAGCCGGCAAGCACGTCCACAGCGAGAAGCCCCTCGCGGTGAGCCTGGCGGACGGCAAAAAGATCATGGATCTCGCCGCCGCCAAAGGCCTGCTGGTCGGCTGCGCACCCGACACCTTCATGGGCGGCGGTTTCCAGACCTGCCGCAAGCTCATCGACGACGGCTGGCTCGGCAAAGTCGTAGGCGGCACCGCCTTCATGATGAGCCGCGGACCCGAGAGTTGGCACCCGAATCCGGCCTTCTTCTACGAGACCGGTGCCGGCCCGATGTTCGACATGGGCCCGTATTACATCACTGCCCTCGTGCACCTGCTTGGCCCCGTGAAACGCGTCAGCGCCATCACCTCCAAGGCGTTCGACCCGCGCATCGCTACCTGCAAAGAGCAGTTCGGCAAACTGCTGCCCGTCGAGATTCCCACGCACTACTCGGGTTCGCTGGAATTCCACTCCGGAGCGGTCATCACTGCGACCATCTCCTTCGACGTGTATGCGCACGGTCACAGCCCCATGGAGATCTATGGCACCGAAGGTTCGATGAAAGCCCCCGATCCGAATACCTTTGGCGGCCCGATCCAGCTCTGGACGCCCTCCACCAAGGAATGGCAGTCGCAGGCCTTCAGCCACCGTTATCTGATGAACTCGCGCAGCATCGGTGCTGCCGATCTTGCCTACGCGATTCTCAGCAACGGCAAGCGCAAGCACCGCGCGAGCGGCGCGCTGGCCTACCACGCGCTCGAGGTCATGCACTCCTTCGAGAAGTCGTCCACGACCGGCAAGAGCATTGAGATCCAGTCCCGTCCCGAGCAGCCTCAGGCGCTCCCGCTCGGCCTGATCGAAGGTCGTCTCTAAGCCGCCTCTGCGCCTACGTGATCGGCCAAAAGCAAAGCGGCCAAGCCTGTGAAGGGTTGGCCGCTTTTTGGTGGAGTTCAGTTGAACCACGGAGGCACGGAGAGCACCGCGCTTTATCGGTTCAGGTCTTTTCCTCTGGGATGGCCGAGGGCTGGCGAACGATGAATGCCCGTTTCAGAAATCGGAGGTAAACAACTGCGCGACCGCTGAAGTAGGGGAGGTTATCCCCGTGCTTTCGCAGTCGTCTCCGCCGACTGCCCGCTGCTCTGCCACTGGGCTCACCGTCTCTTGCTTGAACGCCTTGTCATACTGGCGGGACGTCGTCCCCGGCCTGTTTCTTCTGCGTCATCGTTGAGTCCTTTCTTCGGGCTCATCTCGTATCCGTCTATTCGAGGCAGCCTCCGCAAAAAAACCGCACCTGTTACGGTGCGGTTTTGAATTAAACTTTGGCTTGGGCCTTCGTGGCTCTTCGTGCTCTTCGCGGTTAAAAACTCCGGTTGTCCGGTTGCTTACTTGCCGAGCACCCAGCTGAAGATCAGCGGGGCCACGATGGTCGCGTCGCTTTCGACGATGAACTTCGGGGTCTTCTGACCGAGCTTGCCCCAGGTGATCTTTTCGTTCGGGACCGCGCCGGAGTAGCTGCCGTAGGACGTGGTCGAATCGCTGATCTGCGAGAAGTAGCCCCAGAGCGGCACGCTGGTGCGGCCGAGATCCTGATGCAGCATGGGGACGACGCAGATCGGGAAATCGCCGGCGATACCGCCGCCGATCTGGAAGAAACCGATGGAGCCTTCGCCGTTTTTGAGGAGCTTGGCGGTCTTCGTATACCACTCGGCCAGCACGGTCATGTATTCGATGCCGGTGCGCACGGTGTGGACGTTCTTGATCTCACCGGTGATCACTCGTCCGGCAAACATGTTGCCCAGCGTCGCGTCTTCCCAGCCAGGGACGATGATCGGGAGGTTCTTCTCGCAGGCGGCCAGCATCCACGAGTTCTTCGGGTCGATCTGATACATCTTCTTCAGCTTACCCGAGCGGATGACCTTATACATGAACTCGTGCGGGAAGAAGCGTTGGCCGGACTGGTCGGCCGCAACCCACTCCTCGGCGACGGCCGCCTCGATGCGACGCATGGCCTCGCCTTCGGGGATGCAGGTGTCGGTCACGCGGTTCATGTGGCGGTCCAAGAGCGCCTGTTCGTCGGCGGCGGTGAGATCGCGGTAGCCGGGAACGCGCTCGTAGTAGTCGTGGGCGACGAGGTTGAAGATGTCCTCTTCGAGGTTGGCGCCGGTGCAGACGATCGCGTGGACCTTGTCGGCGCGGATCATCTCGGCGAGGGTGAGGCCGAGTTCGGCGGTGGACATGGCACCGGCAAGGGTAACGAGCATCTTGCCGCCGGCCTTGAGGTGGGCCTCGTAGCCCTTGGCGGAATCGAGCAACGCGGCCGCGTTGAAGTGGCGGTAGTTGTGCGCGATGAACTGGGAGATCGGGCCTTTTTTGGCGGCGAGCTTGGCGTTGATGTCTTCCGGACGCTTCTGGAGCTTGGCTTTCTTCATAAAAGTAGGCCCCAGACTTACAGCGGCCCGGAAACCCGACGCCACAAAAATCCGGCTGCCGCGCATTCGTAACCATCCGGAACGCAAAAAAGACGGAGCCCCGGGGGAGGGGAGAATACGGGCTCCGGTGATTCGCGAATGGGCGCGGTTCAAATAAAACGGTAATCGCGAGCAGGCCTATTTTGAGGTGGGGCGGAACCGCTGAGGCCGTTGCGAATACGCCCATTCATTCGCATTCCAAACCGGTGAGCCCAGCGGTCGCACCCTACCTTTCAATCCGCTCCTTCACTGCGTCGCCGTGACCGTGCGGTCGAGGAAGCGGAGCATGAGGTCGCCGATTAGTTCGCCGTCTTCCTCCAGCGCAAAGTGGCCGGTGTCGAGCAGGTGCAACTCGGCGTGTTTGAGGTCGCGCAGGAAGGCGACGGCGCCGTCGGGTCCGAAGATCGGATCGTTCTTGCCCCATACGACGAGGGTCGGCGGCTGGTGCTCGCGGAAGTAGGCGTGCCAGCTGTCATAGAGCGGAGGATTGGTTCGGTAATCGAGGAACAGCGCGAGTTGGATGGCTTGGTTGCCTGGACGGTCGAGACCGGCCTGTGGCACGACCCAAGCGTCGGGGTTCACGTGTTCGGAATCCCGTGCGCCGGAGAGATACTGGAATTTCGTCGTGTCTATCTTGAGGAAGTCGGCGAGCGGCTTCTCGTTTTCGGGCGTGGGGTTTTTCCAGAAGGAGTCGCGGAAGATGCCCCAGAAGGACGTGAGGCCTTCTTCATAAGCGTTGCCGTTTTGCGTGACGATGGCCTGGATTTTTTCCGGATGGCGCACGGCGAGACGGAAGCCGACGGGCGCTCCGTAGTCCTGCACGTAGATGCTGTATTTTTCCAACTTCAGCTCACGGGTGACCCCTTCGACGATGTCGGTGAGGTGCTCGAAGTTGTAGGCAAACTGCCCGACCGTCGGTGCCGGGCTCTGGCCGTAACCGGGATAGTCGGGGGCGATCACGTGGTAGCGCGTCGCGAGTTGCGGGATGAGGTTGCGGAACATGTGCGACGAGGTCGGGAAACCGTGGAGCAACAACACCACCGGCGCGCCGACCGGGCCGGCTTCGCGGTAGAAAATGTCGAGGCCTTCGACTTTGACGGTGCGGTAAGACACCGCCGGTTCGGAGGCGTGGAGAGAAACGGCGAGGACAAACGCTGCAACGAGCGCTTTACCGACACTGGAAAATGACAGGAGCTTCATGGCTGGAAATAGGTTGTTTCGGAGCATGCGGTGACGTTAAACCGAAGCGGAGAGCGCAACTGCCTTGGGGAAGTCGATCACGGTCTTGGCGATGTGGTTGGTGTAGTTGGTCAGCGTGTTGAGCGCGACGTGGGCGATGACCTCGATGATCTCGGCATCGCTGGCACCGGCGGCGCGCATGGAGGCGAGGGCTTCGTCGGAAACGAGTCCGCGGTCCTCCACCACGAGGGCGGCAAACTTCAGGAGTGCGTCTGTCTTCGGATCTTCGGCCCGGGTAAGGCGTGCATCGATGATCGCTTCGGGGGAAAGACCGGCACCTTTGCCCATCAGGCTGTGTGCAGAGAGGCAGTAGTCGCAGGAGTTCGTCTCACCGATGGTGAGCGCAAGTTGTTCGCGGACTTTTGCGGAAAGCACTCCTTTGGCGAGCGTGCCGCTGAAGCCGAGGTAGGCTTCCAGCGCGGCGGGCGAGTGGCCGAGGGTGCGGGCGAGGTTTGGCACGAGGCCGAGTCTGGACTTAACGGCGGTGAAAAGCTCGGCGGTCTTTCCGGAGGCTTGGGCGGGATCGATGGCGGTGATGCGTGACATGATGTTATATTTCGTTGGTGGTTTTCGTTGATGATCCGCCGGAGAATCCGGCGGGAAAGGGTCGTGAAGGTGATGGGCGTGGCAGGGGGCGTGAGGAGGCTGTCGGTCAGCGGTCACACCTCGCGTTCCCAGCGGAACTTGCGGTCGGCCTCGGTGATCTTGAGGTCGTTGATGCTGGCGAAGCGGCGGCGCATGAGACCGTGTTCGTCGAACTCCCAGTTCTCGTTGCCGTAAGCCCGCCACCACTGGCCGGTGACGTCGTGGAACTCGTATTCAAAACGCACCGCGATGCGGTTGCCTTGAAATGCCCACAGCTCTTTGCGAAGGCGGTAGTCGAGCTCGCGCTGCCACTTGCCGCGCAGGAATTCGACGACCGCCGCGCGGCCGCTCACGAAGTCGGAGCGGTTGCGCCACTCCGTATCCAAGGTGTAGGCGAGCGACACACGCTCGGGATCGCGGCTGTTCCAGGCATCTTCGGCCTCCTGGACTTTTTGGCGGGCGGTTTCTTCCGTGAAGGGAGGAAGCGGAGGACGGATGTTCATGGCAGTTGGAAAAATCGCGTTCAGCCGCGGGCCTTCAGTGCGGCCTCGAGTTCGGCGATACGGCGGTGCAACGGCGCGACGGCGGCGGTCACTTCCTCTGCCGTGTAGCGCGGCGTGATGTATTTCGGGCAGTTCCAGTCGAAGCCGGTCACGCGGATCTTAAACACCCGCTCGACCCGCTGTGCGGACGCACCTTCAAGCGTGAGCGCGGCGGCGAGCGCGGGATCCGACTGCGCGGAAACGATCTCGGCATGGCCGATGATCTTCAACCGCTCACGATGAGGATAATCCATCAGGAACAACACCACGCGGTCGTTGGCCGTGACGTGACCGGCGGTGAGCAATTGGCGGTTTCCTGAAAAATCGGCGAACGCCAGCGTGTGCGCATCCAGCAGCTTCAAAAAACCGGCCGGACCGCCCCGATGTTGAATGTAGGGCCATCCGTTCGGGTTGACCGAGGCGATGTAGAAACTGTCGCGCTGTCCGATGAACTCGGCCTCGCCCATCCCCAGCTCATCGGGAGCCGACGTCGCCGGGACCCGCTGCGAACGCCCGTAACTGGCCTCCTGCTGCCCGAGAACCGGACCGGTCAAAAACGTGTTGAGGAATTGCTGAGCCATGGTGGTGTGTGCCTGAGGCCATCAATAGACAGACCTGTCTATCTTCACGCAAGCACAAAATAGACAGACCTGTCTATTTTCTTGCGCAACGCAGGGGATTCCGCACGGTAAAGCCATGTCCGCAGCCGATATTTCTTCGCCCAAACGCGACCATCTCATGGCCACGGCGTGGCGTCTTTTTTATCGCGACGGCTACCGGGCCGTGGGCATCGACATGATCCTGGCCGAAGCGGGAGTGGCCAAGATGACACTCTATAACCACTTCGCCTCCAAAGAGGAGCTGATCATTGCGGTGCTGGAAAAACGGGACTGCGAATTCCGGCAATCCATCATCGCGAAGGTCGAGGCAGCCGGTCTCGACCCCGAACAACGCCTGTTGGCCGTCTTCGATTGGGTCGAGGGCTGGTTCGGCAGCGAGGGATTCCGCGGCTGCGCATTTATCCGCGCCCTCAGCGAATATCCCGACCCCGCGCATCCGATTCACCAGACCGCATGGCACCACAAACTCGCCGTGCTGTCGGCGCTCAAGGATCTCTGCACGGCCGCCGGAGCCAAGGACGCTGAATCACTGGCGAACACCCTCGGCCTCCTGATCGACGGCGCGATCATCGCCGCCCACGCCACCTGCACGACCGCGCCCGCCCGCTCGGCCCGCGCCACGGCGGCATCGTTGCTCAAACTCGCCGCCGCCTAGAAAACCCCATCATAAGAGGTATCAGGATGAGGCGTTGACCGATGGAGCACCGGCCGCTTGGGTGTCCCGTTTTATGTTAACGATTGCAGACGTCTCCAAGTCCTACGGCACACGCGAACTCTTCTCTGACGTCTCGCTGTTTATTGCCCGCACCGACCGCCTCGGCCTCATCGGCCCCAACGGCGCCGGCAAATCCACGCTCTTCGGTCTCATCCTCGGTGAGGAAAAGCCCGACACCGGCACCATCGAGTGGGAACGCGGCGCCGATTTCGGCTACCTCCCGCAGGAATCCGCCCCCGCCGGCGACGAGACCATCCTCCACATCGCCACGAGCGGCAAAAAGCTCGAGCCCACCGACGACGACTACGACATCGACTACACGCTCGAGCCCCGCGCCCGCAAAATCCTTGACGGCCTTGGCTTCAAGCCCGACGACGCCGACAAGCTCGCCAAAACTTTCTCCGGCGGCTGGGTCATGCGTGCCCACCTCGCCCGACTCCTCGTCGCCGAACCCGCGTTACTCCTGCTCGACGAGCCGACGAACCATCTCGATCTCGAAGCCCTCCTCTGGTTCCAGGATTACCTGACGCGCTACCCGGGCGGCCTCGTCGTCATCTCGCACGATCGCGCTTTCTTGAACGCCCTCTGCACCGGCATGCTCGAGCTGCGCGCCGGCACGCTTCATTACTACCACGGCAACTACGACAATTTCCTCGTCGAGAAAGAAGCCCGCAAAGCCCAGCAAGCCGCCGCCTTTAAAAACCAACAACGCGAGATCGCCCACTTGCAGGTCTTCGTTGACCGCTTCGGTGCCAAGGCCTCGATGGCCTCACGCGCGAAATCGAAAGAGAAACAAATCGAGCGCCTCAAGGAAGTCGCCGTCGAGGAGCCGACCGAAGAACTGCGCAAGATGAACTTCAAGTTCCCGCAGCCCCCGCGCTCTGGACTGAAGGTCATCGAACTCGAACACATCCAGCAGGCCTACGGCGACCACGTCGTTTACAAAGACCTCAACTTCACCGCCGAGCGCGGCCAGGGCATCGTGCTCATCGGCCCCAACGGCGCCGGCAAATCCACGCTCCTCAAAATCCTCGCCGACGTCATCCCCACGCAGGGTGGCACGCGCGAACTCGGCAGCAACGTTGTCCCCGGCTACTTCGCCCAGAACCGTCTCGATAACTTGAACGCCGAGGCAACGGTGTTCGAAAACGTGATGGAGCTGCGCACCAACGAAAACCAGCTCACCGAGCAACAGGCCCGCGCCATCCTCGGCGCCTTCCTCTTCCGCAAGGACGACGTGCACAAGCCCGTGTCCGTCCTTTCCGGCGGCGAAAAAACCCGCCTCGCCCTCGCGCGCATCCTGGTTCGTCCGCCCAACTTGCTCCTCATGGACGAGCCCACGACGCACTTAGACATCCAGTCGATCGACGCGCTCGTGATGGCCCTGCGCGCCTACGAAGGCACGCTGATCTTCATCTCGCACGACGTTCACTTCATCAAGGCCCTCGCGAAAAACGTGCTCCACGTTCACAGCGGCAAGCTCACGCACTACGCCGGCGACTACGATTACTACCTGGATAAATCCAAGTCCACCGACGCCCGCGCCGCCCTCACCTCCGGCCTCTCCGACAACCGTCCGAAACAGATTGAGACCAAGAAAGCCGCCCCCGTCTCCTCGGGTCCGGTCAAGTCGAAGCCTAGCGCCAACGAGATCCGCAAATTCCGCGAACACGTCGGCGTGTTGGAGAAGAAGGTCGTGGATCTGGAAACGAAGCAGGCCGAAATCACGTCCGCGCTCGAGTCCCCCGAGACCTACGCTGACAAAGGCAAATTCCAGCACCTCAACCGCGAGTTGAGTGCCATGACCGACCTGATCACCGCCGCGACCGCCGAGTGGGAAAAAGCCACCGACGAACTCGCCGAGATGGAAAAGGCGTAAAGAACACCCCGCCCAGAGACGCCAGGAAGTGGAAAGCCCTATTCCTCACTCCGCCACCATGCCTCTCTGCATAAGAAACGGATCGAAGCGGTTCCCGCTCTCCTCCAATAGCGGATAACCAGAGCCGGCACGCTTGAGCACCTGATGATGTTTGTGCGCACAAACATCATGGATCCCCGTCCGACTGCGCTCATTTTATATCCCGTTGCATCGCCCCGGATGGAACTTGCCGTATGCCGATCCAGGGAGCGGGAACACCCGTCTGGGCGGTGCCTATGTCCGCCGATCCACCGGCGGGCATATCGTTGAAATTGGGCAACGCCACCGCTCTCCCATAACCTGGACTCGCGGGCGAAAGATAAGGCCATGACACGGGCGTCATCGAAGTGCGCACCGAGCCTGGCAGAAGGTTCGGTTCAGCCTGGATGCCATCAGGCTCGGCCGGGGTCGTGCCACGCACGATGCCGGTGTAGAGGTCGTGATCGAAATCATTGGTGTCCGTCGCCGTGCGACTGCTGATCGCATAGCTGCTATGTCCGCCAGTCGGCGGTGCCATCCACCAGATGTTGTTCCTCGTCACAACCTGAACCATGGGGCCGCCCCAGTCCGCCACTCCGCAGCGCGCCCCCAGAGAAATCCCGGCCGGAGAGACGGGCTGAAGCGCGGTGTTATGGAAGAAATAAATGCGACCACCGCCAAAGCCCTTTCCATCGCCCAACTTGGCAAACGAACCGCGGTTGTCTCCGCCAGCCTCAACATCAACCGTTTTCCGCGAAACACCCATGACGTTGCGAAAGATGTAGAGCGGCCCCGCATTACAGACGGCGGCGGCGATGCCTTGATAGGAGTGGTCGATGAGATTGCCCCACACCCGCACATTGCGCCCGCTTCCTTCGATCTCCATCGCGTCGTCGGCGACGTTGGTGACAACATTGTTGCAGATATCGGAATCGGCACCGGGGAACCCGGCGTTACTGTAGTTGTTCCACTCGCCCATGCCGTCGTTGAACCGGTGCGACTCGTCGCTGAAAATCTCGTTGTGGCAGATGACGTTGTTGCCATGGCTCCCGCGGATAAAAATCCCCTGCGGGCCATTGGGATGGGCGGAAAGTTTCTCACCCGTATTCGCCCGCGACTGCGACCAGTCGTTGGAGTTGGAGCGGGGATGATGAATCCGGTTGTCACGGATGACCAGACGGGCCGTGCCTGGCGTGTTGGCGTAAATACCCGAGTCGAAGTTTTCTCCAAAGCCATCGGGTGCGATGCGTCCCCAACCGCTGATGTCGCAATGCTCGATCACGATGTCGTGCCGGTCTCCTTCAATGACGAGGCCGTGCCTGGCCGAGTCCTCAAGACGAAGCCCGCGTATGATCACATAAGAGGACTTCACTCGCACGCAATGATCGGACTCCCCGCCCACATTGATGGTGGTGCCACCGGCATCGGATGCCTGATAAAGAACGTAGCCCGCGGGGGAACCGCCTTCATCGATGACATATGGAGTCGTGAGAATCCCGGCCGGCAAAGTCACCACCCGGGCAATGGGGGGATTCTCCGGCCAAGTCGCGACCTCCAGTTCGGTGGAGGCTGCACCTTTATTCAACACCATGCGCACGCGATAGCGCGCATCAGGCTCCAGGCCCACCAGACTGCCGCGATACTCACCATCGCGCGCGTCGAACCACAGCGGCATGCCATCGCGCCAGCCGGTGTCACCGATTTTCTGATACGATACCGAACAATCGCCGGGCTCTTGTCCGGGCGACCAATACAGGCCGACAGACTGGAAAGTGGCCACCGCCCGGGCAGGAGGAGCGGCGGCGTGGGCCGGCGGCGCGACGTCCGGCGTCGCCCCAACACTCCGACAACTCGCGACAAACAAGGCAACTGCGACCAACCCCAGACCCGTTTGCCACCAAGGCGAACGAACCGCACTGCTGTGCTTTTTCACGTGATCAAAGGAGCGATTCAATGGGCGGGCGAAACCGACTTGCCGTAGGCGAGACTAACATTGTCGAAGGTCAAGGATTCGGCCGCGGACGAATCCTTGAAGACTGCAATGGTATCAAAGGCCAAGGCAGTCGCCGCGTTGTCGACGGCAGACAAGAGAACCACGCCGTTGATGGAAACGCTCATCGCCAGCGACGCGCCATCGATGCGGGTGAGCGTGAGCACGAAAGGATAGGTGGTTCCGGAGGAAAAATTCACGCCGACGGTGCTATTCCCGACCTTGCTCCAGGTGCCTCCCAGCAGGCTGCTGGTGGACGTGTCGTTTCGCTTCTGGAATACCGTCGAGGATGCCGCACTCGATCCAAGGTTGGTGACCAGGCGATAGCCTTGGTAATCAGCAAAGGAAACCGTGGCACCAAAATCATCCGTGGATACCCTCTTCGATCCCGATCTCATCAGGCCCAGGCGGAAGCCGTAGAGTTTGTCCGACAGGCCCGTAGCCGACAGCGTGAATGACAAGATCAATGACTCGCCGACCGCCAGAGTCTGAAGCGGAAAATAGCGAACCAGGGTGGGCGATCCACTGGTCGAGACGAGCGCGTTGGTCGACGCGGAGAGTCCCAACGCTGTGCTCGAGTTGAACCAGTCCGCCCGCGAGCCCGCGTCAAAATCGTCGTCGACGAGGTTGATCTGCGACGCGCTGGTGGCAGCGGGGAAAAGACCGCCGGACATCACAAGCACCGCGCCCAATACCTGACGCCGGACGAAATGGAGAGCGGGGGAGATGGCAATCATGAGGAGGGTGAACTGGGTGCGGGGGATTGTGCGGGGAGATGAAATCAAACGGCGGAACGCCCACGTGGACGGCGCGTCAGCAAGGTCGCGGCCACGGCCAGACCGCCGAGTAAGGTCGTCAGGTTCGCGGGCTCGGGAATCGCCGAGTGGACAAGGCTGACGTTGTCGAACGTCAGGGAGGTGGCTGCACCGGTGCCCTTATAAAACCCCAAGGTATCGAAGGTGAAATTGCTGGCTGCATTATCCACCGATGAGGAAATGACGACGTCGTTCATCGAAAAACTCATCGCCACCGACGTTTCCCCGGTGCGTTCGATCTCGAACGTTACCTGATACGTGGTTCCCGAGGTGAGGTTCACTCCGGCCGTGCTGCCGCCTATCTGGGCGGCCCATTCACTTCCCCCAAAAAGGGAGGTGGTCGTGCCACTGCCCTTGTAGATTGCGGTCTTTGAGGCCGCGCTTGAACCAAGATTGGTCGACACGCGGTAGCCCTCATAGGCATCGAAGTCGAAAGACCCGAAGTTGTCGACGGCGACCTTCGACGTCCCCGATGAACTCACCAGACCAAAGCGAAACCCAACGTCGGTGGAGACGATACCCGCGGCCGAAAAGTCGAAGGACAGCGACAGCGATTCGCCAACAGCCAGGATTGTGCTTGAGAAATAGACAATGATCGTCGGGGAACCACTCGTGGAGACGAGCGCACCGGTGGACGCAGACAGGCCTCCTGCCGAGCTGGCATTAAACCAACCGGTGCGGGTGCCGTCATTGAAATCATCGTTGATGAGAGACGAGGCCGATGCGCTGGCGACGGTCGTCGCAAAAATCCCGCCCAGCGCCAGCCCTATGCAGGCGGCCAGGCGACGGACAGAAAAAGAGATCGTAACGTGGGTATTCATGATGGGATGGATGGGGGATGGTGGCGGGGCTTGGCAGAAAAAGAAGGGGCTCCGCGCGTTACTGGAGCAGCGTCCACAGGGGTTTGTTCAGATCGGTGGCGTCCTTGGCCATACGCTGGCGAGGGAGTAGCGCCGCTCGCCCGTCCCAGTAAACGACATTGGAGGCACTATTGTGGCGGTAAGCCGCAGCCATGGATATCACGAGCTCCTCACCGGCATAGGAGTCGGATGCGGTATAATCGAGAATGGCGTCCAGACCATCGGCAAACGCGATGGTCTGCGAAGGCCGGGGAATTTGCATCCGGGTGACCTGGCGAAGAGCAATATGATTACCTTGGCCATCGACACCTCCGGTATCTTGCACGCCGGTCTTATTGTAGCCGTAACCTGTGCGGGACTGGGTCTCATCGATGGCAGCCGTGGGGCACTTCATCTTGGTATTGGTGGCCAAAACCCCCTGCTCACTCAGCAGCGCGCTAAAGTCGGCGTCGCTGTAATACCACTGGCCGCTCGCCTGCGCCCGATTTTGCATGGGCAGATAACGTCCGTTGTGCTCGGTCGCGTAGAGTATGTTGGTTGTCTGCAGCTGACGCAGATTGGACAGACAGGCTGCGGCTTGGGCGCTCCGACGAACCTTGCCGACCACCGGAATAATGATCGCCGACAGAACACCGACGATGGCTATAACGGCAAGGAGTTCGACCAAGGTGAAGGCCGACACGAGCGTCACGGAATGCGATCGAAACAGTCTGGTTGGGCGGAGCATGTGGACAATGGGGTTAGGGGTGGACGAGGCATAAAATGAATGGAGAATTTCCGGTGCACGCCTAGTGCGGCGCCCCCTCTCTTAGGCCATGCCAGCACAATACCAAAAATAGATATCACGGACTATTGCAGTATCGCGCATTGTCTTAACTCTAACGCGCATGATCAGCGGAGCTCGCAATCTCGCCTACATTTCCCGGGGTAAGCGCACCTATGGCAGAAAACCCATCGCCGCCCGCGCCCGCGGCTACTGGGAAATTGAATTTATCCTTTCAGGACAGGCTCAACCCAATGGAGTCCCCTGCGATCTGGCATTGGGAAGCGGCCACAGACTGTATATATCGCCACCAGACTCCTCTCATGGATGGACAGACAAGGAGGGAGGAGTCTCCGAGGTTTTCGTTCTGCATTTTCGAGATGCACCGGATGAGCTGCGTGACTGTGCTCCTCCCGCACGCCCGACACTCGTGGAGATAAGCAAAAAGGACTATCAAGACTTGTCCCCCAGTCTGGAAGCGGTCTGGAACGACTCGGCGGCCAAAACCCCGCGAGCCTCCCTGCAAGTGCAGCAGTTGCTGATCGAAATCACCCGACTTGCGATCATCCGGCTTAACCCCTCAGTCGTCAGCACCGACGCCATCGACGTTGTCCAAAAGACACTGAATTGGCTGGAGCAAAATATCGGTGAGCAGCCGGATGTGTCCGATGCCGCCAAAGCGGTAGGGATCTCCCCGTCCCACTTACGCAGGTTGTTCGCTGCAGCCGGTAAACCATCGCCCAAGTCGGAATTGACACGACTCAGAATCGAAGCCGCCCAGCGCTGTCTTCACTCCCACTGGACACAAGAAGCCATCACCCAGTATCTGGGCTATAGCGACGTCAGCGCCTTCGCACGGGCTTTTCGAGCGATCTGCGGCATGCCACCGAAAGCATGGATGGATCACAACAGCTGACCTGAATCCGATCCGATATTCTCTGTGCGGCACCCACATCATGAGCGCCTGCATCAATAAAATGATCGATCCTGCAATACCCTAAACACGGACTTTCGGGTAGGATGATCACCCCGTGAATCCCAAAACCCGTTACGCCATCGTCGGCACCGGCAGCCGCTCGCAGATGTTTCGCCAGGCCATCACCAAAACCTACGCCGAGACCTGCGAACTCGTCGCCGTCTGCGACATCAATCCTCTGCGCATGGCCGCCTGGCTGGCTGACGCCGGCCTCGATCTCCCCGCTTACGCCCCCGCCGATTTCGAGAAGATGATCCGCGACCACCGGGTCGACATCGTGATCGTCACCACCATCGACCGCACGCACCACGAATACCTCTGCCGCGCCATGGAAGCCGGCTGCGACGTCATCACCGAAAAGCCGATGACCGTGGACAGCGACAAGTGCCGTCAAATCCTTAAGACCCAAAAGCGCACCGGCAAAAACCTGCGCGTCACCTTCAACTACCGCTACGCCCCGCGTAACTCCAAGGTGAAGGAGCTCCTGCAATCCGGCCTCATCGGCACCGTCACCTCCGTGCACTTTGAGTGGGTGCTCGATACCAATCACGGCGCCGACTACTTCCGTCGCTGGCATCGCGACAAGCGCAACAGCGGCGGCCTCATGGTGCACAAGTCCACCCACCACTTCGACCTCGTCAACTGGTGGCTCGACAGCCGCCCCGAGACCGTCATAGCCATGGGCGACCTGCGCTTCTACGGCCGCGAAAACGCCGAGAGCCGCGGCGAACCCCGCAGCTACGTCCGCGGCACCGGCGACGCCAACGTCAAAGGCGATCCCTTCGCCCTCGACATGACCAAGGAGGCTTCCCTCAAGCGCATGTATCTCGATTGCGAAAAAGCCGACGGCTACATCCGCGACCAAAACGTCTTCGGCGACGGCATCTCCATCGAAGACGACGTCGGCGTCATGGTGCGCTATCAAAACCGCGCCGTCATGACCTACCACCTCGTCGCCTTCGCCCCGTGGGAAGGCTACCGCGTCGCCTTCAACGGCACCAAGGGCCGGCTCGAAATCGACGTCACCGAAAAGTCCTACGTCAGCGCCGGCGAAGGCGATCACAACCTCGCCAAAAACATCCTCGGCAGCTCCGCGCACAAAATCGTCGAGCCCACCACCCTGCTCTTCCGTCCGCACTGGGGTGAGCCGCAAAAGATCGACATCCCCGAGACTAACAGCGGCGGCCACGGCGGCGCCGATACCGTGCTCCTCCACGACTTGTTCAGTGGCGAGACCATCACCGACCCGCTGCACCGCGCCGCCGGCCACGAAGCCGGCGCGATGTCCATCATGACCGGCATCGCCGCCAACCGCTCCATGGCCACCGGCCTGCCGGTAAACATCCGCGACCTTCTGCCTTCTTCATAATACCTACACACCATGTCCCTAAAACTACCCCTGCTCCTCGCCCTCGGTGCGATGCTCGTTTCGAACGCCTCTGCCGAAGGAATCAAAATTGCCCTCATCGGCGACTCCACCGTCTGCAAATACCCCGCGACTTCCCGCCAACACGGCTGGGGCGAACTCCTCCCCGAGTTTTTCGTCTCCGACACGACCATCATCAACGAAGCCAAGGGCGGCGCCAGCACCAAGACATTCCCCGCCGACCGCTGGGACCGCGCACGCGCCGCCAAACCCGACTACATCCTGATTCAATTCGGCCACAACGACTCGCACGCGAAGACCAACCCCGAATCCACCGACGCCGCCGCCGACTACCGCGAAAACCTCCGTCGTTACATCGCCGAAACGCGTGCCATCGGTGCGCAACCGATCCTCGTCACCCCGGTCCGCCGCCGGTTGTTTCAAGCCAACGGAGCGCCCACCACCGAGCTGCAACCTTACGCCGACGCCATGAAAGCGGTCGCCGCCGAACTCTCCGCCCCGGTCATCGATCTCTACACGCTGAGCGGCGACCTTTACCAAAAGCTGGGCGAAGAAGGGTCGACCGCGTTTACCATGAACCAGCCCGACAACGCCGACCGTCCCGGTAAAGGCGACCGCACCCACTTCACCGAACACGGCGCGCGTGAGATGGCCCGTCTTGTCGCGCAGTCCCTCGGCGGCATCGCCCCTCGCCTCAACGCCGCGCTCCGCACCGAGACCTCGGCCACGGCTCCCACACCAGCCGCCAAGGTTGACGAACAGCCCGTCGAGAAAAACGTCGTCACCACTCAAGAGCCCGCCAACGACCTACCCACCCTCTGGATCATCGGCGACTCGACGGTCAAGACCGGCGGCGCAGGCATGATGGGTTGGGGTGATGCTGTCGGACCCTTTTTCGACACGTCCAAGATCAACCTCGTGAACCGTGCCGTCGGCGGCCGTTCCACGCGCACCTTCCTTTCCGAAGGCCGCTGGGATCAGATCCTCGCCCAACTGCGCCCGGGCGACACCGTCATCATGCAGTTCGGTCACAACGACGCCTCGCATGTTGACGAAAAGCCGCCTGTAACCAGCGCCACACGCTGCCGTGGCTCCCTGCGCAACAACAGCGACGACACGCTGGACGTGTTCAACATCCTCACCAACAAGCCAGAGACCGTGCACAGTTATGGCTGGTATCTGCGCCACTTCATCACCACCACCAAGGCCAAAGGAGCAGACGCCATCGTCTGTTCGCGCATCCCGAGCAAAGCCTGGTCCGCCGACGGCAAAACCATCCAACGCACCACCGACAGCTGGACTCTCTGGGCCCGCCAGGCCGCCGAGCAAGCCGGCGCACACTTCATCGACCTCAATGAAATCATTGCCCGCGCCTACGAAAAAATCGGGCCCGAAGCCGTGGAGCCGCTCTTCGCTGACGCACGCACCCACACCACTCCCGCTGGCGCCGCCTTCAACGCCCGCGCCGTCGTCTCCGGCCTGAACAGCCTCTCACCCGATCCGCTCGCCGGCGTCTTTTCGTCGGTCGGCCGCGAGGTGCCACCATTCACCCCTTGAGCGGATCTCATTCACTACGGTGAATAAATGGCGTCTCGCATTATCGCGGACAGCCCTCGCCACAGCCACGGGCATCCCTTTGAATATCCATGCCCTCTCTTGCCGGGCACTTGAGCGCGATCTTCGCGTTATGAAACGGGCCGCGCCGGAGCCTCGGGCAAAGACGCGGCCGAACCGCGCACCAACATCTTGCCCGGCACCGTGATCACCAGCCCTTGCCCCTGGAGATTCAGCGGCTGCGAAAGCAAAAGATCCGCCGCCATGCGCCCCATCAGCTCCCAGTCCGGCGTGTAGGTATCCAGCAAATACGGATAGTCCGTCGGAAGATTATCAAAGCCGACCATGCTGCAGTCCTCGGGCACCCTTACACCGGAGGCCTTCAGTTTGGCATGTAACTGATATCCCACACTGTCGCTGGACACGACCACCGCTGTGTAGCGCGCAACCTCGGCCGCCAAGGGCAGGTCGTCCGCATCCTCACAAAAACGCATGGCCGGAGCCAGCCCGTTACGGTGCATGGCCGCAACGTAGCCGTCGGCGCGTTCCTCGAACAACCGCGTGTGAGTATCGACCATGCTTACGAAAAGAATGTCCCGATGGCCGAGTCCAATCAGATGCTCGGTGGCCAGACGCATGCCATTTAAGTTGTCCGCCACGATGCGCGGTAGACCCGGATGATCGATAAAGCTACTTACCGCGATCGCCGGAATGTTTTTCAAACGGGCCACGGCGTTCGCCGAATAACGACCAAAGATGAACGCCACATCGATGGTGCCATTCTTCACCGACAACGGCATCTCATCGGCAACCGGCGTCTCGATCGTGGTCTCCACCTGCAGCCGCTGACACTCCTTCTGCAGTGCCATGAAAATCGCCCGCTTCACCCCCGAAGCCAGCGTATCCTGGCGCTCACCGTGAAGGTTTTCATATAAGAAAATGCCTGCGCGACGCAGCACTGGACGCTGGGACGCCTGACGTTTTTTGGATTTCGCATAGCCGAGTTCGTGCGCCTTTTCCAGAACCCGAGCCTTGGTCGCCTCGGCCAAATCAGGGTGATCACGCAATGCACGTGAAACCGTAATGATAGAAAGGTTTAGGGCATTTGCGATCTGCTGTTGGCTTACTGACATAAAACTACCGGTATTAAAAACTACCGGTAAGGCAAATTCGAAATTACCCCATAGGTAAAATAAGTCGGACATGAGCTGAATCACCCATTATTTAATCTTGATTTTGCCGGTATCATATCATTTATTACCGGCATACCTCTTCGTTCATGAAACCCAAACGCGCATTCACTTTGGTGGAATTACTGGCCGTCCTAGCGATCGTCGGAATTTTGGCCGCCATCATCATTCCAGTGACCGCTTCTATGCGCGCCAACGCACGAACCTCCACTTGTGCGTCCAACCTGCGCCAGCTCGGCGTTGCCGGATTGCTTTATGCCCAGGACCACCAAGGGCGCTTCTCAACCTCCCGCCTTTACAATCCATCCAATCACGCCACGGAGCCTGGGGTGGTTGATTACGTCATCAGCGACTATGGCAGCTACGTAAATAACACGAACAAGATCTACGTAGATAGTATCAATAAAAGCTCGGTTTTCACCTGCCCGTCATTTTCAGACTACGCCTTTAGCTCAGCCCTGCAGGGACTCCGCCAAACTTATTCCGTATCATTGACGGCAAGTAACAACGCAGCCGGCGGAACGGTCGCTCTGCGCTACGTGAAGGCCGTGGTCAATCCGTCGAAAACCGCATGGATCATGGACGGTGCATGGGAAAGCGGAAGCGGCTGGTTTGCATCCGTCATCGGCTACAACCAGCTCAGCACCTACCTCCCCAAGCTCCAATATCCGCACGACGGTAAAGAAAACGTCCTGTTCGTAGACGGGCACGTCGCTCTCATCCCTCGCGATCAAATGCTGGACGCCAACTCCCCTTTCTGGACCGGACTTTAACCCCCAAAGAACACCCATCATGAAAACCGCACTGGCAAAAATACTACTGGCAACCTGCCTCCCGCTGTCCGCCTCTCTGGCCTTCGCAACGGACTACGACTTTCAGTCTCAAACGGCAGGAGCCGCCACCACTGGAGGAGGCATAACGGTGTTCGGCAGTCCCGTCACCATAGCGAGCAACGGGACCTCACCCGTCGATGCTTTTGGCGGTGCAAGCAACAAGAGCCTCTATCTATCCTCGACCACCTCCGGCGGTGCCCAAGCCCAGCTTTCGCTGTCAGCGACCGCGATTACCGCCGGCACGTTCTCGTTCGATTTGTATGCAGTCGGAACCGGGACAACTCCGGGACTGATCGAGATCGATTTAGGCAATCCCAGCTCCGGTTCGTCGAGCTCCCAGCGATCCGCCTCCATTGCAGCCCTGCAGGTCTGGACCAACGACACCGCTACAACAGACAGTTCACATACCGCAGCAGGCAACTTCTTGGGATTCATGGGCGGAATCAGCGGGGGCTCTAATTTGTTCGCTTTTAATCAGCAGGCACTGGTCGGCGCAAAAAACACCATATCCATCTCTTGGGACGCCACCGCCAACACCTACTCCGTTCTGCTCAATGGCAACACCGTTACCCAAGGGACGAGCTCGATTGTCAGCACCTTCACCCAAACCACCGAGCAAAGCGGAGTGACAGCCGTGCGGTTCACCTCATCCAACGCCTCCTCCACTTCCTATTTCATCGACAACATCACCATCGTGAGCGCCATCCCCGAGCCGTCCACCGCCGCGATCCTCGTCAGTGCAGCAGTCGGCATGGTGGCACTCTGCAGCCGGCGATGGGGAGCAAAGCGTCGCCTTAACATCGATCAACAGGGATGATCATCATGGGCTCGCGCATCATCATCTCGTTCCTCCTCACCTTGGCGGCGGCAAGCATCTCCCATGCAGCCCCCTTGGCGACTTGGGACTTTGAAACCCAACAGGCTGGATCAACACCATCAGCCCGGGAGATTTGGACAGACCCTTCTCCGGGGAATACCGTCATGGTCGCCGACGCGACCAGCAAACCCGCTGATCCTTTTGCCAAAGGCCGCAATCGCAGTGTTTATGTGGCCCGGCCAACGGAATCCAAAAAGGCGGCGCAGATCCAATTCTCCCTTCCCATCGGCAAGTCACCGCTGGCATCCGGCACGGTCTCATTTGATCTGTTTGTGGTGGGAACCGCTGAAATTCCCGGGTTGATCGAAATCAATCTCGGCATGCTGGAGTCAGATAGTGACCCTCAGCGCGCTCAGTCGATTGCTGCCATTCAAATTTGGACCAACTCGGAACCCACCAACAGCTCCACGCACAACCCACCCGGTTACCTCCTTTCGTTTTCCGGAGGCATCAGCGGCACTCAAAACCTTTACCCGTTCAACGAACAAGTCCCGGTCGGCAAAAAAATCAATGTCGGTGTGGCGTGGGATGCCGCCAAAGGAATCTACAGCGTAACTCTGGACGGACGCAAAGTAAGCCGCGACGTTGATGATTCCCCCACCAATCAGCTCCCCGCCACGCAAAGTCAGATCGGCGTAAACGGCATCCGCTTCAGGACCGCCAATACCTCTCCGACGGCATTTTTCATCGACAACCTCATCTTCCAGTCAACTCCCGGCACGACCCGCTGAGTTCTGACTGAAGATCCCCGAAACCCATGTCCGGCACTCGCCCGGACCGCCACAGGATGACGCCACTCGCATGAGTGAGCAACATCCCCATCTCATCATGCAACTTTCCCGTTCAAATCCCCTGCGAAACCTATCACGCGGCCCCCGACACATGCTCCGGAGAGGATTCCTCCTGCTCCCCATTTGCCTGCCCTTGGTCTTTTCCACGCTCCCCACTTTGGCCGCCCAACCGGAACCTGCTCCGGTAGAATCTTCCGCACCGTCCGCCGTATCCACCTTCGTCTGCCTTTCCCTTTATTGGTCTCCACCGAGTGGATCATCAGAAAATACCTGTTCGGCAAGTTATCGAGAAAAGGGCTCCCCGGACTGGCACGAGGCGCTGCCGCTTTGGTATGACGCACGCAATCAGGAATACCGGGGCAGCATCGTCTCCCTGAAGCCAGGAACGGCCTACGAAGTAAAACTGCGGCTGGAACAATCCGCCACGGAGACCGTGCTGGAGGCAGTAACATGGGCTGAAACCGCGCCCATCGCAAAAGTGATCCGCCTTCCCGCCGATACCCGGTCCGCTCCACTCGTCATTTCCGAAGGCGGATCGCCCGACGGGTATGTGCTCTACGAGGGCGCACCCGACCTCCAGTCACATATCGATGTGGCCAACAACGCGCCGAGTTGCGTGCAGATCAACGCTCCTTACGTCATCGTGCGCGGCCTGAAACTCTCCGGGGCGCAAAAAGATGCCATTTACCTGGGCAAGGCAGCCCACGACGTCCGGATCGAATCGTGCGACATCAGCGGTTGGGGCCGAATCGCAGCCGACGGCTGGGGTAAAAATCTCGACTCGGGCATCCGCGCCGATGCGCCCGAAGTCTACCGGATCGTTATCCAAGGCAATCGCATTCACCACCCGCGCTCGAACTCCAACGACTGGACTCAGCCTCGAACGATCACCGGCGAAAAACTCTCCGCCCATCCGAACGGCCCCCAAGGAATCATGTTCATCAATTCCAAGGGAAACAACGTGATCCGCTTCAATGAAGTGACCAGCGATGAAGAGCATCGTTTTAATGATGGCATCGGCGGCGGCGCAAACTTCAGCGCCGAAGGATTCCCCGGCCCCGACTCGGACGTTTATGGAAACATCGTTCGCAACTCCATCGATGATGCGCTGGAAATCGAAGGAGGCAGTCGCAATGTTCGAATCTGGAGCAACTACCTCGACACCACTTTCACCGGTGTCGCCACCGCATCATGCAGCGTTGGACCGCTCTACGTTTTTCGCAATGTGCTCGGACTCACCCGATCCCACTCCGGTCCTTCCGATGGAGCGGACAACACCGGTGCCTTTGGAAAATTGGGCAACAACCGCGGCTTTGGTGACGGGCGGGTTTATTATTTCCACAACACCCTGCTTCAGCCGAAACCCAAAGGCGCAACCCGGCCCCTTGGTGCGGCCTGGGCTCTCGCCGACTGGGGCGGGCGCATGACACAAACCGTCAGCCGCAACAACATCTGGCAAACCGTGGCCGGACTCGAACAAGTGGTCATCGCCTCGATGGGCAATCACTCAAAAAACCCCTTCAGCGTCATCGACCACAAATATTCCCCGACCAACGACCTCGACTACGATTTACTGAGCAACCTGCCCGACGTCGCCTCGGGCAACTATACCCACGCCATTCATGCCCTGCCCGTGTTTGCCGATACCAATCCCAGAGACAGCCTCAACTTCGGTCTGGCCCCCTCGAGCCCCGGCTTTGATGGAGGAGTGATCATACCCAACTTCAACGACGGCTTCAGCGGCAAGTCACCCGACATCGGTGCTCAGGAAACGGCAGCCGAACCTTTGTTGTTTGGCATTCCCGCCTACGCTCATGAGGTCCACGCCGAGCCAGTGAAGTAACCATGCCCATCCCCCAGGCTCTCCCGATACCTCAGCGGCTAGACACAGGGAAAATGAGTAAAATCGCCAAACCGTTTATCCGGGCGATCGTCTTTAGCGGACTTGGCCTGATTGCGACCGCGAACGCCTCAGTGCCGGCTTGGGATATCACCGCGCTCTCTCAGCCCCCGGCGATCTCCGCAACAGCACCCGAAGTTCCCGCTGTCGAAGGCCTGCACGCAGTCTATTTCGACGGCCTGCCTTGGCGCGGAAAACCCACCCGGGTTTTCGCTTACTACGGCGTTCCAGCCGATGCTTCGCCCGAACACAAAGTCCCCGGCATCGTGCTCGTGCATGGCGCCGGCGGCACAGCATTCTCCGACTGGGTGAAGTTGTGGGTGAGCCGCGGATACGCCGCCATCGCCTTCGACGACGAAGGCCAGTTACCCGTCGGTAAATACAACGCGTGGACCCGCAACCCCGACGGAGGTCCGCGCCGTGCCGACATCCCCCAGCTGGACTGGCCGGTCACCGACCAATGGATGTATCACGCCATCGCCGACACGATGCTCGCTCACTCGCTGCTCGCCTCGCTTCCCGAAGTAGACGCAGACTGCATCGGCACCACCGGCATCTCATGGGGCGGCGTTGTCATCTCCAACGTGGCCGCCATCGACACCCGGCTGAAATTCGCCGTGCCCGTTTACGGCTGCGGCTTCATTTCCGAAGAATCAGACGACGGCTCCACCTTCGTCGGACAGAAAGGCACGCCGGAACAACGCGCCGCTTGGCGTGCGCTCTGGGACCCCGCCGTTCGCCTGCCCCAAGCCAAGACCCCGCTGCTCTGGGTCGCCGGCAGCAACGACTTCGCCTTCACCATGAAAGCATGGCAGCAGTCGTATCGTAGCGCACCAGGCACACAGTCGATCTGCCTGCGCTTGCGCATGCCGCACGGACATGGCGGGGCCGGCGAAAACCCGGAGGAGATCCATGCCTTCGCCGACAGCATCGTGGGCAAAGGCGCTCCGCTGGCCCATGTCGTTAAACAAGGAACCGAAAACCACTCCGCATGGGCGAGCTACACATCGACGACGCCATTGAAACGTGCCGAGCTCAACTTCACCCGAAGCTCCGGACGTTGGCAGGACCGCGTCTGGGAAACCGCCCCCGCCACAATAAACGATGAGCGCGTGGTCGCCGCTCTCCCGCCCGGCACGACAACCTACTACTTCAACCTCATCGATGACCGCAACCTCATCGTCAGCACCGCGCACGTCGAGCTTCACCCGTAAAAACCTTCATCATTTCTATCCCATGAAAACCCGCATCCTCTCTATCTTGCTGTGCTTTTGCGCCTCGGCCATTCTCCCGGCCGCCGCCGAAGGAATCAAAATCGCCCTCATCGGCGACTCGACCGTCTGCAAATACCCCGCCAACTCTCGCCAACACGGCTGGGGCGAACTACTGCCCGAGTTTCTCGCCAAGGACACCCTCGTCATCAACGAAGCCAAGGGCGGTGCCAGCACCAAGACCTTCCCGCCCGACCGCTGGGCCCGCGCACTCGCGGCCAAACCCGACTACATCCTGATTCAATTCGGCCACAACGACTCGCACGCCAAGGCTAACCCCGAGTCCACCGACGCCGCCACCGACTACCGCGAAAACCTCCGCCGCTACATCACTGAAACTCGCGCGATCGGTGCTCAGCCAATCTTGGTCACTCCCGTGCGTCGCCGGTTGTTTCAAACCAACGGAGCGCCCACCACCGAACTCAATGCCTACGCCGACGCCATGAAAGCGGTCGCAGCCGAACTCTCCGTCCCGGTGATCGACCTCTACACGCTCAGCGGCGACCTTTACCAAAAACTCGGCGAGACCGGCTCCGACGCCTTCACGATGAACCAGCCCGACAACGCCGACCGACCCGGCAAAGGCGACCGCACGCACTTCACCGAACACGGCGCCCGAGAAATAGCCCGGCTCGTCGCGACCAGCCTTGCCGCGATCGATTCACGTCCTGCTGCCATTGTGATGAAACCGGTCCACGCAAACTGAACTCTGGTCAGCCATCCATGGGGATGGATGACCGGGACAAAGGTGCCCCGTCCGTCCGACTGCCTCAAACATGCTGCGGACCAGGCTGCCGTCGACGCGGAAGGAGGCACCGTTGATGGCCGAGGCGAAGGCGCTGCTTACGTAGGACACGAAGTCGGCGATCTCAGCGGGATCCATCCGTTTTTCGATGAGTGGTGCGATTCGACGGAGTCGTGTCGTTAGGTGTTACATTTTTGAGCGGTCGGTTCAGGTTGAGGTGCTTGGTTTTTGTCGGGGATTGGCAGGCGGGCATGAAATGTCGTATCGTTGACATCGAAAGCGGGCGTGAGGCCGGTATTTCGGGTGAGGAAGTCACCGCACGTATCCGCAAGATCGTCGGGCTGTGAAGCTTTATCGTTTTCACCGGTAGGCAGACTTTGGGTTTACGGCTGACTCCCGGTATCACACGGACATCAGCCCTGTGTTGGGTCAGCGGTTTAATCTTACGATCATCGATCTACTGGAGGAGGTAAGTGAGTTGACTGAGCGGTATCGGTTTATTGTGGGGCCCGCGCGGCGTCATTTCCGTATGCCGTTTCCTTACGCCATTATCTACATCGACCGGACGGACTTTGTTTGGGTCATCGAGGGGGCTCTGTTTAAGCGCGAGCCCGGCTATTGGAAGCATCGCTTGGAGTGATTCGCCGATGGGGACTCGCGATGGTGGGGCAAAAGACGGGACTGGGTTGGATCCAAAGGGGAATGGCCTTGGTTCGGTCCCATTGTTCGATCTTGATCCGGTCTTCGTGAGGCACTTGCTGCGGGCTTTTGCCCACGGGGGGGAGTCGTCGGCTATTCTGAAACCTATAAATGCGTTTTGGGGATCACCGTGTCCCCGAGGGCGGTGGTGAGGTGTTCGCGCATGATTTCCACGAAGCGGCGGAGGCGGGGTGGTTGGTATTTGGCGTAGGGGTAAGTTAAATACACAGGGAGCGGTGGGGCGTCCCACTGGGGGGCGAGGTGGATGAGGGTGCCTTGTGCGAGGTCGTCGGCGACGAGCCAGGAGGACATGATGCAGGCACCGAGGCCCTGAAGCGCGGCGCTGCGGAGGGCGTAGAGGTTGTCGCTGGCGAAGCGGGGGCGGATCGCGAGGCGGCAGGTCTCGGCGGGGGAGTGGCGGTGGAGCACGACTTCCTTTTGGTAGTGGGTTTTGAAGGCGAGCCAGGGGAGGTCGGCGAGGGCGCGGGCATCGGTCGGGGGTTTGCCGCCCTTGAGCAGGGCGGGTGCGGCGACCACGATGCGGGGGATCTCGGCGAGACGCACGGCGACCGTGAGCGGGTCGCGAACTTCGCCAACGAGGATGGCGCAGTCCACACGGTTGGCGACCCAGTCGGGGGCTTGGTCGCGGAGTTCCCACTCGATGGTCACGCGTGGGTGGCGGCGCATGAACTCGGCGACGACGTTGACGAGGAGGTGTTGGCCAAAGGCGTGCGGGGCGACGATGCGGAGCAGGCCTTCGGGTTCGGCGTCGGCTCCTTTCAGGTCGGCGTCGAAGGCCTGCCAGCCGGCGAGCAGATCCTTGGCCTGTCGGTAACAGCGGTCGCCGTCTTCGGTGGGTTTGAGCTGATGGGTCGAGCGGCTGAGGAGCTGGCGGCCGAGGGCGCGTTCGAGTTGTTGCAGACGGCGGCTGACGGTGGGCTGGGTGGTGCCGAGCTGGGCGGCGGCGGCGGAGAGGCTGCCGGCCTCAATGATTTGCACGTAGGTCTGGAGCAGGTCGAGCCGGTCGGCGGTGCCCCACGTCGCGATAGGACGGGCAGGGGAGGCGGGTTTTGGCTTCGGGGCTTTGGGTGATTTTGACATACGCAATGCGTATAAATGATATACCTACGGGCCGTCTTCAAGGATGAGTTGAGGGCTGCTATGCTCTGGGCATGGAAAATACTATTCAATTAACGCATGACCGCGGGGTGAATTTCGAGACCGAAGACGAGGGGCCGGTGGTCGGTGGGGTGGTGCCGATGTCGGCAGGGTTCCTTGGACTGCTGGCGGGCATCGCGGGTCTGGGCGTGGCGGCGCTTTACTACAGCCAGCCGATGTTGGCCGTCATGGCGGAGGGTGTGGGGGCTTCGCAGGCGGCGATCGGGCTGGTGCCGATGTTGACGCAACTGGGCTATGCGTTGGGGATTTTGCTGCTGGCGCCGTTGGGTGACCGGATCGACCGGCGGAAAATCATTATGGTGAAGGCGGCGGTGCTCACGGGGGCGTTGGCGGTGAGTGCAGCGGCGACGAACATCGTGGTGTTGCTGGCGGCGAGTTTGGTCATCGGCCTGATGGCGACGCTGGCGCAGGATGTGGTGTCGGGCGCGGCTTCGCTGGCTCCGGAAGGGAGTCGGGGCAGGGTGGTCGGCGCGGTGATGACGGGGTTGTTGTTGGGCATCCTGTTGTCGCGCGTGGTGAGCGGATTCGTGGCGCAGAGTGTGGGTTGGCGGACGATGTTCGTGGTGGCGGCGGTGAGCACGGTGTTCGTGCTGGTGGCGACGTGGCGCTGGGTGCCCCGGATGAAGACGACCACGGTGATGCCTTACGCGGCGTTGTTGGGATCACTGTGGTCGCTCTGGCGCAAGCATGCGGCACTGCGGCGGGCGACATGGGCGCAGGCGTTGTTAGCGGTGGGGTTCAGCGCGTTTTGGTCGTCGCTGGCGTTGATGTTGCACGGGGTGCCGTTTTACTTGGGCAGCGCGGCGGCGGGTGCGTTTGGCCTGGCGGGCGCTGCCGGGGCGGTCGCGGCGCCGCTAGCCGGGCGGCTGGCGGATCGCAAGGGGCCGGAGTTGGTGACGCGGTTGGGTGCGGTGGTGGCGGCGGTGTCGTTTGGTGTGATGGCGCTGGGGCCGTTGCTCTCGCCGCATGGGCAGCTGTGGCTGATCGGGTTGACGGTGATCGGCTTTGATATGGGCGTGCAGGTGACGTTGATCGCGCACCAATCGATCATCTACAGCATCGAGCCGGAGGCTCGCAGCCGGTTGAACGCGGTGCTCTTCACGGGCATGTTCATCGGCATGGCGGTGGGCGCGGGGCTGAGCGGCGTGCTGCTCGGCGCGTGGGGCTGGAGTGCGGTCACCGGGCTGGCGGTGGTGACCTCGGTCGCGGCGCTGGCGCTGCGGTTCAGTGGCACGCGGGATTGAGGTGGGCGTTCAGGAGGGACGCATGAGGCCACGAGCGTGAGCGAGTGGATGTCCGACCACTCGCTCACGCTCGTTGCTACCTTCCAGCCGGATGTCTTTTAAATCAGGGGTATTTACTCGGGCATAAAAAAACCGCGTCGGATGTGATGCGGTGCGGCGGACTGCTGAATCTCGAAAAAAAGTTGGCCGGTCGCCTACCCCTAAGCGACCGGCCATTTGCTTTCTTAGTTACCCCAAAACTCCTGCTAGGCAGGAGAAGTGTTTTATCTAACGTTGCTAGATCTAGCGTATACTGAATCGTGGTCAATATAAAGTTATCAAAATCTCTCAGTTACTGATTCAACTTACTTTTGTGTAGATGGATAAAATTATCGAAGTTTCTGTCTCCCAGTTATCCTGGTTATGCCAATACCGGTTGACCGCCTGCCTGCATGTCACCGGTGAAGATGCGTTATCCTTTTTGCAGGGGCAATTTACACAAGAATTGCGATCCTCTGCACTAGCTCCGGTCGCGTATGGTTTGTGGCTTAATCAGAAGGGGAAGGTCTTGGCGGATAGTTTTGTGCTTCGGGAAGCCACTGACAATGTGTGGATTATCAGTTTTTCAAGCAGTGCGGCGGTGATTCGTGAGCGGCTGGAGGGCTATATCATCGCTGATGATGTTAGCATCGCGGACGTCACGGCGGATTGGCAGGGCATGGCTGTGGGTGGTGCGGAGGCGGATACTTGGCTGGCCAAGGAGGCCGGCTCGGTGCCGGGGGTGGGGGAGTTTGTTCGCGTGGCGGGGGGCGGGGTGGTTTTTCGTGGACGGCGTGATGGCGGGGTGAGTTTTGAATGGTTGCAGCCGGTCGGCACGCCGGTGGCGGACGGGCGCACCGTGATATCGACGGAGGAGTTGGATCGTTTGCGGATCGTGGCGGGGATTCCGCTGGTGCCGCAAGACATCGGCATCGGTGATCTGCCAAACGAGGGCGGGCTGGATGCGGTTGGGATTTCCTGCACGAAGGGCTGTTACCTTGGGCAGGAAGTGATGGCGCGGCTCAAGGCCATGGGCACGGTGCGGCGGCGGCTCGTGCGGGTGCGCGCCGGTGGGCGTGCGCCGGTAGCGGTGCCGACGGCATTGCTGCAGGGCGAGAAGCGGGTGGGGGAGTTGCGCTCGGTCGTGGCTGATGGAGCGGGCGGGTTTATCGGGCTGGCGATGGTTTCAAAGCTCGGCTTGGATCCGGTGGCGTTGCTCGCGCCCGAGCCGGGTCGCGAAGGGTTCATCGAGCTCGTCGACTTGCCATGACCGAACGCGAACAACTGATACAACTTTGCACGAAGCTGGGAACGCCGTCTCCGGCGGCGGCCGCGATCATGGCCGACCAATTGATGAAGCGTTGCGATCAACTGATGGTGCAGCGGGGCATTTCGCGGATGGAGGCGATGACCTATCTGTTGCAGCTCGTGACAAAAGGTGCGCAGGGAGAACCGCCGCCGGGTTTTGAGGGAGTGACGAAAGACCGTTGACGCCACGGGGGCGGACAGGGCATTCCGGCAGACTCCCCATGACGCAGATCATCGCCGACCTTTTCAAACAAACGCACGGCCGCGAGCCGTCCGCCATCACGCGCGCTCCGGGCCGCATCGAATTCATCGGTAACCATACCGATTACAACGGCGGGACCGTGCTGGGCGCGTCCATTGATCGCGGCGTGTGGGTGGCGGTCGCGCCGCGCACCGACGGGAAGCGGAATTTTTTTAGCATGTTCACCGGCAAGACGGTGACGCTCGATGCGGTCGTGAGCGTGAAGCAGACGGGCGAGGCGAGCTGGATCAATTATCCGCTTGGCGTTCTGGCTGCGATGCCGGCGTTCGGGCTGCAGGTGCCCGGTGGTTTTGATTATGTGGCGATGTCCGACCTGCCGACGGGTGCGGGTCTCTCCAGCAGTGCGGCGATCGAGCTGGCGTCGGGCCTGGCGTTTCTGGCGCTCACCGGACAGGACGTGGATCGCGAGACGCTCGTGAAGATCGGCAAACATGCCGAAAACAACTTCGTCGGCGTGCCTTGCGGCATCCTCGACCAAGGCGTGTCGGGTTTCGGCAAGGAGAGCCATCTGGTGTTCATCGACTGCCGCGGACCGCGTTTTGATACGGTGCCGTTGCCGGCGGATGCGCATTTTTGGATCTTCAACACGCATACCAAGCATGCGCTGGTGGACGGACTTTATTCCGCGCGCCATCGCGAGTGTATGGAGGCGGCGAAAACGCTCGGCGTGTCGTTGCTCGTCGAGGCGACGCCTGCGCAGGTCGAGAAAGCCCGGGATGTTTTGTCGGCCGACGCCTACAAGCGCGCGAAGCATGTGGTCGATGAGATCGCGCGTGTCGATCAGGCGGTCACGGTTTTGAACAAGGGTGATCTTGCCGCAGTCGGCCGCTTGCTCACGGCGTCGCATCGCAGCTCACAAACGCTTTTTGGCAACAGCACCGAGGAGCTCGATTTTCTGGTGGATGCGCTGACGGGCACGCAGCACGTCTATGGAGCGCGGCTCACCGGCGGCGGCTTTGGCGGCGCGGTCATGGCGCTGACGAATTCCGCTTTCGGCGAGAGTCAGGCGCAGACGGTTGCGGACGCCTATCAGAAGAAATATGGTGCCCGGCCTGACATCCTGCACATGCGCACGGGAGACGGCGCGCAGCAGCTCTGACTGCTGCTGCCGGGTTACCGGCCTTGGATGATCGCGGCGAGTTCCGCGAAGTAGTTTTCCATCCATTGCTGGAAGCAGAAGAAGTGCAGCAGGCCGGCGATGGCGAGCATCGGGCCGAAAGGGATTTGCACGCCGAGGCCGATTTCGGCGGGCTGGCCGTCGGCGGTTTCGGCGCGGGGTGCGACCGTGACTTTGTTGCCGAAGAGTTTTTTCCACACGAGTGCCAGGCCGATCCAGATCGTGCCGACGACCGCGCCGCCGAACACCGAAAATACCGCGCCCTGCCAGCCGGTGAAGGCACCGATGGCACCGACGAATTTCACGTCGCCGAAGCCCATGGCCTCCTTGCGCAGCAGGGTTTCGGCGATGAGTGCGATCCACAGCACGAGACCCGAGCCGATGAGCAGGCCTTGCATCGAGATGATTCCCGATTGCAGTGCGCCGACAAAAAATACGCCGTCTTCCTGTCCGTGTAACGAAGGGACAAATACGGAAAGCACCACGCCGACCACGCCCAGCCCGATGGTGAACGTGTCGGGGATGATCATGTGGTCGAGGTCGATGAAGAGGGCGCAGAGCATGCAGCTGACGAAGAGCATTCCGCAGAGCGCCTTGGCCGGCGGGAACATCATCCAGCAGGTGACGAAGAGTGCGGCGGTGAGCAGTTCGACGAAGGCGTAGCGAAAGGAGTAGGAGCGGCCGCAGCAGCGGGCCTTGCCGCGCAGGATGAACCAGCTGAGCACGGGAATGTTGTCATACCACCTGATCGGTGCACCGCAGGCGCAGTGGGAGCCGGGGGTGACGATGGATTTGTCCAGGGGCATCCGGTAGATGACCACGTTGAGGAAGCTGCCGACGATCGCGCCGAAGATGCCGGCGGCGACGGGGAAAAACCAGGGAAAGGCGGCGGCAAATTCAGCGTAATCGAAGTTCATGCAGGGGAGGGCGGATTCGGAATGATCACGGAAGCACGGAAGGGGTCAACGCGAGGCCATGGCGGTTTTGACGGCGTCGCGCATAGCGTCCACGGGCACGGCGTCGTCGCTCCAGATTTCGAGGGCGCGCACGCCTTGGTGGACGAGCATCGAAAGGCCGTTCGCAGCGGGAATGCCGTCCGCGCGGGCTTGCGCGAGCAGGGGCGTCTCGGGCGGGTTGTAGATCATGTCAAACACGCCGGCTGGGCGGGGCAGGGAGGGGAGGGCGGCCGGAAGCGGATCGGTCGGTTTCAAGCCGGCGCTGGTGGCGTTGATGACGAGGGCGCCGGACGGAAGGTTGGCGGGAGGCTGTGAGGGATCAAAGCCATGGAGGGGGATGTTGCCGGCGAGCGGTGCGAGTTGGACGAGAAGGGCGTCGAGGTTGGCGCGGGTGCGGTTGGCGATCCAGAGGCTGGCGCAGCCGCGTTGGAGGCATTCGACGGCGGCGCCGCGGGCGGCGCCGCCCGCGCCGAGGAGGATGACGGGGGCACCGGAGAGTTCGCGTCCGAGCTCTTCACGGATGGCGGTGGCGAGGCCGTAGCCGTCGGTGTTGTAACCGTGCCATCCGGTGGCGGTGCGACGAAGCGTGTTGACCGCGCCGATGGGGCGCGCGGCGGAGTCGATCGAGTCGATACAGTCGAAGGCGATGATCTTGTGTGGAACAGTGAGATTAAGTCCGTGGAAACCAGTGGCGTGGAGTTTCACCAACGCGACGGGCAGGTCCTCGGGCGCGATGTCGAAGCGGAAATACTTCCATGAGGCGAAGCGCGGGTCGCGTTGCGTCATCTCCGCGAGCGCGGCGTTGTGCATCAACGGGCTGATCGAATGCTTGATGGGGTGGCCGAGCACGGCGAGCGCGGTTCCGTTGAAGGACCAGGTGTCGAGATCGGCGAGCGTGTAGATCGGGTCGGGCATCTTTCCTCTTTATCGTAATCTTTATCTTTCTCTGTGCAGCCTCTCAGGGAGAAAGAAGAAAGAGAAAGAGGAAAGAGAAAGATTCTTACGGCTGAGCGTGGCGTTCGTAGGTGGACTCGAACTCTTCGACGAAGCCGGCGAAGAGTTTCGCGCGGTCCGCATCACCGGAGGCTGCGTAGTGGTTCACCAGATTGCGGCAGCTGCGGCAGAGCACTTCGCGCACCGTCGTGGGTGCGAGGTCCGAGACTTTCGGGACAACAGAGCCGGACTTGATAAATGCGAAGACTTCTTCGGGCGAGCGGAAGGCGCCCTGTTCAAACGGATCGATGAAGAGCGGGGCATCCTCGAGGTAGCAGCCGATCATGAAGTGCCCGGGCAGGCCGACGGGCTCGAGGTCGATGCCGAGGCGTTGGGCGATGAGCAGGTAGACGATGCAGAGAGAAATCGGAATGCCCTTGCGGCGCTCCAGCACGACGGGGAGGAAGCTGTTGAGCGGATCGGTGTAGTGCTCGATGTTGCCGCGGTAACCATGCTCGTGAAAGAGCACGCGGTTGATGATGCGGCATTTTTCGCGGACGGAGAGCGGTTCGGCAATGAGTTCGCGGCAGCGCGCGGCGAGGTCGTCTAGGCGCTGGCAGCTAAGGCCCACGTCCAGATCGGGAAACACGGTGCGGGCGAGCAGGAGTGCACCGGTCTCGAGTTCGTAGTTGAGCGAGCGTATGAAGTCGCGGAACTCGGCGACGGGATCGGTGAATTTCAGTTCGTCCAAGTAGCTTCGGGCGTGCGTGGACAGAAGGCGTCCGCCGGTTTGCGCGAGGCTTTCGAGGAAGAGGCGGGCGGGTTCACCTTGTGTGGAAAAGTAGGCGAGCAACGCCTTGCGGACCACGGGGCTTGGGTCGTCGAGCAACGCCAGCACCGCTTCCCGGGAGTCGAGACTGGTTTGGGCGTTTTCCACGGCCCAATTTCATGACGGTTTCCGGTTGGACGCAAATGGGAAACCGCCGATTGCCGCGAAAGCGGGCGAAGAAATTAACGCGTGCCGTAGAGCGCCGTGCCCACGCGCACTTGGGTGCTGCCGGCGAGGATGGCGCTTTCGAGGTCACCGCTCATTCCCATCGAGAGGTCGTGCAGCGGTAGGCCGAAGCGTCCGGCAAGATCGTCGCGGAGTGTGCGCAGGGTGGCGAAGGTGCGTTCGGAGACGGCGGGATCGTCGGAGAGAGGGGCGATGGTCATGAGGCCGTCAATGCGCAGGTGTTTTTTGCCGAGCGCGGCTTCGAGCAGGCGGGGCGCGTCTTCGAGTTCGGCGCCGAATTTGGCGGGATCGCGTCCGGCGTTGATTTGCAGGAGCACGGGCAGGATTTTGCCGAGTGCGGCAGCGGCGGAATCGAGGTGGTTGAGGAGCTTTGCGCCATCGACACTTTGCACGCGATCAAAGTGCGCGGCGGCGAGCTTGGCTTTGTTGGATTGGAGGTGGCCGATCAGCTCCCATTGGATTTTGGCGGTGCATTGCGGCTGCTTCTCGACGGCTTCCTGGACGCGGTTTTCGCCAACCGCCCTAAGCCCGTAGTGGGCCGCATAATCGGCCGCTTCGGCGGAGTGGGTTTTGGTCACGGCGAGCAGCTCCACGGAGGAGGGGTCGCGGCCGCAGCGAGCACAAGCGGTGGCAATCTGAGCGCGGATCGCATCAGCACGGCTTTTGAACTCGTTGTAGGACGGAAGCATGAATGCCTAGTTTATAGGATTGATTTTAATAAGATTTATTTATACTGTGCAAATATCCTCCGGTGCCCATGCAAATCGAAAACTTCAAAATATTCGCGGATCTAGTCGAGACCAAGAGTTTCTCAAAAGCGGCAAAGATCAACGCTATCACACAGTCCGCCGTGAGCCAGCAGGCTCGCGCGATGGAGCGACATTTCAAGGCGCTGCTGATTGATCGCAGTCAGAAGCAATTCCAGCTCACGCGTGAAGGGCAGCGTGTTTATGAGGCGGCGAAAGAGCTGTTGCACAGCTACGATAAGCTGGAGAGCGAGCTGCAGGAGATGAAGAAAGTTATCAGCGGCACCATCCGAATCTCGACGATTTACTCGATCGGGCTTCACGAGTTGCCTCCCTACATCAAGCGCTTCCTGGTCGATTTTCCTTCGGTCAATGTGCGGGTTGAATACCGGCGCTCGAATCTTGTTTACGAGGATATCCTGCACAACTCGGTTGATTTCGGCTTGGTCGCATTCCCGGTGCGCACGCGACAGATCGAGCAGCTTCCGTTTCGCAACGACCGCTTGGTGTTGATTGCCCATCCCAAGCATGCCTTGGCCAAATGCGCCGAGGCCGGGGTGGATTTGAAGCAACTCGCGGGACAGAAATTTATTGGTTTTGACCCGGACATTCCGACGCGCAAGGCGGTTGATCAGATTTTCCGCGACAACAAACTGGAGATCGAGCCGGTCATGGAATTCGACAACATCGAAACCGTGAAGCGTGCCGTCGAAATCGACCATGGTATAGCCATCGTGCCGCAGGCCACCGTGCTTCAGGAACAGCAGCAGGGCACGCTGGTGGTGATTCCTTTCAGGAACAAGGAGTTCACCCGTCCGCTGGCCATCTTGCATCGCAAGGGTCGCGTGCTGACACCCGCGATGAAAAAATTCATCGAAACATTGGGCATGAGCATGACCGGCTCCGAGGACGATGTGTGAGTAAGAGGGGCGTGCATGACGGTGGGAATAACCGGCGTCCCTTGGCACTCACATGAACATGAAGCTACTTTCTTATTCCGGGTTGGCGGTGATGGTATTGATGGTGGCCGCGTGTGGTCGCAGTGAGCCGCCGACCGGTCCGGTGCCTCCGCTTTTGGCTCGTTCGGCCTTGCCGGTTTTGGGCAAGGCACCGGACTGGAAACTCAAGGATGTCGATGGTCACGAGGTGAAGGCGTCCGATTTCAAGGGCAAGGTGGTGGTGATCGATTTCTGGGCGACGTGGTGTCCTCCTTGCCGCAAGGAAATCCCCGACTACATCACGTGGCAGAAAAAATATGCTGATCGCGGTTTGGTGATTTTGGGCTTTTCGGTCGACGAGCTCACGCCCGCCGAGGTGAAGGCCTTCGGGGTCAAAATGAAGATGAATTACCCAATTCTGATGGCCGACGGTGATGATGCGGGGGCATTCGGCGGGGTCCAAGCGTTGCCGACGGCGTTTGTCATCGATCGCGAAGGTAATATTCGCTACACGAAGGTTGGGCTCACCGACTCGGAGGCTTACGAAAAGTTAATCGCCTCCTTGTTGTAAGCCGACCGAGACATAGCCGCAGTCGCAGACATTTTAAAAAAGGAAGGACCCGCCGAAACCCCTAACGGCGGGCCCTCTATTTTTCTGAACCGGTATTAAGCCGGTATCCATGTTACCCCTAGACCCTGCTGAGGCAGGATTGAGTGTAGAAAGCATGGCGTATACCAACAGCGTGTTGGCTTTTAATTTTATTCAGTAGGGGAACTTTTGGCATTATCACGTTGAGCGCGGGGGCTGAGTTTTCAGACCTCATTCAGTTTGCCGACGGGTCAAAATGGGGGGGATGGATGTTAAGGGTCTAATTTTGGTCGTGGGGGGGGCGGGGCAGATTTCGCTTGCTCACCGTTTCCGTGAATCAACTAATCACGGGAATTTTGCGCACTCATCATACGTATAAGCGGCGCGATTTATGCACTCACAGGACCGGTTATCCGATCCTTATTCACCTTTGTATTCCATGGCCAAGATCATACCGTCACCGCTTTATTCAGCTGAACAAGAACACGATGCCTGTGGCGTTGGGTTTATTGCAAAACTGACCGGCGAACGTTCCTACGACGTTCTTAATCGAGCGATTTCGGCCCTGAAGGCCCTCGCCCACCGTGGTGCGATCGACGCAGATGCCGTCACGGGCGACGGTGCAGGCATCCTCACGCAGATCCCTGTTGAGCTTTTTAAGGACTACCTGGCCGAAAAAAATAAGCCGTTATTCCGCGATAAGGACCTTGGTGTCGGCATGATTTTCCTGCCGCGGGGCGACGACTACTCGCAAGCCCACGCCAAGAAGATCGTGGAAGCGGCCATTAAGGAGGAGGGCCTTGCTTGGCTTGGTTGGCGTGATGTCCCGACCGACTCTTCCGGTCTTGGACGCAAGGCGCTCGAGACGCAGCCTCTTATTGTTCAGGCACTTGTTGCCCGAAAGGATGAGATCACCGATGAGGAGTTCGAGCGTAAGCTCTTCCTTGCACAGAACTCGGCCGAACGTCAGGTCATCGAGGCCAAGATTCCCGGTTTCTATGTGTGCTCGTTCTCCTCGCGCACCATCGTTTACAAGGGCCTGCTTACGCCCACCCAGATCCGCAAGTATTTCGTCGATCTGAAGTCGCCCAAGTTCACCACGGCGTTCGCTATCTTCCACCAGCGTTACTCGACCAACACGTTTCCCACGTGGCATTTGGCTCATCCGTTCCGCATGATGGCGCACAACGGCGAGATCAACACCATCCGCGGTAACCGCAACCTCATGCGCGCCCGTGAGAACTCCACGGCCTACGGCGTGTGGGGCGAGCGTTTCCAAGATCTCAAGCCGCTCGTGCAGCCGCAGATGTCGGACTCCGCAACCTTCGACAACGCCCTGCAGCTGATCACGCTCGGTGGGCGCAATCCCTTGCACGCATGCATGATGATGATGCCGCCGGCGTGGGAAAAAGATAAGAAGCTCTGCCCTGAGACGCGTGCATTCTTCCGTTACCATGCCTGTATGATGGAGCCGTGGGATGGTCCGGCTGCGGTGGTTTTCACCGATGGCCGCACCATTGGAGCCGCGCTTGATCGGAACGGTCTTCGGCCCGCCCGCTACAAGATTTTCGACGATGGTTACTTCATTTTGGCGTCGGAAGCCGGCCTTGTGCACGACTTCCCCGGCAAGGTGGTCGAGGCCGGGCGCTTAGGGCCCGGTCGCATGCTGTCGCTCGATCTCGTCGAGCATAAGTTCTACCGCGACGAAGAGGTGAAGGCCCGCTTTACCGCCGATCCGCACTTTCAGCAGTGGTGCGACGAACACCTCATCAACCTCCACAAGACGGTGAAGGCACCGGCTGTTGTCGGGGCTTCCGTAGCACCTGCGGTCAGCTCCCAGATCGCTTTCGGTTACGACAACGACGAACTGGAGCTCGTGCTCACGCCGCTGGCGGCCGGACTCGAGCCCACCGGTTCGATGGGTGATGACACACCGCTTGCCGTGCTGTCGCGCCGCCCGCGTCTGCTTTACCAGTATTTCAAGCAGCTCTTCGCCCAAGTCACCAATCCGCCGATCGACTCCATCCGTGAAAAGGCGGTCATGTCGATTTCGATGTATCTCGGCGGACGCCTCGGCCTGTTCGAGGAATTCCCCAAGACGTCCGGCTTCGTCGAGCTTGATTCACCCGTTCTCCTTGAACACGAGGTGGCCGCACTGTTCGACGTTTCCTTCCTCAAGGACCGCGTTGTCCGTATCTCCGCGCTGTTCGATGCCGCCAAGGGGCCCGAGGGTCTTGAGGCTGCCGTGAAGGAGCTCGCCGCCCGTGCCCAAGCCGTCGTTGAGCAGAACAACGCGAAGGTTATCATCCTGTCCGATAAGGGCGCATCCGCAGAAAAAGCCGCGATCCCGATGCTGCTGGCCGCCGGTGCGGTCAATCAACAGCTCGTGCGCGCCGGTCTGCGCCTCAAGTGCGATTTGGTCGCCGAGACCGGCGAGGCCCGCGACGTGCACCACATCGCCACGCTGCTGGGTTTCGGCGTCAACGCCGTGAATCCTTACCTCGCGCTCGACGTTGTGTCTGCGCTCGCCGAAGCCGGCAAGACCCCGAAGCCGGTCACCGCCTCCGAAGCCCGCCTCAACTACAAGGCCGCCATCGACGCCGGTCTCCTGAAGATCATGGCCAAGATGGGCATCTCCACACTGCTCTCCTACCGGGGAGCGCAGATGTTCGAGGCCATCGGTATTTCCCATAAGGTCATCGAGGAAAACTTCACCGGCACCCCGTCGCCCATTGGTGGCATCGGCTACGCGCAGATGGCCGAAGAGGCCCTGTGCCGCCACGCGAAGGCTTTCGCCATCCCGGCCGAGGGTGCAACCGCTGCCGATCTCGGCAACGAAGGCTACTACCGCGTCAATAAGAAGGGCGAGGGCGAGTTCCACGGCTGGAACCCGAAGGTCGTTTCGTCGATGAACAAGTTCGTTCGCGCCGGCACCCCCGAGTCCTACCAAGAGTGGAAGACCAACGCCGACGATCACCAACCCGTTTCCATCAAGGACCTGCTCAAGATCCGTTTCGACGGAGCCAAGGCGGTCGCCATCGAAGAGGTTGAAGGTATCGAGGAAATTCGCAGTCGCTTCACCACGGCCGGCATGTCCCTCGGCGCGCTTTCGCCCGAGATGCACGAGGCCCTCGCCATTGCGATGAACCGCATCGGCGGCAAGTCCAACTCCGGTGAAGGCGGCGAAGATCCGGACCGTTTCAACGTCCGCGAAAACGGCGACAACGCCAACTCCGCCATCAAGCAGGTCGCTTCCGGCCGCTTTGGTGTCACCGCCGCCTATCTGTCCTCCGCCAAGGAGATCGAGATCAAGATGGCGCAGGGTGCCAAGCCCGGCGAGGGCGGCCAGTTGCCCGGAGCCAAGGTCACGCCCCTGATCGCCACGCTCCGCTACAGCGTGCCCGGCGTCACCCTTATCTCGCCTCCGCCGCACCACGACATCTACTCGATCGAGGATCTGGCCCAGTTGATCTTCGACCTGAAGGAAGTGAACCCGCGCGCCAAGGTCTGCGTGAAACTCGTGTCCGCTTCTGGCGTCGGCACTGTCGCCGCCGGCGTGGCCAAGGCCTACGCTGACGTCATTCTCGTCTCCGGTCATGACGGTGGCACCGGCGCTTCGCCGCTGGCCTCCATCAAGAACGCCGGCTCCGTCTGGGAAATCGGCGTCGCCGAAGCCCACCAGGTTCTGATGATGAACGGCCTCCGCGGCCGCGTCGTCCTTCGCACCGATGGCGGTATGAAGACCGGACGTGACATCGTGATCGCCGCCCTCCTCGGCGCCGAGGAGTTCAACTTCGGCACGGCAGCCCTCATCGCGGGCGGCTGCGCGATGTTCCGCGTCTGCCATCTGAATACGTGCCCCGTGGGTGTCGCGACCCAGCGCGAAGACCTTCGCGCCAAGTTCCGCGGCAAGCCCGAGAACATCATCAACTTCTTCAACGCCGTCGCCGAGGACGTGCGCCATTACCTGGCCAAGCTCGGTGCGCGCACCCTCAACGATATCATCGGCCGCGTGGATCTCCTCGAGCAGATCGACGACCCCGCCAATCCGAAAACCAAGTTGGTCAACCTTGGCGGTCTTCTCCACAACCCCGATCCCTCGGGAGAGACGGACCGTTATCACACGCGTGAGCGCAACGAACGCTTCGGTGGCGAAGGCTCGCTTGACGAGGCCATCCTCCAGGAAGCCCGGGACGTCATCCTTGGCGAATCCGCCCGACTCGTGGCCCGCTACAAGGTCACCAACGTCAACCGCGACGTCGGCACCCAGCTCTCCGGCCAGATCGCCTACCAGCACGGCAACGAAGGCCTTCCCGCCGGCACGATCGACCTCACGTTCACCGGTTCCGCCGGTCAGTCGTTTGGCGCGTTCCTGGTCAACGGACTCCGACTCACGCTTATCGGCGAGGCCAACGACTACGTCGGCAAGGGCATCAATGGCGGCGAGATCATCGTTCGTCCCAAGCCCAGCGAGACCTTCCAGTGGCAGGCCCAGTCGATCCTCGGCAACACCTGCTTGTATGGCGCGACGGGCGGCACGCTCTTCGCGGCGGGCCGTGCCGGCGAGCGCTTTGCGGTGCGCAACTCCGGCGCGACTGCGGTGGTTGAAGGGGTGGGCGATCACGGCTGCGAATACATGACCGGCGGCTTGGTCGTTATCCTCGGACCCACCGGCACGAATTTTGGGGCCGGTATGTCGGGCGGCCTCGCGTTTGTCTATGACGCCAAGGGCACGTTTGCCGAAAACATCAACCCGGCGATGATCGGGCTCGAGCGTCTGAATGCGCAGGAGGAAATCGACAGCCTGAAGAAACTCATCCAAGCCCACTTCAAGGTCACGGCCAGTTCGCATGCTCAGAGCCTCGTGGAAAACTGGGACAAGACCGTGTCGAAGATCTGGAAGGTCGTGCCCTTCCCGCCGACTCCGGAGACGCCGAAGCCGGTCTACACTTACGATGCCTCGAAGATCCCGGTGACGGTCTGAGCTCTTCAGCCGAGTGATTTATTTCCCGAGCCGCGCCCATCAAAAGGCGCGGCTTTTTTGTGTTCAGTATTCAGACGTTCAAGACGTGTGCGTGGTTCGTTTCCGCACCACGATTCTCGGCCGATATCCACCGAGTGCGATCGCGGACCGTGCCTGTCCAAGGGCCTGCCTTGGGCATACACGGCGAGGATAGACCCCGCGTGTTCGTCCGGAAAGAGACCAGCTAGATTTTATAGGGGACTTACCTATCGCCAATATATGGCCTAAAGGGTCTTTTTGGGCCTATGTAATGGGTCCATACGGACGTGCCGTAATGCGCTATGTCTTAAAAAAGAATGGTTTGTGAGGATAGTCGCTTTTACTTCTATTTGACATCTTGTTGGCTAATGTGGGGTATATACCCCACCGCTTTAACAATTATGAACTGCCCCGACTTGACGGATTTAGCATCGAAAATGACGAAGGGTTTCATGGGAAAATATTGTAGTGTGGTAGTGGTTACCGCGCTACTTGGCTCACTGGCCGGTTGCTCTTCGATCAAGCCCAACCCCATCGATCCGGCCAAAATGCTGGAGATGGGCAAAAAAGCCACCGTGACGGCGGGAACCGGCGTCGAGCCGATCACGCAGGTCCTGACACTCGACGAGGCGATTGCCCGCGCCCTCAAATACAACCTTAACCAGCGCGCTCATCTCATCGAACAGGCACTGGCTCTCAATATCTGGAAAGCCGGCAACTACGACATGTTGCCTCGCGCCTTGGCTTCGGCGGGTTACACGCACCGCGACAGCGATCTCATCACCCGCAGCAAGGACTCCGTCACCGGTCTGCCTTCGCTCGCCAACCCCTCCATTTCGAGTGATCGCAATGCCACCCTCTACGACCTCGGATTCAGCTGGAGCGTGGTCGATTTCACCCTTGGCTACTATAATGCCCAGCAGAACGCCGACCGTATTTTGATCGCCGCCGAGCAGCGCCGCAAGGCCATGCACGTCCTCACTCGCGATGTGACCATCGCCTTCTGGCGCATGGTCAGCGCCCAGCGCCTGCTGGGCGAGGTGCGTTCTACCATCGCCGACGCCGAGTCCGCCGTGGCCGAGTCCGTCAAGGCCAACCAAGAGGGACTGCGTTCGCCGATCGAAAACCTTCGTTTCCAGCGCCAGCTCCTTGAAAACATCCGCTTGCTCGCCAACATCGAGAAGGACTTTGCCGCCGCCCGCGCGACCCTGGCCAACCTCATCAATGCTCCGCTCAGCTCCGACTTCACCGTCAGCGAGCCGGTCGACGATGCGACTATCCGTATCCTTGATACGCCCGTTGAGCAGATGGAGGAGCTCGCCATCCTTCAAAATGCCGATCTGCGCGAACAGGCCTACAACGAGCGCATCGCCGTGAAGGAAGTCCGCAAGACCATCGCCAAGCTCCTGCCCGATCTGTCCTTCACCTACAATCTTCGCCATAGCACCGACAACTATCTCATCAACGACAGCTGGCAGGAGGCCGGTGTGGTGCTTTCCCAGAACTTGGGCAACCTGCTCTCCGCCCCCGCCCGCAAACGTCTGGCCGACGGCGGAGTCGAACTCGCCAAGCAACGGCGCATCGCCGCGCAAATGGCGCTCCTCGCCCAGGTGCACATCGCCCGCATCGATCTCGCCTCCACTTACAGCCAGCTCCAGCTCTCCAACCGCATCTGGACCATCGATCAGGACATTCGCGGTCATATTTCCAGCCGCGAGGCCGCCCAGACGGAAAGCGAGCTGAGCAAAGTCTCCTCGGCCACCGCCGCCATCGTCAGCATGCTGCGTCGTTATCAAGCCCTCGCCGAGTTCCACGCCGCCGCCGGCACGCTCCAGGCCACCCTTGGCATGGAAATCGACCTCGCCAGCGTCGGCGACCAACCGCTCGACCAGCTCACCGCTGCGGTCTCCGCTTGGCAGAAGCGCTGGCAGGCCGGCGAGCTTCCTTCGCTTCCGGATGTCACCGCCACCACCGCCGAGACTCCTATGTCGGCGCCTTCGCCCACGTCCGTTTCGGCCAACTAAGACCACGCGCTTCATTGGTCCTCATGCGCACTGCATTGTTCAGGACAATTACGGTTTCCGCCTTCCTCTTGCTTGGGGTGGCGGCTGCGGGCCTGTCTGCTGCTCCGGAGCAGACGGTCCGCGCCCAGCTGACACCGTGTCGTTATGCCGTCATTTCCTCCGAAATCGCGGCTAAAATCGACCGGCTGACCATTCGGGAAGGACTCTCCTTCGACAAGGGTGACGAGCTGGTGTCGTTTGACGACGCATTGCAGCAGGCGCAGCTCAAACGAGCCCAGGCCGTGCTCACCGCCTCCCGGCTCACCTTGGCTGCCAATGAGCGGCTTCTTGCGCTAAAATCCATCGGACAGCTCGAACTCGATCTCTCCAAGGCCGAGGTCACCAAGGCGGCCGCCGAGCTTTCGTATGCCGAGTCCACGCTCGAAAAATGCCGGATACTTGCCCCGTTTTCCGGTCGCGTGTCCGAACTGAAGGTCCGTGAGAAGGAGTTCGTCCAGCCTGGCCAGGCCCTCTTTGAAATCATCGACAACAGTGTGCCGGAACTCGAATTCATCGCTCCGTCCCGCTGGCTCGCCTGGCTGACCGTCGGACAATCGTTGACGGTTCATATCGACGAGACCGGCCGCGACTACGCTGCGGCCATCGAGCGCATCGGTGCCAAGGTCGACCCCGTCAGCCGCACCGTGAAACTGGTCGCCACCATCACCGGCAGCCATCCCGAACTCATCGCCGGTATGAGCGGCACCATTTTACTTCCCGAGCCAACCGCTCCGCAGTCCACGCCGTAGTCCCACCACCCCTGTTCCGCTTCGTTGTCCGTTTATCCGTCACGCCAAGAGAAACCGTTAGAACGCGATCGCCATGAAAAAGAAAAGCCGCACCGCCAAGATCAAATCGTCCACGGATAAGCCCCTCGTTGGCAAACAGCCGCTGGCGCGCCAAAAGCCCACCCCTTTCGCGCTCGAGCAGCGCCTCATCTTTGACGGTGATGTCGCCAAGAGCGCCGACGTCCTCGCCCACCACACCGCCGTCCATGCTGGGGACCACTCGGGCGAACGCCTCGCCAACCACAACGTCGACAACCGTCACGCGTTCGCCGACCGCCACGCCCTCCCGGAACGCACCGAGCCCATGGCGAGCGCGCCTGCCGTGCCCCAGACCACCCATGAAATCGTGTTTGTGGACACCTCGGTGGCCGACTGGAGTGTCATCGCCTCCAACGTCAAGGCCGACGCCCTCGTCATCCTGCTCGATCCCAAGCGCGACGGTCTTGCGCAAATCCAGTCCGCTCTGGCCGGCTTCTCCAACCTCGATGCGATCCACATCGTCAGCCACGGCAACGAAGGCGAGTTGATCCTTTCCGGCAAAAGCTACACGGCGGAGAACATCGGCCAGTTTAAGGAATCGCTTGCGGCCATCGGTAGTTCCCTGTCGGCCGACGGCGATATCCTCCTCTACGGATGCGATGTTGGCAAAGGCACCGACGGAGTGGCCCTCATCGGCGAGATAGCCAAGGACACCGGTGCCGATGTCGCCGCCTCGACCGACCTCACCGGCACCGCCCTCGTCGGCGGCAACTGGATTCTCGAAAAGTCCACCGGCACCATTGAAGCCTCGCTGTTCCTCCGCGACTCCGGTGTCGCCGAATACAAGGACTGGCTGAACACCGTGGCGCTCGACGGTAAAGCCGGATGGACCGCCGTCATGTTCGGCACCAACCAGGACCCGCAGGGAGACAGTCAGGCCAAGGCCTCCGACACCGATCTGGTGGCCGACGCCGCGCACGGTTCGTTCTACATCGCTTATGACACCAACGGCACCGCCGATACTAGCGACGACAGCATCGCCTACCGCCTGCGTGTGGACAATCCGACCAGTTCAGCCCCCGCCAATTTCGCCGGTGTGGCCGTGGTGGGTCTTGACGCCAACAATGACGGAAAGATCGACCTCTTCATTATCGTGGACGGCCGCAACAACGGGCAGGTCATCCAGATCATGGACCCGGGACTGGGTGCCAACACGTCGCCCAGCTCCACCACGCTCAGTCCGTTGCCCTCCGGTTGGCTGCCCAATAACGGCATCTACACGCTTAACTCCAGCAACTACTCCGTCGATGCCGTATCGGCGGCCAACGATCCCCACTGGAACGGCGACACCGATGTCGGCGGCGAAGGCAAAGACGACATCTTCATCAGTTGGCGCATTCCGCTCGCCGATCTGCAGGCCGTGCTGGCCAAGCCGTCGCCGGTCGACACCAACGGCAACCCGGGCCCACGCGGCAACGGCATCGTGTTTTCTCCGTCCGACACCGTCCGTTACGTTTCCTTCAGTCTCACCCAGACCAACAGCATTAACGGTGACTTGAACGGTGTCGGTGCCGACTACGATAAAAACGCCACGTGGGAAAGCATCGGTGCCATCACCGCTCCGATGCCGGCCGACGAGCCCATCTCAGCCGGCCCCAGCATCATCATCGGCAATCCCATCGCCGACGATAACATCATCAACGATGCGGAGGACAACTCGGCATCCATCTCCGGCACCGCCAAATACCTGCCCAGTCGCACGCTCACCGTGACGGTCACCGACGGCACCCATACGGCCATGGGCACCACCATGACCGACGGTTCCGGCAACTGGACGGTCAGCGGACTCGATCTCAGCACTTTTGACCAAACCACTCTGACGGTCACCGCCCAAGCCGAGTCCGACAACCACGACACGATCGGAACTTCCGCGAGCGTGCTGCACGACTCCATCCATCCGACGGTCACCGTCGATCCGTTGACCACCAGTGGTCGGCCTACGATCACCGGCACGACCGATCTGCCGGCGGGTTCATCTCTCTCGGTTACCATTGATCCCAACGGCGACGGCGTGCTCACCGACCTCGTTACCTACACGGTCACCGTTCTCAGCGGCGGCATGGGCAACACTTGGAGCCTGAACACCGCTCTGGCCACGCCGACCTCTGGCACCGTGCCTGCCAATGGTTTTACCGGTTACGCGAAAGTCACAGCCATCGCCACCGACACTGCGGGCAACGCCACCTCCGCCGTCGCCATCGACAAGCCCACCGTCAACAGCTTCTCCACCCAGAGCCTCACGCCCACCATCAGCGGCACCTGGTATAACAACGGCTCGGATACGCTCACCGTCACCGTCAACGGCGCCACCTACGCCTACGCAGACCTGACCATCTCCGGCAACACGTGGTCGGTCAACGTGGCCGCCACCCACACCGGCACCCTGGGGACCTTCACCGCCGGATCATCCTACGATGTCGTCGCCACCGTGCATCACAGCGGCACGGACGTCACGGATACGACTACGGGCGAGTTGACCATCACCGACAGTCCGTCGGTGGATATCACCGGTGGCGGCACGGCCAACTTCACCAGTGCTTACCCGACCCTCGGCGGCACTGCCACGGACGGTGCCGTCGTTGTTCTCCGCATCGACCCGGGCGCGGACAACAACCTCACCGACGCGGTTTACTATTCGGTTACTGCGACCGGAGGCAGTTGGTCGATCAATCTGGCTACCGCCACGCCGATTTCCGGTGCGCTGCCCGGCGGCGGCCTGACCGGCATGGCCGGCTTGCTGGCCACGGTCACCGACAGCAGCAACCACACCGCGACCGACACGCAGACGATCACCATCGTTACCCCCTCGATCAGCTTTTACAGCATCAGCGGTGCCTACCCTGTTTCCTCTGGTATTAGTGCCGACAACATCCTCAACGGCACCGAGGATAACGCCGCGATCATCTACTTCACTGCGGCCAATCTGGCTACCACCGATACGATTGCGGTGACCGCTTCCGACGGCGTGCATACTGCGGTCACCGGCACCGCCGTTTACGAAATGGCCACCGGACGCTGGAAGACGACCCTTGATCTTTCCTCCTTAAACGAAGGCAGCAACGCCATCACTATCGCAGCCTCTTTTGATTCGGGTGCCGCCACTGCCACGCGGATGGTTGACCACGACTCCCGCGCCTATGCCTACGTGGAGTCCTTCGAGTCCAAAACCCAAAGCTTCACCGCCACCGGCACCGCCGATGTCACTTCGGCGACGATCAACCTCAAGGTCGAGCTCTACAACACGTCCAACGTGTTGCAGTCGACCAATAACTACACCACCAGCACGGGTCTGACCTATGACTCGATGACCGGTGTCTGGTCCTACGCCATCAGTAATTCCGGCCCGAATTTTAACACTACAGGTGAATACTACGTCTTCACCGTTACGGGCACCGACGCCGCCGGTAACAGCGTCAACACCGTTGGTCGTGTGACCAAAATCAGCGGCGGTAGCACGCCCAGAACGGTCGCGATCGACACCATTGCCGGTAACAACACCATCGACGAGACCGAGGACAATACCGTCACCATCTCCGGAACCACCACGGGTGCCGCAACGAACTACGTCTTGGTCACCGTCACCGACGGAACGAACACCATCACGCAGACGGTGCAGGCCAGCGGCGGGGTCTGGACCATTGGAAGTCAGAATCTGGATACATGGAGGGATGGCAATATCCAGGTGACTGCCCAACTGCTCAGCGCCATGACCGGCGGTTACATTGTAGATTCCGCCGTATCGACCCCGAATCATGTTAATGATGTGATCCCGGTTCCTCCGGTCTCACCGACTGTAGTCATCACCGACAATACCCCGGGCGTCGCCGCCGGCAATGTGACCTTCACTTTTACGTTCTCTGAAGGCGTTACCAACTTCATCCCCGGTGATGTCGTCGTAACCGGGGGCACCGCAGCCGGGTCTTTTGCTACCGGTAGCAGTGGTGATAGTGTTTACACGTTGGTCGTCACGCCCAATCCCGGCACCAATGCCGGCAGTATCACTGTCGACGTCGCGGCCGGAGTCGCGACCGGCGGGACGTCCATGTTGGGTAACACCATCGCGGTTCGCGATACCCAGCCCTACGACACCCTTGCTCCGGTCATCGCCATTACCCCCTTGGCCAGCATGGGTCGGCCGACCATTTCCGGCACCACCGACCTCGCGGCCGGCTCGACCCTCACTGTCACCATCGATCCGGACAACGTCACCGGCTCCGACACGGTGGTCACTTACAGCGTGACTGTGCTTGCTGGTGGCATCTGGTCGCTGGACCTTACCTCGGCCTCGCCGGCTTCCGGCTCGCTGCCCGTCGATGGACTCACCGCCTATGCCAAGATCAGTGCCGCCGGCACCGACTCGGCTGGCAACAGCAGCACGGTCAACGCCCTCGTAAAGCCGGTCGTTTACACCCTGCTCACCAACAGCACCACGCCCACCCTCACCGGCACCTGGACCAACATCGGCGGCGACGTTCTCAGTGTCACCGTTGACGGGGTCACCTATACCGATGGAGACGGAAAGCTGAGCACCTCGGGTGATACCTGGACCCTGGCTATTCCCGGTGGTAACGCGATCTCGCCTGACGGTGCCTACGAAGTCGTTGCCACGGTCACACGCGGAATGGCCAACACCAGCGATGCTAGCTCCACGGAGTTGACCATCGACACTGCCCCGCCCGCCGTCGCCATCAGTTCCATCACCACCGACTCTGGCACTGCCGCCGACTTCCGCACCAACGACCAGACGCTCGTCTTCACCGGCACCGCCGAGGCCAACTCCAATGTGCTGGTCGTCCTCAAGGACTCCACCAACGCAGTCGTCTTCTCGACCACCGTCGTCGCCACCGGCGGCACCTGGTCCATCGACCGCACCGCGCAGACCGCGCTGCCCGAGGGCTCCTACACGCTCACCGCCACCGCCACGGATGCCGCCGGCAACAGCTCCATGGCCACGCAGGCCGTGGTCATCGATCTCACCGGGCCGAGCATTACGCTCACCTTCAACGCTAAGACCGCCGACACCACCCCGGTCCTCACGGGTATCACCGATCTGCCGCCCGACTCCGAAATCACCGTCTACATAGACCCTAACAACGACGGCAACTTCGTTGATCAAATCGTCTATTCCGGCGTCGTTGTGCAGCCCGACGGCACATGGTCGGTTGACACCGAGACGGTCACCCCCGACGGGGCCATGGCCCCGATCTCGCCCCTCTCCGGCACCATCGGTGTCAAGGCCTTCGGCACCGACGAGACCGGTAATCCCGCCACCACTGCGGTCAAACCCCTCGAGATCACTGCCACCGCGCCCGACATTAGCATCACCGCATTGCCTTCAGGAGTCGGCGAGATCTATGCCGACTCGAGCATCAACGCGGCCGAGGACAACGCGATTACCATCGCCGGCACCACCGACAACGTCTCCGTCGGCAGCACCGTCACCGTCAACATCACCGACGGCACCAACACGATTCAGGCCACCGCCACCGTGCAGGCGGGCGGCGGGTGGATGCTCGTCCCGATCAACCTCAGCGCGCTCGCCGACGGCTTTATCACCGTCAGTGCCAGCGTGTATGATTTCGACGGCAACAGCACCTACACCGACACCTACATCTTTAACCACGACAAGGCTCCCCCGGTCGCCACCCTCACGGCCGTCAGCAGCTCCATCACGGGTGCCACCACCGTCACGGCTACGTTTGAAGAAACGGTCACCGACGTGGAATTGGCCGATTTCCAAACCTCCAACGGCGCTGTGCTCAGCAATCTGATGGGCAGCGGCACCACCTACACCTTTACGCTGACCCCGGCCTCGGACGGTTCTGCCTCCGTGTGGATGCCTGCGCCCGGCGGTGGATTTGACGGAGCGCTTGATGTCGCCGGCAACGCCAGTCTCGAATCCAACACGCTCAGCTTTACGGTCACCGCCACCGGCGGCAGCGATATGACGGATCCGACGGTGATCAACATCGTGCGGCAGACACCCTCCGCCCAGGTCACCAATGCCGACAGCGTCGTTTTCCGCGTCACCTTCGCCGAGGATGTCCAAAATGTGGATACGACCGACTTCGCGATCAGCGGCGGCACCACCGGCACCGTGACTGCGGTCAATGCCGTTTCCGCTTCGGTCTACGACATCACCGTCTCTGGCGGCGACCTCGCCAACTTCACCGGCACGGTGAACCTCGATTTCAAGACCACCGGCGCCGGTCAGAACATCACGGATACCTCGACTGCGCACAACGCCCTTGGCGACTCGCCCGCGATCAGCTCCGAGCAGACCTACAGCCTCGACAACATCGCGCCCGCGCTCGCCAGCGCCAGCGTCTCCTACAGCACGATCACGCTGACTTACACCGAGGCCGAATCCGGCTTTGCCAGCGTCACGCCGGACAAGACTGCCTTCGCGGTCCAGCTCAACGGTATGACTGCCGTCGCGGTCAACTCCGTTGTCGTCAACACCATCGCCAAGACCGTCACGCTCTCGCTCGCCTCGTCAGTCGCCAGCACCGACACCGTGTCGCTCACCTACACTGCGCCGATGGTCAATCCGCTGCAGGACGTGGCCACCAACGTGGCGGTCGGTTTCACCCAAGCCGTCACCAACGGCACCCCGGTCGCCGACACCACCAAGCCGGTCATCGACCTCAACCCGACCACCGCCGGAGCCAACACCTCCGCTTCGGGCGTGGACCATGCGGTGACCAGCACCGAAGGTGCCTCGGTCAGCCTCGACGACAACGCCGACGCGGCCACGGTGGTCGAAGCCTCCGACCAACTCCTCGAAATCAACATCACCGTCGGCGGCCTGCTGGACGGCACTGCGGAAAAACTCACCTTTGGATCGACCACGGTTTCGGCCACCGGCAGCACCGGCGACCAGGCCGCCATCACGGTCGGCGGCGTCAGCGTCAACGTCACCTATGCCGGAGGAGTGTTCACGATTCAGAAAGCCGATTTCGGTTATCTGACCGCCGTGCAGGCGCAGGCCATCATCCGCGACATCACCTACGCCAACACCGCCGGAGCCGGCATCGACGCCGGAGTGCGCACGTTTGCCTTCACGGCCAAGGACGATTCCAGCAACACATCCCTCGCGGCAACGTCGTCCGTCACGGTAACCGCCCCCGACATCACCGCCCCGGTGGTCACCGCGAGCCAGTCCTTGGATTACGCGGAAAACCAAACCGCCGGCAGCGTGGTCGCCACAGTTGCGGCAACCGATGCGGTTGGCGTGACCAATTTCCGCTTCACCGACAGTGGCACGAATACCTCGGCGGATGGCTTCTACACCATCGCGGCGGACGGCAAGGTCACCATCACGGCAGCCGGTGTGGCCGAGGCGGCCAACAACGATTTCGAGACGAGTCCCAACACCTTTACCTATGGCATCGAGGCGCGTGACGCGGCCGGCAACTGGTCGGCTTCGGCGGATGTAGATCTGCACGTGACCGATGTGGACGACACGGCACCGGTGGTGACCGCGAGCCAGTCATTTGATTACGCGGAAAACCAGAGTGCCGACGCGGTGGTGGGCACGGTGGCGGCGACCGATGCGGTGGGAGTGACGGGCTTCCGCTTTGCGGCGACCAACACGGACACCTCGGCGGACGGCTACTACATGATCGCGTCCAACGGCGACATCACGATCACGGCGGCAGGCGTGCTCGCCGGAGTGGCGCAGAACGATTTCGAGACCGGACTCAACGACTTCACCTACGCGGTGCAGGCGCGTGACGCCGCCGGCAACTGGTCGGCTTCGGCCAATGTAGATCTGCACGTGACCGATGTCGCCGAAGGCGGCGGTGATACCACTCCGCCCACCATCGAAATCACCAGTGACGTTGCGATGCTCAAGGCAGGCGAGACCGCCACGATCACCTTTACGTTGAGCGAAGCGTCGACGGATTTTGACGCATCCGATGTGACGGTCAGCGGCGGCACCTTGAGTGATTTCATGGGCTCGGGCACGAGCTATACCGCGAAATTCACCCCCGATGCGGACAGCACTGTCGACGGAGTGGTCCATGTGGCCAGCGGCAAATTCTCCGACGCGGCAACCAACGCCAATGTCGACGGTGCCGATGCGGATAACACCGTTACGCTCAGTGTGGACACCGACGCCCCCGTGCCGACGATCAGCCTGGATGCAAGCATCACGGCGGACGATGTGATCAACATCGCCGAAGGCGCGGCTAACGTCGCGGTGACCGGCTCGGTCGGCGGCGACGCGCAAGTAGGCGACACGGTCACGCTGACGGTGAACGGTCATGACTACACCGGCACGGTGCAGGCGGGTTTGACCTTCAGCATAGACGTGGCTGGCTCCGACCTCGTGGCGGACGCGGGCCACGTGATCGACGCAAAGGTCGATACGGCCGACACGGCCGGCAACCCCGGCACCGCTTCGACGACCGAAGGTTACTCGGTGGACACCGACGCTCCGGTGCCGACGATCAGTCTGGATGCGAACATCACGGCGGACGATGTGATCAACATCGCCGAAGGCGCGGGCAACGTCGCGGTGACCGGCTCGGTTGGCGGCGACGCGCAAGTAGGCGACACGGTCACGCTGACGGTGAACGGCCACGACTACACCGGAACGGTGCAGGCGGACTACAGCTTTAGCATAGACGTGGCTGGCTCCGACCTCGTGGCGGACGCGGACCACGTGATCGACGCAAAGGTCGATACGACCGACACGGCCGGCAACCCCGGCACCGCCTCGACGACCGAAGGTTACTCGGTGGACACCGACGCCCCCGTTCCGACGATCAGCCTGGATGCGAACATCACGGCGGACGACGTGATCAACATCGCTGAAGGCGCGGGCAACGTCGCGGTGACCGGCTCGGTCGGCGGCGACGCGCAAGTGGGCGACACGGTCACGCTGACGGTGAACGGCCACGACTACACCGGAACGGTGCTGGCGGACTACAGCTTCAGTATCGACGTGGCTGGCTCCGACCTCGTGGCGGACGCGGACCACGTGATCGACGCAAAGGTCGATACGACCGACACGGCCGGCAACCCCGGCACCGCTTCGACGACCGAAGGTTACTCGGTGGACACCGACGCCCCCGTGCCGACGATCAGCCTGGATGCAAACATCACGGCGGACGATGTGATCAACATCGCCGAAGGCGCGGGCAACGTCGCGGTGACCGGCTCGGTCGGCGGCGACGCGCAAGTGGGCGACACCGTCACGCTGACGGTGAACGGCCACGACTACACCGGCACGGTGCAGGCGGACTATAGCTTCAGCATCGACGTGGCAGGCTCCGACCTCGTGGCGGACGCGGACCACGTGATCGACGCAAAGGTCGACACGACCGACACGGCCGGCAACCCCGGCACTGCCTCGACGACCGAAGGTTACTCGGTAGACACCGACGCCCCCGTGCCGACGATCAGCCTCGATGCAAGCATCACGGCGGACGATGTGATCAACATCGCCGAAGGCGCGGCTAACGTCGCGGTGACCGGCTCGGTCGGCGGCGACGCGCAAGTGGGCGACACGGTCACGCTGACGGTGAACGGCCACGACTACACCGGAACGGTGCTGGCGGGTTTGGCCTTCAGCATCGACGTGGCTGGCTCCGACCTCGTGGCGGACGCGGACCACGTGATCGACGCAAAGGTCGATACGACCGACACCGCCGGCAACCCCGGCACCGCTTCGACGACCGAAGGTTACTCGGTGGACACTGACGCCCCCGTGCCGACGATCAGCCTCGATGCAAACATCACGGCGGACGATGTGATCAACATCGCCGAAGGCGCGGCTAACGTCGCGGTGACCGGCTCGGTCGGCGGCGACGCGCAAGTGGGCGACACGGTCACGCTGACGGTGAACGGTCATGACTACACCGGAACGGTGCAGGCGGGTTTCACTTTTAGTATCAATGTCGTGGGTTCCGACCTGCTGGCCGACGCCGACAAGATCATTGATGCGAAAGTCGATACGATGGATACTGCCGGCAATCCCGGCACAGGCACGGATACCGAAGGCTACTCGGTGGACATCACGCGTCCGACCGTGACCATCGCGGTTGCCGACATCGCGCTCAAAGTGGGCGAGACCTCGCTGGTCACGTTCACGTTCTCCGAAGTGGTGACTGGCTTCACCAATGCCGACCTCACCATCGCGAACGGCACGTTGACGGCTGTTTCCTCCTCCGACGGCGGTCGCACCTACACGGCGACTTTCACTCCGACCGCCAATATCGAGGATTCGACCAATCTGATCACGGTCAATAAAGCCGGCGTCGCCGACAACGCCGGCAACATCGGCACGGGCTCCACGAACTCAAACAACTACGCCATCGATACGCTCCGTCCGACGGCGACCATCGTGGTTGCCGACAACGCACTCAAGGCGGGCGAGACCTCGCCGGTCACGATCACCTTCTCTGAAGTCGTCACCGGGTTCACGAATGCGGATCTTACGATTGAGAACGGCACGTTGACGGCCGTTTCGTCCTCCGACGGCGGCCGCACCTACACGGCGACCTTCACGCCGACGGCCGATCTCGAGGACACGACCAACCTTATCTCCATTGATAAGACCGGTGTCGCCGATACGGCCGGCAACGCCGGTTCCGGCACGACCGACTCGAACAACTATGCCATCGATACGCTGCGTCCGACGGCGACCATTGTAGTCGCGGACAACGCGCTCAAGGTGGGCGAAACCTCTCTGGTCACGATCACCTTCTCCGAAGCGGTCACAGGCTTTACCAACGGGGATCTCACGATCGAGAACGGCACATTGTCGGCGGTTTCCTCTTCCGACGGCGGCATCACCTACACCGGCACGTTCACACCTTCGTCCAACGTCACCGACACCACCAACGTCATCACGTTATTCAACACGGGTGTCACCGATGCGGCCGGCAACATCGGCTCCGGCACGACCGGGTCGAACAACTACGCCATCGATACGGTCCGTCCGACGGTGACCATCGTGGTTGCGGACAACGCACTCCAGATTGGTGAGACCTCGCTGGTCACCTTCACGTTCTCCGAAGTGGTGACGGGCTTCACCAATGCCGATCTTACGATTGCGAACGGCACGTTGACCAACGTGAGCTCGTCCGACGGCGGCCTCACTTATACGGCGACCTTCACGCCCACCGCCAATATCGAGGATTCGACCAACCTGATCACAATCAACAAGGCCGGCGTCACGGATACTGCCGGTAATGATGGTTCCGGAGTCACCAACTCCAATAATTACGCTATCGATACGCTTCGTCCGACGGCGACCATCGTGGTCGCGGACAACGCGCTGCAAGTCGGCGAGACGTCCCTGGTGACGATCACGTTCTCCGAGGTGGTCACGGGCTTCACCAACGCCGATCTCACGATTGAAAACGGCATGTTGACGGCGGTTTCATCCTCCGACGGCGGCCGCACCTACACGGCGACCTTCACGCCGACGGCCGATCTCGAAGACACGACCAACCTGATCACCCTCGATAAGACCGGGGTCGCCGATACGGCGGGTAATGCCGGCACCGGAACGACCAGCTCCAACAACTACGCGATCGATACGCTGCGTCCGACCATCGCGGTGAGCAGCAACGTCTCCACGCTCAAGGCGGGAGAGACGGCGACGATCACCTTCACGCTCTCCGAAGCCTCCACGAACTTCACCTCAAGTGACGTCGCGGTGGTGGGCGGCACACTGAGCAACTTCACGGGCTCTGGCACGAGCTACACGGCGACCTTCACGCCGACGGTGGACAGCACGGTCACCGGTGCGATTTCCGTGGCCAGCGGCAAGTTCACCGATGCGGCCGGCAACGACAACAATGACGGAGCCGATGCCAACAACTCGGTTTCCCTGAGCACCGACACACTGCGTCCAACCATCGCGGTGAGCAGCGATGTCTCCACGCTCAAGGCAGGCGAGACGGCGACGATCACCTTCACGCTCTCCGAAGCCTCCACTGACTTTACCTCGGGTGATGTCACCGTGGTCGGCGGCACGCTGAGCAACTTCACCGGTTCGGGCACGAGCTACACGGCGACCTTCACGCCGACGGCGGATAGCACGACCACGGGCGTGATCAGTGTCGCCAGTGCGAAGTTCTCCGACGCAGCCGGCAACACCAACAACGACGGAGCCGATGCCAACAACTCGGTTTCCCTGACGACCGATACACAGCGTCCGACGGCGACCATCGTGGTCGCGGACAGCGCTCTGCAGGCCGGCGAGACGTCCCTGGTGACGATCACGTTCTCCGAGGTGGTGACCGGCTTCACCAATGCCGATCTCACGATTGAAAACGGCATGTTGACGGCGGTTTCATCCTCCGACGGCGGCCGCACCTACACGGCGACCTTCACGCCGACGGCCGATCTCGAAGACACGACCAACCTTATCACCCTCGATAAGACCGGGGTCGCCGATACGGCGGGCAATGCCGGCACCGGAACGACCAGCTCCAACAACTACGTGATCGATACGCTGCGTCCGACCATCGCGGTGAGCAGCAACGTCTCCACGCTCAAGGCGGGAGAGACGGCGACGATCACCTTCACGCTCTCCGAAGCCTCCACGAACTTCACCTCGAGTGACGTCGCGGTGGTGGGCGGCACACTGAGCAACTTCACGGGCTCTGGCACGAGCTACACGGCGACCTTCACGCCGACGGTGGACAGCACGGTCACCGGTGCGATTTCCGTGGCCAGCGGCAAGTTCACCGATGCGGCCGGCAACGACAACAATGACGGAGCCGATGCCAACAACTCGGTTTCCCTGAGCACCGACACACTGCGTCCGACCATCGCGGTGAGCAGCGATGTCTCCACGCTCAAGGCAGGCGAGACGGCCACGATCACCTTCACGCTCTCAGAAGCCTCCACTGACTTTACCTCGGGTGATGTCACCGTGGTCGGCGGCACGCTGAGCAACTTCACCGGATCGGGCACAAGCTACACGGCGACCTTCACGCCTACGGTGGACAGCACGGTCACCGGCGCGATTTCGGTGGCCAGCGGCAAGTTTACCGATGCGGCCGGCAATACCAACAACGACGGAGCTGATGCCAACAACTCGGTTTCCCTGACGACCGATACACAGCGTCCGACGGCGACCATCGTGGTCGCGGACAACTCGCTGCAAGTCGGCGAGACGTCCCTGGTGACGATCACGTTCTCCGAGGTGGTCACCGGCTTCACCAACGCCGATCTCACGATTGAAAACGGCATGTTGACGGCGGTTTCGTCTTCCGACGGCGGCCGCACCTACACGGCGACCTTCACGCCGACGTCCAATCTCGAAGACACGACCAACCTTATCACCCTCGATAAGACCGGGGTCGCCGATACGGCGGGTAATGCCGGCACCGGAACGACCAGCTCCAATAACTACGCGATCGACACGTTGCGTCCGACCATCGCGGTGAGCAGCAACGTCTCCACGCTGAAAGCCGGACAGACGGCGACGATCACCTTCACGCTGTCCGAAGTTTCTACGGACTTCACTTCAAGTGATGTTGTGGTGAGCGGCGGCACGCTGAGCAACTTTACCGGATCGGGTAAGACCTACACGGCGACCTTCACGCCGACGATCGACAGCACGGTCACCGGTGCGATTTCCGTGGCCAGCGGTAAGTTTAGCGATGCGGCGGGCAACACCAACAACGACGGTGCTGACGTGAACAACGCGGTTTCCCTCACCACTGATACGCTCCGTCCGACCGTGACCGTCGTGGTTGCTGACGACGCGCTCAAGGTCGGCGAAACCTCGCTGGTCACCTTCACGTTCTCCGAAGTGGTGACGGGCTTCACCAACGCGGATCTCACGATTGCGAACGGAACATTGACGGCGGTTTCCTCCTCCGATGGCGGGCTCACCTACACGGCGACCTTCACGCCCACGGCGAACATCACCGACTCCACGAATCTGATTACGGTCAACAAGGCCGGTGTTGCCGATCTGGCCGGCAATGCAGGTTCCGGTTCCACCAACTCCAACAACTACGCGATCGATACGGCTCGTCCGACGGCGACCATCGTGGTCGCGGACAACGCGCTCCAGCTTGGCGAGAGCTCGCTGGTGACGATCACGTTCTCCGAAGTGGTGACGGGCTTCACCAACGCGGATCTCACCATCGAGAACGGCACGTTGACGAATGTTTCCTCGTCCGATGGCGGGATCACCTACACGGCGACCTTCACGCCGACGGCCTCCATTGAGGATACGACCAACGTCATCACCATCGACAAGTCCGGCGTCACCGACGCCGCGGGCAACACCGGACTGGGTTCGACCAATTCGAACAACTATGCCATCGATACGTTGCGTCCAACGGCGACCATCGTGGTCGCGGACAGCGCATTGCAGGCCGGCGAGACGTCCTTGGTGACGATCACGTTCTCCGAAGTGGTGACGGGCTTCACCAACGCGGATCTCACCATCGAGAACGGCACGTTGACGGCCGTTTCATCCTCCGACGGCGGCCGCACCTACACGGCGACCTTCACGCCCACGGCCAATATTGAGGACTCCACCAACCTGATTACGATTAACAAGGCAGGTATCGCAGACAATGCGGGCAACATTGGCGCGGGATCAACCGACTCGAACAACTACGCGATCGACACACTGCGTCCGACCATCGCGATCAGCAGCAACGTCGCCACGCTGAAAGCGGGCGAGACCGCCACGATCACCTTCACGCTGTCCGAAGCGTCCACGGACTTCACCTCGGGTGATGTCACGGTGAGCGGCGGCACGCTGAGCAACTTCACCGGCTCGGGCACGAGCTACACGGCAACCTTCACGCCCACGACCAACAGCACGACCACGGGAGTGATCAGTGTCGCGAGTGCGAAATTCTCCGACGCGGCGGGCAACACCAACAACGACGGAGCCGATGCGAACAACTCGGTGTCGTTGAGCACCGACACGATCCGTCCGACCATCGCGGTGAGCAGCAATGTCTCCACGCTGAAAGCCGGCGAGACGGCGACGATCACCTTCACGCTCTCCGAAGCCTCCACGGACTTCACTTCAAGTGATGTCACGGTGGTGGGCGGCACGCTGAGCAACTTCACAGGCTCGGGCACGAGCTACTCGGCGACCTTCACGCCGACGGCCAGCAGCACCACCACGGGTGTAATCAGTGTGGCCAGCGCGAAGTTCTCCGACGCGGCCGGCAACGCCAACAACGACGGAGCCGATGCGAATAACTCGGTATCGTTGAGCACCGACACACTGCGTCCGACCATCGCAGTGAGCAGCAATGTCTCCACGCTGAAGGCCGGCGAGACGGCGACGATTACCTTCACGCTGTCCGAAGCCGCCACGGATTTCACCTCGGGTGATGTCACGGTGAGCGGCGGCACGCTGAGCAACTTCACGGGCTCGGGCACGAGCTACACGGCGACCTTTACGCCGACGGCCGACAGCACCACCACGGGCGTGATCAGTGTGGCCAGCGCGAAGTTTAGCGACGCGGCCGGCAACACCAACAACGACGGAGCCGAGGCGAACAACTCGGTGTCGTTGAGCACCGATACGATCCGTCCGACCATCGCGGTGAGCAGCAATGTCTCCACGCTGAAGGCGGGCGAGACGGCGACGATCACCTTCACGCTGTCTGAAGCCTCCACGGATTTCACCTCGGGTGATGTCGCGGTGAGCGGCGGCACACTGAGTAACTTCACAGGCTCGGGCACGAGCTACACGGCGACCTTCACGCCGACGGCGGACAGCACCGTCGCCGGGGCAATCTCGGTTGCGAGCGCGAAGTTCACCGACGCAGCCGGCAACGCCAACAACGACGGAGCCGACTCTAACAACTTGGTTTCACTGACGACCGACACGCTGCGTCCGACCATCGTGGTGAGTAGTAATGTCTCCATGCTGAAGGCAGGCGAGACCGCGACGATCACCTTCACGCTGTCCGAAGCGTCCACGGATTTCACCTCGGGAGATGTCGTGGTGAGCGGCGGCACGCTCTCCAACTTCACTGGCTCGGGCATGAGCTACACGGCGACCTTCACGCCGACGGCCGACAGCACCACCACGGGTGTAATTAGTGTCGCGAGCGCAAAGTTCACTGACGCGGCGGGCAACGCCAACAACGACGGAGCCGATGCGAACAACTCCGTATCCCTCACGACCGACACGATCCGTCCGACGATCACGGTGAGCAGCAACGTCTCCACGCTCAAAGCGGGCGAGACCGCCACGATCACGTTTACGCTCTCCGAAGCCTCAACGGACTTTGTAGTCGGAGATGTCACCGTTTCCGGAGGCACGCTGAGCAACTTCACCGGCTCGGGCACGAGCTACACGGCGACCTTCACGCCGACGACGGACAGCACTGTCGCCGGAGCGATCTCGGTCGCGAGCGGCAAGTTCACCGATGCGGCGGGCAACGCCAACAACGACGGTGCCGACGCCAACAACTCGGTATCTCTGACGACCGACACGCTGCGTCCGACGATCGCGGTGAGCAGCAACGTCTCCATGCTGAAGGCGGGCGAAAGCGCGACGATTACGTTCACGTTGTCCGAAGCGTCCACGGCCTTCACCTCGGGCGACGTCACCGTCTCCGGAGGCACGCTGAGCAACTTCACGGGCTCAGGCACGAGCTACACGGCGACCTTCACGCCGACGGCGGACAGCACTGTCGCCGGAGCGATCTCGGTCGCGAGCGGCAAGTTCACCGATGCGGCGGGCAACGCCAACAACGACGGTGCCGACGCCAACAACTCGGTATCTCTGACGACCGACACGCTGCGTCCGACGATCGCGGTGAGCAGCAACGTCTCCATGCTGAAGGCGGGCGAAAGCGCGACGATTACGTTCACGTTGTCCGAAGCGTCCACGGCCTTCACCTCGGGCGACGTCACCGTCTCCGGAGGCACGCTGAGCAACTTCACGGGCTCAGGCACGAGCTACACGGCGACCTTCACGCCGACGGCGGACAGCACCGTCGCCGGGGCAATCTCGGTTGCGAGCGCGAAGTTCACCGACGCAGCCGGCAACGCCAATAATGACGGTGCCGACGCCAACAATGCCGTCGCCCTTGCGATCGACACCGCCCTGCCGCGTATCACCGGTCCGTCCGGTGAACCGGGCGATGCCGCTTCGTCGATCACCGTCGATGAAAACCAGACGGACATTACCACCCTCACCGCTAGCGAAACGGTCACTTGGGAATTGGTCGGCGGTGCTGATCAGGGCAAATTCACCCTCTCCGAGACCGGTGTCCTCACCTTCCAGTCCGCTCCTGATTACGAGAGTCCGACCGATACCGACACAAACAACACCTATGTGGTCCAGGTCCGTGCGACCGACGCGGCCGGTAACGTTTCCATCCAGACCATTACCGTTACGGTCGCCAATGTGGACGAGGCTCCGACGGCCCCAGACCTTGATCCGCGCACGGTGATTGTCGGCGAGCCGATCACACCGATCACGATTCCCGAATTCACCGACCCGGATGGCGACGAACTCACCTACACTGCCACGCTGGGCGACGGTTCGCCGTTGCCAGACTGGATTTCGTTCAATCCGACCACGCGCACGCTGACCGGGACTCCTCCTGCCGGCACGCCGGAAGTCGATCTGACGATTCGCATCACGGCGCACGATGGCACGCATGATGTGAGTGCCGACTTCACGTTGACGCCCGAGTATCCGGCTGCACCCGTCACGCATGGCGATGACGCGACCGCAACTGAAGAAGGCGGCGTAAACAACTCCGTGCCGGGAGTTGATCCCTCCGGCAATGTCCTGACCAACGACACCGGTAGCGGCATCAAACTCACATCCGTCCAGCACGGCACCGTCATCACGGGTGATGCCACCGATGTTCCCTCCGAGGGAGTATCCATTGCCGGTCTTTACGGCACGCTGCATATTGCGGCGGACGGCACCTATACCTACACCGTCAACAACGCCAATCCCACCGTGGAAGGACTTCTCGATGGTCAGAGCGTGGTTGAGAACTTTGTCTACCAGGTCACCGATCAGGCGGGTCAGACCTCCAGTTCGGGAATCGCGATTACTATCAACGGTTCCGATGACCGGCAGGAGATCATCTCGAGGCCTCCGACGATCAAGGGCATGCAACCCAAGCCCTTCGCTCCGATCAATGTCCCGGGCGAGGCGCCCGACTGGCATCCGGCTGACTTCGGTCTGGGTTACGGCGATCTCGGTAACGATCTCTCCTCGCTCTTCCTTGGCATTGAACGCCACTTCGATGCCGAGATCACGGTCACCACGCGCGGCTTCCCGGTTTCGGTCATCCCGAGCGACATTCCCAGCCTGCTCATCTACCGCGGCGTGCCCGACCAGTTCTGTGACACCGACGAGCCCTTCAGCTTCACCATTCCGGTGGATGCTTTTGTGCACTCCGATGCGGATGGTCAGGTCATCCTCAACGCCAGCCTCATCGACGGCTCACCGCTGCCCGACTGGCTTACGTTCAACCGCCTCGACGGTTCGTTCAAGGGGGTCCCCCCTAAGGGTTATTCGGCCGAACTGCGCGTCAAGGTCTCCGCTCGCGACACCATGGGACTCCAGGCCGAGGCAATCTTCCGCCTCTTCATCGGCGTCAAGGGATCCGCACCGCAGACACGCACCAACTTCTCCGACCAAATCCGGGGGTTGAACTATCTCGAGACCACCTCGCCGCAACGCGAGCTGGTCTCGCGCTGATGACGCGCCCAAGCTGATCCGGTGACCGAACCCACGCCCAGGCCGACCGCGCCCAATCCCCTCGAAATCCTGCTCGCCCTCATCCGCCGCGCCCGTGTGGCGGAGTCGGCGGCCGCGCTGCGCTTCATCGCGGTCAACGATTCCCATCTGCTCTCGCCCTTTCACCAGTCGGTGCTCTGGCTGCATGGCAAGGTCGAGACGCTCTCCGGACTCACCGAGGTCGATGCCAACGCCCCGTATGCGCAGTGGCTCGCGCAGGCTCGCCCGCACTTCGGCGGCACAGCCCGCGTCCTCACCGCCGCCGATCTGCCCGCACCTCTCGATGCCGAGTGGGCGCAATGGCTGCCGGCCCACGCGCTCTGGATTCCGGTCAGTCCTGAAGGCGACAGCGGCCTGCTCTTCGCCCGCGACGTTCCCTGGCGCGACATCGAACTTCGCTTGTTCGTCGAATGGCTGGAGACTTGGTTCTGCGCTTATCGTGCGCAAAACCACCCCGGCCCGTTCACCGGTCTGCTCCGCCTGATCCGTCGCGCCCCGCGCGCGCTCAAGCGCAAGCCGCTCCTCTGGGCCGCGGGCATTCTCGCCATCCTGCTTTTCCCGGTGCGCCTTTCGGTGCTCGTGCCCGGCGAACTCGTTCCCGCCAACCCCGTGGCCGTCCGCGCCCCACTCGAAGGCGTTATTCAAAACATCCTTTGCCGCACCAACGAGTCGGTCGTCAAAGGACAGGTGCTCTTCGTTTACGACGCCTCCATTTTCACCAGCAAACTGGAGGTTGCGCAGGAAGCGTTGCGCACGGCCGAGGCCGAGGAGCGCCAATACAGCCAGCAGGCTCTGTTCGACCAGCGGGCGCGCGGCGCCCTCAGCACCGCGCGCGGCAACGTCGAAGAAAAACGCATCGAGGTGGACTACCTTAAAGACCAGCTCGCCCGCAACCAGGTGACCGCACCGCTCGACGGCATCGCCTTTGTTGGCGATCCCTCCGAATGGATCGGCCGCCCTGTGGTCGCCGGCCAGCGCATCCTGCGCATCGCCGCGCCCGATGATCGCGAGATCGAAGCCTGGCTGCCCATCGGCGACGCCATCCGCCTGCCCGAAAACGCACCGGTCAAACTCTACCTCTCGGCCAGTCCGCTCTCACCGGTCGCCGGCAGCCTGCGCTTCGTTTCCTACGATGCGTTCCGCCGCCCCGACAACACTTACGCTTATCGCGTGCGCGCCCGCCTCGACGGGCCCAGCGACCATCGCGTCGGCTTGAAAGGCACCGTGCGCCTCTCGGGTGGCCGCGTGCCCTTCGTTTATTGGATGCTGCGCCGTCCCCTAGCCGCCGCCCGCGAGTTTTTCGGACTCTGACCCTTGAATCTGCCGCCGCTCAGAGAAGAACTCCGGCTCACGGAGGGACCGCGCTCCCATGAAGGGCAGCCCGGCTGGACGCTGCATGATCCGGCGCACAACCGCTTCTTCCGCCTCGACTGGCCCACGTTTGAGATTCTCAAACGCTGGACGGTCGGCAGCCCCGAGGTCATCGCCCGCCTGATCGCCGAGCAGACGACCCTCCGGCCCACGCCCGAGGAAATCAACGCCGTCCTTGAGTTCGTGCACACCAACCAGCTCCTCAAGCTCGCCGGTGCCGACAACTCCGCGACGCTCGCCGCGATGCACGCACGCGCCCGTCCCAACGTCTGGCAATGGCTGGTGCACAACTACCTATTTTTCCGCATCCCGCTGATCAACCCGACGAAGATCCTCCAGCGTTTTGACCGCTGGTTCGCCTTTCTCTTTCGACCGGCCTTCTGGTGGATCACCGCCGTCGCGCTGGTCTCCGGCTTGATCCTGCTCGCCCGCCACTGGGCGGAATTTACGGGCGCCTGGGTGGACTTCTCCAACTTCCACGGGTTCATCGGCTACTTCTTCGTTCTCGTCGGCATCAAGGTGTTTCACGAGTTCGGCCACGGCCTCGTGGCCACGCACTACGGCTGCCGTGTGCCGACCATGGGCCTCGCCTTTCTGGTGATGACGCCGGTCGCCTACACCGACACCAACGACGCCTGGCTGCTTACCCGGCGCAAACCCCGCATCCTCATCGGCGCCGCCGGCATCATCACCGAACTCACCCTGGCCGCCTGGGCCACGCTCGCCTGGGGACTGTTGCCCGACGGCCTGCTCCGCTCCGCCGCCTACATGGTGGCGACGATCACCTGGATCAAGTCGGTGCTCGTGAACATCAGCCCCGTCATGCGCTTTGACGGCTATTACCTGCTTTCCGATTCGCTCGACGTGCCCAACCTGCACACGCGTTGTTTCGCCCTTGCCCGCTGGCAACTGCGCGAATGGCTCTTTGCCCTCGGCGTGCCGCCACCCGAATACTTCCGCCGTTCGCTCCGCACCGGCCTCGTCACCCTCGCGTTTGCCATCTGGCTGTATCGACTCGTCGTCTTTGTCGGCATCGCGATCTTTGTTTATCACTTTTTCTTCAAGGCCCTGGGCATCGTTCTCTTCGCCATCGAAATTTCCTGGTTCGTGGTCCTCCCTATTCTCTCCGAAATGAAGGCATGGTATTTCAACCGTAAGGCCATCCTCGCCGCCCCGCGCACGCCCTGGGCGATCGCCGCCGCGCTGGTCGTGCTCGTCATCGTGTGCATCCCGCTCCCGCAACGCATCCGTGTCGCCGGACAACTTTACCCGAAGAACGAGTTCCGCGTGGTCACCTCCGAGAGCTCCCGGCTGGTGGAGCTGCCCTTTGCCAATGCCACTCCGGTGCCCGCCGGCGCCACCCTGGTGCGGCTCGAATCACCCGCGCTGGTCCAGCGTCACGCTCTCGCCGTCGCGCACAAAACCATGCTCGAAGCGCAGATCAAATCCGCCTCGGCCGATGCCTCGATGCGGGGTCGCCTTCCGGTCATGCAGGCCGAACTCGCCACCGCGCAGGCGTCGGTGCGCGAGACCGAGGTCGCTCTTGAACGTCTCACGCCGGTCGCGCCTTTTGCCGGCACGTTTTACCTGACGGATGACGACCTCAACCCCGATGAATGGCTCGGCCGCGACGAACACATTGGGGTGCTCGTCGGCCAAGGATCGTGGTCCGTGGTCGCTTATCTCGACGAGCGCTACACCCACCTGGTCAAAGAAGGCCTGCGGGCGCGGTTTTATCCGGACGGCGGCAACCGCCACCCCCTTGATCTCAAAGTGACCACCATCGAACTCGACGCGACCCGCGTGCTCACGCACCCGATGTTGACCACCATCGCCGGCGGCGATGTGCAAGCCCTCCAGATGGAGGCCGACCTCGTGCCGGAGAAGGCGGTTTACCGGATCACCTTTGAGGCGCAGTCGACACCCGATCAGATCGACACGCACGTTGGCCGCGGTCGCGTGATCATCAGTGCCGGCAGCGAGTCGATACTCGCCCGCGGCGTCCGCAACGGCCTCTCCATCCTGTGGCGTGAGTTTGGGTTCTGAGTCAAAAGCTACAGTTGGATCTTCCGGAAAGCAGGTAGCAGCCGAGGTAACGAGGCTGGGGTGTCTTCAACCACCGGGCCCCCTCAGCCTCGTCACCTCCCGGAAACATGCCCGGATATTCACCACAAAGACACCAAGGCACAAAGGTCGGACAAAGTTTCGATCCGACGGGTTCAGCCTCTCCCGCTTTCTCGGTGAGTTCTTTGTGTCTCCGTGCCTTTGTGGTGAGTGTCGGAATCGTCAGTGGTCAGGCCTAAATACGGTCCGGTGGCGTGCCCCCTTGAAGTCCTTGTTTCTTGGGGTTCCAACTGCGCCGCGTCCGCCGCAGTTACCGTGCTCGGCTGCTACGTTCGACTGCATCGTTTGGCCTAGCGCTAGCTTCATTTCGCAACGGATGCGGAGATTTGCTGATCGACCGCCGATTCGTTCCTCCGCCAATCTCCTGCGATGTCCGTCATTGGCGTGCTGATCTTAGTTGGGATTGTCGCGGTCTTCTCCGTCATCTCCTACCTCGCCTGGAAATACGAGCGAGAGCGCACCGAGGCCATCGGCGTTTTGGCCGTGCAGCTGGGCTGGCGGTTTTACGGGAAGGAGAAAAACCGCGATTTCTCCGACGAGCGTCCCCAGTTCGAGTGCTTTCAGCGCGGAAACGACCGCTTCGCCTACAACTGCCTCGTTGGAAAACTCTCCGCCTTCGACCGCGAACTGCGGGCCGAGGCCGGCGATTACCACTACGAGGTCACTTCCGGTTCCGGCAAAGAACGACACACCACCACCTATCAATTCAGTTACCTGCTCGTGGATTTGCCCTTTGGTCCGCGCCTGCCTTCGCTGGTTGTGCGACCCGAGGGCCTGTTCGACAAACTGGCCGGGGTGATCGGCTTTGAGGACATCGATTTCGAGTCGGCGGAATTCTCGAAGCGCTATCATGTGAGCAGCAGCGACCGGCGTTTTACCTACAACCTGATCGATCCGCGCATGATCGAGTTTCTGCTCGATGTGGGACCACCCCGGATTGAACTCTCCCGGGGCACCCTGCTCATCGTGGCCGACCAAGCGCGCACGCGCTGGGCGCCGGAGGACTTTGCCGGGGCCGTTGAGTGGACGAATGACTTTCTCGCACGTTGGCCGGCTTTTTTGGTTAAAGACCTCTCCGCTTCATGAACCCGATTTTGATTTTCGGTTTATTCGCGGCCGGCCTCGGCCTGGTTTGGGCGCTGCTCATCTATAACCAACTGGTGCGCCTGCGTCAGCAGGTGCGCGAAAGCTGGTCCGACATCGATGTGCAGCTCAAGCGACGCCACGATCTTATCCCCAACCTAGTCTCCACCGTGCGCGGTTACGCGGCGCACGAACAGAAGGTGTTGGCAGAAGTCACCCGCCTGCGTGCCGTCGCAGTCAACGCCTCCGCCTCTCCGCGAGGTTTGTCCGCCGCCGAAGCACCGCTGTCCGCCGCGCTTTCCTCGCTGTTTGTCGTGGCGGAAAACTACCCGGCGCTGAAAGCGGATGCGCAGTTTCTTGCGTTGCAGCGAGAACTGGCCGAAACGGAGGACCGGGTGGCGGCGGCGCGCCGGTTTTTCAACGCTAACGTGCGCGACTTCAATTCCCTGTGTGAGCAATTCCCGTCGTCAGTGGTGGCGGGCGCAAGCGGCTTCGTTCCGAAGGATTTTTTCGAGCTGAGCGACGTCTCCGAACGCGTCGTTCCCCGGGTCGGCCCGTGATGAGCTAGAGTTTGACGTGCGAAGCAGGCCGCCTATTGGGTGGTTACCCCAGCCATGAAACTTCTAATCATCGAAGATCAGGCCATGATTCGGCAACTCTTGCTAATGGCATGCCGTCAGGCCTGCCCTGAGGCCGAGCTCTTTGATGCGGCAACCGGAGCGGATGGGGTGGAGCAATGCCGCCAGATTAAGCCGGATATTGTGCTGTTGGATATTATGTTGCCGGATTGTGATGGACTTAGCCTCGTGCCTAAAATGCGAGCGATTGTGAGTGACCTTAAGGTGTTGGTGCTCTCGGCGCATTCCGATGAATACACGATGAGTCGGATCAAAGCTTCGCGAGTGAATGGATTTGTCGATAAAGGAGCCCAAGCTCTCAGTGTATTAAAGGAGGCGCTGACTGCGGTGAGTCAGGGGCAGGAGTATTTCTGTTCGGTCACGATGGCCATATATGATCGAATGAAAGCGGATCCATTTTCATTCGATAAAATACTTTCCGATAGGGAGATAGAGCTTTTATCGCTTTTCGCCCGCGGGCTTTCCAATCAGGAGATCGGCGAGCGTTTGTCGCTAAAGCCGAACACCGTTCGGAATCACCGGCAGAATATCATGGGAAAGCTCGGGCTTACCTCCACTCCGCAACTGATCCATTACGCATTGGAAAAAGGCTTTTTGTGGTCAGGCCATGAGGGCCGATAATAACCGGTGGATGGTTGAGCGTGGATTTATTCACAACAATCAGATTTAAAACTGGTTAAACAAATTTAAAGATGGAGTGCACTACGGATACAGGGGCGCTCTGATGAGTCGCTGACCCTATCAATAGCTTACTTGGATAGGCCTGATTGGGTGGCAGCATGGTTAAAATTAACCAAAGGTAAACTACCTATGTAGATAGGTATGAATTGACCTACGCCGGGTCATTTGGATGTGTTTAGGGCAAATCCATGGCGCAAAAAATACATTTCTTTTACATAAATTCAGAAAGTCGGCCGACTATTGAGGGATTTTTAGCAAAGTGCGGTGCACGGATCAATAAATCGCTGGGGTGTTTACCTCATGTCGTTTTATATCTGGCGGGCTTCTTTTTGCTGGCTACGACACTTCCAGCGCAAACCAATGCACCTCTTGAGGTTAAGCTCGTGGTTCTGAAGTCCGGGGTGGGGGAGGGCGGCAAGCCGATCCTGGTGCCTGCGACGGAAGCCGAACCCGGACAGACACTGGTGTATCGGGTGACCTATTCCAATCACGGGAAGGGCGAGCTCAAGGGGGTCGTCGCTTCCGTGCCGGTGCCGGCCGGCCTTTCCTATATCGCGGATTCGGCCCTGCCGGCCGCGGCCGAGGCAACCATTGACGGCAAGATTTTCTTCCCGGTGGCGACGCCGCCCAAGGACACGGTGCCTGCGTCTTGGAAAGAGCTGCGCTGGAGCCCGCGTCCGCTCGCACCGGGTGCGGATTTCACCGTCGAACTGCGCGCTCTCGTAGCGATCACGACGCCGTAACCCGCCTTCCGTTTCCCTTTTCCACTTCAGCTAACATCACCATGAAACCAACACGCCTGAACTCTATCGTTGCCCTGATCGGCCTGGCCGTGACTGCAGCGATTTTCACCGCCTACGCGGCGGCTCCGCTCGTTAACACGCCCATCGGCAATCAAGCCAAGGCCACCTACACCGACGACTCCAATGTGTTGCGTGAGGTGTTTTCCAATACGGTCATCACCAAGGTCACGCAGATCTATGCGCTCGACCTCCAGCAGGACAACTCCCGCATCGCCACTCCCGGCAGCCAGGTGTATTTCCCGCATACGGTGACCAATCTCGGCAACGGTGCCGACACCATCGCCCTCGCCGTCACGCCGACGGGAACGATTTCACTGACGAGCCTCTCCATTTATCCGGACGCCAACCAAGACGGTCTTCCTGATAATTTCACGCCGATCACCACCACCGGTTCCATCGCACCGGGCGCGGAGTTCCACTTCGTGGTTTCGGGTATCGTTCCTCCCTCGGCCCTCCCCGCGGACACCGGCGGGGTCACCGTGGTCGCGAATTCCAGCGACATCGCCAACACCGCGACCGCGACCGACACGAATAACGATTCCTTCACCGTCACCAATGACGCAGTGCTGCAGGTCAACAAGTCCATCAGCGTCGCCTCCGGACTGCCCGGCACCACGCCCGTCAAATACACGATCACTTACACCAACACCGGCAACAGCGCCTCGACTGACGTCACCATCACCGACGCCATTCCTGCCGGCATGACCTATGTCGCCGATTCCGCCCGCTGGTCGGTCATCCCGTCAACCACGCTCACCGATGACGACGACGCGGACGACCAGTCCGGCATCATCTACGATTTCGGTGTGACTGCTACCGGCAAGGCGACCTTCGTGATCGCCAACGTCGGCATCGGCCAGTCCGGCTTCGTTACCTTCGAGGTCGGCGTCAACGCCGACATCGCGCCCCAGATCATCCCCAACACCGCCCAATATAAATTCACCAGCGGTGGTTCCAAGGGGCCGTTCAACTCCAACACCGTGCCTTTCACGGTTATTCAGGTCGCTAACGTCACGCTCACGCCTCCCATCGATCCGCTTCCTCCGGCTCCTGCCGGTAGCACCGTCAGCTGGACCAACGTGCTCGTAAACACCGGCACGGGCACTGACACCTTCGACATTACGATCACGAGCAACGATTTCCCGGTTGGCACCACGTTCCAGATCTTCCAGTCCGACCGAGCCACCCCGATGGTTGACTCCAACGGCAACGGCATTCCCGACACGGGGCCGGTTGCTGCCGGTGCCAGCTACGACGTCGTTTTGAAGGCCGTCCTCCCCGGCAACGCTTCCGGCGACAACAACGGTGGCGGCTTTCAGGTGACCAAGCTCGCCACGTCCACGTTTGATCCGACCAAGAAGGATCCCGCCATCGATAAACTCGAATCGATCAACGGCGCATCGGTTAATCTCACCGCCGACGTGGCCCTGCCCGCCGTGGGCAAGGGCAACGGTCTCTTCTCAGTCGGCAGCAGCGGCGATGACTTGATTATTACGAACCCCGCCAATCCCGGCACCACCACCGTCTTCACACTCGTGGTCAACAACACTGGTCCGAACCCCGATAGCTTCAACCTCCTCGCGGACAAAGATGGTGCGTTCGGTTCGGTCAACGACCTGCCCGCCGGCTGGACCGTCGTCTTCAAAGATGCCGGAGGCACGGTGGTTTCCAACTCCGGGGTGATCGCCAGCGGCGGCGACAAGACCTTCACCGCCACGATCTTCGTGCCGGCCGGTTCGGCTCCCACGCCCACCACCCCGCAAGATGTCTTCTTCCGCGCCAAGTCTCCGGTTACGAATGCGGGCGATGTGCTCCGCGACGCCGTCTCGGTGAACACGGTGCGCGACCTCAGCATCCAGACCGACAATGTCGGCCAGACGTTCCCCGGCGGTTCCGTTGTCTATGAGCACACACTCAGCAACAACGGCAACGTCACCGAGGGCAACGGCTCCGCCAGCACGATCACCCTCACTCACGTAGACAATCTTGCCTCCGGCGGTTTCACCTCCGTCGTCTATTATGACGCCAACGGTAACGGCACCCTTGACGCCACCGACCCGGTTGTGGTCGACGTCCTCAGTGCAGCCACGGTGAAGCCCACCGGTCTTGCCCCCGGTGAGCAAGTGCGCCTGTTCGTAAAGGCCTTCGCTCCGCTCGGCGCCACCGACGGCGCGGTCAACGTCACCACCGTCACCGCGACCACCGCCGGTGTCGTCAACACCATCGCAGCGCCGGCCGCTGTGTTGAACACCGACACCACCAGTGTCATCCGCGGTGACCTCGCGATCCTCAAGGAGCAGGCCGTCTCCTTGCTGGGTGACGCTACCTTCGGAAGCAACAGCCCGTTGTTTAATAACGGGACCTATGTCTCCACCCAGCTCGCCGCGCCCCCTGGAGCCGTGATCCTCTATCGTGTTACGGTGACTAACAGCGGCTCGGCCAACGCTACCGGTATCACCGTCAACGACGCCATTCCGGCAAATACGACCTACAACGCGGTCGGCAATGGTATCGCCGAGGTGGCGACACCGGATGTCAATCTCCCGGCGGGCACCATTACGACGACTCCCCCCGGTCTCACCACCGGCGGCACCGGCTCGTTCCTTTTCAATATCGGAACTCTCACGCCTACGCAGTCGGCCGTCATCACGTTTGGCGTTAAGATCAACCAGTAATCCTGTGCTGCCGATCTTGTCCGGCCATGTGAGACAGGCGCTCTTCCCATGAAGGAGCTTAGTCTCGCATGCCGGGCCGGGTTAATCGCAACCAGTTGATGCGTCTTCTGTGTCATATTTTCCATTTCGGTGTGTTGTGCGCCGCAGTCTTTGGCCTGGTCAACCAAGCCGGGGCTGCGGCGCTTGCACCCGGCACGTTGATTTCCAGCCAGGCGCTGCTGAACTACGTCGATCCGGTTTTGTTCATCGCGCGCAACACCCCGTCCAACACCGTCCGCGTGATCGTCAGCGGTGGTCCCGGCCTCGACCTCGTTCAAAGCCAGACACTCACTCGCACCGCCGGCGCTTTTATCGAATTTCCCCATACCGTCACCAACACGGGCAACACCACCGGCACCTACACCGTCACGCCCACGTTTGCCGGCGGCCCGGTCTCGTTGCTCAACCTCCGCCTCGTCGTCGATACCAACGGCAACGGCACCATTGATGCCGGTGAACCGGTTCTGCCGTTCTCGGATTTTTCATTCACGCTGCCGGCCGGTGGCATCGCGCATTTCATCCTGAGCGGCCAGGTCGAGCCGGTGCTGCCCGGCGGTCTTGATCCCGTCACCGTGCTTACGCTCGGTATCGACGCCACCGTGACCGAGACCAGTCAAACCGCCCACAACACCGACACGCTCAACATCTCGGTTGCACCCGATAGCAACGTGGGCGCGCTGCAATTCACCAAGTCAGTTAATCCCAGCACGGCGGCACGCGGGGATACCGTCGACTACACCCTCGTCGGCACCAACAACTATGCGCAGACACTCGACCCCATCAACGTCTCCATCGACGGCACCTACCAGTTGCGCTTCATCGTGCGCGACGGTCTCCCTGCCAACATCGGGCTCGTGCAGATACTCACCAGCAACAATTCGGTCCCGCTCTACCACCTAGCCGGTGCTGGTATCCACGAATACACGACGACCGCCCCTTCCGATCTGTTGCTCGTCAGCGCCGTCGCCTGGGCCTTCGATGATCTCACGCCGGGCGAGTCGTTCTCCGTGAGCTACCGGGCCCGCGTCGGCCCTGCCGCGACCGGCGTGATTCCCAACACCGCGACCGCCTACTACAGCCGCGTATCCGTCCCGGAATCCACCGACTCCAACAACACCAACGTCACCGTCACCTCCGTCCCGCCGACCATTCTCTACTACAACACCCACGACGACTCCGACCCCAACCGCCGTGTCATCCCCGCCACCCGCCTCGGCAGTCCGCTCTACGTCGAGGCCGTGGCCGGTGCCTGCAACACCGATTCGAATTCTGTTGAAATCGTCACCATCACCATCACCTCCGCACTCACCGGTGACTCCGAGACATTCCAAGGCATCGAGACCGGCCCCAACACGGGCGGCTTCCGTATCCTTCCATCCATCCCCACGGAGGATGCCCGCGTCTATTCAGTCGTCCGTGATGACGGCATTATTCAGACCCGCTCACGCGACACGCTCACCGCCGAGATCCGCGGCTGCGGCGGGGTCACCGTCGAGACCCAGATCCTAATCGACCCGGCCGGCGTGGTGTTTGATTCCCGCACCAACGTCGAAATCGCCGGTGCCACCGTCACCCTCATCGACGACACCGGCGCGGGCAACGGCGGCACGCCCGGTGGTCCCGCCATCGTGTTCGACGACGACGGCGTCACCCCGCTTTCGGCCACGCAAGTCACTGGTCCCGATGGTTTGTTCCGATTTCCGTTGGTCTCCGCCAGCACCTACCACCTCGTGGTCACTCCGCCCGCCGACTACAGTTTCCCCAGTGTTATCCCCGTCGGACTCCTGCCCGCCGGCCGCACCATCAACCTCACGGGCTCGTTCGGGCAGAGCTTCCCGGTCAACCTCATGACCGGCACCGTCATGCTCGACGTGCCGCTCGACACCACCGTCGGCACCGGTCTCACCCTCGAAAAGAAAGCATCCCGCGATACCGCCGAGGTCGGTGACTCCGTCATCTACACCCTCACGCTCACCAACACCTCCGGTGCCGCCTTCACCGGCACGCACATCGACGACCGCCTGCCCACCGGCTTCCGCTACGAACCCGGCACGACCAAGCGTGATGGCGTTGCCTCTGCCAATCCGATCGGCGGCGTTGGTCCCAACCTGCGCTTCACCATCGGCACCCTGGCCGACGGCGCGTCCACCACCTTCACCTATCGAGTGCGTCTCACCCCCGGCGCCGAAAAAGGCGACGGCATCAACACCGCCCAAGCCACCGCGCTCGGGCCGCCGGTGCTTGTATCCAATGTAGCCCACGCCCGCGTCCGCCCCACCGCCGGTATCTTTGATCCGACCGCCGTCATTCTCGGCACCGTCTTCGTCGATGCCAACGGCAACGACATCCAGGACCCGGGCGAGCCCGGCGTTCCCGGCGTGCGCCTCGTGCTCGAAGACGGCACCTACGCCATCACCGACGCCGAGGGCCAATACTCCATCTACGGCCAGCGCGCCATCACCCACGTTATCAAACTCGATCCGCACACGCTTCCTCCCGGTGCCAAGCTCGGCGGCAACAGCCCGCGTTTCGCCGGCGACCCCGGATCTCGTTTCGTCGACGTGAAGAAGTATGAACTCCACAAGGCCAACTTCCTCCTCGTCGAACCCACCGAGTCGCTCTACGCCGCCATCGCCGTGCGCCGCAAGCAGGCCGAAACTTGGACGCCCGAGATTGCCAACGCCCTCCAGACGCAGTTCAACGCCGACGGCACCCGCACGTTGCCCACCGATGTCGAGGGCCGTGAAGCCTCCGGTATCGTCGGTTCGGGCGCGGCGACGTCCCGCGGGTTCAATTCGGTCCTGCCCGCCGACACACTCACCTCCGGCAACTCTTCGGTTCCGCCCAGTCCCGTGGCCGCCGTGCCGCTCCTCGATCTAGAAAAACTCCTCCCCGAGATCACCGATTCCTCCCTTGGTTTTATCGGCCTCAAGGACGGCGATACTCTGCCTTACGACCGCGTGACCGTGCGCATCAAAGGTAACCGCGAGGCCCGCCTCCGCCTTCTCGTCAACGGCCAGATCGCCTCCGAAGCGCGCATCGGCAAGGCCGTCGAACGCGCCGAGCCGCCGCTGCAAGCCGCCGAATACGTCGCGCTCCAACTCCAGCCCGGACCCAACACGCTCACGATCGTTCAATGCGATTCGTTCGGCAACGAACGCGAACGCAAGACCATCACCGTCACCGCGCCCGACCGTCTCGCCAGCCTCATCATCACGCCCTCCACCCGTGAACCCAAGGCCGACGGCCTCACGCCGGTCGATATCCGTATCTCCGTCGTGGATGCGCGCGGCACACCGGTCACCGCCTCGCTCCCGCTTACGTTGGAAACCACACTTGGGCGCTGGGACGTGAAGGACGTGAACCCGCGCGAACCGGGCGTGCAGGTTTTCATCGAAGGCGGCACTGGCACCTTCCGCCTCATCGCTCCGTTCGAGCCGGGCGAGACCCGCATCCGCGTTTCTTCCGGCGTGCTCAAGGCCGACGATCGCATCTCCTTCCTTCCCGAGCTCCGCCCCATGATCGCCTCCGGCATCATCGAAGGACGCTTCGCCCTCAACAGCCTCGCGCGCAACCAACTCCTCCCCACCGATCCAGGCGATGCGTTTGAAGAGGAACTCCGCCAGTCCGCCGACATTGGTTCCGACGGCACCGCCTCCGGTCGCGCCGCCTTTTACCTGAAGGGGAAGATCAAGGGCGACACCCTCCTCACCATCGCCTACGACTCCGACAAGAAGCGCGGCGATGCCCAGCTCTTCCGCGACATCGACCCCGACGCATATTATCCGGTTTACGGCGACGACTCGACCCGCGGCTACGACGCACAATCCACCGGCCGCCTCTACGTCCGCATCGATCAGGGCCGCTCCTACGCCCTCCTCGGTGACTACAACACTCGTTCCAACAACGAGGCCCGCCAGCTCGGCGACTACAACCGCAGCCTCAACGGCGTGCGCCTCGAACACCAGACCTCGCGCTTCCGCGGTGGCGTCTGGGCCAGCGACCAGAGCACCACCCAGGTCATCAAGGAAATCCCCGCCAACGGCACCTCGGGTCCGTTCAATTTCTCCGCCGGCAGCGGTCTGCTCGGCAGCGAAACCGTCGAGATCCTCGCCCGCGACCGCAACCAGACCTCCGTCATTATTTCCACGCGCACTCTCCGCCGCGACGCCGATTACGACTTCGAGCCCTTCTCCGGACGCCTCCTGCTCCGCCGCCCCGTCTCCTCGGTCGACACCAACTTCAACCCCCAGTCCATCCGCATCACCTACGAAGTGGATGCCGGCGGCGCGCCTTTCTGGGTCTACGGCGGCGATGCGCAGTTCAAGCCCTTCGAGCGCCTCGAAATCGGCGGTTCCTTCGCCCGCGACGAGAACCCGACCGATCCCTACGATCTCCAGAGCTTCAACACCACGCTCAAGCTCACCGAGGGCACCTACCTGATCGCCGAAGGCGCGCGTAGCGAGACCCTGACCAACGGCGTGGGCTTCGCCGGTCGTATCGACCTGCGCCATAAATCCGAGAAGACCGAGGCCCGCGTTTTCTTCGGCAAGACCGACGCCGCCTTCGACAACCCTTCGTCCCAACTCAACGCCGGCCGGGCCGAAGGCGGTGCCAAGGTCACGCGCGAGCTCGCCAAGCACACCCAGTTGATCGGCGAAGCCGTCTACACCGCCGACCAGTCCGGCACCGGCGAACGTGAAGGCGTGCGCGTCGATGTCGCCCACACCTTGCCCAATCAGGTCAAACTCACCGTCGGCGCCCGCGCCAGCGAAGAGACGCTCACCTCCGCCTCGCCGACCGCTCCCGCTTCCGGCACCAACCCCGCCGTTCCCGGCAACATCTCGGTGCGCAGCGTGCGCGTGCGCGTTGACACCCCGGTTCCTTATCATCCGCAGGCCTCCGTCTTCGGCGAATACGAACAGGATGTCGTCAACACCGACCAGCGCCTCGTCGCCGCCGGCGGCAACTACCAGGTTTCCACCAAGACCCGCCTCTACGCCCGCGAGGAGTTCCTCTCCACGCTCGGCGGACCGTTCGAGCTCAACTCCAGCCAGCAGAACAACCGCACGCTCTTCGGCGTCGAGACCGAGTATCTGCAGGACGCGCATTTCTATAACGAGTATCGCGTGCGCAACGCCATCGACGGCGGCCAGTCGGAGGCCTCCACCGGCTTGCGCAACGGCTGGAACGTTGCCGACGGTCTCCGCCTCAACACCACCCTTGAGCGCGTCACCCCGATCGACAACGGCTCCGCCACCGGCAACGTCACCAGCAGCGAATCCACCGCCGCCACCCTCGGTGTTGATTTCACCCGCCCGTCCAATTGGAAGGCCACCGGCCGACTCGAAGGTCGCTGGTCCGACGGCACCGACAATTACCTCAACACCATCGGCTACGCCCGGAAGATCAATCCGCAGTGGACGTTCCTCGCCCGCACCATTCTCAACACCCAGCTCAGCGACGGCCCCGCCACGCCCGATCTCTGGCAGGGTCGCATCCTCGCCGGTCTCGCCTGGCGCCAGACTCCAGAGGATGTCTGGAACGCGCTCTTCCGCTACGAATACAAATACGAGGAAGGCTCGACCACGCTCGGCTCGACCGAACTCGCCCGCCAGGTCCACATCCTCGCCACCAGCGTCAACTACCAGCCCTCACGCCGCTGGATTTTCTCCGGCCACTACGCCACGAAGTTTGTCTTCGAGGATTACGCCGACTCGCCCGCCGCGAACTATGCCGCGCACCTGCTCGCCGCCCGAGCCATTTTTGAAATCAACAAGAAGTGGGATGCCGGCCTGAGTGCCGCGGTCACCTTCTCGGATTCCTTCGGCAACGCGCAATACGCCATCGGCCCCGAGGTCGGCTACACCTTCGTCAAAAACGTCCGCGTCGGGCTCGGTTACAACGTCGTCGGTTTCACCGACCGCGACTTCGACACCGCCGCCACCTCGCACGGACTTTTTCTCAGCCTCCGCATCAAATTCGATGAAAATCTCCTGAAGTGGGCCCGTTTCGACCGCACGGAGGGTTCGCCATGATTTACGCCCTTTTCCTCCCGCTTCTCGTGTCTGCTCTTACTACATTTTCCCGTTTGCGCCGTGCGGCCTCCCGCCGTCTTGGTTGGATCGCTGTCGTTCTCTTCCTGCCTACGTTCGCGGTTGCCGCTCCGGCTATCAACACCCCGGGCACCGCCTTCACCGCCGCGGAAGCCGGTCGCACCTTCATGACCGTCGGCGGCGTCTGGAACGGCACCACCGAAGTCACCAACACCACCGGTGACACCCTCAGCGTCACCTTCACCAATTCCGGCGACGCCACCGCGTTCGACATCGCGCCCCGTATCGTGCTCCCCACCGGTTTCACCCGCGTCGGCAGCATCGTTGCCTCGGCCAGCAGCGGCTCTCCCGTGGTCACCGGCGCCCCCGGCACCACCGACATGATCGATGTCGACCTCAACGGCTACGACCTGCCCGCCGGTGCCACCCTCACGCTTACTTACGGACTCAAGGCTGCGACCACCGTCGCCTCGGGCACCTACCAGATTGCCTACAACCGCAACTATTCCCTCACCGAGGCCGGCGGGCTGGTCGGCTACGGCGCCGACGCCCAGCAAAACGTGCTCGTCCAGGCCGGCGACACCACGATCAACATCACTCCCAAGCAGCAGCTCAAAGCTGTCGGCGAAAACGCCTCGTTCACCGTCACCATCACCAACACCGGCCTCGGCGGTCTCTTCGACGTTACACTTAACGACTCCTCGGTTTACCCCACGGGCAACAACCTCCAGTTCGTCAGCCTGACCAAGACCGCGCCGGCCCTCGCCGCGTCTTCGTCGAACGGCGGCTCCGTCCTCACACTGCCTTACTTGGCGCCCGGCGAAATCTTCACCGCCGATGTCGTCGCCACCGTGCTCAACTGCGGTTCGATCGTAAACACGGTCGTCAGCGCGCACCGTGCCAACGCCGTTCCCGTCACCGACTCCGCGCCCGTCCAGCTCAACCTGCTCCAGCCGCTGGTCGCCTACACCCCGGCCAACGCCATCCTCGATTACAACACGCCGGTCAACGTCAGCTACCCCATCAACAACACGGGCCTCGGCTCCGCTTACAACTTCACGCTGCAGACCACGCTGAACTCCATCAGCGGTCTCACCGTTTCCAATGTCGCCGCCGGGTGGACTTACAACAGCTCGAACGGCCTTTTTACCTACACCGCCAACTCCGGCACCATCGCCAACGGCGCTTCCGTCACGCTTTCTTACGACCTCTCGCTGACCCCTGCCGATATCTGCTCTTCCACAGGGGCCGGCACCGTCAGTTATGTCGCCCTCTACACCAACGGCTGCGGCGACTCCTACACCATTCCCCTCAAAACCAGCTCGGTCGCCGTCGCTAACAACACTCCCGGCCTGAGCCTTAGCAACAGCATCACTTCTCCTGCGGACCCGAGCCGTATCGCCATCACCGAATCCGGCACCTACACACTCACGCTCTCGGCCGCCAACATCACGAACATTGCCGACACCAATATTGTCGTTACCGACACGTTGCCCGACGCCGTCACCTACCTCGACAACACGCCTAGTATTGGCACGGTCAACGTGGTCGGCCAAGTTGTCACCTGGACGGTGCCCACCGCCAGTCTGAGCTCGTCGCAGACGCTGACCATCGACTTCGCCGTCGCCAACATTCCGTGTAACGCCGGCACGCAGCCCACCGCCACCGCCACCACCTCGGCCACCAGCGTGCGCAACTGCCCGCTGAACGCCTCCGCCAACATCAGCTTCTTCGCTTCGAACAACCCCGGCCTGGCCGCTTCGCAGTATTTCAACGTCTCCGCCGCGCCCGACGGCTTCTACGAAACCGGCAACGCCACCGCCGATTTGGTCCGCGACGCCGGCGAAGGCGAGTTCATCCCCTTTGTCGCCAGCTACACCTTCGGTGCCGCCTACCCCGGCACTTGGGCCGGCTCCACCTACACCGATGCCTTTGGCGGAGTGACTGGCATGGTGCTCATCCCCGGCACCCTCACCGTCACGCTCGACGGCGGCTCTCCGGTGGCCGTCCCCGGCGGCTCGGTCACCACGCTCACCCCGGGCTTCACCATTGATCTCTCCTTCCTCGTCGGAGCGGGTTACTTCAACGACGCCAACGTGGCCGGCCACACGGTCGTCTTTAACTACAAGACCAACGCGCCCGATTCCGCGCTCGGCGGCGGCAGCAGCCGCTCGGTCACCCAGATCACCAGTTTCGTGCTCGCGGGCGCCGGCGGCACCACCTCCGGCGGTTGCAATACCCCGTTGCAATCCACCTTCACCCAAGGCGCATTCTACAGCATCGGCCGCGCCGCCGCCTCCGTCGGCATCAACATGTCCGGTGCCCTTGAGGTCTGCAAAGAGGAGACGCTCACGCTCAACATTGGCAACGGCAACGCCAAGGACGCCCGCAACATCTTCGTCACGCTGAACAACGGTGCCGCTTTCACCTACAACCCCGCGCAGACTCCCGTTTACGGAGGTGCCTTCAACGCCGGCAACATCACCTACAACGCCAACGGCGGCACCAGCCCGACCTTTCAATATACCGGCAATCCCCTCACCGCCAGTGGCACCATTCAGGTCAAGGTGACGCGCAAGGCCAACGGCAACACCGCCCTCACCGGGTTCTCCGCCAAGGTCGACTACGACAGTTCCCAGACGCAGGCCGCCGGTGCCCGCGTTTACTCCAGCACCGCCAACTACGCTCCGTCTTCGCTCTACAAGGCCAACCTCGCTATCAACGTCACGCCAGGCTCGATCACGGTAACCGGCCCCACCGTCACCTACGTCACCTACGTCAGCAACACCGACGCCGGCAAAGCCTACGACTCCGTCCTCTCCAACACCCTGCCGGTCGGCATCACGGTCAACACCGCGCTCACCAACGCCGCCAACTCATCCTACACCGTCTCCACCTCCACCGGCCCCGGCGGACGCCAGACGCTCACCTGGAACCTCGGTGACATCGCCTCCGGGCAGACGATCCCGATCACCCTGGTCGCCGACGTTGGCGTCATCCCCGGCTGTTCCATCACTATCGATCCGTCGTTCGATGTCATCACGGCCACTTGGGGCTGTGATGCCGCCATTTACTCCACGCTCACCCGCACATCTCCGACCTACAATTTCCCCGCCGGCAAGATGCAGGTTGTCCACGACTCGACCCAGACCGTCGCCCGCCTCTGCGACCTCGGCAAGATCGTGGTCATCGTCAAGAACACCGGCCCGACCAACATCCAGGGTGTTATGGTCAGTGAAGTCATTCCGACCAGCGCCATCTCCATCGTCCCCGGCAGTGTAACCTACAGTATCAACGGCACTGGCAATTATCCGGCCGGCAATCCTGCCGGAACCGGAACCTTGGGCGATCCTTACGTGTGGACCTCCGCCCAGATTTCCGAACTCGCCGAACTCGTCCCTGTCGGCGTCTCCGGCACCAACCAGATCGACATCAAGTTCGACCTCGCCGCCACCGAGGCCTTGGCCTCGCAAAATCCCGTCCTCTCCGCCTCGGCGACCGCCACCATCTCCTGCGGCAATGCGGTCACCTCGCCCGCCCAGCCCTTCACCATTCCGATCGAGCGTCCCTCGATCAATGTGACGAAGACCGGCCGCAACATCACCGCCAATCCCGCCGCCGCCTTCACCGGCATCGTCTATGGTGGCTATACCGATGACGTCGAATGGAAGATCATCATCACCAACAACGGCACTGCGACTGCCGCCAACGTCCGTCTCTCCGACCCGCTCTCCGGCTCCGGTGGCGCCGCCTTCATCAACGGTCCCGGTCTTGCGGTCAACACTCCCTTCACGTCCGGCCTCGTCATTGCGTTGCCCGACATCGCCGCCAACGACTCTGTCACCTACACGATCTCCGAGACTTTGGGTAATAACTGTCTTACCGCCAGCCGCACGGCCGACGTTACCTGGGGATGCACCAACAACGGCACTGCCGTCCGCTCCAACGTCAGCACACCGGGTTCCCCCACTAGCGCCGCGACCATCGCGATGGACCCCGTCATCTTGTCCGGCTCCGAGCTCACCCAGTCATTCACCTATCTCAACGGCGGTCGCGCCAAAGTGACCGTTTCGTTCCTTAATGATGGCGGCACCGCTTACGCGCCCGTCATCACTGCGACCATCCCGGCAGGCTCCACCCTGGACACCACGGGTGTGACGACCTTCACCAGTGGCAACGCTTCCATCACCGGAGTCACCCGCACCGGCACCGCCACCTCACCGATCTTCACGTTCACCGGTCCCGCCTCGCCGCTCCTCGTCCGCTACGGCGAGACCGTCACGGTCAGCTACTACGTGCGTCCGACCGTCTTCGACACAACGAACGCAACCAGCTTTACCACCGCCGTCGGTTCCAACCTGGTCACCCCTGAGACCACCCTCGATCCCACGCCCCCGGCGACCGCCAACATCACCGCCAAACTCGACTACACCACCAGCTGCGGTTCCGCGCAGTCGTCCACCAACACCACCAGCTACGATCCGCGCACGCCCGATCTCGATATCAACCTCACGTATCCGGGCGACGTTCTCCTCACCGACACGTCTGCCGCGAACTATGTCTTTACGATCACCAACAACGGTGACTCCGGCTCCGTCGCCGACTTCATCACTCTTGATCTCCCCGGACTAGGCACCGGCTGGACGATCAACTCCATCACGCTCACCACCGCCGGCAGCGGCGGCACCAATGGCGCGACCATCTCTTCCGGCGGTGCCTTTACACCGGCCCAAGTTGGCACGCTCGCCCAAGGCGCCAGCGCCGTCGTCACCGTCAACGCCCAATACAGCGGCTCGCCCGGTCCGCTCACCCTCGTGCTTCGCGCCCGTGGCGAATCGCGCGGACAGGATGGCACCACCGCCAACGGCGACTACTCCCTCGACCAAGGTGGACGCCGTGTGATCGGCGTCATTCTGAGCAAGACGCTCCAGTCCACCAGTGAGACGACCACCTCGGACCCCAACGTTCTCATCGGTGAAGAGGCGACCTTTCGCATCCGCGCCGACTTTTTCGGCACAGAGGGCAATGTCACGAATCTTACCATTCGAGACACTCCCGCCGACGTCACCGCGTTGCCCACCGGCCTTGCCTACGTCTCGCACAGCTACACTGCCTCCAACGAAATCGTGCCCGATACGGTTACCCCGAAGACCCCGGTCACGCCGCCGACCAGCTCGGACGCCAGCTTGATCGATTTTCACCGCGACACGCTCACTCCCGCCGATGTCAACGGCAGCATCAACACCTTCGAGTCCGACATCGTCTTCCGCGTGCTCAACATCGCCGGCAACACCGATGCCAAAATCCTCCCCAACAACCTCGGCGTCAGCTTCACCTACCTCGGCCAAACCTTTCGCTCCAACGTTAATGACGGCCTCTCCGGAACGGTCACCAGCGCCGGTCTGCACAAAGCCACCAGCATCACCGTCCACCGTCCGTCGCCCGCCATCACCAAGAGCGTGCGCAACGTCACCCGCTCCGGTGCCTTCGCCTCTTCCGCGCCAGGCCAGGCCGGCGACGTCGTCGAATACAAGGTCATCGTCACCAACCCGGTCGGCACCGAGCGCCCCCTCTACGATCTCAGCGTGACCGATCTGATCCCCGCGAAGATCAACCTCTCCGCCAGTAATGTCGGTGCCGATACCGACGGCACGTTCACCACCATCGAGGTTGCCAACACCGCCGGCACCTCCGGTCTCGGCGCCACCTTGGTCTTCGACCAGACAAACACCGCGCTGCCCACCGCCGGTTCCAACTTTACCCGCCTCGATCCCGGCCAATCGATCACGCTGCTCTACCGCGGCACCCTCGATGGCGCCGTCACCCCCACCGAGGTGCTCAGCAACAGCGCCAGCATCCGCGGCTATAGCCTGCCGCTGCCCAGCGGTAACCAAAGCGCCTTCCTCGGCACGGAAAACACCGAGACCGGCCCGACCCGCTACAACGTGACCGCCACTGCCGCCACCGTGGTCATCGACAACATCACCCAGACCAAGACTCTTGAGGCCACGTCCGATCCGACCTCCACCGGCAACAACGTCTTCTTCGGCGAACAACTCCGTTACCGCCTGACCGTCCAGCTCCCGCAAGGCACCATTCCCGGCCTCATCGTCCGCGACGTCCTGCCCTCCGGCCTCGCCCTCGTCTCCACTCCCGCAGTCACCATCGGCAGCGCCATCTCGACCGGCACCCAGCCGACCATCAGCCCCGCCGTGCCCGCCGACGGTCCTACGGCCATTTGGAATTTCGGCGCCCGCACCGTCGCCGCCGACACTGTCGCCAACCGCACCATCACCATCGAGTATATCGCCCAGGTGCGGAACATCGCCGCCACCGCCGCCGGCGCCACGCTCGTTAATGCCGCCGACTACACCTTCTCCGGTGCCGCGCCTTATACGACTGTCCCTTCCGTCACCGTCACCGTTCAGGCGCCCAGTATCACGGTCACCCGTGGCGCACGTAATTTCACCCGCAACCCATCCGGCTCCTTTGTCACCACCGTCGCCAGCAACGCCACTGATTCGCCCGACGCCGGTGACGTCATCGAGTATCGGGTCACGATCACCAATGCCAACACCGCCAGCACCTCCGGTGCTTTCGACTTCAACATCACCGACACGATCCCGACCGGCATGATCTTCGTGTCCGGTTCGACCAGTGTCACCACCAGCACCGGCCTCACTGGGACTCTCGGCGCTCCCGATGTCTCCGGACAAGTCGTCACCTGGGGCCGCACCCAGGCATCGCCGGTCAACCTCGACCTCGCCAAAAACGGCACGCTCACCTTCACCTACCGCGCCACGGTCGACGACACGTCGAAGCCGGTCCAGACTTACACCAACGCCCTCGTCGTTGACTGGACCTCCCTCGACGGTGACCCCGCCGTCAATCCCACGCTCGGCGTCGCCCTCGACACCGCCGGCAACGACCATGGCGAACGCATCGGCACCGGCACCGCGCCCAACACCTTCCGTTCCGCTCTCAACGTCCCCATCATCTCGCGCAACTCCACCACCGTCACCAAGGCCAAGTCCGCCGATACCCTGCCTCGCACCGCCGCCGACGCTCTCGACGTCGCCCCTTCCGGTTTCCGCGTCGGCGACATCGTAACCTACACCGTCACCGCACCGCTCCAAGAAGGCACCCTCGCCGCCCTCAAGATCAAGGACACGCTTCCCGCCGGTCTCGCCTTCGTTGCCACGACCTCGATCACTCCCGCGTCCAATGCAGGGGTGCCGTCGCCGACCCAGCCGTTCAACTACACCACCCCGATCGCGCCCGGCACCGCTCCCGCCGCCGGTGCCACCGGTGCGATCACGTGGGACTTTGGCACGCTGGTGAACACCGGTGACAACACCGTCAACGACACCCTTACGGTCGTCTACACCGCCCGCGTCGTCGATCCGTCCGGCATCGCCGTCACCCCGACCAACCAGACGCTCAGCAACACCGCCACCTCGTCCTACCAGAAGGCCGACGCCAGCACGCTCACCACCGCCGCATCCGTCGCCGCCATCATCGCGCGCCAGCCGCAGCTCACGCTCACCAAGGTCGTCGCCAGCCCCGCGATCGACGCCCTCGGCAACTACGTCCGCCGTCCGGGTGACACCGCCTCCTTCACGCTCACGGTCACCAACACCGGCACCGCTCCCGCCTATAACATCGAGCTCACCGACACCTTGCCCGATGGCATGCGTGACACCGCCCCCGTGCTCACTGCCGCCACCCGCAACGGTGTCGATGTCCTCGCCTCCCAGACCGCCCCGACATGGGACAACGCCACCGGCAAGTTTGTCTTTGACCTCGCCGACGCCGACCTCCTGCTTCCGACCCAGACGCTCGTCCTCACCTACACCGTCACCATCGACAACGACGGCACGCCCGCGATCAAGGGCACCACGCTCACCAACAGCGCGACGATCAACCAGTTCTTCTCGCTGCCTTCCGGCGACGCCGAGGCCGCCTCGCGCCGCACCTACGCCGCCGTCGGCCCCGTCACTCGCGACATCGTCATCGGTCTGCGCATCGACGGCTCCGTCTACGCCGACGCCCAGCCCAACAACGCCAAGGATATCGGCGAAGACTGGTCCGGCACCGACAAGCCCACCGTCTACGCCAACCTCGTCACCACCGGCGGCAGCCCCATCGTCTTCCGCACCGTTCAGGTTGACGCCGGCACCGGCCTCTTCGCCTTCGATTACCTGCCCCCAGTCGGCTACACGATCGTCATCACCAACTCCGCGACTGGCCCTGCCGGCCTCACCGCCGCCCGTCCGCGCAACTGGCTCTTCCAGTCGCCCACCACCGGCAGCATTGCCACCAACCTCGTCGGTGCCACCGCCGACATCACCGATCAGGACCTCGGCCTCAACCAAGGCTCCTATGCCGCGCCCATCATCGACAAGGCCAAGTCCGGTGCCACCCTGCCCACCGCCGCGCCGGTCAACGGCTATCGCATCGGTGACCTCGTCACCTACACCGTCGATGTGAACCCGCAGGAGGGCGGTCTCACCAGCTTCGCCGTCACCGATACGCTCCCCGCCGGGCTCGCGTTTAACGACACCGTTTCCATCGCCGCTCTCGCGCCCACTGCCGTCCGCTACACCTTCACCACGCCGTCCGGTGTCAATACGCCCGCTCTTGGCGCCACTGGTGCCATCACGTGGACGTTCATCAACACTTTCACCAACGCCATCTCCGGCCCGGTGAACAACTCCACGCCGTCCGCCATCGCGACCAACAACACCCTGCGCATCACCTATCGCGCCCGCGTGATCGCCAGCGGCACCGGCAACATCGCCCCCCCCGCCGTTGACGCGGTCTCCACCGATACCCTCGGCTTGGTCAACTCCGCCAATGTCGGCTACACCAACCCCGCGCCGATCTCCGCCGCCGCGACCGCCGGACCTGCGACCGTCAGTCTCGATGTTTCCCAGCCGCGCCTCACCGTCGCCAAGGTCCTGCTCTCGCCCGCGCTCAACCGCATCGCGCCCAACGGCACCGGTCAGTTCCAAGTCACCGTCACCAACAACGGCACCGCCCCCACCTACAACATCAAGCTCACCGACACGCTGCCTGTCGGCATGCTCGGCACCGCACCGTCCCTCGTCTCGACCACCATCGACGGTGCCGCCGTCACCGTCACGCCGGTGTGGACCGCCCTCAGCGGCACCTATGTGTTCACCTTGGGTGATGCGCAGGTGCTCCAGCCCGGCAAAACCTTCGTCGCCACCTATACGTTCACCGTCGATTCAACCGCCACCCGTGGTGCCACCCTCACCAACAGCGCGACCGTCAACCAATACTTCTCGCTGCCTGCCAACGACAGCCAGGCCGCGTCCCGGCGCACCTACGCCGCCGTCGGTCCCGCCACCGCCGACGTCATCGTGGGCATCTCCGTCTCCGGCTTCGTTTACAGCGATATCCAGCCCAACAACGCAAAGGATGTCGGCGAAGGCTGGTCCGGTGCGACCAAGCCCGACATCTACGTCAACCTCCTCAGCGGCGGCTCCGTCTACGCCTCAGTCACCGTTACCAGCACCCCCGGCACCGGAGCCTTCAGCTTCACCAACCTCCCCGCCGGCCCCTACGAACTCATCGCCACCGATTCGGCCACCTCGACCACGGCCACTCGTCCGCTCAACTGGCCGTTCCAGACTCCGTCCACCGGCACGATCTCCTTCACGCTGAGCAGCGCCGATCTCATCGACCAGAACATCGGTTTCTTCCAAGGCAGTCTCGCCAATCCGATCATCACCAAGACCGAGTCCGGCGACACCTTGCCGCTCTCCGCCCCCGCCACCGGCTTCCGCATCGGTGACCTTGTTACCTACACCATCGACATCCAGCCGCAGGAGGGCGCGCTCACGTCCTTCCAGGTCACCGACACGCTCCCCGCCGGCCTCGCCTTCGTCGCCACCACGTCCATCGCACAGGTTTCCGGCCCGGCCCGCTTCACCTACACCGCGCCGGTTGACGGCTCCACCGGCCCGACCGCCGCTGCCACCGGGGCGATCGTCTGGGACTTCGGCGCTTTCACCAACGATGCCCTCGGCATGGCCGACAACACCCTGCGCATCACCTACACCGCGCGCATCGTTGACAGCGGCGGCATCGCCACACCCGCCGCATCGCCCGCAACCACCAGCGCCAGTCGTGTCAACTCCGCCGGCGTCTCCTACACCAAGCCCGCCCCCGACGGCGGAGCCAAGTCCTCCGGTCCCGCGACGTCCACGATCTCCGTCGAACAGCCCCGCCTCGTCATCGCCAAGACCCGGCTCTCGCCCATCGCCGACAACATCGTGATGCCTGGTGCCACCGCCCAATTCCGCCTCACCGTCACCAACAACGGCACCGGTCCCGCCTACGACGCGGTCGTCACCGACACACTTCCCGCCGGCCTCCGCACCGCCACGCCGGTCCTCAACGCCGCCACCCTCAACGGCGTCGATGTCCTCGCCGGCATCACGCCGTCCTACAACTCCGGCACCGGCGCTTGGACCGTCACGCTCACCGACGCGCAGATCCTCCTGCCCGCCGACCAGACGCTCGTCCTCGACTACACCGTCACCGTCGATGCCGCCGCCACCAAGGGCTCCGTCCTCACCAACTCCGCCCTCGTGAGCAGCTATGCGTCGAAGGATTCCACCGACACGACCGAGCGCCGCGTCTATCCCGCCACCTCGCCTTCGAGCCAAAACCTCATCGTCGGCATCCAGGTGGACGGCTCGGTTTACCACCAGCTCATCCCCAACGGCGTCAAGGACGTCGGCACCGAGGACTGGACCAGTGGCACGCCCGTCATCGTCAATCTCGTCACCAACGACGCCATCAACTACGGCGGCTACTCACTCGGTGCCAACCAAGTCATCCGCTCCATCGCCGTCCCCGTCGGCGCCGGTGACTTCTCCTTCACCAACGTTCCCAGTGGCACCTACCGTATCATCGTTACCAATACCGCCGTGAACACTGCCGCCAGCGTTCCCTCTGGCTGGACCTTCGACACGCCCGCCACCGGCGCGATCACGCCGCTCGCGATCACCAACGCCAACGTCACCGACCAAAACCTCGGCCTCTACGAGGGCCGCACCATTTCTGGTCGTGTCTATAACGACGCCGCTCCCTTCGGCACCCGCGAAAGCGAGACCTGGGCGTCCGGCACACCCGTCGTTGTCAACCTCGTCAACATCTACGGCGCGCCCGTCGTCTACGCCTCCCAGGCCGTTCCCGCTGGCACCGGCCTCTACAGCTTCACCAATGTTCCGCCCGGCAGCTACCGCCTCGTCGTCGCTCAGGCCGGAGAGACCACCTCCACCGCCGCCCACGTCCCCGCCACCTGGGTTTTTGTGAATCCCGCCGACGGCACGCGTGACAACCTCACGCTCACCACCACCGATCTCACTTCGCAGGACTTCGGCCTCACCCCCGGTCGCACCGTCAGCGGCTTCGTCTACAACGACACCAACCCCAACAGCGTGAAGGACGGCTTCGAAGACTGGCTCACCGGCACCCCGGTCGTCGTCAACCTCGTCAATCTCTCCAACGGCACCGTCTTCGCCAGTGCCAACGTCGGCCTCGGCTCCGGTGCCTACAGCTTCAGTGATGTTCCGCCCGGCAACTTCCGCATCATCATCACCAACGCCGCCGGCTCCACCTCCGTCACCACGCCCGCCTCCTGGCTCTTCCGCGCCCCGGCCGACGGAGCCATCCTCGTGACCGTCGCCGGTTCCGATTTCACCAACCAAAACTTCGGCCTCTTCCGCGGACGCACCGCCCGCGGCGTGGTCTACCGCGACGACGGCTCCGGCGGCGCCACGCCCAACGACGGTATTCGCCAAGGAACCGAGTCCGGTCTCGGCGGCGTCACTGTGCGCCTCCTCTCCGGCTCCTTCACTGTGCTCGACACCGCCTTCACCGACGGCGCTGGCAACTTCACCCTCCACATCCCCGCCGACACCGCCGACGGTGACACCCTCGTCGTCGAAGAGGTCAACCCGCCTGCGCACCTCTCCACCGGGGGCAAGGCCGGTTCGGCAGGCGGCGCCTACGTCCGCGCCACCGACCGCATCACCTTCTTGTTCCCCGATGACGACGTCACCGGCCTCGAATTCGGCGATGTCCCCTCCAACGCCCTCCTCACCGACGGCGCGCAGACGATCCTTCCCGGTGCCACCGCGTATTACACCCATACCTACATCGCCGGCAGCGGCGGCTCTGTCACCTTCACCACCGGCAGCACGCTCAACCCCTCCATTCCCTGGACCCGCGTCCTCGTCCGCGACCTCAATGCCAACGGCCTGGTTGACGCCGGCGAACCCATCATCGACGGCGTCGCCCTCACGGTGAGCGCCGGTCAGGAGATTGCCCTCGTCCTCAAGGACAACTCGCCCTCCAACGCCCCGAACGGCGCGACCAGCAGCACGGTCATCACCGCAGCCTTCACCCACACCAACGCCAATCCGTCGCTCAACGATTCGCGCACGCGTCTCGACCTGACGACCATCGGCACAGCCACTTCCGCCGGACTCCAGCTCGTGAAAGCCGTCGACAAGACCATCGCCGCGCCCGGCGAAGTGATCACCTACACGATCACCTACACCAACGCCGGCGCTCAGCAGCTCTTCGACCTCTTCATCGACGACCGCACGCCTGCCTACACGGTGTTTGTCTCCGCCGCCGCCGGCCCGCTCCCCAACGACCTTACGGACGTGGATATCGTAGCACCTGCGGTCGACGTCGCCGGCACCCTGCGCTGGACCTTCACCGGCACCCTCGTCCCCGGCGCCTCCGGCACGGTCACCTTCCAGGTCAAGGTCAAGTGAGACGTGGCATGGGCATCTTGCCCATGATCCCGTGCCGGTGCATTTCATAGTTAACAAGCCTCGTCCGCCACCCTAGACCCCTCCGCACCATGACCCGGTTTCTCGCCACCGCCCTGCTCGCGCTGCTGCTCACCCCGTTCGTCTCCGCCGCGCTCGTCTTCGAAAAAACCTCCATCACACTGGAGCCCGATAAACCCGTCGAACACCTCGACACCGAGTATCTCTTTAAAAACGAGGGCACCACTGCCGTTACCGTCACCGACACCACCACGTCCTGCGGCTGCACGGTCCCCGCCCTTGAGAAAAAAACCTACGCCCCCGGCGAAAAAGGCGTGCTCAAAGTCCGCTTCGACATCGGCGACCGCCAGGGCCCGCAGAACCGCACCATCACCCTCGTCACCGACGCCGGCACGCAGGTGCTCACGCTCATCGTCAACCTCCCGCTGCGCTCGATCATCGTCCCGCGCCTGCATTTCTTCCGCGCACCCGATCTCGCGGACAAAGTCAGCACCGTCACCTACTACCACGACCTGCCCGTCACCATCACCGCGCTCACGTCCTCCGACCCCGCGTTTACCGTGACCTCTGCCGTCGAGAAAGAAGGCTCCGTCTATAAAATCACCGCCCATGTCGTGAACCCGGCCGCGACCACCGCCGGCCGTGCCACCGTGCTCGTCCGCAGCCGCGGCGCCTCCGGCACCGTCTCCCTCGACACCTTCTACCTCCGCTACGAACCCCCGTCCCCCTAATCTTTCTCTTTCTCGTAATCTTTCTCTTTCTCCCCTCCATCCCCTCCCGCCCCGATGTTCCGCCGCGCCCTCCTTCTCCTCCTGCTCGCCCTAGGCCCGGCGCTGCTCACCGGCTGGTTTCACCCGCGCCATCCCGACTGGTCCGAAGCGTGGAACCCCATCGCTTCCGTTCCGCTCGCAAACCTGTCCTCGCTGCCCGCCGCGCCGATTCTCTGGATCGACGCCCGCGAACCCGCCGATTACGCGCGCTCGCACCTGCCCGGCGCGCTCAGCCTCAGTGAAACCACTTGGGAAACTTCGCTACCCGCCGTGATCGAAGCCTGGCTGCCCGAGCAACGCGTGGTCGTTTACTGTGACGGCGGCGGTTGCCTTGCCAGTCGGGCCACCGCGCGCCGCCTGCGCCGTGAGCTCGGACTCACCCGCATCGTCATCCTCAAGGACGGATGGGCCGCCCTCGTCGCCGCCGGAAAGGCCTCGCCGTGAAACTGCGTTCCATCGTCTCCGGGACCCTCGTCATCGTCCTGGCCGGCGTGCTCGGCTTCGCGGGTGCGCTCAAGCTCCGCGATCCCGCCGCGTTCGCCACCGACATCGAAAACTTCCAACTCCTCCCCGCCGGCCCCTCGGCTCTCTTCGCGGTTTATCTTCCATGGCTAGAGTTGCTGGTCGCCGCCGGCCTGCTCCTCCCGCGCTGGCGCTCCTCCGCCGCGTTGCTCGCAACAGCGCTCTTCGCGGTGTTCACGGTCGCTGTCGCCGCCGCCATGGCGCGCGGACTCGACATCACCTGCGGCTGCTTCGGCCACGCCGCCGCCACCCCTCTGCGTTGGGCACTCTTGCGAGATCTCGTTCTCTTGGTGGCTGCACTGAGCCTGCTCTTTCTGCTGAAAAAACCGCATTCGGGCGAAACGCGAAGATAGCCGTTAAAAACTCCAAGGATTCGGCGGGCACGGGCGTCTACGTAGTAAATCAAAGAATGAACCTTCCCGAGCAGACCCTTGACGAATCACGGCTGGTGGCCGAAGCCGCCAATGGAGTTGTATCAACGGATTTCGGCGAAACTAACGGATAATGTATGCAATTTCACGGCAGGCATTTGCTGCCCTTGACGATTTCTTTAGATCACATGTGCTTCCATTTTGTGTGTATCTGTAAAAGTTGCCTGCTTGGGGTTTTATTTTACTGGTCTTTGCTTGTATGCAGTGCCGTTCCGTCGGAGTTGGCCACCCCCATGGGGTTGCAGGTGGGGGTGATCTCGGATTCCCGCACTCGTTTGATCGAGGATCTGGTGCTGGTAAAGATTCAACAAATCGAAGGGATTAAGCTACTTGAGCGCACACAGCTCCCGGCGATTACCGAGGAACTCAGCCTTCAGAATGTAATTAAAAACTCACGGTGGGACTCGTGCGACGTCCTGATCCTGCTGAATATGTATTCGGAGCCGGGCACGGATTCGCCCTCTTTGGTTGTGCGAGCTATTTCCACCCATAACCTGAAGGTCTATGGATTGTGGGTATATCCTTTCATCAAAGACGATATAACCGGATTGTCGGACCGAGTTTCAGCGCGTCTAACCCCAGTATTGGCCGATAGGCAGATACTCGATAATCAATTGGTGACATCGATATCCCTGCTAAGGAGTGATAGTCCTCGCCTGGGCTATTTGCGGGAATCGACTACTTACCGGTTGGCGACCGAATTACAGACCTACCCCAATATCGGTCTGGTCGAACGCTGGAATGTTCGCAGTCCGGCCTTTGAGCAATGGCTCCGACAGACCGAGCCATCTGGACTTAAATCTCCGGATATCAATATTCAGGGTTCTTTAACGGAGACCGATTTTAAAGTCGGTTTACGCCTCGCGATTAACGGGGAGGAGAGGGTGTTTCCTCCGGAAACCGGTAGCGATGATCTGAAACTGGTTATCGTCACGGCAGCTGCGACCATCGCAAACCAGCACCTTGCGAAGCCACCCGATAAGGCTGGCGAGATCATTCGCTTTGAGCAGGATGCCCGCTGGTTTTGGAAGTGGGGCGCTTATGAACAGGCGGCATCGGCGGCCGACACCGCAATCTACTTGGGGTCAAAAAAAGCTGAGACGGAATATCTCCGGGCTTTGGCCAATCTCTTTCCGGAAAAGAACTACATCAGCAACCTGCCGTTTGCGAAGACTCCTACGGAAAAAGAGTTAAACAAGGCGATGTATGCGATGGAGTGTTTCTTGGCAATCACGCCTCCCGGGATAAAAAGTCCGGAGAAAGATCGTTTCGAATATATACGTTATGCCGAGGTTGTCTTACTGCTGTCAGGACGAGTGGTGCAGGCCATATATCTTGGCGATGAATCCATGCCGGGAACTAGCATGGAGCGAGAGCGGTTTAGGGCGGCCATGGAGGGATTGTCTGTCAGAGCCATGCAGTATTATCAGCCCCGATATTTTTATATGCGAAAGACCAATTCGATCATGGAGGGAATCAATTTTGCCATGGATGAGGATGTATTGCCAGTGGTGCTGATGAACTTTTCTGATTTTTATGCCAAAACCTTGGATAAGCTGGGCAATATATATGCGACATGTTTTGAGAGCATTGCTCAATTAGGGCAGGATCCAGAGTCTTCTGTGGTTGCGTCATTATATTCAACCAGAAGAAATTATGCCCATTATCCTTGGGTCGTAGATTGGGGAAACGTCTCACCTGACAATAATGCGATCAATGCGATCATCCATGGTTTGATGCATCATCAAAAACCCGAGGTTCGGGTCATGGCTTACCTAATGCCGGCAGGATATTTGCCGAGAGACTTGAGCAAGAATCAGCAATTTCTTGTTCAATGGCTCAGATGGATGAGTAACCGCCTGGCGGATGAGAGTGAATACCTCGCTGCGCATCCCACGCCGCATACATTCGCTTTGCTTGGATCGGTGGGCCAGCTTGTCAGGGAATTAAGGTCGGAGTTAAAGGGTCAATTTCCCGAAGCGGAGTGGCGGCGATGTGTGGAGATTTTGTGGCAGCGTTGTCCCAAGAACAGTCGCGTGGAGTATGAGGGCCACACCGAACGATTTCTACAGTATTGTTTAAAGGATTCGACTGATTCGAAGAACCCGGTTGGCGCAATCATGCCTGATCCTTCGTCTGATGATGTAGTGACGTTTTATAAGTATTTCATGCTAGCGCCTCCTCCAGTGGGCGCGGAAAGTCGGTCCAGTAAAACCAGTCAGCAACAGGTGCTGACCAAGGCGTGGGAAGCTCGTCAGGAAGAGGCGAAAAAAAACAAGCCGGCTCCTCGTTTGGAAATTGATAATACACACAGGCCGGTCGGAGGGGGAAGTGAGTCAAAGCCATCTGCAACACCAGACATTGCATGTCATATCATAAAAACCGGATTTCCTTACGGAACGGCTATCTCTGCTTTTGAGGCGAAGAATGGACACGTTTGGCTGATGTATTTTCGCTCTGACCCGGAGGAGGTTTTACCGGATGAAATCGCTTGGGTGGAATTGAACGCGTCCCTCACTACGGTTTTGAGGATTGTCAGGATTATAAATCCTGATGATCCGTTTTTTAATGATGAACATGATGTGTTTTTTGTGGAGGGAGGTATTTTATATTGTGTAGGCTATAATGGATTTTATGCGATAAGTGTGGACGCTGGTGACTGGGATTATTCTCCGCTTTATCGAATGCAGGAGGCTAAAGTTTGGTCGGCCGGTGGGCGCCTATGGGTAACGGGGAAGCCTGGGATTATTTATGAATATTTACCCGAGAAGAAGAAGCTGACATTGATGGCGAGCGCGATGAGGACGCCTCCGACCAGCGTTTTGGACGGGCGGGAGGCCTATGTGGTCAGTAGCCTCTTTGATGATCAAGGGATGATCTATGTATGTCTGAATGAAACAGACCTACTTGCCTACGATTCGGCGACTAATGATTGGCGGAAAATATATACAACCCGAACGCATTGGAGCGCGGGTAAGTCCTATCCATTGGAGTTGATGCTAAAGGGGGTAGGGAGTGGGAAGAATCGAGGCGCGTCGGGCGAAAGCATGCTCAAGGTGCTGGTGCAGGATGGCCGGATGGGAGGCGTGTTTTCCGGCAAATTCGAACCCGGTCCTGTGCAGATAAAATTTCCGGATGGCATTGCGGTAGAGCCGCGCGGCGTCAGCTCGTTGGGGGATTCCATCTGGTTTTTATTCACGGCTTACACCAGAGAGCTTGAGTTGGGCGCTGTGCATAAGAACACAGGCGCGCGAGAACGTTATCGCACGGGTTTTTCACCGGCACATAACGGGAGTTTGTTTACGGTCTCCACGGGATTTATTTTTGCGGCCGAACCTACCGTGGGTGATCACGAGTTTTACTATATTCCACGGGAACAGGTAGACAAAAGCTATGTGCGGCCCGCGATGATCGCCGATGATATACCGGAACCTCAGCCGGCTAAGTCGACTCCGGACGGGACAGGGTTGATGGCCGGTGAGACCAAACCGGCCGGGCCACCCGATACCTATCGATTGTTTACCAATCGCACCGGGCAGACCATGGAGGCGGAGATCCTGGCGTTTGTGGGGGACAAGGTGACGTTGCGGCGGCGTGACGGGCAGGTTTTCACGACGGCGCTGACGATTTTTTCACCTGCCGACCTCGCGTATTTGCAGGCACGGAAAGACAGCATTCGGGCGAAACGCGAAGATAGCCGTTAAAAACTCCAAGGATTCGGCGGGCACGGGCGTCTACGTAGTAAATCAAAGAATGAACCTCCCCGAGCAGACCCTTGACGAAGCGCGGCTGGTGGCCGAAGCCGCCGCCGGATCGACCGAGGCCTTCTCGGAGCTGTTCAATCGCTACCATCCCATGATCCACGCCTTCGCCTACCGACTTTCCCTTTGCCCGGCCGAGGCGGCGGACATCGCGCAGGACACGTTCATTCAGGCGGCGCGTTCGCTGTGCTCGTTTCGCGGTGAGGCCTCGTTCAAGGGCTGGCTTTACATGATCGCCACCAACAAGGGCCGCGACCGGCACCGACAGCAGGTGCGCCGGCAAAAACTCACCGCCGACTACACGCTTTTGCAGACGAGCGCCGGCGACGTTGTGTCCGCCGACGCCGCCGCAGTGCGCGACGCCTTGGCGGGTCTCCCCCTCGATATGCGTGCGACGGTGACCTTGGTTTATTATGAAGGCATGAATCACGCGGACGCCGCGCGCGTCCTTGGCTGCGCCGAGACCACGGTCTCGTGGCGCATTTTTCGGGCGAAACAGAAACTCAAAAAACAACTGCGGCCGTGTGTCGCCGGAGGCCGTCATGACTGATCCCGATTTCAAAAAAACCCTTTCAACCCTGACCATCCCTCCCGTCGATCCCGCGCTGCGTGAGCGCGGACTGCATCGTGCGCTCGTCGCACTGGCCCAGCCGCAACCTGCGGACGAGGCCCATTCCTCTGCGCGGGCCGGCCAACCGTTTTGGCGCGCATCGCTGGCGGTTCTTGCGGTGGTGTTTGTTGCGGGGCTGGTGATTTTCCGCGAAGGGCGCGAAGGCTCGTCCGCAGGTCAGAAGGTTGCGCACGACGATGCGGTGACGCTGGCGCAGATGCAGGAGCTTTTCCCCGGGCAACTCAACGCGGTGATCGAGCACGACGGGGCGGTGCAACTCGACCTCGCGCACGACGCGGTTCCGGCCGTCACCTCGCAGCCGTTGATCGTTCAATTTGAGAGCGGCGGCCACCGGCTGCGGGTGCTCAGTTACAGCGGACGCAGCATCACGCTCCAATTGAGAGGCGCGACGCTCACGTTCGAGGTCATGGTGACCGGCGGGGGCGGAATCGTCCTTTCGGGAAATGATTTTGTGTGGAGCTCAACCCATCCCGATCTGGTGGCCGGTTATCGCGTTCAGGCGAGTCCGCTGGGCTCCCCGTTATGAAACGACCCGCGCTTTTTTCTCTCCTGTTGGTTTCGGGCTTGTTGATGACGACCCGCGCGCCGGCCATGGAACTCGTCGTGTTGGGTTCGGAGGAGAGTCGCGCCGGCACCACTCCGGGCATTGCGGTCGCCTCCGGCGGCACGGCGACGGTGGACCTTTTGATCCCCGCGAGTGTGGACCGCGCCAACCTCTGGTTCGATCTGCGGCAGGTCTCCGGAACCATGACCCTTCCGCTCGGCGAGATGCAGCCTTTCACCGGGTTGCCCATGGAAAAATCCCCGAGTGACAACATCGCCCGGGTGGGCATCACGGTGCCCAAGCTGGAGCGGAAATCGCAGATCATCGTGCGGTTTTTCCTGAAGACGGAACCGCCTGTAAACCTCGGTCTCGTGCGGCTGGTCGTTTATCCGCCGGTCGACTGGACTCCACTTTCCCGCCGGCTGAAAAAAGACGGTCCGAACCTGCTCGTCTTCGGCCAGGAAGAAGGACTGCGCACCTTCTTTAAGTCGCACGACATCGCGTTTGCCGATCTGGGTGGCAACCTGCCGGAGCGTCTCGAAAACGAGGACTTGGCCGTCGGCTCGGTCACTTCCCGGGAGTGGAATGATCGCAAGGACCGGCTTGTGTCCGAAGGCGGTCGCATGATCGCCCTCGTGGCGGATCCCGATGCGCTGCCCGGCGTCTACGCGACACCGCTCGGTGTCGGGATGGTCACCAAAGTCACGCTGCCCGTGCTCGCGAAACTTTCATCGGACCCGCGCAGCGAAGAACTCCTTTTTCAACTCATCGAACAGCAACTCAACTCCGCGCCCGGCGCGACTCCCTGAAAGACCGCATCATGAAAACCAAACTCATCACCCGTATCCTGCTCCTGCTCGGCTTGGCCTGCGCGGGCTCCGCTCCGTTCACCGTTAGGGCGCAAACTCCGGACGACGCCGCGCCGCTGCCGATGGCGGTGTTCGATTTCCAGACCACCGACCGCACGCTCGAAAAAAAGGGTGCGGAAGTCGCCGCGTTGCTCAACGCCCGGCTTTCGATCCTGCCCGATGTGTTTCTCGTCGAGCGTCAGGAAATCGACAAGATCCTCGGTGAACAGGAAGCCGGCCTGTCCGGCTCGGTCAGCACCGAGACGGCGGCCAAGGTCGGCGCGCTTGTGGGTGCCAAGGTGCTGGTCATGGGCCGCGTGTTTGAATCGGGCGGCAAGGTTTACCTCGTGGCCAAAATCATGAGCACGGAGACCGGACGGGTTTACGGAGAACTGACGACGGCGAAGGATTTTGATTCCATCGATCCGGCGGTCGAGACGCTCGCCGGCAAGATCGCCGAACTCACGAAAAAACAGGCCGCCAACCTCGTGGCCAAAGTGGAAGACCCGGCGGCGCGCATCGAACGCCTCAAGAAACTCGTCGAAGGCAAGACGCTCCCCGCCGTGTATGTGTCGATCACCGAACAACACCTGGCCCGCGCGGTGATTGATCCGGCGGTGCAGACGGAGATGATGATCGTCCTCAAAGAAGTCGGCTTCCCGGTGGTGACTGCGGAGGAGGCGGACAAGCGCACGGACGTAGTGGTGATCTCCGGCGAAGCTTTCAGTGAACTCGGCATGCGTCGCGGCAACCTCGTGTCATGCCGGGCCCGCGTGGAGATCAAAGTCACGCAGGCCGCGACGAAAAAGCTCCTCCATGTGGACCGCCAGACGGACGTGGCCATCGACATCGCCGAGCACATCGCCGCAAAGAAGTCGTTGGAGAACGCCGCCCTGAAGCTCCTCGACCGCCTCGTGCCGGCGCTGGTGAAGTGATGGCACTCGCGAGCAAAATCTCCGGCCTTGTTGCTGGTTTGATCTTCTTCGTCGGCATCGCGGTATCTGTTAGATCAGCCACCACACTCGCAGTATGGGGTGCACCGGACCAACGGGATGCCACGGCGAGTCTGATAGCCGAACTTTCGAAGAGGCCCGATGCGTATGTGGTGCTTGATCGCGAGCAAATTGAACGAGCGGTTGGCGAACAGGCGCTTCAGTCCGGAACCCTTTCGCTTGAAAACATCTTTCAGGCAGGACGGTTGTTGGGGGCCGATGGTATTCTTTGGATGGAAGGAGCCCAGGGTCATGGGCATCCTTATACGGTTACGCGTATGTGCGCGATCAAATCGGGCGTGGTGGTGGGTTGGCAGGTGGACGAGACGCCGCTGCCCGACTTGGTCGGATGGGCGAAACTCATGGTTGCGCGTATCGATGGCTGGCAGACGAAGCTGGGCATTGCCCGGGATCACGCCGTGCCCATTTCTTTGGTGGATTTGCGTGGAGTGACCGGCGCTTTGGGATCTGTCGAAGCCGGACAAACCCTGAAGATCTTGCTGGGGGCGAGGCTGACGGCTCAGCCCGAATTGTTTGTCCTCGAACGCTGGCGTCTCGATGAAGTGGCCTGGGAAAACTTGCTGAACGGAACGACGTCCTCTGGCTTTTGGAATGGAGCTTGGCTGCTCGACGGTTCGATCACCGAGGTGGCGGGCGAAGTGGAGTTGAACATGCGGCTGCGAGCCGCCGACGGACGGGAAATGCGATGGAGCCGTCGAGGGGGCGATCCAAGTGTATTGGTTGGCGAGATCGCAACTGATGTCATGGACCGGATTGATGTGAAAAGTCCGGCGGTTTCATGGGACCGGAAAAACGAATCCAGGGAGTTTCTGGCGGAGGCGGAATGGGCTTCGCGGTGGAATCTGGATGCTCGTGCGCTGGAGTCCGTAGAGGCGGCAATTGCGCTCGGAGAGGACTCGGTTTCTGCGCAGAGATTGCGCTACAATGTCTGCAGCCGGCTCGCCATCAGTGCTCCGGGAAACGAGGTTGCAAGCAGGGGCATGGTGAACGGTTGGGAGCGGTCGTCGCGGTCCTATGTCATGCCCGAGCTGGTGCGCATTGAGCGCAGCCTGCGGGCCATCTCTTTATATAACGATTTCCGGCGCACTTCAGCGGGCGCGGAGTTGTCTAAGACTCTCCAGAGGAAGAACTATACCATTGCGGACTCGCCGGGCCATCTGCCTCCTTATCCGCTACCTCGGGCGATTTCACCGGCGGAGGAGGATGCGACCAAGCTTTTGGGCAACACGGCCTGCATTCTGTGGACGGCCTATTATGCCACGAGGGGCGGGAATGCGGAGATCGATGCGGCGTTGATTCGGTTACGGGCGGAGGCCCGGGCGCTTTTTGAGCGGGAGTTCACGGCGCTCGCGCTCGATTTTCAGCCCCAGCCGCCGGATCGGTTGCCCGCCGTCGACTGGGGCGGTCGCAACTATCCCGTCCAGTTGGATTCATTGCCGTTGATGGGGTTTGTGCACGGTGCGTTATGGGCGGAGCGATGCAGGGATCATGAGTTGTTGGTGAGAAAAATTCTCGGCAATCTGATTACTGGCGAAGAGGGGATCTGTTACTCCGCGATAACAACACTTTCCTCGATGCGATGGGAGAGCTGGGGCGTGGATTGGCAGAGCCATGATACACGCTTCGCACACGAAAATTGGGAGCGCTTTGTCCAGGGCCTGCTGAAGGAGGATCAGCTCGGACTGCAGGTTGCCGGGGCTATTTGGTTGATGTCGCTGCGTGACTGGCCCGTGCCAGGAGACGAGCCCGTGTTCGAAAAAAAGGTGGCGATGGCTTGGGCCGTTCTGGCCAGGCATCTCGATCAACTCGCGGATGGGCGGTTACCCTTCATGTATTACATCGACGCACTCAATCGCAGCAATGGGCGCCTGCCGGTTTCGACGAGTGATGATCTTGCTGATCGGCTGGCGGAGCAATTCGAACGGCCGGGCACAGTGGCCGGATCGGTGGCATTGTTGGTCACAAGGGTGCCACTTCAGCCGAATCAAAAAGAGCGGTTGCGTGCACTTGTTGAGCAGAAAACAACCACAGAGGGCCCGGGCGGGCTTTGGGCAGACAGCGAGAGAGATGCTGTGATGAAGTGCTTCCGTTATTTGGGAGTTACCCTGCCGGAGAGTATCGCCGAGGCAGACGCGCTTCCGAAGCCGATTCAGGCGTCGGTCCGCCAATCATCTGTTGCGGTGCAGACGGCGTGGTTGGTGCATGATCCCGAAGCCGCAACCAGACAATGGCCTGCCTTGAGCCCCCATCGGGGTATTCGGTGGGCGGCTTTGGTGGACGATCAAATATGTCTGATCACCTCGCTCTTGGAAAATTACCAGAAGCCTCCGGTATATACGTTGGGCGTGGTTGATCTGCCCGGACTGCAGTCGCGCGAGATCTTCTCTTGGAGGGCGCAGACGTTTAAAGATATGGAGCTGGAATACGATTTCCCCTCTTTTGCCTTGTTGGAGGGCTGGGTTTATTCGTGGGAGGAACGTGGTCTTTGCCGACACCGGATTGTAGACGGGCGTGAAGAAATGATCGCATTGCCGATAACGCAGCGTCCCAAATTCTGGGCGATAAACGGGTGGCTGTATCTTGGGCTGGCCAAGGGCGGGGTATTGAGAGTGGATCCAAAAACCAACGCGTGGGAGTTGCTGGCCGACAGCCACCGACGACCGGCCCAAGGCCCGTTGGATGATTGCACGGCGTATAGTGCGGGCCGTATCTGGCAGGACGCCGGGAGACTCTGTTTCACGAAGGATGGAGATTCGGAGATATATGGTTTCGATGAAGGCACGCGGACGTGGTCTGTGCTCTCGACCGGGAGCTCTATTTCCATGGGGATTCATAACCGTGAAGAACGGAAGATGGCGCTCGAAAGCCTCAATCATGTCGAGTTTGCCGCGTTGGGTCAGGGGCGTTCCACGATAGACACCTTGTGGCGCGATATGGGTCGCGACGGACATGCCTTATCGTTTGATGCCGGGACCTATTTTGGCGGAGACATTCCGGTGATAAAACCGGGGGCCCGACGTGTGCGATGGGAGTCGATCGGCGGCATGGCTGAGGGGAATGACCTTTGGGTGCTGTTCCATCACGGGATGGAGCCCAAGCGGATGCCTCATCTCGTATGGATGCCGGAATCGCCGGCCGAAACCGTGTCCATCGAACTCATGCTGCCAGCTAGGGCGTGGGACGAGCTGATGCTTGATGTGCGACAAGCCCGCGACCCTCGCAATGGTTTCTTCGGCGAAAGAGCGCTGATGATTCCCAGTCGCCATGGACTCGCCATTTATGCGGTCGGCTCGCCGGTGATGTGGTTCGTCTCGCAGAAGGAACTCGAAGCCGCCGGCGTCAGCCGGACTGCAGCTCCATGATTCCGCATCTTAATCTTTTCATCTCCATGCGTCGGAATGATCGGCGATCACATTGCCGATCCGCCTACTTTTAACATGCAATAGCATATGCGATTTCGCCGGTTCTTCGGTCTTGTGGGCCTGGTTGTGCTTATCGCTGCTGTTTCTTCGCTTGTTGCGCAGGCAGACTAAGCAGTCGCTAATCCCGCTTTGTCGGAATAGGATGGGGGACTCGCAGCGTAAACAACCCGCAATCCCACTCCTTCCCATGGCCCGTCCTTATCGCCGTCGCGCTGTCACTTCCATCACCCGTGCCTACAGCCACGATCCTCTTGAACGCATCGATTCCATCGCCGGCGTAAACTCCGACCGCACCCGCTGGCAGTTGTCGCAGGTCGCCGCCATCGCCGCCATCGAGGCCCGCACCGATGAATTCTTCATCTTGAGTGAAGGCCTTTCGGTCAAACTGGTCGTGCAAACCCATCATCATCAGAAATACCTCAAGTCCGAACGCGAGGCCACGCATCCCGACGATCTGCTGAAACTGCTGGCGGGATAAGTGGCATGGGCATCTTGCCCATGATCCGAAAGCGCTGAGATGTGCCGCCCACGCAGCCACGGGCAGGATGCCCATGGGCATTAACCTAATTTCTGGCCATGTTTCTGCCCCCATCTTTCTGCCATTTCCGTATCATCCCCGGTGTTTTTTGAAGACGGGACACCCCTTCACTCCGGGGAAATGGCCTGCGGATTAACCGTTCGCCCACATACTCTCAGACGCTGATCTCTTTGTCCGAGCTTTGTGTCTTCGTGCCTTTGTGGTGAAACCCCCGCCGCCATTGAGCCTGCACCCGCTATCCTCACCACAAAGACGCAGAGATACCAAGTTCTCACAAAGCCAGCTACCCGCAAAGACTCACTCCGCCGGGGCCGAGGGTGGTTTTGATGACAGAAAAATGGGGGCAGCAACATGAACCGGAGTCACGCACCCTCGGTGTCCATAGCCAACGATGCAGTCGAACCTTCCGTATTCCGGTAGCAGCCGAGGTAACGAGGCTGGGTTTCTTCAGTCACCGTCCAACCAGCCTCGTTACCTCGGCTGCTACTTCCTGCTGCATCGTTAGCTTTTGGCTTAGCCAAACGATGCAGTCGGGGTGGAGCGCATTGACCCCAATGCGCTGGTTAGGCGCGGCTTCGCCGCAACGCGTTGGGGTCAACGCGTTCCACCTTTTCGACTCCAGCTTCCTTAATACCTATGGACAGGATGCCCGTGCCACTTCGGAGTCGATCCCGCGAGCATCACTTCTGGTTACGCCCAATTTGTAGGGTGAGGTCGTTTTGCAGCTTTCCGCGCACGCGCGCGTGGGTAGCTTGGGCGGCATGTCGTTCACCGCCGCCCAACTCGCCTCGTTTCTCGATTCCACCAATCTCCGGCTCGATGCGTCCGAGTCCGACATCGAGCAACTGGCCCGCGAGGCCGCACTGCATCGCTTCGCCTGTGTCATGATTTACCCGGCCAGCGTGCCGCTGGCCGCTCGCGTGCTCGCCGGCACCGGCACGCGCATCGGCACCGTGATCGGTTTTCCCAGCGGTCGTTTCGCCACCGAGGCCAAGGTCGCCGAGATCACCGCCGCCTGCCGTGCCGGTGCCCACGAGGTCGATATCGTCATGAACTACCCCGCGCTCCGTGCCGGCCACTTCGCTGAAGTCACCGCCGAGGTTATGCGCCTCACCGCTCTCGCCCACGATCAGGGCCAGCTCATCAAGGTCATCGTCGAAACCTGTTTTCTCGACGACGCGCAAAAACTCACCGCGCTCGAAATCTGCGAGTCCGCCGGGGCTGATTTCATCAAGACGTCGACCGGGTTCGGCACCGGTGGTGCAAAGACTGCGGATATCGCCGCGTGGGCGGCCGCTCGCAAACGGGGCATCGCGCTCAAAGCTTCCGGCGGCATCAAGACCCTTGCCGACGCTCGTTCCTTGATCGAGGCCGGTGCGACGCGTCTCGGCACGTCGAGCGCCGCGGCCATTCTGGCCGAGTTCAATGGATCCGGCACCCCTGCCGCTGTCGGAGGTTACTGAGCGTGAGGCGCGCATCCCGTTTTCATTGTCTGGCACCGTTGCTCGGAGCGCTCTTGCTCACCGCGTGTGCACGACCGTCGCCCTACGGGCCGCCGCAACGCACCGGCCGGATGCCCGATCCCGTGCGCGAATCGAGCGGGCTCGCCGCATCGCGTCGCGACCCGCGCATAATCTGGACGCACAACGACAGCGGCGGCGAACCCGTGCTCTACGCGATCGAACCCAACGGCGCGAAGCGCGGGGATCTGCGCATCACCGGCGCGGTCAATCGCGACTGGGAGGACATCGCTTCGTTCGAACTCGACGGCCGGGCCTGGCTGCTCGTCGCCGACACGGGAGACAACGGCGGCCGTCGCACCGATTGCGCGCTCTACGTCGTCGCGGAGCCTGATCCGGCGGAGCTTTCCCCGTTGCACGAAACGGCCGCGACGGTCGCATGGAAAATCCCCGTGCGGTTTGTCGATGGTCCGCGTGATTGCGAGTCGGTCGCCGTCGATGCACGAGCCGGTTTGGTTTATCTGCTGGCCAAGCGCACTTCACCCCACGGTCTCTACACGCTGCCGCTGCGCTTGCCGACCGACGGGGTCGTGCCTGCGGCGGTGCCGGTCGCGCAGTTTCCCAATGCGCTCATTCCGCAGCCCTCTGCCACGCAGAGCCTGATGCCCATTCCCACCGGTCGGTTTCGCGCGCAGCCCACCGGGATGGACTTTGCGGCCGATGGCTCCGCCGCCGTGATCGTGAGCTATGGCGACGTATTGGTTTTCCCGAGACGAAAAAACGAGCCGTGGACGGTCGCGTTGTTGCACGCGCCGCTTGTGCTGGTCCCGCACGGGTTGGCGCAGGCCGAGGGCGTGGCCTTTGGTGCCGACAGCCGCACGATCTACGTGTCGTCGGAGGGCCGCAACAGCAGCATCATGCGATACAGCCCGACGAAGTAGGGGCACGGCTCAGGCCGGGTCTTTGAACTGCAACGCGTGCAGTTTGGCGTAGAGGCCGCCTTGAGTCAGCAGTTGGGCGTGCGTGCCCATCTCGGAGAGCCGTCCTTGGTCCATCACCAGAATAATGTCGGCGTTTTGAATCGTGGAAAGACGGTGCGCGATGATGAAGCTGGTGCGGTTCTTCATGAGGCGTTCCATCGCCTGCTGAATGAGGCGCTCCGATTGCGTGTCGAGCGCGCTGGTCGCTTCGTCGAAGATGAGGATACGAGGATCCTTGAGAATCGCGCGGGCGATGGCGATGCGCTGGCGCTGGCCGCCGGACAACTTTGAACCGCGTTCGCCGACCACGGTGGCGTAGCCGTCGGGCAGTTTGGTGATGAACTCATGGGCGTTGGCCGCGACCGATGCATCGAGCACCTGTTCGCGGGTGGCGTTGGGGCGACCGTATTTGATGTTGTCCTCCAGCGTGCCCGAAAAGAGCACGCTCTCTTGCAGCACGATGCCGATCTGCTCGCGCAGAGAGTTGGTCGTCACGGTGCGGATGTCGTGGCCGTCTACCAGCACCGCGCCCGCGGCCACGTCATAGAAGCGTGCGATGAGGTTGATGATCGTGCTCTTGCCCGAACCGCTGGGTCCGACGATGGCCACGACTTTGCCGGCGGGGATCGTGAAGCTTACATCGGTCAATGTGCGTGGACGTCCCTTGTCGGATGATTCGATGTCGTAGTCGAAGCCCACCCCTCGAAACTCGAGGTCGCCGCGCAACGGCGGCAACGCCCGCGCCGTGGGCAGGTCGGCCACCTCGGGCTTGGTGTCGAGCAGCGTGAAAATATTCTCCAGGCTGGTGTTGGCGCGTTGGAAAATCGTGCTCAGGTCAACAAAGCGAACAATGGGCGGGAAGATGAACGTGATGTAGGCGTTGAAGGCCACCAGCGTGCCCACCGCCATGCGGTCCTGCATGACCAGCCAGCCGCCGTAGGCCAGCACCACCAGCGCACCGAGCGATCCCAGCACGTCGGCCACGACCGAGAGCTTGGTATTGCGCATCACGATACGCGAAAAGTTGAAGTAGTCGGCGTTGATGCCGCCCGTAAACGAAGAGATTTCGTCGGCCTCTTTGGCGAAGGACTTCACCACGCGCGCGGCGGCCACACGCTCATTCAGGAAGCCCATGACCTTGTCCCAGTTGTCACGATGCGCCCGGCTCTCCAAACGCATGCGCTTCCGGTGGTGCATGTAGTTGAGGACAAAAAAAGGCAGCACTGCGGTCACCGCCAGAGCCAGCCGCCACTCGATCCAGTAAAGGAATCCCAATACGCACAGCACCGTCACCGAATCGGCGATGATCGTGATCAGAAAACCGTTGGTCAGCGTATAAACTTCGTTGGTGTCCTGCGAGACGCGTCCGATCGTCCGCCCGGTCTGGTTCGTGTCGAAGTAGCGCAACGACAGACTCTGCAGGTGCGAAAACAGTTTGATGCGCATGTCGCACACCAGGCGCATTGCGGCGAATTGCAGGATACGATTTCGCAACAGTGTCAGCCACGCGCGCAGCACAAACAAACCGGTGAACGCGAGCAGCAGCTTGATCATCAGCCCGAGGTCTTTCTTCGGCAACGCATCGTCGATGATCAACTTCAGGATCCACGGTGCCGGCAGCATGAGCAGCGTCGCCACCAGGATCAGCGTGACACCCAGCAGAATGGGCCAACGCTGGGTTTGGGTAAAAGAGAGGAACCGCCGGAAGGGAGATGCGTTCATTAAATAAGCGAACGCGTCCGACCCTTGCACAAGCCGGGGGTGCGATGCCAACTGAAACTTGAAAACCTCCTGCCTTGCCTCAAGTTAACCTCATGCGCACGAGAGTCTTGCTGGCATGGTTTATTTTATCCGGAGCCTTGTTCACCGTCGCACCGTCATCCGCACAAGAGGTGCAACATCATGGCCTCGTGTTTGAAACGTGGATTCGCGACACGTTTTTCGATGGTTATGTGCCGTCCGGTTACACGCAGAAGTGGGACATCCCAGCCGACATCAACCGCACCCACGGCGACGTGCCGGTGAATCCGAAGGCCGCCAAATATCGCACTCCCGTCGATCTGGGCGACGCGTTGCGCCAATACGACATCGCCCAGCCGTTCATCCTGGTGATCGGCTACTGGGTGCAGGAGGGGGATGAAAAACGGTTCGTGAACATCGTCGCGCCGCGCATCGAACCTGCGGCTTGGAAAAAACTCTGGGGGCCGGTCACGCGGGCTGATTTGGAGAAACTCGACGCGATCATCAAAGACCGTTCGCTCGACTACCGCGAGGCGCGCAAGCAAGCGCACGCCATGAAGTCCGCGCCGCCGTTCACCGAGGCGGTCATCGAGGTAAACCCGAAGATCGACTCGAAGGGCCAGCGCCGGCTGCAATGCAGTCTGCGCTCCGACGACTTGTTCAAGCACCTCGCGCCGGATGCCGAAACCGGCATCCAGAAAATCCCGTCGCTTTGGGGCGTGCCGTTTCCCGCGACGGTGAAGTCCGGCAAGCGGGAGTTCGTGAAGTAATAGAGCAGTTCAAGTTAACCTGTAGCCGGATTGGACGGTAGGGCGCGTCCGCACCCCTGTCCCTACCCCTATCCTCGGAATCGTATGATTGTGACTACAGTTATATTTGAATTGCTCTAACTTCGCGGTGCTTACGATTCCGTCCAGGGGTCGCGGCCGAGGAGGAGTTCGCTGAGCTGCACGGCGCTCATGAAGGCGTCTTCGTGGAAGCCGTGGCGGAAGTAACTGCCGGCAAAATACGTTTCGGTGCGGCCGCGTGCCTGTTCGTTGAGCTTGGGCAACTCAGCCTGGGCCCGGACCGCACCCAGGTTGAACAGCGGGTGGGTGTAATCAATGCGCCGGATGATCTTGTCCGGGGCGATGGCGTCGGGGCGGTTGATGCTCACGAAGTAGTTTTCGCGGTTGGAGACGCCTTGAAGCGCGTTCATCCAGTAGTGCGTGGCCGGGCTCAGGCGTCCGGCGGAGTCGCGCGAGAGCTGGTAGTTCCAGGCGGCGCGGGCGAGCGGCACCTTGGGCAGCACGGAGGCGTCGGTGTGAAGCGTGGCGACGTTGGCTTGGTATTTAAATTCGCCGAGCAAGCGGTCTTCGTCGGCGGTGGGGTTGACGAGCAGGCGCAGGGCCTGGTCGGCGTGGGTGGCCACGATCACTTGGTCAAAGGCGTGCGTGGAACCGTCGGCGGTCATTACGGTGAGACCGCGTCCGGGGCCGTTGCGGATGATGCGCACGGCGGCGCGACCGAGCTGGATGGAGCTGCGGAAGGGCTCGATGAGGCGTTTGCGGTATTCCTGCGAGCCGCCGTCCACGGTGAGCCACTGGTGCTGGGTATTGAGCCCGAGAAAGCCGTGGTTGTGAAAGAAGCGCAGGAGGCTCGCAGCGGGGAACGACAACATCTGCTCGGGCGGCGTGCTCCACACGGCACTGCTCATGGGCACGAGGTAGAGGTTGAAAAAATCTTCGCCGTAGCCGCGCTGGCGCACGTATTCGCCGAGGGTGATCTCGGAGGTGGCGGGGTCGTCGAGGGCGGCGACGGCCTCTTTGTTGAAGCGGTTGACCGCCGCCAGCATTTTGAGGAATCGCAGGTTGATCAGGTTTTTGCGCTGGGCGAAGAGGTGGTTGAGGGAGGAGCCGCACCATTCGAGTCCGCTGGTGTCATCGCGCACGGCGAACGACATGGTGGTCTTCTTCACGGGAACCTGAAGCCGGGCGAAGAGGCGGGTGAGGAGCGGGTAGGTGACCTCGTTGTAAACCATGAAGCCTGTGTCGATGGGCACGAGTTTCAAGGTGCCGGGTTCGACCGCTTCGATTGTATTGGTGTGACCGCCGACATAGTCGTTGGCCTCGAAGATCGTGAGTTCGTGGTGGCGGTGCAGGAAGTGGGCGGAACCCATGCCGGCAATACCGGTGCCGATGATGGCAAGACGTGACATTGGGAAAGACGCGAGGGTGTTAAATAGACGCAGGGTGCGCAACCTGTTACGGTCGCGCACCCTGCGGGGATGCGTAAAAACGCGGCGAGACTTTAAATGACGGTGTCGGCGCTCGAGGAGGGCGTCGGCGTGGTCGCACTCGGAGCGGTGCGGCCGAGCTCGTGGGCGAGTTCGGTGAGGTCCTTGTGCACGGCCTGATTGGCCGGCTTGGGCGGCAGGCCGGTGTTGGCGGCATTGACCGTGGCGACGGCGATGGCGGCGGCGGCGGGCAGCACGTGGCGGAGGGACGAGGCGTGTTCGGGGCGGGCGAGGGTGCTGGCCTGGGCGGCGGCGACGGAGCGGGCATGCTCGGCGCGGGTGCCTTCTTCGAGAATGGACTGGGGAACGTCTTTCAGGCCCCAGATGAGACCGGTCCAAGACATCAGTTTCAGACCGTAGTAGGTCGGATCGATTTCCCACCAATAGAAGCCGTTGCGCGTGGCGCTTTGGTAACGGTGGTGGTTGTTGTGCCAGCCTTCGCCGAGGCAGATGATGGCAAGGATGAAGCTGTTGCGGGAGTCGTCGTCGGTCTTGTAGCGGCGGTTGCCCATGAGGTGGGCCATGGAGTTGATGCAGGCCGTGCCATGGAAGAGGGCGGTGGTGCTTACGAAGAAGCCCCAGACGAGCATCTGCCAGCCGTTGGTGTGGAGACCGGGAGCGTAGCGCTCAAGGACGGCGCCGAGGCCGAACATCGAGAAGGCGTAGAGAATGGGAACGACCAGATCAAAGCGGTTGAGCCAGACGAGTTCGGGGAACTTCGCGAGGTCCTTGATCTTGGAGTAGTCGGTGGGGAAGTTGCGGCGCGAGGTGATCCAGCCGATGTGCGACCAAAGGAAGCCGTGGACGTGTGGTGAATGAGCGTCTTCCGGACCGTCGGAATGCTGGTGGTGGTGGCGATGGTGGTAGGCCCACCAGAGCGAGCCGCGTTGCACCGTGGTGGCGGCCCAGAGCGCGAGGAAGAATTGGCCAAAACGGCTGGTGCTATAGGTCTTGTGGGAGAAATAGCGATGGTGGATGCCGGTGACCGCGAACATGCGGATGAAGTAGAGGAACACGGCGGACCAAGCGGCGAAGGCGCTGAATCCCACCCACAGGATGCCAAAACAACCGAGGTGGAGGATCACAAACGGCATCACGCGCACCCAATCGACCTTGTCGGGTTCGTTGCGCATTTTTTCGGCGCCTTCAGGGCAGAAATCGGAATCAATCCACTGCGTGACGGCGGTGGTCAGGCGGTGGAAAAAGGAGGGACGGGAGGAGACGGAATCAGGCACAGGCAAGGAGGATTAAAGAGAGGGAATAGACAGGCGAATATCTCATGGGGCAAGTCGTGTTTCCCTTTGCACCGTTACAATCAACCGACGTGTTTCTTGGCAGTTGGCTTGCAACTCGGAGTCGGCGGGCGGTCCTGTCAGACGGCTTGCGCCGTGTGATCGGGGTGCCTTCACTCCGGCCCGCATGACCCAACCCGCCAGCGCGTCACCGGTTAAAAAAAGCGAGATCCTCGGCTGGTGCTGCTTCGACTTCGCCAACTCGGCGTTCACGACGATCATCATCACGGTCGTTTATTCGGTTTATTTTCAAAAAGTCGTCGCGGCGGGAAACTCACAGGCCGAGGGCTGGTGGGGAACTGCTCTGGCGGCTTCGCAACTGGTGGTCATCGCCCTTTCGCCGCTGGTGGGTGCGGTCGCCGACGTCATGGCGCGAAAAAAACAGTTCCTCATGGGCACCGCGTTTGTGTGTTCGGTGGCGACGGCGGCGCTGTATTTTGTGGGTGAGGGCGAGGTGGCGCTGGCGCTTGGTCTCGTGATTATCGCCAACATCGCGTTTTCCCTGAGCGAAAACCTCTGCTCGGCGTTTTTACCCGAGATCAGCACGCCGGAAAATGCCGGACGTATTTCGGGTTACGGCTGGAGCTTTGGCTACTTTGGCGGACTGTTGAGCCTCGTTCTGGCGTTGTGGATCATCCGGAGCGGTGAAGGGCGCACTCCCTATACGTTTTTGATGACGGGTGGGTTTTTCTTCGCGGCGAGCCTGCCGACGCTTCTCTTACTCAGGGAACGGGCGCAACCGCAGAAGCTCGCCGCCGGAGACACGTTGTTCGCGCTGGGTTGGCGGCAACTCGCGCAGATGCGCCATGACCTGCCGAAGCACCGGACGCTGGCGGTGTTCTTTATTGCCCTGACGCTTTACCTGTCGGGCCTGATGGCCGTGGTTGGTTTTGCGGCGCTGTATGCGACCAACGTCATCGGCATGAGCCAGCAGGAGGTGATTCAGCTCTTTGTCGTGCTGCAACTGGCGGGGGTGGTGGGCGCGTTCGGCTTCGGGTTTTTGCAAGACCGCACGGGCTCGAAGTTCGCTCTGATCCTTTCGCTGATCCTGTGGATCGTGGTGGGTGTATGGGCTTCGGTGTCCACGACCAAGCTGGAGTTTTACATGATCGGGACCATTGCGGGCGTGGCGATGGGGGCGTTGCAATCCGCCAGCCGGGCTGTCGTGTCCACGTTGACGCCGCCGGGCAGGGCGGGGGAGTTTTTTGGCTACTGGGGCTTTTTTGGCAAACTGGCCGGCGTGGTCGGGCCGCTGGTGTTTGGCTGGCTGGTGACCTCGACCAGCTACCGCATCGCCATCGTGGTCAACGCGGGCTTCTTCCTCGCGGGTCTGCTCGTGCTGCTGCCGTTGTCGCTCAAGCCGCAGGTGTTGACCGACTCAGTCCCCGAGTGATTTTACCGCTGCTCGCACGTGAGGCATGAACGCCTCCGCCGCCGGCCTCGTGTGCACGCCGTGGGGAGTAAGAAAACCGATCTGCCTCTTCAATGCGGGCCGTGTGATGCGCACTACGGCGTAATCCTTGGGAGTTCGTCCCCACAGGGCCGACGAGGGAACGATGCCGGTGCCTCCTCCGGCCGTGACCATACGCAAAAGCATGTCCACCGAGCTCAGCTCCAGCGCGAAGCTGGGCGCACGCCGGGCCTTGGCGAAGGCTTTCAGCAGCAGGGTGCGCGTCCCGAAACCCGGTGGCGGAGCCAGTAGTGAACGTGCGCCGATCTCTTCGATGGTGGCCGATTGCCTTCGTGCCAGCGGGTCGCCCGGTGCCACCACGGCGACGAGTTCCTCGGAATAGAGTGTTTGATGGCGGAGGCTGGTTTCGGAGGGTGGCACGCTCCCGATGCCCAGTTCAACCGTGCCCAGGACAAGGGCGCGCTCCATGTCGTCCACCGACATCTCCAGTATCCGGACATGGATACCCGGGTGCTCTCCATGAAAATTTGCCAGGGCGAGGGGGAGGAGTTGGTGCGTCACCGAGGGCAGCACCGCGATTTTGAGCGACCCGCGTTTAAGCTCGCTGAGGTCGTCCAGCGAACTGCGCAGGTTCTCCATCTCCGCCAGCACCCGCCGCACATAGGGCAGCAGCATTTCTCCCGCCGGGGTGAGCTGGCAACGGCGACGCGCCCGGTCGAAGAGCGGCACGCCCAGCGCCCTCTCCATCTGGTGTATTTGCTGGGACAGTGTCGGCTGGCGCAGCCCGATCACCGCTGCGGCTCGGGTGAAACTGCCGTGCTCCGCTAATGCCTGAAAGTAGAGCAGGTGGCGCAGTTCGACTGCATGATTAAGTATAGATGGCATCTATTGGAAATATAGTTGAGGACACTGATAAGCTGGTATCGTGCCTGCTAATGTAGCGAGGGTCCTATTTCCTCCATGAACACAACGCATCACTACAACCGCCGCGATTTCATGAAAATCGCCGGCACCGCAGCCGTCGCCGGCCTCGCCTTCTCCTCCTTCCCTTCCAGCGCCCGCGCCGCCGGCAAGCGCGACGCCAGCCTGAACATCCTCTGCTGGGAGGGTTACAACAGCGACAACGTCCTCAATCCGTTCCGCAAGCTCCACAAGGGCATCGATCTCAAGGCCGAGTCCGGAACCGACGACCCGAGCATGATCAACAAGCTCCGCGCCGGTGAGATCAACGTCTGGGACCTCATCAATCTCAACCAATGCTGGGCCCGCCAGCAGATGTGGGGCGAGAAGCTCATCAAGCCGCTCGATAAGAAGCGCTTCATGCCCTACCTCGAAAAGATGATGCCCATGTTCTACAACAAGACGATGGGCATCAATCCGTTCGCCCTTTCGCCCGAAGGCGAGCTCATCGGCATGATGCAGCGCTTCGGCCCGATGAACTTCGTCATCAACACCAAAAAGATCTCGGTGAAACTCGCCGAGGACGAAGGCCTGCCGATGTTCCTCGACCCGAAAATGAAGGGCAAATTCGGCCTGCTCGCCTGGGACAACTGGAACGTTCTCCACATGTGCGTCGCCTCCGGCTTCACGCCCTACAAGACCCACACGCCGGAGGAAGTTGCGACCTTCAAGAAGACCGCGCAGACGCTCTTCGCCAACGCCAAGATGATCAGCGGCGATCCCGCCCAGCTCAACCAGGCGCTCATCAACGGCGAGATCGACGCCATCTTCAGCGGCGGCACCTACACCTGCTCCGTCGCCCGCAAGGAAGGCTTCAACGAGGTCTATCACGTCTGCCCCCTGCGCGGCCCGGTCAACGGCAAGGGTTCGCTCCAGTGGTTCGAGGTCACGTCCGTGGTCAACAACCCCAACGTCAGCCCGCTCGCCGAGGACTTCCTGGAATACGTGCAGAATCCCGAGATCTGCCACACCGTCGCCATGGCCGACGCCTCGCACAATCCCGTCACGCAGATGGCCCAGCCCGATGTGTTCGCCAAGTTCAAGAAAGAGGAGCTCAACTGCTTCCAATGGGAAACGCTCGAAGCCGACATGAACCGCAGCGCCGACTACGAGACCATTCCCGACAACGACCTGCTCACCACGATCTATAACGAGGCCAAGCGCACACGCGAAGGCTGAGCCCGTTGTTTATTTCCGTTTAATCCCCCGTCCGCCCGCGCACTCGTGCCGGGCGGACGGCGGGGCACGCCTGCCCGATTCCTTTTGGTCCCATGGACGATTCCGCCAACGCCGCTCCCATCCTGGAAGTCGCCAACATCACCAAGCGCTTCGACAAATTTGTCGCCGTCAACGACGTCAGTTTCGAGATCCGCGACGGCGAGTTTTTCACGCTCGTCGGTCCCAGCGGCAGCGGCAAGACCACGCTCCTGCGCATGCTGGTCGGCATGGAAAAACCTACCTCCGGCGAACTGCGTCTGCGCGGCAAGGTCATCAACGACCTCCCGCCCAACCGCCGACCCACGTGCATGGTCTTCCAGTCGCTCGCCCTCTTCCCGCACATGACCGTGGGCAAAAACGTCGAGTTCCCGCTCTCCATTCGCGGCGCCTCCGAGAGCGACCGCCGCACCCGCGCCTGGGAACTGCTCAAGGCGCTCCATCTCGACCCCAACCGCTACTACAACAAAAACGTCACCCAATGCTCGGGCGGTGAACGCCAGCGCGTCGCCCTCGCCCGCGCCCTCGCCTACGATCCCGACATCCTCTTCTTCGACGAGCCGCTCTCCGCCATCGACGCCCGTCTCCGCAAGGTCCTGCAAAAGGAGCTCAAGGACATCCAGCGCACCACGAAAAAAACCTTCTGCTACGTCACCCACTCGCTCGAGGAGGCCATGGTCATGAGCGACCGCGTCGCCATTCTCCGCGCCGGCGTCATCGAGCAGATCGGCACGCCCGACCAGATCTACGGCTCCCCCAAAAACGCCTTCGTCGCCGAGTTCATGGGCGAGGTCAATCTCCTCGACATCACCGCTCTCGGCGGTTCCGCCGCCGACTGGGAAACCGGACGCAAGCCCATTCCGATCACCTTGCCAACTCTGCCCGCGCCCCTCGAGCCGGGCACGAAGCACAAGCTCCTCATCCGTCCCGAATCGCTGCGCTTCCTCGCCCCCGGCGAAACCGCCGGCAACGCCGTGCCCGTCCGCATCCTCAACGAATTCTCGTTGGGTTCGCGCATCCAATACCACGTCGAGATCATCCCCGGCTGCACACTCACCGTCGAGCGGTTGCGCGAGGAACGCACCGCCGACGCCAACGCCACTTTGGGCTGGGAACTCGCCGACAGTCAGGTCCTCGAATCATGAGCGCCTCCGCCCCGAAAAAAAAGCGTTCGCTCGGCCCGGGTTTCTTCGGGTCGCTGTCGGCCTCGCCGTTCGCCCTGCTCATGGTGTTCGGCTTCGTCGCACCGCTCCTGTGCGTCGTCTGGTTCGGCTTCATGCCGCCCAAAACCTTCGAGCTCCTGCAGGCGCCGACCTTGGTCAACTACCAGACCATTTTTGAGCAGACCTACTTCAAGTCCATTCTCTGGTCGCTCGGACTCGCCTCGCTTACAGTGATGATCCTGCTGGTGATTTGTTACCCGCTCGCCTTCGCCATGGCGAAGATCTTCAAGGGCGGCGCTTCGTTCGTCACCTACGCCATCGCCACCTCGCTCTTCGTTTCGGAAAACATCCGCCTTTTCGGCTGGGTCATCGGCTTCATGAAAAACGGCGTGGTCGGTGGCACGCTCGCCAAAGTCTTCAACATCCAGATCGACTCCCTGCTCTACAACGTGCCCGTGATCATCCTCGGCATGGTTTACGTCTATCTGCCGTTCATGCTTTTCCCGCTCACGCTCGGCATCAAGATGGTCCCCGATCCCGTGCGCGAGGCGGCCTTCGATCTCGGCGCGAGTCGCTGGCAGGTCTTCAAAAAAATCGACCTCCCGCTCTCCATGCCCGGCATGCTGATCGGTTCGCTGCTGGTCTTCGTGTTGTCGGTCGGCGCGATTTCCGAGGCCAAGATCCTCGGCGGCCAGAAGGTCGTCACCATCGCCTCCGACATCGAGTCCGAGTTCACCTACGCGCAGAACTGGCCGCTCGGCTCCGCGCTTTCGACGCTGTTCATCGCGCTCACCACGGTCGTCGTGTTCTTCGCCCTCGGCCGCTTCGACCTCGAAAAACTGCTCGGCAAAAAGAGCAGCGAATAACCCGCGCCCGCCATGATCGTCACCCGCACCCAGAAAGCCGGCTTCAGTCTCTACGCGGGACTCGTGCTGCTCGTGTTCTACTTCCCCGTCCTCTGCATCATCGTCGCCTCGCTCTCCAAGCGCCGGTTCTTTTCTTTCCCGTATCCGGTCGAGGACATGACCATCAAGTGGTATTCCGACGCCCTCCAGTCGCCGCAGATCGCCGATTTCGTCGGCGTCAGCCTGCGCATCGGCGCGCTCACCGCATTCTGCTCCGTCGTCATCGGTTTTTTCTCCGCCCTCGCCTACGCCCGCTACCGCTGGCGCGGACGCCAAACGTTTCAGCGCCTCGTCCTGCTGCCGTTATTTTTCCCGCAATCGGTCCTCGGCCTGGCGTTGCTCATGTGGTTCAGCTTCCTGCACATCACGCCCGCTTGGTGGACCGCCGTCATCGCCCACACCGTCTGGATCACGCCGATCACCACGTTGATCATTTCGATCCAAGCCTACGGCCTCGATGAATCCTTGGAGGAAGCCGCCCGCGACTTGGGTGCCACCCGCGGACAGATCCTGCGCAAGATCACCATTCCCCTCCTCATGCCGGGCATGATCAGCGCCACCTGCTTCGCCGTGCTGCTCTCATGGGGCAACTTCGCCCTATCGCTCTTCACCACCGGGGCCGACAGCGCGCTCCCCGAGTGGCTCTACGCCCGCATGACCAGCGGCTACCAGCCCATCGTTCCGGCCGTCGGCGTGCTTTCCGTCATCGTGGCAGTGTTTCTGGTTCTGGTGCTCTTCGGCATCGTGAGCTGGAGCAACCGCAAGTCCCGCCGCGCCCCCTCGGCCCACTGATTTTCCCATGGCCGGGCGGCTGCTGCCGTTCCGTCCGTAAACCTTTCCCCATGTCAGCATCTCTCAAAAACAAATCCGTCATCGTCACCGGTGGCAGCAAAGGTATCGGCAAAGGCATCGCCCGCGTCTTCGCGCAACACGGCGCCAAGGTCCTCGTCGTCGCCCGCACCGCATCCGAAGGCGAGGCCACCGTTGCCGAACTCGTCGCCGCCGGCGGCACCGCCGCGTTCTTCCAAGCCGACGTCTCCAAACGCGCCGAAGTCGAGGCCATGATCGCCGCCGCCGTCAAACTCCACGGCGGTCTCGATGTGCTCTGCGCCAACGCCGGCGCGTTTCCCGCGCTCAAGCTCGCCGACATGACCGACGAGGCTTGGGATGGCATCTTCGTCACCAACGTCCGCAGCATGATGCTCTGCGTGCAGGCCGCCGTGCCCGCGCTCAAGCTCAGCTCCGCGCCACGCATCGTCATCACCTCGTCGATCACCGGCCCGATCACCGGTTTCCCCGGCTGGTCGCACTACGGCGCCACCAAGGCCGCCCAACTCGGTTTCATCCGCACCGCCGCCATCGAGCTCGCCCGCGACCGCATCACCATCAACGCCGTGCTGCCGGGCAATATCCTCACCGAAGGCCTCATCGGCATGGGCGAAGACTACATCAAGGCCACCGCCGCCTGCGTTCCGCTCGGCAAACTCGGCACGGTTGACGACATCGGCCACGCCGCCGCCTTCCTAGCTTCCGCCGAGGCGAACTACATCACCGGCCAGACGATCACCGTCGACGGCGGCCAAATCCTCCCCGAGTCCCCCGCCGCCCTCACCGCCTAAACTAGTCCCTAGCTTCTAGAAACTAGCCTCTAGCCTTATGTCCACCTGGCGCATCGCATATCGGTCTTTTTACTACGAGACGATGGCTGGCGACGATCTCCCCGAGGTCGTTCTGCCCGTCGCGAACACCGCACTTCTCGTGATCGACCTGCAGGTCTGTTATCTGCCCGCATCGACACCGCCCAACGCCACGCCTTCCGATGTCGCCGAGTGGCAGCGCTGGGCGCCCTTTCGCGACCGCCTGCACGAAACCGTCCTGCCCGCGACCCAGCGCCTGCTCGCCCGGTTTCGGCAACTTGAGCGCGACGTGCTCTTCGCCCGCATCGCCTGCCTCACCAAAGACGGCCGCGACCGCTCGCTCAGTCAGGCCCGCCCCGGCTTCAACAACCTCCTGCTCCCGCTCACCGCCGCCGACTCTCAAATCCTCCCGCAGATCGCCCCGCTCCCGCACGAGATCGTCGTCACCAAGACCACCGACAGCGCCCTCACCGGCACCAACCTCCGCCTGATCCTCACCAACCTCGGCATCCGCAACGTCGTCGTCTGCGGCATCTTCACCGACCAGTGCGTCGCCAGCACCGTGCGCTCCCTCGCCGACGAAAGTTTTAACGTGATCGTCGTCGACGACGCCTGCGCCGCCGCGACCGACGAGCTCCACCGTGCCGAGCTCACCATCATCAACAACATCTACTGTCAGGTCCTCACCACCGACGAAACCCTCGCCGCCCTCCGCCCCTGAGTCCTTCCGTCTACTCACTACTCGCTACTTTTAAAAATGTCCTCACTCATCGATTCTCTCCTCAACGCCACCAAGGCCGATGTCCTCGCCGACAGCGCCCAATACTGGAACCCCGACAAGGTCCACGCCTGGGCCGCCCGCGGCACGCCGCTCGTGATCGGTCGTCGCGAACGCTACTACCTCTACGACATGTCGGGCCACCGCCTGATCGACCTCCACCTCAACGGCGGCACCTACAACCTCGGCCACCGCAACACCGAGATCATCGCCGAACTCAAAGAAGCCCTCGATCACTTCGACATGGGGAACCACCACTTCCCCGCCATCGGACGCGCCGCGCTCGCCAAAAAACTCGTCACCACCGCGCCGTCCAACATGCGCTTCGCCGTCCTCTCCAGCGGCGGCGGCGAGGCCATCGACATCGGCCTCAAGTGCGCCCGCTACGGCACCCAGCGCCGCAAGATCATCTCCGTCGAAAAAGCCTACCACGGCCACACCGGCCTCGCCCTCGGCACCGCCGACGGACGCTACGCCGACCAGTTCATGAGCGCCGGCCGCCCCGACGAATTCGTCAAAGTCCCTTTCAACGACCTCGCCGCGATGGAAGCCGCGCTCGCCCCCGGCGACGCCGCCTGCGTGATCATGGAAACCATTCCCGCGACCTACGGTTTCCCCATGCCCGCCGACGGTTACCTTCCCGGCGTCAAAGCCCTCTGCGAAAAATACGGCTCCCTCTACGTCGCCGATGAAGTCCAGACCGGCCTCATGCGTTGCGGCTCCGGCAACCTCTGGGGCATCACCGGCTACGGTGTCACGCCCGACATCATCGTCACCAGCAAAGGCCTCAGCGGCGGCCTCTATCCCATCGGTGCTGTCATCGTAAACGAGCAGGCCGGCGGCTGGCTCAAGGAAGACGGCTGGGGCCACATCTCCACCTTCGGCGGTTCCGAACTCGGCTGCGTCGTCGCGCTCAAAACGCTCGAAATCACCCTGCGCCCCGAGACCATCGCCAACGTCGACACCATCGCCGCCAAACTCCGCGCCGGACTCGAAGTCATTCAGCAAAAACACGCCTTCTTCACCGGCATCCGTCAGCGCGGCGTCATCTTCGGCCTCGAGTTCAACACCCACCCCGAAGGTGCGAAGCACGTCATGCGCGAACTCTACGCGAAAGGCATCTGGGCGATCTTCTCCCAGCTCGACCCGCGCGTGCTCCAATTCAAGCCCGGCCTCCTCCTCACGCCCGCCGAATGTGACGAAATCCTCGACCGCACCGCCGCCGGCATCGCCGCCGCCGCGTCCAGTTTCTAAAAAATGCCGATTCTGCCTCTTTCCTCTTTATCTTAATCTTTCTCTTTCGTCAGGAACCCGAACGACCGGCGTGGATAAAGATTAAGATAAAGAGGAAAGAGAAAGATACTGACAACGCTCACCCATGCACGCTGCTCCAATCACCCCCGCCGCCTTCGCCGCGCTGCCCACGCGGCACCAGCTCCGCCGCGTCGAACAACTCGCCCGCCAGGCGCTGCCTCTCTTCGGCTTGCCACCTGACTCCGGCGTCAAACTCCTCAACTACTCCGAGAACGCCACCTACCTCATCACGCCTCCGACCGGCCCGCGCCGCGTTCTCCGCATCAACCGGCCCGGGTATCACCCGCGCAACTACATCGCCACCGAGCTTTCCTGGGTTCACGCCCTCAAGCGCGACACGTCCATTCTCACCGCTGAACCGTTGCCCGGACTCGATGGCGAACTCGTGCAGCACGTCTGGCACCCCGCCGTGCCCGAGCCACGCCACTGCGTCCTCATGACCTTCGTTCCGGGCTCCGAACCCGACGACACCAACCGCCTCGATTCCTTTGCCCTCCTCGGTGAAGTCACCGCGCAACTCCACCGCCACGCCGCCGCTTGGAAACCACCGCACCCCGTCCTCCGCGAACGCTGGGATTTCGACACCATGGTCGGTCCCTCCGGACACTGGGGCCGCTGGGAAAACGGCCTCGGCATGACTCCCGCCAAAAAGAAGCACCTCGCCCGCGTCCTCCCGGTCATCCGCCGCCGCGTGGACAGGGTCGGCTACGACCGCTCCCGCTTCGGTCTCATCCACGCCGACCTCCGCGCCGCCAACCTCCTCGTCAACAACGGACAGGTCGCCGTGATCGACTTCGACGACTGCGGACACTCCTGGTTCATCTACGACCTTGCCGCCGCGCTCAGCTTCATCGAGACGCACCCCGACCTCTCCGCCTACATCGACGCGTGGCTCTCCGGTTACACCCGACTACGCCGCCTCTCGAAACAGGAACTCGCCGAGATTCCGACCTTCATCATGCTCCGCCGCATGCTCCTCGTCGCATGGGTCGGCTCGCACTCCGACACCGCCCAAGCCCAAGCCATGGGCCCCCAGTTCACCGACGACACCCTCGCCCTAGCCGATGACTACCTCGCTAAATTCGCCTGAGTTATGGCCCACGAAACACACGAAAAGACACGAAATAGAAATCCGGTCGCTCCGACTTTCGTGTCTTTTAGTGTGTTTCGTGGGCAAAAAAGTCCGAGTATCTCTTTGCTTGCCCAAGATTAGACTTAGTCTAGCTTAGCTAATCATGATCACCGTCAATACCCACGAAGCCAAAACCCGTCTGTCTGCGCTACTCGTGGCGGTCGAGGAGCGCGGCGAAACCGTCATCATTTGTCGTAATGGCAAGCCTGCCGCTGAGTTGCGCGCCATCACTTCAATATCTATCGATCCCCTTCGTGCCCATCCCGAGTTGGCGGGACGTATTCTTTATGACCCCACCGAAGCCGCCACGGCAGACGAGTGGCCGGAGGATGCCCGATGATTCTCTTGGATACTTGCACCCTTCTCTGGCTCGTCCTTGACCAGTCCCAGCTTTCTACGGTCGCCGGCGCCTGTCTGAAGGAAAACGCCGGTGGGCTCTACGTTTCGCCACTGACCGCTTTCGAGATCGGCCAAAAAACCGCTGCCGGTAAACTCACGCTGGAGCTGCCACCCGCCCGCTGGTTTGCGCGCGCCTTGGAGTTGCACGGCCTGCGTGAGTGCGCGTTCACCAGTGCCATCGCCCTGCGAGCCAGCGCGCTGCCCCGCCTTCACGCCGACCCCTTCGACCGCATCCTCATCGCCACAGCCCAGCACGACGCGTTCACCCTGCTCACCCCCGACCCGAAAATCCGCGCCTATCCCGATCTCCTGACGTTGTGGTAAACATAATAGCCCTGAGTTTTTGGCCCACGAAACACACGAAATGACACGAAATAAAAACCAGACTCTCCGACTTTTCGTGTGTTTCGTGGGCAACCGGATCGAAGGGGTTGTCCTATGAGCTTTGCGACCACCATTGGCCGCACGCGCCACACCTTCGCCACGCTTGCCGAGCTCATGGCCAAGGCCACGCCTCTCCGCTCCGGCGACGTCCTCGCCGGTGTCGCCGCCGCATCCGCCGAGGAACGCATCGCCGCCCAGCTCTGCCTCGCCGACGTCCCGCTCGCCCGCTTTCTCGGCGACCTCCTCATCCCCTACGAGACCGACGAAGTCACCCGCCTGATCATCGACACCCACGACCGCGCCGCCTTCGCACCCGTCGCCGGTCTCACCGTCGGCCAGTTCCGCGACTGGCTCCTCCGCTACGAAACCGACTCAACAGTCCTCACGCCGCTCGCGCCCGGACTCACGCCCGAGATGGTCGCCGCCGTCTCGAAGCTCATGGGCAACCAGGATCTCGTCCTCGTCGCCAAAAAATGCCGCGTCGTCACCGCCTTCCGCTCGACCATCGGCCTCCCCGGACGCCTCGCCGTCCGCCTCCAGCCCAACCACCCGACCGACGATCCCCAGGGCATCGCCGCCTCGATCCTCGACGGACTCCTCTACGGCTGCGGTGACGCCGTCATCGGCATCAACCCCGCGACCGACAGCGTGCCCGCGATGGAGACCCTGCTGCGTCTCATCGACGAACTCGTCCACCGTTACGAAATCCCCACGCAGTCCTGCATCCTCGCGCACGTGACGACCGCGCTCGAAGCGATGAAACGCGGCGCGCCCGTCGATCTCGTTTTTCAATCCATCACCGGCACCGAGGCCGCCAACAAAAGTTTCGGCATCAACCTCGCCCTCCTCGCCGAAGCCCGCGCCGCCGCGCTCTCGCTCAAACGCGGCACCGTTGGCGACAACTGCATGTATTTCGAAACCGGCCAGGGCTCCGCGCTCTCCGCCAACGCGCACCACGGACTCGACCAGCAGACCTGCGAAGTCCGCGCCTACGCCGTCGCGCGCCCTTTCAAACCGCTCCTCGTCAACACGGTCGTCGGCTTCATCGGGCCTGAATACCTCTACGACGGAAAACAAATCATCCGCGCCGGTCTCGAAGACCACTGCTGCGGAAAACTCCTCGGCCTGCCGATGGGTGTCGACGTGTGTTATACGAATCACGCCGAAGCCGACCAGGACGACATGGACAACCTCCTCACACTCCTCGGCGTGGCCGGCTGCAACTTCATCATGGGGATCCCCGGAGCCGACGACATCATGCTCGGCTACCAGAGCACGTCGTTCCACGACAGCCACTACCTCCGCCAAGTCCTCGGCCTGAAACCTGCCCCCGAGTTTGAGCAATGGCTCGAAAAAATGCACATCGCCACCGACGGCCGCCGTCTGCTGCCGGTGGACGGGAAGCATGCGTTGCTCGGCGGCTCGAGTGGATCGTTGTAACCAAGGAGGGGCGACCTCCGTGTCGTCCGCGCCGAAACGGTCCATAGGGCGGTGGACCCTCCCGAAGCTTCGGAGGGCTCAAACGGAAAGTCCGGCTTGATTCTCAATTCCTGCGTATTACCGTATTACCATGCCCACACTCACCTTTAAGCTCAGTGCCGCCGAAGCTCAAAAAGTGCGCCGCGCGGCCCGCCTGAAACGCATGACGCTCTCCGAATACCTTCGCCGCGCCGCTATCCCCTCTACACCCGCCGCCGAAGGAAAACCCGTCAGCCGCCCGGGTCGTGTCATCGTCGCCACTCCGCGCTTGTCCAAGGAGATTATCGACGCCGCGCTCTACGACTAAAATGAAATACCTTCTGGATAATGACGTGTTTATTGCCGCGATTTCAGCCGGTCACGATAACCACAAACCCGCCCGCGCTTGGCTCGACAAAGCCAAGCCCGAAGGGTGGGCGGTCGCAGTCGAAACCTACCTCTCCGCCGTGCGCCTCTTGATGAACCCGGCCGTCATGCAGGACCATGCATTAAAAGTCGGCCCTGCTCTCGCCGCCGTCGATGGCGAACTCGCTGGCAAACACCCAGGACGCATCGTCTACGCGACGAAGAAGCCCGAGCGCGCCATCCTCGCCAAGGCCCAAGGCCACCGACAGATCATGGATTTCTGGCTGGTGCAGCTCGCCCGCGAGGCGGGATGCAAGCTCGTCACCAACGACGGCGGCACGCTCAATAACTGGCCGGAGGACACCCTGCGCCCTGTCCGCGCCTGATCGGCCCACCTGCGCCTCACGCGCCTCTTCCGGTCGGCGTTTTTCGCGCATGAAGCCATGCAAAAAACCGGCTGCCCCGGATCGGAATGTATCTATGTAACAACCCGACCCCTCGGCTCGTCCCGCGTGATGCCGTCACGTTGTTGGATGCTGCGGATTACTTGGAGTTACCCCCGGCCAATCTTAAGGCTATCGCTTCGCGCGCAAAGGCCACTGAGGTAACCATCCCTGGTAAAAAATCTCATGGT
>JBAZBC010000010.1:0-187502 GCA_041671745.1 Opitutaceae bacterium | reverse complement strand
CTACATCGAGCGACCTCCGATCCCCTCCACCACACCACCTACAACCAGCCTCGACTACCAAATCTACCTCGATAAAGTGTCACCCATGTCTCCGGATAGTTTGTAACCTAGGTCCGGATCATACCGGCAGTTGAGGATAGAAACCGGATGGGTCGGTATACTCGACGATCTTAGCGATCCAAGCGTGGCGATCACGACGGAGGTCGGTGGGGCCGACTACCAGCATGGCATCGCGGAAGGAAGGGGGGATTGCTACCGAGTAGGATTGAAGCAGTTCTTCCACGTCCCGGACGATGCGTCGGGCTGAAGGGAAGAGTTCGCAGCCATTACAGCCGGCTACGGGGTTGACGGTGGTATCGGTCCATTGGATGGACGAGTGCGCTGACATAATGATGAAAATTAAAAACCATTTTATAGGCAGGCACCGGTTTGGCCGGTGCCCGATTTGAGCCCGCGACAATCGCGAGCAGTGAGGACTACGTTTCAGTTATAGATGCGACCTAAGTCTGCATGGTCGCATTTGGGATGATCCCGGTTTAGCGTGAACACGTAGGGGGCTTTCCACCATTCCCAGTGATGATAGGGGGTGGCATGGCTATCGTGGCATGGGCGGAGCAACACCTGTTCGAAAGACGATCCGTCGTTCAGGACTACGAACTGGTTTCCGCCGCCTTGGCACGCGGTCGCGGCAACGAGCTCACGCTTTCGGACCTCAACCTCCATATCGGCAACGGTGGCTACGTGCGCGCCCCGGCACGCGCAAGCTCACCTCGCGCGAGGTGCTGGACTGCGAATTGGAAATCGTCCTGGCCGCGCACGACGGCCGGCGGCGTCACGCCGCGTTGAACCCCGCCTACGAACCTTCGCCTGCCCTGTCCGCCGAACAAACCACGGCGGTCCGCAGGATTCTGAGCAGTCGCGATTTCATCACCCTATTTCGCGGCGGCGCCGGCACCGGGAAGAGTTTCACGCTCAAGGAGGTCGAGCGCGGCCTGACCGTCGCCAATCGCCCCGTCGTCATTCTGGCTCCTCAGCGTCAGCAGGTGCGTGATCTCCAGGCGGACGGTCTTCCCGCCGATACGGTCGCCCATGCCCTGGCCGTCCGCACGCTGCCCGCCGGAGCTGTCGTCATCGTCGATGAAGCCGGCCAACTCGGCGGTCGCGAACTCCGCGACGTGATCATCGGAAGAAAGCGCCTTGAAGACGCGGGAGGGTGAAACGATGGCATCGGGGGTAGTCATGACTTTTTCGGATTTCTGCGCCCCAACGACGGCGCTGATGCAGCGGGCCGCGCTGCGCGGACCCCGGACCGAGCCAAACCGTTAAATCAGCCGCCCCGGAGGGATGCCTCCGGCCAGCACCGAAAGCGCAAGGTGGAGCGCAGCGCAGCGAGCAATACCTTGAGCAGCGGACGGGCGGAGTGCGTCAGCGCGAAGCCCGCCAGCCGTCGCCGGTGCTACACTCCGGCAGCCCTCAGGGAGTGGCTTCGCTAACCACGGACGCGCGAGCGGTGCGCAGAGAGCGAGCCTCAAGCCCAGCGGCGCTTGAGCGTTACTTTAGATCAATGACTGGTATGACCGCGTGGCACATCACTACATCGCCTGGGCTTTGCTGGCCTATCCCTCTCGCAACGCCGAGGGGCGGGTGCCGTGCTGGCGTTTGAACCACAGGCAGAAGTGGGACTCGTGTTTGAAGCCCAGTTCCAGTGCGATAGCTTTCACGCTTTTGCCGGTGCGGGAGAGCATGCGTCTGGCGGTTTCGAGTCGGCGCAGTTCCAGATAACGTCGCGGCGTCACGCCCAGGTGGGCGGTGAAGAGCGCGTCCATGTGCGAACGGCTCAGGCCCAGCCGGGTGGCGATTTCCGGTTGGCCGATGCGGCGGTCCAGCGGCACGCGGTCCAATTCCGCGACACCGCGCAGCACGCGTTCATCCTGCCCGCCGCGCAGCGTCGGCGGATTGTCGAGTGTTTCTTGCGTGTCGAGGTAGGCGTTGAGCAGCCCGGGCAGAAGACTTTGGATTTTGAGATAGAGTGCGCGGTCGCATCGCTCAGTCGCGAGGAAGGCTCCGGCATGGGGAAAGTGTCGTCGCATCACCCGCACGACTTGCATGGCGGCTTTTTCCATCTGCGGCACGTGTGAGCCCAGCACGATCAGGTTCTTCGTCCGGTTGATCACGCTCTCGCCTCCGGGCCATGTGAGGTCGAAGTGCAGGGAGAGGATTTCGGCGTCGGCCGTGAAGGTCTGGTGACGCGTCGGACTGGCGACAAACGCCCAGTCGCCCGGTCGTGCCGTGACCACTTGTCGCCCGATGCGGAGCACGACGCTGCCGCGGCGAATCAGCCAGCACGAGGTGGCGGAGTCGGTGTAATCTCCTTCCAGCGCGATGCGCGGCACGGGGCCTTCATAGGCCCACAGCAGGTGGTAGTGCAGGCTGGCCCAGTCGATGAAACGCATCGAGGGAACAGGCGCCGGCGAAGCGGCGGCCGATGTGGAATTTGAAGGCATTTCATCAAAAAATATAATAGAAACATTAATTTAAGTAAAGGTTGGGGTTTGTTGTCCACGGAGGGCCGACGCACTTTGGATGCGTGCCCCTTCACCCCGAGTATGATGTTGCCGTTATCGGCGCAGGCCCCGCCGGCTTGGTCGCCGCCACGCAGGCCGCGCGTGCCGGAGCCCGCGTGCTCTTGGTCGAGAAGAGCGGCATCATCGGCGGCACCACGGTGTTGAACGGCGTCAATTTTCCCGGTCTTTTTCACGCGTGGGGACGGCAGGTCATCGCCGGCATCGGCTGGGAATTGGTCACCTCCGTGGTGGATGAGGACGGCGGGACGTTGCCGGATTTTTCCAATTTCAAAAACAAGCCGCACCACCGGCTGCAGATCCTCGTGAATGCGGCGACCTACGCCATGCTCGCAGACCGGATGGTGATCCAATCGGGCGCGGAGGTGCTGCTGCACACGATGCCTGCGGCGGTTTCGTTCGACGGGGAAGCTGAGGCTTGGACACTCACGCTTTGCACGAAAGAGGGACTGGAGAGCCTCGTGGCAAAGGTCCTGATCGATTGCACCGGCGACGCGAATATCGTGGGTCTGGCCGGTCTGGGTCGGCACCGGAACGAGCATTTGCAACCGGGCACACTGGTGGTTGAAGCGACCGGCTATGATCTCGCCGCTTTGGATTACGATGCGCTGGAGGCCGCTTTCCTACGGGAGGTGGCCGAAGGGGAAATGCTGCGGTCGGATTTCCATGCGGCGCGGAATCCGGTGCGTATTTTTCTGCACGCGCGCGGAAACAACGCCATGCATGTGCCGGGGATCGACGCGGCATCCAGCGCCGGGAAAACCCGCGCGGAATTGCAGGCTCGCGAAGTGTTGATGCGCATCCAGCGGTTCATGCGCCGCCAGCCGGGACTGGCAGGTTTCAGGATTTCCCACTTCGCCGCCGAATGCGGCATTCGAGAGACCTACACAATCGACGGCGAGACCTGCATCACGGCTCGCGATTACACGTCCGGGCGGGTGTGGGCAGACTCGTTGTGCCACAGTTTTTATCCGATCGACATTCATTCCCACGATGGCGTGGGCATTGATATCCGTCCTCTGATAGAGGGCGTTTTCCCCACAATTCCACTGGGTGCCATGCTGCCCAGAACGAGTCGTAATCTGATCGTGGCGGGCCGTTGCGCGTGCGGCGACCAGGCGGCGAGTTCGGCTTTCCGCGTGCAGGCCTCGTGCATGGCGATGGGGCAGGTGGCGGGCGCGGCGGCCTCGCTGGCTGCCGGACACGGGACCGAACTCCGGGAGGCGCCGGTCGCCGACATTCGGCGACTGCTCGCGCTTCACGGCGCCATCGTGCCGGCGGTCGCGGGCAATCTGCAGGCCGGCTCTTGCAACTCCACTATGCCGAAGGACCCGGCACCGACTTTGGCTTCCACATAAAAAACCACCAACCCACTCAAACCATGCACCCCTACATCCCTCGCTTGAAAAACAAATCCACCCCATATTTCGCGTTCGCGGCCCTGGCCCTGTGCGCCGTTCTACCTTCGGCACATGCGGCGACTCTGGCCGAGTATTTGTTTGATAGCGGCTCGGCTCTCTCGACTGACACGGATGTGAACTCGGTGGCGGGGAGTTTTACGGTCAGCAGTGCATTTGGTGCTTCCGGAGGTATTGGTGCAGCAACCGGATCGGCCTTCACGTTGGCATCAGTTACGCCGGCAAGCGAATCACTCGCCGTATCCGGCAATAGTTATTTCAGTTTCACGCTCACGCCGACGAGTGGATATGTGATCAATCCGTCGATCCTTACTTTCTCCACTGTTTTCAACGGCACTGATGGCGCGGCGGCGGTCTCGGCAAACTATTTTGTGCGGTCCAGCTTGGATGGTTTTTCCGCGAATATTGGGAGCACCTTCACTGAAAACTACCAGACGGGATCTGTTTTTACCCTTCAAACGGTAGATCTTTCAGGGGGCGCATATCAAAGCATCGTGGGAACCGTGGAGTTTCGCATTTATGTGTATGACAGCAGCGCTGCCAACGGGCGATATGTGCGTGTGGACAACGTCACGCTCACCGGAGCAGCCACCTCAGCCATTCCCGAGCCGGTAACCGCCAGCCTTATGCTTGGAGGTCTTGCTCTCTTGGGTGTGTTTGCAGCGCGGATCCCCCGCCGTATCCGTTGAAACCAGGCCCTGCCTATATGTTTAGTTAGCAGCAGGTTTTCCTCCATATACCCAGTCCATGTCTCTCTTTTTCTACCCCAGAGATTGTCGTCGGAAGATACGCGAGTCGTCCGGAGCCGCATTTACCCTGACGGAACTCCTCGTCGTGATTGCTATCATCGGAATTCTCGCGGCCATCCTGATCCCCACCGTCGGCAAAGTGCGCAACAACGCCCGGGCCTCTCAGTGCTTGAGTAGTATCCGTCGGCTCGGGACGGGGCTTCTGATGTATACCCAAGGCACGCGTGGTCAGTTGCCCGGTCCGACTAATCCAAAGTGGGATTATGCAGCATTGGGTCAGCTCAATCCGGCTGATTCCGTTCCTTACAGCGGCATCCTGAAGTGTCCGGCGGACGAAGTGGAGCGAATCGGAACGAACGCGGCTTGGGTCAGATCCTACACCTACAACCCGGCTCTATTTAATTTGGACAATCAATACGTGAGCGTTGTCGACTGGGGTTCAAATTGCCCATCCGCGAATACGGGTATCCGACTTGCGGCGCTCTCCTCACCGGCGCGCAGCGTCCTGCTGTTGGAGCGACATGAAGCGACGAACGTCTATAACTCGGGCAACTGGGTTGCCGGAGCCTCGATCTACGACGCGCACCAAGGTTCCATGAATTTGGTGTATTGCGACGGACATGCGGGGAAGGTGCCGGTTTCTCTCGATGCGTGGGTGTTTCGGCGCACTTACCTCAGTCGTGGGCAATAGCCCTATACCCTCTCCTCATGGCATTGGACTCATTTTATCGCGGTCTGTTTTTGGGATTATTATTGGTAGTCCCCGGAGCGTTTTCCATCTCGTCCGCTGCGGATACGAGTGCGAATCGAATCGTGCTCAATCTCGACGACTGGACATTGAAGGCGGGCACGCAGGCCCGTGTGGATGCAAATGGCGTCTTGCGGTTGACCGCCACGGATGAATTTCCGGTCGTGGCGGATGCATTGTTGGCCAAGCTGGCAGGGAAGGCCTCCGGCGCGGATGCCTTGAATGGTGTTGTGAGTTTTGAATACAGAGCGACCTCATCGGCCGGCACCGGTGACGGCGCCTCCGCGGTGGTGATTATGAGAATGGGGCGAGACAAGGACGGAGTCGTCAGGGAGGTTTCTGGGCGGCGCTCGTTGGTGCTCAAGCATGACGCCGCCGTGACCTGGAAAAACGCGCGCTTGGAGTTCGTCTTCGATCCGGCCACAAGTCGCGGGGCCGTGCTCCGTTTCGCCGTCGGGCAGGGCGAAATCCCCGGCACGACCAAGGGCGCGTCCTCGCTCGAGATACGTAATCTCCGCTTTGCCCAAGCAGCCAGTGCGTCGGTAGACGAGAAATTGGCATCGCTGGTGGATTATGCGCAGTATCTGAAAATCCGGGCACCGCGCGGAACTTGGGTGGGCCCGCAGGACTTGGTGACTGGACGGTTCATGGAGAAAGGCGGCTATTATGCTCTGTTCCCTGACGCGGATAACCCTGACAACAACTGGATTGAGATCATCGTGCCAAGCATCACGCCGGTGCGGTTGCATACACTAGCCTTTCGTCGCTTAGGCCCTACGGCGACCACCGAGCAACCGGTAATCGAGGCCCCCGAGTCTTACCTGCTAACGGCCTATGATGGAAGCGAATGGCGCAATTGCCCGCTGTCGAGTTCCACGGATGCTCGACTGGTTTTTGACGTGCCCGAAGGCATTCGTTCCACACAGTTTCGATTGCACCTTCGTGAGCCGGGACGAACGAAGGAATATCGTTTGTATCAAATAAATGGATATGGTGATCCCAAGGAGGCAAGTCGCTTCGGCTCGGCGGGCGCTGTATCGCTGGTGCGCGGGGGGAATGAGGGCGTTTTCGCGGAAGACGAGCCGCTTTCCGCCCGCGTGCAAGTTTCCGCATCACGTGCCAAGCCGAACAGCTCTGCGGAATACCGGGTGCGTCTGCTGGACCACTACGGCGAGCCGTGGCCGGGCGTGCAGGAGATTCGCGGGACATTCTCACTGATGGAGGGACTCGACCGAGAGGTTTCCTGGCCCCGGATACCTCCAGGCAGCTATCGTGTGGATACGGAAGTTACGGTTGCGGGACATGTAGTTGGCTTTGACCAAACCCAAGAAGGCGTGCGCGGCGCTTGGCGCCCATATGTGGAGCCTAGCACGGTTGCGCAGGTTAAAAAACCACGCCTCTTCTATTCAGTATTGGGGCATTACTACAGTCGCCCACAAAAGTTCCCGATCTCTAGTTTGCGTCACGTGCGTGAGGCCGGTTACGACGGAGTGTCGCTGTTCCTGCATTGGTCGGAGTTGGAGCCGCTTCCCGGCGTTTACAATCTGGGGCATCTCGACGATACGTTGAGGCGTTGCTCCGAACTGGGGCTGGCGGTGGAATTATACATCGGGGTTGGAGACCACTCGACCCCCGCTTGGGTGGATGCCTCACAGTTTCAGCGCGATCAGACGGGGCAACCGGTCGGTCCGCGCTGGTATTTCCATCTGCCCGGCGATGAGCCCGGCCGCATCCCTTCGCCGCAAGCACCCGCGATGACGGAGGCCTATCCGCAGCTTTATGGAACGCTGGCCGATCACTACAGTTCTGCGAGCCTACAGCTTTCTTGGTATATCGGTCCGCCCGCTCTGGAAGAGTTTTTCTGGACCACGCCTTGGGCGGCCAAAAAAGGACTGATCAGCGACTATTCCGAGTGGAATGTGCAGGGATTTCGCACGTATCTGCGAGACGAACTCGGGCTTGATCTTGAGGCTGTGCGAGCGCTGTGGTCCACGCCGGTCAATGATTGGGCCGACGTCCTGCCGGTCAAACCCGCCTTTGCGAATGGATACGACTTGCGCCCCGAAGGCACGATTTACCAACGCTACAAACAATATGTGGCCGCCTCTTATTACACGCGTTGCATAACTGCGGTCACGCGTTTCCGCCCGGCGGATAGGTTCGGTGCCGGGGAGTTGGCGGAGTTTCCCTTGTGGGAAGCGGACAAGGCACTGGTGGAGCGGGTGGGACGCGGCGGGGCCGAAGCGGGAAGGATCGCGGGCAAACTTCACTCCATCGACACCGATGTGAACGCCGGGCCGGCCTTGGGCGTGCTAAAATCACGGGGGATCACGGGTGGGTATGAACACGGCTGGGTGCCTCCGCGCAAGGAACTGTTCAACTACGGATTCTTCAATTTGTTCACCAATGGATTCGCCTTGGGCGATTTCTGGCGGTGGCAAGGCGAACCGGTGTTCAATGATCTTTGGTCGCAAGTTAAGCCATTGCGCGAGGCGGTCGGGCATTTTGCGGGGGCGGCACCCGAGGACTCCGGCATTGCCGCCTTAATATCGAGTCGCAGTTTCGGTGCCTTGGAGCGTTTCAGTTACAAATGGGGTCCGCCTGCCGCCGCGCCGGGGGCGCCGCTTTATCGGGTCAAGGGAGGGCTCATCGGGGCCTTGGCCGACATGGAATACCAATGGGGACAGAAACTGTCTTGGCTGCCCGTCGAGGCGGGCCTGCCGGATTTGTCCGGCAAGAGGCTCATTTTCGATCTCTACTCTTTCTACCTGCCTTCGGATGCGCAGGAAAAACTGCTGGCTTGGGTGCGTGGAGGCGGAACGTTGGTGCTGAGCGGGGCCAGCGGGTTCCGTGAATCTCCTGACAGTCCGGAGGCTTCGCTGCGGCAGAGACTTGCCGGTGTCACCGGCCTTCCGGTTTTCCATGAAAACCGCGCGGAGGCGATCACTGTAAACACCGAGGTTTTGCCGACAACCCGCGCGTTCGGAATGAATCTTTACCAAGATACAACCATGCCGGGAGCGGAGCCTGTTGCCAAAACGCGGGACGGGCAAGTGGCCGTCAGCCTGCGTCCGGAGGGGAAGGGTCGCATCGTGCTGCTACATGGCGATCTTAATGGCTTTCGATATGGAGACTACCGGACATTTCTCACGGATCTTCGCACTCTCGCCACCGTGCCTCCATCACCTGTAGTCGTCGAAAGCGGACTGCTTCAGGCAATGATGACGAGGCGGGGGGACGAACGGTTTCTATTCGTGTATCACCATGCCGATACAGGGGAAGGAGACGGGGTGGTTCAGGTGAGCCTCGGTCATCTGGCGAGGTGGGATGTGCGGTGCCTGTATCCAGCCGCAACGGCCTTTAAAACAGAGACTACTGCCGACGGTTTAAGGATCACCGTAAAAACCAAACCTTACGACCTCCTGATCTTTTCGATTAAAGAGACCGGTTTGGCCGCCGCGCCATCACCTTTATGAAAACCCGAACTATTACAGCAGCGTTCATCGCAATGATTTTGTCCGGTGTCTCCGTTTTTGCGGATATCTACCGTTACGATGATAAGGTGGCAAATTGGCGAGATGCCCGGTTTGAGCCTCTGCTTAATATCCAAGATGGCCGCCCAGCTGAGAGCCTCTTTGTGGGCGAGGACCGTAACCGAGTCGCAGTGGGAGTTCGCAATCGCGATGGTTCGCCGGGCATATTGAGTCCGGGCACTTACGCAGGCTTCGTCTGGAATGCCCGTCCCGGAGAACGCATAGTAAAGGTTTCATTTGTCTATAGCTCGGTGCTGAAACCAGGTCTGGAACTATCGATATTTTCGAGAAAAGGGGAGGTGTTGGAGGAGTTGCACCGCATAAAGCCTGAGAAAGTGGTCGATAATCGGGCGAGCACCCAACGGCAGAGGGTGGAGCTTGATCTGAAGGGCAGAATCGTCGCCCGCTTGGAGTTCCGAATGTGGGAATTACCCGCCGGGCATGTTCCTTCGACTTCGGTTAGCCCAAACTGGGAATCCGTGATCACCGCGCTCGAGGTCGAGACGGTGCAGGTTCCCTAGGTTGGATGTATTTAACGGGAGTCGAGTGCTGGTCTTCGGTGCCAGCAATCCCCCCCCCCAAGAGCTTAACCTTTTATTAATCATTATGAAATTGCGCTATATACTCTTCCTTTTGCTTATTCCGGTTTGTTTCGGTTTTGCCCAGCCAGCGGCTGTGCAGCAATATTCCGACTTCCTGCCCGGAGGGATAAGTCATGCAAATCATGCCGCTTTGGGCGGGTCGTATGTGGGCTCAAGCGACGCAATTTGGTCGGTGCATGGAGACGTTGAAGTGCTCTCCGATAATACTGTTACCACTTCCTCATCCGGTGCTGGATGGTTTCCATTAGCACCCAAGGCCGAAGATGTTATCGTGCAGGCGATCGTGCGACCCCAAGGTGTCGAGTGGGTTGCACTGGTGGCGGGCGGGCAATTGGGGCCCTCGTTTTTCGACACCGCGCAAGTTTGGGTGCTACTACGTGAAACCGGCGTTTACCAAGTCATGGCCAATGGCGCCAAGATCACCGTGAAACAGGGAAATGCCCCCAAGTTTTCATCTGCCGGAAACTTGCTGGAACTTCGGCACAACAAAAAAGAAAACCTCTTAACGGTGTCCATCAACGGGGAGGTCGTTGTGGACAAAGTGTCTCTTAGTGCGCTCGGATTTGTTCCTAATGTGGATACGGCTGGATTTCGGATTCATCGCGGAGCGACGCAGAGCCTGCTTACGCCAGAACTGTCTTCCTTCAAGGTAAGTTATAAGGCCGAGGTAGCTCCACGCCTTTCAATTCGATTGAACGACTTAAATGTGTATGCGCCTTATGAACCGATCATCTTGCGCATGGTCGGATCGGGTCTCTCGGGCGCAAGTTATCTGGTCGATCTCCAGTTAATCGACTACTCGGAGAAGATCGTATGGCAAAACGCGTTTAGGGCCGAGGTATCGGGCAGCAGTTTTGCCAAGGTGCTGACATTGCCAAGTAATCCGCGACAAGGATATTTTCAGCTTCGGAGTGTGGTTCGGGATTCGCAGGGACGAGTGCTCGCCACAACGGAAAAGCCGCTGGCGGTCCTGCCGATGCCCTCTGTGGCGAGTGCCTCGGATAACAATCCGTTTGGCGCGATGGTCTTTCCCCATATCGCCTATCCATTTGTAGATAAAGAGAAGGACGCCCTTTTGATGGAGAGGATCGGACTGCGCTATGTGCGCACGCATCGTCTTAACTGGATACAGGCGCAGCCGAAGGAGGACATGGACTTTCAATGGGAGGAGATGGATAAAGAAGTGGCCCTTTATGAGCGGCACGGGTTGAGGATAATCGCCACGACCGCGTGGCCGATTCCGGCTTGGGGATCGCAGGCCCGGAATATGACAACAAAAGAGGATAAGGGGCTGTTTATGCCTAATGAAAAGGGGATGGCGTCGGCCCGTCGTTTTTATGCCGAGATGGCTGCGCGTTATCGCGGGAAAATTTCATACTATGAAATCGGGAATGAAGCGGATACGCATTTCTGGCTGGGGAGCGCAGCTCATTATAAAGAGCATGATATCCACGGAATCTTACAGGATTACTTCGATTATTTCCGGATATTGGCGCGTGATATCAAGGGAGCTGACGCATCGGCTTTGATTGCGCCTACGACCACGAGCGCCACGGAAGGGCATACCTATCGGCCATGGTTAACCACTCAGCTCGGATTGGGAATGGGCAAGGAAATGACGGCCTATGGCACTCATTATAGTGCGGATCTAAAATATACGTTGGAGAAATTCACAGAACACGACGTTCCTCCTTCCCTGCCAATTATTCTGACTGAAATCGGTGGCATCTCGAGGACGCTTGATGGTGCGAATCCATTCGGACCGGAAATGAAGAAAAGCATTCGTGATGACTATATGCAGATCGTATCGCAGTTGGGTTCCGGGGCGAATGTGCGGGCAGTGTGCAAGTTCCTATTTCGAGAACAAACTACATATGGTGGAGAGGGGGTCATTTGGGCGGGATTGTTATCCAATGATTTTTCAATTCGTCCCTCTTATGTCGCGTATGCGAATCTGGTGAGCCAGTTGGCCGGTGCGAAGTTCATGCGTCCGTTGAATCTGACAAAACGGTCGAGCACTGGGTGGGCTCAGGGGTTTGCTTTCGAGCGCGACGGGCAACAAATCAGCGTTTTGTTTCTGCATGGCACCAAACCGGGACGAGTAACTGTAAACTCAGCGCAATCTGAACTGCGTGTAGCCGATGTGATGGGAAATGTGTCAAAACTCCCCGTCCACAACGGAAAGGCGGATATAGAAATGGACTCACAACTCCCTATTTTTGTTCTCGGTCCGATTATCGGCGATGGCGGAGACGTGGAAGTCCCCTCAGATGAGAAAATGCGGGAGATTGTGATTCATTTGAAGAATCCGGATTTTGAGGAATCAAACTCACTCTCGGGATGGCATGTGCTTATCAATGAACAGGGCAGCGGCCAGGGAGATGCGTCCGGCAATTCCTCGTTCACCGTAACCCCCGACACTGATATTAAGCATCGGGGATCAGCTTCCGCTCGTTTTGATGCACCCACTCCGACGGGCTGGTATGGCCTCACCCAAGATCTTCCCTTGGACCAGATTCCCCGGCCGGCTTCCGGAGAGTATCTGAAGTTTCAAGTTTCGTTGTTTGCAAAGGGGGCCGCAGTGCATGGCAAGGGACTTGGTTACACTCTGGCTTTCAGAAGGGCGGATTTTAGCCGGTTTTACTTCACGGGCAGCCATTACTTCGGCTTTGGCGGGACTTATGACTGGAAGGAATTAGCTGGAGAAAACGAGCTGAACGTTTGGCAGGATGAAACCAAGCGGCTCTCTTTGGATATCATACTAGGTCTCTCTACCGGAACTGTTTGGGTGGATGATGTCAAGGTGGCGGTTCAGCTATGGAAGAAGGCGAGCGCGAAATGATACACAGCATGCCGTCCTACTGGCCAGTGACTTTGATAGGCTAGTTATTGCTTTCAGGTGATGAATGAAGCCAATGCCCACTCAGAGGCGGCGACGACATGGCGATTAAGCGCCTTGGAGGAGGTAAGCGAGCAAGCAAGGTGTCTCGAATCTCTTTCCAGTTGCCGGGCTTCATGGTCTTTAATGCCGTCCTCAACTCATCGCGATCCAAAGGCTTGGCCGCAGGAGCACCCCCGATCAAGGCCGGGAGCATGCCGGTACGGTTAGGAGGCTTCGGGGGCAGGGGGTATTTCGGTGGGAGCTCCCGCAGCGGCGGCGGCTTGCTCCTCATCAGTCTCCACCACGCGAGCAATACTGAGCAATTTGTCGCCGTCTGCGAGGGTGAGGAGTTTGACGCCTTTGCCGCCTCGGTTGACTTCGCGGATGGTATTCACCGGGCAGCGGACGCTCTGGCCCTTTTCGGTGAGGAGCATGATTTCGTCGGTATCTTTGACGCTCAGAGCGCCGGCGATGTTGATCGAGTTGTCTTCGGGGAGGTCGATCGCCCACACGCCGCTGCCGCCGCGGTTGATGAGGCGGTAATCTTCGAAGCGCGTGCGGACACCCAGGCCCGCCTGGCTGGCGACGAGGAACTTGCTCTCATGATCGACCACTTCAAGGACGTCGAGGTAGTCGCTGTCCAACTTGAAGCGCATGCCGGTGACGCCCGCCGTGGCACGACCGGTGTCGCGGAAGAGGACTTCGCCTTCTTCGCTCTTTTCGCGGAAGCGGACGGCGAGGCCTTGGTGCGAGACTAGGATGAGTTCGTTGTCGCCGGTGGTGAGCACACAGCCGATGACGTTGTCGCCTTCGGCGAGGTTGATGCCGATAAGGCCGGACTCGCGGGTGGCGTTGGTGTAATCGGCCAGCGCGGTCTTCTTGATAATACCTTTCTTCGTGGCCATGACCAGGTAGCGGTCGGCGGCGAAGTCGGTGGTGGTGATCATCGCGGCGATCTTCTCGCCTTCGTCGAGCGCGAGGAACGATTTGACGGACTTGCCCTTGGTGGTGCGGGCGCCCTCGGGGACGTCGTAGACTTTCTTCGCCATGCACTGGCCGTGGCTGGTGATGAAGAGGATGTAGTCGTGCGTGGAGGCGGTGAAGAGGTGCTCCACAAAATCCTCCTCGTAGGTCTCGGTGCCGATGATGCCCTTGCCGCCGCGTTTCTGGGAGCGGTAGTCGGCGACGGGGGTGCGCTTGATGAAGCCGAGGTGGGAGACGGTGATGACGCAGCCTTCGTTGGGGATGACGTCTTCCATGCGGAATTCGCCGGCGGCGTCGATGATCTGGGTTTTGCGCTGGTCGCCGTATTTTTCCTTCATGACGAGCAGCTCGGTCTTGATGATTTCCATCAGGCGGGCGTCGGACTCGAGGATCTCGCGGAGGTAGGCGATGAGGGTTTGCAGTTCGAGGTATTCGGCCTCGATCTTGCCGCGCTCCAGGCCGGTGAGTTGGTAGAGGCGTAATTCCAGGATGGCGTCGGTCTGGCGCTCGGAGAGCGGATACTTGGCCATCAACTTCGTCTTGGCCTCGTCGCGGTTGGCGGAGGCGCGGATGATTTTGACGAAGTCGTCGAGGTTATCGAGTGCGATGATGTAGCCTTCGAGGATGTGCGCGCGGTCGAGGGCTTTTTTGAGGCGGAACTGGGTGCGGCGGGTGACGACGTCGCGGCGGTGTTCGATGAAGCACTCGATCAGTTCCTTGATGTTCATCTGCTTCGGGCGCTTCTTGTCGATGGCAAGGAGCGTGACGCCGAAGGAGGACTCGAGGGCGGTTTTTTGGAAGAGCTGGTTGATGACGACGCGGGACTGTTCGCCGCGTTTGAGCTCGATGACGATGCGGGTGTTTTCGTCGGATTCGTCGCGGAGGTCGCGAATGCCCTCGATGGATTTTTCGCCGACGAGTTCGGCGATGCGCAGGACGAGGTTGGCGCGGTTAACGTTATACGGGATCTCGGTGATGATGATCTGCTCGGAGCCGGTCTTGGTCTCCTCGGTGTGGGCTTTTCCGCGGATGCGGACGATGCCTTTGCCGGTCTTGAGGTAGGAGAGGATGCCTTCGCGGCCGGCGATGATGCCGCCGGTGGGGAAGTCGGGGCCCTGGATGAGGGTGCAGAGTTCGTCGACGGAGACGCGGGGGTTGTCGATGATGGCGCAGGTGGCGGCGATGATCTCGTGCAGGTTGTGCGGCGGGATGTTGGTCGCCATGCCGACCGCGATGCCGGTCGAGCCGTTCATCAGAAGATTCGGCAGCGCGGAGGGGAGGACGGTGGGCTCGGTGGTGGATTCCTTGTAGTTGGGCGCGAAGTCGACGGTGTCTTCCTCGATGTCGGCGAGGAGGTCTTCGGCGATGTTTTTGAGGCGGGCCTCGGTGTAGCGGTAGGCGGCGGCGGGATCACCGTCGACGGAGCCGAAGTTGCCCTGGGGGTCGATGAGCGTGTAGCGCATGACCCAGTTTTGCGCGAGGCGGACGAGGGTGTCGTAAACGGAGGAGTCGCCGTGGGGGTGGTAGTTTTTGAGGACTTCACCGACGACGCCGGCGCACTTGTCGAAGGAGCGGTTGTGCAGGAGGCCTTCGCGGAGCATCGCGTAGAGGATGCGGCGTTGCACGGGCTTCAGGCCGTCGCGCGCGTCGGGGAGGGCGCGGGAGATGATGACCGACATCGAATACTCGATGTAGGCCGACTGCATGATGTCGGTGATGTTGGCGGTGGCCAGTTTTTCGTTACCTGTATACATTCGGGAAAGTGGATCGGAGGGTTCGGATTAAACGCAAAGACGCGAAGGCGTTAAGGGCCGGAGGCGTGGTTTGGGTGCTGAATCGCGAATGGGGCGTTGTGAGTGGTCGAGAAAGGGATGGGTCGGAGGGCGGATTAAATGCAAAGACGCAAGGGCGCTAAGATTTCGGATTGGGAGATGGTTTATTCGGAGGCAGGGACTTTGCGTCTTAGTGTCTTTGCGTTTGGATCGAGTGCGTTTAGTTCCGAGGCACCTTGGTTTGGAAATCGAGGTTCAGGATGCGGGAGATGCCGTCTTTGATCAAAGGCACGTTGAAATTGATCAGGAGGCCGAGCGGGAGTTTCAGTAGCTTTAGATAGGTGGCGACTTGGACCTTGTGGACGGGCGCGACGGCATCGACCGCCTTCAGTTCAACCAGAAGTTTTCCGCCAACGATCAGATCGAGGCGATAGGCGGTTTCGATGGCGTGGCCCCGGTAAATCAAGGGGAGGAGTTTTTCGCGTTCGACGGAAAGGCCGGCGAGGGAGAGTTCGATGGCCATGCACTGTTGATATGCACTCTCCAAAAGTCCCGGTCCCAAGGTGCGATGAACCGCCAGCGCCGCTTTAACGGTCTGCGTGGCCAGCGATTCTATCTCTGCCGGGATCTGAACTTCTTTCATCTCTTCGCGCCTTTGCGTCGTTGCGTTTAAAACCGCGGATTAAACGTCCAGGAACTGGACGTTTAATGCGTTGTCTTCGATGAACTGGCGGCGGGGGGGGACTTCGTCGCCCATGAGCAACGTGAACAACGCGTCGGCCTTGGCGGCGTCGGTGATGTCCACTTTCAGCAGGCGGCGCTTTTCGGGGTCCATGGTGGTTTCGAAGAGCTGCTTGGGGTTCATTTCGCCGAGACCCTTGTATCGCTGGATGTGCAGGCCCTTGCGTCCGTTGCCGCGGATGTGGGAGACGATGTCGAGAGGGGACGCGAGCTCGACGCGGGTTTCGCCCTTCTGGCCGGCGTTTTCGGTGATGGCGTAGCGCGGGTGATCGGTGACGCTGAACTGGTTGATCTCAAGGCCGATGGCGGCGATGGCGCGGAGGAGCTTGGCCATTTCGTTGGACTCGAAAATCTCGTGCAACGTGACGCGGCGGATCGGGCCGGTGGGCTTGGGCGCGTCGGCGGCGGGATCGGCGTCGAGGCCTTCGGCGGCGATGAAGGCGGAGCGGGCGGCCTCGTCGAGGAGGAACACGTGGGACTCCTTGTTGCCCTCGCGGATGCGGGCGATGTAGCGCGGGAGGACCTGGGTGGTCTTGTCGTGCTGATCCAAATACACGGGGAGCTCGACGCCGTGGCGGGTGACGCCGCCGCCGAGTTTTTCGAGGGCGGAGAGGTTTTCGACGATCTGGTCGATCTGCGCGGGGGCGAAGACGTGGCCGTCCTTCATGCGGGTGAGGACGACATCCTCGGAGCCGAGCTCGAGGAGGATGCGGTTGAGCTGCTCGTCGTTGTCGACGTATTGCTCGCGCTTCTTGCGCTTGATTTTGTAGAGCGGGGGCTGGGCGATGTAGACGAAGCCGCGCTCGATGAGGCCCTTCATCTGGCGATAAAGGAACGTAAGCAGGAGCGTGCGGATGTGGGAGCCGTCCACGTCGGCGTCCGTCATGATGATGATCTTGTGGTAGCGGGCCTTGTCGGCGTTGAAACCGCCGATGGACTCGTCGCCCTCGCCGATGCCGGTGCCGCAGGCGGTGATGAGGGTGCGGATTTCCTCGTTGGAGAGCACCTTGTCGAGGCGGGCCTTCTCGGTGTTGATGAGCTTGCCGCGGAGCGGGAGGATGGCCTGGTAGCGACGGTCGCGGCCCTGTTTGGCGGAACCGCCGGCGGAGTCACCCTCGACGATGTAGAGCTCGGTCTGCGCGGGATCGCGCTCGGAGCAGTCGGCGAGTTTGCCGGGGAGGCCGCCGCCGGAGAGGGCACCCTTGCGGACGGTCTCGCGGGCCTTGCGGGCGGCTTCGCGGGCGCGGGCGGCATTGAGGCCTTTGTCGATGATGCGCTTGGCCATCGGCGGGTTGGTCTCGAAATACATCATCAGGCCCTCGTAGGTGGACGAGCCGACGACGGACTCGACTTCGGGAGAGAGCAGCTTGACCTTGGTCTGGGATTCGAACTTCGGGTCGGAGTGCTTGATGGAGATGACGGCGGCGAGGCCTTCGCGGACGTCGTCGCCGGTGATCTGCGGGTCCTTGTCCTTGAGGAGATTGTTGGACTTGGCGAACTGGTTGATCGCGCGGGTGAGGGCGGAGCGGAAACCGGAAAGATGGGTGCCGCCGTCGGGGTTGTTGATTGTGTTGGTGTAGCAGAGGACCTGGTCGTTGTAGGTGTCGTTGTATTGGAAAACGACCTCGCAGTGGATCTCGATGGGTTTGTCATCGAGCATGAGCTTGGTCTCCTTGGTCATGCGCACGGGCTGCGGATGAACCGGGTTCTTGCCCTGGTTGAGCTGCTTGACGAACTCGGAGACGCCGTCGCGGTAGAGGTAGATCTCGGGCTTGGGGTTGGCGGGGCGCTCGTCGGTGAAGGTGATCTCGAGGCCGGAGTTGAGAAAGGCGAGCTCGCGCAGACGCTGGGCGATGCGGGCGGCGACGAAGACGGTGGTCTCTTTGAAGATCTCGGCGTCGGGCTTGAAGGTGATGTAGGTGCCGGTGCGGCTGGCCTTGCCGATGACCTCGAGCTTCTTGATGGTCACGCCGCGCTCGAAGCGCATGTGGTGGACCTGGCCGCCCCGGGAGACCTCGACCTCGAACCACTCGGAGACGGCGTTGACACACTTGGCACCGACGCCGTGGGTGCCGCCGGAGAACTTGTAACCACCTTGTCCATACTTGCCGCCGGAGTGGAGGGTGGTGAGCACGAGCTCGACGCCGGGCAGGCCGGAGTCCTGGTTGATATCGACGGGGATGCCGCGACCGTCGTCGCGAATGGAGATCGAGCCGTCGACATGGATGTTGACCTCGATGCGTTTGCAGTGGCCGGCGAGATGTTCGTCGACGGAGTTGTCCAAAACCTCGGAAACGCAGTGGTGAAGCGCGCGTTCATCGGTGCCGCCGATATACATGCCGGGCTTCTTGCGCACGGCCTCCAGACCTTTGAGCTGGCTCAGTTTCGAGGCATCATAGGTCTCGGAAAGAGCAGGGTTGTGATTCAGGTTTTCGGGAGCGGATTGATCGGACATTTGAAGGGGGAGAACGTAGTAAAGTGCTAAAGGTAAAAAGACATCGTAATACCGGGGGACGGACAACGCTTTTTTTGGGTTTCGGAGCGGGACGGTCCGAGGGGCTTTAGCAGGGTTTTTAGGATCACATTAACGGTTTATTTTAAATGTGATGCGTTATGTTGGGAGCGGAACCGGAGGCGTGGTTGACCGGGGGGTGAACCTGCGGGTGATGGCGAAGGATGGAAAAGCGCCGGGAATCGTATTTGGGGCGCGTGACGACGGGGGGAAACCGGGCGGAAAAAGAAGCGCTTTTCCCGGGGTGGTTTCAGGGCGGCGACGCGGTTTTTCCGACCGATGCGGCCGCATTCATCTTCGGTTCAGGTTGGGTGTGGTATCACTGGGGGCGTCAACTGGCCCCGGTCGGGTGGCATTCAAGGCGAAACACGAAAATCAAACTGCTCCTCATCATGAACACACTGGAAACCACCCGCGACGCTGTCGCGTCCGTCATGTATCGCACCGATGACCGTGATACCGATGCCGTCAAAAACGACGCTCACTACCAACAGGCTTGCGATGCATTGTGCCGGGGGGACTTCGCCACGGCGGCGGCCGAGGCCGGAGCCAGCACGACTTTGCACCGTCATCATCCGGCGGCCCATTTTTTGGCGGGAGTGGCGCTGCTGGGGCTTGGCCTCATAGACGAGGCCGAGGAGGCCTTGCTAGAGGCGGTCAGCCAACAGCCGGTTTATCCCGAGGCGCACCTGAAGCTGGCCCATATCTACCGCAAACATCGCCAGGATTTTTTCCGTCTCGGAGAACATCAGATGCTGGCGGCCAAGGCGGAGCGCATGATCCGCGAGCGCAGATCCTCGTGCGCGGCCGCGTGAGACCGCTACGGAGGCGATCATCCGCGGACCTTGTCCAGGGTGTGTTTGCTAAATAAACCAGTCCATCGCTGGCGCTCCCGCCGGGCCGGCTTATTTAGCAAACACGCCCAGTTGTTTTTCAGTCCGTGCCGACGAGGGGCGTAGTCGCTTCCGGTGCGGCCGGTTTGGTTTTTCCCATGCATACCCCGGCGATTGAAACTCTCTTTATGGTGTCTTGCCTCGCTGATTTTAGCGAGGCATTCGTTGGGCATGCAGATGTGGATGCAGCCCGAGTCGCCATGAAAGTGTTGATCGTAGAAGACAACGACCGGCTGCGGAAAAGCCTGCTCGACTACCTGCGCGACGAAGGGTTTACGGCCGACGCGGCGGCGGACGGGGAAGAGGGGCTCTACAAGGCGCTCAACTGGCCCTACGATGCCGTGGTGCTGGATGTGATGATGCCGCTGCTCGACGGGTTCGCGGTTTTGAAAAAACTGCGCGACGCGGGGCGAATGCAACCGGTGATCATGCTGACGGCGCGCGACGGACTCGACGACCGCCTGCGCGGGCTCAACGGCGGCGCGGACGACTACCTGGCCAAGCCGTTCGAGATGGAAGAGCTGGTGGCGCGGGTGCGGGCGGCCATTCGTCGCTCGGGCGGATCGCCGAGCCCGAAAATCGAGGTCGGGCCCATCGTCATCAACACCGCCACGCGCACCGTCGCGCTGGCCGGCCGTCCGGTGGAGTTGTCGGCCCGGGAATACGCCATCATCGAGATTCTTGCGATGCGCCGCGACGAGGTGGTGTCGCGCGACTATCTCTACGAACGCCTGTTCGACGAGCAGGACGAGACGATGTCGAACCTGCTCGATGTTTACATTTATAAACTGCGCACGAAATTCGGTCGCGAACACATCGTGACGCGGCGCGGCATGGGCTACCAGCTGGTCGCCTGAACGGTGTCCATCCCTCTTGGTGATCTCCATTGGCAAAAGCATCCGCTGGCAAATTTTCCTCTACTACACGCTGTTGATCGGCGTGGGATTGGGCGTGCTGTTGACGGGGCATGTGCTGGCGAAAAAACGTGACGTTGAGGCGCTGGCTCAGTCCCGGTTGGGGGCGGGCGCGGTGGCGTTTTTGCCGGCGATTTTTCCTCCTCGGGGGCCGGACGGTGCCATGCCGAGAGAGCGTCCGCATGGACCGAATGCGGACGATCCGCGGTTTCGGGATGCGATGCAGGCGCTGAGCCGCGACGAAGGGTTCCTGATAGCGGTCACCGAGTCGGGGGAGATGGTGTATCAAACGGACAACGCCCCGCAGGAACCGCGGTTGATCGAGCAGTCCGAGGGCTTGCGGCAATTCGAGCGCGTGCAGGGTTTCCCGTTCATGGTGGTGGTGATCAAAACGCCGGGCAACGGACGCTTGCTGGTGGGCATGCCGCTCACTTTGCTGGACGCCGAAGTGTGGGCCGAGGCCAGGAAGGCGGGCTTGTGGTGCCTGGCGATTTTTGCGGGTGCATCGGTGGTGGGGTTTTGGATCATCACGAAGGGGCTGAGTCCCATCGCGCGCATCAGCCGGACGGCGGAGCGGATCGCCTCGGGGGATTTGTCGGGGCGGGTGGATGTCGGTTCGGACGGTTCGGAACTCGGCAAACTGGCGGCGGTGCTCAACCAGACCTTTGCACGGTTGGAAGATGTGTTGCAGCGGCAGGTGCGGTTCACGGCGGACGCCTCGCATGAACTGCGCACGCCGGTCGCGTCGATCATCGCGGACTGCCAGTTCTCGCTGAAGCGACCGCGCGACGCGGAACGTTATCGCGAGACGATCGAGGTGTGCCATGAGAACGCGCAGTTCATGCGCGGGCTGATCGAGCGGCTGGGGCTGCTGGCGAAGTTTGACGCGGCCGAGTCGCCGTTGGAGTTGACCGAGGTCAATGTGGCGGACGTGGCGAGGCATGCGCTCGCGGTGGTCGCGCCGCTGGCGGAGGAAAAACAAATTCCGCTGACGAGCGAGTTGCTGACCGCCACCGCGACGGCCGATCCGCTGCGATTGGGCCAAGTGGTGATCAATCTGTTGCAAAATGCGCTGCGCTACAACCGGCCGGGCGGAAGCGTGTGCCTGCGTGCAGGCGAAGCGGAAAGCGGTGCGTATATCGAAGTTGTAGATACAGGCATCGGTATTCCGGCGGACAAGCTCGGCCGGATTTTTGACCGCTTCTACCGAGTGGACGAGTCGCGCGAGGCGAAGAGTGGCGGTGTGGGACTGGGGTTGGCGATTTGCCGGACGATTGTTGAAGCCCACGGCGGTCGGCTGACGGTGACGAGCGCGTTGGGCCGGGGCAGCTGTTTCCGGATCGAGCTGTCACAGACCACAGGTTAACGACCGGGAGGCGGGCCGGTGGGGGCTTCGTCGGAACTGATGAAGCCGTCGTGGTTACGGTCGAAATGATCGAAGCCGTCGGGCGGGCCATCGAATTCGGAGCGCGAGATCTTGCCGTCGTGATCGCGGTCGAGGTGCTGGATAAAGCCCGCGCGACTGCTGGCAGCGTTGCCGGAGCGGTCCGGTGCGTCTGGGGCGGTGGGCGGGCGCAGGCCGCCGGGCGGCAGGCTGATCTTTTCGGGGAGGTAGGATTGGCCGGAGACGCGGATGGTAAGCGGATAGCGGGAGGAATCGGTGGTGGTGTTGACGGGAGTGACGGTGAGTTTGGCAACGCCGCCGCGCACGCAGCGCACAAAGTTGAGGATGCGTTGGGCGTCGCCTTGCGGTCCGTGCCCGATGTGGGCGGAGCCGGTCTTGGGGTCGCTGCGTTGAGCGCCGGCACCGTGGACATCCATGACCTCGCCGTGCATCTGGCCGATGCCGCGACCGAAGCAGACGTAGGCGGCCTGGCGACTGTCGGGGCCGTCGAGGTGGGTGGTGGAGGTCCAGAAGAAGGGCCAGTCCTTTTGCTTGGCCTCGTTGGTGATGGCGGTGGTCGCGAAGACCGGGTTGATGGCCGGCGAGTCGGTGGTGTCGGGCGAGCGGGTGTAGTCGACGATGGACTGGAGTTCCTTGGCGTTGGGCAGGCGCCAGTCGTCGTGCCCGGCGAGGGCGAGGTTTTCGGCGTAGGCGAGGGCGTGTTGCCAATCCATGCCGCGGCCGCTGTCGGTCTGTTGCCACGTCAGCCCGGAGGCGCGGTCGGTGACGGTGCCATCGTGGTTGTCGACGAAGTTGTTGACGCCGTAGCCGGTCGCGCCGCGCACGTAGCGGACGTAGAATTTTTTTTCGGGACGGGGGGGCGGAGGGCCGAAGCCGCGGCTTTTGGAGTCGGCGTAGCCGTAGCCCTTGATGCGGCCGTCGGCGAAGTTGACTCCGAAGAGCGTCGGTATGCCGCCCATAGTGGTGCTGACGTATTTGGTGGAGGTGAGCCACTGGGCGTCGATGTAGCGCTCGCCGTTCCCGCCGTAGCGGAACGCAAAGTAGTCGGTGTCGATGAAAGGTATGGCGGAGCGCGGTGCCGTGGTGTCGGATGGCTCGGCCAGTCCGGTGTAACCGCGAAAATCGATGAGCGAGTAGAGCTCTTTGATGGTGGGCACGCGCCAGTCGGTATGGCCGGCGAGCGACAGGCGGGAGGCGGCGGCCTCGGCTTCAATCAGGCTGAGTTTTTCGGTGTCCACGGCCTGCGACCACATGAGGCCGGTGTTGAGATCGGAGACGGTGCCGTCGCCGTTGTCGTGGTAGGCTGCGGGTGTGCCGGCGTATTGGGCGTCCTGGCCGAAAAACGGGCGGTCCGCTGCGGGTGCGGGGATCGCGGCCGTGTTGTCGTAGCACGCCGTCTGGCCCGTATCGACGACGGGCCAGGCGGCGCGGGCGACGGCACCGGAAACGATGGCCAGAAACAGGCGGAGAAGGGGTTTCATGACGGGTATATTAGTGGAGAGCACCTGAACGTGACATGAACGGAATACGGGTGGCTCAAGAACGCTGTCGGGGCTTATCTTCATGATTTCAGGTTGCCGACTCAAGATTCGGAAGTAACGTCCGGAACGCGTGAAACTATCCGTCAAAGTCGATTATGCCTGCCGGGTGCTGGCTCAGATGGCCAAGTATTACGGGACCGATGAGCTTGCGCATATCGAGCAGTTGGCGGCGGTGGAGGCGGTGCCCGCGAATTATCTCGTGCAAATCCTCAGTGAGTTGCGCAACGGCGGCCTGATCATGAGTCGTCGCGGCAAGCAGGGCGGCTACGCGCTGGCGCGCCCGCCGGCGGAGATCACGCTCTACGACATCGTGAAGCTGATCGAGGGCGATCTGTTGGAGCTGAATGGCACGGGCGAAGGCCACTCGGGCAAACGGGTGAACCACATCTGGCGCGAAGTGCGCGGAGCGCTGGAGGAGAAGTGCAAGAGTTACTCGCTCGATATGTTCGCCGCGAAGAGCGACGACGAGATGTATTACATCTGAGCGCAGCTCAGATGTTGAAGTAGCGAGTAGCGGGTAGTGGGTAGCGAGTAGGTTCGGAATCGGAGTAGGTGGAATTCCAGACGGGAGAAGGGAGAAACGGATTTGACGGTCGGGGTGTGGGGCGCAGTGTCGGCGTTCATGCTTACTCCGACGCTCGAAAAGCTGCTGGTTCTTCAGGATCGCGATAGCAAACGGTTGAGTTTGGAGGCCCAGATCAAGGCCGTCCCGGTCGACATCGCGATCGTGGAGAGAAAAATTACCACGGAAAAAGCGGCCATCGACACCGCCCGCACCGAGCTGATGACGCTCGAGTCGCAAAAAAAACTGATCGAAACCGAGATCGGTTCCGCCGAGACGAAGCTGGGCAAATACAAGACGCAGCAGGTGCAGGTGCGCAAAAACGACGAATTCAAGGCACTGGGACTGGAGATCGAGCACACGGAAGCGGCCATCGCGGATCTTGAGGGGCAGGAGCTCGAGGTGATGTATAAGATCGACGAGGCGAAGAAGAAATTCGCTGCGGCCGAAGCGCTCTTGAAGCAGAATATTTCGGGTCACGAGGGACGCATCCGCACGCTGCGCGAGCGTGAGACCCAGCTCTCCGCCGAGTTGAAGGTGGCGCAGGCCGAGGTGGCCGTCGCGCGCGAGCCGGTCGAGGTGCCGGCGCTGCGTCTCTATGACCGCATTTCGGCGCGGCAGCAGCCGGCCTGCGTGTCGGTGCGCGGCAACACCTGCGGCGGGTGTCACTTGAAGGTGTCGTCTGAGGTGGAGTCGGCGATTCGCGGCAAAGGCGATCCCACGGGGCCGTTGCCTACGTGCGACCAGTGCGGGCGCATCGTGTGGTGGGATGTTTCGTAAGGGGCGCGGTCGCGTGGCATGGGCTCTTGCCCATGAAAGGATCTTCGTGAGGCCTGAGCACCATTCGTTGAGCTGTTCCGGATCATGGGCAGGGATGCCCATGCCACGGGGCTGATTCGGTATTCGACTTTCGTTTATACGCCCACTTAACGTCTTCCCTTGGTTTTGGGGCCGGTTCGTCGCTCCAGGTTCTTTGATCCCACGTGGGCGGGTAATGCCGCCTGCAGTTTTATACAGCTTGGAGAGGAAAGTCCGGACACCACAGGGCAGGATGCCGCACGAGCTTCACGGCAAGTGCGGGCGGTGCGTTTCAAAGCGCGTCGACGGCCAGTGTCACAGAGAATATACCGCCCGGCGGGCAACCGTCGGGTAAGGGTGAAAAGGTGGGGTAAGAGCCCACCGCGTCGTCAGCAATGGCGGCGGCATGACAAACCCCTTCCGGTGCAAGGCAAAATAGGTGGCTGGGCGGCTCGTCCTATAGTCACGGGTATGCCGCATCCCTCCGACGCGCCGCGCAAGCGGTGTGGCGGCGGGACTGGATCGTCGAAAGGCGGTCTTGAGAGAAATGATGAACACCTGCCGCAAGGCAGCGCACAGAATCCGGCTTACAGGCCCCAAAACCAAAATTTTTTAAACGGCAGATATGAGGTTTTAGCGCTGTTCCGTGCATCTGATATCCAGAGTAAGGACCTGACGTTCTTGGGTGGTGAAGTTGGGTCTTCCACGCAGGGAACAGGCATATCGGGATTCGGCGATAACGGTCGCGAGCCGGTTCAGTTGTCGCGTGAGACCATCTATGAGCTGGTTGCTGAAATGGCGAATACGGAGGCCGGCATTCGCCAATGGGAATTAGAAGCCGAGTTTCGAGGAGTAGTCGGAACGTTGGGCGGAGGTCGTGAGTTCTGACCACTTGCTGATACCGAACGGACTGGATCCGCCGAAGTCGGCGAGCGATTCATCATAATGGAACGCGGCATTGCCGACCATGGTGACATCGTTGCCGATCACGGAGCCGAGGACGTCGCCGTTGCCGTTGACAAAGACCGATGCGTTCGGGGCGTAGATGATGCCGCTGAAGGCACCGTTGCCTTTGACGTCGATGTTTTGCGAGGTGGAGCTGGTGCCCCAGATCTGGAAGTTAATCGGCTGCTGCGCTTCGAGCGCGGTAAGTTCGGTGCCGGCGGGCACCCCATTGGCGATACCCTTTCCGCTGATGGAGACATCGCCGCTGGCATAAATTTCGAAGGTGGCCTTTTTGTTGATTTGAATCAGGCCGCTGCCGCCGCCGACCTTGATGTCGCCGCTGGAAACCAGCACGACCTTTTTTTCGGACAAGATGGTGATGGTTTTGTTAACGAGGCTGACTCCCGTGGTGGAGTAATAATAAATGCCGTCGTCCGGGTTGGGGGAGTCGGTTCCTCGGGGCAGAGTGATGGCGTTATTTATAGCGCCCAAGGCGTAACTCGTGGCAGGCGCGGATACCGGATCAAGAGATGAGGTGAAGTCGGTGGCGACACGAGAAGGGTCGACATTTTTCTTGGTCCACGTCGAGGAGTCCTTGGCGGCGGAGTCGGTGCCGAGGATGGATCCGTTGGTTCCTACGTTGTCGGTGGGGTCGTCACCGCCGGTGGAAACGTAGCCCCAGACATCGGCGTTTTGGACGAGCACGGAATCGACCGACACGGAAATGCTGCCGACGCTGCCGTTGTCCTTGCGCACGGAGGCACTGTAAGGAACCACAGATCCGCCCGCCTCGGAGTTCCAGCTGTCGACGGAGGCGTTGTTGCCTCTGAAGGTAATGCTTTTTTTGGCAACCAAACCGTTCGAAAATTTGGAGCGTTTACGCAGGGTTACCGAAACCCATTTTTCGATGGTTCCCTGTCCTTGGGGCGTGATGTAGGCTTTGGCAACGACCATGGGCGCGGTGCCGCTGCTGGTGGTGTTGGAGACGTAGACGTTGGCGTAGCCTTGAATGTTTTGGCCGAGGTCGAAGGGGCCGAAGGGGCGATAAGCCTCAGTGCCGTCCTTTTTCCAATCGTCCCAAGCGGCGCTATTGCCTTCGAGGTTGCGGTTGATCGACCAGAGGGCCTCTTCGAGACCGGTCTCGGCGAGGTTGATCGCCGCGTTGTTGTAGAAGGCGCGGTTGGAGAGCTTCAGATTATTGGAGGTAATCGAGATGTAGGAGCCGATGGCGATGGCGAGACCGCCAGCCAGCAACAGCGCAACGATGAGAACGGCACCGCGGCGGGAGGAAAAAGGGGATGAGTGGGCTCGGGTTTTCATGACGTGTTAGTTTTGTTGCGCAGAATATAGCGGGCGGAGAGGACGGTGTTACTGACGCCGGCGGCGGTGCGACTTGAGCGCTCGGCTTTGAGTGAGAGCTGGATCTGCTTGGTGTTCACTCCGGCTTGGGTGAGATCGGTGAGGCTCACGGTGTCTCCGTTGAGTTTGTAGCCGATGAACTGGAAGTTGCTGATGCCGTCGAGGAGCTTGGTGGTGACACCTCCGGTGATCCGTGAAAACTGTTTTGTGCCCGAGTTGTAGGAGTAGGTAACGGTCGTGCTGTTTACGATTAAGCTGATCTGGGTGGAGCTGTTCCAGGTGATGCTGCTGGCCTGGCGGGCATCCTGTGCGAAGTGCTCCAAGCTGTTGCGGGATTGCTGTTCCATATCCATGTAGTTCCCGGTGTTAACTCCGGTGCGGCCGATAAACAGATAGACCGTGAGAACGCCGGTCATAATGAGACCGCCGAGCGTGGTAGCGACGATAAGCTCGATCAGGGTCATGCCGCAGCGGCGGCGGTTACGAGCCGGATAGGGTGTAGTAGTAATCATGGAGACCATCCTTACTGTAGCGGGAGACGAATGAGCGGGAGTGGGTAGTGCCGAAGGTGCTGGTCCAGGTGACATTCAGGGTGATTTCACGCATGGTGGTTTCCCGGTCGGTGACCGGCAGGCTTTGCATGGTGAGGGTGAAGTCATTGGCGTCGCCCTTGTTGGCGGCGAAGACGCTGTCGATGTTGACCACTGTGGCAGTTGAGGGCAGCGCTTGGATTTGCGTCCAGCTTAGCAGGCGGACACTCTCGGCTTGGCTTTGCAGCACTTGCGAGGCGAGCGTGAGGTGGCGGGCGTAGTCGATGTTTTTGATTCCGGCCTGCAGGGCTATGATGCAACTGCCGATAGCCAGGGCCATGACGAACGCGGCCCCGAGGACTTCCACGAGGGTAAACGCCCGGGTTGGGCGGCGGTTGAGTGATTGGCTTTTCACGCCGTCACCCTACCGGTTCGGCGGGCAGAGGGTTAGAGGCCATCGGGCCTTGTTTAAGGCCTGCCGACAGTGGATACGAACGCACTTATCGCGGAGTCTATTCGGTGCCGTCGGGCTTACCAGCCGGTGAAGTGTGCGGACTGTGCCTGCCGTTCGGGGGAGGAGGTAAGCAGGCGCCAATTGGAGGGGCCGTAGGGGGCGTGGTCCTCGAGGTCGGAGAGGGACTTGTCGTAGTGGAAGGCGGCGTTGCCCGAGAGGGTGATGTTGCGGGCCACGACCGCGCCCATCAGGTCGCCGTTGCCGTTGATGGTGACGTCGCCGTTGGGGGCATACAGGACTGTCCTCAGCACGCCGCGTCCGACGACGGAGATCGACTGGCCTTTTTCGGTGGTATTGCCGCCCCAGAGTTTGCAGGTGACCGGCTGGATGTTGTCGTTGCCGAGGCCGTTGCCGGCGATCTGCACGTCGCCTTCGAAATAGACGGTCAGGCTGGAGCCGGCGGGGATGAGGATGGCGGCGTTGCCGGTGACGCTGATCGCGGAGGTGCCCGCCGGGGCGGTGATGATCAGGGTGACCTGGCCGAGGATGGTGAGGGTGTCATTGCCGGTGAGCTTGATGTTCGGGGTGCGCCAGCGGGTGGCGGTGCCGGCGACGCCGAGGGTGGCGTCGAGCGGGGAGATGAGGGTGCCATCGGCAGGGGCGGCAATCACGGGGAACGTGGCGTTAAAATCGGTGGCGACACGGGAGGAATCGACCGTGCCGGCTGCGGTGCCGAAGGGGCCGATCAGGCCGTCGGTCCCCACCTGGGGCGAGGCCCCACCGGTGGAAACATAGCCATAGATACTGGCGTGGTTGATCAGGATCGCGGTGTTGTCGATCGCCGCACTGGCGATGCCGCCGTGGTCGTCCTGGTTGGCGAAGCTGTAGTCCACTGGTGCGGTTGCCGGATTACGGTCGGGGTCCGAATCCCAGCTGTCGAAGGAGGTGTTGGCACCGCGGAATAGCAGGGTTTGGAGGGCGGTAAGGCCGTTGCCGAAGAAGGACCGCCGGTGCAGGCTGACTTCGATCATCTGCGTGACGGTCCCGGTGGTGTTGGTTTCGACGCTGGATTCGGCGACGATGACCGGTCGACTGCCGGCGGCGGGAGTCGTATCACTGGCGTAAACTTTGACGTAGCCGGTCGAGCCGGGCGTGAGGGTGAAGTCGGTGAACTTGCGCCAGGCGGAGACGCCGTCGCGGTTCCAGTCGGTCCAACCGGTGCCCGGCCCTGAGAGCGTGCGATTGTAGGACCAGACGGCTTCTTCGACGCCAGCTTCGGCGAGGTGGAAGGCGGTGTCGCGGTCAAAGGTGCGACGCGTCTGCCGGCTGGAGGTGAGCGTGAGATTGAAGTAGCTGCCCAGGACCAGCGCGAGCATGGCGGTGATGAGCATCGCGACGATGAGAACGGAGCCGCGCCGGGCACGGGGATGCGGGCGTAGGTTCATCGGCTTACGCGCTTGTTGCGCAGGATGTAGCGGGCAGAGATGGCCGCTTGTGTGGAGGTGGGGCCGCTGTTGGTGACGTGCAACGTGCGGAGGTTGAGTTGGAGCTGCTTGGTTTCGAGATCGTTGCTGGCGGTGTTATTGGTGGAGCCGGCTTGTTCGAGTTTGTAGCGTTGGAAGGTGAAGTCGCTGGAGACGTCGTGCACCATGAGTTCGCGACGTCCGTCGTCGCGAACTCGGTAAAGCTCTCCGGTCAACGAGCCCGTCCGTGTGGGTTCAAAGGTATAGGCGACCGTGTGGCTGAGCCCGTCCGCATCGGGCACGCTGAGGGTGATGTTCCAATCGCTGCTCCAGTGAATGTCGGTCGCCATGCGCACATCTTCCGAGAAGATTTCAAGGCTGCGGCGCAATTCGGATTCCATCTTCTGGTAGTGGCCGACGGACAACCCCGTGCGTCCAAAGAAGAGGAACGCAGCCAACACCCCCGACATGACAAAGACGGAAAGGGTCGAGGCAATCATCACCTCTGGCAGCGTGAAGGCTACGCTGCGGAGGTCAGTGCGATGTGTAGAAATAGTCATTCAGGCCGCTGCGTGCGTAGCGTGTGACGAGGCGGGCGGAGTGGGCGCGACCGTTGCCGCCTCCCCACTGGGTCTCGATGGTGATTTCCTTCATGCCGTCCCTCAGATCGCGGATCTTTCGTGTGCAGGTGAGGTGGGCGTTAGCGGGAAGGTTGGTGATGGCGACGTTGGTGTCGCCCGAGTCTTGGATGGATTGAATTTGGGACCAGTTGCGCAACCGCAGGCGTTCGAGTTCGCTTTGCATGATCTGCGAAGCAGCGCCGAGGTAACGGGAGTGGTTGATGGTTTCGAGGCTGGTTTTGACAGTCATCACGGTGCCACCGAGACCGAGCATGAGAACACCCGTGGCAGCCATGACTTCCACCAGTGAAAAGGCTGCCAAGCAACGGAATCGACCTAGGCGAGACGACCCCTGACGGGTCGGAGGCGTAGATTGATCACACGTAGGCATGGCCTATCTGTGAAGACAAACAGGCTGGATTGCAGCATCTCAATAGGGCCTAGTCTGAATGGGCCTATTAATGGCGTTACTTATAGCCCGGGAGAGTGGGCTTGCACAAACATAGCCGCAGCTTGTGAGCGGCGCTTTACCTGAAGCTTGTCGAAAACACTGACGAGGTAGTTTTTGACGGTGTTGTCGCTCAGGCCGAGATCGACACCGATTTCTTTGTTGGTCTTGCCTTCGGCGACCAGGGCCAGAACACGACGTTCTTGGGCCGAAAGCGAGGCGAGGCTACGGTCTTCGTTGGGGCCGCCGCCTCGGACTACGCGCATGACACCTGCCATGACATCGGGTGAAAGGATCGATTTACCCTCTGAAATATCGTGGATCGCTTGGACGAGACCGTGGGGGTCGATCTCCTTCATCAGGTAGCCTTGTGCGCCGGCGGTGATGGCGTCGTAGATAAAGCTGTCGTTGGTGAACGAAGTAAGGATGAGAATACGGGTCTCGGGCAGGCGCTTGAGGATTTCTTTGCAGGCATCGAAGCCGGAGCCGTCGGGCAGGCGAATGTCGAGCAGCACGATGTCGGGCTTGAGGCGTGTGACCGTGGTGATGGCATCGGCTACGTTGGCGGCCTCCCCGATCACGATGATAGCTGGGTTGGGCGCCTGGGCGGTCAGCACGGCTTGGATACCTTGGCGAACGAGTGCACTGTCGTCTACGAGGACGACGCGGATGGGGTTGGTTTTGGCCAGGGCGTTCATGCAGGTAAATCGCTAAGGGGAAACAGCACAGTGGTGCGAGTTCCTTTTCCAATTTCTGAGGTGATGTTGGCGTTGGCACCAAGGGTGCGGGCGCGTTCGGTGATGTTGTTAAGCCCCCGGCCACGATTTACTGTGGTGAGATCGAAGCCGTCGCCGTCGTCGCTGATGACGAGTATCGCCGCCCGTCCGTCATCGCTCACTCGAAGGGTGACTTGCACATGTTGCGCGTGACCGTGGCGAACGGCGTTGCTGGCGCATTCACGGATGATCTGCAGGGCACCGGAGCGGGCGACAAGATGCAGCCGGTCGGCGACGGCTTCATGAATGTCGAGCGCGCCAGTCGTGGGTCCCACACTCTGCAAGAACTCAAATAGGCCGGACACGGCTGCGGTAAAAGACCGGCTTTGCAACGACTCCGGTTCGAGTCCGGTGATGAAGTTGCGCACATCCCGGATGGTTTCGTTGAGTGCGGAGCGCACCTGGTCGATGCGCGCCGCAGCTTCGTCGGGTTGTTTGGCGATCAAGGTGCGGGCGGCCGCCAGACCCATGCCTGCGGCGTAGATGGATTGGATGATGCCGTCGTGAAGATCACGGCCCAGTCGCGCGCGTTCATCGACCTCGCGGCGGAGCTCGTTTTGCTGGATAAAGGAAATCTCGATGCGGCTGGCGATGTGAGAAAGTTCGTTGTCCTGGGCAATGAGCGGCTGGAGTGGTGCGGCGTCCTGTCGGGCTAAACTTTCACCAATGGCGTTGAGCGGCTTTAGCACCCAGTTGTGCAGGCAAAGACCGAGAGCCGCCATGACCAGCAGTCCGAAGATGATGAAAACCCGCGCTTCGAAGGCGTCGGTGCGTAGGCGCTGGGCGATCGCGGGCATTGCCCGGGTCACGTAGAGAATGCTTACCGTGCTACCGCGCCAGTCGTTGAGGGGTCGGATAAGCGTCAGTTGCGAGTTTTCTTTGGTTCCCGGCGTAGGGAGATTTTGTTTATCAAGGTTGATCGTGCTTTCGGTCAGGCTGCCGAGTGCCTTGAGGTGGTTATCGTCCCACAAGCGTGACACGACGAACCAGCCGTTGGCCGGGGATTTGCGGGCAGTGTCATCGGTCGGTTGGATCGGTGCGGCGCGGATTTCGAGTAGTCCCGTAGCGTTTTTGACGTAAAAATGAGGGAAGGGCGAATCGGAGAGCAGTCGGCGCCACTCCTCGGCTGTTAACGGTGGCGGGGGGGCTTCGTTGGTGTGGCTGGCACCGTAGATTGAGGATCCGTCAGTATCCAGAACCCAGACATCATGTGCATTAAAGCCTGCAAGGCTTTCGTGTAGATTGATGTCGGCCCACGCTGCATCGCGTTTTTTGACGAAGGTTACCATGTCGTCCCAGCGCGAGTAATCCTCTGCAAACTGGCGCAAGCTTGAGCCGTTCAGGTCCAGCCACCGTTCAAGCATCCCGCTCGCATCCCGTTGGGAGGTGGCAAGTGCTTCGGTGAGTTGGTCCTTTTCGAGGTAACGCAACACGGCCAAGGAGCCCAAAAAAATCAACAGGAGCAGTCCCAATAAGAGGGCGAAACGCAGTTTGATGCTCATGTCTGGAGGATCCGAGGGCTACTGCGGCATGGGTTGGCTGCAACTCCAAAGACGGTGTCCTTCGGAAATCGCCCTTGACTCAGACGCGCAGGTTTGGGTTTCTGTCCGGCTTACCTACTTTTAAACCGCCATGGCCAATACGAAATCAGCTATCAAAGCCGCCCGCAAATCGGCGCGCCTCACTACCCGCAACAAGGCCGTCAAGACCCGCCTGAAGACCCTTCACAAGAAGCTCATCGTCGCCGAAAAGGCCGGTAAGCTCGAAGACACCAAGGCCGCCGCCAGCGCCTATGTGTCCGCCATGGACAAGGCCACCAAGTCCGGTGTCGTCCACAAGAACGCCGCCGCCCGTGCCAAGTCGCACGTGTCCAAGGTCGTTTTCGCCAAGTAATTCAGCCGGCTTCGCGCCGTCGTTTTTCCCAAGCCTCCGCCGGCCATGTGCTGCGGGGGCTTTTTCGTCGTGTTACTCCGTCCTTGTGTGAGCGGTGCATTGTCCGTGAAGTCCTGAACGACTTCGGATGCCGTCCCCCCGCCTTCACGTTCTCCCTTGGAGCCAGCCGCTGATTCACGCCGTCGTGGCTTGGCTCGCACGCGATTGGGCCGGCGAAGGTCCGCTCGACCTGACCGGCGCGCTCGTGGTCATGCCTACGGGGCAATCCGAGCGTCGTCTGCGCGAGGCGCTGGCGAGCCATGCGGCAAACCACAATCAGGCTGTGTTTCCGCCTCGCGTGGTGATGCCCGCCGAACTGGCGATGTTGAACGCCCCCGCTTCCGGCGTGGCGACGAAGTCCGAACTGCTGCTCGCGTGGGTGCAGACGCTGCTTGACGCCGATTTCGACGCACTGCGCGAAGTTTTCCCGAAGGATCCGCCGCAGCGGAATTTTGCGTGGGCGGCGCGGCTTGCGAACGAATTCATCCGCCTGCAGTCCACGCTCACCGAAAACGGACTGCGCATGGCCGACGTGCCCTCGCGGGCCGGAGAAAACTTTCCCGAGTTTGCCCGTTGGCAGCAACTCGGCGAACTCGAAGCGGCGTGCGAAGCCGTGCTCGCTCAGCACAGCTTGTATGATCCGCAGGCGGTAAAAATCGCCTTTGCGCGCAATCCCGCACCGCCTAACGGCATTAATCGGATCATCGTCGCCGGCACGCCGGACCCGCTATCGCTCGCGATCAAGGTTCTCGCTGCCTACGCGGAATCGGGTCTGTCCGTGGACGTGCTAGTCTCCGGTCCGAGCGAGGGCGGCGAGGCCGCCGCGCTCTTCGATGGGTGGGGACGTCCGGTGCCCGAAACGTGGGCAACGCGTCCGTTTTCGCCCAAAGATTTTGCCCAACGCGTGCGCCTCTGCGCCGATCCGTCGGCGCAGGCCGATGCCATCGTGGCCTGTGCGCTCGGCTACGGCACGCCGGGCGGAAAACTCGACGTGGGTGTGGCCGACGCCGAGGTTTTGCCCTCGCTCGAAAACGGACTCGCGCGCGCCGGTGTGCCGGCGTTCAACCCCGAGGGGCGTCCGCTGCGTGGCGGGTCGTTGCATACGCTGCTCGCGGCGCTGGCGGAGTTGGTGATGCGCGAGCCATCCTTTGCCTCGGTGGCGGCATTGCTGCGGTGTCCGGATGTGTTGGCGTGGCTCGGCGGCTCACCGGTGAAGCTGTTGACCGCGCTCGACGATCTCCATTCCGACCACTTGCCGGCGACGCTGGCAGCTGCGCGAGCCAAGGCGCGGCCAGGTCCGCTGGCGAATGCGTTGGAAGAGATAAACCGACTGCGTGCCCTGCTACTCGTCGGTGTGTTTCCCGAAAATGTGCGCACGGTGCTCACGGAGATTTTTAGGGAGCGGAAATTCGACCAGGCGCGTCCGGAGGACTTGCGAGCCATCGAGGCGGCTCAGGCTTGGGGCGGAGTGCTTACCGAGTTGGAAACGGCCGTGAAGCGCTTCCCCGGGCTCGCGGCGGTCGATGTGTGGGAGCTGGCGTTGCGCGCGTTTGGCGACAGCCAGCGTTTCGACGACAAGCCGGAGGGTTCGGTTGAGCTGCAAGGCTGGCTGGAATTACTCTGGGACGATGTGCCGCACCTGATTGTCGCAGGCATGAATGATGGCCGCGTGCCCGATGCGGTGGTCGGCGATGCGTTCCTGCCGGAGGGGTTGCGCGAGCGACTCGGCTTAAAAACCAACGCGGCGCGGTTCGCGCGCGATGCGTATTTGTTGCACGCGCTGGAGGCCGTGCGCGCCGAGGGCCGTGGACGTCTGGATTTGCTCGTGGGTAAAACTTCGGCTGCGGGCGATCCGCTGCGTCCATCGCGGTTGTTGTTGCAGTGCGCTGACGCCGACCTGCCTGCGCGCGTAGCGTTTTTGTTTAGTCCGGCCGAGGCGGCGCGGCCTACACCCGCGTGGATGCGCACGTGGAAACTCAAGCCGCGCACAGATGCAAAAATCGAGACACTGTCGGTTACGTCGTTCCGCGATTATTTGAAGTGCCCGTTCCGCTTTTATCTGAAGCGCGGACTTAAGATGGAGGCTGTGGATCCGCATAAAGCGGAACTCGACGCCATGGATTTCGGAACGCTGTGTCACGCGGCACTGGAGGCGATGGGCAAGCCTGATTCGCCGGTGCGCGATTGCACGGACGCGAACGTGCTGCGCGGATTTTTGCTCGAAGAATTAGATCGGACAGCGCGGGCGATTTTTGGGGATTATCCGGCGTTGCCACTCGTGGTGCAGTTGGAATCGGCGCGTCAGCGTTTATCCAAAGTGGCCGATGTGCAGGCTCAGTTGCGCGCCGACGGTTGGGTGATTGAGCGCACCGAGTGGTCGCTGGACATCGTGATCGGCGGCATGCCGGTGCGCGGGAAAATCGACCGCATTGATCGCAACGAACTCACGGGCGAAGTGCGCGTGATCGACTATAAAACTTCCGACACGCCGGTGAACCCGGTCGATGCGCATGTGCGTGGACCAAAGCGCACGGAGGATGTCGACGCGTTGCCTGAGTTCGCGCGTTTTTCGTTGGGTGGCGAAGATGCGATTTGGGTGGATTTACAGTTGCCGCTGTATCTTGAGGCAGTCGCGGCGGAATACGGACACGCGGTGGCGTGTGGATATTTTAATCTGCCGAAGGCGGCGGGGGAGACGGGCGTCGCGATCTGGACGGGTTACGACGCCGATGTGCAGGCGGCGGCGATGCGTTGTGCGGAAGGTGTGGTGGCGGTGGTGCAGGCGCGGCGGTTCTGGCCGCCGACGGAATTGCCGGTGGAGCATGATGATTTCGGAGTGCTGTTTCCGCAAGGAGCCGAGGCGAGCGTAGAGTGGCCGGAGGCGGAGGTGCGCACATGAAGAAGCTCGGCCATAAAATGATTTTAGCGTCGGCGGGCTCGGGGAAAACCTACGCGCTGACGAATCGCTTTGTGCAATTGCTCGCGTGCGGGGCTCCGCCGGAGCGGATCGTGGCACTCACGTTTACGCGCAAGGCCGCTGGCGAGTTCTTCGACGAGATTCTAAACAAGCTGGCGCGGGCGGCGCTCGATCCGAAAGAAGCGCAGCGCATCGGTGCTAACATCGGGGAGCCACAGCTGATGGCGGCAGATTTTCTGCGGATGCTGCGCGCGATGGTCACTGCGATGCATCGGTTGTCGCTCGGCACGCTGGACAGTTTTTTTGCGAAGGTGGTGCGGGCATTTCCGCTTGAGTTGGGCTTGGGTGGAGACTTTGAGATTTTACAGGAACACGGCGTGCAACTGGAGCGTCAACGTGTGTTGCGTCAGCTCTTCGCACGGGCGGGTGGCGAGTTGGATGAGGCTCAGGTGGATTTTATCGAGGCCTTCAAGCGGGCGACGTTCGGTGCGGAAGAGAAACGCCTCGCGTCGCGCCTCGATCGATTCATCGACGAGCATCAGAATGTTTTTCTCGATGCGCCGGACGCCGACGCGTGGGGAAATCCGCAGCGCATCTGGCCCGAAGGCTCGGCGTGGCTGGGAAAGCCGGGCGACACAAATGGCGCGGACGAAGTGATCCGGCGTTGGGCGGCGGGAGCGTGCGCGAATGAAAAACAGCAGAAACGCTGGGATGATTTTTTGGAAGCGATGGACGTGTGGGCCCCCGGCGCGGCCATGGCCAAGTCGATGGATTATGTGATGGTGAAGGCGTTGGAGGTGTGGGCGGTGCTCGGAGAGGAAGACGTCGAGCTGATCATTGAGCGGAAAAAACAGACGGTGCCGCCGGAGATCGGCGCGGTGTTGAAAGTGTTGGTGAGCGAGGTGTTTCGCGGAGAGCTGACGCGGCGTCTGGAAATGACGCAGGGCATCCACACGGTGCTGAGCGGCTACGAGGCGATTTACCACGATCTCGTGCGGCGGGCGGGCAAACTCACGTTTGCGGATGTGCAGCGGTTGCTCATGCCGGAGGCCGGCGCGCCGGCATTGTCGGCGGGCGGCGAAGGGGAGGACGGGCGGCTGTTCGTCGATTGGCGACTGGACGCGAAATATGACCACTGGTTGCTCGATGAATTCCAGGATACGAGCCACGGGCAGTGGAGCGTGTTGCGCAACCTGATTGACGAAGCGGTGCAGGATCCGGAAGGGCGGCGGAGTTTGTTCTATGTGGGCGACGTGAAGCAGGCGATCTACGCATGGCGAGGGGGCGATCCGCGGTTGTTTCGCGAGATTTTTGACCACTACAACGAAGTGGCACCGGGAACGATCGAGGAGGGACGACTGGACAAATCGTGGCGTTCGGGGCCGGTGATCGTGGAGACGGTGAATCGCGTGTTTGGCGATGCGGCGGTGCTGGCGCGCATGTTGCCGACGGTCGCGGCGGAGCGCTGGACGCGTGAGTGGCGCGACCACGAAAGCGCGAAACCGCAACTCGGCGGGCAGGTCGTGTGGTTGCATGGCGCCGATGAACACGAGCGGGCGGCACTTACGTTGAAATTGTTGTCGGAGATCAATCCGCTGGAGAGAGGGTTGTCGGTCGCGGTGTTGGTGCAGTCCAACGATAAAGCGACGTGGCTGGCGGACTATTTGAGGCGCGAAGGCGGGCTGCCGGCGGTGGCGGCGTCGGATTTGCACGTGTGCATGGATAATCCGCTGACTACGGCAGTGCTGGCGTTGTTGCAGGCGGCGGCACATCCGGGCGACCGGTTCGCGTGGGAGCAGGTGAGGATGACGCCGTTGGCCAGTTTAGTGGAAAGCGGAGAAGGGCTGACGCGTGAGGTGTTGCGCCAAGTGCATGAGGAGGGTTTTGCGCGCACGGTGGAAACGTGGCTGCGTCGGTTGGAGCCGCTGGTGGGGGCCGACGATTCGTTCAGTCGCGAGCGCGCGCGGCAGTTGACGGAGGCGGCCCAACGATTTGATGAGACAGGAGGGCGCGATGTGGCGGAGTTCGTGCAATTCGCCGAGCGGCATGTGGTGCGTGATGCGGAGACAGCGACAGTCGTGCGCGTGATGACGATTCATAAATCGAAGGGGCTCGGATTCGACGTGGTGGTGCTGCCTGACTTGGAAGGAAATGCCTTGGCAACGCCGAGACGCGACGGACTCGCGGTGCAACGCGCAGAAGATCGCGAGGTTGAATGGGTGTTGGACATGCCCCCGAAGCTGTTTCACGAGCACGACGAGGTGTTGGCGGCGCACATGGCCGGAGCGGAGGCGGATGCGGCTTATGAGAAGTTGTGTTTGTTCTACGTCGCAACGACGCGCGCCAAGCGGGCAATGTATCTAATCACGAAACCTCTTAGCGAAAAATCCACATCGGCGAATTTTCCGCGTTTGCTCACGGAGACGCTCGGCGCGGCGGGGCCGACGGAAACGGCGCGTGTGGGTGCATGGGCGTGTGACGCGGTGTTTGCCGAAGGCGATGGGAAGTGGTTTGAGGCGATTTCGGTAGTTGGTGAGTCAAATACTGAAATGCAGTGTGATCGGGGAATACTGGTGCTGCCCGAGATCGACCCGGTTGCCCGGCATCCGGCACGCACACCATCGGGGACAAAGACGGGGATGGTCACGGGGGCGGTTTTGTTTGGCGCGACGAGCGCGAGTGCGGCTAATTTCGGAACAGCGGTGCACCAAGCTTTTTCAGCAGTGGAATGGGGCGGGATGACCCCCGAGTTGCTGGCATTATGGAATGCGGCCGGACTGGGTGATCCTGTGGTTGCCGAAGCACGTGCGTGTCTCGATTCGGAAGGACTGGGCTCGGTGTTTGGGCACGAGAGGGGTTTTGAAGTGTGGCGAGAGCGGATGTTTGAAATTGTGCTAGATGGTGCCTGGATCACCGGGGTTTTCGATCGCGTGGTGTTGAAGCGAGATTCCCAAGGTCGAGTGGTGGCGGTGACTGTCTATGATTTCAAAACAGATCGGTTGGTTGCTGGTGGCGAGGCAGTTGTGCTGGCGCGCTATGCCGGACAAATGGATGTTTACCGGAGAGCAGCGGCGAGGTTGGCAGGGCTGTCGGAGGCGTTTGTGCGGTGTGTCTTGGTGCTCACTTCGCTGCGCAGCACAGTCGAGGTTATGGGCGCTGGGGCAGATTGAGCTTTACAGGGGCCTCCTCAACCTGTTTCACGAACGGTTTCTACACGATACTTTCAATTCAATCCTGACTCCACATGGGTAACCTCAAAAAGAAACGCCGTCTCCAGATGAACAAGCACAAGCGCAAAAAGCGCTTGAAGGCCAATCGCCACAAGAAGCGCACTTGGCAGAAGTAAGCTTAGGCCTGTTTTCTTGAAAATTTTAGCCCACCATAAAACTTATGGTGGGCTTTTTCGTTTAATGGTTAAAATTTGCGTAAATGCCTTCCGATGTGTGGGCCGCAGGATAAATATCCTTGAAGTGCACGATTTCTGCTTAAAGCATCCTAGTCCCGTCTAATGAAGATGTTGTCCAGACATCGTTATTGGCCGTAAAAAATTTCACTAACGCCGGCCTGGTTCAGGCAAGCACCTCACGCATGTTTTTCACTGCGAAATCAAAAAACTTCTTCGTCGATTTTAGCGAGCACAGCGTGCTGCTTGCCCGCACGTCGAAAGCCGAGGTGCCATTTGTCATTGAGGAGATTGTTGAATGCCCTGCTGGTGACGTGGCTGCATTAGCAGATGCGCTGAAGCTCATGCAGCCCTCGAAAAGTGCTAGTGGTTATTTACATGCAAATTGCGGGATTAATGCAGCACGTCGAGTGGTGCGTAAAGTAACTTTGGAGCCCAAGCGTCTCAAGGAGCCAACCTATCTGAACGAGGTGACGGCTCAGCAGCTTCGCATTGAGCCCGATGAGTATTCCTTGGCGATTTTAAATCCGTCGCAGGGCACGGATTATGATATGGTTAAGGCCTTACAGAAAGATGCCTTGATCTGCGGTGTTCCATCGAAAGATATTGATCTCACGCAAGACAGCTTGTTGGCAGCTGGAATTTATCCGGAAACCCTTGAATTGAGTAGTGTTGCGAGTGTTGGGGCAATGGTTGATTACCTTGCTTTTTCCAAGATCAAGACCCCTCTACTGATTTTAGAAATTGAGGCAGAGACGACTAATTCTTTCATTGTGACTTCATCAGGGATCGAGGCGTCCCGTCCGATCCAGCAGGGCTTGGAGGCGATGATACCAGTTGTTCAGAAGGAGTTGGGGCTAAAAGATGAGGCATCTGCGCGTAAGTTATTTCTTTCCAATACTTTTGATTTCACGGGTATGGGGTCTGCACTGATCAAGAAACTGATCAAGGAGTTGCAGTCCTCAATTGGCTTTTATGAGGTGCAAACAGGTCAGTCGATTGCTCAAGTTGCATGCACTTTATTGCCTTCTAAATTGAGTTGGTTGGAGACCGCCATTGCGGCCGATTTAGGTGTTTCGGTGTTAAAGCCTGACATTCCGGGGTGGTTGCAGTCCCGTCAGATTACGTTGGCGGATAATGTGTCCGCTAACAGTCAAGATATCCGCCGTATCGGTCTCTTCGGTTTAATGGTTCAGTATAACAACGGTCATGCTGTCGTCTCTGAAAAAATCCAGTGACAAATCCTCGGCGTTAGCGGTGCCCGCTTGGCATCCTAACTTCCGTAATTTCCAACGACTTCCCGATACAAAGGTTGTCCGAACGACCTTCTTTATCAATGGCGTGGCCGTGTTGATTGCGAGCCTGCTTACCATCTATACGGGATACCGTGAGTTTGGGCTTAATTCGTTGAGTTCGGATGTGTCGGCTGCGATGAAGATTGCTTCAGAAAATAAACAACCCAGCGATCAGGCCGTCGCACAGTTCAAGTTATTCCAAGATCAGGAGAAAAAGGTTCTTGAGCTTCAGTCCTTTCTTTCGGCATCAAAAATTGTGACCTCGGAATTCATCTTGGAATTAGGAGCGTCGCTGCCGCCGGGATTCACGATTGCTACCTTTGATTGCAGGGCGAATGGTGCTGGGTTAAGGGGGGGGATTAAGGGTGCTCCCGAAGAGGCTAGCGGTCGTGCGGTAGCATATGTTGAAGAACTTCGGAGGAATGCGTATTTCTCTAAATTATTTGATCCTATCACGTTGACCAATATTGCCAGAGATGGTGCTACCGGGCAGATACGATTTGAGATCGATCTTAAATATAGAGCTTCGGCCAGTAAACCGGCGGGAGGTAAAAAATGAGTATCAATGCACAGACACTCACTGCCGGTATTAAAAAATACCCGATACTGTTGGGTGCGGGCCTAATCAGCTTAGCGTTAATCCTAGTCTTATATTTCCGCAGTGGGTTGCAGGAGGCCAAGCAGGCTGAGCTTGATAAATATTCATCGGATGTGGCGCGTTATCGTAGTAATATTTCAAATTCTGCGCAGCTACAGGAGCAAGTTGACTTCCTAATCAAGGCTAATGCTGCGGTGAAGGATCGTGCATTTGCCAGCAATACATTGGCTTTAAACCTTCAATATTTCTACCGTTTGGAGTCGGAGGTTGGTATTAAATATCTCGATTTACGTCCAGGCGGGAAGTCGGCTCCAATTGGGGGTAAGGGAGGAACGTATGTGCCCTTAAATTATGTTGTGACCATTCAGGGCACTTTCGCTCAGGCCATTACGTATCTGAGGCATTTGGAGCAGGGGGAGTATTTTTGTCGCGTAAACACTATGTCGGCATCGGGAGGTGACTCCAGTGTGACTCTAAACCTCAATATTGATTTACTGGGAATCCAATGAGAACGCTTGCCTGTATTTCCATCTTGTTGGTTTTGTCGAGTGCCGGTCTTTGTGCTCAAAGTATAACTCCTCCGATTAAGCGAACTGAGACGCTTAATCTTGCCCGTGAATTGCTTACAACAAAGCCAATTGAGATTCCTACGGCGTCAATTGGCCGGAATAATCCATTTAACCCAGTCCTGCCTGTTGCAGCGAATGTTAGTCCTTCTTCAACTGCGATTGCGGTGGTTAGTGACCGGGAGACGCTGATAACTTTGGCATCGGCAATCGCTCCATCCGGTATGATGCAACTTGGGGATGCCCCCATTCTGTTGTTTGGTCAAAAAAAGCTCAAAGTAGGTGATATCCTGCCAATTGTATTTCAAGGTGTCACTTATGAGTTACAAGTTAGTGCCATTGAACGCACCAGTTTTAGTCTGCGCCTTAATAAAGAAGAAATCACTCGGCCCATCAAACCTGTCCTAAAATAAGCCATGAGAACGCGTCTAGTATTGTTGGCCTCCGTTGCCGTCGTCAGTCAAATCGTGGCGCAGGATGCACCTGCTCCTGCAGTGCCTGTTGTTTCGCAGCCAGAAGCTGCTGTAGCGGCACCTGTTGCGCCAGTGCCGGAAGCAACCTCAGTTCCGGTTGTTGCGCCTGATCCCGTTGCCGTGGGGGCCGTGGTCACCGCCAAGGCCAAGGATACTCTCTCAGTCGATTTCCCTGACGAGGAAATTCGCACTATTTTACGTAATGTTGCGGATTTGTTTGAGCTGAATTTGGTAATTCCAGATACGCTTCAAGGTCGGACGTCCTTGAAATTACGTGAAGTGACTTGGCGCCAGATTTTTCAAGTGGTTCTCTCTCCCGTGGGTTACACTTTTGTTGAAGATGGGAATATCATCAAGATTGTCAGCCAAGACAGCTTGGCTGCCGAGCCAGTTTCGACCGAGATCTTCCTGATTAACTACGCCAAAGCGGGTGATATTATAAAAACCATCACGACCTTGGTTGATCCTGCCGCAGGTGGAAAAATAATCGTTGATGATCGTAGCAATAGTCTGGTGATCACGGAGCGTCCTTCGCGAATGCAGCGCATTCGTCCGATCATTGAAAAACTGGATCATGCAACCGAACAGGTTGCGATTGAGGCTAAATTCATCGATATAATAGGTAAGGGCGACAAGGAGCTCGGTATCGACTGGGCACTGGGTGCACAGGCAAGTGCCCAGATTGCAAATCACGAGCAGTCGGGCAACAATCCTGCCATTCTTCCTACTATAACAGAGACTTCCTTGCTTCCATCCGCTACGCTTGTGGGTAAATCCAATGTTGCTACATCGGTTCTGTCAGCAGCTCAGTTGAGTGCAGCTTTGAATTTTATAGAAAATTCGAGCAATAGCAGGGTGGTTTCAAATCCGACGGTTGTTACGCTGAATAACACCGAAGCGACGATTAACGTTGGCACGGAATACCCGATCCCGAGCTATAATTACAACTCTCAAACTGGCTCGTTTGAGGTTAGTGGATTTGAATACAAGCCGATTGGCGTTTTGCTGAAGGTGACACCGCAGATCAATAGTCAGGGATTCATTAAATTAACGGTTGAGCCCGAGATTAGTTCTTTTTCGAAGACTGATGTTGTGAGTTTTGGACAAGGGTCAAGCATACCGATTATTAGCACCAAGAAGACGAAGACTCAAGTTTCGTTGAGGGATGGTTATACACTGGGAATTGGTGGATTGATCACTGATACCAACGGCACTACAGACAGTCGATTGCCTTTTTTTGGGTCGATCCCTGGTATTGGCCGTTTGTTTAGAAATGAAACAAAGAGCACTGAGCGGAAGAATCTACTGGTCTTTATCACGGCAAAGATTGTGAGTGCAGAAACTGCGCCGATTGAGGATATTTTTGATCCTCGGGTGATACGCGAAGCAGGTCTGAAGCGTAGCGACGTCTCGGGATATCGCGAGAAAATTGATCCGTTCCTTCCGGAGGATGCGCCTTCTGTGCCGCAGCCTAAGAAGGGCAAGTAATTCGGCCATCAGTATCCGTTTTGAATGATTTTAAGTGCCGCAGCTTTAACGCTGCGGCACTTTTTTGATCTTTCAATTAGACACTGAATATATGATTATACTGAATATAATCAGTGCTCACTGTATAATGCCGGAGGGTCTCAACCTGACGAGTGTTGTTACGGTAGAAAAATTGTCGGCATGTTGAGGTATGATGCCAATTACTCCACGATCGGAATACATCGGGTCGAGTCTTCCGGTTGTAGGAGGCGCACTCATTGGAAGTTCAAATGTGGCACGATTTGGGTTTGTCACAACAATCCGACAACAAATCCTTGAGTGGCCTTAATTGCGAATACGCCGAGGTTTTTGCTGGCATGCGCGGCTATGCAGGGAATGAGTGAGTGGTTGGGATTAAACGCGGCAAAACGCACGGTGTAAAACCAAAGGGAACCAAGAAAAACCGCGGCCATGCTGAACCATCCTTTGGCCGTTAGTGTCCATGTGAAAACCCAGTTATCCAAGTTCCATAAGAAGGGGTGAATGACGGAAAAAAGCACCGAGGCACCGAGAATGCCTGCCCAGCGCAGGACTTTACCTTTGCCATCAACCACGACGAAACCACGGAAAATCAACTCTTCGACAAACGCAGCCAACAGGGAGTGAACGCCGAATAGGACCGTGATTTTGGATTGCTGGTCGCTGAGTCCGAGGCGGATCTCGCCCCATGTTTCCGCCGCAAGTATTACCAGAGTTCCGGCGACGGCGATGACGGATGCTTTGAGTGGAGCAGACGTGGCTCCGGGTAATGCGTGAGGATTAGGCCGCCCAGCACGGTCTGCGACGTAGTCGTGTAACCACAGATAGAGCACATAAAAGCTCACTGCGATCATGAGGACTATGGCGATGGGATCTTCGTTCATCTAATGGGTGAGTTATTGGTTAGCCATTTGTCGGCGTATTCCTAGCGTGAAAACCGAAAATGTCCGCCACGACCCTTAATCTTTCCGATCAACCGACGACGCAGGGCTTCGCAACGGTGTTTGCGAGACTTAAACCGCAGATGGCCGTGCTGGATGTTTTCATGCGCGGGCAACTCGATGCCTTTGAGCCGGAGATTCGTGACATGGCGGATTACTGCATCGACACTTCGGGCAAACGTATCCGCCCGGCGTTGGTATTTCTCAGTGGGTGGAGCGGAAGTGATACGCTCTCCGCTGATCTCGTGAGGGTAGCGGCAGTCGTCGAACTCGTGCACCTCGCCACACTGGTGCATGATGATATCATGGATGAAGCGGATCTCCGCCGCAGCCGAAGCACGGCGGCGCGTCAGTATGGTCCCGAGGCGGCAGTTTTGCTGGGTGATGCACTGTTCGCCCATGCGCTTCATCTGGCCTCCCAATTTCCCACTCCGGAAATTTGTCACGCCGTTTCCAACTCTACGCGCAAGGTATGCGCCGGCGAGATCGTGCAAACCTTGCGCCGTGGCACCACCAACATCACTCGGGAGGATTACTTCCGTGTCATCGACCTGAAGACGGCCGAGCTTTTCCGAATCTCGTGTTATTTGGGCGGCAAGCTCGGTGGGTTCCCTCCTGCATTTGTCGAGGCGGCGAGCCGGTTCGGGCGGCATCTCGGTATCGCCTATCAAATCTACGATGATCTCGCCGATTTTTTCGGGCAGGAAAAACAAATTGGGAAAACACTGGGGACTGATTTGCAGAGCGGGAAAGTTACGCTGCCGCTGCTCGCACTCCTCGAACGCCTGCCTGCGGATGATCGCGCAGTGTTGGTGGATGAAATCTTGAAAAAACGTGCGCCGGATCTGCCAGGGCGCATCCGGCAGATGGGTGAATTGGGAATTTTTAATCTCGTGGCCGAGGAGGTTGAGACCGAGTTGGTTCACGCTGAAGCGGCGCTGGCCCCGTATGCCGGACTGCCGCCGGTGCCTTTGTTACGGCAATTGTGCGATACCCTGCGTTTTCAAGTTGGGAACCTTCGGACACCAACTGGCGTCTAGGTTTGTTCTGATGCGGATCAGCTGACAAATTATTGCTCTGTGAACGCCATTTCCAAAGTCCTGACGAAGACCTTGGTCGCGTCTCCCGAACGCCAACTGGAGGCGGGTTCGGATTGGATGGTCGTGCAACGCGTGCAGGCCGGTGATGTGGCGGCATTCGATCAGCTCATCCTCAAATACCGTGAGCGCGTTTATGCGATGATCTACAACATGACATCGAATCGTGAGGACGCGGCGGATCTCACGCAGGACTCCTTCATTAAGGCGTTCCAGTCCATCAATCGCTTTCAGGGGCAGTCTTCGTTCTTCACCTGGCTCTATCGGATCGCGTTGAATTCAGCGTTAACCCATATCCGGAAGAATAAGTTACGGTCATTTTTTAGTTTTGATAAGATCCAGGAAGATCCCTCGGTTTCGGCTGTTCTTAACCAATTGACCGATAACAAGGATGTGCAGCGGGATGTTTTCGTGAGCGAACTTCAGGAAAAATTGAACGAAGCGATGCTCAAATTGTCTATCCCCCACAGAACCGTGGTAACTTTGTTCGAAATAGACGGCCTCAGTCATGAGGAAATCGCCGAGATCATGGATTGCTCGGTAGGCACCGTGCGTTCCCGGCTCCACTACGCCAAACAACTTTTACAGGCCCAACTTCAATCCTACGTCCGTAGATGATCAATCAGCCCAAACCAACCGAATCCGGAAAGGTAACGATCGAGGACTTGTTGCGTCTGAAGCGTGCGGAGCGTCCCGCACCTGAGTTTTGGACGACCTTTGAGCAAGAGCTCCGGGTCAAACAATTGGCTGCCATCGTGGAGAAACGCCAGTGGTGGGTTGCACTTCGTCTTCCTCAGGCAGGTCGGACGCTGGCTCGTTTTCAGGTTCCGATGGGTGCAGCCGCTGTGCTGGCGCTGAGTTTTGTGGTCGTGAACGAATACCGTTCGTTATCACCGGCGGCTTCCGTTTTGGCGGAGACCTATTCCACTCAGTCCAGCGGTGAATCCGCTTCGGCGCCTGTGGTGATAGCATCTTCCGAATCCACGTTGACCGTCGATGCAGCCAATCACTTCGCCAAGGCGGCACCGACGGTGATTGCCAGTATTCCGTCCCTACAGACAGTCGTTGAACCATCGGTGTCGGCGGATGTGGTTTCCTTCGGGCCGGGTGATCTTACGGCTATGATTCCATGGGCGGCTACTTCGCAGGCTGCGGTGGTTGAAAAACAGTCCGCTCCGTCCGTGACCTTGGGTGAGCTTTCCCAAGTTCATTTTGCTTCCGTGGTGAATCCCGGACGTGATCATGATTTTGACGGGCAGGTGGAATTGGACCATGCCGTGGCTTCGATTTCTCAGGGAGCGCCCGAACTCCCCGTGGATGTCGCCGAAGCGGTTGAGCCGGTCGTTGCCCGGGCTTTGCCTACGTCGACCCGTGAGATGCGTCGCAATCGTATTCTCGCGAGTCTGGTGGTCGCGGATAGCACTCCGGACTCTGATCACTCGCGCATCACCCAAGTTCGGGAGGTTTTGGCCAGCACGCTCGATGACGGTCGTCTCTACGATACAGTCAGCCGCATCGGCATGGGCGGCGATCGCCTGACGCTCAAATTTTGAGCACGATTTTCTGCCAAGCCGCGCGAAGTCCTCGCGCGGCTTTTTTGCTTTTGGCTTCCGACGTGTTTAGGGTGTTTCCATGAGAATTGAAAAAGACTCGATGGGGACGATGCCGGTTCCGGATGATGCGCTCTACGGTGCCTCTACCCAGCGTGCGGTGCTCAATTTTCCCATCAGTGGCCGGCCGATGTCCGCGGGTTTTATCCGTGGTCTCGGATTGGTGAAAATCGCGTGCGCCCGCGCCAATGAGGAACTGGGCAAACTGTCTGCCGAAAAGAGCCGGTTTATTCAGCAGGCGGCGCGCGAGGTGGCTGAGGGAAAACTTACGGAGCATTTTCCCGTTGATGTGTTTCAAACCGGTTCGGGCACTTCGACCAACATGAACGCCAACGAGGTGATCGCCAATCGAGTGCGCCAACTCGCCGGCGAAGCCATCGGTTCAAAAAAGCCGGTTCACCCCAACGACGACGTCAATCTTGGGCAATCGTCCAACGACATCATCCCGACTGCGCTTCATGTGAGTGTGGCCGTGGCGCTCAAGCACAACCTCCGTCCTGCGCTGGTGCATTTGCAGTCGGCGCTCGACGCCAAGGCGCGGGCGTTTGAGGCGATCATCAAAATCGGGCGCACGCATTTGATGGATGCGACACCAATCACGTTGGGGCAGGAATTTTCGGGTTATGCGGCGCAAGTTGCGAAGGCGGTTGAGCGCACGGACAAGGCCATCGTCGCACTGCATGAACTCGCCGTGGGTGGAACGGCGGTCGGCACGGGGATTAACTGTCATCCGGAGTTTGCTGGGAAGGTGGCGCGTATTCTTTCGGAAGAAACAGGCGTCGAGTTCGTCGAAGCGCGGAATCATTTCGAGGCGCAGGCGGGGCGCGATGATGCGGTCGAGGTCGCAGGTTATTTGGCGACCATCGCTGTAAGTCTGACGAAGGTGGCCAACGATATTCGCCTGCTGGGTTCGGGACCGCGTAGCGGGCTTGGCGAGTTGCGTCTGCCCGCGACGCAACCCGGCTCATCGATCATGCCGGGTAAGGTGAATCCGGTGATGAGCGAGATGTTGGTGCAAGTGTGCATTTATACGCAGGGGCTCGCCCAGATGGTCGTGATGTGTGGGCGTGACGGACACTTCGAATTGAATGTCACGATTCCGCTGATCTCCTACGCACTGCATGAGGCAGTGCAGGTGCTGGCCAATGGTGCGCGGCAGTTTGCCGACGCGTGTGTGGTGGGACTCGAAGCCGACGAGGTGCGTTGCAAGGAACTCGTGGATCGGTCGCTGATGCTGGTCACCGCGCTTAATCCGCACATTGGCTACGATGCGGCGGCGGTGGTGGCGAAGGAGGCGTTGGCGACCGGCAAGACGCTCCGGGAAGTGGTGCTCGCGAAGGGGCTCATGGACGCGGCGACGTTGGATGCGGCGTTGGAGCCGTTTTCGATGACGCGGCCTGGCGAAAGCGCGCTTGCGGGCGGCGGCTGAGGGACGCTGCGGGTTAAAATTTCAACGCCACCGCATCGCGGTTTTTGGTGAGGTGAAGATCGGGAAGCCCGGACGTCGGCGCGGGTGAGCCGAGGTTTCGGCGGGCGCGTATCGGCCAGTTCGTCGGAAGGAGCGTGATGACGCCGTCGGTCAGTCTGACGTGACTGATCGCGACTTCCCCGACTCCGCGAAGTGCGATGCGCAAGGGATGCGCCGGTGACTCGACGGCGACGGAAAACTCGCGACGAAGAGGGGATCGGGGACGGGCGGCCTGTGTGCAGAATTCGATGGTGAAACGTTCGGCGAGGGTCGTCCAGCTGCCGTCGGCGGATTGTTGCTCGACGAGGATTTTTTGCAGGGCGGGCGCGTGATTGTGGACAGTGAAGCTGAGTTGCCAGCGCCCATGCACGGGCGACGCATCGAGGGCGTGTGAGGAGACTTTGGAGGCGATGGCGAGCCAGTGTTGCCAGGCTTTTAAGCGTTCGGCATCGCGGTCGAGGATGGTTTCGTTGGGCGAAACCGCGGTGGTCGCACGCGTGGTGATCCACATCGCACGCGCGGCAGTCCGACCGGTTTTGATTTGCTTGGAAAACTCTGCGGCATCGGTTCGGGCCTGGGTGATGTGTTCGCTGAAGAGCTTGCCGTTGCCGGTGGCGTGGAGCCGGCGGAGTTTTTGCACGGTGCGGGCGGCATGGCGGATGAACGCTTCGCGGCTGGCGAGGTAGGCGTTGAAGGCGGCGCTGGCGGCGAAAGGTGCGGGAATTTTTTGACGCGCGAGTCGTTTAAAAAACCGTGCGCTGCGGTCGGCACGGGCGGGGCCTTCGGGGCCGGCGAGTCCGTCCCAGCGGTCGTTGATTTCCCATTTGGCGTAGCCGGCGAAGGCGTGTTCGTCGCAACGGAGCGCGGCGCGGGCGGCGGCACGGGAGTCGGCTTTGCCGAAGACGCGTTCAAAGCCTTTGGCGAGCATGCCAGCGTGGTCATCGATCTCGGGGTTGAGCCAGAGACACGCGGCGGCGGCGTCCACCACCATGGGCATCTCGAAGGCGAGGCGTTGGGGTTCCCAACCGGTCATGAGGAAACCACCGGCATGCGTCTGACGGCAGCGGCACCACCAAGATTGGACGTTGGCGAGGCGGTCGCCGAAGACGGGCAGCGGTTCGTGGCGGAAACCGCCGTTCATCGGGCATCCCCAATACTCGATGCCCTGACGAGCGAGCGCGGGGGCAAGGTCGTAGTCGGCGAAGTTGTGCAGTTCCATGCGCGGGTAGCGCGGGAACGGGTAATAATACCAGTCGTAGGCGATGAGGCCGCGCGGGAGTTTGGCAATCGCGTCGGGCAGCAGCGCGAGCATGTCGGCCCACAGGCCCATGCGCAGGCCGGTGGGCTGGATGAGCGTGTGCAGGCGGTTGACGTATCCGGAAAAATGAGACGAGAGTCCGATGCGTTTTACTTCGGCGCGGGAGAGCGAGTGTTTGCCGAGATGGAAGGACTCGTCGAGACCGACGTGGACTTTGCCGGCGGTGCAGAACGGAGCCATATCGCGCAGGAGCTTGTCGGCGACCTCCAGGGTGCGAGGGTGGAGCGGGCAGATTTGTCCTCTTTCGAGCGGGGAACCGTCGGGCGCGCGGAGTTCGTTGAGCTCGCGCAGGTCGGGGTGTTTTACGAGGTATTGGGTGTGGCCGAGGAGATTGACGATGGGGACGACCTTGATGCCGCAGCGACCGGCGGTGGTGACGAGTTTTTCAAACTGGCGGGTCGTGTAGGCGTCGGCGCGGGCGATGCCGGGCAGGCTCGGGTAGTGGACGGCGTCTTCGAGGTGAAGGTAGAGCTCTTGATAACCCCAGTCGGCGTAGCGGGGAAGTTGTTCAAGAAGGAAGGGCAGGCGCTCGACCTGACGAGCGAGGTCCCATTGGAAGGCGCGGATCATGCGGCGGATTAAACGGGGAAGGGCGGCTGGGTTTCACCGCCACCACGAAGCCAGCGGCGGAAGTCGCGCAGCTCGTCGAGCGTGCCCACGGCGAGCAGGTTGTCGCCGGCCTCGACGTGCTGGTTGCCGCCGGGATTGATGATTTGGGTATCGCCACGCTGAATACCGACGATACGCACGCCGGTTTCGCGGGCGATGGGGAGTTGGGCGAGGGTTTTGCCGGAGTGCGGGCCGGGCGGAAGTTTGTGCGTTTGCAGGATGGAGCCGCTGAACTCTTCGGAACCTTCGTCGTCGTTTTTCTTTTCGCTTTGGAGAAACGTGCCGGCGGAGGCGAGGTCCGCAGCTTTGCCGAGGAGGAGGAGTTTGTCGCCGGGATAGACACGGAGGTCGGGGCCGGTGCGGGTGATGATGTAGCCGTTGCGTTCGACTTCGATCACGGAGCAGCCGAAACGGGTGGGAATGGCCAGATGCGCGAGGTCCTGGCCGGCGTAGGAGGCGGCATCGGGAACGATGTAATCTTCAAGAAGGAGACTCCAGGACTCGAGTCCGCGGTCGAGGGCCGAGCGGGCGTTGGCGCGGAGTTCGGCGGGGGCCGATGCGTCGGTGGCGAAGACGTCTTGCACGGAGGACTGCCAGGCGCTGTGCCAGTAGATGAGGCGATTGGAGCACACGGCGGTCACGCCGAGGGCGGCGGTGGCGATGACGGCCCAGCCCCAGCCGGGCAGAGATGCGACCGGTAGGATGGCGTAGAGCCAGTAACCGATGCCGACGGCGGCCAGGGCGCGCAGGCCGTTGTAGAGAACGCGCGGGGGTAGCCGGGTGCCGGCGCACAGACCTTCGGAGAGAATCATGATGACTGCGGTGATGTTTCTCCAAAGCGCGACCAAGCCCACCAGCGCGACCAGACCGACCAGTCCCCAGTAAACGTAGTCGAGCATGGTGTCTTCGATCCAGCCGGGCTTGAGCGCTCCCTGGACGGCATCGAGAATCTGTCCGGAAAAAATCAGCACACCGGTGACGAGCAGCATTTCCACGATGATCTGCACGAAGCGTCCGCGCACCAGACGCCAGACCAGCGGCGGAGCCGGGCGGTTCTGGATTTGCAGGAGCCAGCCATGGTAGGCGTCGAGCGTGCGGACGAGCCAGCGGGGTTCGATGCGTTCAGAAAACCCAATGATGGCTCCGGCATGGCGGTTGATGAACGGAGTGGCCAACACGGTGAGAATCGCGATGCCGACTGAGAGCGGGTAATACTCGGGATCAAGGACCGCGCTGCTCACGCCGAGCTGGGCGATGATGAAGGAAAATTCGCCGAGAGGCGTCAGCAGCAGGCTCGCGCGCCGGGCTTCGCGGGGAGCGGTGCCGCAGAGGATCATGGCGAGGCCGGCGCAGACCGGGCGGCCGATCATCACAAACACGGAGAGGCCGATGATCATGGGCCACACCTGCACCAGCAGCCGCACGTCGATCATCATGCCGATGGAGACGAAGAACACGCTGCTGAAGATGTCGCGCATGCCGACGAAGGCTTTTTCGACGCCGGCTTTCTGCGGCATCTCCGCGACGATGGCGCCGAGCAGAAACGCGCCGAGGGCGAGGGAGTAGCCGGCTTTGGCGGCGAGGATGGCCAGAAGGAATAATACGCCGGCGACGATGATCGTCTGCAACTCGGGGTCGGCGCGGGATTCGAGGCGGCGAAGCAGGCGGGGAACGAGAAACAGGCCGGCGCCAACCAGCAACACGACGAATGCGCTCAGCGTGCCGAGGAGCGTGCCGACGCTGGCCTGGTTTTCTCCGCCAGTCGTCTGGCTAGCGAGCAAGGTGAGCATGACGACGGCGACCACGTCTTCCATCACGGTGACTCCGAGGGCACGTTGCGCGGCGCCTTCGTGGGTGAGTTTCAGTTCGCTTACGATCTTGGCGATCACGGCGGAACTGGAGACGACGAACATGCCGGCGACGAAGAAACTCTGCAGCGAGGACCAGCCGATGGCGATGCCCAGCAACCGCGTGAGGTTGAGCATGAAGAACGCACCGAGCCCGGTCGCAATCAAGGTCGGCAGTCCGAGGCGTCCGAGTTTCGTTAGGCTGAGACCGAGACCGATCGCAAACATCAAAAATACGAGGCCGACTTGGGAGAGCGTCTGGATGCGATCGACATCGGTGACGAAGGAGAACGGAGGCGTATACGGCCCGATGATGATACCGGCTGCGAGGTATCCGACGATTACGGACAGGCCGATGCGTTTGCAAAGCGCGCCGGCAAATCCGGCGGCGAGCAGCACGATGGCAAGGTCTTGGATGAAATTAATACCGTCTTCCATGTCTCGGGTTGAAGGCAGGACCGGGGGCAGGGGTTGTCAACGGGGCAGCGGAGAATGCAGGCAAAAAAGCCCGACGCGGGTGAGGCGTCGGGCTTGGCGTGAATCAGCGAGTCTGACCTGGTGGGTGGAATCACGGGCAGAATGCCCGTGCCACTTCAGAATCAGCCGCGCTTTTGCGCGATGAGTTGCTCGAGCTTCACGATGTCGGCCGAGAACAGGCGGATGCCTTCGGCGGTCTTTTCAGTGGCCATGGGGTCGTCGTTGAGCGCGAAGCGGAAGGCGGCTTCGCTGAACGTCACTTTCTTCAGGTCGGCGGCTGGTGCGGCGGCCGGATCGAGCTTGCGGACGAGGGGTGCGGTGGAGGCCTTGAGCTCGGCGAGGAGCGGGGGGGCGATGGTGAGGAGGTCGCAACCGGCGAGTTCGACGATTTCACCCGTGTTGCGGAAGGATGCACCCATGACTTCTGTCTTGTAGCCGAATTTTTTGTAGTAGGTGTAGATCTGGGTAACGGAGATCACGCCTGGATCGGCGGCACCGACGAAGTTGGCGTCGGGTTTCTTAGACTTGTGCCAGTCGAGGATGCGACCGACGAAGGGCGAAATGAGGGTGATCTTGGACTCGGCACAGGCGACGGCCTGGGCAAAGGAGAACAGGAGGGTGAGATTGCAGTGGATGCCTTCTTTTTCGAGGGCTTCGGCGGCTTTAATACCTTCCCACGTGGATGCGATTTTGATGAGGACGCGCTCACGGCCGATGCCGGCTTTTTCATAGAGGGCGATGATCTCGTGGGCTTTGGAGATGGTGGCGGCGGTGTCGAAGGAGAGGCGGGCATCCACTTCCGAGGAAACGCGGCCAGGGACGATTTTGAGGATTTCGAGGCCGAAAACGACGAGGAGACGATCGATGACTTCGGGCAGGGATGCGGACGAGCCGGCATCCTTGATCGCCTGATCGACGAGCGGGGCGTAGGCGGGCATCGCGGCAGCCTTAAGGATGAGGGAGGGATTCGTAGTCGCATCGCGCGGTGTGAATTCCTTCATGGAGGCAAAATCGCCGGTGTCGGCGACGACGATGGTGAACTGTTTGAGTTGGTCGAGTTGGGTAGTCATAGGATGTGAAAGGTAATTGCTATTAGGAAGGGGGCGGAAGGCTTTGTCACGACTCAGAAGCGCCGTGGGTAATAATATAATTTCTTAGCCATATGAGGGCGGTTTCTTCTTCAGTGAAAGCCCCGTCCAGTTGAGCTTCAAAAGCGGCGTTCAGGACGGCTGTAAACTGGGGGCCTGGTTTTTTGCCCAGCGCGATCAGATGGCGGCCGAGCAGGAGGGGGCGGGGCGGGGCTTGACGGATGGAAAGCTGATGGGCGCGGGTGCGAAGTTTCTCGATCAACACGATGTTGTCCGGTCCGGTCAGCGGGGGGCGGCCCAAGCTGTCGGCAATCATGACGGCGCACAGGTCGTCGATGGTGGCCGGGTGGAGTTTGCGGGCCAGTCGGCGGATATGGCTGTCGTTGAAGTCGCCCGTGCCGTGGTGATGCGCGAGGTGCAGGACGACCAGCGGTCGAACCGCCTCCATGACCGCGTGTGGCGAGCCGAGGTGGCGTAGAAAATTATCCGCAAGCGGGCCGCCGGCGGCCTCGTGACCCAGACTCCGCCAGCGCAGGCGTCCGCGAACCTCGGATTGGGCGGTGGTAGCGGGTTTGCCAAAATCATGGGCGAGCACGGCAAAGAGGAGGATTCGTCGGCGCGCGGGCGGGGCATCATGCCACTCGGGAAGTTTAACGAGGGCGTCGCAGCAGTGCTGGGTGTGGGTGAAGACATCGCCCTCGGGGTGCCATTCGGGGTCTTGCGGGCAGCCCCGCAACGCGGCGATCTCGGAAAAATGCACCAGCCAGCCGGTTTCTTCGAGGACATCGAGACCGCGAGAGGGACGGGTGGATTGCATGGCCCATTTATCCCATTCGCCCCAGACACGTTCAGTGGGGAGTTCCCGGTAAGTGTCGACCATGCTGCGGCACAGCGCTGCGGTTTCGGGAGCGAGGCTGAAATTGAAGCGTGCTGCGAATTGGAATGCTCGTAACACCCGCAGTGGATCTTCGACGAACGCGGGACTGGTGTGTCGCAGGATGTGATCGTGCAGGTCGCGTTGACCGCCGTGAGGATCGAAAATCTCTCCGGTAAACGGGTCGCACGTTAGGGAGTTGATGGTGAAGTCGCGACGGGCGGCGGCATCGGCATCGCTCAGCAAGGGATCGGGAGTGATGGCGAAGCCCCGGTGTCCGTTGCCCGTCTTGGATTCACGGCGAGGCAGGCTGAAATCATATTCGGAAGAGCCGAGACGGAGTTTGATGACACCAAAACTGCTTCCCACCACGTCGGTGGCTCCGAAGGGGGCCAGGAAGGAGTGAAGTCGCTCGAAGGTGATTCCTTGGACCTCAATGTCGAAGTCCTTAGGCGTGAGTCCTAGCAGTGAGTCACGCACACAGCCGCCCGCGAGCCTGGGTCGGGCCACGGGACGGATCGCCTCCAACACGGCGCGTAAATCGGCAGGCAGGTGCATGAATCAAACGTCTTGATGGGGGATTTGGCCGGATTTCCCGGCAACTCCGGCCACGCACAGCCAGCCTAGTATTAGAAAAATACCTCCCAGCGGAGTGATGGGGCCAAGCCAATGGGGGCCGCCTAAGGCTAGGAAATAGAGTGATCCTGAAAAGAGTCCGACGCCAATGGCCCAGCAAGCCGCCGCCCTTTGCAGCCATTTGCCGTAGGAGGGATTCGTTGATGCGTAAAGACTGGCGGCGAGTAGGGCGGGGGCGTGAATGAGATTATATAAAACTGCTGTATTCCAAGTGTTTATAGTTACTTTGGCTTGTAGGCTCTCTTTCAGGACGTGCGCTCCAAAAGCACCCGCTGCCACGCCGATGACGCCCACGCCAGCCGCCAAATACAGGTATTTTCTCATGGGACGAACCTGAGCAGTCAAAGTGCCGAAGGCCACTGACTTTTAGCAATCCGGTGCTTTTCTCAGGCGGCCCACTATTAGGTGACAATTGAGTAAAGACTTGAAGTGATTCCAGTAATTCTTTGCATACCTAAGTCGGTTTGTCTTCGGGCAGGCCGGCAGAACTACAAAACTACAGAACTACTACACATGAAAAAGACGATCCTCGCCCTCGCGGCCCTCGCCGTCGGCGTTTCCGCTTCCGCTCAGGAAGCTGCCAAGACCAACGCACTTGCCGTGACCCTTGATGTCACGTATGTTAGCAACTACGTGTTCCGTGCCGAGAAGCTGTCCAATAGCGCATTCCAGCCCTCCGTTGAGGCCGCCTATGGCGACTTCTACGCCGGTATCTGGCACAGCGGCGCCCTCAACAACGGTGAGCTGAGCGAGACCGACCTCTATGTCGGTTACAACCTCGCCATCAATGACACCTTCTTCGCTGACATCGGTGCCACCCGTTACACCTACAAGAATGTAGCTGGCAATAATGATGCCACCGAGGCCTTCGCCGGTGTGAAAGCCAACGTTTTCCTCAGCCCGAGCGTTTATTACTACTACGACTTCGATAATGCGGTTTCCTCCGTCATCGGCTCGATCGGTCACAGCGTTCCGGTTGAAAAACTCGGCGTCTCCTTGGACTTCTCTGGCACCGTTGGTTACGTCCAGCGCCCCGGTAGCCCTGGTAAGGACTACACCTACTACGGTGTTGGCGTTGCGGTTCCCTACAAAATCAGCGACAAGGCCACCCTCACCGGTGCGGTCAACTACACCACCACGGATCGTTCCAACAACGGAACCACCGGGTTCAACGACCAGGACCAGATCGTTTACTCGATCGGTATCTCCGTCGGCTTCTAAGCTGACTTAAAGAGCCTGTTCTAAGAGTTAGAGCCTGTCTCGCCCCTAGGGCGGGGCAGGCTTTTTTATTCACAATTTAAAACAGGGGTTGACACCTCCTCTGCAAACCTCCGCAATCCGCCTCTTTTCTCATGAAAACGTTCCTCGCCAAAAAAGAGACTGTGCAACCCAAGTGGCATCTTATCGATGCCGAGGGTGCGGTCCTTGGCCGTCTTGCGGTCAAAGCCGCCAACCTTATCCGCGGCCGTCACAAAGCTTCCTACACCCCGAGCGTCGATACCGGCGACTTCGTTGTTATCATTAACGCCGAGAAGGTCGTCCTGACCGGCAAAAAAGAAGAGCAGAACAAATTCATGTTCTTCTCGGGCTTCGTCGGTGGCGAAAGCTACAAGACAATGGAGCAGATGCGCGCGAAGAACCCCGCCTTCATCATCGAGCACGCCGTCAAAGGCATGCTGCCCAAGAACCGCATCGCCCGCGATATGCTGACCAAGCTCCGCGTGTTTGCCGGCCCGACCCACACGCACGAGGCCCAGAATCCCGTCAAGACCACTGTCTGATTACCATGAGCGCTGAAAAGACCATTTTCCTCGGCACCGGCCGCCGCAAGACCGCCACCGCCCGTGTTCGCCTTTCCGAAGGCACCGGCAAACTCACCGCCAACGGCAGTGACTTCGAGACTTACTTCTCCCACGAGAACTTCGCCAAGCAGGCCTACCGCCCGCTCTTGACCGTCGAGCTCAAGGACAAGGTTGACGTCGACGTCAATGTTGCCGGCGGCGGTGTCACCGGTCAGGCCGGTGCGACTGCCCACGGCATCGCTCGCGCCCTCCAGAAGCTCAATCCCGAGCTGCGCGCCGCCCTCAAGAAGGCTGGCCACCTGATGCGCGATCCCCGCGAGAAAGAGCGCAAGAAGCCCGGCCAGCCCGGCGCCCGCAAGCGTTTCCAGTTCTCCAAGCGCTAAGTCGTCAGCAACGTTTTCATGCAAAACCGCCCTTCGCGAGAGGGCGGTTTTTTTGTGCTCGGGGAAAACCCAACCACAAAAAAGCGGAGACCATTCGGTGGTCTCCGCTGATGTGAGAGGTGGCGATTGATGGATACCGGCCGATTCAGCTCCGGTAATCCGCGTTTTCGCTGACGTATTCGTGGGTAAGGTCTCCTCCGAATATGGTCGCCTGCGCACTGCCTGAGCCCAGATCGACTTCGATCTCCACACAGCGTTCGTGCGGGGGGAAATCCACGGGCGGAGTAAAAACGCCGTCGGCCGTCGGCTGGCTGACGTAGAGTTCGGCGTGCTTAAGGTGGGCGACGAGTGCGGTTTCCTTCTCGGGATTCAGGCTGAACACGCCTCCCGCAAAAATCGGGATGCCGCCGATGCTGGCACGCAGTTTGGATAAATCGGTATCCGGTGCGTGTGCGCCCACGTGCTTGCCGATGGCTTGCACGAGACGGCCGACGTTGGGGTCGTTACCAGCGACGGCGCATTTGAAAAGAGGTGCGTTGACGATTGCCTTGCCGAGCGCACTGGCGAGCGAGGGCGTGGCGGCGTTTTTCACCTGCACGCGGATCACGTGGCGCACACCTTCGCCGTTGCGCACGACGTCTTCGGCGAGATCGGAGCACACTTGGGAAAGTGCGGCTTCGAAGGCGGCGAGATCGTCGCACGGCACGGCACTTGATGACACCAACGCAACCGTATCCGACGTGCTGGTGTCGCTGTCGATACTGATGCGGTTGAAACTCGTGTTGACCGCCCGGGTGAGCATCGCGCGCAACGCGTCGCGACGCACGGCAATGTCGGTCAGGATGTAAACGAGCATCGTCGCCATGTTGGGCTCGATCATGCCGGCGCCCTTGGCGATGCCGACGATACGACCGGCACCGACCTTGGCGCTGCGCACCTTCGGATATAGATCGGTTGTCACAATACCTTCGGCGGCGGGGAGCACGGAGCCGGCTGCGAGTGCAGCGGCGGCCTGTGGCAGGTGGGCCATGATGTCGTCGGCCGGCAGACCCCAGCCGATCACGCCGGTGGAGGAGGGGAGCACAGCGGACTCAGGCAGGCCGAGGAGCCGGGCGGTCTCCGCGCAAACCTGCTCAGAGGTTTCAACTCCGCCGGGAGCGCAGACGTTGGAAATTTTGTTGTTGATGATGATCGCGCCGAGCACCGGTTCGTCAAGACGCCGGCGGCCGACAATGATCGGGGCACCGGGGAAGGCGTTTTTGGTGAACATCGCGGCGAAGTCCGGCGTGGGCCGGTCGAGAGCGATGAGAGTGAGCGTCATCTTGGCCGGCTTGGGCGCCTCCTTCGGCATAAACTCGAAGCGCGTCGTGCCTACGCGGAAGCCGCGGGGGAGGGCGGACTGGCTGGCGAGCCACGTCCGATGTTCGGCGCGTGAAGAGAAGGAGAGGGCGGTGCTGGACACGCTTCCAGAAGTGGCGCGACGGCGCGCGGAGTGAAGCCGATTCTGCGTTCGGCAGGTGACGGATGCGCGAATTCACCGGGCGGAGTAAGAAATAAGATGGAAATGCCGGCCGTGAGTGATTTACCCGTCATTACCAAATCTCGATAAGTGAACGTAAACGAAATCACCACCAAGGCGAAGGTGCTCCTCGAAGCCCTGCCTTACATCCAAGACTTCCGCGGCTCCACGTTCGTCGTTAAATACGGCGGCAGTTTCATGGATGATCCCGATCCTGCGGTGCGCAACCGCGTCGCCTACGACATCGCGTTCCTCGCGGCCGCCGGTATCAACGTCGTCGTTGTGCACGGTGGCGGCAAGGCGATCACCAAGGCGCTCGAAGCTTCCGGGCTTAAGTCTCAATTCGCGCCCAATGGCATGCGCATCACCGACGAGGCCACCGTCGGCATCGTCAAGAAGACGCTCGATGATGTCGTCAACAAGGACGTGTGCGACGCCATCTCACTGGCCAAGGCCAAGCCCAAAGGGCTCGCGGGTGACAGCGTGCTCGTCTGCGAAAAACTGCTGATCGATGACAACGGTAACGCCGTGGATCTCGGCTATGTGGGCGAAGTGACCGAGGTGAAGGTGAAGCTCATCAAGAAGGAAATTGCCGAGGGTAACGTTCCGGTCATCTCACCGGTTGCCGAAGGTCTCGACGGCAAGCCTTACAATGTGAACGCCGACCTAGTCGCCGGTCGTGTGGCCAGTGCGCTGCGGGCCCGCCGTCTCGTTTACATGAGCGACGTGCCGGGACTGCTGTCTGATCCGGCCGATCTCGACTCACTTATCTCGACGCTTAAGGTTTCACAGGTTGATGAGCTCAAGCGGAGGGGCGTGATCGACAAGGGGATGCGCCCGAAAGTCATGAGCGCCGTTCGTGCCCTGCAGGAGGGGGTGCAACGCGTCCACTTTATCGATGGTCGTCTGCCACACTCACTGCTGCTCGAAATCTTTACGGACAAGGGCATCGGCACTGAAATCGTCCACGGCTAAACACCATGAGCCGTCCCGATGTCGTTCGCACCAGCACCGCCGATCTATACGACGCGTATGTGCTGAGAAACTATGGTCGTCCCGCGCTCACTTTGGTGCGCGGCAGCGGGTCGTTTGTCTGGGACGACCAAGGCGGTAAGTTTCTCGATTTCACCTCCGGTATTGCCGTGAGTGCGCTCGGTCATTGCCACCCGTATTGGGTATCGGCGGTGCAGCGTCAGGCCGGCGAACTCATCCATACGAGCAACCTGTTTCGTAATCCCAATCAAGGCGAACTCGCCCGTCGCATCGTTGGATACGCCGGACCGGGACGGGTATTTTTCTGCAACAGCGGAGCCGAGGCCAACGAAGGCCTGCTCAAACTTGCGCGTTTGCACGGTGCAACCAAGGCCGGTGGCGAGGAAGGCATTTGCTACAAAGTGATCTGTGCGAAGAGCGCGTTCCACGGACGCACCTTCGGCGGTATGAGTGCCACTCCGCAGGAAAAAATTCAAAAAGGCTTTCGTCCGCTGGTGCCTGGTTTCGCATTTGGCGAACTCAACAATCTAGCGTCGTTCGAAGCGCTGATCGATGACCAGACGGCGGCAATCTTTGTCGAAACGATTCAGGGCGAGGGCGGAGTGAATGCGGCTACATCGGAGTTTTTGATCGGACTGCGTGCGCTGTGTAATAAGCACAACCTGCTGCTCATGCTCGACGAAGTGCAGTGCGGTATCGGGCGCACGGGTAAATTTTACGCGTTCGAACATGCTGGTGTTCGTCCGGATGCCATCGGTATGGCCAAAGGTCTTGGCGGAGGATTCCCGATTGGTGCGATTTGGATCGGCGAAAAGGCGGCGGATCTCTTTCATCCGGGTATGCATGGCACCACGTTTGGCGGCACGCCGCTCGCATGCGCCGCAGCTCTGGCCGTGCTTGATGTGATCGAGCGTGAGCACCTGCTTGAGCATGTGACGAAGGCAAGTGTGCCTTGGATCGCGGCTTTGCAGGCGCTTGTCACCGAGTTCCCCGCGCAGGTTTTGGCGGTGCGTGGACGCGGCTTCATGGTGGGAATTCAGTTGGGCAGTGATCCGGGTGCCTACGTGGCTGCATTGCGTGAGGCGGGACTGCTCGTGCCTTCGGCCGGCGGAAACGTCATCCGCTTGTTACCGCCTCTTACAGCCACGGCCGGCGAATTGATGCGCTCCGTGGAAATCATTCGTTCGGTGCTTGTCGCGAAAAAGTAAAGAGACGGCCTGTATTTTGCTCTCGTAGGCGGGTGGCGGATGACCTACGCATGTCCGCTTCGTTCTTCCATGAAGCACTTCCTTAAAGAGACTGATTTCAAGCCCCACGAGGTGGCGGAAGTTTTTGCGTCGGCCCGTGCCCTTAAGGCAAATCGCGGACGGCAGACTTCGGCTGTGCTTCAGCAGCAGACGTGGGCGATGATTTTTTCAAAATCCTCAACGCGCACCCGCGTGTCTTTCGAGGTCGGAGTGCATGAGCTTGGCGGTAATCCGCTTTTCCTTAACAAGAACGATATCCAGCTCGGTCGTGGTGAGTCGGTCGAGGATACGGCCCGGGTATTGTCCCGCTTTGTCCATGGATTGATTGTGCGGACCTATGAGCACAGCGAGGTCGAGCGACTGGCTGAGAGCGGCACGATTCCGGTGATCAATGCGCTTACCGATTTCCTGCACCCCTGTCAGATCTACACCGACGCCTTCACCATGGCCGAGCGTTGGGCACCCAAGGGCGGCGATCTCCTCGCATCGCTGAAGGGTCGCAAGATTGCATTCCTCGGCGATACGGCGTGTAACATGGCCAATTCATGGATCCTTGGTGCCGCGCTTTTTGGGATGAAGATCTCTCTTTCGGGTCCCAAGGGTTTTGAACCCTCTGCGGAGATTGATGCCCTGCTCAAACAGGAGGGCTTCCCCAAGGACTATCATTTCACCACTGATCCGTTCGAAGCGGTGAAGGATGCCGATGTGGTATATACCGATGTCTGGGTGAGCATGGGCAAGGAAGAGGAGACCAAACAGCGCATCGCCCAGATGTCGCCCTACGCAGTCACTGCCGAGTTGTTCACAGCGGCCAAACCAGATGCGTGGTTTATGCACTGCCTGCCTGCGCATCCCGGTGAGGAAGTGAGCCAGGCGGTTTTGGACAATCCCCGTTCGATCATCTTTGATCAGGCAGAAAACCGCCTTCACATGCAGAAGGCGATTATGGCCGCATTGGCGGCGAGTCAGGCCCACGGGTAACGGTCGTTGCGTGGGGTTAACCCGCGTGGAGGTTATTTCTCTAAAACGTAAATCAGCGATTGGCCGGAGGTGAACAGTTTGCCCGTGGTAAGATCTCCGTCGTCGTTCATTTTGTCCAAGTCGGCGACTTGGCTGGGAGTAGCGGTGAAATTATTGATCCGTAAAGAAGCGAGGGTGTTGTCGGTATTGATTGCCCACGACCATGTCCCGCCGATTGGGGTCGGGAGATTCCAGCGGTCGGGCGGCGGCAAATAGCCAATCAACTCGTTAGGCCAACCGCCGGCTCCATCAGGTGGCCAAGAGCCTTTATCCAAAACATAATATTCCAAGGCCCCCGATGCGACTCGTAGATCATTGTTAACCGCTGTGTTGGCACTTCGCTGCTTAAGTTTTTGGTAAGCGGGTATGGCGATGGCCGCAAGAAGGCCGATAATCGTAACAACGACAATGATTTCCAGCAGAGTGAATCCGCAGAACCGGCATGCACGGCGGCGTATGGGGAGGGCCATGGGGAAATCATCTCTGGTGGCGCGGCCCTAAAAGGCAAGATTTACGTTGTTTTTACATTTATCATATTCGCATGGCTTATGCGAATGGGAGCTGTGGCGTCCTTTTGAATCCTGAGTATTTGGGGCGGCATGTTTTGCTTTGCGCACGTGCCCTGCGTGGCTCACAACCGCTGCCTCTTTTACCATGAAAATCGTTCTCGCATACTCTGGTGGTCTCGACACCTCCGTCATCGTCAAGTGGCTCAAGGAAACCTACGATGCGGATATTATTACTTTCGCGGCCGATGTCGGCCAGGAAGAGGAGCTCAAAGGCCTCGACAAGAAGGCCAAGGCCACTGGTGCCTCCAAGCACTACACTCTCGATCTCGTTGAGGAATTTGCGAAGGACTACATCTACCCGATGATCCGCGCCAACGCGGTTTACGAGGGGCAGTATTATCTCGGCACTTCCATCGCCCGCCCGTTGATCGCCAAGGCCCAGGTGGAAATCGCCCTCAAAGAAAAGGCCGACACCGTCGCCCACGGTGCCACCGGCAAGGGCAACGACCAGTGCCGCTTCGAGCTCACCTATATGGCGCTCGCCCCGCACCTCACCATCATTGCCCCGTGGAAGATGGAGAACTATCGCGCCGAGTTCCCCGGCCGTGCCGAGATGATCGCCTACTGCGCCAAGCACAAGATCCCCGTCGAGGCCTCGCTTAAGAAGCCCTATTCGATGGACCGCAACCTTCTCCACATCTCCTACGAAGCCGGTATTCTTGAGGATCCGTGGTTTGATCCGACGACCAAGGAGAACAAGGCCATGTTCAAGCTCTCCGTTTCCCCGGAAGACGCGCCCGACAAGCCCGAATACGTCGAGATTGATTTCGTCAAGGGCAACGCGGTCGCCATCAACGGCAAAAAGCTCACCCCCGGCCAGGTTCTCAAGACACTCAACAAGCTGGGCGGCAAGCACGGCATCGGTCGCATAGACCTCGTCGAGAACCGTTTTGTCGGCATGAAGAGCCGCGGCGTCTATGAGACCCCGGGCGGCACCATCCTCATGCAGGCCCATAAGCAGATCGAGAGCCTCACGATGGATCGCGAGGTCGAGCATCTGCGCGACAGCCTCATCCCGAAATACGCCGAGCTCGTCTACAACGGCTTCTGGTTCGCACCCGAGCGCGAGGCCCTGCAGGCCTTCGTCGACAAGACCCAGGAGTGCGTCACCGGCACCGTCCGCCTGAAGCTCTACAAGGGCAACATCATCACGGTCGGCCGCAAATCGAAGTATTCGCTCTACGACGACAAGATTGCTTCGATGGAGGGCGTGCAGAGCTGGTATAACCAGAGCGACGCCACCGGCTTCATCCGTCTCAACGGTCTTCGCCTGCGCGCCCGCAAGCTCTCGCAAGGCGGTCCGAAATTCTGAGCGTTTTTCCTCGGTCTTTCGACAAGGCGCGTCCTGCGTGGACGCGCCTTTTTTGTGCGCGAGCCACCGTCGTGTGGAGCGGGCTTACGAGAGTCGCTTGAGCAGTTCCGTCACCGGGGGCCCGATTTTTTTAACGGTGCCCGAGTCGATCCAACGCCCCTCGATCAACAACCGTAGCGGTGTCGCCGGCACGCCACGTTCGCCGGATTGAAACAAGCTTATCAACAGCTCGACCGCGCGCGCGCCGATTTCTTTTTCCTGCTGGTCGATGCCCGACCACACCGGATCAAAGATGCGCGACAGAGTCACGATGCTGATGTCGCCCGGCACATCGTAGTTCGCGCCTTCGAGCCACGTCTTCACTTCGGAGACCGTTGAGATGATTGCGGTCGGCCGATATTTATCCACCCAAGCGAGGAATCGTTCGCGCCACGGGGTCACCACCGCCGGTTCATCTCGGCCTTCGATCCTGAAAAGAGGAATCTTCTTTTCATCCGCCTGTGCATCGAGAAACAGGCAATAGGGCGTTTCAAAATTGTGCTCGGTGCGCCGGAGCGTTTCCGATGCGCTTACCATACCGATGCGCGAATGTCCCTTGCGGCAGAGTTCGCGCAGGCACGTCAGCGTCGAACTATGCTGGTGATTCGCGACGACGTGGAGGCGCGGTGATTCCACCGAATACCCGATAGCGACGCCGGCGAAGGCCTCGACGGGTAGTTTAAGGTCCATTTTGGCATCCGGTTGCGGGCAAAAGATAAGTCCGCGGATGTTGCGAGCCAGCAGAACCTCGCGCGCACGCTTCGGGCTCAGATTGGGCTCGGTCAGCCAGAACTCTTCCAGTTTGTATCCCATCGAGGCGGCAAACGCGGTCGCACCCTCGTGGTAGGCTTTGAGATGAACCGAATCCTGCCAGCCGTGTTTTTCGGCGAAGGTATGCGCCCAGGCGAAGGTAGAACGGTAGGCAGGGGTGTGTTGTTTGCGCCGGTAATGGCTGAGCGCGGTCAGCATCGGATCGGGCACATAGCCGAGTCGCGTGGAGATCGCTCGGATGTGTGCGCGTTTGGCGGGATCGACGTAGGTGTCGTTCTTGAGCGCACGCCAGGCGGTGGACACATGCACGCCAGCCTCGGCGGCGACTTGCTTCAAGGTGACGCGAGCGGGAATCGCGGGAACGGGGGTTTCCATGAAATTGTTTGCAGATACTCGCCGTCGCGCTCGCCAAGGCAAGATTTTCGATAGCAGCTTGCCGTCCTGAATCCGGCGGTATCACCCCCCCCTCCATTCTTTCTATGAAAACTGTCCGTATCGGCATCGTTGGCATTGGTAACATGGGCTCCTCCCACGCTCGCAATATCCTTGCTGGCAAGATCGAGCGCCTCGAGCTCACCGCCGTGGCTGATCTCGATCCCGCGAAGCTGGCACGGGTTCCCCAGGTCAAAGGTTTCGCGACCGCAGATGAGATGATGGCATCCGGCCTCATTGATGCCATTCTCATAGCTACGCCGCATTACGACCACACCACCATCGGCATCAAGGCCCTCAAGGCCGGTCTGCACGTGTTGGTGGAAAAACCGCTCTCGGTGCACCGCGCCGACTGCGAGCGCCTCATCGCCGCCCACACGAACAAGAAACAGGTGTTTGCAGCGATGTTCAACCAGCGCACCGACCACTATTATCTCAAGATCCGCGACCTCATTCAAAGCGGCGAACTCGGCGAGATCCGCCGCGTCAACTGGATCATTACCGACTGGTTCCGCACCGAAACCTACTATTCCTCGGGCGGCTGGCGCGCGACTTGGGGCGGCGAGGGCGGTGGCGTTCTTCTCAACCAGTGCCCGCACAATCTTGATCTTTTCCAGTGGATGTTCGGCCTGCCCGTCACCTTGCGGGCCAACTGTCACTTCGGCAAATACCACGACATCGAAGTAGAGGATGACGTCACCGCGACGATGACTTTCAAAAACGGTTCCACCGGAGTGTTCATCACCTCGACCGGCGAGGCTCCGGGCACCAATCGCCTCGAAATCACCGCCGAGCGCGGCAAGGTCGTTTACGAGAAGGACAAGATCTCCTATACCCGCAACGTGCAGGAGATGTCCGACTTCAGCCGCACGACCAGCGAGGCCTTTGGCCGTCCCGAGGTCTGGGACGTCAACATTCCCGCCCCGAGCCATGGCGAACAGCACAACGGCATCCTGAAGAATTTCACCGAAGCCATCCTCGACGGAACGCCGCTTATCGCTCCCGCAGCCGAAGGCATCCGCTCGGTCGAACTGGCCAACGCCATGTTGATGTCCGCTTGGACCGACAAGGAAGTCACCTTCCCGATCGACGGCAAAAAATACGAGCGCCTGCTCAAGGCGAAGATTGCCGACTCGAAGGCCTCGAAGAAAAAGAAGAAGGTCGTCAAAGTCGCCGGTGACGATTTCTCCAAGTCGTTCAAGGGTTAATCTCGACCACAAATCCCATGAAACTTTCCCAAGTTGCCATCCAGCTCTACACCCTTCGCGATTTCTGTAAAACCGCCGAAGACTTCGCCGCCACCATGAAGAAGGTGCGCGAGATCGGTTACACCGCTGTCCAGATCAGCGGCGTCGGTCCGATTCCCGAGACCGAGATTGTCGCCATCTGCAAAGCCGAAGGGCTGACGATCTGCGCCACGCACGAGCCTGGCGTGAAGATCTTGGATGAAACCGAGTCGGTGATCGCCCGTCTCGCGGCGCTTGGCACGAAGCTCACCGCTTATCCGTTCCCGGCCGGCATCGATTTCGACAATCCCGAGCACATCGACACCTTGATCAAGAAGCTTGATATCGCTGGCGCCAAGTTCCGCGCCGCCGGTATGAAGCTCGGCTACCATAATCATGCTAACGAGTTTTACCGCCCCGCCGGCGGCAAGACCTTCCTTGAGCGCATTTACGACGAGACCTCGCCCGAAAACGTCGTGGCCGAACTCGACACCTACTGGGTGCAGCGCGGTGGTGGCGACGTCGTCGAGTGGGTCAAGCGGGTGAAGGGCCGCACGCCGTTCATCCACTTGAAGGACTTCATGGTAAACCCCAAGGGTGAAGCAAACTTCTGCGAGGTCGGCGAGGGCACCCTTGATTTCAAACGCATTGTCGCCGAGGCCGAGGCGGGCGGTTGCGAATGGTTCATCGTCGAACAGGACTCCTGCCCAGGTGATCCCTTCGTCTCCATCAAGCAGAGCTTCGATTACATCAAGGCGAACCTCGTCTCGTAACGTAGGGGCGCGCCTTGTGCGCGCCCGCGGGCGTGGTCGAGCCACGCCCCTACAATTTTCCCCCTATCCCCCATGTCCGTAGCCTCCGCCTTCCTCCACGACGATTTCCTCCTGACCTCCGGGTGGTCGCGTCTGCTCTATCACACCTACGCGAAGCCGCAGCCGATCTTCGACTATCACTGCCATCTGCCGCCCGACCAGATCGCTGCGAACCGGAAGTTCGAAAACCTCACGCAAATCTGGCTCGCGGGTGATCACTACAAGTGGCGCGCCATGCGCTCCGCTGGCGTCAACGAAGACCTCATCACCGGCAACACCACGAGCGACTACGACAAGTTCCTCGCTTACTGCCGCGTGGTTCCGCAGCTCCTCCGCAACCCGCTTCACCATTGGTCGCATCTTGAACTGCGCCGCTACTTCGGCATCGACTTGCTCATCAACGAGGCCAACGCCCCGCAGATCTGGGAACTCGCCAACGCCGAACTCGCCAAGCCCGCGCTTTCTACGCACGGCATTCTCACGTCCAACAAAGTCGCCGTCGTCTGCACCACCGACGATCCCGCTGACTCGCTCGAACACCATGTAGCGATCGCGAAGTCCGGACTCACCACCCGCGTGTATCCGACCTTCCGCGCCGACAAACTTATGGCCGTCGGAGCTCCTGCTGTGTTCAACGCTTGGGCTGACCAGCTCGCCGCCCGCGCCGATGTGAACGTCAACTCGCTCGCCGCGCTCCTCGACGCCCTCGACAAACGTCATGCGTTTTTCCACTCGATCGGCGGACGTCTTTCCGATCACGGATTGGAAAATCTACCCGAAGCCGATTGCACCGAGGCCGAGGCCGCTGCGATATTCGACGCGGTGCGTTCAGGCACCGCCGCCACACCTGCCGCCACGGCGAAGTGGGTCTGGTTCATCATGATTTATCTCGGTCGTCTCGATGCTGCGCGCGGTTGGACGAAGCAGCTCCACCTCGGAGCCCTGCGCAACAACAACAGCCGCCTGCTCAAGCGCCTCGGCGCCGACGCCGGCGTGGACTCCATCGGTGACTTCCCGCAGGCGCGTGCACTCTCGCGTTATCTCGACACGCTCGACCGTGAAAACCAGTTGCCCAAGATCGTGCTCTACAACCTGAATCCGGCCGACAACTACGTCTTCGCGACGATGATCGGCAACTTCCAGGATGGCACGATCCCCGGCAAAATCCAGTTCGGCAGTGGCTGGTGGTTCCTTGATCAGAAGGAAGGCATGGAGTGGCAGATCAACGCGCTCTCGCAGCTTGGCCTGTTGTCCAAGTTCGTGGGCATGCTGACCGATTCGCGCAGCTTCCTGAGCTACCCGCGCCATGAGTATTTCCGCCGTATCCTCTGCGCCATGCTGGGCGCCGATATCGAGGCGGGCCTGATCCCCGCCGATGAAGCTGCGGTGGGCAAGTTGGTGATGGATATCAGTCACGACAACGCGGCGGCCTACTTCGGACTCGAATACGGGCGCTTTTGAGGGAGGCATAAGGCCGGGGTGTTTACCTGTTAAGAAAGGGTTTACCCCGTGAAGACAGCCGGGCAGCCTGTGCTTACAGGTGATGTCCGGCCCCATCCTCAGCACCCCGCCCATTGCCGCCGCCACGGTGGCGTCCAACGAGCTTCGTCGCGAGTTCCAGACGTTGTTGCTCGCCCAAGTTCAGCGGCCCGGACGTCAGGCACTGCGACTGAAGGTGCCGGCGGCCCAGACCACCGCGCCGCAGGACGGGATGTCGTATCACTTCAAGCCGGAGATTCATTTTCAACTGGAGGGCGAGTCGGAGTTCATCATGCCGGGTTCGCGCCTGCTTTTATTGGGCGGGGAGATGGCCATCGTGCCGGCACTGGTGCCTCATCGGTTGGAGACAGCTTCGCAACCGGGAACCGGCCGGCGCATGGTGGTGGGATTTTATTCGAGCGCGGTAAGCGTGCATTATGCGAGCGCGGGGCAGGCCACGGAGGCGATGGGTTTTTATCAAACCTCGCGTCTGCGACAGCTGGTCGAGTTGACCGAGTTGCTGGTGGATTATCATCAGGGAAATCGTCCGCACAGTGCGCCGACGGTGCAGGCACTGGAGTTGGCGTTGTTGTGGATGCTGGTCGATCTGTTGGATGACGAAGTGCCTGAGACCAGTTTGGATTCGAACCGGATTTTTCAGGTGAAGTGGCTCGTGCACAGTCACCTTTCGAACCCGGAATTGAGCGTCACTTTTCTGGCGGATCAGATGCGGGTGTCGGCGGGTTATCTGTCCCATCTCTTTGGCAGCGGGGCGGACGGATCGTTGATCCAATACATCCATCAGCAACGTGTGACGCGGGCAATCGAGGCGCTGGGATCGAACAAGCTCTCGGTATCGGAAATCGCTTGGGCCTGCGGTTTCACCGACCCCGGATATTTTGGCCGCATTTTCCGCAAGCAGACCGGGATGACGCCGCAGGCTTACCGGAAGAAGCTGGAGGAGGACGTGCGGGTGGACACGGAGTGATCTTAGGCCGTGTCGGATTTGCTGGGGGCGCGTTTCAAGCGCAGTGCCGTGCGCAGGATGTCGACGATGGCGGCTTTTTGGTCGGCAGGCAGGACGAGGCTGATGATCTCCATGACGGGATCGACTTGAAACAACAAATCAAGGGTCACGGCCTTGCCGATGCCGCCGAAGCGGAACTCGCTGAGTCGTGAGAGGAGCCCGTGCACCGCGATGCTGCCGTGTTTGTTGACCAGGCCGATGCGGAACCGGTGGGCGGGTCGGTCGGAGGGGATGAGCCGTTCTTCGCTCACGATCAGCAGTTCGCGTTCGCACAACACGACGGCGCTTTCAGGCGAGAGCTCGTTTTCGATGAGGCCGTTTTTTGCGATGACGATCGCCGGCCAGTAGGCGACGGCGAGGATGCGTTCGGTGGGCGGAGCGAAGCGGAGAATGGAGTTGCGAAACTTGATCGGGACAAACTGAAGCAAGTCGTGATCGGCACCGCGCTCGACCGGGGTGGAATCGTGCCGGCCTTTCATGGCGCCGAGCAGGTATTCGGCGGCGGCGTGATAGAGGTGCTCCATCACGGTGTTGAACTCGATGACGACGCTCTTCACGTCGCGCTTGGTGGCGAAATCGAATTTGAGACGGCCGAGCAGAAGGACGACGGTCATCTCGACCAGCACCGTGCGGTCGATGTCCGAACTGGTGACGATCGTGGTGTGGTTCTCGGTCTCGGCGAGCAGGTGCCAGCGGTCCGTCTCAAGCACGAGCACGCTGGCAGCCGTGACGCCTTCGCTCGTTTCGAGGGAAGGCGTGAAGACCATCATCACCGGCTCACCTTTGGCCGGCAGGAGCTTTTTGAGCGCGGAATGGAACGGCTCCCGGATGTCATCCCGGTCCTTGAGCTGAAAAGAAAAGCGCTCGGGGTTTACCATGCGGTCCCAAGTTGGACTTTAGTTGCGACCGAAACGGACGTCGACCCACACCGCGAGGGCGAGGACGGTGCCACGGGCGATGAACTTAAGCTCGGGCGGGACGGCGATGAGCGTCATGCCGTTGAGGAGCGCGGTCATGATGAGCGCGCCGAAGAGGACGCCCCAGACCGAGCCGCGTCCGCCCTTGAGTGCGGTGCCGCCGATGACGCACGCGGCGATGGCGTCGAGTTCCATGAGATCGCCGACGGTGGTCGTGGAAGCGCCGGAGTAGGCGGTGGTCATGAAGCCGGTGATGGCGACGGCGACACCCATGAGCGCGAAGGCGCCGATGAGCACGCGAGAGACGTTGATACCGGAGAGCACGGCGGCGTCTTCGTTGCCACCGATGGCGTAGAGATAACGGCCGAACGGTGTGTGCCGGGTGAGGAAGTAAACGGTGGTGGCGGTGGCGGCGAGGATGAGCAGCGACGCGGGGACGCCGCGGAACTGGTTGCAGACGATGACCACGGTGAAGATGGCGACGGCGACTACGGCGAGTTTGGCGAAGGCTTTGCCGGCCGCCTCGACGGGAAGTTTGTGGGAGCGGCGGGCCCGGCGTCCGGAGTGAATGATCCAGGCGACGGCGGCGACAATGCCACCGGCGAGAATGAGGCCGGCGATGGAGGGCAGGTAGTAGGTGGTGAGAAGCGAGTAGAGGTTGTCCTCGTCGCCGCGGGAGACCGGGATCGTGGAGTTCTCGATCACGAGCCAGAACATACCCTTGAAGATCAACAGGCCGCCCAAGGTGATGATGAACGACGGTATTCGCTGCTTCACGATCAGCGTCCCCATGAGCGTCCACAGAATGATGGAGACGACGAGCGCCGCGCCCATCGCCAGCGGAGCGGGCCAGTCCTGCTTGAAGACCAGCACGGCGGCGACGCCGCCGATGAGACCTACGCCGGAGCCGACCGAAAGGTCGATGTTGCCGGTGAGGATGATCATGAAGACGCCCAGAGCCAGAGTGGCGACCGTGGAGAATTCAATGAACAGCTGGGTGAGATTTCGCGGACTCAGGAAGACGGGTTCCTTGATCGCGAAGAAGACGCAGATCGCCAACAGGGCGAGCGGCATGGCCAGGGGTTTGATGGCTGACTTGAAGTTCATGACGGGAGTTTTTTTGGGGTAAGGGGTTGGTTCAGGCGGCCACGGAATCCGTGCGGCCCATGGCGGCGGCGAGCAGGCGTTCCTGGGTGAATTCACGGCGGATAAATTCTCCGCCGATGCGGCCTTCACAGAGCATGAGGATGCGGTCGCTCATACCCATGAGCTCGGGCAGTTCGCTGGAGACCAAGACCACGGCTTTGCCTTCGGCGGTGAGGCGGTTGATCAATTCGTAGACCTCGAGTTTGGCACCGACGTCGATGCCGCGCGTGGGCTCGTCGAGGAAGACGATGGACGGACCGGTCATGAGGGCTTTGCCGAGGACAACTTTTTGTTGGTTGCCGCCGGAGAGTCCGCCGACGATCGAGCCCTGGCCGGGGGCCTTGACGCGGAGTTGATCGAAGAACTGCTGGTTGCGCAGGTATTCGGAGGGCTTGTCGATTTTTCCGGCGTGAGTGAACGAATGGATGCTGGAAAGCGACAGGTTGAACCCGATGGTCTGGGCGAGGACGAGTCCGTAGCGTCGACGGTCTTCGCTGACGAGGACAAGTCCGTCACGGATGGACTGGAGCGGCGTGGGGTCGTCGACGGTCTTACCGTTCAACTGCACGGTGCCGCCGCGGCGCACGCCCCATGCGCCGAACAAGTTCATGAGCAGTTCGGTGCGTCCGGCACCCATCAATCCGCCGATGCCGAGCACCTCGCCCTCGTGGAGATCGAAGGAGATGTTCTTGAGCATGGGCGCATCGTCGCAGGAGCGCGCACAGGTGAGATCGCGAACGGAAAGCAGGGTCTTGCCAGTGGCGACGGAGGGCTTGCGGGGAAACAGGTCGGTGATCTCGCGGCCGACCATGTGTTTGATGATAAGCGGAATCGTGGCGCGGTCGGCGTCGAGGGTGACGATGCTGGCACCGTCGCGCAGGACGGTGATGCGGTCGGCGATGGCGAAGACCTCGTCGAGTTTGTGGGAGATGTAGACGCAGGTGGTGCCGGCGTCGCGCAGACGGCGCAGGTGTTCAAGCAACACGCCGACCTCCTGGTCACTGAGCGCGGCGGTGGGTTCGTCGAGCACGAGCAGGCGGGATTTTTTGTCCATGGCGCGCACGATTTCGACGAGTTGTTTATGACCGACGCCGAGGTTTTTGACCAAGGTGTCGGAGGACACCGCGAGGCCGAAGTCGGCCAGCAATGTGTTGGCGCGGGAGTGCATGGACAGCCAGTCGATGCGGCCATGACGCATGGGTTCGCGTCCGAGGAAAATGTTTTCGGCCACGCTGAGTTCATCAACGAGGGCGAATTCTTGAGTGATGACCGAGATGCCGGATTTCTCGGCGTCGCGGATGGACTTAAAGGAAGCAGTTCCGCCATCCACCCGCAGCTCGCCTTCGTAGGAACCGAACGGGTGGATGCCGGAGAGCAGTTTGATGAGCGTCGATTTGCCGGCTCCGTTCTCGCCACAGAGCGCATGGATCTCCCCCGGTCTGAGATTGAAACTCACGTCGTGCAGGGCGATGACGCCCGGGAAGCGCTTGGTGAGGTTGCGGGTCTCGAGGATGCAGGGGGCGGTGGTGGCCGTGGCGATCATGATGGGGAGAACGGAGTGGCGCTGGCGTTACTGGACCTTGTCGGCGGAGTGGAAGCCGTCGGCGACGACGGTGTCCATGAGGTTGGATTTATCGACTGCGATGACCTTTTCGAAGATGGAGGGCACTTGGATGCTGCCATTGTCGAGGGTGGCGGTGGTCTTGGGGGATTCGCCGCGAGCCATGGCGACGGCGGTGGCGGCACCGAGCTCGGCGAGTTTTTTGACGGGCTTGTAGACGGTCATGGACTGGGTGCCGCGCAGGATGCGCTGGCAGGCGGCGAGGTCGGCGTCCTGGCCGGTGACGAGCACCTTGCCGGCGAGGCCTTCCTCGAGGAGCGTCTGGATGGCACCACCGGCGGTGCCGTCGTTGGCGGCGAGCACGGCGTCGATCTCACGACCGCCCTTGGTGATGGCGGCGTTCATGATTTTTTTGGCGTTCTCGGGCTTCCAATCGAGCGCCCAGTCTTCGAAGACGACCTCGACCTTGCCGGACTTGATGAGGGGATCGAGGACGTTGTCCTGGCCCTGCTTGAAGAGCTTGGCGTTGTTGTCTGTAGGGGCGCCGTAGATACGCACGATGCGCAGGGTGCGATCCTTGGGCAGATTGGCGAGGGCCCAGTTGGCCTGGGCTTCACCGACGCTCACGTTGTCGAAGGTGAGGTAGAGATCGATTTTGCTGTTCAGGATGAGGCGGTCGTAGGCGATGACGGGGATCTTGGCCTGATTGGCGGACTTGACCGCACGGGTCATGGCGGCGCCGTTGTGCGGAACGATGACGAGGACATCGACGCCGCGGGTGATGAGCGATTCGACGTCGCGCACCTGGCGGGTGTCGTCGGAGTTGGCGGACTGCACGATGACCTTGGCACCGAGTTTTTCGGCGGCGGCGACGAAGGTGTCGCGGTCGCTTTGCCAGCGTTCTTCCTTGAGGGTGTCGAGGGAGAGGCCGATGACGGGGTTGGCCTTGGAGGCGTGGGCGAGGGGAGTGAGGACGGTGGCACCGAGGGCGCCGAGCAGGCAGAGGTTTCGAAACAGGGGGTTCATTTTTTAGACGGGTTGGGGTTTGGCAGGGGCACCCGAGCTAACGGGTGAAAGATGGGTGTATTCAGACAAAGGAGCGAGGGTTTTCCCGAGGAGGCCGGAGTTGGCCGGCCTCCTCGGAAAAGAGCGGGGATCACCACCAGGCTTCGGCTTGGATACCGAAGTTCCAGGAGCTCTTCTCACCGGCGCCGGTGCCGTTGATCTGGGAGCCGGCGGGGAAGTCGTTCCAGAAGTAATACGTCGCATAGAGACGGATTTCGGGACGGGTGAAGAAGCCTGAGCCGGGACGAATGAGCTGGGCGAAGGTGATCTTACCCAGCGAAGGACTGTCGTCGGCCGCAGTGTTGCGATTGTCCGAGGCGTAGTCATAACCGACTTCGACGGCGGCGCCGAGATGCTCGGTAAACATATAGACCGGCCGGGCACCAATGGCGTAGTAGGTGCGATCAGCGCCGGAGCCCCCTGCGGGTGTGTAGCCCTGGTCGTTCCATTGGACGAGCATATCAGCCTCAAGCGAGAGGCGGTCGTTGATTTCCCAGACAATCATGTCGGTGAACTGGACTGTCTTTGAGTCGGCGAGCGATCCGCGGGGAGCACCCACGTAGCCGGTGACACTGGTGTCGAACTGGCTGGCCGAGCCGGTGCCGGCCTGGAGGGCGAGGGTGTTGGTGAGGGATCCGAACTTGTTAGTTTGAATCCAACCAATCGCCGCGCCTGGCGTGGCTTCCGGATAGGTGCCGGTGAGTCCGCTGGCCGCCTGGCCGCCGTTCAAGTAGGACGCCATGAGCCACAGGGTGCCTTCACCGCCAAAGGTCGGGAGGGCGCTGTAGCGAATGTCGATGGCCTGCTTGGTGAGGGCGTCGCCGGTGGTGGTCTGGTTGGCGAAGGCGCCGCTGGCTCCCGCGAGGTAGGCAATGGCGAGTTTGCCGGGGCCTACTGCGATGTTTTCCACGCCGCCGCCGTAGCCGGACATATCCAGCCAGAAGTAGTCGGTGCGGTGGGTGTCATGGCGGTCGTAGTAACGATTGCCGGCCCAGAAGCTGACTTCGGGGGCGGACTTCAGGACGTTGCTGGCGGTGAAGTATGCCTCTCGAATGCCGATGTTGGAATCGGTCGATTGGATGGGCAGGTAGCTGGCCTTGTCCTGATTCTGCTGGAACATCAGGTTGGTCACGAAATCAAACTTCGCGGAATCCGGCGTGGCCTGCGGGAAGTGATACTTGAAGATCAATTCACCGTAAGTGTCGGGCTCGTTGCCCAAGCGGCCGGGCAGGGAAGCGCCGAGACCGTCGGGGTTGCCGGGTTTGCGTTGTTCGCCGCCGCTTTGGTTGACGCCAAAGCCGGTGCGCACGTAGCCGTGGAACTCGAACTGTTTGGCGATCTCGAGGACCTTGGCGGTGGATTTGGATTCCTCCTCAAGGGCCGCGACTCGGTTGGCGAGTATCGAGGTGTCGGATGACGTGGAGGCGGGAGTTTGGCGGATTTCGGTGACCTGTTTTTGCAGATCAGCGATGGTGGCCTGCATGGCCTGGAGTTGGGCCTGCAGTTTATCGATGTCGGGGGGAGTGGATTGCGAGTGTCCGGCTGAGGTAAGCGCCAGAGCAAACGCAGCAGCTCCCAACGAACTGAGATTACGACGTAACATGGTGTGGTGTGTCCGGGGGTTGGTCGGGTCCACCGCGTTGTGTGGAGGGGGGTAAGGGAACGCGGGGTATCGGGGGAAGCCTTCCGTAAGGCTCTGCCCCATACTCCGAACCGTGCCGTTATCTCCCGCAACGGGCGTCTCTATGACGAATCGGCTAACACTAGGACAAATCTGTGCAGTCGGGCTTGTGGAGAGGTGAAAGTTGCGCTCAAGGAGCCCATATTGCCGGCCGAGTCCTGCTCGGACTACCCGAAACAGGGGTGGCCGTCCGTTCTTGCGTGGCCGGCCTCGGCACATAGGGTCTTCCGTTTCGCATGACCCGTGCCTTAGGCAAACAAACGCTCTATATTGTCCGTGAACTCGGCGATTTTGCCGTGTTCACGACGCGTGCGTTTACGGCCGCCGTGGGTTCGAGGAAATTGGGGCGACGCATCACGCGGGCGGTTTACGAACAGGGTGTGCGTTGTCTGCCGGTCATCGTGATCGTGGGTCTTTTCACCGGGTTGGTGCTCGGACTTCAGGGCTACTACACGTTGAACACCGTGGGGGCCACCGGTTGGCTGGGGCGTTTGGTATCGCTTACGATGGTGCGCGAACTCGCACCGGTGCTCGCCGCGCTCATGCTCGTCGGGCAAGCCGGTTCCGCGCTGGCCGCCGAACTCGGCATCCAACGCAACAGCGAGCAGATCGATGCGTTGGAGACGATGGGTGCCAGCACGCACGCCTACCTGATTTCTCCGCGCTTGATCGCCGCGCTGATCGTGTTTCCCATCCAGACGGCGATCTTTGCTCTGGTGGGTTTATTCGGCGGGTATTTGTCCGCTTCGGTGCTCCTGAATCTTCAGCCCGGCGTATATTGGTCGGCGGTGCACGCCGCCGTGCAAATGCAGGACGTGAGCGAGTGTTTCATCAAGGCCGCGATCTTCGGCCTGCTGACCATCGCGATCTGTTCCTATAACGGCTTCAACGCCCACCGGCGCCGCACGTCGACGGGCGCGCGCGCGGTCAGTGCTTCGACCACGCGCGCCGTCGTGATATCCAGTATCACCGTGCTGGCGGCCGATTACATCATCACATCATTGCTGGTGACCCACCCATGAGCGCACCGGGCAAAGGCACCGACCTCTTTCTCGACGTTCGTGGCGTTCACAAGCGCTTCGGTGAAAACATAGTGCTCGCCGGAGTCGATCTGGCAGTGCCTCGCGGCAGCGTCATCACCGTGCTGGGCAAGAGCGGCACCGGCAAATCCGTCTTCCTCAAGTGCCTCGCGGGTATTGTGTGTCCAGATCAGGGCGAGATTCGTTTCGATGGGCAACCGCTCAACGCCGTCAACGCCGCCGCGCGGGCCGAGTTCCGCCATCGCTGCAGTTATCTGTTTCAAAGCAACGCGCTGCTCGACTCGCTTACCGCGTTGGAAAACGTCGCGCTCCCGCTGGAGCAGACCACGCAGATTCCCAATCGCGAGATTATCGCTCGTTCCGTGGAGGCCTTGCGTCAGCTCGATCTCGAAAAGCATCGCGACCGCTATCCGAGCCAGCTTTCCGGCGGCATGCAAAAGCGTCTCGCCCTGGCTCGCGCCATCGTGACACGGCCCGAACTGGTGCTCTTCGACGAGCCGACCGCCGGTCTCGATCCGGTCCGTCGCAACGGCGTCTTTGAGATGATCGTGAAATACCAGCGCCAGTTCGGCTTCACCGCCGTGTTGGTCACGCACGACCTGCCCGAGGCGCTGGCCGCCAGCGACCGGGTCGCCCTGCTCGATGCCGGACGCATGCAATTTCAAGGAACGCCGGAGGAATTCAACCTGTCGACGGATCCTATCGTGCACGCATTTCGTGACAGCGCGGGTTCGCTGCGTGACCATATCGCGGCCCTGCGCCGTGGTGAAACCGTAACCTCGGAGGAAGATTTATGAAACAGTCCAGAATGGAACTGATCGTCGGCGTGTTTGTGCTCATCGGTCTTGCCGCAGTGGCTTATCTGGCGCTGCGCATCGGCGCGGGTGCACTGGTTGGCGGCGACACCTACGCGTTGAAGGCCCGTTTCTCCAATGCCGGAGGTCTCAATCCCGGCAGCAACGTCATCATTGCAGGAGTGCCGGTGGGGCGCATTACGGGAGTGGAGCTCAACCCAAAGGATTACAGCGCCATTGTGACGTTCAGCGTGCGCAAGTCGGTGCAGCTCCCCACGGATTCCATTGCTTCAATCAAGACCACCGGCCTGATCGGAGATAAATTTCTCGCGCTTTCGCCCGGTGGTGAAAACGAGTCCCTGCCCGCCGGAGCCCTGATCACCGATACCGAATCAACGGTGGATATTGAGTCGTTGATCAGCCGGTTTGCATTTGGCAACGTGGATTCAAAGTCTAAACCGAACGAAACCAAATGAATCTGAGTTTTTTTAAAACAATCTCCTGTGCGGTGCTGTTGACCGTATGCGTTCTTCGAGGCACCGAGCCTGCGGTGACCGCCCCCGTCATGCTCCGCACGGCGATCGATGAAGTGTTGGCCATCGCCTACGACGAGAAGGCCGTGACGATCCCGCTGGCCCAGCGGGTGCGGCCGACCTTGGAGAAATATTTCAGTTTCGATAGTATCACCCGGAGGGCGATCGGCCCGGGTTGGCGTCAGTTTACCCCCGAGCAGCAGGCACGCACGACCGTGCTTTTCAGTAATTTGGTCATACGCACTTATGCCGATCGCTTCGAGATCGGGGATCGTCCCGGCATCACCTATGCCGACGCGATCACGCCGGACCCCAAGCGTCCGAACCTGCGTGAGCTGCCCACCACCATCGACTACGCGGGCAAAAAATACTCCGTGGTTTACCGCGTCGAGCAGCTGGGCGAGAGCTGGCGCGTCTATGACGTGATTATCGAGGGTGTGAGCATGATCGCCAACTGGCGGTCCCAGCTCGACCCGATTTATCAACGCGGGGGCGCTGCCGCAGTCATCCAGTCACTCGAGCAAAACCTCTCCAATCAACCTGCCAAATGAACATCCGACTACGCCTCCTTCTGCTTGGTGCCGGACTTGCCGCAGTCTGCGTGCTGCCGGTCCATTCCCAGACGACTCCCGCCCAAGCCGATGCAGTGTCGATGGACGAGCCGGATGATTACGCGGTCGTGTCGGTTTCCGATCCATTGGAGCCGGTCAACCGCGCGGTATTCAAGTTCAACGACGGTCTCTACGATTACGTGCTCCGTCCGGTAGCCAAGGGCTACACCCGTGTGGTGCCAAGTCCGGTGCGTCGCGGTCTTAGCAACTTTTTCCATAATCTGCGTTTCCCGATTCGTTTCGTAAATAGCGCGCTCCAGGCGAAATTCCGTCGCGCAGGCCTCGAGACCGGCCAGTTTGTGGTCAACTCAGTCGCGGGCGTCGGTGGTTTTATGCGCATATCCGACGATGTGCCTGCACTCGCGTCCATTCCTTCGGAGGACACCGGACAGACCTTCGGCGTGTGGCATATTGGCAAGGGACCCTATTTGGTGCTGCCGGTGTTCGGCCCACTCACGACCCGCGACACGGTCGGCGCGGTGGGCGATTATTTCCTTAATCCGCTTAACTGGAATCTCCGCGAAAACATCGACTGGTATGGCTGGGAGCTGAAGACGACGGTGGAGGTCACCAGCGGAGTGAGCTCGCTGCCTGATATTCTCAAGACCTACGATTCGCTCCGCAAGGACGCGATCGATCCGTATATCGCGGTGCGCAGCACCTACGTCCAGTATCGTGAGGCTGCGGTGAAGCAATAAACCGGTTCCGTTCATGCGCATCAGTGGAGGAGCCGCACGGGGAGTTACCCTCCTCGTGCCGAAGGGCGATTTGACCCGTCCTGCGACCGATGGCATGCGCCAAGCGGTGTTTTCCAGTCTGGCGGTGCGCCTGCCCGGAGCACGATTCGTCGATCTTTTTGCCGGAAGCGGGGCGTATGGGCTGGAGGCTTTCAGCCGGGGCGCTGAAGGCGGCATCTTTGTGGAAAAGAACCCGAAGGCGGCGGATTGCATTCGCAAAAACATCCTGGGCGTTGCGAAGAGCGCGGGCCGGCCGGCGGAGGAATTAAAACTTCAATCCGCCGATGCGCTCACGTGGTCGCCCATTGCAGGGGCGGAACCGGATCTGGTGTTCATCGATCCGCCCTACGAGATGATTGCGGAAGCCGGACCGACGTTGTTTGAGCGCATGTCAACCTGGTGGCCGACGGAAGCCGACCCGGTGATCGTGTTCGAGATGCCGGGCGAACTCACGCTGGAGCCGGCCGGATGGACTTGCGTGAAACGCCTCGGCAAAGGTGCACACCAACCGACGGTGTGTTTTTACCGGAAGGCGTAGGGGTTACTTGGGTTCGGGTGCCACGTAGCCGCTTGGGCCGCCGAGTTTCATGAACCGGGCATGCACGGCCCAAGAGACGCCGAGGGCGAGCACGGCCAGGATGCAGCCGACGGTGAAGGTGTGGTGATAGGCGTTCCCCGTGAAGTCGATGATGCCGCCCACGATGGGGCCGATGGCCATGCTACCCAAGGAGCCGATGATACCGCCGGCGCTGGCGAATTGGGCGAAACGCGAATGGGGAAACAATCGCTGGCTGAGCGAGGCTCCACTTGTGAAGTAAGACCCCGATAGCACGCTGTGCATCACCAAGGCTACGACGAAGGTTTCGGGTGTGCGTGCATAGACGGCACCCCAGGCGGTCACCACGGCATAACCGAGGAGACTGATCATGCTCACGCGCAGCGGGTGAAAAATATCGCAAAGCCAGCCGAGCGGGAAGGCGAGTATGAGCGAAATGGTGAAGGAGAGCGCCATGCATTTCCCGTAGGTATCCATGCTCATGGACAGGCTTTCCGCGTAAGGAATCATGAAGATATTGACCGGCATGAACACGAGCGCGGCCACGGTCATCATCACAAATACGCCCACGTAGTAGGGCAGGCTGAAGCACTCGCGGAAATACGTTTTGACGCCGGAATAGGGGTGCAGCGACTCGACGGGAGGGGGCGGGGCATATCCGCCCTCTTTTACCTTAAGGCATACCCAATAAAAACACGCTCCGTAGAATACGCCGATGATGAGGAGCATCACGGTGTAGTGCGACTCGACTTTGCCGAACAGCCAGTAGTTGAAGATCATGCCGTCGATGAGACTGACGGCGCGGAACAGACCGTAGAAGCGGCCGAGCAATTCCTTGGGGACGACATCGTTGATGAGTCCGCCGAAGACCGCCGTGGCGGCGATGGTGGCAAATTCGAAGGCTGCCCAGAAAACACCGAAGCAGATCACCGCGACGACCATTTCGCTTTCGTTGGGGAAATGACTGTGAACCCATCGGGAAATGAAGGGCGTCAGGCCCAGGCCGAACATACTGACGGCCGCGATCGGTGTAGTAATGAGCAGGAACGGAATACGGCGTCCGCGTGGACCGCGATGGCGGTCGGACTTTACGCTGATGATCGGTCCCAGGATGAGGCCGACCAGCGCGGGGAACGAGCTGATGAGCAGAGCGAAGAGAAAATTGGGGACCTCAAGGTGTTTGAGATACCATTGCGCCATTGGTCCGACGGACCGGTCGCGCATCGACCACGAAAAATCACCCAGCATGAGCCAGGCGAAAAGCGCCACGAGCCCACCAGATGTGTAGGTGAGCGTGCCCACGCTCCATTTACGTGCAGGGGGAAGCGTTGTTTCGGTCGGGGCCGGAGTAGTCGCCGGTGATACGGGGTGATCCATGGGGCAGGAGTAATGACGCGAAGGGCTGACGCCTTAAAGGCCGCAGGCAAAGAAAGTGGCCTGCGAGTAGGGTCGGATGCAATAGGCGTGGCCTGAGTGTGCCGGCGGATGATCGGCCAGCACACTCCCATCAATCCGCAGATGTGGATCGGGATCGCTGAGGCTTACTGCGATGCTTTTACCGAAGCGGGACGACGACGCACCATCATCGCAGTCAACAATACGGCGACGCCTCCGAACACAGCGGCGGTGGCGGGTTCGGGAATAGCGGAGAGCTCGACGCCGCTATAGACATTGAGATTGTCGATATTGAGTGTGCCGACGAAGTCGGACGCAGTGTTGCCGTTGGTTTTCCGGGTGAAGCCCACAGCTGCGTTTGTCTTCTGGAGTCCGGCGAAACCGCCCGCGCCATCCAGCGCGGTGCCAACGATGGTTCCATTCAAGTAAACATCCATCTTGCCGGCGGCGAGACTGCGGCTGGCGTAGTTCAGGGTCGAGGCCGAGCTGTTAAAAACGATCGTCAGCGACTGCATGGTATCGAGTGCATAGGTGGCAAAGGATGAGGCGGCCGGAGTGACACTACTGGTGGTTGCCGCGCGCAACTGGCCGTTATTGATAAACAGACCGAAGGTCGTTGCTCCATTGCCTACGAGTGTGCCGATACGGAAAAGGAATCCTTCTCCTTGTGATCCCGCAGTCGTCGGGCTGTAGAAATCAAACGAGACCGTGCCGATCTCGCCGATGGTGACCGGGTTGACGCCGAGGTTTAAGTTGTCGGCCGTGTTGGCATTGCTGGTATCCGACAGTTTAAGGTATTGGTTGGATGTTCCTTTGCCGAAAAGGTTGCCGCTATCGGTGGTGATTCGGCTGGTGAGGTCGGTGCCGTTGTCAACGGTGCCGGCGCCCACGCCGGGTGTGGCCCATACTGCGGGGGACGATCCAGTGGTGATGGCTCCCGGACTGTAAGTAGTGAACGAGTCGGTTATAACAGGCGTGGTGGCGTAAGCTGAGACGACTGTCAGCGCCGCGAGGGTTGCAATGAGTGATTTGATCATGATTTGGGGGGGGTGTTGGAGTTTTAGGTTGAACGAGTGAAAATTTCGGAGGTGACCAGGCCTTTGAGCGGCCGGCCGTCGAGATAGGAGTCGATGTTTTCCAGCGCCTGCCGGCCGCAGGCGGCGTAGGTGTCGAAAGTCGGGCCGGCGACATGAGGTGAGAGGATGGCACCCGGTAGCTGAAACAAAGGAGAGTCAACGGCGAGCGGCTCGCAGGCGAATACATCGCTGCCGATGCGTAGCCCGCGACTCGAGGCCGCCGCGGACAAGGCGTCTTCATCGACGATGGCGCCGCGTCCCACATTCACGAATACGGCACCGAGCGGGAGTTTGGAAAGCACCTTGGCGTCGATGGAGTTCGCGGTGGCCGGAGTAAGCGCTTCGCAGGTCACGAACACATCGGCTTGGTCGGCGAGTTTGGCCAGGGAGTCCACCGGAGTGGCCTGATGCTCGCGAATCAATGAGTCGGGCACGCCCGCTGAAAAAACGCGGACACGGACATTAAAAGGACGAAGCAGGGCGATGAGTTCTCGGGCGATGATTCCGAAGCCGTGAATCGAGACGTTTTTGCCATGCAGGGTGCGCGTCCCGAGTTGTTCTCGTTTCTGGATGGTCGCGGGAGAGAGCATGGTTTCACGCCACAGGCCCAGGTTTCGTAGCAGACCGAGAATCATCAGCAGGGCGTGTTCGGCCACCTGGGGGGCGATGAGCGTGCCCCAGTTGGTGACCTTCAGGCCGGCATCGATTTGGTCCTGCGTGACGATGTGCCGCACCGATCCGGAGACGTGACAGACGTAATCAACCGAACCGCCCTGTTGACGGGTGTGTGCGTCATCAAGCGCGGGGGTGGACCAACTGGTGACAAGGATGGTTGGCCGATGTTTTTCCAGAAGGCGGTTCCATGTTTCTTTGCCTGCGCCGCGCACATCGGCCTGCTGCATTGATGTAAGGCCACGCAGACTGTCGCCGGGAAAAAACAACCGAGTCTCCTGATCGGACAGGGCCAGAAGAATCGGACTTCCGGTCTTGGCGGAGCGCGTGGGGGTCGGTGCTGCGGTGACTGACGGGGGCATGGAGCCGACCGTTCCACGGCAATGCGCGGATGACGATACGTGCGTTACTTACACGGGTTAACTGATGTGTTTACTTAATCTGATGGCAGTGGCCGCAAGGTTCTTCCCGGCCCCCACATGCCCTCGACGAGCAACCGTTGCGGATGGGGCGGCACTCCGCGTTCACCTTGATGGAGTAGTGACACCAAGAAATCCACCGCCGCTCGTCCGATCTGATGATTGTCCTCCCACACGCCAGCCATCGGATTCGCGGGAGAGTCGAGCAACGGGCAGGCAACACCCAGATCCTTTGGCGCTGAAAGGCCCAGCTCGGCGAGTTTTTCGAGAAAGCGAACATCGCCGGTGATAACGGCGTCCGGTCGATACTGTTTCATCCATGGACCGACATCGTTATCGACACAGGGAGGGATGCGCTCAGACGGATTGTGCAATTCCCACGCGGTCAGGTATCCGGCCAGATAATTATGATCGGTGCGCTGATCGTGCCAACTGTTGAGCGCAAAACCGATGCGCTGGTAGCCTCGGGCCAGCAGCTCCTTCATGGTATTAAAGGAGGCGCGGTATTGGGCCGGTGCAACGGAGTGGAGCTTGGGATTGGCGATACTGTAGCCGAAGGTTACCGCCGCGAAATCCGACCAAGGGAAGTCGGCGAGATCCATATAGGAATAGGGCTGGGGGCAAAGCAGCACGCCGTCGATGCCACGGGATTTGGCGATGGTTGCCGCCCGTGACCAAGAGATTCCCATTTCCTGGAGATCGAGCACCTCGATGCGGTAGCCATGGAATTCCGCTCTTGTCCGCGCTGCCTCCAAATACGCGGCAAAATGGGCGATGGTGCGCCAGTCGAATGTTTCGGTTGTCTGCGCCAGCCATGCCAAGGTGCCGCGAAACTCGGCCGGTCGTCGTCCATGCCGGTAGGAGGCGAGCGCCGTGAGCATGGGGTCCGGAGCATAGCCAAGCTCGATGGCGATTTTGTTGATCCGATCCCTTGTCTCGCCGGAGATGCTGGGGTGTCCCGACAGGGCAAGTGAAACCGCGCCTCGACTCACTCCGGCGGCACGAGCGATATCCTGTTGGGTAATTCGTTTGGGGGCATTCACCGAGGCTAACCCGTGTAAGTAGGGGTGGAACTTGCAGGCGCAAACTTAAAGCAGAGTATGCGCTCACCCCCACCCGTATGCCCCGCCGTCATTTCTATTCTGGTTTTACGCTCATCGAGCTGCTTGCCGTCATTGCGATCATCGCCGTGCTCGGCTCGTTGGTCATTGTAGGGGTAGGCAAGGCGCGTGCCTCTGCTCGTCAAAGCGGCTGCAATTCCAATCTGCGACAGATAGGCGTTGGTATTCTTCTTTATGCACAGGAGCACGGTGGCAGGCTGCCCGGACCGCTGCGCACGACTTTCGGTCCGTATCCAAAGAATAGCGACAAGGAGGTTCTGGGGTATTTTCTCTCGGGATATATGTCCGGCTACGAGGTGCCCAATGCCGGCACCCTCCGCCGGGTGGACGTTTTTGCCTGCCCGGCTTGGGATGCGGAGATTCCTCGCGAAGCCCAGCTTGCGAACAACGGCGACGGACGTGCGTATTCACTCAATCTGAAGGCCTATCTTTCGAGCTCCACCTCCCCGACGAACCTGCTCGCGCCATTCGGTTATCCCGCCCAGGCCGGAAAACCCGAGACCGAGGCCAAGCCGGTTAAGACGCTGGAGATTGTGAATCCGGCGACGACCTGGGCCATCACCGACCTCGATGCCGTGCTTTCCCCCAGTTACCTTTCACAGGCCTACACGCCGAAACAACCGGTCCACGGAAATGTTCGCATGACCCTTTTCTTTGACGGACATGTTACCTCAAAGCCGGTGTCTGAGTTCGCCGTGAATTGATCCTTTTCGCTGCCCTGAGCGGACAGACCGGTGTTTCGATTCCTATCCTCCTTTTTAATCCCATGAAATCCCCCCTCGTTCGTCTTGTTCCCTTCGCGCTCTATGCGTTCGCGTGTGCCCGTGTTTTTGCAGCGCTGCCCATCGCCGAGACTTTTGATCAGAAGCCGGCCGCCAGCCTTTGGAGCCTGAGCACGCAGGCCAAGGTTCTGGATGGCGAACTCGTGCTCGCTGCCGCCGGTCCGGCGGACGGTTATCCGACCACGGGCATCACCACCAAGGCAGGTGATCCTGCGTTGAATTTCCTGGTCAAGCCGATCGAGATCGAACTCTCCGGCATCGACGTGTCGGGTGCGGATGTGCCTGCGAACAGTGTGTTCATGGCGATTATCACGTCGGATTTCCCGAACGAGATGAAGGCGCGCAGTTACCTGAAGCTGCGTCTCAGTGGCGATGGCACCCTTCTTTTAAATTGTGCGGAAATCGGTGGTGATCGCACACGCGAGACGACCTTGCAGACGCTCAAGGTCAAATTGCCCGTGCGCCGTCTCACGTTGCAGATTTCCTCCAACGGATTTGTGCTGAAGGGCGTTGATGCATCCCGTCCCTTCGAGCAATCGGCCGGCTGGAATGAGCGCCTTGACCTGACCGCATGGAAGGGTGCCGCGCCGTTTGTGATCATCAAGGGAGTTCGCCGTCCGGGTGAGGGCGAGGCCATGGTTCGCTTGGGCGAAGTGACCATTCGCGAGGCCAAATGAGGCGGTTCGTTTTTTTGGGCTCGCTGCTTTTCTCGGTGCTGGCGGTCACGGTGAAAGCCGACCGCTGGCCGGCGCTGAAGCCGGACGCGATTACGGCGCTGGCCGAGTCGCAGGGCGAAGAATGGCAACGTAACGCGCGTGAGCGTGACGTGCTGCCCGGAGCGGGTCCGCAGGGTCGAGAGCGCGTCCGTGCGCTCGCGACCTCGACAGCGCCGAGCTCGGTGGCTTTGCGCGAAGCCTTGATGAAAGAGGCGCGGGATGCCCTGAGCCGTCCCATTTCCGCATACCGCACTCCAGAAGAGATGACGGCTTCCACGGGGCACACCCTTTTCGACACGCGGCAGGAATTATGGATGCGTCGAGTGGGCGATGAGCTCGTTTTGTTCTCACTGGCCGCCGCGATCACGCCAGATGACGCAGCCCTGCGGCAGCGCATTCATGATCTCGCTCTCGCGGTTTGCCGTTATCCGCAGTGGGGCGTGCGCGAACCCAACCAGGATCTCGCAGCCGGTCATGTTGCCCGTGGACTGGCTATCGCGTGGTCATGGAATCGAGGTCTTTGGGATGAAGCCGAGGCGGGTGTGATCCGCGAAACGGTGCGCGTGCGCGTGAACACCCTCGCGGCGGTGATGAGTGGCGGTATTTTTTGGGCCGGAGCGTATCAGGAAAATCACAACCATGTGAGTGCTGCCGCAGTGGGTATCTGTGGGGCGGCGTTTATCTCCGATTTGCCGGACGATGCCGTGCGTTGGCTGGCGACGGCGCAGCTTAATTTTGAGGAGGTCGCGCGCCATGCGAACGCCGACGGGAGTTCGCCGGAAGGCGTGGCCTACTGGTCCTATGGCGCGAGTTATATTTTCCAATACCTCGAAGGTGTCCGCGGCATTGTCGATGTGGAGTCGCTCTATGCGGGAGATTGGTTACGTAACATGAGCCACTACCGGATGCATGCGGCCACTTCCGGGTTGAACGGAACAGTGCCGTGGGGCGATTCGGTGGCGCGCGATTTTTACGGACCGCACCATATGCTTAATCTGCTGGCGGCGCATTATCGCGATCAGCAGGCGCAATACCTCGCGGCGCATCTCCCCTTTGATCCTCAATACGGTGCCGACGTGACGGCGTGGAATTGGCTTTGGCATGATCCCTCGGTTGCGATGTTGGCGCCCGAGTCGCTCGATGCGCATCTGCCGGACATCGACATGATCGACTCGCGGAGCGGTTGGGGCGCGGGGGATTACCTGATCGCGATCAAGTCGGGTTTCACCAATCGCAATCACTCTCACCTCGACGCAGGTGCGCTGGCCTTTGCTTTTGGCGGCGAGTGGTTGTTGCCCGCCCCGGGCTACGGCAAGGGGAGCGGCGACAAGGCATTCTGGGATGCGAAGGGCGGGCGCTGGAATTATTTTTCCAACGCAACGGAGTCGCATTCCACGTTGCTCGTGAACGGGAAAAACCAGCGCTTCGATCCGCAGGCGCGGGGCACGACGCGAGCCTTTGCCAGCACGCCGGAGGTCATGTGGACCGAGATCGATCTCGGGGATGCCTACGCCGGGACCAAGTCGATTTGGCGGCGGGTGCTGCACCGGCGCGGTGATTACGCGTTCGTATTCGATGATGTGGAACTCGCCGAAGCGGGTCGCACCGAGTGGCTGTTGCAACTGCCGCCGTCTGCCACAATCGATGGTTCAGAGGCTTTGGTTGAAGGAGTGTCGGGCGGCCTCGCTGTGCGGATGATCGAACCGATGATGCCTTTCGCATCGCGCAAGCCGCTCAGCCCGAAAGTCGATGTGCCGCGCGAGCGATTGAAGACCATGGCGGTTTCACAGGAGGGAATACGGGCTTCATTCCGTGTGCAATTGTCCCCCGTGTTCGGCGGCGCGATCTCACCCGCGCCCGTCGTGAAAAAAGGCGAGGGCGACCGCTATGTCGTCACGGGCGAAGGCTGGAAGGATGCGATCGTTTTCGATGCATCCGCACCGGTGTCGTGGACTTCCGATGAGAAAGACGTCGCGGCGACTGCTCGTCTCGTGCTTGCCCGCCATCAGGACGGAGTGCTGGCGGATGTCTTCGCGGCCGATGCGGTCCGCTTGGAGCTGCCGATTCTGCAGATGACTTTTGTTCAGCCGGCGACGGTTTCAGTCGTGAAGATCACGGACGATCTTTGGGTGTTGGATGGATTCAAAGACATTCCGCTCGCTAAAGACTTAAGCCCGTCCTGGCAGCTCTACGTGCCTTCTAGCGACACCTGGATATCGGTTTCACCATCGACGCCCGCCGGACGCCTGTTGGTCGCGCACGGGAATGCGACCATGGCGGATTATCTTCGCTGGCAGGGTGAACGCACCGCGCTGCGCGATCAGCCCAAGTTGCCGGTGATGACGCGTGCGCCGTTGCCAGTCGCACCGCCCGAGAGCCGCATTGGGGTCGAGGCGGAGGCGTTTAGCGGTCAGGCCTCGGGCCAGGTGCAGGTTGTCACCAAACCGGGCAACAGCGGGAAGTCGCTGCGAGGTTTCGGCAACGAGACGCCGTTTCATGCGCTCTCATGGAAAGTAACGGTGCCCGTCGCGGGAACGTATCGGTTGCGACTGCGCTATTGCACGGCGGCGAACGACGGTCGGGTTTCTTTGCTGATCGACGGATCCGCACCATCCGAAAGCGCGCTGAATCTGCCGCTGCCTGCGACCGGAGGTTGGTCGGTGGATGCCGACAACTGGAAGGATGTGGTGTTGGCCTCGGCGGACGGCCATCCGCTGCAGCTCCCGCTCACTGCCGGTGAACACGAACTGCGACTCACGCGTCCGAGCGTCGCACTCAACCTCGACACGTTGGAACTCATCGGGGGCGCCGAGTGAGCACGGCTTTAACCTCCCTTCTTTTATCATGAGACGCATAACCGCTTTAGTTATCTCCGCCTTGTCGGCTGCGCCTTTTGCGCGGGCCGACGTTATTTTGCCGGCGTTGTTTGCCGACCACATGGTGCTGCAGCAAGGGCGGCCGTTGCCGCTGTGGGGATGGGCCGATCCAGGAGAGGCGGTCGCCGTGGAGTTCAAAGGAGCGCGCGTTACCACCAAGGCCGATGATGGCGGACGCTGGAAGATTCAGCTGCCCGCGCAGTTGCTCGATGCCGGCGGAACGGAACTGGTGTTCAAGGGTAAGAACACCGTGACGTTGAAAGACGTGTTGGTGGGCGAAGTCTGGCTCTGTTCGGGCCAGTCGAATATGGAGTTTACCCTTTCGAAGGTCATGAACGCTGCGGAAGAAATCGCCACGGCTACGTCACCGCAGATCCGGCAGTTTTTGGTGAAGAAGACCATTGCCGAAATGCCTGCCGAGAGTGTCGATGGCGAGTGGCAGGTGGGGGCTCCCGAGACAGTGGGCAAGTTCACCGCAGTCGGCTATTTTTTTGCACGCGAGATTCACAACGCACTGCACGTGCCGGTCGGTCTCATCCACAGTTCCTGGGGCGGAACGCCGATCGAGTCGTGGATGAGCGAGGACAAACTCAAGTCAGATCCGGCTTACGAGACGGTTTTTCAACGTCGCGAGCGCAATGTGGCGGCGTTCCCTGAGGCGCACAAAAAGTATCTCTCCGATCAAGCGGAGTGGGCTGCGGGTGCGGCCGAGGCGAAGGCCGCGGGCCAGCCTTTCACCAAGCCGAAGCCGCGTGCGCCGGTCGGGCCGGGTCATCCCTACATGCCGATCACGCTCTATAATGGGATGATTCACCCGCTCGTGCCTTATGCGATGCGTGGCGTGTTGTGGTATCAGGGCGAGTCCAACGCGGGACGTTCGGTCGAATACCAGAAACTATTCCCTGCTTTGATCGCCCAGTGGCGTGCGGAGTGGGGCGAGGGAGATTTCCCGTTTTATTTTGTGCAGCTGGCCAACTTCAACGCAGGTGGCGACGGCACCGGAACCAACTGGGCCTTTTTGCGTGATGCACAGACGAAAACGTTGACCGAACCGGCCACGGGTATGGCGGTGACGATCGATATCGGAAACCCCAAGGATGTCCATCCGACCAACAAACAGGAGGTCGGACGGCGACTGGCGTTGGTTGCGTTGGCGAAAACGTATGCGAGTGCGGGGCAGGTGAAGGAGTTTTCGGGGCCGGTGTATCGTCAGGCGCGTCGCGAAGGCGGTGCGTGGCGTGTGTGGTTCGACCACGCGGATGGACTCACGGCCAAAGGCGATGCGCCCACGGGGTTTCAAGTGGCGGGACAGGATGGACGTTTTGTGACCGCTGGCGCCCGGATCGACTCGGATGGCACCGTGGTGGTTTCGTCGCCCGAGGTGCCCGAGCCGGAGTATGTGCGCTATGCGTGGACGGACTCACCCGAGGCGGGATTGTTCAATGCGGCGGGTCTGCCGGCCGTGCCGTTCAGAACCGATGCTCTACCCGGTCGCTAGAACCGATTACTCCACCATGTCTTCATTGTTAACTCGTGAAATCGGGATCATTCGCGAGCACCTCCTGCGGGATCGTCGCGGCATGCTGCGTGAACCGAAGGGCGTGTTAAAACATCCCTTCCTGGTTCCCGGGAGTGCGACGTATGCCGATCAACTGTGGGATTGGGACTCGTGGTTGGCGGACATCGCACTGCACCAAATCATGGCCGAGTCTGGCGATGTTGAGCTGAATGAACAGGTGCGTATCCATGCGCGCGGATGTGTGTTGAATTTTTTGGAGGGCGTGGATTGGGAGGGGTGGATACCGCCGATGATCGCGGCTGCCGGCGTCGAGAAGCCCGCCGATACGCGATACAGTAATCTGCACAAACCGTGTCTGGCGCAGCACGCCGCATTTTTGGTTCGTGAAGCGGGCGGTGACGCGGATTGGTTGCGCACGCGCTTTGCGGGGCTGCAGGCCTTCGTGAATGCCTATCAGCATCACCACCGGCACGCGGAAACGGGGTTGTTTTTCTGGCAGAATGATTACGCCATCGGCGTCGATAACGATCCCTGCACGTATTATCGGCCTGAGCGTTCGTCCGGATCCATTTTTCTGAACACGCTGATGTATCGGGAACTGCTCGCGATGACTTATCTGGCCGAGCAGCTGAACCTCGCGGAGATCGCGTTGAGTTACCGCCGCGATGCCGAGGTGTTGCAGACGGCGATTCAGCGGCATTGCTGGGACCCGTGGCTCGGATTTTATTTCAGTGTAGACTTCAATCTGACCGATGCGCCTGCGCCGGGAACGTGGACGAAGTTGCATCAAGGCGGACCGAGGCGGTGGTCCTGTCTGATCCAGCGTATCGGAGCGTGGAGCGGATTTCTGCCGTTGTGGGCCGGTGTGGCCACGCCCGAGCAGGCGCAGGTGATGGCACGGCATTATTGGGATGAGCGCACGTTTCATTCGCCGGCGGGAGTGCGCACGTTGTCCAAGCTGGAGGCGATGTATGATGTGCGGGCGAGCGGTAATCCGTCGTCCTGGCTGGGGCCGGTGTGGGGAATTTCCAACTACATGGTTTTCCGGGGATTTGTTCGTTACGGACTGGACCGTGAAGCGCGTGATCTCGCCGAGAAAACAATCCGCCTGTTTGCCAGGGACTTTGAGCGGAACGGATTGCTCCATGAGTATTATCAGCCGGAAAACGGGGAGCCGGTTCTGAATCCAGGTTTCCAGAATTGGAATTACCTCGTGATGGGAATGATCCAGTGGATCGAGGGCACGAGTCCGGTCGAGGAGTTTTAAACAACCCCCGTGCGAGTGATCGCCAAGGCGGCGACGACGGCGGTTTCGACGCGCAGAACGCGTGAGCCGAGGTGGGCCAATGAGAAGCCAGCGGCTAGTAAAGCGGTGCGATCGGTTGCGCCCCAACCGCGTTCGGGCCCGAGTGCGAGCACGGTGGAGGTTGGGATTTGTGATTTAGGATTTTGGATTTCCTCGCTCAGTGCGGTCGTGGCTTCGTAATTGTCGAGGGCGACGCGTGTGGCGTTGGCGGGCAGAGCGGCAAAGGCGGAGGCGAGCGTGTGTGTCCAGGTTACCTCGGGGAGACGGGTGTCGAAGGCTTGCGCGGCTCCCGTGATGCAGTGGCGGCGCCATTCGCCGGAGCTCCAGAGCGTGCTCGTCGCATAGTTGGGATCGGTGCGCTCAGTCGCTATAAAATGAATACAGGTTGCTCCAAGGGTGGTGGCGTCGCGCAGGATGTCGCGGGCGGTCTGTGGGCGCGGCAGGCCGATCAGCAGGGTGGTTGAGGGCAGGGGCGCGGGCGGTGGACCCCAGTAGAACGTGAGGACGATCGTGTCGGTGTTGATGGCGGCGAGGGTGGCTTTTCCGAGCGGGCCGTCGACCAGGCCGGCGTCGAAGGTGTCGCCTTCGCGCCGGCGGAGCACGTCGAGGATGTGCCGTGCGCGCGGGTCGGTGCGCGGAAGCGGGGCGGTCAGTTCAGACGTCTCGAAAAGGACGAGGTTCAAACGAGGATGGCGTCGATGGCGGTCAGTTCGTCGCCGCTGAAATCGAGCGTCGTGAGGGCTGCGAAGTTGTCTTCGAGCTGGGAGACCTTGCTGGCACCGATGAGGGCGGTGGTCACGCGAGGGTCGCGGATCGTCCACGCGAGGGCCATCTGGGCGAGAGATTGTCCGCGAGACTGGGCGATGGCGTTTAGTTTTTGGACCTTGGCGATGGCGGTGGGCGAGACTTGTTCGGTTTTAAGAAAGCCGTGAGACTTGGCGGCCCGGGAATCTTCGGGGATGCCGCCGAGGTAGCGGTTGGTGAGCAGGCCTTGCGCAAGGGGACTGAACGGGATGCAGCCCATGCCTTCGGCGGCGAGGGTGTCGAGCAGGGCGGGTTCGATCCAGCGGTTGAACATGTTGTAGACCGGTTGGTGGATGAGCGCGGGCGTGCCGAGATCGCGGAGGATTTTTGCGGCGCGGGCGGTTTCCTCGGGCTTGTAGTTGGAAAGACCTACATAGAGCGCCTTGCCGGAGCGCACGGCGTGGGCGAGGGCCCCCATCGATTCTTCGAGCGGGGTGTTGGGGTCCGGGCGGTGGTGGTAGAAGATGTCGACGTAATCGAGCTTCAGGCGCTTGAGCGACTGATCGAGGGAGGAGAGCAGGTATTTACGCGAACCCCACTCGCCGTAGGGACCGGCCCACATGTGGTAGCCGGCCTTGGTGGAGATGATCAGCTCGTCGCGATAAGCGGCTAGGTCACCGGCGAGCATCTTGCCGAAGTTTTCCTCGGCCGAGCCGGGGGGCGGACCATAGTTGTTGGCGAGGTCGAAGTGAGTGATGCCGAGGTCGAACGCGCGGCGGACGATGGCGCGGCCGTTTTCGAAAACATCCACGCCTCCGAAGTTATGCCAAAGACCGAGCGAAATGAGCGGAAGCTGGATGCCGGAGCGACCGCAGCGACGATAAAGAGAGGGCTTGGCGTAACGATCAGCGGCGGGGGAATACATGAAAGAGACTCATTTTATGCATGGACGACCGGGGGTGGTCATTCTCCGATGCGTGGAGTAAATTGGTGCGGTCGCCGGGAATCGAAACCGGCGGACTCTCTTAGTCAATCTGTTGCTGATCAATTTGCGGCATACCTAGCTGGGGCCGGTGATGTAGCGGGAGACGCACAAATTGACCTTGGGTTGGCGGCAATCGGGGTTTTGCGGGTTTATGAACGAGAGCTGGAAATAGATGCTCACGTCAAGGCGTGCGAATCCGGTCCGCTTCCTAAGCTTCCGGCGGGGGCTGGGGTTTCCCCAGTTAGGCCGGAGGCCGTAGCTGCGAGCTCTGCCGAGCCGTGTGATACGGGTTTGGCCTCTCGCGCATCTGCCAACTGCGCCCCATCAAAGCCGGTTTGGAATGAAGGAGGTGCATCATGATCGTTGGTGCGTTCGGCAAGTCTCGGTGGCAGCACTCGTCACCATATCTCCGTCGTCTGGTGGCCTCCGGTCATGATTACATTCTGACGCCATACGGTCCGCACTCGTGGTGGCATGAGCTGGGGCGCGGCAAGATGGTGCGGCGTTTGCAGGCGCGGGGCTTCCCTTCGCTCTTCGGATGGCTGTTTGTCACGCTTACGGTTGATCCTGAGCTTTTCGAAGGCCCTACGCAGGCGTTTGAGAGGGGCCGTGACCGCATACGCCGCGCTGTGGCGCGGCTGCGGGAACGGCACGATATCAAACGCTATTTCGTCAAATTCGAACTGACAGAGGCGGGCTGGCCGCATTGGCACCTAGGACTTGATTGCCGTGAGCATATCGAGAATGAGCACCTAGAAAACGTGTGGGGCTTGGGCTTCACCAAGATTAAGCGGGTCAAGAAACCGCGTGATTTTAAGTATCTCTTCAAATACGTCACGAAAGACACGGCGGGTGACGGTGTGCCTGATTGGGTCATGGATTATCCGAAGACAATTCGGGTGTTCCAGACGTCATCGGGTTTTTTTGGGGAAACAAAAAAACCGGCACCGTCTGCCATTGAGGAAAAGACGGAGCGCAAGGGTGTGACCCTGCGTGACAAGTGGCTCGGATGGTTAAAGCGCGGTGTCGTGCGCGGTCGCGCAGTCGGCGGCTTTGGCATCCCCGTAAATCTCCAGCGGAGTTTTACAGAAATCTTTATCGAGCGGGCGGAACAAGGGCAGCGCCCGCTAGATATGTATCATATGCCCGTATCCAAAGAAATAATACTAGAAATCACCGTTCATCATGGCAACTCAAACCGACTCCCAGAAATCGATTCAGGCTACGCTTATTCCTTCTCCGAAGACGGAAGAATCGAAAAAATTCTCGTTGGGGCAACTCCCTGATGGTATGTATTTGATCGCTCGTTGCATTGACGAGACGACGCGTCGCGAAAGCACGTTCAGGGACGACAAAACCGGCAAGGACGTTCATCGCGTCACCTATGTGACCGGTTACCGCTGCGACGGCGCAACGTTCGAGCATACCGCCTACGCGGATGTTACCTCCGAAAAGCCGGTCACTGATCGCGGTGAACCTATTGAGCTGGTGCCCTTCGGTGCTCGCGTCCTTTTCAGCAAATCAACCTATGCCAAGGACGACAAAACGGGTCAAAAACTTGTCCAGCGTATCAACGGAAAGGTCCTCGATGTCCAGGCATCCAAGATCTGAAACCGACGTCTGCCAGCTCCGTGACGCTCAAACAGACAGTCTACAAGCGTTGCTCTTCACCATGGAAGAACTCGGCGAACCTGCCGCGTTCCTCCAGATGGAGTTTGAAGGCGTGCTGCACTTCGTTGCGGCCCGAAAACTCACGCAATCCGAGTTTGAAAAACTCATGCGTCAAGCCGTCTGCAAATCTTAACGAGACCCTGCCCCGTCCGGATGCGCCCGCAGGGCGCGCCGGACGGGGCAGGGTCCTTAACTTGATGAAAGAGACCTTAACTGTCCGCCTAGCTCATTCAGCCGCTCTCGCTGAGGGTGATCGTCGGCTTCGGGCATATGAAAGTCTGATTGAGCATGGCACGGATGAGGAGATTTGGGCGGATGCGGTTTTGAGGGGTGCTGCGGTCCGCTGGGACATCATGAAAAGGCGTGCGCTGGCTCCGGCTGTGGAACCAACGAATCAGGAGCGTATGACGCATGCGGAAGGCCTTCTGCGTCGTGGTGAGATTAAGCCGTGGGGCGAATCTCCCGCACAAAACACTTTCACCGTTAAACGGGAAACAGTCGGGCACTGCTGGTAATGCTTGGCTGAATTCAAACACATAAAAATCCAGCATTTACAAAAACATGACCATTCTTAAAAACGGTCTCAATATCGCCCGAAAGGGTGTTGCCGGTGCTCGTTCGCTTCTCGGCAATCGCAAGGTTCTCGCCACCGCTGCGGTGCTTGGCTTCGTTGCCAAGGCGCGGGCTGTTGATCCGACTACGATCGACGGCGTTGTTGATCTGTCGACGAGCTACATCTCCAAGGGCACGGCTACGGCTGTGGCTGCCGGTGTGCTCGGCTTCGGCTGGGTCGGTTACCGTATTGTGAAGAAATATACCAAGGGGGCGGCTTCGAGCTGATCCTGTCATTGCTGCCTGCCCTCCTTGTGAGGGTGGGCGGTTTGTCTTTATTGTATAATGATATTTTTCGCTGTCGCTACTGAAGTGGTTGTCACAAATCAGCCTGTAGGCTCTGAGCTTTTGCTGCTCTCTGCTGGGTTTGTCTGTGGGGCCGTGGCGTGGCGTATGATTATGGGGCGTTGGTGATTTTTACTATATGATTAACCGTGTTTTTTGGGTTCTGTTCTCCTGTTTTTTCACATATGTAAATTCAGCCTCTGCGCAAATCCTGACGGCGGCTGCAACTAGCACGTCTGGCGAGTATGTTTTTAATTGGTCTGTCGGTCGGACCCTTGATACGTCTGCAGCTGGGACTTATACTTGGGTGAGAGTTCACTATGCTTCTTTTGATGGTGACACTACGGGTGCGCCGATTTTTATCCACAATGGTGGTTTGCTGTCGGATGGTAATTTGACGGCGTCGGGTAGCGATACTTACACTTTTCCTGCCGGTCAGTGGCTTAGGCTTCATACCGAGCGTGATAGGTACGTTTTAAATTCAGCTATTTCATCTAATGATGTGTGGATACAGGTGCCGGGTGTCCCTCAGACTATAGTCGTAACTCCGACAACTGCGGCATTAAAGAAGGGGGGCACTCTGTCGTTTACTGTTACGGGGCATCATACGGGGCTGGTTTACAGTTTGCCTGATGTGACTATTAATCCGCCAAACTGGCAACGCGTGTTTGATCAGGTTGGAATTCAGCCCTTGTCGATTTACGCCGAAGCTGCGGACGGCTATGCGAAGTCGAACACTGTGACGATAATGGTGACAGTGACGGGCTATAAGATAGTATTAAAACTACCTGCTAACCCCTCTGAGAATATGATCGTTTACGACGTCACGCAAAAGGGCGTTGTCATTTTCTCTACTAATCAGCTTGCGCGTGCTGCTGAGATTACGCGCACGTTTGAGGTTCCTGATTCTGATGTGTGCACGGTTACCTCTTATGTGTTAGGGCTTTCGAAGGAGGATGAGATAATTGTCAAAGATCAGAATGGGCGTCTTTATTTGACGCCTCAGTTGATTACGCCTACCGCCATTGTTTCGGACGCTGATACTGTGCCGGAGAATACTTTGCCGACTGCGGCTGTGCCGAAGACTCCTGCATCCGTGACTGATGACAAAACGGTGTGGTCTAAGACTGACGCGAACTCCGTGGATGCTAAGGATACAACCGTCAAGCAGGGTGTTGATAAGATTGTTAGTGCGATTGATCAGGTGAATGCGACCTTAAAGGCGCGTCTGCATTCGTCTGGTGCTGGTGGGGCGTTTGATGTCACGGGGATCGAGACGCGTATTGATACCACGAATGACACTTTGGTTGAAATTAGGGATTTATTGACCCCCGATGAGGATGCTGTTGCATCTGCTCAGCAGTCGGCTCAAGCGAAGGGCGCGGCTGCGTCGTCTGACGTGGCATATCAGCAGGACCGCGCATCGGCCGTGGGGACTGCTCTGACTGGTGGGGCAATGCTGGTTGGGGCAACTACGCTTATGGGCACTCCGATGCCTGGGGACAATGGCTACGCGTTTATGCCTAAGCTTGTCGATACTTCGGACAACAGCGTTTTGTCTCGAATCTCTGGTGGATCTATCGATGTGAATCCGTTCTCTTCGGCTAAGCTGGCTAGTATTACTCAGGGAAATACGGGGGTTTTTCTTGCGTGGATCCGCAATTTCATCGCATGGGCGTCTATATTGGGGTTTTTGAAGTGGACCTTAGACGAGGTTAATAAGAGTTGCGCGCAGCTCGGTATTGTCACGCCTGTCCAGCTCTCGCCATCTGCTCAGATAGTGGCGCAAACTACTGTGTTGGGGAATAGTGTTGGTGTTCCGTTTGCTGGGGCCTTGTGGGCTTTGCAGGTGCTTGCGATAACGACTGCGCTCTTGGCTGCTCCTGCTGTCATTGTCACGGCCATATACACAGCTGGCGAGTGGTCTTCGTTGTTCCCCTCGGCTACGGTCGCGAAAGCGGCAACGTCTTCGGCTGGTGGCTCTGCCTTAGGTAATATAATATCTTACAGTTACATTATACTGCCGGTTGTTGTCTTGGTTACGATTAGTATAAATTCGGTGTTTATACGTGTTAGTAATATAGCTCAAACGGTTATTGTCGGTATTGGGATGAAATTAGCTAGCGCAATATAATTATATGACTACTGAAATCACTACTGAGCAAAAGCTGTGTTTCCTCTTGGAAAGCGTGCTGCTTTTTGAGATTGTTTGGGCTTTGGTTTTTTCTTTTTTTAATGGGGAGGGCGATAAATGATTATAGCCTTATCTAGCGGCGTTAATGCATTCGTGAATGCGGTTGAGTGGTTTGATCCGTATTGCAATTTACAAGTTGTTAAGGCTGAGCTTTTTTGGTGGTTTGGCGGTGTGTTCTTTGCGTTTGGCATGGGTGCGTTTTCAACTATTCTTAGGGCTACGCGTGGGGCGATGGAGGATGTTGCTTTATGATGGTTAACGAGCCGTATACCTCGCCGCCATATGTTCCGCGTAATGGGCACCCTCGGGCTTATGGTAAGGTTCACTTTACGCTATTCGGTGTCGATGGTCTGTTTTTTTATGATCCGCTTTGGCGCATACGGAAGACGTTCGCGGAGTTTGAGCCTGTTTCGCTTGCTGATCGCGAGTTGACGGAAGCTGAGCGCAAGGCTTTTAAGGCGCGGGAAACTAATATTGAGTTTATCGTAGGCAAGCCGGGCGGCGGTAAGTCAATGACTGCTACAAAGATGGTGATTGAGGAGTTGCTCCACGGTGATAGACCGATTGTCACTAATTTAGCTCTGAATATATCCCGTTTACAGGAGTATATACATGAGTTAGGTGGCAAGGCTTGTGTGGCTGATCGGGTGCGGCTCCTTACGCATGAGGAGGTTTTTACTTTTTTTTGTATTCGTGGATATTCTGTCGTCCTTGTTCCTCCTTCTCGTGCTGAGGATTTATTTGATTACAGCGAAAGTCAGAATAATCCTGAGTCTGCTGGTGGTGTATTTTATGTTATTGACGAGTGTCATAACTATTTTTCAACCAAGTCGAAAATCGATGAGGATAGTCCTGTTTTTAAGTGGGCTTCGCAGCATCGGAAATTAAAGGACTACTGTTATTTTGTTACTCAATCTATCGAAAACACTCATGCGAAAATACGCCGGTTAGCTCAGCAGTTTAATTACATCCGCAATCTGAGGAAAGAGACGTTTAGGGGCTTTCGTCGTGGTGATGGTTTTGAGCGGACGGTTTATTTGCATATACCGACATCAACTTCATCTATCCCGATTGATCAAAAGCCATTTAAATTGGACTGCGCTGGCCTCGCTAGCTGTTATTTTACGGCAGGAGGCGTTGGTGTTAATCCCTCGGGAAATGCTGATGGTGGGTTTCAGCGTAAGGGGCTCCATATGCGATGGATTTGGGTGGCGTTCTTTGTCGCAGTTTTAGGCGGCGTCTCATTGATTTTTGTGATTCCTTGGCTCCTTGGCAAGGGTGCTAAAAAAATGCTTGAGCGGGACGGGCCTGCTGTTGTTGCGAATGCGAAGATTGATCCGAAAATTGATCCCCCTAGGCCTGTTGCCTCAAAATCGCGGTCGTCTGTGGATGAGCGTCCATCTGTGGGGCTGGCGGGTTCTGTGAACCCTGATGTTCCGGTTTACGCGACGGGCTACGTGTTGGCGCGTGGCCTGATCAATGTATGTATGTCTGATGGGACGATTCGCACCGAAAGAGACACGGAATTACAGCGGGTTGAGCGTAACAGCATCACCCTTTCTGGTGTGAAGATTTTCTTCAAAGGCTTGCCTCGGTTGGCGAGTGCAGGCCTAGGCGTTCCTGAGGCTGTGCGCAGTGACTCGAGCGGCGTTACTTTGCCGGCCTCGTCTGGCAGTGTCTTGAATTTCGCCAGCACCCCGCCCGGTTGGCGTTTGGATCCTGATGGCGTTATGCGGTCAAATAGTGCGCCTAAGCATCTTGGGGATTGATTTATTATTTCACGGTTAAATCTATCGCCTTAATGCGTCCGTTCTTGGTTTCGGTTAGCACTTCGAATTTACGGGTTGTTCGGCGGAAACCACTGCCGTCGTAGTATTCGAGTCCCGCTTCGCCTTCGGTTCTGTAGCGTGGCCATCCGGAGACTGGGCTTGTGTCGTTGGGTGTGATGTCGAGCGATGTGACTGCGTAGTTTTTGCTTCCTATGGTGTATTTGTATCTGAAATATGAATACGCGTATTTAACCGCTGTATCTTGGTGTTTTTCGCTCTGGTCTTCGGGTTGATTTTGGGGTGGTGGCGTTTGCCTTGCTAGCGAGGTTGGTTGTTTTTGCGTGGCGCGTGGCGTCGGCGTTGGGTTGTGATAGACGTTGTATTCTATTTTTGGTGACGCAGCTTGGGGCGCTTGTGTGGTGATTTGTCTGAAGGCAGTTTTTAATCTGTCAGCTTCTGCGTTTGCTGCTGCTGCTTTTGCCTGCATTTCGGCCAATTCTTGGCGGTGTGTTTCCTCTCGTTCGGTAGCGGCTGCTATGGCTGCTTGTTCTTGCCGGTCGCTGTAGGTTTTGTAGGCGTAGAATACGGTTGCGGTGATAATTGCTGCTAGGGTTAGGAAACCGCCGTAATACAGGATTCCGCTGCTTTTACTTGGTGGCTTTGGGGACAGGTAGGGGATGGTGGCAGGGGCTTGTTTTCTCTGTTTTACGGAGTTCGCAATGCTGTCGGTAATGGCGTTGGCTCTGGCTTGTTCTTCGGGTGTCATGTCTCAAAGATTTCTTCTCCGTCTGGGTAGCGAAACTTACGGCCTAGGATGCCTTCTTTGGGGTTTTACGGTCGCTGAGTAGTCGCTCTTCGGCTGCCGTGACTGCGGGCGAATTTTCGCCAAACCATTTTTCTGCGATGAGTGCGAGGTATTGGGATGGTGTTGTTCCTGATATGGCTGCGCGTCTCACGATTTCGTCGTAGGTGTATTTTTGCAGCGTAGCTTTAATGAAAGGTTTTTGAACCACGTGGATTTTATGGGTCTACAAAATAAATAAATCCACTAAGTTTTTGATAACTATACGGTTCTAACTAGGGCGTAAATAGTTATTGATTTAGGGAACCATAAGGTTCTACTCGGAACCGCAGGGCTGCTGAGTGACTTCGCTCTTGGAAGAGCAAAAGCCTCGGCGGTCCCTGTAAAAATCTTCCAAAATGAGCACTTCAAATTCCTCCTCCGTCCGGTCCGTCGAGTCGCTGCGTGCGGCTCTTTCGCAAGCGCAATCCTTGGTTAGTCAACTGGAGTCTGTCCTTGCTGCGGCTGAGGAATCGGCGGCAACGGAAGCGGTCCTTGCGATGGTTGAGGATGGAATCCCTGCTGAGCCGGTGCCGGTCTTCACGCCGCTGAATGGTGGATCGATGGGGATTGGTCCTGTCAGTGTTTCGGATTGTGTGATGATTGCACGCGATGCCGCCCCGCTTGCTCGCGTTGGTGGTGGTTTCAGAGTGTATGTCCGGGCGTTTGGACGGTCGGATGGGCGGATTGAGTGGTGTGGTTTTTGTTCGGGCCGGTGGGATGAAGTCGCTCCGGATGACTGGTGCTCGCTTTCTGGGTCTTGGTTTCAGGCGGTCTGTTGGGCGCGTCAAATTTTCGCCAAGTATTCCGCTGGTGTGGTCGCAATCGCTGCCTGAGCCATGATCGAATACGTCTACAGGCCTACACGGAGGGTGAAGGGCAAGCGGTTGACGTCGCGTCTTTACTCGGGGGCATATTCCCTTGGCCGTGGTCAGAAGCCGGTGCGGGTGGTGCTGCATACTCCGGATAAGCGCATTGCGCAAAAGATGCTCCGTGACATTATTGTGAAGGCGCAAATGGTGCGTGAGGGCATGGTGTTGCCGCGTGAGCATGTAGAGGCTGCGCATGAGCCCTTGGTGGGCTTGCTGGCGCAATACCGTGCTGATCTGCTGTCTCGCACGTCTCCGCGCAATGCTGACGAATCTACGGCACGTATTGACCGCGTGCTTACCTTGACCGGCTGGCGATACCTGGCTGATGTCACGCCGTCGACGTGGGTCGCGTTTCGGGCATCCTTGACCCAGTCGGCGAAGACGCGGCGCGATTATCAGACATCCGTCATGGCCTTTCTGAATTGGCTCGTGCGCTTGGACCGTCTGCCGCGCAACCCGCTGGCTCGTGTCGATCAGATCAGCATCAAGGGGAAACAGGTCCGTCCGGTGCGGTCGTTCACGGATGACGAGATTCGCCGTCTTTTGGCCGTGGCTACTCCAGCGCGGCGTTTGGCGTATTTGGTCCTGCTGTATACCGGCCTGCGGATGTCATCGGCGAAAAAGCTGGCTTTGGCGGATTTGCATTTGACGGGTGACGCTCCGTATATGCTCGTGCGTGCGTCTACGATGAAAGGAGCGGTCAAGCTGGCCATGCCAATTAAAGCGGAATTGGCGGCGGCGCTGCGAGCTGCGATTCCGGAGGGTGCGAATCCGGACCGGCTGCTATTCCATCGGACGTTTCCGAAGCCAGAAACCCTGCGCAAGGATTTTGCAAGATCTGGCATCGCCAGAAAAGACGGGCAGGGGAGGGTCGTGCATTTTCACGCCTTCCGGAAGACTTTCCAGACCTTGGGCGTGCGTTCGGGGGTAAATCAGCGGTCGGCGCAGGCGTTACTTGCGCATTCTGATCCATCATTGACGGCCAATGTGTATACCGATGTGGCGGCGCTAGAATTGCACGGCGAAGTTGCAAAATTGCCGTGGTTTGGGGCTCCGGCTACTCCAGCTGGCGTTTTTGGCGATGTAGCGGGAGACGCACAAATTGAGGCGAAAATAGCGCACAAACGGGGGTTTCGTGATGTATTGCAAGAGCTGATACAGCTCGCAAAAGACGTTGTGGATGAACCACTTAGCAACGCTGAAAATTGGTGCGGTCGCCGGGAATCGAACCCGGGACACCTACTTGGAAGGAAGGAGTTTTACCTCTAAACTACGACCGCGACAAATTCGTGGCCGAGCTTCATCAGGCATACGGGTTGGTCAAGCTTTGGATGGAGACGAAAATGGAGAGTCTCAGGGGTTTTTTACAATGGACCGAGGGAAAATGGATTGCGAGGGGTAGTGCGGGCCGTTTTGTTTCTCACGCAATGGCATTCATTACTTCCGCACCAGCAGGTCAAAGTGCCGCAGCTCGTTCGGCAGCCGGCCCTTCCCCTAAAAAGCAGGGATTTCTGGCCGCTCAGGCCCTCGCCAAACAAAAGGCCTTCGAGAAAAAATCGAAAAAATATAAATTGCCGCTCGGTGAGCTGGCTCTCTTTACGCAGCAGCTATCCTCCTTGTTGAATGCGGGTCTTCCACTTGTTCAGTGTTTGGAGGCATTGCAGGATCAGACGGAAGATCCGGTGTTCCGCATCATCATCCGCGACGTCCGCGTTGATATTTCAGCGGGTAATTCATTTTCCTCGGCGGTTAAAAAATTTCCCCGGTCGTTTAATTCTCTGTTTATTTCCATGATCGAGGCGGGTGAAGCCTCGGGTGCACTCGCGGAGATTTTGAGCAAGGTGGCTGTTTACTTTGAATCGACGGTCAAGCTGACCAAGAAGGTTAAGTCGGCCATGACCTACCCGATCGCGGTCATCGGTCTGGCTGTCGCTTTGGTGAATGTGCTTTTGATTTTCGTGATTCCGGTGTTCGCCGCGATGTTCGCCGACTTCGGTGCCAAGTTGCCCGCTCCGACCCAGATGCTGATCGATCTGAGTAATTTCATGAAGGCTTGGTGGTGGGCGATCGGCATTGGTTGCTATGCGGTTTACTTTATCGGGAAAAAATTTGTCGCCACTCCCCGCGGTCGGAGGGCCAAGGATATCGGTCTTATGCGTGCGCCGATTTTTGGCGGACTGATCCATAAGATCGCACTTTCACGTTTTTGCCGCACTTATGCCACGCTCATGCGTTCAGGCGTTCCGATTCTGCGCACGTTGGAAATCGTGGCTTCGGCCAGTAACAAGGTGCAGATTGAGGATGCCTGTGCGGAAATTGCCAAGCATGTCAGCCAGGGTGGTCAAGTTTCCGACGTGCTCGCGGTCAACCCGTTTTTCCCGCCTATGATGAAGCACATGGTCAAGGCAGGTGAATCCACCGGTAATGTGGACGGTATGATGAACAAGATCGCAGATTTTTATGACACCGAGAGCGAGGCTACGGTGGCATCGCTCACTTCTTTGATCGAGCCCATGCTCATTGTGTTTCTTGGCGTGGTCGTCGGTGGCATCGTTATGGCGATGTTTCTGCCGATCTTCCAACTGGGTGCAGTCGCGGGTGGATTGCAGTAAGTGCAAGGCCTTGCCTTCCGCCTGTCTTTAACGCTGTTTTAGCGCCTTACCCATGCCTTCCGTTCTTATCGTCGACGATCTGCTCTCCATCCATGAGATGTTGGAAGCGGTTATCCAACCCACCGGTTTCATCACGGCTTTTGCCACTGACGGTGAAAAGGCCCTCGCTCGCTACAAGATCGAGAAATATGATCTCGTGCTGGCTGACATCGACATGAAGCCGATGGACGGCATCACGTTGCTCAAGCAGCTGAAGGCATATGATCCGAGTGCGGTGATCGTTATCATGACGGCATATGCGAGCACCGAGAGTGCCATTCAGGCGCTCAAATACGGTGCGTTTGACTACATGCAGAAGCCGTTCCGAGTGGATGAGCTGATCTCCACGCTGAAGCGGGGATTGGAGTTCAAACAATTCACGGCTGAGCGGGCCAACGCTTCCGCGGCTCCGGTGATCAAGGCGGCCGATATCGACAGCCGTCTCGTCGGCCAAGGTGCGGCGAACAAGCGCTTGGTCCAGCAGGTCAAAAAACTGGCGACCGTGCGCACCCCCGTTTTGTTGCAGGGCGAGAGTGGCACCGGTCGCACGACTGTGGCCGAGATTTTACATGCTGGCAGTGCATCCCCTGATGCTCCTTTTGTGCGTATTGATTGTGCGCTTAGCTCGGAGGGCGATTTTCATGAGGGCTTGCTCGGGCACAATGGTGCCGGCGGTGTTTGGGTGGAAAAGGCCCGCAGTGGCACATTGTTACTCCAGAATCTTCATAATCTGGAGCTCGCGACTCAGCAGGAGCTCGTGGGTGTTTTGCGTAATACGGCGCATGGTTTCCGGCTGATCTGCACGACGACCGAGGACTTGGAAAAACTCACCGACGAGGGGCATTTTAACGACGAGTTGTTCTACCGTGTCGCGTCGTTACCGGTGGTGCTTTCGCCGCTTCGTGATCGTCCCGAAGATATACCGCTCCTTGTTAAGCATTTCCTCGGGCATGCATCCAATCCTGCCTTTGACGCGAACTTGATCGAGTTCACGGAAGATGCACTTGATACGCTGCAAGCCTACCATTGGCCGGGTAACCTGTCCGAGCTCAGCCAGCTTGTTACCAAGATAGCCGCTACCACCACGACTCGCGTGGTGACCTCCGAGCAGCTGCCCCTCCGGCTCAAGGAAGTGAAGGACTGGCCGAAGCTGGCCGATTACCTTGAGGGTCAGGAGCGCCAGTATATCGATATGGTGCTTAATGCCTGTCGGGGTGACCGTATTTCCGCCGCAAAAGTGCTCGGGGTGGATATGGCCAAACTGTTGAAGTAAAACGCCTGATCGGCTCTCGCTTTTGCGCGAGTCGGTCCGGGGCTGTTTTACAACCGGGTGACATGGCGGGTAAACCTGCCTTTCCGCTTGCCCCGTTGCAGGTGCGTCCCAACCTCGCAAGCACTCACGTCCATGCCTAAACGCACCGATCTTCAATCCATCCTCATCATTGGCGCCGGTCCTATCGTCATCGGCCAGGCTTGCGAGTTTGATTACTCAGGCACCCAGGCCTGCAAAGCGCTCAAGGAAGAGGGTTACCGTGTGATTTTGGTGAACTCGAATCCGGCCACCATCATGACCGATCCCGAGTTTGCCGATGTGACTTACATCGAGCCGCTGACGATCGACAGTCTGGAGAAGATCATCGAGGCCGAGAAGCCTTCTGCACTGCTCCCCACGCTGGGTGGCCAAACCGCGCTCAATCTTTCGATGGAGTTGTTCAAGGCCGGTATTCTGGCCAAGCACAACGTCGAGATGATCGGTGCCAAGCCCGACGCCATCAACAAGGGGGAGGATCGCGAACTCTTCAAACAGGCCATGGTCAAGATCGGCCTCGATGTCGCTCGTTCCAAGACCGTCAAGACCATGGATGAGGCCCGTATCGCCGCCGAATCCATTGGCAATTTTCCTCTCATTATCCGCCCGTCTTTCACCCTTGGTGGGCAGGGTGGCGGCATCGCCTACAACCGAGAAGAGTTCGAGCGGATCACCGCCAACGGCTTGGATCTGTCCCCCGTGCATGAGGTCCTCGTCGAGGAATGCCTCCTTGGCTGGAAAGAATACGAGATGGAGGTCATGCGCGACCACAAGGATCAGTGCGTGGTTATCTGCTCCATCGAGAACTTTGACCCGATGGGTGTTCACACGGGCGACTCCATCACCGTTGCTCCGGCGATGACCCTGACCGACAAGGAATACCAGGTCATGCGCGATGCCTCTTTCGCCGTCATTCGCGAGATCGGTGTCGAGACCGGTGGCTCCAACATCCAGTTCTCGCTCGATCCGCAGACAGGTCGTCAGGTTGTCATCGAGATGAACCCCCGCGTGTCGCGCTCATCCGCGCTCGCCTCGAAGGCCACCGGCTTTCCCATCGCCAAGATCGCCGCCAAACTCGCCGTTGGTTACACCCTCGACGAACTCCGCAACGACATCACGCGCCTCACGCCAGCCAGCTTCGAGCCGACCATTGACTACGTGGTCACGAAGATGCCGCGCTTCACCTTCGAGAAGTTCCCTGACGCCGATCCTACGCTCACCTCTGCAATGAAGTCGGTGGGCGAGGCCATGGCCATTGGTCGCACCTTTAAGGAATCTTTCCAGAAGTGCCTGCGCTCGCTCGAGACCGGTGCTCGCGGCTTTGGCGGTGGTGGCGGCAAGTGGGGCGGCGACGAGCTCCCTGATGACAAGACGATTCGCAGCAAGTTGGCCATGCCCAACGCCGAGCGCGTTTACTACATCCGCTACGCGTTTCTCGCCGGCTACAGTGTCTCGCAGATTTTCGACGTCACCAAGATCGATCCTTGGTTCCTCACCCAGCTCCACGAAATCTTCGAGATGGAGCAGTCCCTTAAAAAGGAAACACTCGCCTCCGTTTCCGTGGAAGCCTTTCGTCGCGCCAAGCAGTTCGGTTTCTCCGATGTGCAGCTCGCTCACTTCTTCAATAGCGACCTCGCCACCGTTCGTGCCGCTCGAAAGCAGCGCGCGATCAACACCACCTACCGCCTCGTCGATACCTGCGCGGCCGAGTTCGAGGCGTTCACGCCGTATTACTATTCCTCCTACGGCGACGAGAACGAGGTCATGCCTCCTTCAGGAAAAAAGAAGATCATGATCCTCGGCGGTGGTCCCAACCGCATCGGCCAGGGCATCGAGTTCGACTACTGCTGCGTCCATGCCTCCTTCGCTCTCCGCGAAATCGGCTACGAGACCGTCATGGTCAACTCCAACCCCGAGACCGTCTCGACCGACTACGACACTTCCGACCGTCTCTACTTCGAGCCGCTCACCCTCGAAGACGTTCTCGAAATCTACCAACAGGAAAAGTGCGACGGCGTGATCGTGCAGTTCGGCGGACAAACTCCGCTCAACCTCGCGACGCAGCTGAAGGCCAATGGCGTCAACATCATCGGCACCTCGCCCGAATCGATCGAGGCCGCCGAGGACCGCAAGCTGTTCTCGGCCATCCTGGACGCCACGGGACTGAAGTCCCCGGCCCATCGCACCGCCCTCAACGAGTCCGATGCGCTTGCGTCCGCCCATGAGATCGGCTTCCCCGTGTTGCTTCGCCCGTCCTTCGTGCTCGGCGGTCGCGGCATGTTCATCGTCTACAGCGAACAGGAGTTCCGCGACGTTGTCCGCCAGGCTTTCGACGTCATGCCCGGCAAACCGGTGCTCATCGACAAGTTCCTTGAGGACGCCATCGAGCTCGACGTGGACTGCATCAGCGACGGCGAAACCTCCGTGGTCGGCGGTATGCTCGAACACATCGAGTTCGCCGGCGTTCACTCGGGCGACGCGTCGATGGTCATGCCCCCGCACACGCTGTCCAAGGACATGCTCAACACTGTCCGTCAGGCCACCTATGCGCTCGCCAAGGAGCTCAAGGTTATCGGCCTCATGAACGTCCAGTTCGCGATCAAGGACAACCAACTCTACATCCTTGAGGTCAACCCGCGCGCTTCCCGCACCGTGCCGTTCGTGGCGAAAGCCATCGGCGTTCCGCTCGCCAAACTCGCCGCCAAGGTCATGACCGGCAAGAAGCTCAAGGACCTCGGTTTCACCCGTGAGCAGACGCCCAGACACTGGTGCGTTAAGGAAGCCGTTTTCCCATTCGTTCGCTTCCCTGGCGCCGCCATCGTGCTCTCGCCCGAGATGCGTTCCACCGGCGAAGTCATGGGACTGGACGAGGACCTCGGCATCGCCTTTGCCAAGGCCCAAGCTGCCGCCAAGCCCGGTTTGCCGGTCAAGGGCAACGTGTTCCTCTCCGTGAAAGACGGCGACAAGGCTCGCGTCGTGGACATCGCCCGCCAGCTCGAAGGGCTTGGTTTCTCGATCTACTCGACAAGTGGCACCGCCGATCACCTCGCGTCCAATGGCGTGAAGGTTAACCGCCTCTGCAAGATCGACGAAGGTCGTCCGACCGCCGTCGACATGATCAAGAACGGCCAGATCCAACTCATCATCAATACACCTGGCGGCATGATCCCGCGTAAGGACGAGAACAAGATCCGTCAGGCAGCCTACGCCCACAGCGTGTGCATCATGACAACGATCACCGGAGCGCAGGCCGCGTTGCAGGGCATTCAGGCACTTAAGAACAAGTTGGTCGGCGTCCGTCCCATCCAGAAATACGTGGGCAACGTGGCCGTTGTTTAAACCTCATGTCTTCCGCCACGCTCGTCGCACTCCTTCATGGCCCTGACCAGCCAGGCTTGGTGGCGCGCGTGGCCGGTTGGATCTTTGAGCGTGGCGGCAACATTCTTCACGCCGACCAGCATCGGGACATGCAGGCGGGGATTTTTTTTCAACGGGTCGAGTGGGTTCCGGCCAACGGAGCCTCTTCCGCCGACACCACCGCCTTTCAGTCCTTTGCGGCTTCGCTTGGGATGCAGGCTCGCGTGACGTCGTCAGATCGTCGTCCCCGGGTAGCGATATTTGTCTCCAAGTTTGATCACTGCTTTCACGACCTGGTGCTTCGCTGGAAATCGGGCGAGTATGCGTGCGATCTTGTGGCCATCGTTTCCAATCACCGGGAACTCGAACCGGCCGCTCTCGGCTACGGCCTGCCGTTTTATTTCACACCCGTTACCGCCGCGACCAAGTCTGAAGGTGAAGAGGCCCAACTGGAGCTGTTGCGGTCGCTTGACGTCGAGCTGGTGATCCTTGCCCGCTACATGCAGGTGCTATCCGAGGATTTCCTTAAAAAATTTGCCCGGCCGGTCATTAATATTCATCACTCGTTCCTGCCCGCATTTGCAGGTGGCAAGCCGTATCATCAGGCCGCCGAACGCGGGGTTAAGCTGATCGGTGCAACCGCCCATTATGCGACTGCGGTGCTGGATGATGGTCCGATTATCCAGCAGGATGTCACCCGGGTGACCCACCGGCATGGAGTCGAGGATCTCGTCCGTAAGGGCCGTGATCTCGAAAAAATCGTCCTGGCCCAGGCTGTGCGATGGCACTTGGAAAGCCGGGTTCTTGTTTACGGCAACAAGACGGTGGTCTTTGACTGAGCCGGCCCTTCCACCTAGGTAGATTGGCATCATTCCCGCCCGAATCCCTCCTTTACGCCATCAGGCCGATGTGTTTCGGTGGCCCTTCACACTATCTCAAGCCATGTCCATGACCCCGCACTCAACCCCCTCTTCCTCCGTCGGCGACGACCGCAATCTTGTTCCGGTCGACGAGAACTATCTCGCGCCCAGTTTTGAGGACCGCCTGCGTCTTTTTTGGACCAAGAACTCCCGCATGGTGCTGCTCGTCTGCGCGCTCGTGCTTGCGGCGATTCTTGGCAAGGGCGGTTATGAAATCATGATGGCGCGTCACCAGAAGGCCGTGGCTGCCGAGTATGCTGCTGCGACCACCGACGAGCAGCTGAAGGCATTTGTCGCCACCCATGGTGACGAGGTGCTGGGCGGTCTCGCCGAACTTCGTCTGGCCGACAAGGCGTATTCGTTGGGTAACTACAGCGATGCGCGCACCGCCTACGGCAAGGCCGCCGGTATTCTTAAAAACGACTCCTTTGGCCAGCGTGCCCGCCTGGGTGCCGCGATTTCCGCCGTGCAGGCTGGTGCGACCACGGATGGCGAAGCCGCCCTCAAGGCGCTTACCGCCGATCTTACTTTGGGCAAACACGTCCGCGCCGAAGCGGCTTATCAACTCGCTTCGCTGGCTGCCTCCTCCGGAAATGCCGCCGAAGCGATCCGTCTGATTGAGCAGGTGAACGTGATCGAGGCTGACGGCCAGTGGGCGGATCGCGCCTCGATGCTTCGGGCTACATTGCCTGCCGCAGTCGCAACGCCGGCTGGTGAGGCAAATAAGGCGGAACCCGCTCCTTCCGTTCTATTTAAGTAAGGATATTTGATCCTTTATTTTCCCAAAGCCCGCCGCTTTCGGCGGGCTTTTTTGTGGAAAATGGTCGGGGCGATAGGATTCGAACCTACGACCTCCTGGTCCCAAACCAGGCGCTCTACCAGGCTAAGCTACACCCCGAGGGCGCAGATAAGGGCCTGCTCCCGGAGGATCTGTCAACGTAAACCCATAATTGACGTTCTTGTGAACAACTCGATTTAGTCTCTGCTTGCTTAGCCCCGGCATTCAACCTAACCCTCACATCCCAACCTTCTTTATCTAAATGGATACCATCTCTCGTGAGAATAACAGCTACCTGCCGGTCGCCGGCGTGCTCGTAGGCGTCATCGCCCTCGTGCTTTCCGTGGTGGCTTTGGCCAAAGTCTCTTCTGCCAAAAAAGAACTTTCTGCTCAAATTGACCCTATCTCGGCCAAGATTGATGAAGCTGAAAGTCAGGCGCGCACTGCCGCCGCTGCCGCCGACAAGGCTTCGGGCAGCATCAATAAACTTGCGGGTGACACCCAGGCTGCCTTCACACAGGTCGCCCAGGAACTCGGTAACATCCGTGGTGAGATCACCAAGGTCCAGGAGGCGAAGGTCGCCAAGGCTCCTGCCAAGGGTGACAAAGCTGCCGCCGGTCCGGTGGTCGCTGGTCCCGATGAATACATCGTCAAGGGTGGTGACACTGGCTACAAGATCGCTTCCGGCCACGGTGTTTCCGTTGCTGATCTCCAGGCCGTCAATCCCGGCGTGAGCTGGACTGCCCTCAAGGTTGGCCAGAAGGTCAAGCTCCCCGCCAAGAAGTAAACACTTCGATTTCCGTATAATTTTCACCTCCCGCCCCGCAAGGCCGGGAGGTTTTTTTTGCCCATGAGTTCTGATTCTCCTTCACCGTCGCGTTGGGAAAAAGGTGCCACGCGTTTATTGGCCACCACGCGCGTGTTTGATGTGCGTGGTGTGGACTTTCGTCATCCCGTGCGCGGCACACAGCGCGAGTTTGTGGTGATTGATGCCCCGGATTGGGTGAACGTCATCGCGCTCACGCCCGATCACCGTCTCGTGATGGTGAATCAGTTTCGCTATGGCATCGATTCGTTCTCGTGGGAAATCCCCGGTGGCGTGATTGAGCGCGGTGAAGATCCGGTCGTGGCCGGCGTGCGTGAGTTGCAGGAAGAAACCGGTTATGCGGGCAAGCCTGCGCGGTTGTTGGGCACGGTGAATCCCAATCCGGCCATCATGAACAACCGGTGTCATCTCGTGTTGGTTGAGGATGCCGTGGTCACGTCGGCACTGGCTTGGGATCACGACGAAGAAATCGAGATGAAGGCGGTTCCGGTGGACGAAGTTTACGAGTGGGCGCGGTCCGGGCGCATCACCCATTCATTGGTGCTAAACGCATTGCTGTTGTTCGAGCCGCGCTGGGCGGAGATCAAACGCGGGTGATCGGCTTGCGGCATTTGACAGGCGAGGGGGCAGGAGTAGCCTGCGACCTTCCCGATATGCAGTCCGCGCCCACGTTTGCCAATCACCCCGAGATACTGGACTCCGTCACCGGCGCACGAGTGCCGGTCTTGCTCGAAACGGAGATTCGGAAAATCTACGAACGCAGTCCGCTTTACTCGCAGCGTTTCCCGCTGCACACCGAGCCGTTGCAATGGTCCTGTTACCGCGAGATCCCGGCTCTTTCCAAAAAGGAAATTGTCGAGCGCGGACATCAGGCGTTTTTCGAGGACTACGCCGTGATTGAGCGCGGGCTCGCCGAACGGAAGTTCGAATACGAATCCACCGGCGGCACCACCCAGTCGCCGATGACGGTGATCATGGAGGACGGTTGGTGGAATGCACAGACCGCGCGTGCCTATCGCGCCCATCCGCTTCTCGCGGCATATGCCGACCGTCCCTATCGCAAGTGCGTCCTGGCGCCGGTCGGGTGTTCAAGCAATATCTGTCCTTACGAGGACCAGCCGTTCCCTCATCGGTATTTTGACGGGACCGTGTATCTCAACCTGACCAGCGATCCGTTTGTGTTTCCCGAGAGCGAGTGGGATCGCATCGTGACTGAGCTGCAAGCGGTGCAACCCGAAGTGATCGAGGGTGAGCCGGTCTACCTGTCGTTGCTCGCTCGTGCCGTTCAAAAACGTGGCGTGATGATTCCAAGTGTGAAGGTCGTCATCCTTACCTACGGCAAGGCCAGTCTTCAGCATGCGAAGCGTATCGCCGAAGTTTTCCCTGCGCCGCAGGTCGATCTCTACGGCTCCACCGAGGCGGGCTACATTTTCATCGGCGAAGCATTCAAGGACGATTCGCGGGTCATCGATGACAACGTCTTCGTCGAACTCGCGACGTATCGTGACCTGACTGATATATTTCAGATTTTTGTGACCACGCGCGACCGCGAGGCGATGCCGTTGCTGCGTTATCACACGGGCGACATTGTTCGGCGCACGCCGACGGGATACCGACTGCTTGGCCGCGAGGGTGGGCTGTATTTCCGTCCCGATGGATCGTTGGTTTCGCCGTCCGAGATCGATGCCGCGTTGCCGGCCGACTTCGCGTGCTGGCACTACAGTTTGGTGCAGACCTCTGAGAACCGCTGGGACTTCCATTATGTGGCCGACCATGTTGCGCCTGCATCGGTGGAGGCTGCGCTGGCCGGCGTTTTAGGCGTCGGTTCGCGGGTGGTTGCCTTCCGCCGTCGGTTTATTGCACCGGCGGCCAGCGGGAAATTCTCCCTGCTTAAGCCATTGGTCAAATAACAGGTTGAGCCCGTTTTTGTGAGCCGCTGCTTCTTGGCTGGGTTAGGCTGCCTAATACACGCAGGCTGTCTCAAGCACTAGGGAGCGATACCTTTACAAGGTCGTTCGGTAGTCTAGGGTTGAAATGACGTTGGCGCCATCAAGCGTCCGGCTGACTTTATTCGACCTACTGACCACCTGAACAAACTGCGCGATGAGCCTAATCGGTAACCTCTTCACTTCGTCCATCGGGCGAAAATTCATCATGGCCATCACGGGCCTCGTGCTCGTGGGCTTTGTGTTCGGCCACATGGTCGGCAACATGCAGATCTTTCTACCGCCCGACCACATCAACGGCTACGCCAGCTTCCTCCAAGGCCTCGGGCCTGCGCTGTGGCTCGTTCGTATTGTGCTGCTGGTTTGCGTTGCGCTGCACATCTGGGCCGCCGTCGCTCTGACCGTCGAAAGCCGCGCCGCCCGCGGGCCCAACCAATACGGCGTCAAAAAATGGCTCAACGCCACGTGGGCTTCCCGCGCCATGCGCTGGACCGGCGTGATCGTGTTCTTCTTCATTCTCTATCACCTCGCGCACTTCACGCTCGGCATCGCCGGTCACGACACGTTCAAGACCCAGCTGCCCGAATGGACCATGCAGCATGACGCCAAGGAGCTCGGCATCACGCTCGCGAAGCAGGGTGAGGTTGTTCACGACGTCTACAGCATGGTGTTCCTCGGCTTCGCAAATCCCATCGTCTCGATCTTCTACATCATCGCGACCTCGCTCCTCTCGGTTCACCTCCTGCACGGCATCGAGTCGCTTTTCCAGACGATCGGTTGGCGCAATGGCACCTGGGCTTGCTGCCTGCGCAAGGCCGTCACCGGCCTCGTGGTCCTCTACTTCTTGGGCAACCTTCTCATCCCCGGTGCGATCCTGACCGGCATCGCGAAACCTGCCGAAGCCACCGCCGCTGCGGCCATCGCCGCCGGTTCCGAAGTCACCGCCCCCGCCGCCCACAACTGATCCCTTACCCGTCATGGCCACTCTTAATTCCAACGTTCCTCCCGGCCCCCTCGCTGACAAATGGCGCACCTACAAGTCCAACATGAAGTTGGTCAACCCCGCCAATAAGCGTAAATACGAAGTCGTAATCGTCGGTGCCGGCCTCGCCGGTGCCTCCGCCGCCGCCACGCTCTCCGAGCTCGGCTATCGCGTGAAGTGCATCGTGTTCCACGACAGCCCGCGCCGCGCCCACTCCATCGCCGCCCAGGGCGGCATCAACGCCGCCAAAAACTACCAGAACGACGGCGACAGTGTGTATCGACTTTTCTACGACACGCTCAAGGGCGGCGACTATCGCGCCCGCGAGTCCAACGTTCATCGTCTCGCCGAGGTGTCCGTCAACATCATCGACCAGTGCGTCGCCCAGGGCGTGCCCTTCGCCCGTGAATACGGCGGTCTCCTCGCCAACCGTTCCTTCGGTGGCGCGCAGGTTTCCCGCACGTTCTACGCCCGCGGCCAGACCGGCCAGCAGCTCCTCCTCGGTGCCTACTCCGCGCTCTCCAAGCAGGTTGGTGCCGGTGCCGTCGAACTCGTCACCCAGCACGAGATGGTCGACCTCGTCGTCGTCGACGGACACGCTCGTGGCGTCATCACCCGCGATCTCGTGACCGGCAAGTTCCACCGTCACTCCGGCGAAGCCGTCATCCTTGCCACCGGTGGTTACGGCAATGTCTTCAATCTCTCCACCTATGCGCGCGGCTCCAACGCCACCGCCATCTGGCGCGCCTACAAGCGCGGCGCCTGCTTCGCCAACCCCTGCTACACGCAGATCCACCCGACCTGCATTCCGGTGTCCGGCGATTACCAGTCGAAGCTCACGCTGATGTCCGAGTCGCTGCGCAACGACGGCCGTATCTGGGTTCCCAAGAAGGCAGCCGACTGCAAGAAGAAGCCCTCCGATATTGCCGAGGAAGATCGCGATTACTACCTCGAGCGCATCTACCCGAGCTTCGGCAACCTTGCCCCGCGTGACGTCTCTTCCCGTGCCGCCATGCGCATGTGCGACGAAGGTCGCGGTGTCGGCGAGACCGGTCTCGGTGTCTACCTCGACTTTGCCGACGCCATCCAGCGCTACGGCAAACAGGCCGCCGCCCGCGCCAACCTGCACAACCCCTCCAAGGAAAAGATCCTCGAGTTGGGCGAAGCCGCCGTCGCCGAGCGCTACGGCAACCTCTTCGACATCTATCACGAGATCACCAACGAGAGCGCCTACAAACAGCCCATGCGCATCTACCCTGCGGTGCACTACACCATGGGCGGCCTCTGGGTTGACTATAACCTCATGAGCAACGTCCCCGGCCTCTTCGTGCTGGGCGAAGCCAACTTCTCCGACCACGGTGCCAACCGCCTCGGTGCCTCCGCCCTCATGCAGGGCCTCTCCGACGGTTACTTCGTTATTCCCTACACCATCGGCAACTACCTCGCCGGCCTGAAGCCCAACTCCCGCCCGTCCACCGCCGCGCCCGAGTTCGCCGCCGCCGAAGCCAACGCCAAGGGCATTGTTGATCGCCTCATGGGCACCAAGGGCAAAGAACCCGTCAACCACTACCACAAGAAGCTCGGTCTCATCATGTGGAAGCGTTGCGGTATGGCCCGCACCAAGGAAGGCCTTGAGCTCGGCATTCAGGAAATCCAGGCCCTCAAGAAAGAGTTCTGGGCCGGCGTCAATGTCCCCGGTTCCGGCGACAACATGAATCAGGCTCTCGAACGCGCCAACCGCGTTGCCGACTTCATCGAGCTCGGCGAACTGATGTGCCGCGACGCCCTCACCCGTGAGGAAAGCTGCGGCGGTCATTTCCGCGAGGAATACCAGCATCCGGACGGCGAGTGTCTGCGTGACGACGAAAAGTTCGCCCACGTCGCCGCTTGGGAATTCCAAGGCGAGGACAAGACTCCTCTTCGTAACATCGAGCCGCTCAACTACGAATTCGTGAAGATGAGCACGCGCTCCTACAAGTAATCAAACAGTAGCGAGTAGCGGGTAGTGAGTAGCGAGCATTTCGCCAAAACCACCAGCATTCGCTCTTCCGACCAACCTACTCACTACTCGCTACTCACTACTTCACCCATCATGGTTGCCGAAACATCTTCCACCAAAAATATCTCCGTAACGATTCGCGTCTGGCGCCAGCCCGCCGCCGACCAGCCCGGCAAGTTCGTCGATTATCCCGCCAAGGATCTGAACCCGAACATGTCGCTCCTTGAGATGCTCGACGTCGTCAACGACCAGCTCGAACGCATCGGCGAGGACCCGATCGCCTTCGCCCACGATTGCCGCGAAGGCATCTGCGGCACCTGCTCGCTCGTCATCGATGGCAAGCCCCACGGTCCGCACAAAGGCGTCGCCTCGTGCCAGACCTACATGCGCAGCTTCGCCGACGGTTCGGTCATCACGCTCGAGCCCTTCCGCGCCAAGCCATTCCCGGTCATCAAGGACCTGATCACCGACCGTTCCGCCTTCGACAAGATCCAGCAGGCCGGCGGTTTCATCTCCATCCGCACCGGCTCTCCCTGCGACGCCAACGCCACCCCGATTCCGAAGGAGAACGCCGACCTCGCCATGGATGCCGCCGCCTGCATCGGCTGCGGTGCCTGCGTGGCCGCCTGCAAAAACGCCTCCGCGATGCTCTTCGTCTCGGCGAAGGTCTCGCAGTTCGCGCTTCTGCCGCAAGGCCAGCCCGAACGCGACAGCCGCGTGCTCAACATGGTCGCCAAGATGGACGAACTCGGCTTCGGCAGCTGCACCAACCAATACGAGTGCTCCGCCGCGTGTCCGAAGTCCATCAGCCACGACTTCATCGCCCGCATGAACCGCGACTACATTGCCGCGAGCTTCCGCTCCGCCTTCAAGGCCAAGCCCGCCGTCAGCACCGGCGGCGCCTGATTGTTTTTCGTCTGCCTTACCCAAGCCGCCGACCGTGTCCCGGTTCGGCGGTTTTTTGTTTTCCATCGGCGGACACCGGGATGCCGCGTGCGCGTGGCCGTTTTCCCATAGTTTATACCCTGTTGGCCTTACCTCTTGGCGTTTACGACCGGGTGCGGGCGGATAGAGTCGGAGGAACAAGCCACTAGTCGCTTTCCACTCACCAACCCCAACCGCCCCCTTTATGAAGCTGCGCCATTGCATATCGCTGACTCTTTTTTCAGGCGTGGTCGGCCTCAACGCCGCCACGATCTACTCCACCGACTACACCGACACCAACGGAACCACTCCGAGCGGATGGAGCACGGTTGCCGGCCTGACGATTTCCTCCAACAACTATGTCGCCGATGGCGTTAACAACCTGGCCTCGTATTACGACGATGGTCAAGGCGCCTCGGGCATTGCCGGGCTGAGTGCCTACACGGTGGGCGCCGATTTCCAGACCAGCTCCGGCAGCGCAGGATTGAACATCGGGCTGACCGCTTTTGGCAGCAACCCGAAGATCTCCGACGGCACCCTGCAGAATTTTTATCTTGGCCGCATTCGCAGCACGGCCACCAACACGTGGACGCTGGAGATCTACAAATTCGTCAACAACACGGCTTCGTTACTTGCCACCGGCTCGACCACCCTCACGACGCTCTCCGTCAACACGAGCTACTACCTGACGTTCTCCGTCGATGCAGTTGCGGACACGCAGGTTTTTTCGGTGTATTCGAGCGTCGGAGGCACCCTGCTTTCGTCGGTATCTGCCACCGACGCCAGCCTTTCGTCGGGCTTGGCGGGGGTGCGTATGGCCGATGGCACGGGAGTCGTGACTTATGAGGATTTTTCCGTCTCCACGGCGGCGATTCCAGAGCCCTCCTCCGTCGCGCTGTTGGGCGGTTTGAGTGTCCTCAGTCTGGCTCTGGTCCGTCACTGCGGTGTTTTCCGCGTCTGAAGCCGGTTCTGTTTTTTCCCCGCACGAAAGCCGGCTCGTTATCGGTTGGTTTTCTCTGTAACCGGAGCGGTGCAGGGGGAATTATGTAGCCTTACCCTTGTGGCGCGGGAGGACAGTTCAAATATGGAACCGATCACCCGTCCGCGAAACGACGATGTCTTTACCGGTTGGGGCCGTGCATTTTTCTGGCGTGGTTACGTCGGCTACGAAGGCGTCGTCAGCGGTTTCACGTGTAAGGGTCGTGATGCCGCGCGAGTCGGCTGATGGCATGCCTTGGGCGTGGAGGCCGGAGTTTTTTGACGCGTTTGCAGACGTGGACGAACGGCTGGTCTCCCGTGGTTTTCATCTGGTTTATCTGCATGTGCCGGATCACTACGGCTGCCCCGAGGCAATGGCACATGGCGACGTCCTCTGGCGTGAGATGGCCGGACGGATCGGCCTGGCGCCGAAGTTTGGATTCATCGCGCTTAGTCGCGGCGGTTTGTTTGCATACAACTATGCGGCGAATTTTCCCGGGTGGGTGGCCTGCATCTACGCGGACAATCCGGTGTGCGATTTTAAGAGTTGGCCGGCGGGGTGGGGAACCGGATCCGGCAGCGCCGCCGACTGGACCAAATGCCTTGCGATCCATGGGTTCGATGAAGCTGCCGCCCGGGCCTACCCGAATAATCCGGTGGATCGTGTGGCGGACATCGCCAGGGCCGGCATCCCGGTCTTTCAGGTTTTGGGTGATGCCGACGAGATCGTGCCGGTTGAGGAAAACGGCTACATCATGCGTGATCGACTGCTGGCGGCCGACGGTGATTACCGTGAGATCATCAAATTCGGAGGGCTGCACCATCCGCACGGACTGGCGGACCCAACGCCGGTGGCGGACTTTATTGTCGGTTCTTGCGTTCGTCGGTGACTATCCCTCCGAGGCACGCGGGACTTCCTGCGCGGCTTTGCAGCAGCCGGGGTCGGCTTTCAAATCCCTCGTTTACTTCCGTGGAGCGAGGGTGGTCTTGAAGGTGGCTTCGGTGTGCCCTTGGGTCTCGATGTAGAACCCCGCACGCCGGTCCGGCAGGCGGTCGGGTGAGCGTCCGACGTAGAGTGTGAACGGGCCAGGCGTCTCAAATGTGATCGTCAGGACCCGTTCACCGGGAAACTCCACCTCCAGCGTCGTCCGGTCCTCGAACGTAGCCGAGCACACGTCGTCCCATTGTCGAAACGCCTCGGTGCGGTCCCGGGCAAAATCCGCCTGCGTGACCGGTTCGAAGTTGTCTGGAACGCGTGCGGTTCCTTGCAGGTGCAGGGCCAGGCCGAGCCGGGCGGGTTTGTCGGCACGCGCGCCGGTCAGTGTGATCGACGTTTCGTCGATCAGAGCGGCACCGTCGATGCGCAGCGTGCGTCGGGTGGCGACGTCGGGTCGGTAGAAGGGTTGCGCGGCCGTCACGACCGCCTCGTCTGTGTCGAAGCGTTCGAGCACCCCGGGGTTCCACGACAACTGTCCCTCGCCGTCGGCCAGCGGCACGTTGTGGTTGAGTCCGCGTTGGTAATAGCCGGCGTGGAGCGGCGAGCCGTAACCGACCGTGCCGGGATCGTGGCTGATGTCGGAGCCGTTGAACGAGGCCGACCAGTTGAGGGCCTCGGCTTGTGAATGGGCGCGGGTGAGTTGCCCGTAGTGGAAAAAGACCTGCCACGATCCCTGTTTGAGCAGGGCGAAGCGGCTCGATTCCAGGTTGGCGGGGACGATGGTCGGCAGATGCGCAGGCGCGGCGGGTTTCTCCGGAGGGTCAACCAAAGTGTCCCACGAGTAGGTGGCGCCGGCCTTTTGCAGGCCTGGCGTGGTCGGGAGTATGCGGTAGATTTCGGTCAAGCGGCCGGAGTAGGCGTCGGGGATGCTGTTGCTGTCGGACGGATTGGGCAGCTTGCCGTTGGGGAAGCGCACGTAGAGCGGGGCGAGCAACAGGTTTTCCACGATGGCGGCCTCGGTGTGCAGACGTTCTTTTTCGCCGATCAGCGAGGCAACGGTCAGCAATGGCTGGGTGGCCACGACGATGAAGTTGCCGTAGTTCATCGATTGTTCGTGCCAGAAGTAATCGCTGGTCACGCCATGTTCGAGCTGGGCCCTTAATCCGAAGGGACCGTCCATGGCGATGCGCCAAAGCGCATCGTTTTTGTAGAGCAGGGCGATCGAGGCCTGGGTGGCCCGTTGCCAGGTCGAGATGTTGTGAATGTATTGGTAGGAACGATTGAGCAGCTCGGCCTCCGGTTTGAACAGGCCGTCGAACCACGTCTGCCGTCGGGTCGGGCCGGCCCAGTCGAACAACAGCCGGGCGCCCTCCACGAGTTCGGCGACGATGATGGCGTCGTCGAGGCTTTGGAAGCCAAGCCGGGCGGGCATGCCCATGGCGGTGGAGACGGGCCAGCTGTCGTAATTTTGGGTGTAGAAATCGAGTTGGGCGGCGGCCCACCCGGCATACTCGGTGCGACCGGTGAGCCGGAAGAGGCGGGCGGCCTGGCCGATCATGGCGGCGTTCTTTTTGCGCGAAGTGCCGACCCAGGCGTTGAAGAGTTTGGGGGTGATCGCGACGCGTTCACCGGTGCGGCTGGTGAGCGATTGCACGTCTTCTCCGGGCACGTCGGGCGTCCAGACCAGAAACGAACCGTCAGCGGGGCTGACAAAATCGTGATTCCAGCCGGCGCTCCAGCCGCGCCGGTCGTGCTCGCGCGCGATCCAAGCATCGATCTGGGCCTGCTGACCGGCCAGCCAACGGGTCCAGGCGGGGTCGTTCGCGATTCGGCGGCGGGCGCCTTCCCAGTCCTCGATTGCGGTGCGGTAGGGCGAGCCGTCGGGTTGAAACTGCTTCAACCCGGCAAAGACCTTTTCGGGGGAAGGCTTGGGGAAGTCGGGCAGCCGGTAGCGGGACTGGACCCAGGCGGGCTTGTTCAGGGTATGGTCGATGGCCGGAGCCTCCGCGGCTGGCAGACCGGCAACGCCGACGCCAAGGAACAACAACAGTGTGGGGGAGTGCTTCATGAGAAGAGGGGAGGAGCGCGGATAGCCTTGGTTGGGATGACTCAGGTCGAAAGCCGGATGTGTGGTCAAATAACGGGATTCACTTAGGGAAACCGGTAGCTGATCGGACGGCGGCCCGCGTCGCCCGTGACGAGCGAGGTCGTTTTGCCTAAGATTTTACCGGATTTGCCCCAGTGGATGGGCTTTGCCGCAAAGGCCGGAGCCCGCAGGCTGGGCGGGCGTCGTCGGACCCGAGGGCGCTTTGAAATCACAACCTCAGTCTATCGCCTCCGAGAGGCACCGTTCCCGATGAACTTGTATCCCCATTTTGATGACAGCATGACCCGACCTTCGCCGGCCCAACTGCGCTGGCAGCGCATGGAGACGAATCTGTTCGTGCATTTCGGGCTCAATACGTTTACCGGGCGCGAGTGGGGAGACGGGACGGAGTCGCCGGCTTTGTTCAACCCGGCCGGTGTCGATTGCGCCCAGTGGGCGCGTGTGGCGCGGGAGGGCGGCTTCAAGATCGTGATTCTCACGGCCAAGCATCACGACGGGTTTTGTCTGTGGCCCAGCCGGTTGACGGACTATTCGGTGGCGTCGTCACCGTGGCGCGAGGGGCGGGGCGACTTGGTCCGCGAGTTTGTGGACGCCTGTCGCGCGGAGGGATTGAAGGTGGGGCTTTATCTTTCGCCGTGGGATCGTCACGAGCCATGCTACGGGGATTCTCAGCGCTACAACGACTTTTACTGCGGCCAGCTCACGGAGTTGCTGACCGGCTACGGCGAGTTGCATGAGGTGTGGTTTGACGGAGCCTGCGGGGAGGGACCCAACGGACGGCGTCAGGCGTATGATTGGGCCCGGTATTTTTCCCTAGTGAAGGCATTGCAGCCCGGAGCGGTGACATTTGGCGACGGGGGCACCGATGTGCGTTGGGTGGGCAACGAACGTGGTTTTGCCGGAGAGACCTGTTGGTCCACGGTGGATCCTTCGCGCGTGAAGTTCCCGGGGGATTCGGGCATCTGCGAGGCCAATGACGCCAAGGCGAATGCCGAGTGCGCCCGTCTGTTGAACGAGGGCGAAGAACCGGTGCCGGGCGCTCCGCGGGTTTGGCGTCCGGCGGAGTGCGACGTCTCCATCCGCCCGGGTTGGTTTTATCACGCGGATCAGGATGCCCGGGTGCGCACCGTGGATAATCTGGTGGAGCTTTTTTTTCAAAGCGTGGGCCGCAACGGCGTGTTGTTGCTGAACCTGCCTCCCACGCCTGAAGGTGTGATTCACGAGATCGATGCCACTCGCGTGAAGGCCATGCGGGCGCGGCTCGATGCGATCTTTGCGGTGAATCTGGCCCGGCGGGCGGAGGTCACCATCAACGGACAGAGCGGTGTGGTTTTGGTGGATGCGAATCCCGATACGTTCTGGCAGGCGGCTCCGGATGGCGGGCCGGCCGAGATCGAGCTGAGGTTTGCCGAGGCGCAGACGATTGATGTCCTTGAGTTGAAGGAGGCCGTCGGCCTGGGCCAGCGAATCGCCTCCTGGCGCATCGAGCGACGGACAGCGGAAGGGGGATGGGAGTTGCTGATTACGGGGACCACCGTGGGTTACCGGCGTCTGCTGCGGTTGCCGGTGTTTGCCACAACGGGCTTGCGCATCGTGCTTGACCGTTCGTGGGGACCGCCGGCGTTGTGCGGGCTGGGAGTGTATGCGGACAGCCGGCCTGCCGCTACCGTTTTTCCTTAGTCTATGGTCGCATTTGATCAACCTATCCACTGGCAGGTCTAGGGCGGACCGTTACCATGCAGGTAATGACGTTCACCCCAGTCATCCGGTTTGGCCTGACCAAACGCCCTTGTCGCGGTTTCGCGCTTCTCATCACCATCACCTTGCTGGCGTTTCTGGTCTTGCTGCTGGTTTCGCTGGCCACGCTCACGCGGGTGGAAACCCAGGTCGCGGACAACAACCAGAAGCTCGCGCATGCCCGGCAAAACGCGTTGACGGGGCTTAACATCGCGCTCGGGCAACTGCAGCGGACGGCGGGCCCGGATCAGCGAGTGAGCGCGGCGGCCGATTTGGTGGCGGCGACCGACAAAACCGGCGCGACTACGCATGCGGATGGCGGCATCGTGGTTCAGGAGGGGGCGCGGTATTGGACCGGAGTGTGGGGCAATGCCAACGCGCCATTCGCCACCTCGTCGCAGCGTTCTTTCCTCAACTGGCTGGTGAGCGGCAACGAGGCCGTGTCGGTTACCGTGCGGGCCGATGGCAGCATCCAGTCCGTTTCCGGCGCCCCCGATTATACTCCGGTGAAAGCGATCGGTGCCCTGTCGGGTGTTTCCGCCGAGACCACTACGCTGAAGATCGGCACCCAACCTGCACGGTTGTTGGTGGGCGGCGGCACGGTGGCGGCCACCACTGACTATGTGGTGGCGCCGCGCGTGGCGTTGACTGCGCCGACCAACCAAATTCCGGGACTGGGCGACGGAACCGCATCCACTGAGATCGGTGGCTACGCCTATTGGGTGGGAGATCAGGGGATCAAAGCCCGTGCCGATTTGGTGGACTCGGAAGACGTGCTTTCCTCTTCCGCCGACGCTGAAACCAAACGCCTGCGCTACCGTTCACCGGGGCGTTTGGGTATCGAGACGATGACCGGATTTCCCCGGACGGGCGCGGTCACTCTGGACATGGGTGCGACGACCACCGGTTCGGTGCGCGCCGCGTTTCGGCGGATGCTCGATCTGCCCCAGTTTACGATGGCGGCGAACGGGATTTCCCTGCCGTCGACTTTTTTGCGCGAGCGGTTTCACGACATCGGTGTAGGCGGTGCCGGGGTGCTCGCGAATACTTTGGCGGGGGGGCTGAAGACCGACCTCACGTATGCGTTCCGGACCGGCTCGGTTGCGGCGGATGCACCCGCCGGAGCGGTCTGGACGGCCGGCAGCTATAACGGTCCCGCCTGGCAGTTGCTGCGGTCGTATTGTCGGTTGGGTGATGCGGTGGATTCTTCCGGAGCGATCATCGCACGGGCGCAAACCGATGCCGGACAACACGGAGTCTTTCCGGTCGTCGCGCTGTTCCAACTCTTCATCGAGGCGCAGGTGGTGAATGTGTCTGGTAATGATTACCAGATCGTCATCCGCCACTATCCGGCGGTGGTGCTTTGGAATCCCTACAACGTCACGCTCAAGGCGACGACCTACACCGGCTCCTACGCCAGCAACGGCATGGTGTTTCAAGCAAGGATATCCAGCGATGTATCTGGCAGTGGGTCCGCGCCACCTGCGGTGACCGATGCCTCCGGACACGTGGCGCAGGCGTCGTCCCCGTATTTTTATTATTCGGATACCGACAGTCTGCGTTCGGAGGCGGACGCCAATCTTCAGTTCAAGATCTCCAGCGGCGACATGGCACCCGGTGCGGCCTACGTCTACACGATGGCGGACGATGTGCCGTTTTCCGCGACGAATGCGTATGCCGACTATGTTTTGACTCCGGGTTGGCACGTGGGCGGCGGACCCAAGGCCATTACGGTTTCATCGAGCGTGTTTACGCTGACACCTCCCGTTTCTTCGACTGATCCGGGTTACGTTGCCAGCGTCTGGATCAGCGGCGGCACCAACGGCCGTCGCCTGATCGCTGCGACCGCCGACTTGCCCGCACTCGCGACCAGCGGAGATGACAGCACTTATTCGGTGCCGGGTTCCGACCGGTTCATCCTGCGGCTCGACGGAGGCACCAGCACCACGGGTGCCGTCCTGCAGGATATCTACCGCAACAACGCCAGTCTGCGCAGCCAGAAGATCATCCCGCTTCTCCGGCAATCCCTGGCCACCGGCACCACCGGATCGCTCGGTTGGTATGCGCAGAAGTGGGCACTCAAGGCCACGGTCGACCGCAGCCTCCTGCTCAACAATACAACCAACTCATCCAGCTATCCGATTGCTTGGCTGGCCAACTACAATCCTCGCGCGCCCTTCTCCAGTCGATCGCCCTACGAGACCGGCAGCGGCTATTTCAATAATCATCCCAACTACAATCGCATCAGCGATGACGCGACGCGCTTCGGCACTACATTCGATGCCGGTAGCAGCAACTTTACCGTCGGACTGGCCGACCCTGCGACGGGGCGCGCCTTTGTCGGACTCAGCCAGAATGAATGGGCGGACTTGACCGATCCGCAGGTGGTTTTGTTCGACGTGCCGCATGGCGACCATCCGGTGCTGTCAGTCGGGGCTCTTCAGCACGCCCAAGCCTATCGTGACAACGGCTCCGACGAAACGCGTGCGAGCAACACGGCCCCGGCCTACGCGATCGGTAATTCGCTGGCCGATCCCCGGGTGGGCCTTGCCGCCGCCTCCGTCACGGCGCCGTCCAACGTCGCCGGCACCGCGACGATCTATGACCACTCCTACCTGTTGAACCGCGCGTTGTGGGACGGGTTTTTCTTTTCAAGTGTGCCGGCCGCCGGTGCGCTGCCGGACGAGTTGCCCAACCGGCGCTACCAGCCCGTCATGTCGTCCGGTGTGTCTCCGACGGCCGCCGATCTGCGGCTGAGCGCGACCGCCGCCTCCGCCGGGCTGGTTGTCGAGGGAGCCTTCAATATCAATTCCACCTCGGTCGAGGCCTGGCGCGCGCTGCTGGCGTCGGCCAATCATGCGCCGGTGGGCGGCACGGCTTACCCCGACACGATCGAAGCCGCTCCGGTGCCCTATCCGCGCTCGTCGCATCCCGTGGATGACTCCGCGATCCTGACCGCGACCACCGGTGCGGGACGCGAGGCGGCCGCTTACCGCGGCTACCGTTTTCTCACGAGCACCGAGATCGACGCGCTGGCCGTCGCCGTTGTCGCGCAGGTGCGCGAGCGCGGTCCCTTCGTGTCGCTGGCCGACTTCGTCAACCGCGCGCTCACGAACACCACGTCGGCCACGACCGACCTTCGTCTGAGGGGCGCATTGGCCCAGTCGATCGAGGACGCCGGGATCAACAATCGATTCCATGGCACGGGTGAGCTTGCCGCCGCGTTGCCCGCGGTCGGCACGGGCGGCACCGCGATGCCCGCGCCGCAGGCGCATGACGGACTCACCGCGCAAGATCTGCCCGGCTGGGTCAGCCAGGCGGATTTGTTGCAGGCGCTCGGGCCGGTGCTCAGTGCGCGTTCCGACACCTTTGTCATTCGCGCCTACGGTGATGCGGTGAGTCCGCTCGACTCCGCACAGGTGCAGGGGCGGGCTTGGTGCGAGGCAATCGTCCAGCGTCTGCCCGACTACATCGACGGTGCTGCGGCTCAAGCGCCGGATACCGCGCCGGCCGGCCTCACCACCATCAATCTCAACCTGGGTCGTCGCTTCAAAATCGTCTCCTTCCGCTGGTTGTCCCCCGCAGACATATGATGACGCGTGCACTCCTGTTTTTTTTGATGTTGTCGGCGGGCGTCGGTTTTTTGCGGGCGCAATCTGCCGCTGTTCCGAAGAGCGAGCCGCCGCCAGTGATGCTGCGATTTTATTACCTCAGCTATGCGGGGGCGGATACGCTGGGTCCCGATCCTTCGGTTGACTTTCTCTATCGCAACGGTCGGGGAAACGCGTCCTTTCACCTCGGCGCCAACACCCTGTCGGCACCGATCGCTTATCGGGGACCGTTGCCCATCGAGTTGTTCCGCGAGCGCAAGACGGTCCGGGGCATCGAACGCGAATCACTGGGCCGGCTCGACATTCCGGCAACTTGGAAAGGAGCGATCTTTTTGGTCGTGCCGATTTCGGGGTCCGACGCGCCGTTGCCGTTTCGTTTTGTGCCGATCGAATACGGTGGCACCGGTCTGAAGGACAACCATGTGCGCGTGGTGAATCTCTGTGTGAGTCCACTGGCAGCCCGACTGGCGGATACCAAGGAGATGATTCCCAGTCGCGGGCAGACCGATCTCGGATTTTCCGAGGGAGCCGACGCGTTGTTCATCCGGCTGGCGCTGCAACACGGCGAGCGCTGGCGCACGGTCATGTCCTCGATGATCCCGGCCCCGCGGCGCCAGCGACTGCTCATGATTGTGGTTCCGGGTTCGCCGGCCGGAAGCGATGGCTCGGCGCGTATCATTACGGTCGACGATCTGCCCGAGTGAGCGTTGTTCGCCTGAAGCCATCCCTCCCGATTTTATGCACCTGAAATCCACTTGTCTGATCTTGCTGTCGTGCGGGGCCTTGCTGCGTGCCGACGTCACCCTCGCACCGCTCTTCACCGACCATGCGGTGTTGCAGCAGGGCAAGCCGATTCCGGTCTGGGGCACGGCGCAGCCGGGCGAGTCCGTGACGGTTGATTTCCATGATGATCGCGGGACCACCCGGGCGGATGCGAACGGACGGTGGCGGATCGATTTGAAGCCGTTGCCTGCCGACGACCGTCCGGCCGAACTGAAGGTGTCGGCGAAAAATATGATCGTGTTGCGCGACATCCTCGTGGGCGAGGTCTGGCTGGCCTCGGGGCAGTCGAACATGGAGTTCAAGCTGCGCAGCTCGCAGGGCGGGGCCGAGGCCATCGCGGCGGCGAATCTTCCGTTGATCCGCCACATCCGGCTTGGCCATCAGGTGGCCGACGAGCCGATTGGCACCTCTCGAGGAGAATGGCAGGTCACCACGCCGGAGACGGCCCCCGATTATACGGCGGTGGGGTTTTATTTCGCGCGGGAGATTTCCCAGACAATCAAGACACCGGTGGGCATCATTCACAATTCGTGGGGTGGCACACCGATCGAGTCGTGGATGTCGGCGGAGTCCCTCGCGTCTGATCCCGATTTCAAGGTCGTGGGCGAACGCTGGGCCAAAGCCTTGGCCGAGTATCCCGACAAGAAGGCGAAATACGATGTCGAGCTCGCGGCGTGGACCCGCGAACAGGCCGCCGCCAAGGCCGCAGGGGAAAAGTTTTCCAAGCGCAAGCCGGACGAACCGGGCGGTCCCGGTCATCGCTACACGCCGTCCGGTCTCTACAACGGGATGATATATCCTCTGGCGCCCTACGCCCTGCGCGGCGTCATCTGGTATCAAGGGGAGAACAACGCGAGCCGCGCGGTGGAATACCGCAAACTCTTCCCCGCGTTGATCCGTGGTTGGCGTGAATCCTTCGGGCAAGGCGACCTTCCCTTTTATTGGGTTCAGCTCGCCAACTACGAGTCACCCCGCGGCGGTCCCGACTCTTGGGCTTTTCTCCGCGAAGCGCAGGGCCGGGCGCTGTCCCTGCCCAACACCGGGCAGGCTGTAACGATTGATCTTGGTGACCCGACCAACATTCATCCCAAGAATAAGAGCGATGTCGGGCGCCGACTTGCCTTGGTCGCTTTGGCGGGAACCTACCGGCAGTCAGGCGAGTTCTCCGGTCCCCGTTTCGAGTCGGTCGTTGTCGAGGGTGATTCGATGCGGGTGCGGCTTTCGCACGCCGCCGGCCTCACCGCACGGGGGCAGGAGCCGCAGATGTTTGAACTGGCTGGACCCGACAAACGCTTTGTTCCGGCGGCCGTGCGCATCGAGGGCGAGATGCTGGTGGTATCCGCCGCTGGAGTGTCCAATCCCGTTGCGGTGCGCTACGCTTGGCGCAACAACCCGGTGGCCAATGTCTACAACGGCGCCGGCCTGCCTCTCGTCCCTTTCCGCAGCGACTCATGGTGAGATCATCGCTCCGGTCCGACTACCGGTTTTCCTAAGTCAACAGCGGGTAATCGTCACCCCGCTTCCTTGCTTGGGCGCTTGGGCAAGGCATGTTTGGCAGTATGAACATTTTCCTACCCCAGGCTCGTGTGCTGCGCGGCTGCGTGTCTCTGCTGGCGCTGGCGATGGCCGCTGCGGTCCATGCCGATACGCTGGCTTTGTATCAATTCACCAGCGGTTCTGCGGTGGCAACATCCTCCGCCACACAGGTGACTGCATCCGCAGTCACCATGGGAATCACGGCGGTTTCCGGCTCCAACGGATTCAGCTCCGCGGGCGGCAACGTCTTTTTCCGGGTAAATCAGAACAACTCTGTTCAGCAGCTCTATTCGACGGAATCGCTCTCCGTGGAGCACAATGATTACTACACGTTTACACTCACTCCTGATGCAGGCACCACACTGAATCTATCCCAGTTTACCGCGATGGTTGGCGGGCAGTCGCTGGGTGGCGCCTCGTCCTTGGCGAGCGATGCCTTCACGGCTTATTTTTTCCTGCGCTCCAGTCTGGACGGTTACACGAGCAACCTTGCCTCCATTCAGCAGACGGTTGACGCCCGTGCGGCTGGGGCCAGTTCGACTACGTTGATCCCCACTGCGTTGACGGCCGATTTGGGTTCCGAGTTTTCCAGCGTCGGTTCGTCGGTTTCGTTCCGCATTTATGCCTACGTGGTTACCACGACCACGAGTTTCGACCAAGTCGTGCGTATGGATGATTTTACCGTGCTGGGCGCGGTCTCTGCGATACCCGAGCCGGCGAATTTGGGGCTCGTGCTTGGCGGGCTTGCGTTGGTCGGCCTCGCTTTAAGGCGTCGGACCTTTCGGCGTTGAATCCAAACCGAGTTACTCCGGGTCGGTCTCCTTTCTCTGGTCGTTCGGTCTCAATGCCCCGACTCTCCCCGTATCATACCATGAAATATTCACTCTGTTTTCTCCTTCTTGCCGGCCTTGCCTCCACGTTGTTCGCCGGTGATCTGCCCTTGCTCAATCCGGGGTTTGAAGACGGCCTCAACGGCTGGATTGTGGCCCCGGGCGACTCGATCAGCGTGGTGGTGCCCGAGGCCGCGCGCTCAAGCCGCATGGGACTGCAGGTCAACGATCAGGATTCTACCGTTGGCAGCGGTGTGGCGTCCGCGTGGTTCCCGGCCAAGGCGGGCAAGACCTACGCGATCGATTTCTGGTCTAGAATCAAAAGCGGTGATGGCGTGGCTGTTTACCTGCGGTTTCGTGACACCAAGAACCATACGCTGACCAGCGCCCAGCCCAAGGACGAGCAGCTGCTGACCATCCCAAAGGGGACAACGCAGTGGACTCCGTTCAGACTGTCGGGCGTCGCACCCGAGGGCACGGCGTTCGTGTCGATCTGGGTTCACTCGTTCAGTAAAAACAAGGTGCTCGTGCATTTCGACGACTTCGTTCTGTCGGTTTCCGAGTGATCCGGCGGTCGTCTGACGGGCTGTCGTAGCCTGGTCCCCCTGAATAACCATGAGAGTTCCGTCGTTGAGTTTTCTGTTGATCGCCCTGTTGCCTGTCTCATCCACAGTCGCGGCGGAGCCCTCGGCGTCGTCCGTTGGCACACCGTCGAAACCCGCCTGGGTCAAGGATGCGGACCAGTTGATCGACTTCCCCAAACCGCACCCGGAGTCGGCCTTCGCCGACCTCAAGTTACTGCGGCCGGATGGCTCCGCGTTTCGCACGCCGAAAGAGGATTGGGCCGGCGCCCGCGTGCGCATGAAGACGGATACCGCCTGGGCCAAGTGGGTGGCCGACAAGCGCGCCGAGATCGACACATGGATGCGGGGAACGAAGGACCGCGTTGGCTGGGAGGCGGGTTGGAACCATGAGTTTGTAAGTCCGACCGACGGCGGGTTTCTGGTCTGGACGACCGAAGTGCCCGGCGAGGACGTGCAGTTCCTGAAAAGCCGTTCGGGCGAGCGGGTGGCGGTCACGCCGAAGATTGCGCGGGCTTGGGTGGGGGCGTTTCGCAAAAAAAATGCCGAGCAGATGGGCGACGCCGCCCGGCTCTTCAGACTCACCGGTGACGCCCGCTACGCCGATTGGGTGGCCGGACAGCTCGATTTTTATGCAGACAACTACCGGAGCTGGGGTAGCGGTGTCGCCCAGCGCAAAAACTCGTGGCTCGGTTACCAGAGCCTCGACGATGCGGTCATCGTCTCGCGCTTCGTGGAGGCGGCCCGGTTGATTTTTGACCGGGTCGAGCCGGCGCGTCGCAGCCGGTGGTATGACGGGTTGTTCAAGCCCGAAGCCGATCTGCTCGACCGCACCTATCAGGTCATCCACAACATCGGCCTCTGGCAGCGGTCCACGCAGGCGCAGGTGGCCCTGCTCTACCGCGACGAGGCGATGTGGTCGCGTGTAGTGGATGGCGAATACGGGGTGCGCGCGCAGTTCCGGCGCGGCGTGACCGGCGACTACCTCTGGTATGAGCAGTCGATGAATTACAACGGTTTCGTGGTGGTGGCCGTGGAGCCGCTGCTGACTTTTGCCGGTCTGCTGGGCGAGGGCGACCGGCTGGCCCGCGAGGCGGCGATCGTCCAGAATCTGATGCTGGCGCCGATCTATCTGCGTTTTCCCGACGGAACACTTCCCAATCCCGCCGACGCCACCGGGCTTGGCCGGGTGTCCACGGGGATGCTGGCCCAAACCTATCGCATCCTGCCGACGACCCTGGGACTGGCGCGGGCGGAGTCCACGCGGTCATGGGATGCGCTCATCGATCCGCCAGCCGCCATCGCGGAGGTGTCGGCGGATGCCGAGGCACTGCCACCGGTCGTCTCTCGCAGCTTTGAATCGACGCGGTTTGCGTTGCTCAAACAAGGGGCGTGGCAGGTGTTTTTCCATTACGGGCAGGTCAACCAATCGCATTCGCAGGCCGAGGCGTTGAACTGGTCCGCTTCGTTTGAGGGCGTGGATGTGACGCACGATCCCGGGACGGTGGGCTACGGTTCGCCCATGGCCAGTGGCTATTATCGGCAAGGGCTGAACCACAACGTGCCTCTCTTCGGTGGCGAAGGGCAAAAGCCGTGGAACCAGGGCGTGCTCCTGCGTTTTGATGCGGATGCCGCGATCATGTCCGCCGCCCAGCCCGAGTATCGTCCGGGGGTTTCGGCGAGCCGCACATTGCGTATCGAAGGGGATACGCTGGTTGACGAAGTCACCTTGTCACCGGCCAGTGATGCGGAGCCGAAAAAAACAAGAGGACTGGCCTTGCATTTGCAGGGAAAACCGCGCCTGTCGGTGGAGTTTCAGCCGCTGTCGTCGGCGGATTTTTCCAAGGGCGGACCACCGGCGTTCGGTTACTGGAAAAACGTGCGCGCGGCGCGGTTCACCGACCGTGCCGAGGTCGCGGTGGAACTGGCCGGAGGACGTGTGTTGATGGTCACTTTCTCCACGCCTGGTGCGTTTACGCTCTATCAGGGAGATTCGCCGGATGTGCCGCCGGCGCATCGCGCGGGGTTTTATTTGGAGAAATCAGCCGGCGCCGGCCCATTGACGATCGTCACCATGCTGAGGCCGAAAAGCCGGGACCAGTGAAGCCTCGGGAGAACAAGCGGACAGGTCGGGCGGGTAGGGGCGGTTGTTTGCGTTCATCGGAACACTTGCAGTCAGGCCGTTCGGCAGGAAGAGTCCGTGGACAACGCGTGATGGATCCGTCTTTTCTGACAACCCGCTATCAGGATTGGTTGGCCCTGCGGACCAACTTGCTCTGGATCTACGAAGGCCCCGTTCCCTCCAACGGGCGCGGCGGCACGGCCAACGTGGTCACCAAGGGTCTGCAGGCGACCTCGACCGTCATGGCTCTCGATTACACTGCGGTGTGGTTGCTGTTGAAGGGAGAGGCGGAGGTGTCTTCCGAGGGTCGGACCATCAAGGCCCGGGCGGGCCAGTGGATTTTGCCTTGGTCGGGGATTCGTGAGCAGCGTTTCAGCGCCGATGCCGAGCTGTTGTCGGTGCGCTTTCAGGCCCATTGGCCGGACGGATGCGCCTTGTTCGACCAAGGCATGGGACTGGTGTTTCCGCGTTCGCGATTCCCCGGGATGGAGGTGGCCGCCCGCGCGCTGCTTGAGCGCGTGAAGGCGCATGCGCCGACAGATGATGCCCGCCAGTTGGGGGGAGTCGCCTTTGGCTTGGAGGATTTCATCAAGGTGAAGGTTGCCCTGCTGCTCTTCGTTGATCGCTTCTATGAAGCCTTGGTGGGCTGCGGACTGAAACCCTCCCGTCTTGGCACCCGTGATGAGCGCGTGCTTCAGGCGCTCTCTCATCTCGACCGGCTGCCTCTGACGGTGAAGCTGCTGGAGATGGATCTGGCGCGCGAAGTCGGGCTGGGACTCAGCCAGTTCGTCCGGTTGTTTCGCAACGAGGTGGGGATGACACCCAAGCGTTATTTCGAGTCGCGACGGCGCGACACGTGCAGGCGCATGCTGATCACCAGTTCCACGCCGCTCAAGCAGATCGCCGCCGAGTTGGGCTTCTCGCATGCGTCCGATTTTTCCGCCTGGTTTAAAAAAATCCATGGGACGACTCCCAAGGAATTCCGGGATCAATATCCCGACGGGCCCCACGTTTGAGCGGGTCTTTCGGGCGGGGTTGCGGGTTTTCCTAAGTCTAAGATGACTTTCCCTCAGCGTCGCCGCTTTCATCGGATGCTGTTCGGGAGAACATGGAACACCCCATGGTTTCACCCGTTTCCGGTCCCTCCATTTTCCCTGACGATTTTGTCTGGGGCGTCGCCACCGCCGCCGCCCAGATCGAAGGCGCCGCGACCGTCGACGCCAAAGGTGCGTCGGTGTGGGATCACTTCAGCGGCCAGCCAGGGAAAATTCTCAATGGCGATACCCCGGCGGAGGCTTGTGACCACTACCACCGCTTCCGCGGAGACTTCGCCCTTATGCGCGAACTTGGGGTTAAAAACTACCGCCTTTCGCTCGCGTGGCCACGGATCATTCCTGATGGCGATGGCGCGGTGAATCAGCGCGGTCTCGACTTCTACCACCGGGTATTCGATGCGATGGCCGAGAACGGCATCACGCCTTGGGTGACGATGTTTCACTGGGATCTTCCGCAGTCGCTGGAAGACCGGTTCGGCGGCTGGCGGTCGCGGGCGACGGTGGATGCATTTGCCCGCTATGCCGATACCGTGGTCAAGGCCTACGGTGACCGTGTGAAGCACTGGTTCACGCTCAACGAAATCATCGCGTTCACTCGCAACGGCTATGGTATCGCCCGCAACGCCCCCGGCCTGCGCGAGCCTGCCGCAGTGGTCAACCAGACCTATCATCATGCACTGCTTTGCCACGGTCACGGAGTGAGGGCGGTGCGTGAACACGGCGCGCCGGGCAGTGTGGTCGGGCTTGTGGACAATCCGCGTATTCCCATGCCGCTTGATCCTCATAACGAGGCCGATCTCGCGGCGGCGAAGGAGATCTTCATCGCTGACAACATCCGCGTGCTCGATCCCCTGCACCGCGGCGCCTACACCGAGGAATACCGGCGCATCGTGGCCGAAGCCGACCGGCCGCACGTGGAGCCGGGAGACTTCGATCTCATCACGCGTCCGGCCGATTTTCTCGGGCTGAATATTTACGCCGGCTTTTACGTGCGCGCCGGCAGCGACGGAAAACCCGAACGGGTGCCGTTTCCCAAGTCGTATCCGATGACCGACAGCGACTGGTATCAGATCACGCCACAGGCGATGTTTTGGTGTCCGCGTCTGCTCACGGATATTTATGGAAAACAGCCGTTGTATGTCGCGGAGAGCGGCTGCGGCTATCAAGACGAGCCGGTGGTCGGGGGCGAGGTGCTCGACCTGCATCGCCGCGAATTGTTGCGCAGTTATCTGTCCGAGCTCGGCCGGGTGATCGCCGACGGCGTTCCGGTGAAAGGGTATTTCCTCTGGTCGTTCATGGATAATTTTGAATGGGGCGTGGGTTACAGCGTGCGGTTTGGCATCGTGCATGTTGACTACTCCACGCAGCGCCGGACGCCCAAGCTCAGTGCCCGGTGGTATGCCAAGGTCATTGAAACCAATCGTCTCGACTGAGAAAACCCCGCGCCATGTCGAATACCCCTCTCCCAGACGCCGCCGATGCCACCGCCGAAGTCTCGACGACCCCCTCGCAGGTGCCCGAGCCAAAGACTTGGCGTGCGGGCACGCTTACCTACACCACGGCGGGACTGGTGACGTTGTTTTGCTGGCTGTTATTTGGCGACTTCGCCTGGTCGATGCGGGATCGCTCGGTCGGATCGCTGGCCGGCTGGTATCTCAACCATCTGGGCGTGCCCAATCTGGTCTACGGACTCTTGATGAGTTCGTTCCCGGTTTTTATCGGGCTGATCATCGGACCGATCATCAGCGTCAAATCCGACCGCCATCGCGGACGATTTGGGCGGCGCATTCCCTTTCTGTTGGTGACGACGCCGCTGGCGGCGTTTGGCATGCTCGGTCTGGCGGTGACGCCTTTCATTGCGAAGTGGGTGCACGGTCTGTTCCCCAAAGAAAGCGAGCTGCTGGTCTCGGTCATTTGTTTCGGCGTATTCTGGGCCGCCTTCGAAGCCGCCACCATCGCCGGTGGCGCGGTCTTTGGCGGGCTGATCAACGACGTGGTGCCCAAGCCGATGCTCGGTCGTTTTTACGGGATGTTTCGCGCGATCAGCCTGATCGACGGCATGATTTTCAACTTTTGGCTGATAGGGAAGGCACCGGAGCACTTCACCGTCATCATGGTGTCCATCGGTGTTTTCTACGGAGTGGCGTTCACTTGGGTGTGTCTCAAGGTGCGCGAGGGCGATTACCCGCCGCCGCCACCGGTGGATCCGCGACGTAAACGGGTGGCGCAACGGTTCTGTGACGGCGCGAAGGATTATTTTAGGGAGTGCTTTTCGAAGCCTTATTACGTGCTGGTTTTTGTTATGATGGTGGCGTCCTCGCTGGTGTTTTTTCCGGTAAACGTATTCGCCATTCCCTACGCGCGCAGCCTCGGGCTGGATATGGATGTTTACGGCAAATTTCTGGCGCTGACCTACCTGATTTCACTGTGCCTGTCCTACTTCCTTGGGTGGCTGGCGGACTTGTTTCACCCGTTGCGTATGGCCATCGCGACCATGCTGGGCTATCTGGCCGTCGCCTTGTGGGGCGGGTTCTATGCGACGACGCCGAACACATTTCTGATCGCCTGGGTGCTGCACGGCGTCCTGTCGGGCTGTTATTTAACCAGTGCCGCATCGCTGACCCAGCGGCTTTTCCCTCAGGAGAAGTTCGCGCAATTTCACTCAGCGTCCAGCTTCATCGCCTCTCCGGTCAATCTGGTGTTCGCGCCCCTGATCGGCGCGCTCATCGACCAGACGGGCAATACCTATCGTTACACCTTTGTGGTCGCATGCCTGATGGCGATGGCGGCGCTTGTGGCCGCCAGTCAGGTCCACCGGCGCTTTATGCGGCTCGGCGGACCCAAGGGCTACAGGGCGCCATGATTGAAGGGGCAGGCAGTCCGCGACGGCAGCGAGCCATCGCGGTGCATAGCCGCTCCTATGCGCGTAGTGCGCCAGATTACTTCACCGCCGCCCACACGCGTTGCACGTCTTCGTGCTCTTCGAGGGCTTGTAGGAATTCGCCGACTTCGCTGCGGTGTTCGTCGGTCAATTCGGGGAACATCTTGGCGACGTAACCGATTTCTCCGGTCACCACCGTCCAGCCGTTGGCGCTCAACCACGTGGTGGCCGCGTGGACTTGCGTGCGATCCGTGTGGAAACGCGCACCGGTCACACCTTCGGGGATGTCGTCGTTTTGCTCGTGGCTGATCGGCTCAAAGTCATTGGCACTCGCCTCGATGGCGGCGGCTTCGAGGTCAACATCGGTGGCCGTCGTGTGGGCCTCGACGATACCGACGTGTTCAAAGAGAAACTTGTTGCTGCCGGTGGTGCCGAGGATGCCCTTCTTGAAGAGCACGCGCATCTCGGGGGTCGTGCGCTGGACGTTGTCGGTGTAGACTTCGACGATGACCGGCACCTTGTGCGGCGCGTAGCCTTCGAAGACGATGTGGTCCATGACCATCTTCTCGCCGCCGATGCCGGCACCTTTGTTGATGGCGCGTTCGATCACGTCGCGGGTGCAGCTGGCCTTCTTGGCCTTCTCGACCGCAGCGAAGAGACGGGCGTTGGCACCCATGTCGGCTCCGCCGATTTTCGCGGCAACGGTGATTTCCTTCACCAGTTTGCCGACGAGTTGACCTTTTTTGTTGTTAACGATCGCGCGTTTCGCGTGGAGCCATTGACGTCCCATAAGGAGGCAAGAAGTAAGGGTATGTTGGGCGTCGGGCAATCCCAGAAGCGCTTAACGTCGTTGGTAAATGACGGCCTCATCGGTGCCAGCATACGGGGCGATCCATACGCGGAACTCGCCCGGTTCGACGCGGTGGCGTCCTTCGCGGTTCACGAAACCGAGCACTTCGTCGGTGAGTGCGAACTCGACTGTGCGTGTTTCGCCCGGTGCAAGGGTGATGCGTTGCCAGCCGCGCAGCTCTTGCGCAGGTCGTGCCCCTTCGGAGCAGGCCACATCACGGATGTAGAGCTGGGGCACGGCTTCACCGACTCGTTTGCCAGTGTTGGTCACTGTGGTGCGCGCCATCGCGGTGTCGGTGATCTCGACTTTGCCAAACTTGAAACTCGTGTAGGTCAGGCCGAAACCGAAACGGAAAAGCGGGTCACGGCTGAGGTCGCGGTAATCGACCATCTCGGGGCGCCCTGTTGTATGATAATTGTAGAACACCGGCACCTGACCGGTCGCGCGCGGGAACGACATCGTCAGGCGTCCTGTCGGTGCGATGTCTCCGCAAAGCACCGCCGCGAGTGCCGCGCCGCCTTGTAGTCCCGGGTGCCAGGCCTGCACGAGTGCGTTGGCCTGCGCGGAGACTTCGGCGAGCGCGAGTGGACGTCCGCTGAACACCACGACCACGAGGGGTTTTCCCGTGGCGGCGAGCGCGCGTAACAACTCCGGCTGGCGGCCCGTGAGTGAGAGATCGGCGCGGGAGGCGTTTTCGCCGGACCAACCGCGAGGTTCGCCCACGGCGGCGATGATCACATCGGCTTCGCGGGCGACGGCGACCGCTTGGTTGAAATCGTTTTCGTCGGTGAGGACGGCCGCGTGACTGGCGTCTTCATCGATGACCACCGAGCCATCCGGCAAGGCGTGCGTGCGTGGACCGGAAGGCAAGAGGTCGCAGCCGCGCGCCACGGTGAGGGTGGCAGTCGTTCCGAGTCGCGTGCGCAGGCCTGCGGCGAGGGTGACGACATCGCCGGGCCTGCCGTGAGCCGGCCAGGTGCCGAGCATTTCCGAAGCGTCGTCTGCGAGCGGGCCGACGAGCGCCACGCGACGGGCGGACGCGGAGAGCGGCAGGGAACCATCGTTTTTCAACAACACCAGCGAACGGGCGGCGGCTTCGCGTGCGAGGGCGACCGCTTCGGGTTGGAGGAAAGTTTTCGCCGATGCTTCGGGATCGGCGAACGGTTTTTCGAAGAGACCGACCTTGAATTTGACGTGGAGCACGCGACGCACGGCCTCGTCGATGACGGCGAGCGGCACGGTGCCGTCGGCAACCTGCGCGGCGAGCGTATCACGGTAGGTGTGTGAAACCATTTCGACATCGTTGCCGGCGATGAGCGCGAAGCGGGCGGCTTCGGCTGGTGTCGCGGCGTAGCCCCACTTGATGGCTTCGGAGACGCCTTCCCAATCGCTGACCACAAAGCCGGTGAATCCCCACTCACCGCGCAGGACATTGGTGAGCAACTCGCGATTGGCGACGGCGGGTATGCCGTCGATGGCGTTGAAGGCGCTCATGACGGTGAGGGCACCCGCTTGGATGCCGGCTTCGAACGCGGGTAGGTGGGCGTTGCGCAGGGTGAAGGGAGTGATGTCGGTGGTGTTGTAATCGCGACCGCCGGTGGCCGCGCTGTAGCCGACATAGTGCTTGAGGGTGGCCGCAGTGTGATCGGGCGAGGACGGATCCGTTCCTTGAAACCCGCGCACCGAAGCGGCGACCAGGCTGGCGTTGAGAAACGGATCCTCGCCGAACGTCTCGGCGACGCGTCCCCAGCGCGGATCGCGGGCCAGGTCGCACATCGGGGCAAAAATCCACTCGATGCCGACGGAGCGTGTCTCGCGAGCGGCGACGGCCTGCGTGCGCCCGACCAGATCGGTATCCCATGCGGCGGCGAGACCAAGCGGAATCGGGAAGGTGGTGCGGTAGCCGTGAATCGTGTCGGCGCCGAAAATGAGCGGGATGCCTAGCCGGGTTTCGTCGACGGCGGCGTGTTGGAGCCGATTGCGCAGCCCGGTGGCGATCTCGGGCGGTGCGCTCAGGATAAACGAACCGAGCCGGCCGGCGCGCACTGCGGCGATGGCGGCCTCGGCGTGTTCCGGCGTGTTCACTACACCTTGCGAGAGCTGGCCGATTTTTTCCTCAAGCGTCATGCGCGAGAGCAGGGTTTCAACGCGGTCACCGGCAGACAGGGTTTGGGCGGACATGGAGAGGGGGAGCAGCAGCAAGAGAGAGAGCAAGCGCATGGGCTGCCTAGAGATTCGCCCCGAGCCCCTCCCGAGGCAAACGCCTACTGCATCACGCCGAGGAACGCAGCAGCAACCAGGCGGTGTAGCCGACATACGTGGAGAACAGAGCGGCACCTTCCCAGCGGCTCACTCGCCCGCCTGATTTGGCCAGCGGGAGCAGGGCGATGGCGACGACCAGCATGACGAGCAGATCGCCCCATTCCAGTCCGGGCGCGTCAATCGGACGGATCAGCGCGGCCACTCCTAGAATACCAAGAACATTGAAGGTGTTTGAGCCGACGACATTCCCGATGGCCACATCGCTTTCTTTTTTGAGGGCGGCGACGAGCGACGTGGCGAGCTCGGGCAGGCTGGTGCCGACGGCGACGATGGTCAGGCCGATGGCGACCTGGCTCATGCCCCACGATTCGGCGAGCGTGACGGCACCCTGCACAAAAAAATGCGACCCGAGAATCAACCCGGCGAGACCGCCGACGACCAGGGCGACGCTCTTGCCGAGACCCTCGGGTTTAGGGCCGATTTCCGTGGTGTATTCCTTGGCGGCTTCGGTGGCGGCGGTTTCGGCGCGCGCCTGGCGAACCGTGACGACGGTATAGACGATCAGACCGGTGAGCAGCACGGCACCCTCCCAGCGGGCGAGGTGTCCGTCCATCAACATGAGCAGGGCGACGACCGAGGCACCGATCATGATCGGCACTTCGCGGCGGATGACCTGGACGCTGGCGGTGAGCGGAGTGACCAGCGCGCACAGACCGAGGATAAGGGCGATGTTGCAGATGTTGGAGCCGACGACGTTGCCGATGGAGATCGCGCCGTTGCCGGTGAGGCCGGCCTGCACGCTCACGACCATTTCGGGACTGCTGGTGCCGAACGCCATGACGGTGAGACCGATGACGAGAGGAGTGAGCCCGAGGCGTAGCGCGAGACTCGCGCCGCCTTTGACGAGCGCTTGCGCACCGAAGTAGAGAACGACCAGACCGAGAGCAAGTGCCAGCCAAGGATTCATTCAGGGCACGAAGAGAGCTCGTTTGCACAGAGTCAACCAGCTGCCGGCCGGATGGAAATTGCGACATGAAATATAACCCTACAGGCCCAACTGTGCGTTCAATTCGGTGGATTTTCGAAGGACCGGCCAATCGTAGTTTGGACGCTCGGCAGGTAACTTGATCCGTGGGCATAGCCTTTAAATTTGAGACTTGATGGTTGGGAAACATTCTCGGCTTATGCACTTCGGTTCACCCCTCCCCAGCGCAAGGATCGCCATTCGTCCGATCGCAGCATCGCGGAAGGGGTTTTTACGGGGAAGTGCTTTCACTTTGGTCGAGTTGTTGGCGGTCATCGCGATCATAAGCGTTCTCGCGCTGATCAGTCTAAATGTCATCGGGAAGGTCCGTGATTCTTCGCGCACTACCCAGTGTGCCTCTCATCTACGCGAGCTCGGTCAGGCGACACTACTCTACGCTCAGGATCACCAAAACGTGTATCCACCCACTTACGGCACAGTCAAAAATGGTGTTCCGATTACCAACACGGCTTGGTGGTGGGAGTTGTTTCCTGCCTACTGCAACAGTTCGGAGGTGTTCTCCTGTCCTCTGGATAATACGGGATTTAGCGGCACCTACACTCCGACGTGGACTTACAAAGGGCAGACATTTCCCGAAGGTAAGGTTTCCTACGGTGCGCTTGGACACGTGAGCGGAGGCAGCGACTTTAAACCTCTCGGCAAACCAATACCGTTGTTTTCAGCGCCTACTCGCACGGTCCTCTATATCGATTACCAATCGGCCGACGCCCGGCTTTCCAAGACATGGCAGTCCAACAATCCCCGTTGGCTCAATGCCTCCTCTAAGAGCCCGGAGAACAATTCATACCCGGCCTTCCCCCACAATGGAGGCACCAAGGCCAACATGGTGTTTCTCGACGGCCACATCGGCCTCATGTCCCAGCCCGAGATGGTCGCGGCCGTCAACACCGGCAGCCTTTTCGTCGGTGCGGTGGCTCCACAATGACTTTTCGTGCCCGTTCCTTTCGCCTGTATCGATGGGCGAATGACCGTTCCTCCCTCCGTTTTTTCATGTCCCGATATATCCCCATCCTTACCGCCTTGTTTTGTGCGACCTCCTCTATGCTGGCGGCCGACTCACAACCCATCCTCAACGATCATATGGGTGTGGCCACCCACTTCAGTCACAAGACCGGGTGGATGAATCCTTGGGATGCATCCCGTCACATCCCGATGATCGCCGAAATGGGTGTGGGTTGGATTCGCGACGAGATCGTCTGGCGTGATGTCGAACCGGTGCGCGGCGAGTATCGAATCTCCGAAAACACCCGCGAATGGATCGAGCTGGCCCATGCCAATGGACTCAAGGTCATCGCCTGTTTTGCCGACCATAATCCCATCTACGAGGATGCGTGGGATGCCGAGGCTTATGCGCGTGCCGCCGCTTGGCTCGCCAAGGAGCTTGATGGCCGGATTCAAGCCATCGAAGTTCTTAACGAGCCTTTTGGCTCCGTCTCCTTCACTGGTGGCCCGCCGCACAATAACTGGACGGGGCTCGATCCAGACCGGTCGCTATCGCCTTGGCTGGCTCGTTATGTGAAACTCCTTAACACCGCCGCAGTGGCCATCAAGGCGGCTAACCCGCGCATGAAAGTCATCGGCCTCGGAGGCACCACGCCGCAGAACTACCGGCAGCTGGCCATGGGTATCTCGATCGATGTCGATGGCATTACGGATCACCCTTACAGCTTCCGATCACCTCCGGAGGTGATTCCGCATCGCGATATCCCGAGCTACGTCGAGAAGGTGGGTTTTGCCGTCGCCGACAGCGATGGGTCCTTCGCATCCTTTGTAGGCATGTATCGGGAGGAACTGAAGAAACAGCACGGCCCCGCGCAGCTTTGGTTCACCGAGTCCGGCTGGTCTACCTTTCGCGAAGGAGAAAAAAAGCGCACGTTTCTGTATTCTGGCGTCAACGAAGCCGCGCAGGCCCGCTACTCGCAGCGTCGTTTTATGGAGGCGCTCGCGCTGGGCGTGACGGTTAACATCCAATACGATTTCCTCGACGATTCGGGTCATACCGGTGGCGACTTCGAGGCCGAGCGATTCTTTGGTCTTGTGCGTGCGGACGGATCGCCCAAGCCCGCCTACCACGCGGTGCAGTCGGTGGCCCGCGCCACGATCGGCTTTACCTCCGGCTGTGACATTAAGGCCAAGGTTTTCCCGTTCTCTGATCGCACCGAAGACCGTCCGCGCATTTGGGACGGCGATCCGCTGCCCGCGTTGAGTCGTATCATGCTCTATCCATTCAGCGATGTAGCTGGTCGCCCGGTTTTTGCCGTGTGGTCGGCCGAGCGTCCGAGCGACCAGAGCGTGCGCAGCGCCGACCTTGAATTCGCGGTCGACCCCGGAAAATTCTACGTTGAGGCCACCGATCTGATGACTGGTGAGGTCTCGCAACCCGCCACCAAATTACTCGGCGGTCGTCTCATGGTGGAGCAGTTTGCCGTCCCTGACTACCCGGTGCTGATACGCCTGTTGCCACGTGTATCGGGCAAATGATCACCCCTTTTATCTCAATGAAAACCTCCATGAAAAACCTCCTGCTCTGCGCCGGTCTCGGCGTGTCATTATTTGCCGGTCCGTTGCTCGCCGACACGCTTCCCAATAGCGAGGCTTCGCTTTGGTTTAGGTCCAATTATTGGGCCTATACTCCGGCCAAGGGAGTCGATGGCACGGTGGAGCCTGTGTCGATCGACGGGAAATCCGTCCTCCGGCTTCGCTACGTGTTCACTCCCGAGGGCGGCCGCTATTCCGCAGCCTATCTTTACCTGAAATCCATCGATCAGTTCACCGAGTTACGATTTCGCGTGAAGTCCGACATGGCCGGCAACGTTCTGGTGCGTCTCTTTGATGCCGACGGCGAGGCCCTGCAATATGTGGTTCCAGTGAAAAAATCAGCCGAGTGGACGGATATCCGTATCGAGGTCGCACGCCCGACGACCACATTTGCCACCAAGGCCGGAGTCATTCTGAACAAGAAGGCGGATTTCCCTGCGACCGGTGTATTTTTCGGTCTGGAGGTCCCCAAGGGCACCGAAGCCAGCGGCGACATCCTCTACACGGAACCGGAGTTGGTCAGGTAAGGCTCCGTCTCTGCGTGGGTTGAGGCCTTTTGACATCTTATGAAGTTTCCGACAAAGCCTGAGCCATGCCCCCGGCTCAGTTGTCACGATCTGGTTTTCGCGAACCCATTCCCCGAATGAATCGTCGTCACGTGCTGGCCCATCTCCAGTGGTCGAGTCACAAGCTTGATTACGGCATTCAGGCTTTTGCGCGCGAGGCGGACTGGACGCTCTCATTCATGCGCAACATGCAGGATTTCAACCTCGGCTCGACCCAGGTGGACGGGCTCCTCGTGATGCCCGGGAGTAACCCCGTTGATTACCGTGCTCTTTATCCCAAGGCCAAGATCGTCAGTCTTCACAGTGTAGTTGGGAACGGGCCGGACAGTCGGTTCGATGCGGCCATCGACGTGGATCACGAGCAGATATCCCGGCTTGCGGCCGATTATCTGAGTGGGCTGGGTTTTCGTCGTTTTCTGGGCTTTGCCTGCAAGCGGGTTGAACCGGTCGTTACCCGCATACGTAGTTTTAAAAAATACGTCGTCGCGCAGGGCGGTGTCGTGGGCGAGCTTTACCTTGATTCTTGGGCCGAGCAGATCGTCGTCGATCCGCGTGATGCGAGAGCACGTGTGAGCCGGGCGATTCGCAAGCATGGCCTGCCGCTCGCGGTCTACGCGCCGGAGGACATCTACGCCGACATCTTTATCCAGGTTGCGCTCGATCTGGGATACCGGATACCGGAGGACATCGCGGTGCTCGGGGTGAACAACAGCCGCGAGGTCTGCGAGTGCTGCCGGGTGCCCATTTCAAGCATTGATGTGAATCACTCGCGCATCGGCTACGAGGGCGCCCGCCTGTTGGATGGACTCATGCGTGGAGAAGCGCTTGTGCAGACACAGGTCAGCATTCCGCCGCTTACCATCGAGAAAAGGCGTTCAACCGATGATACCGGCGAAAGCGACCGGGCCGTGTCTGCTATCCGGCACTACATTCGCGAGCACTTTGCCGAGCGCATTTCGCTCAAAACCGTGTTGCAGGATCTGCGTGTTTCGCGGTCCACGGCCTTCGCTCATTTCACTCGCGCCACGGGCCATCCTATCGGGCAGGAGATCATGCGTGTGCGTATGGAGCATGCGTGCAATTTGCTTATCAATTCCGACTACAAGATCGAGGTGGTCGCGCTCATGAGCGGCTATGAAAATGCCTCGGCCTTCGGGCGTATTTTTAAGCAACTTTACCATCAGACCCCTTCGGATTTCCGGCAAAACGCGCAGCGGGGCGGTAAGCTGGATCAGTGAGTCTTCCGGGACTTCTCGGGGAAAATGACAAGGCCGTGAATCGGGAGGATCAAACACTCCCAGTCCACGGCCCGGTCATTGGTCGCTGTTCGTTATGACGGCTATAAAGTCATGAGCTCAACGGCGACGGCGACGTGAGAGGCCCGCACCCAGAGCGAGTGCGCCGACGATGGCAGAATACGTATTGGGTTCCGGCACTGAAGAGGTTGCAACGTCGGCCCACGTTGACCCGACCAGGAACTCATCGAGGGTGGTGCTGTTGGTGCCGGCTCTGGCCGGAGTTAATCCATCGGAGCGGAAGAGCACCATTTTAGACAGGGTGGCTGACGTTGCAGTGGCCCAGGAGACGGAGGTGGTGGCTGCAGAGGTTTCGTCCGCTGGATTTATCCACAGGGAAAGCGTGGAGGTGTTGCTGCCATCGAAGGAGTAGTAGCCTACGATGGTGTAGTTGATATTGGTGGTGTTCGAGGTCGAGGTTAGCAAGGTCTCCGTCTGGCTTGTGCTGCTGCCGGTGCGTGAGGATGCCACGACGTTGTAGCCGAAGGACTGGTAGTGAATGCCGGTGAAAAACGTGGTCCCGCCCACATCCAGACGCATGTAGTCGACAAAGTTGGTGGTGCCGGTGAGCGCCAGCGTGTTCACGCTGATGTCGTAGGAAAAATAAAAGGAGCTGGAGCTAACGCCATTGATGAAGCGGCTGTCTGTGTTGGTGCCGGTGCCGGTGATCACGGCGGCATTGTTCGATACGCTCCATGCTCCGGTGCCGACCGTTCCGCCCCAACTCCCCGAAAAGCCGCTCCCACCGTTTCCAGTCAGGCTGCCGTCGACGTAGGTAAAGGACTCTTGCACGAGCACGCTGGCCGAAGCTTGGACGGCGCCGACGAGGGTAACCGCTCCGATTAGTATGCACTTGGTGAGTGGGGTCATGATCTCATTCATGAGCGCCATCAAGATATCCACAAAACGATTCATTATGCCGGCCATACAACTTGTCTGCCGTGCGTCTCTTATCCGTTCCGAGGTGGGGCTTTTAACGGTGACGAAGGGCCGGACTTGTCTCATCGACGCCAAGAGGTCCTTGTGGGGCGCATGTCTTCTTTGCCCGCCGCTTCCGCTCCGCTTGCTCCTTTGACCGGTTTTCCGGATGCGGATGCTGTGCTCGACCGGTTTCTCGAAGCGTCTAAGGAGCGCGGGCTCGAACTGTATGCCGAGCAGGAGGAGGCCATTCTGGAGTTGTTTGCCGGGCGCAATGTCATCCTCAACACGCCTACCGGTTCGGGGAAATCGCTCGTGGCGGCGGCGTTTCACTTCAAGGCGATCTGCGCGGGACAGCGTTCGGTCTACACGTGTCCAATCAAGGCGCTCGTGAACGAGAAGTTCCTGTCGCTCTGCCGTGAGTTCGGCCCGGACCACGTCGGCATGATGACGGGTGACGCCAGTGTGAATCCCGACGCGGCCATTTTGTGCTGCACGGCGGAAATTCTGGCCAACCTCGCGCTGGCGGGCGGCGAACGGGCGGCTGCCATCAAGGTCGTTATCATGGACGAGTTTCATTACTACTCGGATGCCGAGCGTGGTTACGCGTGGCAGGTGCCGCTGCTCATGATGCCGTGGACGCGGTTCCTGCTCATGTCGGCGACACTGGGTTCGACGGAGTTTTTCGAGAAGGAGCTCACTCGCATTACGCATGCGCCGACCGTGACGGTAAAGAGTGACCGTCGGCCGGTGCCGTTGGAATTTGAATACTCCGAGACGCCGTTGACCGAGCGGTTGGCCACGGCGCTCGAAGACAAACGCGCACCGATTTACCTCGTGCATTTTACGCAGCGGGCGGCGTCGGAGGCGGCGCAAAGCCTGATGAGTCTCAACGTGTGTTCGAAGGAGGAGAAGGCGGCCATTGCGTCGGCGTTGGAGGGCGTGCGGTTTACGAGTCCGTATGGCAAGGAAGTGAAGCGTTGGTTGCGGCATGGTGTCGGCGTGCACCACGCGGGGCTGTTGCCAAAGTATCGTATCCTCGTGGAGCAGCTCGCCCAGAAGGGGCTGCTCAAACTCATCTGCGGCACGGACACTCTGGGCGTGGGCATCAACGTGCCGATCCGCACCGTGGTGTTCACCCAGCTGTGGAAATACGACGGGAAGAAGGCGGCGATTTTGAGTGTGCGGGATTTTCGTCAGGTTGCGGGCCGTGCGGGGCGGCGCGGATTCGACACGGTCGGTTATGTCGTGGTGCAGGCGCCGGAGCACATCATCGAAAACAAGCGCGCCGAGGAGAAGGCGGCGCGGGATCCGAAGAAAAAGAAGCCGGCCAAGCGCAGTGCGCCGGAGGGCGAGGTAGGTTGGGATGCGAAGACGTTTGAGCGGTTGATGGTCGCGCCGTCGGAGCCGTTGGTGTCGCGGTTTGATGTGTCGCACGGGATGTTGCTGCAAGTGCTCGGTCGCGACGAGGACGGTTGCAAAGTGATGCGGCAGCTCATCGCGGACTGCCACGAGACGTCGCATAAAAAACGCGGACTGCGCAAGCGGGCGTTCCAGTTGTTTCGCGCGTTGTTGGAGCGGAAGATCGTGTCGTGGATTCCACCAGAGCCGTCGGGGCGGAAGCTGCGCGTGAATGTGGAGTTGCAGGATGATTTTTCGCTGCACCAGGCTCTGTCGCTCTACTTGCTCGACACGGTGAAGCTGCTTGACCGGGCATCGCCGGATTATCCGTATGATGTGCTGACGCTGTGCGAGGCCATCGTGGAAGATCCGGATCAGATTCTGCGTCAGCAGATCAGCCGGTTGAAGGGCGATGCGGTTGAGCAGATGAAGGCGGAGGGAATTCCTTACGAGGAACGCATGGAGAAGCTCGACGAGATCGAGCACCCGAAGCCGTTGCGGGAGTTTTTATACGACACGTTCAATGCGTTCGCGGCGGTGCATCCGTGGGTGGGCAACGAGAACGTGCGGCCCAAGTCCATCGCGCGGGAAATGTATGAACGCTACATGTCGTTCGCCGATTACATCCGCGACTACGGGTTGCAGCGCGGCGAGGGACTGCTGCTTCGACACCTGTCGCAGGTGTGGAAGGTGCTTTCGCAGACGGTGCCCGATGCGGCGAAGACCGAGGAAGTCGTGGAGATGGAGACGTATTTCCGAGAGCTGATCCGCGGGATTGATTCGAGTCTGCTGGAGGAGTGGGAACGTTTGCGTGATCCGGACTACGTGGCGGCGGAGTTGGCAGGTGACAAACCGGCGAGACCGGCGTCGTTCGACATCACGCGCGATGCGGTGGCGTTCCGGCGGTTGGTGCGCACGGCGATCTTTGGGTTTTTGCAGGAGGTGGCGGCGCGCGACTGGGAAAGCGCACAGTCGCGACTCACGACCGGCGAGTCGCTGGCGGAGGGCGAGCATACGTTGATGTCGCCCGAGGCGAAACGGATCGAGAAGGCGTTCGGCACCTACTTCGACGCGCGCGGGCGGTTCCGGTTGGACCCCGAGGGGCGCTCGGCGAAGCACACGCATTTTGCAGAGGAGCGCGATGCGGACGGCGTGTTGTCGTGGATGGTGGCGCAGGTGCTCGTGGACAAAGACGAGCTCAACGACTGGGAAGTGCGCCTTACCGTATCACTGGCCGAATCGCGTGCGCAGGCGAGGGCGGTGGTGCGGTTCGTGGATGTGGGGGCGTTAGGCGGGTAGGGCGGGACCGCTGGGACCGCCGGTTAGGCGTGTGCGTATGGATTAAGAAACGAGTTTTCAGGTGAACCTTGAAAGGAGGGTTTAACTTTGTTGGCGGGGGTGCGTTGCTGCTGCTTATAAGTGATGAATTGATGCAGCACAGTATCGCTAAGACGTGAAGTAGCTGCAATTGATCTGCCTGAGCCGTTCAGCTCAATTCCGCGTTTCTAAACACTAACAACCTATGAAAACCAAGATTACGTTCGCAGCGCTGCTGCTCGCAGCAGTGACATCATCAGTATTCGCCACCCCGGGCATTACCGGCAAAATCGGCGACGCCACTTTCGCGTTGGTCGTAGCCTCTGAAAATGGCGGCTTTGTCGTCGATGGTGAAACCGTCGATCACCAAGATATCAGCAATACGGCAACGCTGGGTAAGTCGCAGGACAAGACGGTCATCGTAAAGCAGAAAATCTCCAATCAGGAGCTGATCACGACCTGGCTCGAGACTGGCCCGCTGGCCGCTTACTCTGAGACCACGACAGCGGCGGATTGGTCGCTCAAGCAGGTTTCTTTCGGCTCGGATGGACTCGACTATATCGTGGAAAATACCAACGAAGGGTATTCCGACATCGAGAGTGGCCTGTTCGCGGTCAGTGGTTCGACGATCGTCTATTTGGGCAACCCGGCCGATCTGGGACAGGGGTCGGTTATCTACGGGTTCTTCCCCAAGGAAACCCTGGGGGTTGAAAGCTCGTTGACGAGCTATACGGAGAAGCGCTCGGCTTACACTCCCACCAGTGCGATCTCGACCACGTCCTACAAGGGAACCAGCACCGCTTTTTTTGTGCTGAGTTTTACATCATTCTACGAGGACGTCAGCGATTATGTATTCCTGACAGGCGTCAACAGCTACGCGGGATCTTCCAAAACCGTTTACAGTAATTACAGCACCGAAGAAGAGGCGTTTGCCGATTCAGTGGGGACTTACACGGTCGCGGCCGAATCCATCACCAACATTATCACCACGCCCTTTTACTATTCTAGCGATATCGAGTCGCACGAGTTGTATTCGGGCACCATTAAGTTTTCCGCACTCAAGGATGGCAACGTGCAGGGCTATCTTGATGCGTTGGTGGAATTCTTGAATAATAACGATACCTGATCGTTACCGGTTGTAAGCGGGAATCCGCTTAATCACCCACGCCGGCCTGCTTGATCGCAGGCCGGCTTTTTTTTGAGCAAACGGGTTCGTCGTAGCCGGGGTCGCGAGGCTGTTTGGCAGTCGAATACGAGAAAGAGAACGATTCGCCGTTGCACGTTGACAGGGCAGGGGGCGAGTTGCGCTACGGTCGGCGGCGGAAGCGGCGCCAGCTCAGGGCGAAGCCGGTATAAACGAGAACAAGTCCGCCTACGCAGGCCAGTCCGGCGATGAGTTGACCGAACCAGCCGAGTGCCTGGCCGGTGTGCAGGAAACGCAGCCAGGAGCGGGCCTGGCGTCCGGCGGATTGGTTGGCGTAACCGGTGCGGTCGAGCAACTCGCCGGTGAAGGGGTGCAGCACGGCCTGCGTGGAGGCGGCGACATACCAGCGGCCGGATTCGCGAACGGTGGCGCTGTAGGGCTGCGGGCCGCGTGCGCGCGCAGGCGAGGTCGGTTGCGCGCTGGGTGTCGGGGGTTGAGCGTCGGCGTTCAGCGTCGGTTGGGGAGCGCCGCGGCGTGGCGGCAAGCCTTCGCGCAGGGTGATGGTTTCCCAGGCGGGGAACTCGGTCTGGAAGCGGGCGAGTGCGGCGGAGTAGGTGATTTTTTTCACGCCTTCGGGGCGCTCGATTTTGTAGTCGGTGGCGGGAGCGGTGGGGCCTTGGGCGGACGGGGTTTCGCCGGCGAGGCGGTAAACGAGATTGCCGGCCCAGCGGTAGCTGATGACCGCGCCGCTGGTGGTGAGGACGATGAGGACGGGCAGGGACCAGAAGCCGACGACGTTGTGCCAATTCCAGTCGCGGGCCTTGCCCTTCGCGCCGGTGAACAGGAGCGATGGGCGCAGGATGCGGCGGTTCCAGGCACGCGGCCACCAGAGCCAGAGGCCCGAGATTGCCAGGAAGAGAAAGGCGAGGTTGCAGGCGCCGGTGACGGCTTTGCCGTAGGGGCGTTGATCACCGGAGCGGGCGAGGAAGCGGTGCCAGTCTTCCATGAGGTGCATAAAATCATGGGTGCGGGTGGAGTCGGGTTCGCGGATGTCGCCGGTGTAGGGGTTAATGTAATACGTGCCGTCGCGACTGGCGGAGACGGCGAAGGCGTCGTGTGGATCGGATGACACGGTGATGCCGCCGAAGCGCACATCGGGGTAGTCTTCGCGGAAGCCGGCGACGAGTTCGTCGAGCGACAGCGGCTTGGCGTTGGCGGGAATATCAATACGGCGAACGTCGCGCTCGGCCCAAGCGACAATCTCATTTTCGAACGCGAGGGCGGCGCCGGTGAAGGACATCACGGCGATGACGAGGCCGGCGACGAGTCCGGCGGTTAAGTGAAGCCAAAAGATGACGGAGCGAAGCATGGGAAAAGAAATGATGGTTCAGGAAGAAGAGGGCGGCGTCTAGCTCTTGATGGGGACGGGCGGGCGGCGGCGGCGATGGAACCACATCAGGAAACCACTGATGGCAAGAAGGCCGGGAGCGAGACCGCCGAGCGACCAGAGGATTTTGACCGGGAGACCTCCGAATGTGCCGTAATGCAACGGGGTGAAGGCATCGACCGCGCGCGTCCACTGTCCGGACTGCTTCAAGTCACTGGCTGCGCGAAATTCTCCGGTGTGCGCATCATAGGAGACGGTGCTGCCATAGGGGCCGGAGAGGAAGCTTCCCGGAGTTTGCCCGTAAAGCGTGAAGGGCGAGCCGGCTTCGACAGGGAAGTCGAGGTAGTTCACCTTGAAGCCGGGGAGGCGCGTCGTGGAATCGACAAGGATCGAGTCGAAATCAAGGGTGTCCGAGTAGAGGCGCACGGTGGGCGCGGGGCGTTCATCATCCCCGCCTGTCGTCCAGTGTTCCACGATATGCGACAGGTTCCACCAAGCGCCGGTGAAACCGAGAAGGAGATTGAAGGCGACCGAGGTGATGCCGATGAATTTATGAATATCCGAGAACAGGATACGTGTGCTCCGTCCCCAGCGCAGGGTGAAAAGGTGTTTCCAGAAACACCGATAAAGCCAGACGCCGCTCACGCCGAGCAGACAGAGCAGGGTGCCAAAAAGACCGACGATGAAGATGCCGAGATGGTCGCCGAAAAAGGCGTAGTGCAGCTCGAGCAACCAGCCGGTGAATGTGGAGGTGCCGTCGTGGGGACTTGAGAGGATTTGGCCGGTGTAGGGATTGACGGAGGAGACGAGCCACTTTGCCGACCCGTGCCTGCGGATGTAGAGAAAATCGGCGTGGGCGGGATCGTCGTGGTCGATGCCCCAACCGGCGATTTCATAGCCGGGGAGCTGATGATTGATGGAGGCGGCCAGTCGGGTTGCCGGCAGGCGTCCGCCGGGAGATGGCACGACACGAACGAGGGCGGGGTCGAGCAACACGTCGATTTCGTCATGGAAGACGAGCAGGCTGCCGGTCAGGCCGATCACGACGAGCCCGAGGCCTGCGACCAAGCCGAGCCAGGAGTGGAATTGCCAGAGTCGTTTGCGCATGGAGGTCGTTGGATGGTCGGCAGACGGTGAGGCCGGGATCCCCTTGAAATGGTCGGGATTCCCAGCACAGGTTTGCGCAGCGGGGAATTACCAGTGGTAGGCGATGCTGGCGCGGACGGTGCGGCCGCCTGACTCGTTGTAGCTGTAGCCGTCGCTGGTGAGTGCGACCTCGTCGAAGAGATTGGTTACGTTGACAGAGTAGACCCAGTCACCGCGGAGGTAGCGAACGGCGAGGTCGAAGTTGATGTAGTCACCATTTTTGCGGGTGTTGGTGCTGTCCGCATAACTTGAGCCGATGTAGCGAACGCCGCCGCCGAAGGTGAGGCCGGACAACACGCCGTCGTGGAAGGTGTAATCAAGCCAGGAGGAGGCGAGGGCGCGGGGCGTGAGGCCGGGGACGTTGCCCTGATCGCCGGTGTTGCTTTGGGTGATCTCGATGTCGGCGTAGGAGGCGCTGAGGAGGAGGTTGAGGTTCCCCGTCAGGGCGAGCTTGCTTTCGAACTCGACGCCGCGGGAGCGAACTTCGCCGGTCTGCACGGAGGAGCCGATGTGCGCCGGGTCGTCGGTGAGCACGTTGCCCTGCGTGAGGTTGAAGAGTGAAAGCGTGGCCGTGCCGCGACTGTTTTTCGGAGCGTATTTGAGACCGATCTCGTATTGTTCGCCCTCGGTGGGATCGAACGGAGCACCGGAGAAGTCCGCGCCGGAGTTGGGGAAGAAGGACGTGGAGTAACTGACATAGGGCACGAGACCGTTGTCCGCAACATAGGCCAGACCCGCGCGCGCAGATAGCGCCTGATCGTCTTGCTTGGTGTGGCTGTTGCCGGTGGTGCGCTCCTTGAGGTCATTGGAAACCCAGTCGTAGCGGGCGCTCAGGGTGGTGATCCAGTGGCGGTCCAGCTTGATCTGATCCTGCGCATAGAGGCCGGTCTGGGCGATGGTCTGATACGAGTCGCTATAGAGTGTGGTGGGCCGGGCGATGGGGGCGCTGTTGTTGGGATTGGAGATATCGAGTCCGGCGACCGGGTCTTCGTAATACTGGGTGTTGGCGGAGCTCCAGGTATAATCGAGCCCGGCCAGCAAGGTCTGGTCGATGTGTTCGCCGGTGAGCTTGAGTTCGGCCTGGTTGTCGAGGGTGAAGGAGCGGGAGGAGCTTTGCCAGATGGAGGCGCTTTGGTCGAGGATGGGAGGCGCGGTGTAACCGAGGCTGTTCACGTAGTAGTCGAGCACATCGTAACGGGAAACGCGCGCGTGCTGGCGGAACGTGAGATCGGCGGTGGCGCGATGTTCGAGTTCGTAGCCGAGGCGGTAGATGTCGTTTTCCTCCAGATCCCAGTTTTTGTTGTTGTAGTAAACATTGGTGGGATTGCCGGCAGGATCGGCGACGAAGCCGGGCACCTGGGTGCTTTCGCCGTGGAAATAACTGGTTAGCAGGGTGAGCGTGGTGGCTTTGGAGAGGTTGAAGGTAAGGGCGGGCGCAATGTAGTAGCGCCGGGCGTTCACGGGGTAGCCGTTGCTGTCTTCCTGATTGTCGCGGAAGAGCGCGGTGAGGCGATAGAGCACGGTGCCGCCGGCATTGGCGGGTCCGCCGGTGTCGAGCGTGGTCTCGTAGGATTGGTCCGAACCGAGCTCAAAGCTGACGTCGCCGAAGGTGGTCGCGGTGGGCCGTTTGCTCAGGTTGCTGATCAAGCCGCCGGGAGAAGACTGCCCGTAGAGCACGGAACCCGGGCCCTTGATCACTTGGATTTGCTCAAGGCCGAAGGCTTCGGGGAATTCGTAATTGGTGAGCCGGAGACCGTCGAGATACTGGCTGTCAAAGGAGACATCGAAGCCGCGGATTTTGGCCCAGGCATAGCCGCGCGGATCTTCACCATAGGCGTCGGTGGAGACGCCGGCGGTGTAGCGGAGAGCCTCGGCGACTCCCTTGGCATTGCGCAGGTCGAGTTCGTCGCGGGTGATGACGGAAATGGTCTGTGGAATTTCCGCGATGGGAGTGGACGTCTTCGTGCCGACGGAAGCAGCGGTGGCGAAGGAGCCGGTGGGTTCGGTGACGAGAACTTCGGGGAGTTCGACAATTTCAGAGTCGGTGCCGGCTTGAGCGGGCAGGCGGCCGAGTCCGGCGAGTAAAGCAGCGACGAAAAAGTGTCGGAATAAAAGTGAGTTTTTGTGCATGGTGATCTTGGGAATAGGAGGCCGCCGGACGACCAAGTCCGGCGGCCATTGACCTTGTTTTACCTGACTGACCTGACGTCGCCCGGAACGACCAAGAACCGGACGAAAGGGAGAAATTGAATTAGCGGTGTAACAGCCGGAGAAAGGCGGCGAGGAGGGCGATGGCTCCGACAATGGAGCCGGCAAATTTCCAGGCATCGGCCGGGGATGTTTTTGCAATCTTCATGGAGGGGTGAACGGTCTGCTTTCGAGAATCGGTCTCAATTGTATGGCTTTAAAAACCCCGCCGTGGCGGCGGGGCGAAGCGGGGAGTTGCTCAGGTGTCGGCCCACTCGCGGATGAGGTTGTGGTAGACGCCGGCGAGTTGGACGGAGGCGGGGCAACCCGGTTGCGCGGCACCGACGCTCTGGGTCGCCTGATCGAGTTCGAAGAGCAACCCGCGCTGGGAATCGCGGCGGATCAGGCTTTGTATCCAGAAAAAAGAACACAGGCGCGTGCCGCGCGTGACCGGGGTGACGCGGTGCAGGCTGGTGCCGGGATAGAGGATGAGGTGGCCGGCGGGGAGCTTCACGCTTTTGGAGCCGTAGGTGTCCTCGATGATGAGCTCGCCGCCGTCGTATTCCTCGGGTCCGGCGAAGAAGAACGTGGCGGAGAGATCGGTGCGCAGCCGCTGGTGCGTGCCGGGAATCTGGCGGATGGAACCGTCGACGTGCGTGCCGAAATTTTGTCCGCCGGTGTAGCGGTTGAACATCGGCGGGAGCACGTGCAGCGGGAGCGCGGCGGAAACGAAGAGCGGGTTTTTGAGCAACGCGCGGTGGAGCACCTCGCCGACCTGGCGGGCGACGGGATGGTCGGCGGGGAGTTGCTGGTTGTCTTTGACGAGCGCGCCCTGGTGTCCGGCGGTGATGCGGCCGTCGACCCAGTCGGCGGCTTCGAGGAGGCGGCGGGCTTCGGCCAGCTGTTCGGGGGCGAGAATGTCGGGGATGTCGAGGATCATGGGAGGCGGAATTGTTATCAAATCGTTCTCGTTCTCTTAATCGTTCTTCGTTCTCGCGGCCATCGGATCAGTCCCGGCGGGATCGGACGGTTGAGAACGAGAACGAGAAAGAGAACGAAGAACGAGTAGCAGGAAATCAGAACGCGAAGATCGCGGTGAGGATGAAGGAGCGGGACGGGCCGGGGATGTAGTGGCCGCCGCCGACGCGATCGACATACTGCTCGTCGGTGAGGTTGTTCACGTTGAGACGCAGCGTCAGGTTTTTGTTCACCTCATAGGAAGCCATGGCGTTGTAGAGCCAGTAGCTCGGGGCGACCTGGTTCAGGGTCGTCGTGCTGCGGTCCACCTCGTCCATGTATTGGGTGCCGGCGCCGAGGGTGAGGCCGAAGGGCAGGCGGTAGGTCGTCCAGAGGTTGAAGGAATTCTGGGGGACGCGGGCGAGGGCGGAACCGATCTCGGTGGCGTTGGCGGAGTCGAGGACCTCGCTTTCCATGTAGGCGTAGCCGGCGAAGATGCCCCAGTTTTCGGTGATCATGCCGGAGGCGCCGAGCTCGAAGCCCTGGACGCGCTGGTCGCCGGCGAGCGAGACCACGCTGGTGAGCGGATCGGTGGAACGGGCGTTGGACTTGTCGGTGCGGAAGAGGGCAGCGTTGAGCGCGAGACGGTTTCGGAAGAACTCCCACTTGGTGCCGATCTCGATGTTGGTGCTTTCCTCGGGCTCGAGCAGCGCGGTGGACGTGCCCAGGGACAGGCCTTCGGCGGACGGGTTGAAGGACGTGCCGTAGCCGAGATAAATCGTGCCGTTGGGGCGGGGCTTGAAGACGAGGCCGGTTTTCCAGCTGAGCATCTCGTCGGTGCGGGCGAGGGCGGTGACGACGTTGGCGGCGGTGCGGTTGTAATAGTCGACGGAGAAACGGTCCCAGCGCAGACCGCCGTTGAGCTGCCAGCGTTCGGAGAGTTTTAGTGTGTCGAAGGCGTAGAGGGAGAACGTGTCGGCGTTGCTGGACGTGACCGCGCCGTTGCGGGTGAGCACGCCGGTGAACGGATCGTTGGGATTGGGATCGAAGACGTCGGTCGAGGGAAACACGGTGCCGGGGGCGTAGTCGCGGCCGTAGTTTTTCGAGCGCTCGCGGGAAACTTCGAGACCGGTGGACAGGTCGTGGCGGATGAAGCCGGTGTCGAACGCGGTGGTGAGGTTGACGTTGTCGGCGAGGATGTCGTCGACTTGGTCGCGGGACTTCCAGTCGTTGCGGCGGATGTCGGTGGTGGGGACACCGGTGGTGTTCACGAAGCGCGGGGCGGTGATGACGGAGTCGCGGTCCGTGCGGCCATAGCGGGTGGTGTTGCGCAGGGTGGTGTCGGCCCCGATGTCGTGTTCGAGGTTGAGCGTGGCCACGTCGCTGGTGACCTTTTCGTAGTCGCGATCAAGGAGGCCATACCAGTTGCTTTGATCGACATTGGGCTGACCCCCGGGCGTGCCGACGGACGGGTTGGTGAAGGTGGTGGGCACCCACGGAATGCCGTAGTCGGGGATGTTGTCCTGCTCCATGTGCTGGAAGCTGACGGTGGCGCGGGTGGCGGTGCCGAGACCGAGGGCGAAGGACGGGGCGACGGCCCAAGTTTTGTTTTCGACCTCGTCGCGGCCGGGGACGCCGGAGTCCTGCCAAAGGGCGTTGAGACGGACGGCGGTGCCGGCAATGGGGGAGGCGGTGAGCGGTTGGTTAACGTCGAGCGTGGCGCGGTAGTAGTCGTCGGTGCCGATGCCGACGGTGCCCGCGCGGAAGGTATCGAGGCGCGGGGTTTTGCTGACGAGATTGACGGAGGCACCGGTCGAACCGCGACCGGTGACGGAGGACGACGGGCCCTTGATGACCTCGACCTGTTCCAGGTTGAAGGCATCGCGGGTGTAGGTGCCGGCGTCGCGGATGCCGTCGACGAAGATGTCGGTGCGGGCGTCGAAGCCGCGGATGGTCATTTGGTCGCCGTTGGCGGTGCCGCCCTCGCCGGCGGCGAAGGTGATGCCGGGGGTGTTGCGCAAGACGTCGCGGAGGGTGGTGGCTCCCTGTTGCTCAAACACCTCGCGCGGGATGACCACGACGGTCTGGGGCGTGTCGATGAGCGGGGCGGTGAATTTGGGGGATGAAGCCTTGGGTTGGCTGGCGGCTTCAACGGTCACGGCGGGCAACTCGACCGCGTCGGCGGCGGGCTCGGCGGACGGGGTGCGGGTGGAGTCGGCAGTCTGCGCGCCCATCGAGCCGGCGACCAACAAAGACGGGACCAACGCGAAGGTTTTTTTGGCGAAAGGGCTTAGTCCGCACGGGGCGGATTCGGTGGTGGATAACGAGGACGGAACGAAGGTGGAGTGGGAGGATTTCATCGTGGGCACATCCTGTTACTGAGACTCATAATCATAAAATCAAGACCTATTTAATACTGAGTCTCAATTTCGTAATGGGGCGTGATGTGCAGGTAGAAAAGGCCCGTGGTTATATATTTGGCTGATAAGATGTTGGTTTTTAATGGTCGGATTGGGACTTGCTCGGCGAGGCCGGGAGGGGCAAGGAGGGTGGAATTACATGAGCGAATCGCAGCCGCTGGATATTTTGCAGACGAGGAGTGGGGTTCAGGCCGCCGTGCTTGCGGCGGAAACAGCATGGAGGACGCAGGAGCCCGACCAGCTGATCGCGGCGTTGCAGGAGGTTGACCGGTGGTTGCAGGCATTGCCGACGGAACGCGTGGTGGACGGTTCGGGCGCACCTGATCCGGCGGATGAACTTGCGGGGGAGCGTCAGCAGCTATGGCTGTGGCGCGGGCGACTGTTGGTCATGGCGGACAAATCCGAAGTCGTGGTGCAAGGATTACATAGCCTGGATCAGGCGATCGCGCGTTTACAGGCAGCGGGGGGGCGGGCGGATGCGCAGGAGGCGTTGGTGGTGGCGTGGATGAATCGCGGGAGCGGCTTGTTCCGGCTTGGCGAGCGGGAATCGTTGTCCGAGGGAGTGCGGGCGTATGATCAGGCGATCAATGTTTTAGAACGACTGCCGGGGGCGGATCGCAACGTCTTGGGGGCGGCTTGGATGAACCGGGGCGTGGGATTGATGCATCTCGAGAGCGGATACGAGCCGAAGGAAACGCTCGCGGCGCGTCTGGCGGATGCGGCGAAGTCATTTGATAACGCGGTGGCCGCCTTGGAGCCATTGGCGGTCGGGGGAGACGAGGCTGCACAACGTAATCTCGCTTCGGCGTGGGCGAACCTAGGCATCTTGCGCGGACGGCTCGGGGATGCGGCGGGCGCGTTGGCGGCCCACCGGAAGGCGGTGGACTTATTCCGTCCGATCGCGGCTGAGGGCGGAGCTTCGGGGATCTTCGAACTGGCGGCGCGGTTGTTTAATCTCGGGCAGGCTTGCGGGGCGTCTGGCGATACAGCGGAGGGGGTTGCGGCGGGACGGGAGGCGTTGGCGCTCGCCATGCAGGTGGCCGAGGGCAACGCGCAGGCGGGCGAACTGGTCGCACGGGCGCGCCATGCGATTTGTGTGGCGCTGGGGGCGCTGATTTCCGGGGGCGCGAGGGATGGCGAGGAACGCGCGGGGCGAATCGCGGAAGCGGGGGATCTCGTCGAGGACGGCTTGGCGGCGCTGGCGTTGCGCGCAGGCAATGCGACGGATGGGGAGAAGGCGGCGGGGGAGCGATTGTATGAGTTTGGCGCGTGGCTTTATCGCACGCAGCAGCCGCAGTTTTTGGGGGAGTTTTTATTGGAGCATCTTGGCGAGGAGACTGGTCGGGCGCGGATCGCGGCGGCGGCGGTGCAGGCGGCGCGGCAAGGTCTGGTGCAGCGGGATTTTAACGATACGAGTCATGGGGACATGAACCGGGTGCTTGATACGTTGCAGGATCTCGGGGCGGTCGAGGCACGGTATAGGGAAATTCTTTCGCGCGCTATGCCGGTGGAGCCCAACCGTAAATAACGCAAAATGCGGGATCGGGGTGTGGGTGGCGGGTATTCAGCCCTTGCGGCGGAGCGGGGCGGAGGGCCAAATTGCGGCAAATGTCGTCACAACCTCCCTCTCCCCCGGAAGCATTGATTGAAGGCGTGCGCGAGCACATCGGCCAGGCGGACGCCGTTTGGCGGTCGGGCGATGTGTCCCGGTTGCCGGAGGGACTGAAGGCCTGCGACGAGGCGTTGGCCAAGGTGCATTCGACGGTGGTGAAGACGGGTCCCGACGAGCCTGCGGTGCTGCCGGCGGCTATGGCGGGGCTGACCCGGCAGGTGTGGTTGCAGCGCGGGCATCTGCTGGATGCGATGGCCTCGGTTAAAGGCGATCCGAAGATCCTGGTGGAGGCGTTGAAGAGCTACGATCAGGCGATCGAACTGGGGCGGCAGATGCCGGCCGAGATTGGAGTGCTGGCGGTGACCTGGATGAGCCGTGGCAAGGCGTTGGAGAGGCTGGGGTCGCCCGAAGCACTCACGGAGTCGGTGCGTTGTTATGACGAAGCGATCACGTTGTTGGGCGGGTTGCCTCCCGATGCATCGGTCGAGCTGCGGAATATGCTGGGCGCGGCCTGGATGAGCCGGGCCGGCGGGCAACAACGGCGCGGCGAACTCACGGGACCGAACGGCGCGGCGCAGGCGTTTGAAGAGGCGATCGCCTGTCTGGAGGCGTGCGGTCCGGAACACCCGATGGTCCGTCGCAACCTGGCTTCGGCTTGGACAAATCTCGGTCTGCTCCGTCAGGGCGCCGGCGATGCGGTTGGTTCGGTGGGCGCGCAGGAGAAGGCGCTGGCGGCGGTGAGTCCATTGTATGCGGCGGAGCCGGGTGCGCTCGGGCAGGAACGTGCGACGATTTTGCTGAACCTCGGGCAGGCGCAGTGCGCGGCGCATCAGACGCAGGCCGGTCTGGCGAATCTGCGCGAAGCGATCACCGGTGCGCTGGCGCGGGCGGAAAACGATCCCGGTTCCGCAGACACGGTGTTGCGCGCGCGACATGCGCTGGCGGTGACGCTCGGGGCGCAACTCGCGGCGGGATCGCCCGGTGATCCGGCGCGTGCGGCGTTGCTGGAAGAGGCGGGCGATGCGGTGGAGGACGGTCTGGCGTTGTTGAACGGCTGGGGTGAGCGCGCGGCTTGGTTCTCGGCCATCGGCACGCGGCTCTTTGAATTTGGCGCGTGGTTTTACCGCACGCAGCAACTGCGGTTTTTGGGGGAGTTTTTATTGGAGCATCTCGGTGAGGATGCTGAACGTGCGCGGATCGCGGCCGGAGCGGTGGCGGCGGCGCGTGAGATGCTCACGCAGCGCAATTTTAACGACACTTCGCATGGCGACATGGGTCGTGTGCTCGACATCCTGCAAGACCTCGGCGCGGTCGAGGCGCGGCTCAAGGCCCGGAACGCGACGGCCTGAGCGCGTGCGGGGTGCGACGAAATTGAGGTGAGTTTAATAGGACCATGAAACCGGCGGTCACGGTGCTCTGCGGGTTTCTCGGCGCGGGGAAGACCACGCTGCTCAACCACCTGCTCAAGCAGGCCGAGGGCCGGCGCTGGGCGGTGGTCGTCAACGACGTGGCCGCGCTCAACATCGATGCGGCGGTGGTGCGTGCAGGGGCCGAGACAGCGGCGGCGCGCGACGTGGTGGAGTTGGGCAACGGTTGCGTGTGCTGTTCGTCGAAGGACGAGTTGGCGGAGACGATTGCCGAACTCGCGGCGACGGGGCGCTACGAGCATATCTTGGTGGAGACGACGGGCGTGGCGGAGCCCTCGGCGATCGCGGGGTTGTTCACGCGCAAAAATCCATTTGGGGTCACGCTGGGCGATGTGGCGACACTCTCGGCACTCGTGACGGTGGTGGATGCGGCCTGTTTCGCGTCGGAGCACGCGAAACAGGAAATCCTAAATCCAAAGCGGCTAAATCCCAAAGCCGGAGAGCGGCCGGTGTTTGAGTTGATGATGGAGCAGGTGGAGTGCGCCGATGTGGTGTTGCTCAACCAGTGTGACCGGGCGACCGAGAGCGAGTTGGTGCAAGTGGAGGAGGTGGTGCGCGGATTGAACACGCGGTCGGAAGTGGTGCGAACCGAGCGCGGACAAGTGGCGAGCGAATTTTTATTGGACCGGGTTCGCTTTGATGTCCGCGAAACCCTGGGTGCGCCGCGTTGGGTGAAGGTCTTAAATGCGGTGACTCCGGGCGGGCGATCCGGAGGGTTTGTGCAGAGGTCGGTGGTGGCTGCGACAGTGCCGTCGCACGAGGCGAAATATGGCATCACCTCGTTTGTGTGGCAGGCGCGTCCGGCGCTGGACCGGACGCAGTTTTATCGACTGCTGGCGGACGGGATCCCGGGGCTGTTGCGGGCGAAGGGTTTTTTTTGGACGAAAGACCAGCCCGATGAGATGCAGTTCATGTCGGTGGCCGGCGGCGTGGTGCGGTATGACACGCTCAATTATTGGTGGGCGGCGATGATCGAGAATGGCAAGGCGCGCCTGGAGGATCGTCCGGAAAAAATCCGCGCGCTCTGGGCGGAGCCGCATGGCGACCGTCGGCAGGAAATGGTTTTTATCGGCACGGGTCTGGACGAGGCGGCGGTCAGGTCCGCGTTGGATGCGTGTGTGGGCTGATAAAGTGTCACCTATTAGGTGAAAAATTGGGTTGAGCGCCGGCGGTTTTTTCCGGGGCGAGGGGATTAATGTTTGAAACAACCGGCGGTAGAAGTCGTCTTAGGCCGAGTGTTTTTTGGTTTTAAGACTTTGATTCTAACCGCCGGTTTTGCGCTGGGGGCGATTTCGTTGGCGCACGCGGTGGAGGGGGAAGCTCCGCCTGTGCCTCATGTGTTGGTTTACACCAACGGTGATCGTGTGCAGGGCCGCTTGATAGCGCGCGAGGGAGATACGCTGGTGTTCAAATCGGTGCGGTTTGGAGAACTGCGCGTGCCGGTGAGCGAGGCCCGTGTCATCATCGCGCCTCCGGGGGTGAAGCGGGCACTGGCGGTCGCCCCGGCCCAAGAAGATGACAAGCCGCTGGAGGAGCCCGATACACCGGAGCTGATCACCCGGTTGCTCAAGGAGTTTTTTGGACCATGGAGCGGTCGGTTGGCGTTGTCATCGCAGGCGGTTAACGACACCCACAAGCGCAACGATTTTACAGCGGAGGCACGGCTGAAGCGCAAATGGGCCAAGGACGAGGTCTCGGTGAGCGGGCGCTATAATTACAGCAAAACGGACAACTATGTCTCATCGGACGTGATCAAGGGGAACGGTCAGTGGCGGCACACGTTGCCAGACCGGATGTTCACGGTCTACCGGCCTGCGTATGAGTGGAACCGCGCCTACAGTGTCGGCGGGGTCAACAGCGACTATGTGTTGCTGCAGCAGGAGGTGGGCGTGGGAACGACCGTGTTGAAAACGAAAAATTGGGAGGTGCGCGCAGGTCTGGCGGAGAACTTGTTCGACACGTGGGAGCAATCAGCGGGCGGGCATGCATCAGCACATGCGGAGTCGGTGTTCGCGGAGGCGGACCTGAAGCTGCCGTGGCGTATCTCGCTCGCGGAGCGCGCGGTGTATTACTACGCGTTCAGCACGGGCAACGATGGTTGGGATCACCAGTTTGAGATCACCAAGAAACTCACGGACACGCTGAGCTTGGGGCTGAAGCACGAGATCCGTTACAACGATCCGGATGTGCATTCGCAGGATTATTCGCTGCTGCGGTTCCTGCTGGGGTTTGATTTTTAAAACGAAACCGACAGAGGCTTTTCCGCAGATGGCGCAGATGGCGCAGATGATCGCGGATACGGCTGTATCGGCAGTCCGACGGCATCGGACTTTTTACAGAAGGTCGCAAAGATCGTGAAGCAGGTTTGGGCGTGGCATGGGCTCCTGCCCATGGTTCCGGCTTCACAAGCCTCACGGGCTGGAATCCCGTGCCACTTCTGGCGCGCCCAGCCGTCACGCTCTACCTTTATGCTACTGTTTTTGAAACGATGACTCTTCGGCGTGGTTGGGCCCGGCCGGGTTACTGAGTCGGGGAAGTGGTGTCGGACAAGGAACCGATATGGATCGTGCCGCCGGTGGTCTCGGTGAATGTGCCCAGCTCGGTGTATGTGCCGTAAAGGACATTGGTGATGAAATTGACGGTGCCGGACTGGCTGGACCCGAAGTTAATGGATCCCAAGTGACTATTGAGTGTTACGAAGGATCCGTCTGGGAAGTCGATGTTGGCGAGCGAGATGGTGGCACCTGTAGAGCTGAACGACGACGTTCCCGGAGGAGTGTCCGAGTCCATGCCGTAAAGGGCGAGGTCGACGGTTTTGGCACCGCTGAGCTTGAAGGAGACGGAACCGATGCCGGAGTCGGGTGGGTTGTCGATGACGCCGGTCAGTGTTCCGGTGGAGGCGACGAGTTCGACGACCTCGGTGACGGAGCCGTTTTTAACGGCTTTGGACTGCCACGTCTGGGTGAGCACACCTGAGGTGGCGAAGTTGTTCACTGAAAGAATGGCCGCGTTGTGGCTTTCTTGTTTCAGGCTTTTGAGCACGGCGTTGCTGTCGACGACAAGCTGGCCGTTGAGGGGGCCGTCGTTGACGTAGAGATTGAGCAAGTCGGCCGGCACGGGGACGGGGGACTGCTTTTTCTTGATGGCGAACCAGGAGATGCCGTCCGCCATGTGGGCATGGGCGACCATGACGATTTGGTAACCGGAGGTGCCGGAGATGAGTCCGCGGTCGCTCATCGTTTGGAGAATGGAGCGGTTGCTGACTTCGACGGCGGTGTGCGTGGCGGTGTCGCGGGTGTCGCCGTTGGACATGACCTGTGTGACGTCGGAGCCAGTCAGGTAGTAGGTGCCTTGGAGCGTGAGCGTGGTGATGCTGCCATAGCGCTCGGCGAAAGCCGAGAGGGGCAGCAGAGCCAGGGCGGTGATCGCGATAAAAGTAGAGTGCTTCATGGCGGGCATGGGCTCAGGGGGTCGTGAGGGGAGGGCTGCCAGGGAAGGTGATCGTTCCCGGGTTAAGGATGAACGTCCCATTGTATCCTGGAGTGCTCAAACTTCCGGTATTGAGAGATCCGAGTGTGAAGAGGGAGAAATCGGCCGTGAAATCCAGCGTGGTTCCGGTAAGTGTGAGGTTTGGTGGCGCGGTGAGTGTAATCGTGCCGAGGTTGTTGGTCAGCGTGAGCGATCCGGTCGCGATGTTCAGGGTGCCGTTAAAGGTGGTGAGGTCGGTGTGGGAGAGGATGGCTCCACCGGTTACGGTGCTGGTGTCATCGCTGATCACCAGTCCGCCCGTGCCTGTTTTGATCAACGTGCCGGTGTAGGTGTTGGAGCCGGAGAGGGTGAGGGTGCCCCCGAGCGACAGCGTCCCGCCGGTTGTTGTCGTGCTCGTGTCGATGCCGTAGAGGGCGAGGTCGACCGGTTTGGCTCCGGAGAGTTTGAAGGTGACGGAGCCGCCGCCGAAGTCGGGCGGGTTGTCGATAACGCCGTTTAAAACTCCACTGGAGGCGACGAGTTCGACGACCTCGGTGACGGAGCCGTTTTTGACGGCTTTGGACTGCCACGTCTGGGTGAACATGCCGGAGCAGGTGAAGTCGGCCAACTCAAGGACGGCGAGGTTGTGGCTCTCCTGCTTCAGGCTTTTGAGGAGGGCGTTGCTGTCGACGACGAGCTGGCCGTTGAGGGGGCCGTCGTTGACGTTGAGATTGAGCAAGTCAGCCGGCACGGCGACGGGTGTTTTCTTTTTCTTGGTGGCGAACCAAGAGATGCCGTCCGCCATGTGGGCGTGGGCAACCATGACGATCTGGTAACCGGAGGTGCCGGAGATGAGTCCGCGGTCGCTCATCGTCTGAAGAATGGAACGATTGCTGACCTCGACGGCGATGTGTGTGGCGGTGTCGCGGGTGTCGCCGTTGGACAAGGTCTGCGTGACGTCGGAGCCGGTCAGGTAGTAGGTGCCTTGGAGCGTGAGCGTGGTTTCACTGCCGAAGCGCTCGGCGAAAACCGAGGCGGGGAGCAGCGTAGCGACGAGGGCCAAGGATAGTAACTTCATACGAATTCAGTAGGTCCATACGGATGGCAGAGGGCGGTTGATGCAAGCATGTAGCAAGCACATCGAGGGGGGCTTGTCCAAATACAGGGCGGACACTTGACCGTATAAATCCAGCTGTTCCCTGACACCTCTTTGGCGGGCACGGAGGCCCGCCCGCCATTCAGTCCAGAAGGTCTGCGAACTCGGGGTGGCGTTGGATGAAAGTCGCCACGTAGGAACAGGCGGGGATGACGCGCAGGTGGTGATGGCGGGCGTGGGCGAGGGCGGTGCGCACAAGCTGTTCGGCGAGGCCGAGGCCGCGGAGTTCGGGCGGGACGAAGGTGTGGGTGAACGTGATGGCGCCGTCGGCGAGTTCGTAGTCGGCGTGCGCGAGATGGCCGTCGATCTGGGCAACGAAACGCGACTGGGCTTCGTTGTGTTGAACGGAGATTGGACGCGAGTCAGGCATCAGGCTTCGCACTTGAGGACGTAGACGACGCCCTTCTCGCTGCCGACGGCGAGGAGTTGGTCGTCGGGTGACCAGGAGAGTTTGGTCGCGGGGACGGGCATCTTCACCGTGGCGCGGAGGGGCTTGGGGCGCTCGGGGCTCCAGATGCGGATCACGCCGTCCTGTGAGGCGGTGGCGAGGAGACCGTGGTCGTGTTGGAAGGCGACGGCGCAGACGCGGGCGTCGTGCGGGAGCATGATGGGTTCACGACCTTCGGGGCCGGCGCCGGTGCAGTCCCAGAGGCAGGAGTCCTGGCCGCCGCCGGTGGCGAGCCAGTGGGAGTCGCGGTCGAAGGAGAGTTCCTTTACCTTGCCCTCGTAGCCGCTCATGTGGAACTCGTCGGTGGTGTCGGGGAGCCAGAGATGAACGCTCGGGTCCTGGTTGCCGGAGACGAGCCAGCGGTTGTCGGGCGACCAGACGAGGGCGTGGATGCCGTTGGCGTAGGCGAATTCTTTTTGGGCGATAAAGTCGTCCGCATCCCAGAGGCACACGCCGCCGAAGTAGGCGGAGGCGAGGCAACCGCCGGCGGGTTGCCACGCGATGGCGCTGATGGTTTTGGGCGCGGGTTTGAAGGCGTGGCGGGTGGAACCGTCGGCGTTGAGGAAGGCGAGGTGGCGGCCTGCGGCGGCGGCGAGTTTGGTGCCGTCGGGTGACCACGCGAGGTGCTCGATCCAGGCGCCGCCGACTTCGGCGCTCGCGGTGTGTTGGGCGGTGGTGGCGTCCCAGAGCTTGACCTTCGCGTCTTGTCCGCCGGTGGTGAGGAGCAGTTGCGACGGATGCCAGGCGAGGCAGTTGGCACCGTCGTCGTGACCGGGAAGATCGGTGCGCGTGCCGTCGGTCGAGGCGAAGAGGGAGACCGGGCCGGAGGACGCGGCGGCGGCGAGGCGGGTGCCGTCGGCCGACCAGCCGAGGTCGATCACGTAGTCGTCGAGTTGGGCGGCCCAGTGCTTGGTGAGTTGCATGAGGCCGCAGATTGAGCGAGGCGGCGGCGGCCTCGCAAGGCGGGAGTCGGAGGCTTGCAACCGGTGGGGGACGGTTCAGGAAAGACGCCTTCGCCCTTCTGCCACAAATTTTGGAATGCCGGATTTCTCCCTACCATCTGTCAGGCGCCGTCGGTTTCTGGCCATTGGCATGGTGGTATTGCTTGGGCTTCAGCATGCGCGACTTGGCGCGGAGGAAGCCATCGTGCTTGATCCGGTCGAAGTCGTCGCGGCGCGCGTGGCCGATCCGCTCATGACGACGCCTTCGGCGGTGACGGCCTATGACGGGGCGTTTCTCGATGCCCAGGGGATCACCCGCTACGAACAACTCACTCCGCTCGTCCCCGGGCTGTTCGTCTCGGCCCAGTCGCCCGAAAACGTCGGCCTCAATCTGCGCGGTCTTACCTCCGACGACGGCGATCCCAACATCCATTCCCGCGTGAGCGTCGTTCAGGACGGCGTCGTGCTGGCGAACGTCCACGGCGACAGCGAGGCGCTCTTCGATCTCGACCGCGTGGAGGTCTTCAAGGGTCCGCAACCCACCGCCTTCGGGCGCGGAGTGGAGAGCGGCGCGCTTGCGCTCGCGGGCAATCCCGCCCGCAACGAAACCTCCGGCGAACTGGCGGTCGGCGCGGGCGGTTACGACCGGCGCACCGCCGAAGGTTATATAAACGCCCCGCTCGTCGACGGGAAACTCTTCGGACGCGTCGCGGTGTTTTTCGACCAAAGCGACGGCTTCATCACCAACTTCGCCGACGGTTCCGATCTCCAGGGGCGCGACACCGCGGCGCTCCGCACGAGCCTGCGCTGGCAGCCGCAGGCGGACACCACGGCCGATCTGGTTTTCAACTATCAACACGACACGCCGCCCGGCATCGATTTCAAAAGCGCGGTCATTCCCACGAAGCCGGTTGGCGGCGACACCGATCCCTACACCGCGGCCAACCTCACGCGCGGCTCCGAACTCGGCATCGACCGGACGATCACCGGGCTGACGGGCACGGTGCGCCGCGCGTTCACTCCCGCCTGGTCGCTGACCTCGACGAGCGCGTGGCGACAGGTGGACAACCGCGACGAGTTCGACGCCGACGGCTCGTTTCTCTACCTGTTGGAGCCGCGCGAGGATTATCACGGGACGCAGCTCAGCCAGGAACTGCGCTTCGACTACGACGGCGGCGACCGCTTCACCGCCATGCTCGGCGCGGGCGTCGCGCACGACGACAACCGGCAGTCCCTGCTCCTGCGCACCAACGAGGCCGTGTTGTGGAATTTCCTCACGGGGCTCCCCGCCGGCTCCCTGCCGGGCGCGATCCCGCTCTACTCCGAGTGCTACACGATCAACGCGGCCACGACCTCGCTCGATGTGTTCGGCCGCGCCGACTACAAGCTCACGCCCAAGCTCACCGTGGGCGCCGGAGCGCGTGTGACCGGGGAGCGGATCACCTCCGGCTACCAATCCTTTGCCGCCGCGACGTCGGGCCACATCAACCTGCTGCCTGCGTCCGGCGGCGGAAACGATTTTCTCAAGCCCATCCCCGGGTTTCACCGGGCGAATCTCATGGCGAAGCTGGGTTCGCCGAGTCCGACAGATCTGCTGATCCGGGCGAAGCAACTGGGGTTGGGGTGAGCCCCGGGCCTCCGGGTTTCACGCCTGAGCCGGCTTGGCACCGCGGCACCGCCGGGTTCGGCGGATCATGGGTGATTATGTCCGGACAATTGGGGATAAATACGCGGAAATATAGCTAGAGTTAACTAGTCGTGGTGTGGAATAGCTTCTGGATCATGCACTTTTGATTCGCAATTGAGGGGCGATGGTGGGTTGAATTTTGGGATGAGCAATCTACCTGAGTTCGATTTCGACACCGTTACCCCAATCACTTCGAAGAATCCGGTTTGGAAGAAATCTCCGGCCAACGGGAAGTATTTTATCAACTCGGTTGCCGTATCGGCTGACGGAGAGCGGGTGGTGGGCGGCACGTTTTATCATCTTTACGGGGCACCGAAATCGAGGCGGTCGGATGCGGCCGGTTTTCAGAGCAGGGCGGGAACATCAACGGATGACGGCACGTTCGGCACCTATTGCTACGATGCGGCGGGCGGGTTGTTGTGGAAAAACGAGTTCAATGGCTGGCAGGGCGTGTATTGGGTTGCGGTGTCGGCCGATGGCACGCGGGCGGCGGCGGGCGGTAACATGACGCAGTCGCCGCAGGCCGGGTTTGTGCGCGCGTTCGATGGCGAGACGGGGGCGGTGCTGCTTGATTTTCCGACGGCGCAGCGGGTGAACCAAGTCGCGTTGTCGGCCGACGGGAGTTGGCTGGTGTCGGCTGCGGAGAGCCTGATGCTTTTTCGTTTCGATGCCGAGACCGGTGCCTATGTGAAGGTGGACGCATTTATCCCGGCCGTGTCGGGGGCGGGTTCCAACGCGGTGGTGAGTCTGGGTATTTCGGATGATGGTGGCGTGATCGTATTTTCCGACTACGCCGGGCACATCGGGGTGCTGGCCAACACCGGAGGCAAGCTGGCCCTGCGTCAGCAATTCCAACTGCCTGCGAGCTTCAGCCACATGGTGGCGCTGACTTCGGACGGACGGTTCTTCGCGGCGGGCGGGGCGGGCGGAACGTTTTATTTATGCGATACGGGGAGGTTCATCAAAGAGGGGAAACCGACCTATGCTTATGATACGGGTGTGGCCGATCCGGTGTATGGAGTGGCGGTGGCGGAGGGTGGCGAGGTGTTTGCCGGTGTGGTGAATTCGGGGGCCGATACGGGGTTTGTCTATGTGATCTCGATCGTGGATTTCGCCATGGAGCTGCAGGCGAAGTTTTCGACGGCGCACAACCCGAACAGCGTTTCACTCAACCTGGAGGCGGGGCTGCTGGCGGTTGCCGACGGGCATCCGGACAACACGCCGGGAGACTTTTATCTGTTCGATGGCATCACCGCCGGTCTGGCCATCGTGGAGCCGGAACTATGCTGGCAATACCAGACGGGCAACATGAGCTGGCCGATCAAGATCGCCGCTGATGGTAAAACCGTGGTCGCGGGCAGTGATGATTCCTTCGTCTATTATTTTAGGGCGTAGCCGTTTGTCCGGACAGGGCGGTGTTCATGGCGGAGAGGGGTGCAGGTGAAGTGCCGGGGTGGATTCGGAGATTGGAATTTGGGCGGAGTGCTCCTGAATCCCGAATCTCCCCTTAACGCAATTCCACTTCATGGTGAATAACTCCGACCAGTCCCGCCCCTATTGGTTGTGCGCAGCCTACATCGTGGCGCATGTGCTCGCCCATGTTTCGGCGCGGTGGTTTGAGGTGACGCCGGGAATTTCGATTTGGTATGCGCCGGCGGGACTGGCGTTGGGGCTGTTGGTGCTGCTTGGCCCGCGCTACCTGCCGGTGGTGTTGCTGACCAATCTGGCCACGGCGTGGTGGCCGGCACCGCCCGTCGCCTCATGGATGGTGTGGTTTTACCCATGCCTGATCACGCTCTCCTACGGAGGCGCGGCGATGATCGTGCGGCGGTTGCGGGGGCCCCGCTTGTTGCCCGGCACGTTGCGGGAGACCGTGATTTTCTGTCTGGCGATCATCTTGGCACCGCTGGTGGTGGCGGTGCTTGGCACGGGTGGATATTTTTTGCTGTCGGACGCGGCTTATGCGTTGGCACCGGGTGATTTCTGGCCCTGGGTGGCGAGTTGGTGGATCGGCGATGCCAGCGGTATCCTGACGGTGCTGCCGGTGGTCATGGTGTTTGCGGGGCCGTGGTTGGAATCGGGTGAGCCGGTGATCAAGGTGCGCGGGATCAGCCGCGTGTATTTTTTGCTGGGGGTCACCCGGGCGCTGGTTCTGGTGGGGACGATTTTGCTGGTGCTGGCGGTGCCGGCCTTGCGGAACCACGATGCGTTTTACCTGTGTTTTCTGCCCTTGATCTGGATCTGTGTGCAGGACGGCCTGCCGGGTGCGACGCTGGCCTCGCTGGTGGTGATGATGGTGGGGTTGGGCAGCATGCGTGTCGCCGGCACGACCGAGACGTTTGCACATGTGTTCCTGCTGTTTGTGCTGGCGGTCTCCAGTGTGGGACTGGGGTTGGGCACGATGGTGACGCGTCGTAACGAGGCGGAGCGCCAGCTAGCCGCCAGCCAGGCGCAACTCGACCGTGTCATCGAGGGGGCGCAACTGGGATTGTGGGAGTGGAGCATGACCACGGGACAGGTTGAGGTGAACGAGCGGTTTGCCAGGATGATCGGTTACAGTGGAGAGGAAATTTCACCGATGCACGAGCGCTGGGCATCGTTGATTCATCCGTCGGATCGTGCTCGGGTGGAGACGGCGTTTCGGGACCATATTGAAGGGCTCAGCGAGTTGTTCGAGGTGGAGTTTCGCATGCGCACCAAGCAGGGGCATTGGTGCTGGCTGCATTCCCGCGGATCCATCGTGCAGCGTGATACGACGGGTAAACCGCTGCGGGTTTCCGGCACGCAGGTCGATGTAACGGACCGCAAACGAGTCGAGGCAGAAGTCAGCCGCTTGTTACGGATCATCGAGGCGACGCCGGATTACGTGGTCATCGTGGATCTCGACGGGACGGCGCTCTATGCGAACGCCGCTATGCTCGGTCTGTGCGGCCGGCCGGGGGGCGGAATGTTCACCGTGGGTGCGCACTTCAAGGAAGTCGTGTCTGAAGGCGTGTGCGACCAGTTGCGCACTACGGCGGTGCCGGCGGCGATTGCAACGGGTATATGGCATGGCGAGGTGATGATTCTGGATGCGGCGGGTCGCCAGATACCGACCGCGTTGGTTATGCTGGCGCAACGCGACGAGGGGACGGATGGGCACACGTTTGCGATCATCATGCGGGATCTTTCGGAGCAGAAGCGTGCGGAGGCCGAGCGGCTTAACCGGGATCGTGAGTTGTTGCAGTTACAGAAGGCGGAGAGTCTGGCCGTGCTGGCCGGAGGGATCGCCCATGATTTCAACAATCTGCTGACTGCGATGGTGGGTAACGCGAGTCTCGCCAGTCTGGAGATCCCGTCGGATTCGCCGGCCCAGATTTTTATTGCGAAGATCGATCTGGCTTCGACGAAGGCGGCGGCGCTCTGCCAGCAGATGTTGGCTTATGCAGGCCGCAATCCTGTGTCCTTCGGTGAGATAGATTTGAACCTCCTGGTTCGGGATGCCTGTGCATTGCTCAATCCCAGCGTGGGAAAAAAAATCCGGGTGCAGCTCGACCTGGCGGTGTCGTTGCCGCCGATTCTCGCGGCGAGCACGCAGATGCAGCAGGTGGTGATGAACCTGGTGTTGAATGCGGCCGAATCCATTGGCGAACGCGAAGGAGTGGTGACCGTGCGCACGCGCGGCCGTCAGCTCGATGCGGTCGCGCTGCAGGCGGAGTTTGTAGGGAAGGGAATCGAGCCCGGAGCCTATGTGGTTCTGGAAGTCGAGGACAACGGTTGCGGCATGTCGGTGGAAACGCTCGGGCGTATTTTCGAACCGTTCTTTACGACCAAGTTCACCGGCAAGGGGCTTGGCCTGGCAGCGGTCGGGGGACTGGTGAAATCGCATCGTGGGGCGATCACGGTGAGGAGCACTCCGGGCGCGGGCGCGGTCTTTCGCATCGCGCTGCCTGCGCTGGCCCTGAAGCCGGCGGTGGCAGCCGCTGCTCCGGCCTCGGTTAATCCTCGGTGGATGGGCGCGGGGGAGATTTTAATAGTGGATGACAATCGTCATATCCGCGAGACCACCTCGCACTTGGTAAAAAGCTTCGGGCTGACGCCGCTGCTGGCCGTGGACGGAGTCGACGGTGTGGAGAAGTTCCGCCAGCATGCGGGTTCGTTGTCAGGGGTGTTACTCGATCTCACAATGCCGAGGATGGACGGGTTCGAGGCGCATGCGGAAATGCATCAGATCAATCCGACCGTGCCGGTGATTCTGATGAGTGGATTTTCGGACAAGCTCGACAACTTGCCGCCCGAAGCGATTCACCCGGCGGGTGTGTTGGCCAAGCCCTTTGGCACCGTGCAGCTGCGCGCGAGGCTTGCAGCGGTGCTGGGGGCGACGGGCTAGTTTTTAAATAAAACCATCGTCCCCTTGGCCGTTTGTCGCTGAATTTCTGGGCGATTGGTGATCAGGCGCGCAGTCAGCTTAGGGGCTTCATCCCTTCGCTTTTTCGGCGGCGGCGGTGATGCCGCCGGGGAGGCAGGCGCCGCAGCCGTTCACGAAGAAGTCGTTGCCCTTGTCATCGACGAGGATGAAGGCGGGGAAGTCTTCGACTTCGATCTTCCAAATGGCTTCCATCCCGAGTTCGGGGTATTCGAGAACTTCGACTTTCTTGATGTTGTCCTTGGCGAGGATGGCGGCGGGGCCGCCGATCGAGCCGAGGTAGAAGCCGCCGTGTTTTTTGCAGGCGTTGGTGACGGCGGCGCTGCGGTTGCCTTTCGCGAGCATGATCATCGAGCCGCCGTTTTCCTGGAAGAGGTCGACGTAGCTGTCCATGCGGCCGGCCGTAGTGGGACCGAAACTACCGGAGGCGTAGCCGACCGGGGTCTTCGCGGGACCGGCGTAATAAACGGGATGGTTTTTGATGTAGTCGGGCAGGCCTTGGCCGGCGTCGATGCGCTCCTTCAACTTGGCATGCGCGATGTCACGGGCGACTACGAGCGGACCGTTGAGCAACACGCGCGTGGTGACGGGGTGCTTGGAAAGCTCGGCGAGGATGTCGGCCATCGGACGGTTGAGGTCGATGCGGACGACGTTGTCATCCTTGAGGGCGCGAAGCTCGTTGGGGATGAGGCGGCCGGGGTTGGTCTCCATCTTTTCGAGCCAGATGCCGTCCTTGTTGATCTTGGCTTTGATGTTGCGGTCGGCCGAGCAGGAGACGCCGACGCCGACGGGGCAGGAGGCGCCGTGGCGCGGGAGGCGGACGACGCGGACGTCGAGGGCGAAGTATTTGCCGCCGAACTGGGCACCGATGCCGGTGGTCTGGGCGAGCTTGAGGCAGAGTTTCTCGGCTTCGAGGTCGCGGAAGGCGCGGCCGTGTTCGTTGCCGGAGGTCGGGAGCGCGTCGTAGTATTTGGTCGAGGCGAGCTTGACGGTCTTGAGGCAGGTCTCGGCCGAAGTGCCGCCGATGACGAAGGTGAGGTGGTAGGGCGGGCAGGCGGCGGTGCCCAGATAGCTCATCTTATCGAGGAAGAACTTTTCGAGGCTCTTCGGGTTGAGGAGCGCCTTGGTCTCTTGGTAGAGGAACGTCTTGTTGGCGGAGCCGCCGCCCTTGGCGACGAAGAGGAATTTGTAGTCGGCACCCTTGGTGGCGTAGAGATCGATCTGCGCGGGAAGGTTCGTGCCGGTGTTGGTCTCCTTATACATGTCCAGCGCGGCGGTCTGGGAGTAGCGGAGGTTTTCTTTGGTGTAGCATTCGTAGACGCCTTTGGAGAGGTAGGCGGCGTCGTCGGCTCCGGTCCAGACCTGCTGGCCCTTCTTGCCCATGATGATGGCGGTGCCGGTGTCCTGGCAGAAGGGGAGGATGCCCTGCGCGGCGATCTCGGCGTTCTTGAGTAGGGTGAGGGCGACGTAGCGGTCGTTGGCGGAGGCTTCGGGGTCGTCGAGGATGGCGCGGACCTGCGCCAAGTGCGCAGGGCGCAGCATGAACGAACAGTCGTGCATGGCCTGCTCGGAGAGGAAGGCGAGAGTCTCGGGGGTGACCTTCAAGATCTCTTGTCCCTCGAAGGTGGCGGTGCTGATGCCTTCCTTGGAAAGGAGGCGGTATTCAGTCTCGTCGGGGCCGACGGCGTAGGTGTCTTGATAAACGAAAGCGGGCGTAGCCATACGGAGAACTTAGCCACAATTCCTGCCTGACGGACGACGAAAAACGCCCGGGTGATTAAAAATTAGCAAGAATTGCGGAGGGTAGTAGCCCCAGAGCTACAGGGGTAAAGGTGGGAGCGAGCTTGCTCGCGAAGATCGGAAAATCGCGAGCTCTCACCCACGTCAGACAGCGGCCTCAGACGATTTTCAGCTTGGGCAGGTCCTGACCGTCCACGAGGCCGGTGGGTTTGCCCTTGGCGTCGACGACGATGAGGTCGTCGATTTTGTGGGCTTGGAACAGGCGCAAGGCATCCACGCCCAGCGCGTCCTCGCCGACCGTCTTGGGCGACGCCGTCATGAAGGTCATCACGGGTTTTTCCAGAAAGCCTTTGCCGGTGAGCGCACTGCGGCGGAAGTCACCGTCGGTGAAGATGCCGGTGAGTTTGCCCGACTTCGGGTGCACGATGGCGATGCTGCCGCTCTTGGCCTTGGTCATCGCGAGGATGGCCTCCTGGGTGGTGGCCTTTTCGTTGACGATGGGAAGGCGGGCACCGCTGCGCATGATGTCCTTCACACGGAGCAGGAGGACACGGCCGAGATTGCCGGCGGGGTGGAACTTGGCGAAGTCGTCGCGGGTGAGTCCGCGTTCGGACAGAAGCACCATGGCGAGGGCGTCACCGATCGCCATGGCGGCGGTGGTGCTGGCGGTGGGCGCGAGGCGAAGCGGACAGGCTTCACGCGGCACGGAGTAGATGAGTTGCAGCTGGGTGTTTTTGGCGAGGTCCGAGGCGGGGTTGCTGGTAAAGGCAACCGTTTGCACGCCGAGGCGTCGGAAGCCCGGGATCAGGCGCAGGATCTCGTCGGACTGGCCGCTGTTGCTGAGGAGGAAGACGAGGTCGCCTTCGTTGCACACGCCGAGATCGCCGTGGAGCGCCTGGGTGGCGTCGAGGAAGCAGGTGGAGAGGCCGGTGCTATTGAGCGTGCCGACGAGCTTGTTGGCGATGTGGGCCGACTTGCCGATACCGGTGAAGATGAGCTTGCGGCCGGCGGTGTTCGTCGCGTGCACGGCGCGGGCGACCTCGACGAACTTCTCATCAAGTCCACGCGAGGTAGCCGTAAGGGCTTCCTGTTCGATTTTAATGCAGTCGCGGGCGCGGCTGAGGGTGGTTTTGGAGTCGAGGGCCATTTAGGGTTTGAGTCGTCGGGCGGTCTGCGAGACTTAGGAGCAACTTTTTTTCGTTCAAACCATTTCACCCGTCTTCGATGAGGTTCCGCTATTTGTCCCTTTGTTTTTGTGCGCTCGCGGCGCTGTTGTTCGTCGCGGGCTGCGGGCGCTATGAGTCGTCGCCTTTCACGGCTGAAATCGATGAGCCCGGTTACCGTCGCGGAAAGGATTTGATCCGGCAGGGGCGCAACCAAGAGGCGTTGGCGTCATTTCTTAAAGTGGTCGAAAAACGCGGCGACGACGCTCCGGAATCGCACCTCGAACTCGGCATCCTCTACCAGCAGCAGCCGAGCTTTAAGGATCCGATCGCGGCCATCTACCATTACCGCAAATTTCTCCAACTGAAGCGCAACTCTCCGCAGGCCGATCTGGTGCGGCAGCGCATCGACGCCGCGACGCGTGAGTTTGCCCGCACGTTGCCCGCGCAGCCGCTCGACAACCAGATGAACCAGCTCGATCTGCTCGATAAAATCGACCAGCTCCAGCGCGAGAATGTCCAATTAAAGGAGCAGATCACCGGTGTGCGCACGTCGGCGGTCAACGCACCACGGCCGACCCTCGTGTCGCCCGACAATTCGTCCGAACAACTCGCGCCGCTGGCTATCAATCCCGCCGAATCTCCTATCGCCGTCGCCGAGCCCGAGCCGATGCTGGTGCAGGTGCCGACGGTGGGGTTAAACCGTCCGGCTTTGCAAACCCCGGCGCCGACTCCCGCGCCCACCCCGACGCCGGCAGCTGCGACCGGTGGCCGCAAGCACGTCGTCGCGAAGGGCGACACGCTCTTCAGCCTCGCGCAGCGCTACTACGGCAACAAGTCCCGCTGGCGCGATATCTATGCGGCCAACCGCAATGTCATGGCGAACGAGAGCTCGTTGTCTATCGGCATGGAGCTGAAGATTCCGCAGTAACGCATTCTCGTTTTTTCACCCCGTATGCCGCGCACGTCCCGTCGCACGTCGGTCTTCACTGAGTCGCTTATTCGCGAGATGTCGCGCGTCGCCGCCCAGCACGGTGCGATCAACCTCTCGCAAGGTTTTCCCGATGGCGACCCGCCCGCCGCGCTGGTGCAGGCCGCGAAGTATGCGATGGATGCCGGTCGCCACCAATACGCGGTGACTTGGGGCTCGCCCGAACTGCGGGATGCGTTGGCGGCGAAGCTTACGCGTTTCACCGGCCTGCCGGTCGATCCGCTGCGCGAACTCGTGGTCACCTGCGGCGCGACCGAGGCGATGCTCGCCGCCGTGATGACGGTGTGCGATCCGGGCGACCGCATCGGTATGTTTTCGCCGTTCTACGAGAACTACAACGCTGACGCCATCCTCAGTGGGGCGACCGTCGTGCATGTCCCGTTGCATCCGCCCGGCTACGGTTTCGATCCGGCGGAGTTGCGTGAGGCCTTTGCGACCGGCGGCGGGTTGAAGGCGTTCATCCTGTGTAATCCGTCGAACCCGTGCGGACGGGTGTTTACGCGTGCGGAGTTGCTGCAGATCGCCGCGCTGGCCGAGGAGTTCGACACGTTTGTCATCACTGACGAAGTGTATGAGCACCTCGTGTTCGACGGGCGGAAGCATGTCTATTTCGCCACGCTGCCGGGTATGGACAAACGCACACTGTCGATCTCATCGCTCTCGAAAACCTTTTCGATCACGGGCTGGCGTTTGGGCTACCTGCACGCCGCGCCGGAGATCATTTCGCAGGCGCGCAAGGTCCATGATTTCCTCACGGTGGGCGCGGCCGCTCCGTTGCAACATGCGGTGGTCACGGCGCTGGGGTGGGGGCCGGATTACTACGCGGGGCTGTGCGCGGAATATCAGGCGCAACGCGACGTGTTGCTCGGCTACCTCGACCAAACCGGCCTGACCTACACGCGGCCCGAAGGCGCGTATTTCGTGATGCTCGACATCTCGCCGTTCGGCTACGCGAGCGACGTGGAGTTTTCTCATTGGATGGCGAAGGAGATCGGCGTCGCGCCGGTGCCCGGCTCCAGTTTCTTCGCCAATGGTGAGAACCGCTACGTGCGGCTCAACTTCGCGAAGAAGCCGGCGACACTCCACGCGGCCGGCGAACGGTTGCTGAAGCTGAAACGCGGGTGATAGGCCGTCTAGGGCAGTTGTCACAGAGGTCAAAAGAGGGGCACGGAGCTTCACAGAGAAAAACATCGGAGTGGTTCCGTCTCTGTGGCGCTCTGTGCACCCTCTCGCTGCCTCTGTGACTAAATTCTATCTCTGAAGTCTCACACTAACACCAGCTCGATGCCGAGCGCCTCGATCTGAGCACGCGCCTCCTCGGGCAGGTCGTCGTCCGTGATCAGCGTGTCGATTTCGGTAAGCGGGCAGACCTTGGTCAGGCTCGACGTGCCCCACTTGCTGGAATCGGTGACGAGGATCACCTGGCGGGCGGAGCGGATCATCGCGCGTTTGGCCTGGGCGATTTCCATGGTCGAGTCGGTGAGGCCGTCCGCGTTCATGGCCTGTGTGCCCAGGAAGAGTTTTTGCACCGAGAGTTCGGCGAGGCTTTGCTCGGTCAACGCTCCGACCGTGCTGGCCGACTCGCGGTTGAAGGTGCCGCCGAGGAGGATGAGCCGTTGCCCGGCGGCCGCACCCAGTTCGAGGGCGACGTTGAGGGCGTTGGTCACGACCGTGAGCGGGGAGACGTGGACCAGTTGCCGCGCGATCTCGACTGCGGTGGTGCCGGCGTCGATGATGATAGCGTCGCCCGGCGATACGCGTTGCGCCGCCGCGATGCCGATGCGGCGTTTCTTGTCGAGATGCAGCGAGGCACGCTGATCAACCCCCAACAACGACGTGACGAAATGATGATTGCCCTTGGACAACGCGCCGCCCCGGTCGCGCAGCAAGCGTCCCTCGCGCTCCAGAATGACCAGATCACTGCGTATCGTAACTTCCGATACGTCGAACCGCACCGCCAGTTCGGCGACACGCACCGAACCCTCGCGCTGCACCTGATCGACGATGCGCTCGCGCCGATGGCGCGTCATCAGGGTCTTGTCGTCTGAATTGTCGCTGGAAGTAGGGGAGGGCATCTTCGAAGGAAAATGAAAGCTTGTGGGTCTAAAATGCTCATTTCGAAAGACTATGAAAGTTAAAATGGCACGATTTCGAAGATATTTTCGGATTAAATAAGAAAAATGAAAGCATTTGCTTGACATTTCGGAAATAAAAAGAAGCATATCGAAAGACTTCGAAACCCCGTTTGCCCCATGAAACAGATTGTCGCACTCACGGCGTCCCCTGTCGGAACCGCCCATGCCCGTCTCGCCGCCGAAGCCCTTCGCGCGGTCGCTACCCAAGCCGGACACGGCTTTAAGGTTGAAATCTCCGATCCCGCCGCCCCCTCCGGTGCGTTGACCGCCGCCGATATTGCCGCAGCCGATGTCATCCTCCTCGCGGTTGATGGCGCGGTGGACACGGACCGTTTTTCCAAAAAAACCGTTTACGAAACCCGCACCAGCGCCGCCATCCGTCACCCGCAGGCGATTTTGGATGCGGCTCTGGCCAAGGTGACTCCTGTGGCGGCCGCTCCCGCCGTCGCTGTAGTGCCGCCGGTTGCAGCCGCTCCGGTCGCGTCGCCGACCGTGACGGCTCGCAAGCGCATCGTGGCGATCACTTCGTGCCCCACGGGCATCGCCCACACGTTCATGGCGGCCGAGGCGCTCAAAAAAGCTGCCGCCGCGCTCGGCCATGACATTCGCGTCGAGACGCAGGGCTCGGTCGGCGCCAAGAGCCAGCTCACGCCGGAGGAAATCGCCGCCGCCGACACCGTGGTGATCGCCGCCGATACCAATGTGGACCTCGGCCGCTTCGGCGGTAAATCACTCTCCCGTGTCTCCACCAAGGATGCGATGCACCACGGCCAGAAGGTCATCACCGATGCCCTCGCGTTGCCCGTGCCTGCCGCCGGCTCCGCCGGTCTCGCACAGAGCGTCGAGCAACTCAAAGCCAGTCGCAGCAGCTCGCGCAGCGGGCCCTACAAGCACCTGATGACGGGTGTCTCCCACATGCTGCCCGTTGTGATCGCAGGTGGTCTGGCCATCGCGCTGGCGTTTGCCGTCGGCGGTATTTATGCGGGCAACGACAAGGGCTCGTTCGCCGCCGCGCTCACCCAGATCGGTGGCGGCGCTGCCTTCCAGCTGATGGTCGCGGTGCTCTCCGGTTTCATCGCATTCTCCATCGCGGATCGTCCCGGCCTCGCGCCCGGCCTCGTCGGCGGTTTCCTCGCGCAACAGCTCGGCGCCGGTTTCCTCGGTGGCATCGCCTCGGGTTTCCTCGCCGGTTATCTGACGCTGTTCCTCGCCCGCAAGATCAAGCTCCCCGACAACCTCGAAGGTCTTAAGCCCGTCCTCATCCTGCCGTTTCTCTCCACGCTGATCGTAGGCCTGCTGATGATCTTCGTGATCGCTCCGCCCGTGCAGGTGATTCTCTCCTCGATGACCGAGTGGCTCAACTCGATGCGCGGTGCCAACGCCCTTCTGCTCGGTGTGATCCTCGGCTCGATGATGGCCTTCGATATGGGCGGCCCGATCAACAAAGCCGCCTACACCTTCGGCGTTGGTCTCCTTGGCAGCCAGGTTTACACGCCCATGGCCGCCATCATGGCCGCCGGCATGACGCCGCCCCTCGGAATCGCCCTCGCCGTGCTGATCGCCAAGAATCGCTTCGATGCCGACGAACGTAAAGCCGGTGCCGCCGCCGCCGTGCTCGGCCTCGCCTTCATCACCGAGGGAGCCATTCCCTTCGCCGCCAAGAATCCTCTCCGCGTCATCCCCGCACTGATGCTCGGCTCGGCCGTTACCGGTGCTCTCAGTATGGTGTCCGGCGTGCAACTCCTCGTGCCGCACGGCGGCCTCTTCGCCCTGCTCATCCCTGGCGCGGTCACGCATCTCATTCCCTACCTTCTGGCCATCGTCGCCGGCACGGTGGTGACAACCGGTGCTCTCTTGATCACCCTCAAAAAAGAACCCGCTTCCGTCGCAATCGCCGCCTGATCGGTTTAACTTTTACCCCGCCATGACGACCACCGAAACCCGCTCCTCCGACCTTCCGCTCAGCCTTCGGACCATCCGGCTCGGTGCGACCGTCACCGACAAAGCATCGGCCATCCGTGCCGCCGGCCAGCTCCTCGTGGACGCCGGTTATATCGAGGCGGGTTATATCGACAGCATGCTCGCTCGCGAAGGTCAGGCCAACACCTGCCTTGGTCACGGCATCGCCATCCCTCACGGTCAGCCGGCCCATCGTTCACTGATCAAGCAAACCGGTCTCGCCGTCCTGCAAATCCCCGCCGGTGTCCGTTGGAACGATGATCAGATCGTCCACGTCGTCATCGGTATCGCCGCCCGCGGTGACGAGCATCTCGAAATCCTCGCGGCGCTCACCGACGTGCTCGACGACGACGCGGCCGCCCAACGTCTCGCCACCACCACCGACGCCAATCATATTCTCGCCGCCCTCCGCCGTGGTGAACCGGCCGCCAAACCCGCCGCCGTGATCGAGCCCTGGCCCGATGCCGTTGTCATCGACGTGGTCCTGATCGGTCACGCCGGACTGCACGCCCGTCCCGCGACCAATTTTGCGGAGATCGCCGCCGATTTTTCGTCCGAGATTCGCGTCGTCCATGGTGACCGTGCCGCCAACGGCAAGGCCATGGCCTCGCTCCTCCGTCTCGGTGTCGAAAGCGGAGTCACCCTGCGCATCGAGGCGCGCGGCAGCGATGCCGACGCCGCGCTCGCCGTGCTGGCGGAAGCGGTCGCCAGCGGTCTCGGTGACGTCGATGAACCCGCCGCCGAAGAGACCGCCCAAGCTTGGACACCGCCCGAGACGGTGACCTCCGTCATCGTTGGCACGTCCGCCGCTCCCGGCATGGCCATCGCGCCGGTCTTCCGTTTCCGCGCCGAGATGTTGTCCGTCGAAGACACGCACGGCGAACCCGAGGCCGAGATCCGCCGTCTCGATCGCGTCATTGCCGAAGCCAACGCGGATTTGCAACGCCTCGAAAACGATGCCGGCGCGTGCCCGCTACCGGCTGAAGTTGAGATTTTCAAAGCCCACCAGGCCCTGATGTCCGACCCCGAACTGCACGCCGATGTGGTCGCGCTTATCCGCGAAGGCCATGGCGCACCGTGGTCTTGGCAGCAGATCATCGAACGTCGCGTCGATGAAGTCCGTCGTCTCAAAAACGAGCGTCTCGCCGGCCGCGCCGCTGATTTGCGCGACATCGGCCAGCGCGTGCTCCGCCTCTTCTCCGGCGTGGTCAGTCGCGACCCCGTGCTACCCGCCGGCCAGTGCATCCTGGTCGCCGACGATCTCACCCCGTCCGACACCGCACGCCTCGACCCGAAAAAAATCCTCGGCCTCTGCACCGCCGCCGGCGGTCCGACTTCGCACACCGCGATCATCGCCCGCGCCCGCGGCCTGCCCGCCGTGGTCGGTGCCGGCAGCGAAGTCCTCTCTTTGCCCGACGGTGCGATGGCCATCCTCGATGGCGGTGGCGGACGCCTCTATCCGCATCCCGAAGAATTTGCCCTCGCCTCGGCCAAAGAATTTCAAGCGCACCTCGCGCAACATCAGGCCACCGCCGATGCCGACCGTTTCCGTCCCGCGCTCACCAGCGACGGACATCGCGTCGAGATCGTGGCCAACATCGGCCATGCCGGCGAAGCCGCCGAAGCGGTCGAGTCCGGAGCCGAAGGCGTGGGCCTGTTGCGCACCGAGTTCCTTTTTCTCGGACGCGAAACCGCGCCGACCGAGGACGAGCAGTTTCTCTCCTATACCGAGATGATCCGCGCGCTCAACGGCCTGCCCCTCATCATCCGCACGCTCGACATCGGCGGTGACAAAGTCGTGCCCTACCTCGGCCTCGCCCATGAGGAAAACCCGTTCCTCGGCGTGCGCGGCATCCGTCTCTGCCTGCGCCGGCCCGATGTTTTTAAAACCCAGTTGCGCGCCATCTACCGCGCCGCCGCGACCGCCGAGGCCGGCTCCGTGAAGATCATGTTCCCGATGGTCACCACGCTCGAAGACCTGCGTGCTGCGAAACAACTCGCCGAGTCCGTCCGTGCCGAGTTGGGTGCGCCGCACTGCGATCTTGGCATCATGGTCGAGGTGCCGTCGGTCGTGCTGATGGCCCGCGAGTTTGCCCGCGAAGCCGATTTCTTCTCGGTCGGCACCAATGACCTCACCCAATACGCGCTCGCCATCGACCGCCAGCACCCGGAACTCGGCAAAGAGGCCGATGCGCTCCACCCCGCCGTGCTCCGCCTCATCGACCTCACGGTCAAAGCCGCTACCGCCGAGGGAAAATGGGTCGGCGTGTGCGGCGGTGCCGCCGGCGAACCGCTCGGCGCTTCCATCCTCACCGGACTCGGTGTCACCGAACTCAGCATGAGCGCCCCGTCGCTCTCAGCCGTGAAGGTGAAGCTGCGCGGCACGTCGCTTAAAGCCCTCCGTTCCCTGGCCCAACGCGCACTTGCCTGCTCGACCGCCGCCGAGGTCCGCGCACTCTCTGCCCCAGGTAGGGGCGCGGATTGACCACGCCCGCAGGCGCGCCTCTACACTATTTCAGCCATGTCCTCCCCCGAAATCACCACCCTCACGCTCAACCCCGCCATCGACCGCACGGTGACGATCTCCGGCTTCACGGCCGGCACCGTCAACCGTGTCGAGAACACGAGCGACCGCCCCGGCGGCAAGGGCATCAACGTCGCCGCCGCACTCGCCGGACATAATCACGCCGTCGCCGCGCTCGGCTTCCTCGGCCGTGACAACGAAACCGCCTTCACTTCGTTCTTCGCCGCCCACGGCATCGAGGATCAATGCCTCCGCCTGCCGGGCCGCACCCGCGTCGGCATCAAAATCACCGATCCGGTTCGCAACGAAACGACCGACATCAACTTTCCCGGCCTCGCTCCGTCCTGGGCCGACATGAATGCAATGCGCGCCCGACTTACATCCCTTTCCGGCGGCTGGTGCGTGCTCGCCGGCAGCCTGCCTCCCGGTGTGCCCACGGGCATTTATCGCGAGTTCATCACCACCCTTAAGGAACGTGGCGTGCGCACCGTGCTCGACTCCAGCGGCGAAGCCCTTCGCGAAGCCCTGCAGGCTGCGCCCGACATCATCAAACCCAACGTGCACGAACTCGAGGCCCACCTCGGGCGTCCCTTGCCCTACGAAGCCGACGTGATTGCCGCCGCCCGCGAACTCGTGGCCGGCGGAGTGAGACTCGTCGTTGTTTCCCGCGGTGCCGACGGCGCGTGCTTCGTCACCGCCGACCAAGCGATTGTCGCGACTCCCCCCGACATCACCGTGCGCAGCACCGTCGGGGCGGGCGACGCCATGGTCGCCGGCATCGTCGCTGCGCAACTGCGTAACCTCTCCCTGGCCGACACCGCCCGCCTGGCCACGGCCTTTTCCCTTACCGCGCTCACCCGCATGGACGATGGCTCCGATTCGGGGTTCACCGTCGAAGCATTTCTGAGTCGCGTGCAGCTAACCACCGCCCCGAAACCCTGAACCACCCCGTAAATTGCGCGGAACTCCCGCGCCACAGCTACCGCTTTGCCCTTTTCCCCGAACCCAATCCAACCCCGACTATGAAAACCAAACTCCTGACCGCACTCCTCGCCAGCTCCGCCGCCCTCATGGCGGCCGACCAGGCACCCTTCTCCGACCGCCTCACCGGCGATTGGGGCGGCACCCGCACGAAACTCGCCGACCAAGGCGTCAACGTCTTCACCTACTACAACGCCATTATCGCCTCCAACGTCTCAGGAGGCATCAGCAAAGACACCAACTTCGCCGGCGACCTCTTTTTCGGTGTTAACTTCGACCTCCAAAAACTCATCGGCTGGGACCACACCACGTTCACCCTCTCCGGCATCAACCGCCACGGCAGCGACATCACACCCTCGATCGGCAGCCAATACAGCGTCATGCAACTCGTGGGCGGCCAGACCACGTTCCTCTACAACGCGGTTCTCGAGAAAACCTTCAAAGACGGAGACATCTCCGTGAAACTCGGACGCATGACCGCGACCGATGACTTTGTCGGTTCTCCGCTCTACGGCTACTCGCTCAACAACGCCGTGGACGGACAGATTCGCGCCGTGCTCTTCGACGGCGTCATGACATCCTACCCATTCGCCGTCTGGGGTAGCCGCGTGAAAGTGAAGACCTCCGACGACAGTTTCTTCCAACTCGGCGTGTTCCAGATCTCACCCGACATGTTTGACCCGACCAAACACGGCACCGACCTGAGTATCTCCGATGACGACGGCATCTCGGTGTTCACCCAGTTCGACTGGAATCCGGTTCTCGACGGACGCCCCGCGCACTTCTTCGTCGGCATGAACAACGCGTTCCTGATGGATCTGCCCGAGTTCAACACGACCGACACAACCAGCCACTTCACCCGGTTCTATGCGCACGGTGACTACCAAGTTTACCGCGAAGCGGCCGACCGCGACGAAGGCCTTACGCTCTTCGCCACGCTCGCCTACACCACGCAGGACAAAGTCGCGATCATCCCGCTCCAGTCCTCGATCGGTGCGCACTACAAAGGCCTGCTCCCCGGCCGGTCCGATGACCGCACCGTGGCGTTCGTGACCTATGGAGGATTCAGCAACGCCTACTCCGACCAGTTGGTCGGCGGCGGCGGCAGCCCGGTGGACTACGAAATGGTCTTCGAACTCGGCCACCGCGTGCAGTTCACCAAATACGCCTACGTTCAACCCGACGTGCAATTCATCCGGCACCCCGGAGGCACGGGCAACATCGACGACTCAGTCGTGCTCGCCGTGCAGTTCGGCGCAAGCTTCTGATTTACAGGGCGGGAACGTGCGTGTCATCTCTGCAAGATACCAGTGCCATATTTTGCCAACGTTATAGATGAGCCACGACGCCGGCTGGCGCGGGGCGTGCGTAGCCGCTTCGAATGGCAACCCGTCAGAAGCGCGGTGAAAAAGATGAGTATTAGGGCTTTTTTCATTTTTGGCTAACGCTTTAGATCAGACATGACCGCAGCTGGCGCGGGGCGTGCGTAAGCACGACACGTGACAGCTGTGGTCATTGTCTGTAGTGTCTGGTTGGGCTCCGTGGTTTTCATTGATAGTGAAACGTGAAC
>JBAZBC010000009.1:0-196301 GCA_041671745.1 Opitutaceae bacterium | reverse complement strand
GCCGCCCCCGCACCGAACAAGAGGTCCTTCGTAAAATCGCCCGCCGCCACCTCGCACGTGAAAACGACATCGCACGCCGACGAAAACCCGCACGCCGAAGGCCCAAGTCTATTTTAACAAAGTAGAATTAGTGCATTTTAAGTAAAACGGTATCCGCTATGGAGCCCGCCAAAAGCGGGCGTGCACGAGGCACGCCCCTACGAAGGGCATCGGATTTTTGTAGGGGCGTGGCTTGTCCACGCCCTCAGTCGTAGCCACAGTTTAATATAAAATGATCTGGTTAAGCACTGCGCTGGGTTTCGGGCTTGGCGATAAGTTCAGGTTATCGGCCATCGGATAACGGTATTTCCCGAAACCGGGGTGGGGCGGGTAGGATGGGCGCATGAATCCAATGCGCGGTCACTTCCTTGCCGGGGTTGCGCTCACCGCTTTGCCGGCGGCGGGCGCGCTGGGCTTGGCCTGTGTGCCCGGGCCCGATCACCTGGGGACCCTGGCGATTGCTTTGTTGCTGGGGTTGGTGGTGCGGGCGTTTTTCCCGGTGCCGAAGGAGTGGTTTGGTGGTATCGGATTTTCGGCGCGCACGTTGCTGCGGCTGGGAATCATCCTCCTTGGCGTGCGGCTGAATCTGGCGCTTGTCGCACAGGCGGGGCCGAAGATTCTGCTGCTGGATGCCACGGTGATCACGGCGGGATTGGTGGGCATCAATTGGCTGGGGAGTCGGCTGGGGCTTGATCCGGTGATCGCGTGTTTGATCGCGGTAAACAGTTCGATTTGCGGCGGGTCGGCGGTGGCGGCGGCGGCTCCGACGCTGCGGGCGCGCGATGAGGATGTGGCATTGGTGATTCCGCTGTGCAGCCTGATCGGCACGGCGGCGATGTTGGGTTATACGTTTGTGCAACACCATTGGGCGCTGACGCCGATCCACTATGGTTTGCTGACGGGTTCGACGTTGCACGAAGTCGCGCACGTGATGGCGGCGGTCGCGCCGTTTCCCGATGCGGCCGAGATCGGCACGGTCACCAAGCTGACGCGCGTGGTGTTGTTGGTGCCGACGATTTTTATTCTCGGGCGGATTTTTAACCGGCGTCGAAACGTCGGCGTTGGTGGTGCCGAAGGCGTTGCGGTCGGCGGAGACGAGGAAGTGGCGCCGGTTGTGCCGAAGCCGTGGTTTGTGTTGGGGTTTTTGTTGGTTGGCGTCGCCGCGACGCTCGCGCCGAAGGTGTTCCCTGAAGATCGGGATGTGTTGGCGGCGATCAATGGACGGATGCTGACTGCGGCGACGTTTTTGATGGCGATGGCCATGGCGGGAATGGGGTTGCAGGTGGACTTTGCCCGACTGCGTGCCAACGGCCTGCGGGCGATCGGCACGGCGTTGTTGGGGTGGGTGATGCTGGCGACGTTGGCGGTCGCGGAAATCTGGCTGTTGGCCGTGTAACCCGCTCGCAAGGAGTGTCGGGTGGTCCCAGTGTGCGGGCATGATTGATTACCGGCTTCATGTTTTCCGGGTGGTGGCGGAGCAGCTCAATTTTACCCGTGCGGCGGGGCGTCTGCATATTTCCCAGCCGGCGGTCACCCAGCACATCAAGCATTTGGAGTCGCACTACGGGCAGCCGTTGTTTGTGCGTGCGCCGGGCGGGATCACGCTGACGGCCGCCGGGCATGCCTTGCTCGAACACGCGGTGCGGGTGGAGGTGTTGTCTGACGGGATCGCTCAACGCCTGCGCGAGGGACTGCCGCTGGTGGCCGGTCCGCTGAAACTCGCGGCGAGCACGACCATCGCGCAATACCTGTTGCCGGATCGCTTGGGGCGGTTTCGCCAGGCGCATCCGCAGGTGGAGTTGTCGCTGCGCATGGGCAACACCGAGGAGGTCGCGGGGGCCTTGCTCGCGGGGCGCATTGACTTGGGCTTGATCGAAGGGCCGTCGGGCCGGAGCGAGCTCAAGACGGAGCGGTTTGCCGAAGACGAGATCGTGCCGGTGGTCGCGCCGGATCATCCCTTGGCCAAGAAAAAACGGGTGACGGCGGCCGACCTGGCGGCCACGCCCTGTGTGTTGCGTGAGACTGGCTCGGGCACGCGGCAGGTGGTCGAGCGTGCGTTTAAGCGGGCGGGCATCAACCCGGGCAAGCTCAACGTGATTATGGAAATCGATAGCAGCGAGACGATCAAGGGCCTGATCGAGACGGGGGTGGGTGTCGCCTACCTGTCGCGCCTCGCGTTGCGGCACGAGCTGGCGCGGGGTTGTCTGGCGGAGCTGAACGTCAAGGCGCTGCGAATCATGCGCCCGTTGTTCCTGCTCTATCCGCAAGGCCCGCGTCCGACGGGAGCAACGGGTGTGTTTATGGATTTTCTGGGCGAGCCGGTTGCGGTTTGAGCAGGGCGGTGCCGTTGATGAGCGGGGAGCAGGAACTGCTTACATAAGTTATCAGGTCGGCGAGATTGATCCGGCTCCCGATGCGCGAGGCCGAACCGTTTTGCTGCATATAACAGCTTCTGAGCCTCGGCAGGCGTGAGGTCGCGGAAGGTGTCGCTCGCGGATTTCTCAACGCCTTCGGACAGCGTCCCATGGGCAGATGAGGTGAACACAGGCATGTCCATGGGGAAGAGGCTGGGGTGAAATGCCCACTTAATGCACTAGTTATTTATGACTAGTGTATTAAGTAGTTTAAGATTTCGCTTGTAGGTAATTTGCGGAAATGTATTCCACGAGGTGGTAACAGCTGCGTTTATGGAATATGTGTCTACATTTTTAATGTAATTAGTTGTTTTTGATTATCTTAAAATTTATAATAGGCTTATTTCGAATCCGGCATAAATCACCGCCTTTAAAGTGTATCTTATCATTCATTTTTTAAGCTGTCTGTAGTGCAACTCCCCGATGGTGCCGTCTGCCCTTACTAATAATCCCATGAATTGCTTTAAAGCTGCCCTTGTTTTTGCAGTGGCCGCCCTTGGTTTGGCGCGTGCCGAGCCCAATGTCACCGTGCAGGGTAAGACCTATGCGAACGGGGCTGTGGTCAATGAATGGGCGCAATATACCTTGCAGACGTCCGGCACTGTAGCAGTGACCAACGGGGCCGATGTCACCTTTAGCGCCGGTAATTCGATCACGCTTTATCCAGGTTTTGCGGTTGAATCGGGATCCGTGTTTCAAGCCGTGGTTTCTGCCTCTCCGGGTTACAGTCCCGGTGGCTATTACGACGCGATTACGCCGACGCTCACGGTTGTCTCGGGTGATCAGCAATCGGGTCAAGTGAATCAGTTTAATCTGCAGCCTTTTGATGTAGCCGCATGGAATACGGTGGGAACGGCTCCGTTGGTAAATGCACCGGTGTTAATGACGGTGAGCATTGGCGATGGCTGGCTTGCAACAACCAATGGAGTTGGCGCCGTATTAAGCAAGAGCCTGCAATTGATCACCGATTCCGACGGTGCCGTCAGCGCCTATTATCAGCAGGGGCCGACTGAGGGAGTGACAAGCTATATCCAAGCTGTGGCGGGTGGACAAAGCGTTCAATTTACGACCTTCTCGATTTCGGATTCAATCGCCCCTTCTGCTCCTTCTAGTTTGGCTGCGAGCAACCTCGATACGACCGACTTTACGCTTACGTGGAGTGCCTCGACGGACAACGTCGGCGTGACTGGTTATGACATCTTCAAAAATGGCGTGCAGATTGGCACCGCAGCGACCTTGAATTACGCAGTGACCGGCTTGGCGCCGCTGACCGGCTACAGCATGACGGTGAAAGCCCGTGATGCGGCCGGCAACGTCTCTGCTGACAGTGCCGCGCTCTCAGTCACGACCACGGCGGATACCGCAGCGCCCACCGCACCGACCGGTTTGTCTGCGAGTGCCGTGGCGACAACCGGCTTCACCCTGAGTTGGGTCGCGTCCACGGACAACGTGGCGGTGACGGATTACGACATCTTCAAAGACGGAGTGCAGATCGGTTCATCGGCAACACTTACGTATGACGTGTCGGGCCTCGCGCCTCTGACCGCCTACAACATGACGGTAAAAGCACGGGATGCCGCCGGCAACGTCTCTGCCGCGAGTCAGGCGCTTTCCATTACCACCCTCGCGGACACCGCCGCCCCCGCCGCGCCGACTGGCTTGGCCGCGAGCAACCTCGGACTGACCAGCTTTACGCTGAGTTGGAGCGCTGCCGCCGACAATGTGGCGGTGACGGGTTACGATGTGTTTCAGGGCGGAGTGTTGATCGGATCGACCCCGACGCTCGATTTCACAGTGGTCAACCTGACCGCTGATACGGCCTATGCGATGACGGTGAAGGCCAAGGACGCTGCCGCCAACGTCTCGGCCGCGAGCACGGTTTTGACCGTGACCACGCCGGCCGATGTTGAGGCTCCGAGCGTGCCGACCGGTTTGGTTGCAAGCGATCTGGGTGCGGCCGGGTTCACGATCACTTGGTCCGCGTCCACTGACAATGTGGCGGTGGCGGGTTACGATATCTTCCAAGACGGAGTGCAGGTCGGTTCATCGACTGCGCCAAGTTACTCCGTGACCGGTCTGGATCCGCTGACCGGCTACAGCATGACGGTGAAAGCCCGCGATGCCGCCGGCAACCTGAGTGCTGCGAGTGCTGCGCTGTCGGTTACCACGACCGCCGATACGGCGGCTCCGACGGTTCCGATCGGTTTGTCCGCGACGGCTGTAGCCACGACCAGCTTTACGCTTAACTGGCTCATATCAACCGACAACGTGGCGGTGAGCAGCTACGCGGTGTTCAAAAACGACGTGCAGATCGGTTCCTCCTCATCGCTTGCTTACGCGGTGGGTGGTCTGTCGCCGCTAACGGCCTACAATATGACGGTGAAGGCGGTGGATGCTGCCGGGAATCTCTCCGCTGCGAGCACGGTGCTGGTTGTGACGACCACGGCCGACACGGCGGCTCCTGTGCAACCGTCTGGTTTGGTCTCAAGCAGTGTTGCGATGACCAGCTTTACGCTGAGTTGGAACATCTCGACCGATAACGTCGGCGTCACTGGCTATGATATTTATAAAAACGGGGTGCAGATCGGTTCCTCGGTCTCACCTGACTACGCGGTCACCGGCCTGACTCCCGGAACGGTTTATACCATGACTGTGACGGCCCGCGATGCCGCCGGTAATGTTTCGACCGCGAGTGCAGTTCTGCCTGTGACGACTGTCGCCGACACGGCTGCACCCTCGGTTCCGTCGGGTTTTGCCGTCAGCGCTCTGGACACAACTAGCTTCACCCTCAGTTGGGCTCCCTCGTTGGATAACATCGGGACCATTGGCTACGATATCTTCAAAAACGGCCAATTCCTCGGCACCACCCTGACACCGAGTTACGCAGTTACTGGTCTTGCTCCGTTGACCGCTTACAACATGACGGTGATGGCCAAGGATGCCGCTGGCAATGTTACCGCTGCGAGTGCCGTCCAGTCGGTGACCACCGCACCGGATACGGCTGCGCCGACTGCGCCGACCAACGTCACGGCAAGTGGCATTACGGCGACCGGTTTTATCCTGAACTGGGTCGCGTCCACGGACAACGTGGCGGTGACGGCTTACGACATCTTCAAAGACGGCGTGCAGATCGATTTCACGACGGACGTCAGTTATCCAGTGATGGGGCTTGATCCATTGACCGCCTACAACATGACCGTGAAAGCCCGTGATGCGGCCAACAACGTATCTGTGACGAGCGCGTCCTTGCCTGTGACCACAGCGGCCGACACTGACGCACCGACTGCACCGGGTAACTTGGCGTCGAGCAACGTGACCACCACGAGCTTCACCCTGAATTGGACTGCATCGGCCGACAATGTGGCAGTTACTGGCTATGATGTCTATTTGGACGATGTGCTGATAGATTCAACCACGTCGCTCAGTTATGCGGTGGCGAATCTGGCCGCATCGACGACTTATAATATGAAGGTGAAATCGAGGGATGAGGCCGGCAACGTTGCCGTAGCATCGACGGAGGTTACTACCCAATCCTACCTTATCAATGACCAGGTGTCCGTGGGAGCGAATTATACATTGGCGTTGAAGAAAGACGGAACGGTATGGTCATGGGGGTATAATTACTACGGTCAGTTGGGGCAGGGTAATGCGGGAGAGTATTGGTATCCGGCAAAAATAGAAAGTCTGGCCGGGGTGAAGGCGATATCTGCCGGGACCATGCACAGTCTGGCACTTAAGTCCGACGGGACAGTGTGGGCGTGGGGATACAACTATTATGGACAGGTGGGAGACGGCACGACGACCCAGAGACTGGCACCGGTGGCAGTAACGGGCTTACCCGAGATTGTGGCGATCGCAGCCGGGGAAAACTTTAGCCTCGCGTTGGATGTTAATGGTAAAGTGTGGGCGTGGGGATATAACTATTACAATCAGCTGGGAGACGGCACGACGACCACACGGCTAAGTCCGGTTGCGGTAAACGGGCTGAATGAACTGACCAATGTGATTGCAATTGATGCGGGGCTCTACTTTGGGGTTGCGCTCAAGTCCGATGGAACCGTCTGGGTGTGGGGTAGTAACGGAGCCGGAGAACTGGGCACCAACTATAATCCGTCCATCAGCAGCACGCCTATCCGATCCGGCACGATCACCAATGTGGTTGCGATTGCGGCGGGAGCCCGTCACGTGCTTGCGCTGAAAACCGATGGCGGTGTGTCTGCATGGGGATATAATGTGTATGGACAGCTCGGCGATAACACCACCAACAACCGGGGAGTCGCCGGAGCAGTCACGCTCACCGGTCAATACACGGCGATAGCGGCCGGTCAGAATAACTCCGCCGCACTCAAGTCAGACGGGACACTCTATACATGGGGCGAAAACAGTTATGGCGAGATTGGCAACGGCACCACGGTCAGCCCGGTCAAGCTGCCGGCCGCAGTCGCCGGACTGACTGGGGTTACAGCCATCGCCACCGGCCAGCACACGGTCGCAGCCAATACTCAAGGAGAGATCTATAGCTGGGGATACAATAATAAAGGTCAGCTTGGCCAAGGCACCAACGCAAACCAAGTGTCCTTCGGCCTCGTCCAAGCCTTTACCTTCGCCAGTCAGCTTGAGCTACCAACGCTTGTGCCCGACGGCGGCCAATATCTCACGGCCCCCACCGTCACGGTTGCATCTCTAAACCCGGGGGTGACTCTGCGCTATACGCTGGATGGGACCGAGCCCACTGCGGCCAGTGCATCGATTGCATCCGGCGGTTCGCTGACGCCTCCTGCCGGCTTCCTTAAGGTGAAGGCTTTCAAGGCCGGTGTGCTGTCGAGCGAGACCAAGACTGCGGTCTATCAGTTTGGTGACCAGGTGTCCGTGGGAGCGAATTATACATTGGCGTTGAAGAAAGACGGAACGGTATGGTCATGGGGGTATAATTACTACGGTCAGTTGGGGCAGGGTAATGCGGGAGAGTATTGGTATCCGGCAAAAATAGAAAGTCTGGCCGGGGTGAAGGCGATATCTGCCGGGACCATGCACAGTCTGGCACTTAAGTCCGACGGGACAGTGTGGGCGTGGGGATACAACTATTATGGACAGGTGGGAGACGGCACGACGACCCAGAGACTGGCACCGGTGGCAGTAACGGGCTTACCCGAGATTGTGGCGATCGCAGCCGGGGAAAACTTTAGTCTCGCGTTGGATGTTAATGGTAAAGTGTGGGCGTGGGGGTATAACTATTACAATCAGCTGGGAGACGGCACGACGACCACACGGCTAAGTCCGGTTGCGGTAAACGGTCAGAATGAACTGACCAATGTGGTCGCAATTGATGCGGGTCTCTACTTTGGGGTTGCACTGAAGTCCGATGGGACGGTGTGGGCATGGGGGGGTAACAACTACGGAGAACTGGGCACCAGCTATAATCCGTCAATCAGCAGCACGCCTATCCGATCCGGCACGATCACCAATGTGGTTGCGCTTGCGGCGGGAGCCCGTCACGTGCTTGCGCTGAAAACCGATGGCAGCGTATCTGCATGGGGGTCTAATAGTTATGGCCAGCTTGGTGATAACACCACCAACAACCGGGGAGTCGCCGGAGCAGTCACGCTCACCGGTCAATACACGGCGATAGCGGCCGGTCAGAATAACTCCGCCGCACTCAAGTCAGACGGGATACTTTATACATGGGGCGAAAACAGTTATGGCGAGATTGGCAACGGCACCACGGTCAGCCCGGTCAAGCTGCCGGCCGCAGTCGCCGGACTGACTGGGGTCACAGCCATCGCCACCGGCCAGCACACGGTCGCAGCCAATACTCAAGGAGAGATCTATAGCTGGGGATACAATAATAACGGTCAGCTTGGCCAAGGCACCAACGCAAACCAAGTGTCCTTCGGCCTCGTCCAAGCCTTTCCTTTTTCCAATCAACTAACGTTGCCCATCTTTACGCCCGACGGCGGCGATTATCTCACGGCACCCCTTGTTACGGTCGCATCAATCGATTTAGGAGTAACCTTGCGATACACTTTGGACGGGACCGAGCCCACCGAGGCCAGTGCTTCGATTGCATCTGGTGGAACACTGGTCCCGGCTGCTGGATTCCTTAAGGTAAAGGCCTTTAAGGCCGGTTTGTTACCGAGTGAAACCAAAACTGCGGTCTATCAGTTTGGTGACCAAGTGTCCGTGGGGGAGGCCTATACGCTCGCACTCAAACGGGATGGAACGGTATGGTCATGGGGGGCAAATAATAACGGTCAGTTGGGGCAAGGCAATATGGGGGAGTATTGGTATCCGGCAAAAATAGAAAGTCTGGCCGGGGTGAAGGCAATATCTGCAGGGGCCACGCACAGTCTGGCACTTAAGTCCGACGGGACGGTGTGGGCGTGGGGAGATAATTCTTATGGCCAACTGGGAGATGACACGACAATCCAGCAACTTGCGCCGGTAGCAGTAACGGGCCTACCTGAGATTGTGGCGATCGCAGCCGGGGAAAACTTTAGTTTCGCGTTGGATGTTAATGGTAAAGTGTGGGCGTGGGGATATAACTATTACAATCAGCTGGGAGACGGCACGGCGACCACACGGCTAAGTCCGGTTGCGGTAAACGGGCTGAATGAACTGACTAATGTGATTGCAATTGATGCGGGACTCAACTTTGGGGTTGCGCTCAAGTCCGATGGAACAGTCTGGGCGTGGGGTAGTAACGGAGCCGGAGAACTGGGCACCAACTATAATCCGTCTATCAGCAGCACGCCTATCCGATCCGGCACGATCACCAATGTGGTTGCGATTGCGGCGGGAGCCCGTCACGTGCTTGTGCTGAAAACCGATGGCAGTGTGTCTGCATGGGGATACAATGCGTATGGCCAGCTTGGTGATAACACCAACAACAACAGGGGAGTCGCCGGAGCAGTGACGCTCACCGGTCAATACACGGTGATAGCGGCCGGTCAGAATAACTCCGCCGCACTCAAGTCAGACGGGACACTTTATACATGGGGCGAAAACAGTTATGGCCAAGTGGGCAACGGCACCACCGTCAGCCCGGTCAAGCTGCCGGCCGCAGTCGCCGGACTGACTGGGGTCACAGCCATCGCCACCGGCCAGCATACGGTCGCAGCCAATACTCAAGGAGAGATCTATAGCTGGGGATACAATAGCGACGGTCAGCTTGGGCAGGGCACCAATATAAGTGACAAATATACGCCCGACCCAGTCCAGGGATTTACCTTTGCTGACCAGCTCGGGCTTCCGACCCTGACACCTGACGGAAGCCACTATCCTAATCCGCCCACCGTTACGGTGGCATCGGCCGATTCCGGTATCACTCTGCGCTATACTTTGGACGGAACCGAGCCCACCGAGGCCAGTGCTTCGATTACATCTGGTGGAACACTGGTCCCGGCTGCTGGATTCCTGAAAGTAAAGGCCTTCAAGGCTGGTGTGTTACCGAGCGAGACCAAGACCGCAGTCTATCAGTTTGGTGATCAAATTGCGGCGGGCGAAGCCCACTCGCTCGCACTCAAGCAGGACGGGACCGTATGGTCATGGGGGCGCAATACCAGTGGCGAACTGGGGCAGGGAAATAATCTCGAAATCTTGTATCCTACAAGAATCGAGAGTTTGACTGGGATGATCGCGATTTCGGCCGGATTAAACTTCAGTCTGGCACTCAAAGCGGACGGGACGGTGTGGGCATGGGGTTATAATGGCTCCGGCCAATTGGGTGATGGCACTACGACGCAGCGGCTTGTCCCTGTCGCGGTTCCCGGTTTAACTGGAGTCGTGGCGATTGCTGCGGGAGCGAACTACAGCCTGGCCCTGAAGTCCGATGGAACAGTCTGGGCGTGGGGAGATAACGGGTATAGTCAGCTCGGCGACGGCACACAGATTCAGCGATTGAGTCCGGTGCAAGTATCCGGACTAACCGGGGTAATAGCCATCGTCGGCAGTCAAGATTGCAGTCTGGCACTTAAGTCGGACGGGACGGTCTGGGCTTGGGGCTATAATAACTATGGCCAGTTTGGCACCAATTATAATCCATCGACTAGCAGCACGCCGATCCAGTCCGGTGTGATTATCAACGTAGTATCCATCGCAGCAGGTGATCTTCATGTGCTTGCACTCAAGGCTGACGGTAGTGTCTGGGCGTGGGGAAACAATGGTTATGGCCAGCTCGGTAACACCTCTACGAACTCAAGTGGGTTGCCTGGAGCGGTTGTGCTGTCCGGTAAATACGTGGCGATCTCCGCCGGTGGCTATAACTCCGCTGCGCTCAAGTCTGACGGGACACTTTATACATGGGGTGATAATGGCTATGGCCAAATCGGAGACGACACGGTAGGAGGCCAGATTCAGGCACCCCTTGCCGTTGCAGGGCTCTTGGAGATTACAGCCATGGCCACGGGCCGGCACACCTTGGCCGTGAAGGGGCAATCCCTCGATCAATTATATGCCTGGGGGAATAATTCATCCGGTCAATTGGGTAACGGATCCCTCGTGTCTACATCATTTCCTTTTCCTAAAGTGGACTCCGATGGTGATGGCTTCTATGATTATGAAGAAGATCTGTTGGGCTCGAATCCCCTGCTTGCGGATACCAATGGCGATGGGATCACCGATTATACGGCGTTCATTTTGGGTGTTAGTCTTACCGCGACGGATGTCGATGACGACGGGATCTCCAACGCCGACGAAATTGCGCTGGGACTTGATCCCCAGAACCCCGATACCGACGGTGATGGCGTGGACGACGGTCTCGATGCGTTCCCCTTGGACCCCACGCGCACCGTCTTTGGGCCTCCTGTTTCCGGTGATGTGACCGCACCGGTCATCACCCTGGACGCACCGGCTGGCGCCGTTTTGGTGCCCTAATTTTAAAATAACCCGCCTTTTCCTCGTTTCATGAAATCCATTTTCAGGCCCGTCACGTTTGTCGCTATCGCCGCAGTTGCCCTCGGCCTCTTCTTTGTGGCTCGGCCCAAGCCGACACCGGTTGTTCACGCTCCGGCCTCACAGCCTCCGGCCAAAAAACCGGTCGCTGCCGTTCCAGCTCCCTCCGTCCTTTTGGTGGACGCGCCTGTGCCTCCGGCGAGTCCCTCCATATCGCGGGTGATCGAGACGGCGGCCTTCCCGGCGCCTTATGGAGGTAAAAACGGTCGTATCTCCTTGCTCAATCTACCGCTGGACCGTGCTCCCACCGAACATGAGCTCAAGCTCGCCGGTCAACTGGGCAGTCCGCTTACGCCCATTGGCTCCGCCGATCCGGATAAACTCCAGGACCCCCAGGCGCGCCAGCGGCAGCAGGCCGACAACGCGTTGTTCGGCCAGGCCATGGATAAGTGGAACCGCCACCAATACCCCGCCGCCGTCGCCATCTTTAAGGAACACCGGCAGCAGTTCCCCTCCAGTCCCTGGATGGGCGAGGTCGAGTTGCACATGGGCTGTGAATCGCAGTTCACCGGCCGGTGGGATGAGGCGCACCAGCATTTTGATGCCATCACCAAGATCGTGCCTGTCGGTGAGGATATCTACCAAAAGGCCAAACTTCGCCAAGCGGTGTTGTTGATGGAGCAGGGCATGGTTGCCGACTCGATCGACACCTTTGCCGAAATGCTCAAAACGGAAAAGGATTGGGAGCGCATGACGTATGCGCAGAATTGGATTCGCCAATTAAGTCTCATTAAGAGCCAGCTAGCCAACTTGCGCACGTGTGGCGGTGAGAGTATTGCTTATGTGCTCCAGGAGCGCGGAGAAACCAGTGCCGCTGCCAAGCTGAAAGCCCTCCCGGCACACGGCGATTATGGTTATACGCTTGCCGAGTTGCGCGACACGGCTGCGGAATATGCCTTGCGTCCCACGGCAATTGAATCCGATCCCCGCGCCGCCTGCAATCTGCCAGTTCCCTTCATTGCCCACTATAATGATGAGCATTTTGTGGTCGTTACTCAGGTTGAAAAATCGACCGGTGATCTCAAGGTCTACGATCCGCGTCTCAAGCAGGAGATCACCCTTACGGGTGCACAGTTCGCGTCGCAGTGGTCCGGTCTGGGGCTCCTTCTTGACGGGCGTATGTCGCCTGATGTGCGACCGGCTGATGCTTCAAGCCTGAATCGTATGGGCGGTTGCTGCGGCATACCTAGGCCCGAAGATAATCTTGGTTCGACGAAAAAGAAAAAAGGTCCGTGTGATGGCGAAGAAGAAGAGTCTATGATTTTAGGCATGCCTCAATGGGAGGTTAATCCGTTGAACATGAACATGGTCGTTCAGGATATCCCGTTGTGGTATGATCCCGCCTATGGGCCCAGAGTGAAAATTAAGCTGAGCTACAATAGCTTGGACTCGCTCAACCAACTCCGCCCATTCGGCCCCAAGTGGATGTTTAATTATGCCTCATACGCCATGGAGGGCCCGGGTGGCGTGGTCACCGTGGTCATGCCCGATGGTCGGCGCGATACCTACACGCCTAATGGCTCAGGTGGTTATGTTTCGCCAGCCAAGGAAAAGGGTAATACCTTGACCAAGACGGCCGATTTCACCTACACAGTTACGTTTTCCGATGGCGGGAAACATCAGTATGGCGTGCCGGCGGGTATGAATGGCACCAGTTCCCTTCTTTTGGCTGTCGAAGATCAAAACGGCTTTGCGCTTACCTTTGGCTATAACTCCAGCGGAGCCCTCATCACGATCACTGATGCCCAGAGCCGTGAGACTCAGCTGCATTACAACGTTGCAGGCTTGGTCGATTATATCACCGATCCCTTCGCCCGCACCTGCACCTTTTCCTACAATGCCAACGGTGAACTTACCGGCCAGACGGATATGGGTGGGCTGGCCTATGGTTATGCCTATACCACTGCCGAAGTGGAGTATGCTGGGCAAACCATCGCCAATAACCTTTTTATCACACAGATCAGCAAGCCCCAGGGTGTGACGACGTTCTATACGGAGCCTTCGGTTGCAGCCTCCAACGGTGCCGTTAAATATCCCACTCCAGGAGCGCCTATGTGGTCCAATTACCGCATCACCGTTACCGATCCCTTGGGTGCCAAGGAGGAGTATTATTACGACGGCTATAGTCGTTTTGGCTGGCACCGCGATAAGGCCGAGTATGCCGCCGGGGCCGGTGATCCCCTCGCCACCGCAAAGAAGACTCGCTACGATTACTACTACAGTGGCAGCAGTGCTGATGCCGTGATATCGTCCACCACTTACCAAGACGGCACCAGTGAGTCTTCGAGTGGCTATGATGCCAATCTTAACCCCTCCACGACCACCGACCGCTTTGGCCAAACACGGCAGTTCACCTATAACAGCCGTGGCCTCGTGCTCACCGCCACCACCCCCGCAGGCGCCATCACCACTTACGAGTATGCCGCCAACGACCTTGATGTGGTCGTGATCAAAGATCAGGCCAACTCGAGCGCCCCCTTCAAGACCCGCGCAGAGTTCGCCTACGACACCAACCGTCGTCTCACCTCCTCGAAGAATGGCGAGGGTGAAGAAACCCGCTATACCTACACGGCCCAAGGCCAGGTCGAGACTGTTAAAAAAGTCGCTCCGGGCACCAACACGGTTCTCTACACCATGACCTATGTGTATTACCCTTCGACCGACGCGACGGCTCCATATCGCTTGAAGGAGATCCAGCGCGAAGGACAGGTTATCCAGAGCTTCACCTACGATACCATCGGTCGCGTCAAGACCACCGGCGATGCCGATGGGGTGACTGTGGAATACACCTACGACAACCTCAACCGCGTCACCCAAGTGCTGCATGCCGATGCGACCACCGAGCTCACCACCTACAATTGCTGTCAGGTTGAATCGACCACCGACCGGTTGGGCCGCACCACCCACAACACCTACGACGGCAATCTCAAGCTGGTCGCCACCGTCGATGCCGCCGGCCGCCGCACTGTCATGATCCGCGATCCGATCGGCCGCCTCGTGCGCTTGGAGGATCCCGCCGGTAACGTCACCCGGTGGACCTATGACGACATGGGTCGGCTCACTGCCAAGACCTATCCCGATGGCAAGGGCGTCACCTATGCCTATACGACCGGCTCTCGTAATTACACCCTCACCAATGCCCGCAGCCAGCAGCAGGCTTTCACCTTCGATAACGATGGCAACTTCACCGGGGTCACCGCCACCGGTGAACCTTCGGTGAGCTATGGCTACGATTACCGGGATCGCCGCACCTCCATGGTCGATGTCTTTGGCACCACCAGCTACACCTATGACGATGCCGACCGGCCGCTATCGGTCGATGGACCGCAAGCCAACGACACCATCACCTACCACTATGACACGGCGGGGCGGCTCGATTCCCGCACCATCGCGGGTGCCTCATCGACCGTTATCTATGATTCGCTGGGACGGGTTTCCAATGAGATTAATCCATTGGGCTCCTTTGATTACATCTTCCCCGGTGTATCGCCTCGCCTGTCGCGCGTCGATTACCCGAACGGTCAAAAAGCTTATTTTGCCTACAAGTCGGTGGGCGAAGAGATGCGGCTGGACCAGCTCCGCTACGAAACGTCGCCTTCGACCGTGATCAGCCAGTTTGACTACGGTTATGATGCGGCCGGCACGATCACCACGTGGCGGCAGCAGCAAGGCGCCTTCGGTGCGACCGACTTCGCGTTCTCCTACGATACGACCAATCAACTCACCGGAGCCACCGAGCGCGACGCCGCAACCCAGGCCGTGCTCAGCCGCAAAGCCTGGCGCTACGACGCGGCCGGCAACCGTGTGCTCGTGCAGGGCGATAATGATCGGGTGCGCTCGACCAACTATAACAACCTCAATCAAGCCGTGAGTGACGGGGGCGGCGGGAAGATCCTGTTCCAAGGCCACACCGACGAGTCAGCGATGGTTACGGTGCAGGGCCAGCCCGCCCGGTTACTCTCGGGCAACCGCTTCGAGGCCGAGGTGACGGTCGCCGAAGGTGCCAACACGGTTGCCGTGCAGGCGGCCGATGCCAATGGTAACCAACGCACCCAGAACTACCAAGTAAGCGTGGCTGCTGCACCCACCGTTACCTACACCTATGATGACGACGGCAACCTGTTATCCGACGGCACCCGCACTTATACGTGGGACACCTTCAGTCGGCTCAAGACCGTGACCACGGGCGGCAGCACCAGCACCTTTAACTACGATGGCGTAGGGCGGCGTGTGCACGAGTTGGTCAATGGGGTTTTGGTGAAGCAATGGCTGTGGGCCGATGGCCCCCAGCCGGTGGAGGAGCGCGATGCCAGCGGAGTCACCACCAAACGCTACTACGGCCAAGGGTTCCAGACGGTGACCGGTGGAGTCGCGACCAGCTATTATTACACGAAGGACCATCTCGGCTCGGTGCGGGAGGTGGTGGATGGCTCGGGCGCGGTGCGCGGCCGCTATACGTTTGACCTATGGGGCGATCGCTCGGCTAATCTGGTTACCAGCAATCCCGTGAACAGCGATGTGACCTATACGGGGCACTTGCTGCATGCAGGGTCTGGTCTTAGTATGACCTTTTATCGGGCTTATAATCCAAAGGAGGGTCTTTGGCTCAGCAGGGACCCCATCGCGGAAGAGGGCGGCGTTAACCTGTATGGTTATGTAGGCAATGATCCGGTTAACGACATTGATCCACTAGGATTAAGCGGAGGCCGCACGCCGGGATCAACTGCCGGAACCGGACATTATCCCGCCTACCCCATTCCAGGTTATCCGAATAATACTAATTATAATGCAGCACACCCTGTCACAGGCCATGATTTGCAAACTGCGGGTGCCGATATAGGAGCTGTTGGGGTGATGTGCATGGCGCATCCAGCGACCGCTCCCGCAGCACCGGTTTTGGGTTACGCTGGCGCAGCGTTATATTTGGCCGGCCGAGGAATGGAAGCCGCTGGCTATTGATCTAGTTATAGGCATAAGATGAACTCCTCAATGGCAGTGGTAGCCACGAGAGAGCCCTTTTTTTGCGCTTAATTTAATATTAAAATATATAACAATGATTACCATTCAGGATGTTGCTGCGGCCACGATTCTCTTAGTCGCGATACTTAGGTTTATATTACCAAGAATAGGGAATAATAAAACCGACAGGGACTCAACATTCCTTTTTGCCTTAAAAATTTCATTAATAATTTTTTTGGCGTGTGCCGCTACAAAAGCAGGGCAAACCAATCAGGCGTCGTGGAGAATCGATTTATATATATTTGGGATCATAGTGGGTGCCCTAACCTTGATTCTTCAGCATCGTAAATTGAGGCTGAAATGCCGCGAAGATGAACCGAAAGCCGATCCAAAGACGTAAGCGTCCGTATGAGCCAAAGGGGTCAGGTTGTTACATAGATACGCATGAGCCGAAGGGGTCGATGAGCCGAAGGGGTCAGGTTGTTACATAGATACGGATGAGCCGAAGGGGTCAGGTTGTTACATAGATACAATATAGTGAAATCTGAACAGTTTAATTTTGAGGGGGATGAGCCGAAGGGGTCAGGTTGTTACATAGATACAATATAGGGATGAGCCGAAGGGGTCAGGTTGTTACATAGATACAATATAGTGAAATCTGAACGGATGAGCCAAAGGGGTCAGGTTGTTACATAGATACAATATAGTGAAATCGAAACAGTTTAATTTTGAGGGAGTTGGGTTGAGAAAACCCCAGCTTGGAAGCGATCCACGCGTAGGGAGCGCCGTGGGAGCGGAGCTGTGCGGCGATGGTGAGGCGCCAGTCCTGGCCTTTTTCGCGAGGGGCGAGCGGCGTGAGGTCGTTGGCGTGTTTGCAGGCTTTGATCAGGGAGTTGTCCAATACGGACTGCCAGCGTTCTTCGCGGAGAAACTGGGCCTCCATTTGGGCCAGTCCGACCAGAGGAGTCTGGTTGAGTTCTTTGGCCAGAGCACGCTTCCATCCCTCGGTGCCAATTGCCCAGCCCTTGCCAAAGGTGTCAAAGCCAAGGCGTTTTTGCTCGGCTTCATCGAGGGCGAGCCGGCTGAGATCTTGAATGTATCCCGCCCAAGTTTCCGGGGTGTCCGCCACGCCTCGGTGTGCAAGCATCAGATCGCAGGTCAGGCCCGGCGGACGATCCGGACTCGCAAAGTGCGGCAGGCTGCTCGGGCGAAACGAGATCAACTGTGCAGGCTCGATTATTTTGGCCCGGACCGGATTGAGATGGATGTAGTCAATCACGCGGGACAGTGCGGCGCTGTTTTCGATACGCAGGGCTTGGTAACGGCCTTGAAACAGATGCCCGCTTTCCCCGCGAAAACGGTTAAACCTTGTGCCAAAAGCACTTTGCAGGCGATGCATGCCATCGGACAAATTGGGCTGCGGAGTCTCCAGCGCCAAGTGGTAGTGGTTGGACATGATTACGTAGGCATGGAGACGCCAGCCGAATTGGCCGACGGTTTCCCCCAGCGTCCGGGTAAAGGCTTCGATTGCGCCGTCGGTGGCGAAGACCGGCTGGCGGTAATTGCCTCGGTTAATAACGTGATAGAGTCCGCCGGCCTCTTCCAATCGGAGTTTTCTAGGCATGAAACCAAGCAAAAGCACAAAGATGGCCAATCCAAAACAGAATGTATCCATGTAACGCCCCGACCCCTTTTTAGGCGCGCCCTTTTTAGGCGCGGTGTTTATATACTAGGCCTGAGCTTGATATTAAGCGGATTGGTTAATGTCGGGCACGCATCATCACTGGAGTGGGCTCAAAAAGAGGTGCGGCTCACGGCCCGTGAGGGTGATGATAAAGTCGAGGCAAGCTACCCCGTAAAAAACACCGGCAGCCAGATTGTAAAGGTGACGAGCATCGAGACGGGCTGTGGGTGCACATCCGCCCGATTGACCCAAACACGCCTGCTCCCCGGGGCCAAAGACGACCTTCGGGTGACGTTCAAGCTGGAGGGTCGGGTCGGTTCACAAAGCAAGCTCATCACCATCAAGACGGACGAGTCGGACCACGAGCCAACACAACTGTGGTTGAAGGTTGATATTATCAGTCCCGTGGTCGTGCAGCCGCGCATGGTGTTCTGGCGGGCGGGTGATCCCACCGAGCCCAAGGCGGTCGAAGTGGTCCTGACGCCGGGTGAAGAGGTAAAGCTGGGGGAAGCCACCTGTGACACCGGAGATTTTACGACCTCTTGGGAGAAGGCCAAAACTCCGGGGGTGGCGCGGCTATTGATAAAACCCGCCAACACCACCAAGCCGACCACCACCCAAATCCATTTGAATATTTTCGTAAAGGATGTGCGCAAAGTAATCACGCTGTATGCCATCGTGCGATAAACATAACCGACGGTAATCCCGGCTATGGATTCTTCAGTAATAGGCCGAGTTGCAGTCAGCTGAAATATATAATCCTCATTATTAAACCCACGCCCGCTTCATTTCATTCCCATGCACAAATATAAACTCACCCTGCTAGTCATCACCGCGCTCGTCGCGTCCGCGGCCTCGGCCCAGACCATCAACGTCACTCCGACCGGAGTGGATATCGGCGCCCCCAACGCCACCACCGCCGGATCCTTGTTCCAGCAAGTGGGACCGGACACCCTGTTCTGGACCCAAGACGGCGTCAATGTGCCCGACTTGCGGATGACGATTAAAGCCAACGGCAACGTCGGTATCGGCACCAATACGCCCACGCAGAAACTAGAGGTGGCCGGCAACACGGTCACCACCGGCAGCGCCACCGTCGGTTCACTGGTGGTGGGGACTTCGGCCATACTGAGCGTGGGCAAGTTTGAAAGCGCCGAGCAGACAGTGCCGACAACTGGAAATACGGTAACCATCGCCCACGGGTTGGGCGGGATGCCTGTATTCGTCACCGTAGTTTTGCGATGCAAAACGGCCGAGTTTGGTTGGGCCGTCGGGGATGAAATTATGTTAAATTCGGTTACGATGGATTCCGTGAATCTGGGCATTACGACGGGAGTGAATGACACTTCGATCAAGCTGACCGTTACGGGGAATATTTATCTCCATAAATTCGATACTGCGGCAAAGTTTGCTCCGACATCGGCAAACTGGAAACTCGTGTTCCGCGCTTGGAGGTAAAGACGCGCAGAGTCCCGTTTGTCGGCGCGCATCTTTGAGCGATAAGAGGCGGTGGCGCACGGAGGGCGTGGACGAGCCACGCCCCTACAAGGGGCAATCCGTCATCAAGTGCTCTTCTGTAAAACCTGCATTTAGTTTTAGGGATTGAGATTTCTTTACAGAAGGCCGCAACGCTCGTGAAGCCGGTTTAAGCGTGGCATGGGCATCCTGCCCATGGTCGGAAGGTGCCCATTATCTCAATCTTCACGGGGTGGAGGCCTGTGCCATTTCCGGCGCGCCCAGCGGTCGCGCCCTACCGCTTAGGGGCGGAACTTCGTTTGCTTTGTGATCTTCTGTGAAAATTGAGGCTGCCTGGTAGTTGGTCGGATGAATCGTTGAGCGCGCGGTTATGTGGCCACAGCCAAGGGCTCAGCGACATCGCTCGGGCCGGACTCGACTCTTGGTCTGCTTCGACGCAGACCAAGGATGAGCATGGTTTGGCGGGAAATTCGCCCTGAAAGACTTTGCGGCTCCCGTTGGCTTACTGCGGTGTAAGCAGAAACCAGTTTCCGTATGCTGATCTCTCATCGCCACAAATTCATTTTTATTCACATTTATAAAAATGCGGGGACCAGCATCACCCAGGCTTTGCGTCCCCTGACAGGCGGCGAGAGGCGGCGTTGGCTGGGGCGTAAACTTCGCGGTTACGGCCTCCACACCCGGCTCGATTGCAGTCCCTGCGCGCCTCACGCCACCGCGACCGAAATTATCGAGGGAATAGGCCGGAGAAAATTCGAAGACTACTTCTCATTCGCGATCGTGAGAAATCCTTGGGACTGGCAGGTCTCTCTCTACACGTTTGTCCTTAAGGACAGCACTCACCACCAACATGTCTTCATGAAGTCGTTGGGCAGCTTCGAAAACTACATCCGCTGGCGATGCACCGAAGAGCCCGTTTTGCAGAAAAAATTCATATACTCCGATGACGGCCATCAACTCGTTAACTTTGTAGGGCGCTACGAAGCCATCGATGCAGATTTTTCAATCATTTGCCAACGCATAGGCGTGTCAGTCGAACTACCCAGATTAAACATCTCCAGAACGAAGCCGTGGAAAGAGTTCTATACCGTTGAAACCCGTGATCTGGTGCAAAAAACATTCGCCGCAGACATCGAGCAATTCGGCTACGAATTTTAACCTCCAGCATTTTTACTCCAGGAAATATTCAGCAGCCTACGAACCGACGCGCCCTGCGGTCGTGCAGGAAGTGGCTCGGGCTCCCAGCCCGTGAGGATTGGGTTGCCCCGTCCATGGGCAGGAGCCCATGCCACGTTCAACCCAGCCTGGCGGTCTTGGCGTGCTTCTGTGAAAAATCGGAATTCTTGAGACTGCTGGTAGTTGGTCGGATGGTGGGGTGATCACGCTGTTATGTGTATCCTCATCGCTGCCGGCTGTGTGAACGAAAATTCATCCGGGCTTCATGCGGGGTTCATTTCGCCGGGGTAGTGTGGGACGATGAAACTGCGCGGTTTGTTTTTAACCGGTTTGCTGCCGGTTGTCTTGGCGGCGGCTCCTGCGTCGCTGGTGATTGATTCGGCGCAGAGCCGGGTTGAGGTCGTGGTCGAGGCCACCGTCGATTCCTTCACCGGCAAGCTCAACGCCTACAAGGCTGACATCACCGTGGACGAGGGGCGCATCACCGCAGCCACGTTCAACTTCCGTTTTGCCGATGTGCACACCGGTAAGGACGGTCGCGATGAGAGCATGCACGAATGGCAGGATACGCCGAAGCACCCGAATGGGACCTTCACTTTGCACTCGCTCGACCCGATCTCGGGCGACCGCTTCACGGCCCACGGCACGCTGGTGTTTCACGATATTACCCGAGAGATCGCCTTCCCCGTTGTCGTGATGACGGACCGGAAAATCTACTCCATCGATGGCACTGCGCCGTTCGACACCCGTGATTTCGGTCTGCCGGTCATTCACAAGTTCGGACTACTCAGGGTCGATCCGGTGGTGACGGTGCGGTTTCATTTGCAGGGATCGGCTAGAACACTGGTGGCCCACGCTTCCACATGAATGCTAATGTCTCCTACGGGCGGCTCTGTAATGCGCTGCTGGAAAACTGTCCGGCGGCTCTCGCGAACGACCCGGCGCTGCGCGACACCATCGTGCTCGCCGCCGGCAATCCGGGCAAACTGGTGCGCGCGCGCCTCGTCCTTTCGGCGGCGCTCGAACACGGGCTCGACGACGCGCCGGCCGAGCGGCTGGCGTGCGCGGTCGAGTATTTCCACATCGCATCCCTCATGATCGACGATCTGCCCTGCATGGATGATGCGTTCACTCGTCGCGGGCGTTCGTGTGCACACAAACTTTATGGTGAAGCCTCCACGATTCTCGGCGCGCGGGTTGTTGCCGGTTGCGATGGTGGTGTTGTGGACGCTGTGCGCGGCGCACGCGTGGTGGCGAAGCGGGACTGACATTCGCGCAACCAACATCGCGCGAGCGGTGGTGCTCCTCGGATTGGTGTTCGTGCCGGGGGTGCTTTACTGGTCGGCGAGACGAGACGTGTATCCCTCGGTGAACCCCGACAGCGGCGGCGCGACGGGGGCAAGTCTGTTGGGCTCGACTTTGGGCATCGTCTTTATCTTCGGTGCGCTGCCGCTGGTGCTTCGCGTTCCCCGGCGCCGGATAAATTGTCACCTAATAGGTGACATTGTGTTGGGAGGCGGGCGGTGGTTTTGGGTGGCTTTGGCGGGGTCGATGGGGGTGTTTGGGATCATGGATCATGGGAATGCTTCGCACCATGCGTGGGGGCAGATTCTGGGGCTCGGGCTGTTGATCGCCTGGGTGCCGCTGGCGTGGTTGTATTTTCGCGAGTTTGATTGGGATGTGTCGGCCCGGCCTTGGTTGGCGGCGGCGTTTGCATGGTGGTTGCTGCTGGTGGCGACGGGGTGGCTGACGTTTTTGCCGGGACTTTCGGAGCGGTTGAAATTTACCAACAGGTTGGTCGCGCATGCGCACCTCGCGATGGCGGGATTGGTGACGAGCGTAAACTTTGTGATCTTGCGGCAGTTCGCGCCACAGGCGGAACCGCGCGGAAATTTTGCGCTGTGGCAGACGGCTTGCATCGTGATGGTCGTGGCATTGCTGGCGCTCGGTTGGTTGGAGCGGGATCACGCGGGTGAGCTGTTTCGCGGTGAGGCGTGGACGCAGGGCGTTTATGCGTTGAGACTCGGCGCGGGCGTGGCCATGTTGGCGGCATCGATCCGCTGGCTGGGGAAGGCGGTGCGCGTATGAAGAGATCTATCCTACAATGGGCCCGGTGGCTGGCGCTGGGCGCGGGTGCCATGGATTTTGGCACCGGACTCGGGCTGGTTTTTGCGCCGGGGCTTTTGCTGCCGCTGATGGGCGTGGCGGTGCCGGCGGGAGACGGGGTGGTGTTCCTGCGCTGGATGGGGGCGTTTGTCGGCGCGGTGGGGGCGAGCTATCTGTTGGCGGTGGTGCGCGGCGGGGCGGGCCGGCTGCGGGCGGTATTTGAGTTTACAATACTTTTTCGACTGGCGGCGGGCGGGTTCAGTGCGACGGCCATCGGGTTGGGTTGGCTGCCGATCGCATGGGTGAGCGTGCCGGTGACGGATCTGGCGTTGGTGGCGGTGCAGGTGTGGCTGCTTTGCCGGGGAGGGTGGGGCGATGAGTAAACGCACGACGAGACAGTGGGGGTTCAGGTCTGCGGTTATAGTCATCGCGGCGGTGTATGGGTATTTTCTGATCTTTGCCGAATTCGCGTTTCTTGAACTCGTGAAGCAGACGGCGGGTGAAGGCAGCCTGCGGATGGAAATGTCTGTGCTGGGTGCGTCGGGTGTGCTGGGAAGCTTGCTGGCGGCATGGCTTTACCGACCGGCCACGTATGTGCGTTCGTTGCGATGGAGCGCGTTGGTGTGCGCGGGGGCGGCGGGGTTGGCGCTGGCCGACGAGCCAACGTTGGCGGCGATGGCGGTGGGCCTGGCGACAGGCTGGATCACGGTGACGCTGGCGACAGGATTGCGGTCGGCGGTGGCGTTGGGCCGGTTGGGCCGTGCGGTGGGACTGGGCACGGGTATCGCCTACGCGGTGTGCAATCTGCCGCCGGTGTTTCGGGCTTCGTCAAAGACCCAGACGGTGATCGCCATTGTGTTTATGTTGGCGGCGGCTGTGGCGACGCGCTGGCTGGATACGAGGTCGGCGGAGGTTTCGATGAGTGATGATTACAAGCCAAGGCGCCGGGTGGGTTGGACCGTGATTTTTACGGCGTTGGTGTGGATGGATTCGGCGGCATTCTATATCATCCAGCATACGCCGGTGCTGAGTGCGGGGACGTGGGGCGACGAGTTGAGCCTGTGGTTGAACGCAACGGTGCACCTGAGCGTGGCGGCGGGCGCGGGCGTGTGGATGGATCGCGGACGGCTGGGGCGGGTGGTGCTGGGTGCGTGGGTGGCGATGGCGGTGGCGTGCGTCTTGTTGGCGTTCCAAAGGCGTGAAGGTCTGGCCGAGGTGCTTTATACGGCGGGTGTGTCGCTCTATTCGGTGGCGCTGGTGTATTATCCGGCGCGGGCGGGTAAGGCGTGGTTGACGGGGGTGCTCTTTGCCGCCGGAGGCTGGCTGGGATCGGCGTTGGGGATTGGCATGGCCCAGCACCTCAATGTGGTGCCGGTGTGGTTCGTCGTGGTAGCTGGCGTGGTCGTGGTGGGTTTATTGTTCATGCGTGAACGTTCGAGGCGTGGGTGGCGTCAGCCGTTGTTGGCCATCGCGCTGGTGGCGGTCCTGATGCCGGGGAATCGGGAGGCGCGCGCGGACGGGGATGCGGAGATTGTGCGGGGGCGCGAAGTCTTCATCGGCGAGGGCTGTATTCATTGTCACTCGCAGTATGTGCGGCCGGGCACGGGTGATGTTGTGCGCTGGGGGCCGGTGACGCCGCTGGCCTCGGCGTTGGGCGATGCGCCTCCGTTGTTTGGCAATCGTCGGCAAGGGCCGGATCTGGCGCAGGTGGGCAACCGGCGTTCGTCGGAGTGGAACCGGCTGCACCTGATTGATCCGCGGGCGATTTCGCCGGGCTCACGGATGCCGTCGTATGCGTATTTGTTTGGCCCAGATGACGGACGGGGAGGGGCGTTGGTGGAGTATTTGGATTCGCTCGGGAAAGACTCGACGGCGGAACGTGCGGCGGCGGTGCAAAACTGGACGCCGGATGCGAACGCGGTCGCTGATACTAAAGCCGGGGCCCGGTTGTTTGCGCAGTTGTGCAGCCAGTGTCACGGCAACGAAGGCCATGGTGACGGCCGGGTGGCGACACGGTTGAGTGTGCGCCCGCCGGATTGGTCGCGTAATGCGTGGAGGCACGCCGATCTCGCGGCGACGAACACGGGCCTTGCGAGGATTATTAAATTCGGACTGCCAGGGTTGCCGATGGCGGGGCACGAGTATCTTCGCGACGACGAGGTGGTTTCTCTCGCGAGTTACGTCCGCAGTCTGCACGTTAACCCAACTGTCCCATGAAAATTCTCATCGTCGAAGACGAGCGCAAGGTTGCCCAGTTTGTGGAGCGGGCGCTGGCCGAGCAGAGTTACACGACGCGAGTCGTAGGCACGTGTGCGGCGGCGCGGGATGCGTTGGCCGAATCGCCCTATGATGCGGTGATCATCGATCTCGGGCTGCCGGATGGGGACGGGCTGGATTTGCTGCGCGACTGGCGCGCGGGCGGTTTCAACGAGCCGGTGTTGATCCTGAGTGCGCGCGACGCGGTGGAGGATCGCATTCGCGGCTTGAACCTTGGGGCCGACGACTACCTGCCGAAGCCTTTCAGCATCGATGAACTGTTGGCGCGGGTGCGGTCGTTGTTGCGGCGCAAGGCCAGCAACAAGACCACGGTGTTGGAACATCGCGGTATCAAGGTGGACCTGCTGTCGCGCTCGGTGACGTTCCAGGGGGCGGCGGTGGAACTCACGAGTCGCGAGTTCGCGCTGTTGGAGTTGTTTTTGCAGAACGCGGGCCGGGTGCTTACGCGGACGCTGATCGCGGAGCGGGTGTGGGAAGCGTCGTATGACATGGAGACGAACCTGATCGATGTTTATGTGCGCAAGCTGCGGCAGAAATTTCCGGATGCGCCGGGCGCGGAGCCCCTGTTCAAGACGCTGCGGGGAACCGGGTATCAACTCTCATGAAGGGTTCGTTAACCTATCGGCTGACTTGGCAATTTGCCGCGCTGGTGGCACTGACGACGGCGGTGGTGCTGGCGGCCGGCGGCTGGCTTTTGCGGCACCAGGCGGTGCGTGGGATGGAGCTCATGCACGAACTTCAGGGGAAGGAACTGGCCGAGCTTCTGGGTAAAAACGGAGAGATCACGTCGGCGGAGATCCATCGACGGATCAAGGAGGCGCACGACTCCGACATGTCGCTGTATTTTATCCAGGTGCACAACGAGCAAGGGGCGGTGTTGTATCGCTCGGAAAATCTCGGGGATGCGATCCTGCCGGATCTTTCCACGAGTTATCCGCACTGGACCGCATCGCTGCCGGGAATCGGTGTCACCCGGGTGTCGGAGTTTTATTCGGGGCCGTGGCATATTCAGATCGGGAGTCCGTTTGTGCCGGTGGACCGGTTGATGCGGGACTACGCACAGATGAGCGGGTTCCTGGTTTTGGGCGCGGGTCTGGCGGGGGTCGGGTTGGGTTTTGGCTTCAGCCGGGCAACGCTGCGTCCGGTGCGGGCGATCGAGCAGACGGCGCGGCGTATCGGCGCGGACAACCTGCGCGAGCGTATCCCCGTGCAAGGCAAGCGCGACGAGTTGGCGGGCCTCACGTCGTTGCTCAACCAGATGTTTGACCGGTTGGAGGGTTCCTTCGAACAGGTGCGGCGCTTCACGGCGGATGCCTCCCATGAGTTGAAAACGCCGCTGGCGCTGATCCGGCTCAACGCCGAGCGTCTGCGGGCGCGGCTGGTGAACGATCCGGAGGCGGTGGCCGGTCTGGCTGATTTGATGGAGGAGGTCAGCCGCATGAATCGCATCATCGAAAGCCTGTTGTTTATCGCGAAGGCGGAGAGCGGCGCGCTGTCGTTGCAAATGAACGAGCATGATGTGTCCGCGCTGCTGAAACCCTTTGCCGAGGATGCGCGGGTGCTGGCCGAGGATCGCGGTGTGCGTTTTGAGTTGGCAAAGGATGACGCGGGCTCGGCAAAGCTGGAGCCGGCGCTGATGCGGCAGTTGTTGCTCAACCTGGTGGCCAATGCGCTTAACGTCTCGCCGCCGGATGGGATTGTGACGCTGGAGTCGGTGCGCACGGAGCAGGGCTGGCGGTTGTGCGTCATGGATGAAGGCCCGGGGTTGCCGCCTGAACAGTTGGAGGCGGTTTTCGAGCGGTTCGTCCGTTTCGAATCTGCGAACATTGAGAACCGGCGTCACGGACACGGACTGGGGTTGGCCATCTGCCGGAGTATCGTGGAGCTGCACGGAGGTTCGATTCACGCGGAGAACCGTGACGATGGACGGAGCGGGTTGCGCGTGCTGGTGGAGCTGCCGGTTGTGCGGGCGACCGGATTAAATACGTAGGGTTTCGCCGGGGGCGGTGACGCGGAATATGTCGGAGGGAAGTCCGTTGGCGGCGAGTGCGCGGGCGAGTTCGAGTGGTGGTTCTGCGAAGCCTTCGTCGGTGAGCGGAAACGTGCCCCAATGCATCGCCACGCTGAGGCGCGCTTCGAGTTCGCGGTGGATTTGCACGGCTTCGGACGGGTCGCAGTGTTGTTCTTTCATGAACCAGCGTGGGGCGTAGGCTCCGATGGGAATCAGCGCGAGATCGGGTGCTCCGAGTTTTTGGCGGATGTCGCGAAAAAAGGTGTCGTCGTAGGCGGTATCGCCCGCAAAAAAAACGGAGGCATCGGGTGCGTTGAGAAAGAAGCCACCCCAGAGGCGCCCGTTGCGCGGACCGCGCAGGCGGTTGCTCCAGTGGCGCGCGGGCGTGAGCGTGATGTTCAGACCGGGCGAGACGGGGTGCGACTGCCACCAGTCGAGCTCGATGATGCGGTTAGGCGCAAAGCCGGCGGAGCGCAGGAGCGGAGCGTTGCCGAGTGGTGTGAGGGCGAGGGGAGCGTGGCGTTGCCACAAGCGGCGCAGGCTGGCGCGGTCGCAGTGATCGTAGTGGTCGTGACTGAGGAGAACCACGTCGATGGCCGGCAGGTCGTCCATGGCGATGCCGGGAGCGCGCGCACGACGCGGGCCGATGCGACCGGTGGGGCCGACGCGGTCGCTGAAAACCGGATCGGTGAGCACGGTGCCGGCACGGGTTTGCAGGAGGAAGGTGGATTGGCCGATCCAAGTTGCGGCCAGGCGGTCGTCGGCCAGCGGCGTGGGCTGGACGCGGGGGAGTGCCGGTTGCGACGGCCAAGGGCCGGGTTTGGCGGCGCGTTTCCAGCGCCATACGTCGAGCCAGGTGCGGTCGTCGTGCCGGCGCGGGTTGAAGAAGCGGCGTCCGTCGCAGTGGTCGGAGAGGGGAAACGGCGCGGGCATGGCGTCAGAGCTCGAACGAGAGTTGCGCGGCGCGGGCGGGTGCGAGGCACTCGGGGTCGTCGTGGCGGATGTTGCTCACGTGCGGATTCACCTGAATGGCGGTCATCGCTTCGGAGGGGAACGGACGGAGCAGCGGAGCGAGCGTGTCGACGGACGTGATGCGCGGATCGAGCCAGGTGTCCCAGTCGGCCGGCGTGGTGAGCATCGCGGGCATGCGGTGGTGGACGGGTTGCATGACGGAGTTGGGCGCGGTGGTGACTACGGCGCAGGATTCGTGTGCCGTGCCATCGGGAGCAACCCATGTCTCCCACAAGCCCGCGAAGGCGAAGGGCTGTTCGTCGTGCAAGCGAAACAGCCAAGGCACGCGAGTGCGACCGACTACCTGCCATTCATAAAATCCACTGGCGGGAATGAGGCAGCGGCGGGAGCGGCAGGCGTCGCGAAAGGACGGTTTTTCGGCGAGGGATTCGGCGCGGGCGTTGACCACGGGGTGATCGGCGTCGCGGGACCAGGCGGGGGTGAGACCCCAGTGGAGCGAGGCGAGTTCGCGCGAGGCGGAGTCGGTGGGGCGGTTGCGCACGGCGGGGATGCGGCCGCCGGGCGGGATGTTGTAGCGTGTCGCGGGAGCCGTGCCGGCCTCGAGGAGCAGCCCCAGTTTTTCGAGCAGGGATTTGGCGTGCTCTTGGTGGAGGACGTAACGGCAGCACATGGGTCAGAGCGCGGCGAGCACGGCGGGGAGTTCGCGGATGGATTTTACTTCAAAAAAACGGTCGGCGGCATCGGGCGGGGCTTCGGCGTGTTCGTGGGCCCAGGTGATGCGGTAGGGGATGTGCACGCCGACGCCGCCGAGGGCGAGGACGGGGATGATGTCGGATTTGAGCGAGTTACCCACCATCAGGAAATCCGCAGGTCGGATGGCGTGGCGGCGGAGAATGGTGGCGTAGGCTGCCTCGGTTTTGTCGGAGACGATTTCGATGTGGCGGAAATGGGAGGCGAGGCCGCTTTTGGCGACCTTGCGCTCCTGGTCGCGGAGGTCGCCCTTGGTGATGATGAGCAGACGGTGGGAGGAGGCGAGCGAGGCGACGGTTTCAGTGACGCCGTCGAGGAGTTCGACGGGGTGCGCGAGCATGTCCTGGCCAAGCGAGAGGAGTTTGCGGATCTCGGCGGTGGAGATTTTTCCCTCGGTAAGGTCGATGGCGGTCTCGATGGCCGAGAGCATGAAGCCCTTCACGCCGTAGCCGTAGCGTTCGAGGTTGCGCATTTCGGTGGCGAAGAGCGTGCGGTCCACCGTGGCGGCGTCGTGGTAGTGCGAAAGCATCTCCCGGTAACGCTCATGGACGTCTTCGAAGATGGTTTCGTTGTGCCAGAGGGTGTCGTCGGCGTCGAAGGCGATCACGAGTTCACGGGAAGGCATGGCGGGTGGTGGAGCCAAGGTGCGCGGGCCTGCGGGTGGCCGCAAGCGTGCCGATGCGGAGGTTGCTATTTACGTGGCACCCGGAGACGCGCAGCCTGTCGCATTCAATTCCCATGAAGCCGTTTCGCACCCTGATTGTCGTGTTGCTGTGTCTGTCCGCCGCTTTGGCGCGCGCGGAGGAAAAACCCGTGCCGGTGTCGGCGGCGGATGCGTTGAAGGTGCTCGTCACGCGTCAGAAGGACTTGCTGGCCAAGGCAGGAGAGAAAACCGAGCGGACCGAGATCGAGGACATGCGGTCGGAGTTTCAGGACCTGGTGTTCAGCTACGAGGACTACTTGAATAAATACCCGGACGTGGCGGCGGGGTATGTGAGTTATGCGATGTTGCTCAACCAGCCGATTTTGGAGCAGCGCAAGCAGGCGGCCGCGTTGCTGCTGAAGGCCAACCAGCTCGATGCCAATCTGCCGCTCGTCAAAAACCAGCTTGGAAACTACCTGGCCGAAGAGGGGCGTCCGCTTGATGCGCTCAACTATTACCTCGCCGCCGTGAAGCTCGCGCCGGATGAACCGCTTTACCACTACCAGATCGGCACGTTGCTCAATGATGCACGCGAGGACTTTCTTAAAAGCGACGCGTGGACGCGCGCCACGCTGGATCAGTCGATGCAGGATGCCTTCGAGCACGCTTCGGCGCTGGCGCCGGGGAATATCGGTTATGCCTACCGCTATGGTGAATCGTTCTACGATCTGGAGCGGCCCGAGTGGTCGGCGGCGCTGGTATTCTGGCGTGCCTTGGAGGAGAAGGTAAACACGGTGCTGGCCAAGGAAACCATCCGCCTGCACCAGGCCAACGTGCTCATCCATCAGGAAAAATTTGCGGAGGCGAACGCCGTGTTGGCGACGGTGAAGGAACCCGCGTTGCAGGGGCAGAAGCAAAAGCTGGTTGCGCAGCTCCCCGCTCAGTCCGCAAGGTAACCGCAATGAACAACGGCATAGGCCTCGCGGAACTGCGGGAAGGACTCATCTTTTATATTTTTCTGGTCGCCAGTCTGAGCATCCACGAGTGGGCGCACGCATTTACGGCGGACAAACTGGGTGACCCTACGCCTGCATCGCAGGGACGCGTGACGTTAAACCCGATTGCGCACATGGACCTGCTCGGGACGGTGGTTTTCCCGCTCATGTGCCTGTTTGTGATTCCGGGGAATTTCTTCTTCGGCTGGGGCAAGCCGGTCATAGTGAATATCTCTTATTTCCGGCACCGTGTGCGTGACGACATCCTCACCACGCTGGCGGGCCCGGGGTCCAATCTCGTGCTGGCGTTGTTGGGTGCGGTCATCGGCGGATTGGTGACGCGTTACTTCGATCCGGCTCTCGGCGAACTGGCGGGCACCTTTATTTATCTGAACGTCGTGCTGGCGGTCTTTAATCTCATCCCGTTGCCCCCGCTCGATGGCAGCCATGTGTTGCGGCACGCGATCGGGATGAGTGAGGAGACCTACTATAAAATCTCCCGGTGGAGTTTTCTGATTCTCATTATTGCAATCAACCTGCCGCCGATTCGGGCAATAATAGGTTTTGCAATCGGAGTTGTGGCTGCGCCGTTTCTTTTGCTGTTCAACTTCATTTCGGGCTGATTGGGTTGGGTCGCTTTACGGCGATTTAACAAATCGTGGCTATCTCTCCAAAAAAGAAAGCGCCTGCCCGGCGCAAACCCGCTCCGGCTGCCGTCAAAAAGGCCGCCGAGCCCGTTACTTTGGGCGATTGGCTCAAGTTTGCGATCACCCGCTACAAGAAGTCCGGTGCCGCGCTTGGACAGGTCGCGACCAATGCGCATGACGAGGCGCTTTACCTGCTTCTGCGCACGCTTGCTCTGCCACTCGACAGCAAGCCTGCGGTGCTGAAACGAAAACTCACGACCGCCGAGGTTATGGCCGTCGAAAAGGTGCTGCATCGCCGCTTGGACCTGCATGTGCCCGCGGCCTACCTCACGCGCGAGGCGTTTCTTGGCGAATACCGGTTCTACGTGGACGAGCGTGTGATCATCCCTCGCAGTTATTTTTTGGAGATCATTCCGCAGCAGCTCAACGCTTGGCTGCCTGATCCGGCCAAGGTGAAACGCGTGGTGGATGTGTGCACCGGGTCAAGCTGCCTGGCCATCCTGCTGGCCCATCATTTTCCGAAGGCGCAGGTCGATGCGATCGATCTGTCAACCGATGCGCTCGCGGTCGCGCGCATCAACGTCAAAAACCACCGGCTCACACGGCGCATCAAACTGCATCACAGCGACGTGTTCGACGCGGTGCCGAAGGTGAAGTATGACGTGATCATCAGCAACCCGCCCTACGAGCCGAGCGCGCATTGCGACAAACTCCCTGCGGAGTTCCACAGCGAGCCGCGCATGGCGCTCGATGGCGGCAAGGACGGGTTGGATATCATCCGCAAGCTGCTGATTCAGGCTCGCGACCGGCTGCAACCGCACGGAGTGGTGTTGATCGAGGTCGGCGGCTTACAGCGGGCGATGGACAAGGAGTTTCCTTCGCTCGATCTCTACTGGATGCACACGGGCGACGGCTGCAATTGCGTGTGCCTGATCCAGGCCGAACGCCTGCGGGCGTGGAAGGCTTGAAGCGGGGATGCGGGCCGGTCTCTTGCGGCCGGTTTTACGTTGAGGAGCCCGGGTTTTTGGCGGCGAAGCGTTCCAATGTTTCCGAGAGTTCGCGCGTGCGCACGGGTTTGCCGAGAACCACGTCGGCACCGGCGTGGAGCCAGCGCATGTGAGAGTCGGGAGTGAGGTCGGCGGTGAGCGCCACAATGGGCGTGTGACTGTTGGGCGAATCCTTTGGTTGCTGGCGCAGACGAAAGGCGACCTCCCAGCCGTTCAGGTCGGGCATTTGGCCGTCGAGCACGATGATGTTGTAGGTTTCTTTCGACAGGCGTTCGAGCGCGGGCAGGCCGCCGTCGACTGCTTCGACGTCGCAATTGCACTGGGCGAGTTGGGCGATGCTCACGCGCCGGCTGAGTGCATTATCATCGGCGAGCAACACCCGGCGGCGCGGGCCGGGAGTGGGGGCAAAGGGAGTCGAAGAGGGCGAGGAGGAGGAGAGCAGTGCGGCGGCGATCTTGCGGCGGCGCAGGGGGATGGCGGAACCGGTGGATCTTTCTCCGGGGGCGGACACGGAGACAACGATGTGTTGCGCGGCGATCCACTCGGCGGCCGGCGAAGAGGCCAGGGCTGAGGCCTCGACAACGAGGCCGTCGGTATCCGCAGGCCGGGTTTTGCCCGACTCGAACGGGAAGGCGGAAGCGCCGAGGCTTTGCAGGCCCTGAATGACGGCATTCATGCGCAGCGGGGTGTCCATCGCGACGGCGATGCGACGTCCGGAAATTTGTGCGGAGAGCCGGAGCAGTGATTGCGCGGCGGACTCGTCACTGATGACCGGCAGATCAAGGGTGAAGGTGGTGCCTTCGCCGGGACGGCTGCTGGTGTTGACCGAGCCGCCCATGGCCTCGGCGAGGCGACGGGTGATGGCGAGCCCCAATCCGGTGCCCTCGGTGCGGCGGGCAGCCTCGGTGTCGCCGCGATTGAAGGGGATAAAAAGCCCCGCAAGGTGTTCGGGCGCGATTCCCTGACCTGTATCTGATACCTCGATACGAAGAAGGCCGCCGGACCGGGAGGCGCGCACGGTGACGCCGCCCTGTTCGGTGAACTTCACCGCGTTGCCCACCAGGTTAAAAAGGGACTGGCGGAGACGGTCGGCGTCACCACGGAGACCCAGGGGCAGTCCGGGTTCGATCCAGTGGACGAAGGAGAGGCCCTTGCGTTGTGCGGTGGTGCCGAGCAGGTCGGCGATCTGGTCGAGCACGTCGTCGAGTTGGAAAGGCTCGTGGGCGAGATCGATGCGACCGGCTTCGATACGGCTGAGGTCGAGCAGATCGTTGATTAACCGGAGAAGGGTGTCTCCGGCGTCGCTGATGGTGGTGACCTCGGTTTGCTGGGCGGGATCGAGATGGCTCGTGCGGAGCACCTCGGTCATGCCGATGATGGCGTGCAAAGGAGTGCGCAAGTCATGGCTGACCTGGGCGAGGAAGTTGCTCTTGGCGGTGCTGGCGGCCATCGCATCCTTGGCGAGGGTGTCGGCGCGGGCGAGCGTATGCTCCAGATCGCGTTTGGCTTTCAGTAGGTCGATTTCCGCGTGTTTTTGCTCGGTGATGTCGCGGAGGATGATGAGGTGGCCGTGCGGGCGGCCATCGGTTGAGCCGAGCGAGCTGGATTCGATGGTCCACCAGCTTTCACCGTTGGAAAAGGTGCGAGGGCCGGTGTCGACGCCGCTTTCGAGAACGGCGGCCAGTTCAGGATGATGGGAGAGACTGGCCGAGAGAGTCATGCCGATCTGCCGATCAACGAGACCGAACCGCCGGAATGCGGCGCGATTGGCCCGCACGAGACGGCCGACCGGATCGGTTACCAGAACCGGGTCGGGCATGTGCATGAACAGGGTGTCGGCGGCGACGGGGAACAGTTCAAACAGGCGCATCCTGACCACGGCCCAAGACAACAGGAGCCCGGTGATGGCGAAACCGACAGGAGTATGGTCGAGCTCGGGCCGGGGGCCGATGCGAAGGACATAGAGGATGTTGGCGATCCATGGGGAGATCGTTGCGAGGATGATAATCCAGGCCTGCCGCCGGAAGATGGAGCCCATGCTGAAGGTGTGGGCCGAGAGTATCACCGAGCTGGCGAGCATGAATCCGTAGCAGTAGACCACGGTGACCCAAAACATCGGGCCTCGTTCATAGCGGGCAAAAAACAGGCCGTCACGATGAACCGCGATGACATCGGGCCAGAGCCAGCCATGTAGCGAATTGGTCAAAGCGGAGCCGAGAATGATCGCGCCGATGGCGACCACCGAGATGGTGGCGAAGCGAGGGGGGGCTTTGCCGCCATGGGTGTGGGCGTAGGCAAAATGAAAGAGTGCGACCGGACCGAACACGATGCCGATGTAGGAGAGCTGCGACCAGAAGATCTTGCCGCCGAGGGTGGCGGCGGAAAATTCCAATGCACCGGTGAAGGACCAGAAGATCGCCCCGATGAGCACCCACAGGAGCCAGGTGGCGCTTACAGATTCACGGCGCAGAGGCCAGATGAAGCCTGCGGCGATCAGGCAAAGGAGGGACGCGACGGCCTGGGGCAAGGCGAGCGACGTAAGTTGAAATGAGAGCGGAGAGCTCACGGGTCAGGCGGATCATGCCGTGTGAGGCAGTGGTCACAAGCCGATAGCTGGACATGGACCCCGGGTAATCCCAGTAACGTCCGCATCGGACGTCTCCCCTCAGCGCGTGAGATCGTAAAGGGCGTAGCCGGCGAGCAGATTGGGCAGGAGGCTGCTGGTGGTTTTCCAATCGCCGCCAAGGTGGGCGCGGCGGGCGATCTTCAATGCGCGCAGGGTGCAGAAGTCTTCGAAGTCGGCGATGCTCGCCGGATTGGTGGGGCGGCTTTCGAACCAGGCGGTGGTGTAGACGTCGTTGCGTGGTTTGCGCCCGAGTAGCGCCGAAGCCCGGTTTTTCCAGTAGCCGTGGTTTACGAAGCCGACGGTAACCGTTTTCCCGATACGCAGAGCCTGCTCGATGATGGCACCGGGGTCGGGCAGTTCTTCGAGGGTGCGCGAGCAGATGACGCGGTCGAAGTGGTTTTCCGGCAGCGCGCGCATGAGGGACATCATGTCGCCCTGGTAGGCGGTGAGTCCGCGGCGCACGCAGGCGGAGATTTTGTCGAAGTCGAGGTCCACGCCGACCGCGTGCACGTGCTTGGTCTGCACGAGGTATTCGAGGAGCACGCCGCGACCGCAGCCGAGGTCGAGCACGCGGGAGCCGGGCTCGATCCAGTCGGCGATGATCTGCATGTCGACGGTGCGCTTGATGTGGGAGGAGCGGGACATGGCTGGCGGCGCGGTTTAGTTGAGGAACCCGCGCACGAGGTCGTAGAGCTGGGGTGACTCGAGCAGGAAGGAGTCGTGGCCGAGGTCGGTGGAGAGTTCGGCGTAGCTCACGCGTTTGCCGGCGCGCAGGAGAGCGAGGGCGATAGCGCGGTTCTGGTCGGGTGGGAACAGCCAGTCGCTGGTGAATCCTACGACCAAGGTGGACGCATGCACGCCGGCGAAGGCTTGTTCGAGCGAACCGTGGGTGCCGGCGAGATCGAATTGGTCGAGCGCGCGGGTGATGTAGAGATACGAGTTGGCGTCGAAGCGGTTGATGAAGCTTTTGCCCTGGTAGCGCAGGTAGCTTTCGACCTCGAAGCGCACGTCGAAGGTGGCGGTGGGGGCAACCGGATCGATGCCCTCCATCGAGAGTTCGGACACGTCGGCGGCGGGCGCGGGTTTGTGGTGGGCGGCGACGGCCTTGCGGCCGAATTTGCGGTCCATCGACGCGTCGGAGAGGTAGGTGATGTGGGCCATCATGCGGGCGATGGCGAGGCCCACGCGCGGACCGCCGTTTTTCGGGTAGGTGCCGTGGTTCCACTCGGGGTCTTGGAGGATGGCCTGGCGGCCGACCTCGTTGAACGCGATGGCCTGGGCGCCCTCGCGGGCGGTGGTGGCCATGGCGAGGGCGCGTTTCACGAAGGCCGGGTATTCGAGTGACCACTGGAGCACTTGCATGCCGCCCATGGAGCCGCCGATGACCGCGTAGAGGCTTTGGACGCCGAGGGAGTCGAGCCAGAGTTTCTGGGTGCGCACCATGTCGCGGATGGTGACGGAGGGGAAGGTGATGCCGTAGGTGCGGCCGGTGCGCGGGTCGAGGGAGGAGGGGCCGCTGGAGCCTTGGCAGCCGCCGATCACGTTGCAGCAGAGGACGAAAAACTTATTGGTGTCCACGGCCTTGTTGGGGCCGATCAAGTTGTTCCACCAGCCGGGCTTGCGGTCGTTGAGCGAGTGGATGCCGGCGCAGTGGTGGTCGCCGGAGAGGGCGTGGCAGATGAGGATGGCGTTGTCGCGAGCGGCGTTGAGGTGGCCGTAGGTTTCGTAACGCAGGGTGAAGCCTGGAATCGACTGGCCGTTATCGAAGGTGAATGGGGTGTTGGAGACGAAGTCGTGGGGCTCGACGAGGCCGACCTCGCCGGGTTCGGCGTGGGCGGTGGCGATGAGATCGTCGTCGGCGTCATTCATGATCGGGGGAAAGGAGTAACCTTTAACGGGCACTTATGAACACTAATCTTTTGTTCTGAAGCAGGGGATTTCCGTGATAAGCAGGCTTGAGAGATGGGCGGCGTGGGCCTTTGCTGGGTGACTTCTCATGGCGCAACTGTCTGGCAAACTCGATGACTTACTCTTGGATGACTGCCATATCCGATATGCCTTGGGCCTGCTCAAGGAGCTCAACGACGATCTGACGTTGCGGGCAAAGGCGATTGAGCAGTCGTTGAGTTCGCGCACGCGATTTCTGCCCACGATCGGGCGTCCCGACGAGCTTGCAGCGGTGGAGGCGGCCAAGGCCGAGCTGGCGAAGACCGCGTCGGCATGGGATACGATGAGGAAGCTGCATGCGCTGATCATTCCGGCTTTGGAGAACGAACTCGAAAGTCATGTGCGCGCCGTGTCGCCCGATTATGTGCGCGGGCTTTCCGCTTTGGACAACTTGGTGGCTTGGCCGGGGCTGCTTGAGCGTTTGTCGGTGAAACTGGCGGGGGTGCAGCGTTCGCTGGGACATGCGCGCAATATGGCGTCGTCGGGCTATGACCGGCAGCGACGCGATTTTTCTCCGGCCGGAATCGAGGCGATCAATATGGCGCTGAGTGCGACCCGCGAGTTGGACGATGTGGTTTCGATGGTGAACGGCGTGTCGGACCGGCATCAGCTCGATGTGATGAAGACTCCGCATGCGGGTGCCGTGCTGCCGCGTGTGCCGGTGGTGGGGTTCGCGGCGAGAATCGAGCGTGTGCGCACCTTGGGCATCGCCGAGGTGCAGGCCGAGTTCTCCCAGGTTTTGGAAATGTGTTCGATGTTGGAGACGGTTGGGCTGGCCGGTTTGCGCGATGCGACGGAGCGGGTGGCTGCGTTGCACCGCGAATTGGGACACACGTATCTGACGACGTATCTTGGGCAGCTGCGCGCCTATATGGACGAACACCGACTGGTGCCGACGCAGGTCACGGCACGGATCCAGCGTTTGCAGCTCAGGCATCTGGGCGCGGTCAACTTTCCGTTTGAATTGGGTTGAGCGGGGCACCCTGGGCAGCGGTCTGATAAACCGGTCTGGTGGCCTCTGGTCCTTTGCGATCTTCGGTAGAACTATTATGCCTGTTCGGGGAACGCGGTTTTCTTGCAGAAGGTCGTAAAGGTCGTGAAGCCGGATGGCCGTGGTCAGGGCATCTTTTACGGCGGTGGCACACGCGGTCCGCCGACGAGCGGCGACCCTACATGGAGGCAGAGGCAGTCTTCAAAACAACCCGCTGATACGTGAACTACGGAGACTCTTCGTTGGAGAAGACCTGCTGGACGTCGTCGTGGTCGTCGAGTTGGTCGTGCAGGGTCGAGAGGGTTTCGGCGGTTCTGGCATCAACCGGCACGGTGGTCACCGGGATGTAGGCGAGCTCGGCGTTTTCGGTTTTGATGCCGGCGGTTTCCAGCGCGTTGAGAACCTTGTCGAAGGCGTGGACGTCGCAGCGGACTTCGTGGCCGTCGTCGGTGGTGATGACGTCGTCGGCTCCGGCTTCGAGGGCGACTTCCATCAGGCGGTCTTCGGCGACCGCGTCTTTGGCGATGAGAAACTGGCTGGCGTGGAGGAACTGGAACATCACCGCACCCGAGCCGGCGAGGTTGCCACCGCTCTTGGTGAAGAGGCTGCGCAGGTCGGCGGCGGCGCGGTTTTTGTTGTCGGTCGTGACCTTCACGATGAAAGCCACACCGGCCGGGCCGTAGGCTTCATAGATGACATCCTCGTAGGTGACGCCGGGGAGTTCGCCGGTGCCCTTCTTGATGGCGCGGTCGACGTTATCGACCGGCATGTTGGCTTCGCGAGCCTTGGAAAGGAGCGTGCGGAGACGGACGTTGGCCTCAGGGTCACCGCCGCCGGATTTGGCGGCGATGGTGATCTCGCGGGAGAGGCGGGAAAAGACCTTGCCCTTGCGTCCGTCGGTGACGGCTTTCTGGCGTTTGACTTTGGACCACTTGTTATGGCCGGCCATGGGGGAGGGGGTAGGGCACGACCGCTGGGCGCGCCGTTCGGAGGGCGGGGATCGAAGGTAATCGCGGCGGGCCCAGCGGTCCCGCCCTACCTCACTTCTGCGGGGTGACGTTCTTGAGCTTTTTGCCCTTACCGCTGGGGACGCCGAGCGGGGTGGGGGTCGGGTCGTCCTTGGTGTATTTGTTGACGACGATCTGCTGGCAGATGGTGAAGAGGCCGTTGATCGTCGAGTAGAGGGCGAGCGCGCAGGAGAAGTTGTAGCAGATGGCCGTGAAGAAGAACGGCATGAACTTAAAGATCTTCTGCTGGGCGTTGTCCACCGAGGGCGAAGGGGTGAGCTTCATCTGGAAGAACATCGTTACGCCCATGAGCAGCGGCATGATATTGAGAGGGAGGCCGAGGATGTGGGCGACGGTGTCGGGGGCGGAGAGATCCTTCGCCCAGAGGAAGGATTGGAAGCGCAGTTCGGCGGTGCCTTGGAGCATGCTGTAGAAGCCGATGAAGAGCGGGATGGTGATGAGAACCGGGAGGCAGCCGCCCATCGGGTTTACCTTGTGCTCTTTGAAGAGCTCCATGGTGGCTTGGTTGAGCTTCTGGGGCTGGTCTTTGTATTTCTCGCGGACGGCCTTCATGAGCGGCTGCATTTTCTGCATGCGCTTGGCGGACTTCGAGGCGGCGAGGGTGAAGGGAAGTGAGACGAACTTGAGGAGGAGCGTCATCAGGATGACGGCGATGCCCCAGTTGCCGATGATGCCGTAGGTGGCCTTCATCAGCTTGTTGAGGGCGGGGGCAACAATGCCGCTCAGGAAGATCTTACCCATGCCGTTGCTAAACTGCATGATCAGGTCTTCGCGGTGTTCGAGTTTGTCGAGGCGGCTGTATTCCTTGGGTCCGATGTAGAGGTCGCCGGCGAGCGTGGTGGTGCCGCTGGCGGGGAGGATGGCGAGGTTGAAGCGGGCGGAGCCGGTCAGGCCGATGCTCGGGTAGGTGGAGCCGGGCAGCGGGGGGAGTTCGACGCGGCGCACGGTGACGCCGACGCCGGGTTTATCGGGGGTGAAGATGCTGGCGAAGAACTGGTTTTTCACCGCGGCCCACTCGATTTTCTCATCACGATCGAGGGAGTTCAGGTCGGTGGGGTTGCCGATGCCAAAGCTGCTCAGCATGCCGCTTTTGAGGTCGGAGGGGCTGATGAAGTTGGCTTTGTCGCCGTTGTAGAGCGCGAGGTTCAGATACTGGCCGGTGTCGTTCTTACTGAGGAGCGAGGCGGTGCCGAGGTTGAGCGCGGCCTTCTCGGGCAACAGCGTGGGCTGGGCCGTGAGGTTGCGGAATGTAGTCTCATGGTGGATACGGTAGGGGTCGCCGGAGGCGTCGCCGGTTGCGTGCAGCGAGTAGCGGCGGGTGACCTCGATGTTGCCCTCGATGACGGCGCTGTAAACGACCTCGGTCGCGGTGGCGCTGACCAAGGTGAAGCGGGTCGACTGGTCGAGGCCGGGGAAGTCACTGAAGGAGAGGATGGGGGCCGCGTGGAGTTCGTTGAAGACGAAAGGTGCGGGTTCGCCCTGGACGGCGGTGTATTTCTTGAACGCGGCGTCGCGGATGGCGCCGCCGAAGTTGGTCAGGCGCAGTTCGACGAAGTCGTTGGCGAGCGTCGTGATGGTGGCGTCGGCATTTTCGTCGGCGAGCGCGGCGAACTTGGCATCCGGCACGACGGGCTTGGCGGGTGCGGCGAGCGCGGTCGGGGCGGGCGTGGTGGCGTCGGGCGTCGTGCCGGCGGCGACCGTGGCGGCCGGAGCAGTCGCGACATCCGCCGTAGCGGCGGCGGCCTGCTGCTGCTGGTTGCGGCTGGTGAAGTAGAGGCTGCCAAAGGCTACGAGGAGCAGAAGGACGCCGATGGTCGTGTTCTTTTTATCCATGAAAAATGGGTGGTGGGCTGAAGTGTGAAAAGGAAAGGGCCGCGGACGAAAGTGAGAATCAGCCGCGTTGGCAGACGGGTCGGGTGGCGCGACGCGAAGCAGGCACGGGGTCGAACCCGCCCGGGTGAAGGGGCGTGCACCGTAGCAGGCGGCGGGCCGAGAGCCAGGAACCGCGCAACGCACCGTGGTTGCGAACCGCTTCGGCCGCGTAATGCGAGCAGGTCGGATGGAAGCGGCAACCGCAGGACGGACCGAGGATCGCGGGGATCGCCGGAGAAAGCGTGTGCTGGTAAACCCAGACCAAGCCTAGCAACGCCTTCGCCGGAAGGCGCAGGACGAAATCAACGGATTGGGTGAGAAGGGAAGGCATCAGGCTTGGGCGGACGGGAAAAGTTTGCGACACGCGTCGGTGAATCTTTGTTCGATCTCGCGATATTCAAGCCGATTGAGCGCGGTGCGGGCGACGAGGAGCAAATCGTAACCGGCGGGGACGCGCAGTTGTTGGTGGCGAAATACCTCGCGGAGACGGCGTTTGGCCCGGGCGCGCTGGACGGCGTTGCCTACGGCGGAACGGGAGGCGACTACGCCGACGCGGGCGGGCGCGATTTTTTTTTCGGATGGCGCGAGGGCCGGAGCGGCCTCTGGTGCGGGCGTCGGCTCGCCGGAGCCCGGCACTACGTTGGGAGTCGCTGCGGGGGCCGACTGTCGGGCATACCAAAGCATAAAGGCACCGCAATCGTGGCGGCGCCCGTGGGTGCGGACATGCTGGAAATCCAACTGGCGCCGCAGATGTTGCTCGGCGCGGAAACGCATGTCAGACAGAGAATTGCAGCGGCGCAAAGCGACCGCGTGCTTAGACGACGGTCAACCGTTTGCGGCCTTTACGGCGGCGGTTGGCAAGGACCTTGCGGCCGCCGACGGTGGCTTTGCGGGCAAAGAAACCGATCTTGCGGGCGCGCTTAAGGCGGTGCGGGCGGAATGTGGGCATCATGGGCTTTTAAGTGGTTAAGGGGTGACTGAAGTGTCGGATGGGTTGGCGGCTGTCAAGGCGCGGTTTATAGGGTGATAAGGGGAGGGTAACGGGAAAGTGATGTCGGATGGGTCGATTCTGGTGTGGCGCGGGGGGACATCCTGCCCGTGCCTTGCGAAGGCATCCCGACTACGCGTTTACGGATCATGGGCAGGATGCCCATGCCACGCCAAGCCACGGACATTATGCTCCGGTTGCATCCGGATAGAGAAGTGCGGACGTGCGGGCGTCGGAGCGGCGGGTCCAGCGGTCCCGCCCTACCTTTCGATCCTTGGGGCGAGGCGGGATTGGGCCAGTTCGGAGTCGTTGGGACGGAGGTTGCCGGAGTCGTCGCCCTCTTCCAGCGTAAGGTCGGGGATGCGGTTGAAGGCGATGCGGATCGGCGCGTAGTCGAGCGCACCCAACGCTCCGCCGAAGACGACGGAGTGTTTGCCGAGCTTTTTGTTGATGTGGTCGAGCGTGGCGTTGAGTCCGGCGCGGCTGTCGCCGTTGTCCACGATGCCGGGTAACATGCCCGTGTGTCCGGCCGTGGTGCCGAGATCGAAGAGCGTCACGCCCACGCCGTGAATGCGGTCGGAGCCGCGCGGGCGGCGCGTCCAGAGAAGTTTTAAGATGCGGATGAGATCGAGCGTGTCCTGCGTTTCGATAAACGTGGCGGCGGTGCTCCAGCGTCCGCTTCCGGAAAAACGTAGCGCGAGGTGGAGCCCGCCGGCGTAAAATCCGGACGCGCGCAGACGCATGGCGGCTTTTTGCAAGAGGCGGTGGACCGTGGATTCGGCACCGGCGACATTGCGCAATTCGGGAGGGAGGATGTGAGAGTGGCCGAGGGAACTGGTGCGTTTGGGTGGGAGTGGGACCTCGGTGCCGCGGAGGCGTTCCCACATGCGCTCGCCCTCGATGCCGCCCCAGATGTGGCGGAGCGTGGGGATGTCGGCGGCGCAGAGTTTTTCCACGGTGTCGAGACCGGCGGTGCGCAGGCGGGTTTCCATGTTGGCACCGACGCCGGGCAGGTCGCGCAGGTCGAGCGGGAAGAGGCGCTGCGGGAGTTCGCCGTCCTCGATGACGACGAGGCCGTCGGGCTTTTCCATGTCGGAGGCGACTTTGGCGAGCCAGGCGTTGGGGGCGATGCCGATGCTGCAAGTGAGGCATTCGCCGGCGAGGCGGCGGATGGCGGTCTTGATTTTGCGAGCGGCGGCGAGGGCGGCGGTGCGGTTTTGCCAGTCGGGAGGGAGCGTGCACCAGACCTCGTCGATGGACCAGGCTTCGGTGACGGGCAGGCAGGTCTCGACGGATTCGATGAGTTTTTGGTGGTAGCGGATGTAGATCTCGGGGCGTGATTCGACGATGGTGATGCCGGGGCAAAGCAGGCGGGCTTCGGCGACAGGCGTGCCGACCTTGATGCCGCGGGCCTTGGCGTCGTAGCTGCAGGCGATCACGCACGTCGTCTCGGCCATCAACGGCACGACGGCCACGGGGCGTCCGCGCAGCTCCGGCCGCTCCTGTTGTTCGCAGGAGGCGAAAAAGCCGTTGTAGTCGATGATGAGGGCGCGCAGCGACACGGCGGGAAAATCGGGCGGGTTGGTGGAGCGGTCAACCGCCGGTCCAGAACGGGAATGACATGGGCAGACAACCTGCTCAACGTGGACGACATGCGCATTGCAGTTATTTCCGATACCCACGGGCATTATCCGGCAGGCCTGCCGGAACGCTTGCGAGGGGCGGATGAGATCTGGCATCTGGGTGATGTGGGCGAGCCGGAGACGTTGGTGGAGTTCGAGCAACTCGGGGTGCCGTTGCGCGTGGTGCGGGGGAATTGCGACGACTGGCCGCTGTGGCCGCTCACGCTCGAGTTGGAACGCGAAGGCGTGAAATTTCACCTCGTGCATATTCCGCCGAAGCGCGTGGCGGCGGGCACACGGGTGTTGTTGCATGGGCACTTGCACGTGCCGCGTGATGAAGTGGATGTGCGCGGGGTGCGTTGGCTGAGTCCGGGGTGCGTGTCGCAGCCGCGCGGGCAAGGGTGCAGTTTCGGCTGGCTAAATGTGGAGGCGGGGAGCTTTAGCTGGAAGCTGGCGGTGTTGTAGACGGTGTTAGCCAGGGATTGCACGGATGGGAACAGATGATGGAGCGGCGGAAACCGAAGCGGGCGTGCACAAGGCTCGCCCCTACCGTGGGGACCGGTGAATATCGCGCTGGCGCCGGGGGGCGGGATGCGTTTACTCGCGAGTCCAAGGTGAGCGATACCGAGCAATCCAGTTTCTTTGATTTTTTTGGCGGGTCCAATGCGGATGCCGGAGTGGAGGCGCCGCCGGAAAAGCCCGACGTCCTCTTTGAACGCAGCGCCAAGGCCACGCGTTACCGGCTTACGCTCCGGAAGGACGGGACCGCCGTAGCGATTATTCCACTACGCGGGAGCGAGCGGGAGGCGCGGGCATTTGTTGAGGAACACCGTGATTGGCTGGAGCGCGCCCGGGAGCGGCAGAAGCACAAGCCGCGCGGGGCAGAGGTGTGGACGCTCGGCACGCACGTGTTGTGGCGCGGCGAGATGAACGAGATCCGCAAGGCCAGCGACGGAGAGCGTCCGCAAGTGTGCATCGCGGCGGATGTGTTTCGCGTGTTGAAATTCGATGGCGACCTGCGGCCGACGCTGGAGGCGCATTTCCTGCGGCTGGCCAAGGCGGAGCTGCCGGGGCGCACGTGGGAGCTGGCGGCGGTGACGGGCATGTCGGTGAGCGCGGTGTCGGTGCGCAACCAGCGCACGCGCTGGGGCTCGTGCTCGGCGGACGGCGGGATTTCGCTGAACTGGCGGCTGGTGCAGACGCCGGATTTCGTGCGCGACTACATCATTTACCACGAATTGATGCACCTGAAGGAGATGAACCACTCGGACCGGTTTTGGGCGCGGGTCGAAGAGGTGTGCCCGGAGTGGCGGGAGGCGGAGCGTTGGCTGAAGCGCAACGGTTCGCTGCTGGGGTTATGAGCCAAAAAGGGCGTTTCAGGGGATGTGAATAACGTGGTGGCAAGTTTGGGGAACTTCCGGTTGCGTTCGCGTCCGGCGAGGCCGAATTTCGCCGCCGTAATGACCGAAGCATGCAAATCGACCCCTTCACCGGACGACCGACCTGTATCCAAGGCGGACGGCTCCCGTCCGACGAAGAACGACGCGCGCTTCAACACGATCACCGGCGAAGATTGGAAGCGCTCGCTCGCTTCGGCGCGGCAGCGGCGCGCGTCGGCATCGGCACGGATCCAGACGACGATCTCGTCCTCTGGGAAGCCGACGAAATAGCTCTGCTGGCGGAGGCGGATCCGCTCTGGCACGAGTTGAACGAGGCGGCCCGGGAGTTTCGCGAGTTGTTGCCCATCATTTCATTGGAGGACTTTGGTTTTCCGGAGCAGGTCGAGGATCTGCTGGCGGAGTGCGGGGATCGGTTGCGACCGATCAGCAGCGGGGTGGAGGCCACGGCGTTCGAGGCAGTGGACCACTCGATCTACAAGTTTTTTATGCCTCGCACCGATGGGCGTATCGGGGGGACGTTTGCCTTCCGCCGCGGGGAGGAAGTGGCGTTGCTGGCGGATGCGGCGGACGGGAGTTACCGGGCGATGTTGGAGAAATTCGACCTGATCGTGCGGCTCGACGGGATGCCGACCGAAGTGATCGGCGTTACGAAGGCCGAGGGAGTGTTGGTAACTAAACAAACGCTGGGGACTTTGCTCTCGGAGGGGGCGGATACGTCGCGGGTGCAGCCGGCGCCGCTCATTCCGATTCCGTCGAGGTTCTTGCGGGCGCACCGGGACCACCCACGGCTGTATTTTGTGGACGGGAAACCGTGGCTGGTGGCTGACCTGCACTCGAAAAACTTGGTGCGGGCGGCGGACGGCGCGTTGCGGGCGATCGACTTGCTGGCGGCGCCGTTGCCGGCGGACTTGGTGGCGAAGGAGCCGCTGCTGGTGGATTGGCTGGAGCGGGCGCTACTCGATCCGGCGGCGGAGCTGTTGCGGCCGGTGCATGACGACGAGTTGTAAGAGATGCATGCGGCTTATGAGGCCGCAGACAGACTCAATGAGGCCGTTCAGATTATTTTTCTGCCAGATGCCTTGGCTTGGCGGTTTGGGAACGGATTTGATGGCAGAAAAATGAAAGACTGCGGGTTTTGGCGATAACCAGTCGTGGTGCTACGGGCCCGGCGCGCCCAGCGGTCGCGCCCTACCGTTCGGGCAGGGTTTTGGGAACTGCGGTTACAGAGCCGGTGCGCGGTTTCGAACCCACGGGCTGGAAGCCCGTGTCACTTCGGGCTTACTTGGTCGCGAGGAATTTCAGGATGTCGTCGGATTGCTGCTTGGTGGAGCCTTTGGTGTCGGCGTAGACGATTTTGCCGTCGTGGATGAGGTAGGCTTGGCGGCTCGCAAAGAGGAGGACGTGCTGGCCGAAGGTTTTGAGGACGGTTTTGTCGGCGTCGGCGATGAGCGTGTAGGGCAGGTGGTATTCGTCCTTAAACTTCTTTTGGGTTTCGACGCTGTCGGTGCTCACGCCGATGATAGTGACGCCTTGTTTGGCGAGTTGTTCGTAGCCGTCGCGCAGGGAGCAGTTTTGGGCGGTGCAACCGGGGGTGAAGGCCTTCGGGTAGAAAAACACCAGTGTGTAGGGGCTTTGTTGATACGCATCAGCGAAGGCGAGCGTGGTGCCGGTTTCGGTGGTGCCGGTGGCGATGGGGGCGGGATCGCCGACCTTGAGCGGTTCGGCGGAGGCGAAGGAGAACATGGCGAGAAAGGCGGCGAGGGTGAGGAGGTGTTTCATGGAGAGGCGGGAGGCCGTTATCTCGATCTTTCTCTTTATCTTAATCTTTCTCTTTCGTCAGGGACGGGGGGCGGGGCAGGGGATAAGAGAACGAGAATGAAGAACGAGCGGGGGCGGGAAGGGAGAAAGAGAAAGATTAAGAGGTTAGGCGGGGACGATCACGTGGAAGGTCGAGCCTTGGCCGAGAGCGCTTTCGCAGCTCACGCGGCCTTTCATCAGGTCGACCAGCCGTTTGACGATCGCAAGCCCCAGTCCGGAGGCGGATTCTCCGCCGGTGGGGCGGGCGGAGAGGCGGGCGAATTTGCGGAAGAGTTTTTTCTGGTCCGTCGCGCTGATGCCAGGGCCTTGGTCGGTCACGGCAAGGTGGAGTTCTCCCTGTTGCACGGCGAGGCTGACGGTGACCGTGCTGCCTTGGGGAGAGTATTTGAGGGCGTTGGAGACGAGGTTGTTGGCGATGCGAAGGAAGGCCTCGGCGTTGATTTTCACCGAGGCGTCGGCGGGGTCGATCTTGAAGGCGAGGGTCATGCGCTTGCGGCGGGCGTTGCCGCCAAGCGTGCCACTGATCATGTCGCGGAAGCCGGCCAGGGTGTGTTCGGCGGTTTCGAGTGTGACCGGTCCTGATTCGTAGCGGTAAAGATCCACCAGATCGGCAACCATGGAGAGCATGTCGCCGCCGAGCTGCTGGATGTCGGCACCCATCTCGCGGTGCTCCTCGGGCGCGGAGAGCGAGGGATCGGCGATGATTTGGGCGAGTCCGCAAATGCCGGAGAGGGGGCTCTTCAAGTCATGGATGGCCATGGCGAAGAGTTCGTCTTTTTCCTGCTGGAGGGTTTCGACTTTGGCGAGTGCGGCGGCGAGTTCGAGGCTGGTGCGGCGGAGCTGGAGCTGGGTGGCGTCGCTCACGGCGGTGACCTTCATGGTCTGCCGAAGCAGGCGGCGGTAGTTTTTGATGACCTCGCGGAAGGGTTCGTAGACGACGTCGCTGAGTTGCTGGCGGGTAAGCGCGTTTTCGGCGAGGCGGAGGGAGGAGATCTCCTTCGCGTAGAGGCTTTCGACGGCTTGGTCGCGGGAGGCGCGGTCGGCTTTGGCCATGATGGTGTGGGAGTCTTTTTTGAGTCTTTCTCTTTCCTCTTAACCTTTCTCTTTCTCCCTCCGATTTCTGACGAAAGAGGAAAGATTAAGATAAAGAGAAAGAGGGTCAAATCGCGACCAAGCGGTAGGGTAGCGAGAGGTCTTCGCCGAATTCTTCGCCGGCCTCCTGCATAACCTCGAGGGCGGGGCGGTAGTGCCACTCGACTTCGATTTTGCCGCCGGTGCGGTGGTAGTCGTCGAGCTGGAGCAGGAGGTCGAGCAGGACTTTGGTGGAGCTGGTGTTGAGATAGGAGAAGGCTAGGACGACCTTGAACGCGGGTTTTTCGGCGAGGAAGTCGCGCAGCCAGACGAAGACGGGTTCGTAGAACTGGCTTACGTTCTCCGGGTAGGATTCGCCTTCAAAGAGAAGCGTGGATGCACCGGCGTCGTAGGATACGCGCGGAGTGGTGTCGGAGGAGGGGAGATCGAGAGGGGTCATGACAGGAGGCCCTTGGCAATGGGAACGGAAAGGGAAAAAAAGACGGTTTCGTTATTCTCGGGAAGCAGGGTGTAGGCGGGCGGGGCGGCGGCGCGGCGGCAGACTTCGATGAGGCCGAGTCCGGCGCCGACGCTGCCTTCGGGCGGGCCGGCGCGGCGGCGTTCTTTATGGAGTTGTTTGAGGGCGTCGCGGTCGAGGGTGCAGAGGTGGGCGAGTTGCCCGGCGAGGGCGGCGGCGGCGCGGGTGGTGACGAGATTGCCGGAGGAGACCGTAAACGTATCGTCTTGTTCGCTGACGAGGACGATGCCGATGCCGCGGCTGTTTTCGGAGGAGCCGCTGCGCTCGGCGGAATAGCGCAGGATGTTTTGCGTGAGTTCGATGAAGGTGCCGAAGAGGATGAGCCGGTTGTTTTCACTCAGGCCTTCCTGCGCCTGGATGAGTTTACCGTATTCGACCATGATCTCTTGGGTGACGATGCCCATAAAGGAGAGCACGAGGCGCTGCTCGCGCATGGCGAGGTAGTGGGCGTGGAGAAGTTCGGGTGTCATGGACTGGGTGAAAGGTCAGGGAAGGCGGATGGCGAGCAGGGTGATGTCGTCGCGTTGGGCTGCTCCGCCGCGAAAGGTGTCGAGGGTTTCGTCGAGGATACGGTTCTGGGCGGGCATGTTTTCGGGGGCGATACGTTTCAGAAGTTCGCGCAGGCGGCGGGTATCAAATGGCTGGCGCAGGTGGTTGGGCTGGTCGGCGTAACCGTCGCTGGCCAGGTAGAGCGTGAGGCCGGGGGAGCGGGGCAGGGTGTGCTGGTCGAAGGAAGCGAGGCGCTTTTCGTGGCGTCCGCCACCGATGGAAATGCGGTTGCCTTTGATCTCGCCAAAGGTGCCGTCCGGCAGCGCCCACCAGAGCGGGCGGTGCGCACCGGCGAAGATGATTTTGTCGGCATCGATGCGAACAAGGCATACGTCCATGCCATCCTGGCTGTCACCGCCGGCCGCATCCTGGCGAAGTGCGTCGCGCACGCGTTGATGCATGGCGGAGAGAATTTCGGCGGGTTCGATGATGCCATGCTCGGCGACGATCTGTTGCAGGAGCGCGTGCCCGACGAGTGACATGAATGCCCCGGGCACGCCGTGGCCGGTGCAGTCGACGACGGCTGCGAACGTATGCTCGCCCTCGCGCAGGCACCAGTAGAAGTCGCCGGAGACCAGGTCGCGCGGACGGTAAACGAGGGCGTGGTCGCCCAGGGTTTCGGAGAGAGTCCCGGCGCGGGGGAGAATGGCTTGCTGGATCCGGCGTGCGTATTCGATCGAGGAAACGATTTTCCGATTGGACTCCTCGGCGGTCTCGCGCTCGGCACGCAGGCGGGTGGCGATGCCTTCGCGCAGTTCCATCTCCTCGACGACCTTGGCGATGACCTGGTTGTATTCGGCGGCGATCTGCCCGACTTCGGTGAAGGCGTCGAACTCGAGGCTTTGGGTGAACTCGCCCTTGGAGCGGTGGCGGCCCATCTCGCTGAGAAGGTCGATGATCTCGGTGCTGGCACCGTGTTCGGCGACGTTAAGGCCGATGCGTTCGGCCTCGGGCTTGACGCGCAGCGGCTCGAAACGGTTGATGAGTTTCAGCATCAACCACCCGCCGCCGAAGGCCCAGGCGCCCACCGCGACGACACCCAGCGACTGGACGCCGAGCTGGCTCCAGAAACTGAGTCCGGTGCCGAGTTTTTCGGGCTGACCGAAGATGGCCACAGCGAGTGTGCCCCAGACGCCGGCGGCACCGTGCGCGGCCGTGGCACCGACCACGTCGTCGATCCTCATTTTTTCCAACAGGATGGTGATGTAAAAGCACAAAGCCCCGCCGATGATCCCGATCATGATAGCCGAAATCGGGCTGACCGCATGGCAGCCGGCCGTGATGGCGACGAGACCGGCGATGGTTCCGTTGAGCGTGTCCGGCAGGTCGGGCAGTCCTTTGATTTTCCACGCGGAGAAGAGTCCGGCGAGCGCGCCGGCGCAGCCCGCCAGCACGGTGTTGAGCAGGATAAGCGGCACGTCGGGTGTGAGGGCGAGACGACTGCCTCCGTTGAAACCGAGCCAGGCGACAAAAAGGATGAGGACGCCGAAGGTGGCCGTGCCAAGGCTATGGGAGCTGGACAGCGGTGTGTTGGAGGAGAAACGCCCGAGGCGGGGGCCGATGATGAGCACGGCCGCCAACGAGAGCCATCCTCCTACGCTGTGCACCGCGGTGGAGCCGGCGAAATCGACGAAGCCCAGCTTGGCGAGCCAGCCGTGGGAGTTCCAGATCCAGTGTCCGCTCAGCGGATAGATGGTGCTGGAGACCAAGGCGGTCATATACAGGTAGCCGCTGAAGCTCATACGCTCGGCCACCGCGCCCGAGACGATGGTCGCCGATGTGGCGCAGAACATCACTTGAAACAGGAAAAAGGTCGCGTTGTGCGCGGTGGGCCAGGTGGCGAAGAGCCATTCGCTGGTGCCGATCCAGCCGAAGGCTGAAGAGCCGAACATCAGAGCGAATCCGAAGGCCCAGAAACAAAGGCCGGCGACGCAGAAATCGAGGAGGTTCTTGATCGCGACGTTGATCGTGTTCTTCGATCGGACGAGACCGGCTTCGAGCATGCAGAATCCGGTCTGCATCGACATCACAAGGGTGCAGGAGACGATCACCCAGAGCATATCTACACCTGAGGAAGGCATTTCCCGGAAAGGTGCCGTATATTTTCGCTTCGGGGAAGCGTTAAGATAAATTTCGGCAGACTGACTTATGGAGATGGCAAAACCATGGCGAAGGCCAAGCGGCCGATCTTGCCATTGGATGGATAATAAAAAAGGCGGCCCAGTGAAGGGCCGCCTTTGAGGGGGGGGAATTAATTACCAGGTGTCGCTGCGGAACGGGGCGGCAGGGAGACCGCTGTTCTTATTGAACAGGCCGGCGGTCGGGGCGTCGCGCCAAGCGTAGCGCACGGCGACGGGCTCGGCGACCGCAGCGCTGGTGACAATGACCGTGTCGCCTTCGATTTTGGCGTCGGCGGGCTTGAACACCTTGTCTGCGCCGGCGAGTTCGAAGCCGGTGAGCTCATTAAGCGGGGCGATCAGGCCGCCGTCGATGTGGGTGAAGGTGACCTTGAAGCCGGTGCCTTCGCGGGTGGCGGTTTCCATGAGCGGGCCGCTGGTTTCGATGGCGATGCCGTAGTCGTTTTTGAGGGCGAGGCGGGCGAGGCGACGTCCGACGTCCTTTTTGTTGCGCGGGTGGATGTCGCGGCGGTTGCCGATGTCGATGATGACAGCCTGGCCGGTGGCGGGAAGGGCGAGCGTCTGGGTCTGAGCCTCACGCAGGAAGCCCCAGTTGGTGCCATCGGGGTTGTTGTAGTTGGCGAGCTGAACCCAGTAGAACGGGAAGTCGCCTTGGCCGAACTGGGTGCGCCAGCCGGTGATCATGGAGGAGAAGAGGGCGCGGTATTCGTTGGCGCGACCGGCGTTGGACTCACCCTGATACCAGATGGCGCCGCGGAGGGCGTAGGGGACGAGCGGGTTGATCATGCCATTGTTGAGGCCGGAGGGGGTGTTGGGATGGCCGGGGCCTTGGGGGCCGCGGGGTTTTTGTTTGGTGAACTTTTCACCCTTGGCTTTGGCGGCTGATTCCTCGGCAGTCCAAGCAGCGAGGTCGGCATCGAATTTGGCTTTGTTGGCGGGGTAGTCGGCGAGGACCTTGGTCCAGCGCTCTTGAACTTTGGCGGATTCAGTGGGGACGGTCTTGTAGGCTTCGGGGTCGATCCAAGACTCGACGGGCGTGCCACCCCAGGAGCTGTTGATGATGCCGACGGGGACGTGGAGCAATTGATAGAGATCGCGGGCAAAGTAATAACCGGCGGCGGTGAAGCCACCCGTGGTGTCGGGGCCGGCGACCTGCCAGGCACCCTTGGCAGTGGCGAGGGGTGTCTCGGAAACCTTCTTGGCGATCTGGATGTGGCGGATCAGCGGGAAGTTGGCCGAGGCCGGGACATCGATGGCGGCGTCGTAGGTGTTTTTGACGACCCACTCCATATTGGACTGGCCGGAGGCGAGCCAGACTTCGCCGACGACGACGTTGGCGAGGGTAATGGTGTTGTTGCCTTTGATGACGAGTGCGGATCCGTCGTTTTTCGCGGGGATCGGGGCGAGTTTGACGCTCCATTTGCCGGTGGCATCGGCGACGGTTTCGACGGCCTGGCCGGCGAAGGACACGGAGACTTTCTCGCCGGCGTCGGCCGTGCCCCAGACGGGGATCGGCTTGTCGCGTTGGAGAACGGCGTTGTCGGTGAACAACGGTGCGGGGATTACGTCGGCGCGAGCGGATGCACCGAGGCCCAACAGGGCCAGACAGAACAGGGTATAACGCATGGGAGGTTTATCCATGCGCCGGATTGCCGGAGGCGCAACCGTGTTTTTGTGTGCAAACGCTCTCAGTCGGCGGTCGCCGGCGGAGAGGGCGCGTGCAGAAACACGTGCAAGTCGGCGGCCATGCGCGGACCGAAGCCTTCGACGGCGGCGAGTTGTTCTTCGGTCGCGGAGCGCAGGCGGTCGATGCTGCTGAAATGGGCGAGCAACGCGGCGCGGCGCACGGGGCCGAGTCCGGGGAAATCGTCGAGGACGGACTCGCGGATTTTTTTGGAGCGGAGGTCGGCGTTGTAGGTGTTGGCGAAACGGTGGGCTTCGTCGCGCAGGCGCTGGAGCAGGTTGAGCGCGGGCGAGTTGAGCGAAAGATTCAGCGGGGCGCGTTCGTCGGGGAAGATGATCGTCTCGTGTTTCTTCGCGAGGCCGATGAGGGGCGGCGGCTCAACCTCGATGGCGGCAAAGGCTTTTAACGCGGCGCCGATTTGTCCGCGTCCGCCGTCGATCACGACGAGGTCGGGCATGGGTTTGTTTTCGTCGCGCAGGCGCCGGTAGCGGCGGCCGACGACTTCTTCCATGGCGCGGAAATCGTCGTTGCCGATGAAGCTCTTGATTTGGAAGCGGCGGTATTCGTCCTTGTCGGGACGGCCTTCGTGGAAGTGAACCATCGAGGCGACGACGAAGGTGCCGCTGATGTGGGAGATGTCGAAGCACTCCATGGTGCGCGGCGGCGCGGAGAGTCCGAGGGCTTCGCCGAGGAGGCGCATGCCCTCGGCATCGGCGGCGGGAACGGTGGGGTCGAAGCGCTCGAAGTGGCGGGTTTTGGCGAGGGTTTTTTCGAGGGCGAAAACGACGTCGCGGAGCTCGGCGGCTTTTTCGAATTCCTTTTTTTCAGCGGCGGTGAACATCTCGTCACGGAGGGTGCCGAGCCATTCGCGGGATTTGCCTTCAAGGAAATCGCAAGCGAGGGCGACGCGTTGGCGGTAGTCTTCGGCGGTGGTTTCATTGGCGAAACCGTAGAGCTCCTGGCGGACGTCGTCGTAGAGTTGCCAACGTCCGTCGGGCAGGCGTTGCGGGGTGGCGTCGCCGAGGAGAATGCCGAACTGGCGGCGCATCTGCGCGAGGGTTTTGCGCAAGAGGCCGCTGTGGGCAAAGGGGCCGAAGTAGCGGGAGCGGTCCTCTTTTTTAAAACGGGTGAGAGTGAAGCGCGGGAGTTCCTGGCCGGGGTCGACGCGGACGAGCAGGAAACGTTTGTCGTCGGTGAAGTCGGTGTTGTATTTGGGTTTCCATTGCTTGATCAGCTTGCCTTCAAGGAGGAGCGCCTCGGGCTCGGACTTCACCTCGATGATGTCGAAGTCGGCGATCATCTCGATCAAGGCGCGGATCTTCGGGTGCAGCGTCTGGGCGCGCGACGGGGTGAAGTAGGACGAGACGCGTTTCTTCAGCGCCTTGGCTTTGCCCACGTAAATGATGCGACCCAGGCGGTCCTTCATGAGGTAGACGCCGGGCTTGTCGGGAAGCTGGCGGACCTTCTCCTTCAGATTAACGGGGGCGGATGCTGGCATTTTGAGGGAGTTTAGCCTAGTTTCCGGCATCGCAAGTATGCTTTCCGGAAATTCCAGCGGCCTTTCAGCTTCATGACCCCACGTTACGAACTCCTCACTTTGGGAGACGAGCTTTTGCTCGGACTCACAGCCAACAGCCACCTGACGTATGTCGGGGCGCAACTTGGGAAGCGCGGGGTTTTATTGCAGCGCAATGTGACGATCACGGATGAGGCGGAGGCGATTGTTGAACAATTTCGTGAGAGCTGGGCGCGGGCGGATGTGGTTATCACGACCGGCGGACTCGGGCCGACCTGTGATGATCGCACGCGTGAGGCCATCGCCGAGGTGCTCGGGCAGAAGCTGGTTTTCGATCCGGAGATCGTGAAGGCGATCGAGGCTCGGTTCACGCGGCTGGGCCGCAAGATGACCGACAACAATCTCAAGCAAGCCTACCGGTTCGAGCATGGCGACGTGTTGCCCAATGCCCACGGCACCGCGCCCGGATTGTGGGTGGAAAAAGATGGCAAGGTCCTCGTGATGCTACCAGGGCCGCCGAACGAGTTGCAGCCGATGTTTGCCGAACAGGTGGTGCCGCGACTGGCGAAGCTCGGTCTGCTGGCGGAGCGCGAGGCGTATGTGCAGGTGCGCTCGTCGGGCGTGGGCGAGTCGGCGCTGGAGGTCAGGTTGCAGCCGATTTTTGACCGGTATGGAGACGCGTTGAGCATCGCGTTTTGCGCGCATCAAGGGCAGGTGGATGTGCGCGTGAGTTCACCGTCGGAGAAGTTGTCGTTCGCGCAACTTGAGGAGATTGCCGCCGAGTGTGCGGCGTTGTTGGGGGAGGATTTTATGTGTTACGGCAGCGATTCGATGGCGAAGGTCGCGGCCGATTTGTTGCGTGCGCAGGAGTTGACGCTGGCGGTGGCGGAGACCGCGACGGGCGGGTTGTTGGCGAGTGCGTTCACGGGCATCTGTGGCGCGGCGAAGTTTTTTGCAGGCGGTGTCGTGTGTTGCACGAACGAGGCGAAGATGGAGCTGCTCGATGTGCCGGACTGCCTGATGAAGCAACACGGGGCGTTGTCGGCCGAGTGTGCGGTGGCGATGGCGGTGGGCGTGGCGGAGAAGCTGGAGACCGACTATGCGCTGGCGATTTCGGGTTTCGACGGGGTATGCGGCGGCGCGAATGAAAACCCGGTGGGCACCATCTTTATCGCGCTGCATTCGCCGCACGGAGTGTGGTCGAAGAAGCTGAGTTATCCCGGTCCGCGCGCGACGGTGAAGGTGCGCGTGGTCAATGCCGCGCTGGACTGGTTGCGACGCGAGCTGGTGCGGTCGGCGCGTGGAGCGACGACCGCAGGGGTAACGAGCGGCGGGGCTCAGTGAGGTAGCCCGGCCAGCGGTCGGGCCTACCTCAATCAAGCCTACATCAAGCCGACGCTTTCGCAGTGTAGAGCGCGGCGAGGGCGGCACCGATGGCTTGGGAGAGTTCGCCCAGCGTGGCGGCGGAGATTTTCATGCACTTGCGCTGCGCGGGGAAGAGATAGGGATCGGCGGCGTTGCGAATGCCGTTGAGGTAACGGTCGCGGAACTCCGGCGTGGTGCTTTCGGGGTCGATCAAGCCACCGCCGACAACGACGAAGCCGGGGTCGAGCGCCATGGCGAGGTTGGCTACGTGAATGCCGAGGGCCTTGGCTTGCAGATCGAAAATTTCAAGGGCGAGTGCGTCGCCTTTTTGGGCGAGTCCGCGGAGGGAGAGCGCCTTGTGCTTGGGTGTGTCGGTGGATTTGGCGAGCGGGTGGTCGGGATACTTCGGCAGCAGGTGTGCGATGTATTGGGGCAGGCCGGAGATGGTCGTGTAGGCCTCGACGCAACCCCAGGTGCGACCGCAGCCGCAGGCAAACGGGGCGGTCTTGTCCAGACCGGCGCCGAGCAATTGGAGGGGCGTGGGCATGTGTCCGCCTTCCATGCCGGCGAGGTGGTCGCCGGAGAGCGGCAGGCCATGCGCGTCGATGTAGGCGGTGCCGAGGCCGGAGCCGGGGGCGAGGAGGACGACGGAGGCTTTGGCGTCACCGCGCACACGAGCGGCTTCACCGACGCCGCCGAGATCACCGTCGTTGCCGACGACGAGGGGGATGGTGCGGCCGGCTTTGGCGGCGATGGCGGCGGAATAGTCGGCGTGGAAGTTCCAACCGGCGAAGGCGAGCGGCAGGTTGGCGGAGCGGTCGAGCACGCCGTAGCTTTGATACGGGCCGGGCAAGGCGAGGCCGATGCCGGCGACTTGGGACCACGTGAGTTTATTGTCGGCGAGGAAGCCCTCGACGCCTTCGACCCAGCCCTTGATGACGGCGGCGGTGCCGTCCTGGGAGTTGGTGGAGCTTTGGCGGAGTTGGGTGGAGATGGGGGAGCCGTCGGACCAGACGCCGCCGGTCTTGGACGTGGTGGCACCGCTGTCGGTGCCGATGAAAATGGAGGAGGTGCTCATTGGGTGATGGATGTTTGGGTCTTTAGGGAAGGAAGGGGGGAGGGGCGTTTAGCCGAGCAGGTTTTTAAGCGCAGCGAGGTATTTCTCTTGGGTGCGTTGAATGACATCGGCGGGCAGGGAAGGCGCGGGAGGAGTCTGGTTCCACTTGATCGCGAGGAGGTGGTCGCGGACGAATTGTTTGTCGTAACTCGGGGGCGAGCAGTCGGTGCGGTATTCGTTGGCGGGCCAGTAGCGGGAGGAGTCGGGTGTGAGGACCTCGTCGATGAGGACGAGGTTGCCGGCGTCGTCGGTGCCGAATTCGAACTTGGTGTCGGCCAAAATCATGCCGGCGGCGCGGGCCTTGTCGTGGCCGAGCTGATACAAGGCGAGGCTGGTGGCCTTGACTTTTTCGTAAAGGGCGGTGCCGACGGCAGCGGCTCCCTGGGCATCGTTGATAGGGGTGTCGTGTTCGCCCTTGGGTGCCTTGGTGGTAGGGGTGAAGAGAGGCGCGGGGAGTTTGTCGGCCTGTTTGAGGCCGGCGGGGAGGACGTGGCCGCAGACCTCGCCGGTTTTTTGGTAGGAGGACCAGCCGGAGCCGACGAGGTAACCACGGACGACGCACTCGATGGTGAGCGGCTTGAGTTTGCGCACGATCATGGAGCGCAGTTGCAGGTCGCGATCGGTGATGCCGCGGCGGGCGAATTCGCCGGCCTGATCGGGCAGGAGGTGGTTGGGCAAAAGGGCGGCCGCCTGGGCGAACCACCAATTGCTGATCTGCGTGAGGATGATGCCCTTGCCGGGAATGCCGTCGGGGAGGATGACATCGAAGGCGGAGAGGCGGTCGGTTGCCGTGAGCAGGAGGGCGTCGCCGAGGTCGAAGATTTCACGGACCTTGCCTGAGGCGAGGTGAGGGAAGGGCAGGTCGTCGATGGAGGTGACGGCGCGGGAAGGCAGGGCGGCGGCGATTTGGGCGGGAGTCATGGGTCTGCTGGGAGGTAGACAGAAGACGGTGGAGGGGCGGAGCGAAAGCGAAAAGGAGCTCTAACTTTTCCCTTGCACGAGATGAGTTGGCACCTAGGTTCCACCGTCCCGAGTTAGTCCCCATCGTCTAGCCCGGTCAGGACACGTCCCTTTCACGGATGTAACCGGGGTTCGAATCCCCGTGGGGACGCCAATTTCTAAGCCCGCCTTAACCGGCGGGCTTTTTGTTTGTATGGCGCCGTGCGTAGCGCGGTTCGAACCCCGGAGGGGTTGTCAGGCCATTCGCGTTGCTCATAGACTGGAGCACTTGGAGGGAAACGGGTGCCGAAGGCGGAGGGCGAAGCCCCGCATTGCAGGCTGGCGAGGCGGCGTCACTTTATACCGCGAATACTCGGACCATCGACGAAGCGTGGGGAGATGAGGACTTGGCGGGGAGAATCGGGCACACTGGTTTCGTTGTGCTGAAGTTGGGTCGCCACCAGATCGACTGCCGCCGCCGCGACTTGGTCGCGTTGATGGTCGATTCCCGCAAACCCCGTCATGGTCGGAACCCAGTCGTGAACCACGAAGGCGACGTCTTGGGGGATTCTCAGGCCCAGTCCTTCACGCAGCCAGTCCGGCACCATCCGGTGAAAGGATATGACTGCGTCCGGTTTGTGTTTTCGCATCCATTTCCGGAAATGCAGTTCACCGCGCGACAAGTCGTTTTCGGGAAACAGAAGCGGGGCCACCCGGTATTTCGCAGGCACTTTTTGCTGATAATACAACATGGCCCCTGAGTAGGTGTGGTCGGCGCGGGCATCGATCCACGGCGAGATGGCCAGGCCGATCCTGCGGTATCCACGGGACTCCAGTAGCGCGGTCGCGGTCAGGATGCCCTGGGTCATGTTGGTGCTGGTCTGATGAAGTTTTGGGGCGGTCAGTCCGTAGCCGAAGGTGGCTGCGGCAAAACCCGTGTAGTCGATTTGCGCACTCAACTGGCGCGAGGACTGGACGGATATCAGCAGGCCGCCGATGCCGCGGGTCTGCAGGATGTTTCTCAGGCGTTTCGGGCTTATGCCTCCGCGACCCAGGCCAAACTCTTCGATCTCGTAGCCGTGCTGGAGTGCGCGGCGCCGAATATCCTCAAGCTGCACGTAGTTGTAGGTTTCGCCGTGGAGGACGTCGTCGGGCAGGTCGTCGCGAATCACGGCCAGCACGGACTGCACATGGCGGGTCCGCCGACTTCGCACGCGCTCCATGAGCTGGGCCACCTGCGGATCGGGACGATAACCGAGCCTCGCCGCCACGGCCTGAACGAGCGTGCGGGTCGCTGGAGCGACGTTGGTGGAATTTCGAAACACCCGGGATACGGTCATCGCAGACACTCCTGAGGCACGAGCCACTGTATTCACACTGACGGGAGCTGCAGCCCCCGGGGCAGGGGAGGGTTTTTCGGCCATGGATGTTTACATAACATGGAATTCATTTTGTGCACGTGAAACCGTGTCGGTTTGATGCAGAAACCCGTCAACCAACCCTTCCGGCGGACGCCCCTTTGCTTCCTTAGCCATCAGTATGAACAACGTTATCGTTACCTTCGGCGAAATCATGACCCGGCTTTCCTCCCCCGGCTACCGCCGCGTTCGCCAATGTCTGCCCGGTCAGCTCGACGCCTCGTTCGCCGGGTCCGAGTCCAACATCGCCGCCGCCGTGGCCCTGCTCGGGAGCAACAGTCGTTACGTCACCGCGCTGCCCAAAAACTGGATCGGCGAAGCCGCCGTGGAGTTCTTGCGTGGGTTTGGCGTCGATACGACGCAGATCCTTCGCACGGACACCGGCCGTATGGCGCAGTATTTTATCGAGACCGGCGCAGGACTTCGTCCGGGCCGTGTGCTCTACGACCGCGACTACTCCAGCTTCAGTCTTACGGAAGGCGCCGCCTACGATTGGGATACCATCCTCGCCGACGCGAACTGGCTCGTGCTTTCCGGTATCAGTCCTGCGCTTTCGGCCACCGCCGCCGAGGCGACGTTGCATGCGGCGCGTGAGGCCAAGGCTCGTGGTGTCGCCGTGTGCTGCGATCTGAACTTTCGCGCCACCCTCTGGAGGTGGCAGCCGGGCAAATCACCGCGCGAGCTCGCTCGAGAAGTGATGGGCCGGCTGATACCGCACGTGGACCTGCTGCTGACCAATCCCGATCAAGCGGCCGATGTGCTCGGCACGCCGTGGGCGGGTGTGCCCGTCGGCACCAAACCGCAGGACGCCTACGCCGAGACTGCCCGTGAGATCGCACGGACTTATCCGCATCTCAAACACATCGTCTTCACCCTACGCGAAAGCCACTCCGCCTCGCGCAACGCCCTTGGCGCGCTCCTGTTTGATGTCAACTCCGACCACATTCACCTCGCGCCGTTGGTGGGCGGTGATTACGCTCCCTACGAAATGGACCACATCGTGGATCGACTTGGCGCGGGCGACGCCTTTGCTGGCGGACTTTTGCACGCGTTACAGACCCCAGGCCTCAGTGATCCGTCGCGTGCCTTGGAATTCGCGGTGGCCTCGGGCGCGTTGGCGCACTCGATTCCGGGTGACATCAACGTCGTCGATCAGTCCGAAGTGGAGGCACTCATGGCCGGAGACCGATCAGGCCGCGTGGTGCGTTGATAGAGTAGTTCAATTATATTGTAACGCCTCTGGCACTAATCCGTTAGGTAGTCCCGAGCCACCGAGGAGTTAACCACTTATGGAATCGCCCAACGGGGCGATTCTCTGGGAGTAGTTCCGGCCAATGGCCTCCACGTTTAAGCGGAGGAGCGGCTGATGCCGCTGGGTAAAAACTTAACGGAGTAGTGCTAGCAGGCTGCCTACAAATTAGGCTGATTTGGCTACAGTTTTTATTAAAACGCTATAGTCCTCAATTCTGTGCTGACCGCATAAATTCAGGAGCAAAGACTCGCCTATTTCGGACTTGGGTGGCACTCCATCCGGTGTGACGTCCTCGCAGGATACCTTTCACGATCTGTGCCGGTTGCGCTCCACCTTGGAGGCGTTTGCCGCCACGCGCCTGCCCGGGCAGGCGTTGCGAGCACAAACCCTCGGGCGTTTGAAAGCACACCTTGCCGCGCTCAAAACCTGTGCCCGCAAGGGTGACTACGAAGCGTTTCATCAGGCCGATATGGCGTTGCACCAAGAGCTGGTCTCCTCGTGTGAGGTGCCTACGCTTGTGGAATCGTGGCGGACCGCCGCTCGTGCGCTCGATGTCGAGATCCTCGCCATCAAAAAGGAGCACTGGCCCAGTCTGATGGCGCTCTACCGTGAACATGAATTACTGTTCGAGGCTTGGTCTTCGAATGAGGTATCCGTGATTGAAGAAGCGACTCACCATCACCTTGAGGTGGGCTGGTATCGACAGGCACTCGCTGCCGGCCGTCTGCCTGAGGCTGGCGAGGCGGTAGATCGGGTGGCCTCGTTTTTGTCGGCCCACTATGCGAGTGCCATCGATCTGGAGTGGGTTGCGGCCAACGTCGCCTTCATGAGCTCCCGGCACATGGCGCGTCTCTTTCAGGAACGCTTCGGTAGCTCTCCCTATGCCTGGCTCCGCCGCCACCGGCTTGAGCGTGCGGCCCAGTTGCTGACGACCACCGATCGCGATATCGCGGAGGTCGGCCGGAGCGTGGGCTACGTCAACGCATCACACTTTGCCCGCGACTTCCGTCGGCAAACCGGACTCACTCCCAAGGCGCATCGAAATATAGTGAGAGCCTAGTAAGTGTTCCATTCCGGACATTCGGTTGGCCTCTGGCGGTCAAAAGCCTGCCCGCAAAGGCTTCCCGATTGCTTCGATGGGTGGTGACGGGTCAGGTCGGGCACACCCCGATCCCGTATGGCCCCTGCATCGTATTATTCGAATAGCGCCCGTCTGCAGCACTCCCGTGTGTCGCCTGTTTCCCTATGAGCGGTTCACGCGCATCGATCTACTATTGGAAATGCGACCGACCGGCCGCGTTTCACGGTGTCTTCCGTGCGTCGGATGCGGGGTCGCCTAACGTGCTCCCGCAACTGGTCGCCCTGCTTGAGGGTGCCTTCGGCGAACCGGTGCAACTCAGCGAAGCGGGAGGGAAGGGGAACCATCGCACCTACTTTCTGGACTACTCGGGTGGACGCGCATTTGTCCGCGTTGAAGACGGTCCCGAGCAAGATGGCCATCTCGCGATGGAGTCACGGGTGATGGGTGAAGTCGGCAAGACCGGCATCCCGATTCCTCGTGTGCTGTTCACCGATGCCTCGCGCACCCGGGTTCCGTTCGCAGTGCAGGTCATCGAATATTTCGACTGCCCCGATCTCAAGGGCATGAACCAAAGCGGAGCTCCGGCCCTGGATCGTATCGCTTCCGAAATCGGTCGCGGTGTCGCCCGCTGGCAAGATACCCCGGTTTTAGGCTTTGGCCCGTTCGATCCCGAGGCGACCGATCGTAATGGCATCCTGACGGGCTATCACTCCACATATCCGGCGTATTTCCGTCTCCAGCTGGAACGCCACATGACGCTGCTGGTGGCGGACGAATTCCTCACCTCCGACGAGGCTGCGGACATCCGCCGGGTCATCGATGAGTATCAAGGGATGCTGGAAATCTCCAAGGGCTGTCTGGTGCACAAGGACCTCGCGCTCTGGAATATCATGGGCACGCCCGAGGGCATCCGAGCCTTCATCGACTGGGACGATGCCATTGTTGGCGATCCGACGGATGACCTTTCGTTGCTCGGGTGTTTTCACTCCGCCTCGACCGTGCAGGCGGCGGTGGACGGCTATGCTTCGATCCGTGCGCTGCCGTCCGATTTTCAACGCCGTTTCTGGCTGCACCTGTTGCGCAACATGATCGTCAAATCGGTGATCCGTTGTGGCGCCGGTTATTTTAAGCCGGCGACCAAGGGCGCTTTCCTGATGGCGGCCGGCCAAGATGGTCCGGCCTTTAAACAATTCACCCGCGACCGGCTGTGGAGCGCCTTCCACGGTCTGCGTGAAAACCGTCCGCTCTCAGTGCTCGAAGGATGATATTTTGCCACAGAGAACACAGAGCTCCGACACAGAGGGCACAGAGCCCGAATCACCAACTCCAAACCACCCGCCGTATCCTGTGATCATCGAAGTCTTTTTGTCCTCCTCGAAACTCTGTGTCTGAGCTCTGTGCACTCTGTGACCAATTCGAAAGTCTTAGATCATTACCCATGAACATCTCTCAAAAACTGCGTTCTCCTGAAGTTTGCCTCGGCACGTGGATCTCGTCGGGCTCGGCCACGGTCGCTGAACTCGCCGCGATGTGTGGACTCGATTGGCTGCTGCTCGACATGGAGCACGGTGCCCTCACCGAGTCCGGAGTGCTCGACAGCCTTCGGGCCATCGCGGGACGCCAGACTGCAGCAGTCGTGCGGGTGCCAACTCATGAGGCCGGCCTGATCAGCCGCGTGCTCGATCGCGGTGCGCACGCCATCATGGTTCCGCACGTTGAAAGTGCGGAGCAGGCCGAAGCCTTGGTGCGTGCGATGTCCTACGCCCCGGTCGGTGATCGTGGCTACTCGCGCACGGTGCGCGCCTATGACTTCGGATTGGTTACGCCTGAGTCGTCAGAGCGTCCGTTATTCTTTGCCCAGATCGAAACCTTGGCCGGCGTCGAGCAGGTCGACGCAATCGCCAAGGTGCCCGGTGTTGACGTGCTCTTCGTTGGTCCTGCCGATCTCAAACTCAGCCTGACGGCGCACAAATCACCGATCGCTTACGAGGACGTGTTAAAGCGCGTGGTCAACGCGGCGAAGGCCGCCGGCATCCACACCGGCATCCTCGCCCGCGAGCGCACCGATGTGCCCAAGCTGCTGGCCATGGGCTTCACCAAAGTCGCCGTCGACTCCGACCTCGCGCTGTTGCGCGCCGGTTTTGTCTCAATCAAAACGCTGGCTTAAGGGCATTGCTCGGAGACTCCGACCGCACCGTGAGTGATCTGATCACGCGGGTGCGAGTCTTGGTCGTTCTTGCACATAACTGCGGCAAATAGGCCGCACCAACGGTGGCATTAGCGAGGTCGATGCCGGATTAACGATTCCGGTTTTGGGCGGTGGTGGGGCTGCGCCAGTTTTGCGTGGGCAATGCGGCGAGACCCATGGCTACGACTTGGGTGCCGACGAAGGCCAGGAGCCACCAGAAGGCGGAATCCATGAAGCCGTAGCTGTGCAGGCCTACACCCAGCATATTCACGCCGAACCAGCTCCAGGCGGTCACGATGTTGCCGAAGATTGCCAGGCTCATGAGTCCGCGGGCCTTTACCAATCCGCCCCAGCGCGCGTGCAGGATGAGCGCGTTCCAGAGCACGATGATCAGCGCGCCGTTTTCCTTCGGGTCCCAGCCCCAGAAGCGGCCCCAGGACTGGTCGGCCCAGATGCCGCCGAGCACTGTGCCGACAAAACTGAACAGCGTGGCAAAGCATACGATGCCGTAAACCATGCGCGCGAGGGAGTCGGCGGTCTTCGTGTCGAGCGAGCGCGTGAACACGCCGCGCAACACATAGATCAACGCGAGGAAGCCGGCGAGGAACGTGGCGGCGTAGCCGACCGTCACCGTGACGACATGCGTCGCGAGCCAGAAGTTGGAGTCGAGCACGGCGCGCATCATTTCCATGGTATCGCCGGTGAGGGACAGGTGGTGGGCGATGAGCAGCGTGGCGAAGCCGATCAGGCCGGCGGCGGCGCTGCCGATGGCGTTTTTAAAGACTGACTCAAGCACGAGGCAGAGGCCGACCGCGCCCCAGCCGACGAAGAGGGCCGAGGAGTAGAGGTTGGTGACGGGCGGGCGGTTTTCGAGCCACATGCGCGTGAGGATGCCGGCGGTCGCGAGCAGGAAGGCGACGACGACGAGCCAGAACGCGGCGCGGCCGAGGGCGTGCGGCCATTTCAGCCACGAGAAGACCGCAAACAGGAATGCGGCGACGTAGAGCATCATGCTCGTATAAAACGGCTGCGAGGCGTTGAAGCGGGATTCGAGGTCGCACTTGGCCATCCGGTCCGGAATCGCGGTGTCGAGGTGTGCACGGTAGGCGTGCACGGCGGTGTTGAATGCGTCGGGATTGTGGTCGCGCCAGGCGAGTCCGAGGTCGACGTAGGTGCCGACGGCGGGGTTGACGCGGCCGTCGGTCAGGCTGCCTTGCAGGGAGGCGCCGGCGCTTTTCCAGGAGGAGGGCTGGTCGAGTCCTCTCTCGGGAGGGATCGGCAGCAGGTAGCCGAGCGAATCGAGCGAGGCGAAGGTCTGGCTGAGTTCGAGGAGGTTTTTGGTGAGTGCGGCGTCGTGGGGCTGGCCGGCACGCCGGGACTGAAGCGCGGCGAGTCCGGCGGGGATCGTTGTTTCAAATCGGGCCGCTCGTTCGAGGTAGTGGTCGGCCCCCGGCGGCACGAGGCTCGCCTGGAGGCGTTGGTAGAGCGCGATGCTGTTGCGCAGCTGGATGACGGCGCGCTGGAAGGGAGTGCGCACGGCGGACTCGGTGTCGTCGGCGAGCGTGGCCTGGCGCTCGAGGTCGGGGAGGGCGTTGCGCAGCTGGGCCAGCGAGAAGCGCTTTTTGCCGGCACCGTCCTCGGGCTTGAGGTTGACGAGCGTGAGCACGTCGGGGTGCACGATTTCGAAGGTCGGGTAACTGTCGGCGGCGTCGGGATGGAAGAGCACGTCGAGCAGCCAGGCCGCAGGCGTGAGGCTGCGGCCATCGGCGGTGACGACACGCTGGCGGCCTTGCGTCGAGAGGAGGGTGGTGCGGGCCACGGTGTCGAGCGGTTTGAGGCGGCCGTTGACGAGCGTGGGCAGGCGGCCGAAGGCGTTGAGATCGTAGGCGTCGGTGTTGTGCGACGGGCGCAACGAAGCACCGACGAGCACGCAGGCGAGGACGAAGACGATCAGCGGGAACGGGCTTTGGGGGGCGAGGCGGATGCGCGAGGAACGCGGCGAGGAGTTGCCGGCGTGGGCCGCAGCCTCTACGCGCGCGGCCATCGTGCGACGGCGGGTGAAGAAGCCGGCGAGGTGGATGCAGAATTGGATGAGCAGGCCGGCGCCCATGACTGAACAGGCGACGTAGGGGAGCAGCCAGGACGGGTTGCTGACGACTTGAAGCACGGCGGTGCGGTCGTTGTTGGCGAAACCGGCCTGGTAGAACGTCAGCCCCGCGTAGCGCAGCGGGTTGTTCATGTAGATGACCACGTCGCGGTCGTCGCGGCCATCGGGGGTCGTCAGGTGGATGCGGCTGGAAAAGTTTTTGGGGATGTCGGTGCCGGCGTAGCGGTCGTGGCTGAATTTTTTCAGCGTGAGGGAGAACGGCCGGTAGAGGCGGTGCTGGCGGAGTGAGATTTGCCAGGTCTGGCCGGCGTAGGTGAAATCCTGGGGAACCATCAGGCCGTTCGAGACGAGGAAGGTGCCGAGCGAGCCGGTGGGTGCGATGAGTTCGACGTAGGCGGAGGGAATGTTGGACGTGTCCTGCTTGTAGGTCATCGCCTGCGGAGCGGCGTCGAGCGTCAGGCCGGCGCCGGTGGTGGCGAGGGACGGTGACGCGGAGCCCGGTTGGCGCGCCATGAGCAGCGAGTTCGGATAAAAGACCTTGGGGACGACGCGGAAGGGGAGCTTCGGGTGCTGCACCTCGGTGTGGGTGGCGAGCAGGCGTTCGGGGATCGCGACCACGTCGTCGAAGGACGGGTTGGAGGTGTTGACGAGGGCGAGTTCGTTGACGCGGTAGCTCTCGGCGTAGTTTTTCGTTTCGCCGTTGTCCAGGCGCATGAAATACTCCTCCTGCCAGAGGCCGCTGAGGAGTTCGCCGACGAGGAGCAGTATGAGGCCGAAGTGCGTGAGCAGGATGCCTGATTTGCGCCACGAGAATCTGAAGCGATAGATGTGCGAGGCGACGAGGTTGATGAGCATCAGGCCGCCGATGAAGTAGCCACCGGGGAAGAGCGGCAGGGCGATGCCGTGGAAGTCCTGGAAAACGACGAAGGTTTGAAACCACTTTTGCTGGATGCCCCAGACGCCTAGGTTCGTCTGGTCGAGCGTGGCGGCGAACACCAACAGGATGGCGAACGCGATCAGGACGACCGTGAGTTTGAGCGAGACAAAGAAGTCTCTGAAGTAACGAAGCACTTCGTTCATCGGGCGGAGGGCGCGGACGCCTTGACGGTTTGTAGGAAGGAAAGGAAGGCGGGTTTTTGGGCGGCGACGACGGCATCGGGTCCGCTTAACTTAAAGAACCACATTGCCTGTTCGTAAGGCACCATGGCGCCGCAGATGCGTTGGGGGTTTTCGCCGGTGCCGGCGAGATCGACGACGGTGAAGGCGAGGTCACCAACGGTAACATGTGCGGTGGCGGCGGGCATTTCGGCTGCGGTGATGTCGGCGAGTGAGAGTTGTCCGCGCCAACGGTTGATGTTGGCGAGTTCTCCGCCGACGGCTCCGGGGAAGGCGGTGATCGAGAGATCGGCGGTCGCGCCATTTGCGCCGGTGAGGGTGTAGCTGCCCTTGCGCATCGTGCCGAGGTCCTTGGGCTGCCAGTCGGACGGTGCGGTCCAGGTCAAAACCGCGCCTGATGCGGTTGCGGGAGCGGGGGAATAAGCGGCCGGGGCCGTGGCGGGGCCGGTGGCGGGCGGGGAGACGGGCGATTCTGCAGTATGCTCCTTGGGGATGCGGTAGATGGATGGTTTCGCGTCACGACAGCCTGAGGTCAGGAGTAGTAACGCGGAGAGTCCTGCAATGAACGGTCCAATGGGCACGGCGGAGGGTTTCATGATGAACCGGAGTGGGGCGGGCGAATGGGTTTAATTTAGCCATCATATGCGTAAAACCGGCGTCTGGCTGTGCATTTATTGCCCAAGAGGGAGCAGTCTTTAGTCGCTTTGGGCAAGGATTGCACATATCTAAACAACCAATGCGGAGTCTGATTGAATCCCATCAGGTATGCTTAACTTTCTTAAGCTAAAGCGAAAAACCTCCGATAAAAGATACTCCAAGCAAACATCATGAAAAACAGCCTCAAGATCACGTCGATCGGGTTAGGTCTTCTCTTTGCGGGAACGGTCTGTGTTGCGGCTCCGGCTGCCGAGAACTGGGAAAATAATTGCACCAAGTGCCATGGTGCCGATGGCAAGGGTGACACCAAGATCGGGAAAAAGCTTAAACTCAAAGATTACTCTGACGCGGCGGTGCAGGCCAAGTTTTCGGACGAGGAACTCGTGAAGGCGATCAACGAGGGGGTCTCCGAAAACGGAAAAGAGAAGATGAAGGCCTTTAAGGACGTCCTCGCGCCTGATGAGATCAAGGATCTCGTCGGCTATATCCGTAAGCTGAAGAGCTGAGTCCCGGTTACGCCGGTCATGCGGCGGCCGGGTGCAGGTTACCCCCATTCCCCTCAACCCGACTCACATGATCGAGCCCACCAACCCGCCTGTGTCCGCTTCCAAAAAACCACGTTCGGTTTTCAATAATTGGATCAGCGCCATCGGCGGCGTGCTCTCGATGGGCGCGTTGTTTTCTTTCGCATTGTTGGTCTGGATGGATTTCTCCCAGGGAGACAAGAATCCCTACCTCGGCATTCTTACCTATATCGTAGCCCCGTGTTTTCTGATCGCGGGCTTTGTGCTGATTTTCTTCGGGGCGTGGGCCCAGCGGCGCTGGCAGATCAAGCATGCGGCGACGATGCCGGACAAGTGGCGGCTCGATTTTTCAAATCCGCGTCAACGTCGCGGCCTCGTTCTGTTCGGCAGTGGTGCGGTGCTGTTTCTAATGTTGAGTGCGTTTGGCAGCTACCAGACCTATCACTACGCCGAGTCCACCCAGTTTTGCGGCGAAGTATGCCATCGGGCGATGGGTCCCGAGCTCACGGCCTACAAACGCGGGGCCCATGCGCGGGTCGATTGTGTTGAGTGTCATGTTGGCTCCGGTGCACAGTGGTTTATCAAGGCCAAGATCAACGGAACCCACCAGTTGATCGCGTATACGTTGAACAACTACAAGCGGCCCATCGAGACCCCGCTCAAGAACCTGCGCCCCGCCCAGGACACCTGCGAAAAGTGCCACTGGCCGGAAAAGTTTCACGGCAACATCGACGTGGACTACCAGCATTTCATCTCCGACAAGAAAAACTCGTCCTACAACGTCCGCCTGCTGCTGAGGGTGAACAGCGGCCAGCCCGGCAGTCCGGACGGCGGCATCCACTGGCATGTGAACGCCGACAGTCGTGTCGAATATTACGCGGCTGACGACAAGCGTCAGGAGATCCCCTGGATGCGCGTGACCAATCTTAAGGACGGCACGTCGCGCGTCTATCGCACCGGGGAATTCAAGGGCGAGCCGGAGGCGGCGAAGATCCGCATCATGGACTGCATGGATTGCCATAATCGTCCGGCCCACTCATTCCCCACCGCCAACGACGTGGTCGAGCGGGCGATGTCCGCCGGCACCTTGAGTGCAAAACTTCCCTTTATGAAGCGCGTCGCCGTGCAGGCGATGACGCAGTCCGACATCACGACGGCTGCCGAAGGAGCGCAAAAAATTGCAACATTCCTGCAGGCCAAATATGCCGATGCGCCCGAATTAGCCGACACGATCACGGAGGTGCAGCGCCTCTACGCCACGACGATCTTCCCCGAGCGCAAGGCGGACTGGCGGGTTTATCCGAACAACATCGGGCACAAGGATTGGCTGGGTTGTTTCCGTTGCCACGATGAGAAACACAAGACGACCGAGGGTGCTTCGGTGAAGGCCAGTGATTGCACGTCCTGCCATATTATTCTCACCCAAGGCACCGGCGCGGAACTGGAGTCACTCTCGGCAAAGGGCCAGGAGTTCAAGCATCCCGGAGGAGAGCTCGATGCCGATCTCACCTGCTCGGACTGTCACAATGGAGGCTTCCAGAAATAGCTTCATCAGGCGCTCCCGCCGAGCGCCTGCATGCATTTCGCCGCAGTCAAGTCGCCGTGCACAAATTGCGCAAGCCCTGCGTAGTGTTGTGCAAAGGGTGCGCGGACGCCGTTCCGCTATTCTGTCAGATTAACCGCGTAGGGTTCCCCTCTCTACGCGTCGCTTACCTGTTCGCAAAACCGCTTCAACCTCTCCCCATGATCTCCCGTCTTCGCTGGACCAAGACATCGTTTATCTTCGGCGGCATAGCCCTGTGGGGGCTGGTGCTGATCGGATGTGTAAGTGTTAACCGTGCCGTGCTTGCACCTGCCAAGATAGCAGGCGCCGAATATGTCGGCACCAAGGATTGCGCGCAGTGCCACTCCGACCAAACCGATCACTTCAAAAACGCGACCCACGCCAAGCTGGCGCTCTCCGACCCCAAGGTTGGCAATATTTCCTGCGAAGCCTGCCACGGTCCGGGCAGCCTGCACTCCAAGGCGGGCGGGGGTAAGAACAATATCATCAACCCGAAGAAGTCCCCTGAGGCCTGCTTCACTTGCCACCTCGATAAACGCGGCGAGTTCAGCCTGCCTAACAGCCATCCGGTGATGTCGGGCCACGTCAGTTGCGTGGACTGCCATGACGTCCACACGGGCAATGCAATCAAGGGCACGGGCGTCGCGCTCGAAAGCCAGAACGAGACCTGCACCAACTGCCACACTGCGCAGAAAGGGCCGTTTGTCTTTGAACACGGAGCGATGCGCGAGGGCTGCACCGCATGCCACAACCCACATGGCACGATCAACCAGAAGATGCTCATCGCCCGCGATGCCAACCTCTGCCTGCGCTGCCATCTGGAGACCCAGGCGGCCGCCGGTCAGATCAACGCCAACGCCATCGGCAAGCCTAACAACCACGCTTCCTCCCGCATGATGCAGGGCACGTGCTGGAGCTCGGGTTGCCACGAGGCCGTCCACGGTTCCAACGCCAACAACCACCTTCGCCGTTAACCCCTAATCCAGGTCCATCATGCAAAAGACCACTCCCCATCTCATCTGTGTTGCGGGCGTATTGACGGCCACGTTGGTGGCTGCACCGCAGCTTTCCGCCGCCGATGCGAAAAACTCGGACGCGTTCCCCGTCTTCGACAGCTACATCAAGGTTTCCGGGCAGGCAGCCTCGATCACCGGCAACGGGGCGGCGTATCAGGCCAATACCGGCCAGTCGCAGCAAAACGGTGCGGGCATCGAGGAGTTCCACTACTCCAAGGAGCTGCCGAAAGACAACACGCTCACTATGGACGGACGCGCGCTCAGCGGATCCGAGGACTATCTCCTGCGAGTCAACCTGGCCAAGGCCGACTTGGGCACCATCGATGTTGGCTACAGCCGCTTCCGCACGTTCTATGACGGGGTGGGCGGATTCTTTCCGCTGAACTCGGCATGGCATCCGTTGAATCCGCAGGATCTGTTTGTTGACCGTGGAAAGTTTTGGGCCGAGGCCAAGTTTGCCCGTGAGGATCGCCCCGAGTTTACGATCCGTTACACTAACGAGACGCGTGATGGTCAGAAAGATTCGACCGAGTGGGGTGATTCGACGGTGACCGGAATCCCGGGACCTGGCACCACGGATCGTCACGTCATTCCCGCCTATCTCCAGCTCAACGAGCGCCACCAGGAGCTTCGCGGCACCATGAAACACACCGTCGGAAACACCTCGTTTCAGGTCACGGTGTTGGGCGATTGGGTTAACAACATCGACCAGCGTTTTGCCACCCTCTACCCTGGCGAAGTCGGCAAGGAAAGTAACGTCACCACGACTGACGGCGTCGATACGTTCACGATGGGCGTGATGGGCACTGCCACCACCGAGTTGAGCCCCTTGTTTACCCTGCGCACCGGACTCCGGTATCAGGATGTGGACAACAACTTCACGGGTGACCGCCCCAAAGTCTCCGGCACAGGTGTCACCACTTACGATTACTTTGACCTTACGGGCGAGGCCACGGCCCGCATCACGACCGGCAGCATTGCGCTCGACTTCAAGCCGACGCAGGACTTCACCGCGACCTTTGGCTTGCGCGGAGAGCACCGCAAGACGGAGAGCACCGCGACTTATAACACGGGCACGCCTGCCACGCCGACGGCTCGCTACGAGTATTCCCATATCGATGAGGATGCGCTGACGCCGGAGCTCGGACTTCGCTACACCGGCATTCGTGACCTCGCACTCTACGCCTCCGCCTCCAAGCGGATCGTCGACGGCACGGAGGATCATACTTCGCCTTACACGTCCGGTGCATTGCCTGCGACTTACCTGTTCTCGACCACTCCCACGGAAGACCATGCCGACTACAAGGTCGGTGCCAACTGGCGCCAGTCCTCGTTCCTCACGCTGCGCGGCGAGGTTTTCTACAAGGATCACGAAAACAAGTTCTCCGGCAGCGCCCCGGCTTCTGCGCTGCCGCCGTCGATCACCAGCAGTTATTATCTGCTCGGTTCCCAGTTTATCGGCACGACCCTGTCGGCCATCGTCAAGCCGGTTGACTCGCTTACCTTCACCACTCGCTACATGCATCAGCAGGGGGATATGCAGGTCACCGGTTCCAGTCTTACCGAGACGGATTCTCTGGACTCCACGACCAACAGTATCGGCGAGACTATTGACTGGGCTCCCTACCAGCAGCTCTACGTGCAGGCCAGTGCCAACGTGGTCTTCAATGTGATCTCGACCGTTTATCCTCATGCGGGAACGGCCACCGCCGACGGCACTCTGCAGAACTCCAACAACAACTACTGGACCGGTATGTTCCTCGTGGGTGCCGTGCTCACCCGGAAGGACGACCTCCAGCTGCAGGCGAATTACTACCACGCCTACAACAGCAATTCCAATCTCGCCGATCTGACCGTTCCCTACGGGGTCTCCGTGCGCAGCCTTACCGTCACGGTTGGACTCAAGCACAAGATTTCGGACCGCTGTATCGCCTCGGGTAAAGTTGGATACTTCGACACCAAGAATGATACGACCGGCGGTTTCACCAACTACCGCGGACCGCTCGCCTACGTGTCGCTCGATTACAGCCTGTGATTTTGATGGGGGCGCTACCGCCGCACCGTGCCATTTTGAAAGCACTCTCCAAAAGAGCGATGACTCAAGTCATCGCTCTTTTTTGTTCGGAGAGGTTCAACGAGAAGGTGGCCGCTTTATACCAACGGTCCCTTGTCTTTGGGCTCAGCCACACGGGCAAGATGTTCATGTCGTGGAACGGCTAGAGCATTTTAAATTAAGTCATAACCACGAAAGGACGCAGAGGGCACAAAGAACAAGCCGTTCGAAGTATTTTATCTTTGAGATCTTTGCGTTCCTTTGTGGCTAAAAATCGGATGGCAAAAACCGGATACAATTTAAGCTAGAGCACTCTCATTGCTTAAAGGACTTTGGTATTAAACGAACCGGTTGGTTATGTGTGGGGCGGGCCCGTGGGTCCGTCGGTTTGAGCTGCGGGGAGGGGCCCTGGCTGGCGTGGTTGGAGCATGATCCGGCCTGCAATCCCAACCGCACCCTAGTGCACGAAGACTTTCTGCCTCGCCTAGCCGGTGCGCAAAAAAAGCCGACCTGCGGTGAGCGCAGGTCGGCACTGGGGGAAACGAGGACGATGTGATCAGGGCTTACCGGACCATGTAATAAGCATCGTAGGCGTTTACGTAGTCGGTGATGTCGGCAGTGGTCTTGAGCGCCGAGATCTTGATCGAGCCGGTTACGATGCCTTGGCCTCCGAAGAAGAAGGAGGATGCGATATTGGCATAGCCACCATCATTGCCCACGAGGTTCGTGACCGAGCTGGCACCGACTCCGTAGTCTTCGCTGATCGTGGTGTCACCAATCTCATCGTAAACCTCCGAGAAGGTGATGCTCAGATTATAGAGGCCAACCAGCGTGATCGGATTCTCGTTCCCCGTATCAACCGTGAGATAGGTTGTGATGCTGCCCTTCAGCGATCCCTTGTTTGTGGTGGTTTGATCTACGTCAGCGATGCGCTTGGTGGTGGCCGTCTGGAGCAGGCTAAAGGCGGTGCCGGTATCGCTAGTGAAATTGTCTGAGGAGATAACGGGACCATCCGTAAATTGACTTCCCAGATAGATCACCTCTCCGGTGTTTTTCAGGGCGTAATAACCGCTGTAATCCTCGGAGAAAATAAAGCCTGTATCGGAAACATATTTGATGGACCAGTCAGAGGAGGCCCCATCCAAAATATTGTTATCGATCAAGGACTGGATGAACTCGGTGTTGGAGATCTTGGTTTTGGTGACCCCGAATTTAATCTGCGTTTTAAGCAGTGCACTTGAATCCGTGAACGTTTTGAAGCCAGGCTGCTCCCCTTCGATATTGTAGCTGGGAACGGTGTAGGCATCGACCAAGGCGATGGTGACATCGCCGACTTTGCCGGGGATGGGTTCGGGGTCCACCGGGATGGTGATAGCGAACAGGGCGGGTGAAACTGTGGCGAGGAGCAGGGATGCGAGCGTGAGTTTGATTTTCATGGTTGTTGAATGGATGGATGCACCGAACACGGAAACAGACCGAATGTCGGGCTGGATAACAGGGCTCAGCCTATCGGTGCGGGGGTGGAGGCAAGCCAATTGCGGTGCTTGTTGCGATATCCTGTTGGGTATAAGTCACGGTGGCCGAGCATCCTGATGCGGGCCGGTGGACGGGGGGCGGGAGACCCTGAATTAGCCCGGCGAATTAGCGGCGGCGTTTGTGCCCTGCCGGTGCACTCTCGTAGGTTTTGCACACGTCTGCGGGTTTGCCCTCGGCGAGGATGATTCCCTTCTCCATCCAGACCGCGCGGGTGCAGACTTCGCCGATGATGTGCGCTTCGTGGGAGATGAGGATGACAGTGGTGTCGTCCTTGAATTTTTCCCGGATGGCGGCCTGCGATTTTTTCAGGAAGGCGTGGTCGCCTACGCCGAGGATTTCATCGATCAGGAAGACGTCGGGGTCGGTCTGCAGCGCGATGGAGAAGCCGAGGCGTGCGCCCATGCCGGACGAGTAGGTGTTGACCGGGTCGTGAAAGGCGTCGCCCAGTTCGGAGAACTCCTGGATCTCGTGCAGGCGGGTTTCCATGTGCCGGCGGGTCTTTCCCATAAAGAGGCCGCTGAGAATGGCGTTTTCCGCACCCGAGAGGTTGCCTTCGAAGCCCACGCCGAGTGCGAGCAGTTGCACGTGGGGACGGGGTTGCAGCATGCGGATCGCACCTTCATCGGGTGAGATGATGCCGGCGAGCAGGCGCAGCAGGGTGCTTTTGCCGCAGCCGTTGCGGCCGACGATGCCGAGTTTTTCGCCGCGCTTGATCTCCAGGTTGAGTCCGCGCAGGGCCCAGGGGGCGTCGATGGCTTTGGCTCCGCGGATACGGCCGCCCCGGTAATAGACACCGATGTTGTCCAGTTTGATGAGAGGGTCAGACATTGGTGAGCTTGAGCAGACGTTGATCGAAGTAGGATTGGATGAAGCCGCCGGCCACGAGCAGGCACACGGTGAGCACCGCAGTGTAGCCGAGCAGACCGAAGTCGGGCGCCTGGTGTTCGAGGAGGATGGCGCGGTAGGCCTCGATCAGGACGGCGACCGGATTGGCGTGGAAGTAAGGCAGCAGGTGCTCGGGCACGCGTTCAGCCGTGAAGAAAATGCCGGATACGAAGAAGAGCAGGCGGAAGAGGGACTGGAGTAGCATCTGCAGGTCGGGCAGGAGGGTCACCGCGATGGATATGACCAGCGAAAAACCGATGATCAGCGCCAGTTGCAGGATCAGCACGAGCGGCAGCCAGATGAGAGCGAGATGGGGTCCTTGGGAGATCACCATGCAGACGATGAGCACGATGGTAAACGCGCAGGCGAAGCGCACGGTGTTGGTGCCGATGTCGACCAGCGGGAAAAGGTATTTGGGCAGCGGGACCTGTTGGTGGATGTGGAACTTGGTGGTGAGCGAGGCGGCGCTGAGCATGATCGAGCCTTCGAACCACTGCCAGGTGAGCATGCCGATCAGGATGGTGAGAATGGCTGCGGTCCCGCGGTGGCCGGTGAGCTGCGACATCGCCAGATAAAGCACGCCGGTGCTCAGCAGCGGTTCGAAGATGAACCACAGGTAGCCGAGGTAGTTTTTGCGCGCCTCCGATTTGAGTCCGGCCAGCGTGCGGTAGAAGACGATGTCTTTGTAGCGCAGGAAATTTCTCATGATGAAAGGGGGCGGAATTCCGGTTCGTTGCGGTCGTAGCTCTCGACGGTGGTTTTACGGAGCACAGTGATAAATTCGATGCCGTTGCGCGCGATGGTTTCGATTTCGAATTCCAGTCCGTGGGCACGGCGCATGTTGAGGAAAAGCTCCATGATCTCGAGTTGGGTCCAGGCGTGGAAATGCCAGTCGACATGGGTGTCACGCACGGCCTGGTGGAACGCGGCTTCGGTGAGCGGGCCGGGGCCGTCTGGGTTGAGTTTGCGCATCTCGGTGCTCTGGCGTTCGCTCCAGTTGGCGTGCACGTCACGGTAATGCGAATACAGGCTGACTTCCGGACCCACGAGGTGATCGCGTTCGAGGTGGTCGATGGAGGTGGGCGCGCGACGGCAGTCGAAGGTGTAGCGCAGGTCGGGCAGCGAGATGAAGAGCACGCCTTCGGGTTTAAGTTTGGAGTAAAATAGTTTTAGCGTGCCGATGACATCCTGGCAGTGCTCCAACATGTGGTTGGCGATGAGGAAATCGAGAGAGCCGGGATCAATCAGGTCGAGTTTTTCGCCGTCGCCAACGTAGTCGGTATGGACGATTTTTTCTGCGGGAAGATGGGGGTATTTCAGCAGGTTTTCTTCACGGGTGCCGTAGTCGTAATATTTGACCGTCACGCCCGGCGCGACGGGCAGCGGGAAGTGCAGCGCGCCGATTTCCAAGCCTTGCCCGCGGAGAAAACGATAGGATAGCAAGAAGCGCATGTCCTGGTGTTGGCAGATCGAGGCGAGAGAGCGCTCGGCGGGTGTATCGCGTCCGGTGAAGCAATGGGCTGGATCGATGGCGGGGATGACCGGGGTGGCATTGTGCCGGATCAAGCCGAGTCGGCGCTGGATTTTTCGGATTGTTATCATGGCATAGATCAAGGGTGGAAGACCGTCAATACGTGGGCCATAGCGTAGCGAGGTTGACGTGGATGGACGGGTCGCTGGAGCTGCGAAAACGAAGTGCGGTCGCGGGCGTCGGCGGTGCGGATGCTGGATCGATATCGAGGATGACGCCCGGGTCGTAGACGATGCGGCCGCCGACGGAGCGCAGTTGTTCACAGAGGGTCCATCCTTCGCTTTGTGCATCGGACCGGCGGCCGGCTTTGGGCGGGTTGATCGAGAGCAGGGCGGTGCGCCTCACGGCCAGGCAGTTCAGGCTGAGTCCGCCGGGGTTTTGCAGGAGTTGAGCCCGTCCAAAATAACCGGGGTTGCATTCCACGAGATCTTTGAAGGCGGGGACGGCCTGGTTGTCGTGGTCCAACATCAGGCAACCGTCGGCAATGAGGCCGGCGGCATTGATGAGTGCGCCGCCAGCGGCAACGACTCCGGGGATCGCCAGACTGCCGACGAGGCGTTGCAGCCAGTCGCGATGCAGGGGGACTACACAAGGGGCAAGAACGACGATGATTTCGGCCTGACAGGAATGTGCGGCGGCCAACATGGCTTCAAGGTGGTTGGCCGTGGACGGGGGAGCGGGCAGACAGGTGAGATGATCGTAGTCGGTCAGGTCTGTGACCAGAGTTTGGTCGGCTGTGGGCAAGCCGAGCACGGCCACGGTTGGCCGGGTGATGACGAGGGGTTCGATTTTAAACTGGCCGGCGCTGGCGGGATGGATCCGCACGTTCAAACTGCGGGCCTGCAGCGCCGAAGTCACGGTGCGTTCGGCGGCGGCGATGATGTAGGGTTTGGCTCCGGTGGAGTGGGCGGTGGAATGCGGCAATGCGCGCCAATGATAAAGAATATAGGGGAGATGCCGGACTCGGTGCATCGGGAGGCCGTGCGTATAGCGCAGGACCACGTCCCAGTCCTGACATCCCTCGAAGCCTTCACGAAAACCACCGATGGAGCGAAGCCGGTCCGTGCGGTAGAAGCCGAGATGGGAGACGAAGTTTTGGCCGAAGAGCAATTCCGGCATCCAGTCCGGTTTGTGGTAGGCGCTGTGGCGTTGTCCGTGGGCGTCGAGCTTGTCTTCGTCGGTGTAGACCAGGTCGGTGTCGGGGTGGGCCTGCAGCGTGCGGGCGAAGGCGGCGAAGGCGTGCGGTGAAAGCTCGTCGTCTTGGTCGAGCAGTGCGCACCATTCTCCGGAGGCAAGGGCCAGGGATGAATTGGTGGCGGCGGAGATGTGGCCGTTGACGGGGCGTTCGACGAATTTAATCCGGGGGTCGCGGGCCGCCTGTTCCCGGAGGGTGCGGAGCGCGGCGGGGTCGGTGGAGGCATCGTCGGCGATGCAGAGTTCCCATCGTTGGTAGGTCTGGGCGCGAACGCTGGCGATGGCCTGTTCGAGGCAATGGGAGGGCGGGTTGAACACGGGCATCAACACGCTGATGAGCGGTCCGTGGGCGGGCACGGGTTGGGCGGCGAGGAAGGCTGCCTGTTGCCGATTGGCCCGGTTGACCTCCTGTCGGGTCGAGGGCACCAATCGCGCAGGCATCAGCAGCAGCCGCCGGGTGATGACGACCGTGCGACCGGCAGGGGTTTCCCGGCAGAAGCGCAGCCATTTCGCCCCGGTGCGGGTTTTTACGGAAGCCACGAAGTGGCGGCCGTCGGGGAGGCGGTTCTTAAGGCGGCAGGCGCAGGCGATGCGGTTGCGTCCGATGCGTATGCACAAAGTGTCTTGAGAATCGTAGTCGGAACAAAACCAAAGTCCGCTGAGAACCCGTGGATTGGTCGTCGCGCAATCGATCGCGAGCCAGGCGATCCGGCCGTGGAATTGAAGGTGGTCGTTCATGACATGGAGCGAGTTTTAAAACCGGCCAGCCGGTCGCCGAAGAATTGAGCAAGCCGGAGCATGGCGCCCATGGCGCGTTGGTGCTTGAGGAAATCGCCCAAGCCCGGAGTGAAGCCGAGGTTCGCCTTTACGCGCAGGGCACCGGAGTGGGGGATGGGCGGAAGGATGAGGTAGGGATCCGTCCCGAGAGAAATGAAGCGTGGGCGCGGACCGAAATACAGGTGCCGGACATCGGAGCTGAATTTGATTTTTCTGACAGCGGCGGTGGAGTGGTCGAATTGCCACACCACGCGGCCGGTGGCGGCATCTTCGACACGGAGATCGTTCAGGAGGAATTCGCCCACGTCTTCGACGGGATCGATGCGAATGCGGATCATGCCTTCGGTGGCCGGCAGTTCGAAGTTGAGGATGGCTTCGTGGCCGGTCGCGTAACGTCTGCGAATGGAGCGGGCTTGATCGAAGCCTGCGTCCTGGCTCCAGAAAACCTGCGCGGTATGGCAGGCCTGATGGAAGTCCAGCTCGCAGGTGGTCACTGACTGGAGGGCTCCTTGCCAGGCTGAGGCCGGGTTGGCGTAGTGCGCTTTGAGGAGGGCCTGCCTATCGGGCGTGACGAGCGCGATGTCATAAACCTCGGCGAAGGGCAGCGTGATGTATTCACGAACGGTAAAGGACGGCAAATCGATGACCGCGATACGACCTTTCAACTGGTCGGTGAGGTTGTTGCGCGAGGTGCTCAGGCCCGCGTAGAGGGTGTCGTCCGCGAAGGCCAGGCCGCGGACAAACCAACCGGGGAAATCCAGTTGCTGGCAGTTGCCGGCGCATTCGCGATGGAGCCGGTTGGCGCGCGAGTCGCAGATGTAGAGCCAGCCGGCGTGTTCGCGCGGGGTGTGCGGCTGATCGAGTCCGCTCAGCAGCGGGCGCTCGGCGCGCAGGTCGCGCAGGTCGATGACAAAGCCCTGGTCTTGGCTGCGACCTTCACTCCAGCCGCGATACTCCGTGAATTGACCGAATGCACTGATCACCAGCCGGCCGCCGATACGACCGATGCAATTGAGGTGGTGGCTGTCGGTGCCGCCGGGGAAGGAGATGCGTTCCTGCAACCGGCCCTGCAGATCGCAGGCGATGATTTCGTTGGTGCCGGTTGAGGCGGCGTAGAGGGTCTCGCCGTCGACGAAAATGTCGTGCATATCAATCACCTCCGGGATGAACAGCGAGTGGTGCCGGTCGCCGTCGAAGATGTCGAGGTGGGCACCCGTGTAAGTCTGATACGCGCGGACGAAATAACGGTCGTCGGCATGGAGTCCTATGGTGTCGTAGAAATCCAGGATGACCGGACCTTCCGGACCGAGCGCGATCAGACCGCCGTCGTTGGGGCATGAGACCATCAAGGGGTGGGCTGTGGTTGCCACCGGTTGGTTCTTGCGGTCGTCGTATTTCACGCGGAAGGAGAGGAAGGGCCGGAGGCTGCTTACGGCAGCAGCGCCTTCAGGTAGCGGCCGTATTGGGATTTCCCGAGAGCTTTGATGGCGGACTCGAGGCCGGCGCGGTCGAGCCAGCCTTGACGGTAGGCGATTTCTTCGAGGCAGGCGATTTTCAGGCCCTGGCGGTTTTCGATGACGGCGACGAACTGGCCGGCGTCCAGGAGGCTTTCATGGGTGCCGGTGTCGAGCCAGGCGGTGCCGCGGCCGAGCAGCTCCACGCGCAGGTCGCCACGTTGCAGGTAGAGGCGGTTGAGGTCGGTGATCTCCAGTTCGCCGCGTGCGCTGGGCTTGAGGCTGCGGGCGAGCGCGACCACGTCGGCGTCGTAGAAATAGAGGCCCGGGACGGCGTAGTTGGATTTGGGTGACGCAGGTTTTTCCTCGATGGAGAGAACGCGACCGTCGGAGGCGAACTCGACGACTCCGTAGGCGCGGGCGTCGGCGACATGGTAGCCGAAGATGGTGGCGCCCTTGGTTTGCGCGGTGGCGGCCTGGATGGATTTCACCAAGTCGTGGCCGTAGAAAAGATTGTCGCCGAGGACCAAGGCGCTGGGTTCGTTGCCGGTGAGAAAACCGCAGTCGGCCGCGATGGTGAAGGCCTGGGCGAGTCCGTCGGGCGAGGGTTGTTCGGCGTAGCTGAACGTCACGCCGAAGCGGGAGCCGTCGCCGAGCAGGCGTTGAAAGAGCGGCAGGTCGGCGGGCGTGGAGATGATCAGGATTTCGCGGATGCCGGCCAGCATGAGGATCGACAGCGGATAGTAGATCATGGGTTTGTCGTAAACCGGCATGAGCTGCTTGGAAACCGCGATGGTGAGCGGGTAGAGCCGGGTGCCGGAGCCACCGGCGAGAACGATGCCTTTTCTGTTCATGAGATTTTGTTGTTAACCGCGAAGTGCGCGAAGGGGCGCGAAGATCAGGAGGAGAGGATGATGCGTTCCCATTCGAGGCGGCCGTGGGAACCGAAGTTGATGAGCAGGCCGAGTTGAAGTCCGGTGACTTTGAGATAGTTGAGGACCTGGGCGCGGTGTTCGTCGGTGAGGGACTTGGCGGCTTTCAGTTCGACGATGATTTTATCGTAGCAGAGCAGGTCGGGCGTATAGGTGTGCTTGAGCGTGATGTTACGATAAGTGAGGGCGAAGTTACGTTGTGAATCGAACGGAATGCCGAGGTGGGTGAGCTCAATCTCCAGGCAGTCCTGATATACGGGCTCCACATAACCATTACCTTTGTCGGAGTGAACGGACATGCAGGCTCCGATGATCTGAAATGTTTCGTTTTTGTAGAGGATGGGGTCGGACATGGAGACGGATTTGATTAACCGCGAAGAGCGCGAAGGGGCGCGAAGGTTCGGAGGGATTGGCTTCGCGAGACTTCGCGTGCTTCGCGGTTATCCATTTCCGAGCCTTTCGAGTTTGTAGGAGCCGTTGAGGATCGCGGAGGTCCAGGGCTCGTTGTCGAGATACCACTGGACGGTTGCGCGGAAGCCGGAGGTGTGGTCTTGCTTCGGGGTCCAGCCGAGTTCGCGTTTGATTTTCTTAGCGTCGATGGCGTAACGCAGATCGTGGCCGGGGCGGTCGGTGACGAAGGTGATTTGTTTTGAGTAAGACAGCCCGTCGGCGCGCGGTCGGAGTTCGTTAAGCAGGGCGCAGAGGAGGCGGACGAGGTCGATGTTCCGGCGTTCGTTGTTGCCGCCGATGTTGTAGGTCTGGCCGGGGCGGCCTTTGGCGATGACGGTGTGCAATGCCTCGGCATGGTCGCCGACGTAGAGCCAGTCGCGTATGTTTTCGCCTTGGCCGTAGACGGGAATCGGGTCGCCACGCAGGGCTTTGAGGATGACGACAGGGATCAGCTTCTCAGGGAATTGATACGGGCCGTAGTTGTTGGAGCAGTTGGTGACGAGGACGGGGAGTTGGTAGGTGTCGGCCCAGGCGCGGGCGAGGTGGTCGCTGGCGGCCTTCGACGCCGAATAGGGCGAGTGCGGGTCGTAGGGCGTCTGTTCGGTGAAGAGGCCGGTGGGGCCGAGGGAGCCGTAGACTTCGTCAGTGGAGACGTGGAGGAAGCGGAAGCGGTTGCGGGCAGGGCCGGAGAGTTTTTCGAAGTGGGCGCGGGCGGCTTGCAGCAGCGTGAAGGTGCCGGTGATGTTGGTCTGGATGAAGGCACCGGGGCCGTCGATGGAGCGGTCCACGTGGCTTTCGGCGGCGAGGTGCATGACGCCGTCGGGTTGGAAGTCGGCGAAGAGTTTCGCGAGTGCGGGGGCGTCGCAGATGTCGGTTTGGGAAAAGCGATAGCGGGGGTTGCCGGCGAGATCGTCGAGGGAGCGGGGGTTGCCGGCGTAGGTGAGGGCATCGACATTGAGGATGTCGTGACCGTGGGTGGTGACGAGAAGTCGGATGAGGTTGGAACCGATGAAGCCGGCGCCGCCGGTGACCAAGATTTTCATAAGTCGGATTTTTTAACCACGAAGAGCGCGAAGGGGCACGAAGATCGGATTGAGGAAGGGGTTGATTCAGACTTCGCGAAACTTCGTGTTCTTCGCGGTTTATTATTCAGGTTTCCAATTTTTGAGTGCTGCGCGGATGGCCTCGCGAACCGGGGTCAGGGTGATACCGGCGGTGGCGAGTTTGGCGGAAGACATCACGCAGTTGCTGCGCGGGGTCTTGGCGGCTTTGGCCATGAATTCGGCTTCGTCGTTGAAGAACTGGTAGGACTTCGGGTGGACGCCGCTTTCGAGGATGAGGTCCACGACTTCGCGGGTGGTGACGTGGCCGGGGTTGGTGACGTTGTAGGTTCCGAAGGGAATATGTTTTTCCCAGCAGGCGAAGGTGGTGGCGGCGAATTCGTGGAGTTGGGAGATGGAATTGGCCGCTTCCAGCAGGCGGTCGTAGCGCATGAGTTTGGTGAGGTAGTTGCGTGGGCTTTCGCGGTGGTCGAAGGGGATGCGCAGACGCCAGATGAAGACGTTGGGGCGGCCGGCGAGGACCTCTTCGCCGAGGGCCTTGGTGCCGGAGTAGAACGAGCAGTTGTTTTGGCGAAAGGTGAAGTTGGGTGTGTCGTCTTCGGTGAACCCGGTGCCGTCGGGGCGGGCACCGGTGAAGATGCAGCCGGAGGAAACATGTCCCCAGGGCACGCCGGCGGCTTCGCAGGCCCCGGCGATGCGGCCGGGGAGGATGGCGTTGCCAAAGAGGCATTCGGTCTTGTGCAGTTCGCAGGCATCGACGTTGGGTTTGCCGGTGTAGCCGGCGGCGTTGATGAGGAACGCGGGGCGGTCGCGCTTGAGGGCGGCGGCGAGTTGCGCGGCGTCGGCGTAGTCGAGTTCGGCGCGACGGATATTTTTAAAGGGAATGCCCTTTTGGGTGAGAAGGGTTTGATAGGCTTGGCCGACGTAGCCGGAGCCGCCGAGAAGGTAGATCATGATGACGAAAAGAAGGTCAGCCCGCGAAGGTTTTGAGCAGGGCGAGCAGGGGGGCGGTTTTGCCGCGCCACCGGTCGAGTTTTTCGAAGCGTTGCACGAGGTGGGCAGGGCCAGTGGCGCGCACGGAGGCGTCGAGGGTGGAGCGTTGCTGGCCGAGCTCTTCGAGCTTCGGCAGGATGCGGGCGTTGAGGAGGAGTTTCACCAGCACGCCGAGGTCGGTCTGCATCTGATAGTGCTCCTTGCGACTGGCGACATGGTGGGCGGGCTTGATCGCTCCGATGTCCTGCAGGGCCTTCAGTCCCTGGCCGGCACCGCTGCGGCTGATGCCGAGGCGCTCGACCACGTCATCGGCGCTGAGGGGGGACTCCGAAATGAAGATCAGGCCGAAAATTTCCCCGATCGAGCGCGGGTAGCCAAGGAGTCCGCTCATCTGCACCCAGAAGGCGATGATCTCCCGTTCAAGCTCCGCATCGGTGCGGGCGGCGGTTTTATCGACGGAGGTGGATGCGGGCGGCATCATATTACAGAAGTTACAAATATTTTTGTAATTAACGTCGATACATTTGTTGCTTCGGCCAAGTCGCCGCACTTGGTTGTTGCCAACAAAATCGCCTCGCGGCGGTTATAGCTAACCATTCTCGACACATGTTCATGCCACGCCTGCTGTGCCCTGCCGCCTTGTTGCTGATTTCGCTCAGTCCGCTGCCCGTCGTGGCGCAGGATGCGGCGACCCAAACCAAAGCGGTGGATGCGGATGCGCCCTTGTTGGGGTTGCCGGAAAAGACGATTCCCGGCTTGCAGGCATTGGTGGATGCGGCGGCGGAGGTGGCTCCGCAAGTGGTGGAGGCCCGTCTGCAAAAGCTGGTGGCCGATGCCAAGGAGGAGGAGACCCGCAGCGTTACCCGCCCGCGGGCGAATGTTTTTCTCGATCTTTCCTATCGTGAAAACAGTGAAAACGGCAGTGGCGGCTTCCGTCCTTACTACAACGTAGGCGTCGAGCAGCCGATTTGGCACTGGAACGCGTTGACCAACGAAAAGCGCATTGCCGAGATCCGCAAAAATATCGCCGCCAATGACTATGCCGAGGCCAAGCGCACGCTCATCCTTGAGATCCGCCGCAGCTACATCGACTTGGTGCTGCAAAAACTTTCCCTGGCCGAAACGGAGACCAGCTACGACCGCCAGCGCATCGCGCTCAAGGTGAACCGCGATCGCGCCTCCCGTGGCGAATATACCGCCGACCTTCTCGCAACCGAACAGCTCGATGTGCGCAAGTCCGAGATCCTGCGCGACCGACAGCGCACCGCGTTTCAACGCGCCTTGCGCGAGTTTGCCACCTTGAACGGCCGCGAGGTCTTCACCGGCGAGCAACTGCCGGCCGACATCGTTTCCGTGCCGGCCTCGGCCAAGGCGCGCTTCCAGCCACAGGACACCAAGATCGCGCCGGCCAACGGTATTCCCGCCGCGCTGGTCCGTCCCGAAGGGGATCTCGCCGCCGCCCGTCTTCAACAGGAGATTACCAAGGTGCGCACGTATCCCATGGTCAACCTGGCCATCGGAGCCGATCAGGGCGCGACCAGCGGCAGCGACCAAAGCGCGGTGGTCAACTACTACGGTGGCGTGCGCGTGCGCTGGAATATTTTCGACGGCTTTGCCACCCGCGCGGCGGTCAAGCAGGCGCGTGTTGTCGTGCGTCAGAACGAAAAGGCGCTCACGGAGGCCCGCGTGGCTTTGACCAACCAGTTCATGGATCAGACGGCGGAGCTTGAGCTTGCCCTGCGCGAACTCGATCTTGCCGAAGAACGCTTTGCCCTGACTGCCTCGCGTCTGAAGGTGGACGAAGATATGTGGAAGACCGGCCGTCTGGCCGAGACCGAGTGGCAGGTTCGCCGCGCTGCCGGACAGAGCGAACGTATCGCGCTTTACGACCTGCGCGGACGGGTGCTGTTGCAGCTTTCCGAGCATGCACTGCTCCGTCAGCGCGCCTCCAAACCCTCCGAGGAGATTGTGTTTCCGTGAAATCCCGTCGCTCCCTTTATATTATCGCAGCCGTAGCCGTGCTGGCGATCGGCGGGTTTCTGGCCATCAAACTGTCCCGGCCTGAAGCCTTGGTCGCGTTCGTAAAACGGGGCACGGCGGTGAGCGCGTTGCCCGCCACGGTGGCGGTGCGCGCCGACTACTCGATGGAAATTCGCAGCGAGGCCGGAGGCCGCGTGATCGGCAGCTCTCTCGTGCTGGGCCGGCGCGTGAAGGCCGGCGAACTGTTGCTCAAGATCGACGACACCGACCTTAAGCTCGAACTCGAGCGCGTGACCAACGACTACAACGCCGCGCTCAAGCGCCGCGAGATCGGCTCCGCCACCAAGCTCGATCTCGAAACCGCCCAGGCCGACCTGGCCAACTTCACCCGCCTCGCCGAGGCCGGCCAGTATTCCTCAACCGAGCTCGACAAGCGCAAGCGCGAGGTGCGTTCGCTTGAGCAGAAACTCGAGATCGAGCAGATCAACGAGGAGACGCTCATCACCGGACTCGCGACCGACATCAAGACCCGCAAGCGCCAGATCGAGAAGACCAGTCTCTTTTCCCCGATCGACGCCGACGTCACCTCCGTCTCCGCCTATGTGGGCGAGCTTATCGCATCGGGCGCGCCGTTGGCGACCCTGTTGGCCCGCGAACGCGTGATCGAAGCCCGCGTGAGCGAGGAAAATTTCTCCGGCGTCGAACTTGGCCAGCGTGCGCAGGTGCGCTTTCTCGGCTACGCCGGCGAGCAGTTCACCGGCAAGGTCGCGCGCGTGCTACCCACCGCCGATCCGGTTACCCAGCGCTACACGGTTATTTTGGATGTGGATATCGCGCCCGAGCGCCTCGTGCCCGGCCTGAGTGGCGAGGCCAGCATCATCGTCGGCCAGCGAGCCGATTCGCTCATCATTCCACGCCGATCCCTGCTCGGTTCCTACGTCATGATCGTGAAGGACGGAGTCGTGAAACAGCGCAAGGTGACCCGCGGCTACGAGAGCCTCAATGAAGTGGAGATCACTGAAGGTCTCAAGGAGGGCGAGCTGGTCATCACCGATAGCATCGACACTTACCGTGACGGGGATCGGGTAAGCATCTCCAAGCACTGAGTCAGCGCCGCTCCTCATGTCTCCCAACTTGCGTATCGCCCTGCGGTTTCTCACCGCGCGCAAACGCTCCATGTTGATGAGCCTCACCGGTATCGTCTTCGGGGTGGGATTCTTCATCGTCACGCAGGCGCAGACGAGCGGGTTCGAAAAATTCTTCATCAAGACGATTCTCGGCACCAACGGCGCGATCCGTATCCAGGACAAACTTCAGTCCACCTTGTTTTCGATGCCGGCGGAGAGCGACGACGGCAAATCGAGCTTCATCGTCGAGACCGAGGGCAGCCGTAAATACATCGATGGGGTCGAGGATCCCGCACGCATCAGCGAAGCGGTCCGGAATTTCAGCAATGTCACCGGCGTGTCCACCGTGCTGCAAGGGCTGGTGACGGTCGTGACCGACGTGAGCAGCGGCGAAGGGCGCGCCTACGGCATCAATCTGGAGGATCATCTCGCCGCGTCCGACCTCGGCTCGCAGATCATCCGGGGTTCGTTGCGCGACTTCCGGGAAAATCCCACCGGTTCGCTGGTCGGTTCGGTGCTGGCCCAGCGGCAGAATCTCAAAGTGGGCGAATCCTACATGCTTCAGGTGGGCACGCAGTCGCGTCGCTACCGGGTGAGTGCGATCTATGAGACGGGGGTCAACGACATCGATCGCGTGCGCGTTTACCTGCACTTGGGCGAGGCGCGCTCGATCCTTGGCCGTCCGACCGGCGCGAGTTTTATCCAGGTGAATCTGCGCGATCCGGACCGCGCCTCTGAGGATGCCGCGCGAATCAGCTCGATCACGAAGCACGCTGTTTCGCCCTGGCAGGCCCGAGAAAAAACCTGGCTGGCGGTGTTCCGCGCGTTGCGTTTTTCGTCAGCCATCACGGTCTCGACGATCATTCTCATTTCCGGTCTGGGTATGTTCAACACGCTCGCAATGCTGGTGATTGAGAAAACCAAGGACATCGCGATCCTGCGCTCGATGGGCTACACGCGCCGCGACATCACGCGCATTTTTCTCTGGCAGGGCGTGCTCGTGCTGATTGGCGGAGTGATCTTCGGCTGGGCGTTCGGCGCGCTGGCAACTTATGGCGTGTCGAAGATTCCGATCCGTATCCGCGGCATTTTTTCGACGGACTCGTTTGTGGTGTCATGGGAGTGGCAACACTACGTCGCCGCCGCGTTCATCGCCTCGGTGGTGGTGCTGGCGGCGAGCTGGATTCCCGCCCGCCGGGCCGCGAAATTGGAGCCGGGAGACGTCGTTCGGGGGACCGCCCAATGAGCACCACCATGCCAGTCAAAGACGACATCGTCATCCGTTGCGAGAACCTGCACCGCTACCTCGGTCACGACGAAGGTCGTGTGCACGTGTTGCGCGGAGTTTCCTTCGCTGCGAAACGCGGCGAAGTCTGCGCGATTGTCGGGCCCTCGGGGTGCGGCAAATCGACTCTGCTTTACCAGCTTGGTCTGCTCGATCGGCCCGATGACGGCACCATCTGGATCGATGCGGAGCAGATCTCCGGCACGAGCGACGAGCTGCGCACGGAGGCACGTTCGCGGCACATCGGTTTCGTGTTTCAGTTCCACTTTCTCATGCTCGAGTTCACCGCGCTGGAGAACGTGATGATGCCCATGCGCAAGCTCGGCCGACTCACGCCGTCCGCGATGGCCGAGCGGGCGCGCAGCCTGCTCGAAGCGGTGGGGCTCGGCTCCAAGACGCACCGCCTCGGCACGCATCTCTCGGGCGGCGAGCAACAGCGTGTGGCCATCGCTCGCGCACTCGCGAACGAGCCATCGCTACTCCTTGCCGACGAGCCGACCGGCAATCTTGACGCGGCCAACTCCACGCTGGTCTTCGATCTGCTGGCGCGGCTCGCGAAGGAAAACGGCCAAGCCGTGGTGCTCGTCACGCACAACCCCGAGATCGCCCACCGTTGCGACGTGGTGCGCACGATGCGGGACGGATTGTTCGTTTAACGAACGATGGTTTCGTTCGTAGCCGCTCCGGCCGGCGTGCGCCGGTAAACGAGGTAGCCCGCGTTCTCAAACAACAGGACGGCATCAGGTGCGATGGCCGCGAGCTTCTCGGTTTCACCGGGTGAAAGCAGCAGGTAGTCGGGCCGGAAATCGGCGACGAGGCGTTTGAGCAAGGGCGTGCGGAAACCTCGCGCCAGCACGGCGGGTTGGTGATGCCACCACATCGCCTCCACGCCGCCGTCCAAACCCCGTGGAAATGACAGCACTACGCCGTGAGGCTGGGTTCTCAAAAAATCTGCGGCTTCGCGCATGAGGCGGTAGTCGTGCAGGTGTTTCAGATCGTAGGCGTAGTATTTGGCCGGCGAACCGGTGAGGGCCATTTGCGTGATCCAGAACGCGGCGCAGCCGGTCACGCTCGCACCGAGGATCAGGCGCACCTTCCACAGACGCAGACGTGACGCCAACCGCATTGCGCCGACAACCGCCAGAATCAACACGAAGGGAAGCAGGAGGACGAGGAAGCGGTATTTGAATTCCGGCCAACCGAGGCAGGGGCCGACGATGGACGCCATGACGATCATCAGGCCAGCAGCGCGGGTGCGGACGGGGTTTTTATACAGGACGACAGTCCCGAATGCGGCGAGAGCGAGTCCGGTGAAACCGGTTTCCAGTCCGAGATGGAGGAGAAATTGAAAACTACTCTTCAGTGCGAGCAACGCATAGGGCCCCGCATGGTGCCAGCTCAGTGCTCCGACCTGATAGTGGATGCCGGAGGCGTCATCGATCAGGCTAATTAAACCAAGCTTGCCTTGCACATAAAACGTCGAGGAGGAGTGCAGCAGTTGCCCGAAATTAGCCTCGTTCCAAAGGAACAACGGAACCAGCGCCAATGCGACCGTGCCGACGTAAGCAGACAGCACGCGTAGGCGAGTTTGGGGGCGTGCGTTGAACAGGAACCCGGCGAGGCCGGCGGGAATCAAGAGGATGCCTACGCCGTGAAAACTGCACGAGGCCGCCGCACCGGCACCGGCGAGCACGCCGCGCAGACATGGATTCCATTCGTCGGAGACCACGGCCAGTGCCACCGCCAGCGCGCCGGCCGCGACCGCGATGTAGGGGCTGCCGTTGGCCGAAAAATCGATGAGCATCGGGTGCAGCGCGAGGACGAGTCCGGTGAAGATGGCGGCGCGATCTCCAGCCAGCGTGCGGGCGAGGCTCATGCCGAGTGTGATCACGGCCAATCCGAAAAAAAGACACAGCAGTTTCAATCCGATGAACTCGTCGATTCCGAGGTGGGCTGATGCGATGAGTCCGGCCAGCCACGACCAGGCAGGCGGGTGTTGGCTCACCGGAGTGCTCAGTGCGAGGTAGGGAGCCGGATCGAAAAAATCGAATTTGCCGGGATAATCGAGCCGGCCGATTTCACGCCATTGGCGGGCGACCAGTGCGTAGAGGTTTACGTCGCCGAACAAGCGAGTGTTCCAGGCAAAAGCAGCCAAGCGTGCAAGCAGTCCCAGCCCGAGAATCCACCCAAACCGGCTGTTACTTTTGGGGGAGGCGGGCATCGCGATTCACCGGTTTCAGGCTGGCATGAGGACGTGGGCTGCGGACAGGGACTGCAAGGCTTGGACGTAGGCGCGGGCGGTGGTGGACCATTGGAACTGTTCGGCGCGCTCGCGGGCGGCGGAACCGATGCGGTGTGCGAAAGCGGGGCTGGCCGCGAGGGTGCCGATGCATTGAGCCCATTCGTCGGGGGAGTCGGGATCGGCAAAGAGCGTGGCATCGGCCAGAAGCTCCGTCATCGCCGGCCGCCGGCTGCATACGGACGGAACGCCCAGCAGAGCCGCCTCCAACGGGGGAAGACCGAAGCCTTCGTAGTAGCTTGGGAAAACCAGTGCGACCGCGTTTTTGATAACGTAGCCCACTTCGGCGTCCTCGAGCGATCCGAGGAAGTGCACCCGATCTTCCATGCCGAGGTGTTGGACGGTGCTCCGATACGCTTCGTTCCGGCCGATCATCACCAGGTGGATCCGTTGCGCGGCGGGGCGTTGAAGCGCTTTAACCACCACTTCGATGTTTTTGTGGCTGTCGATACTACCGAGGAAGACGATGTAGGGAGACGCGGGGAGCTTCACTTGCGGCAACGTGGATACCGGCAGGAGGGTGACACCGTTGTGAATCACGGATATTGTGCATCCGGGCTGGGGCAGGTGGAGGGGGATGTCGCGAGCACTGGTTTCGCTACACGTAATGATCAGGGCTGCCTGTGGCAGGATCTGGTTGCAGCGATTTTCAAAAGCAGTCCGTAGATCGGCCGGGTAGTTCGGCATGACCATCGGGATGACGTCATGGATGAGCACACAACTGCGCGGCGGCAGCGGGTCCGGCCCCCAGTGAGGTGCTGCGAAGAAATGCACCGGAGGGAGGGAGGACGCCTTGGGTTGCGTGGAATCGGCGCTGGCGAATTTCTGAAAGTGATGGAGGAGTTCCCGGGCAACGCGCCCCATGCCGCGGAGGTCGGCCAGCGCAGCTTTGTGGAAACGCATGTGCAGACCGTCGATGAAAAGATCGTGATAACCCGAAATGCGTGAAGGGTTTTCCGGTGCGCTTTGCGAGGAGCGTCCTTGGGGCGGTTTTTGGCAGTAGTGTTTATTCCCGCGCAAAACCTGCCAGGCACGATACAGATGCTGGCCGACCGAGGCACCATACAGAAGGCGGTGAAGCCGATTAAATTCCGCCTCCATGCGCAGCAGGGGCTCGGGAATCGGCTGAATCCGGTCGATTGCCTGCCGCGAGGATACCAGCAAGGCTTTAAGTTGTTTTTGTAACTGCCGGTTGCGGTCTTCGGCTGCGTTCAGTTTACGCCGTAGGCGAAGGTTTTCCCGGGCGAGCAAAGGATCATCATCAATGGGGCCTTTGGCGGGATCGATTTGCGGGGGGGTGTGCGCATCAGTTTTGGTCAGGTTATGCGAGGGCTCCGGGTAGTCCATGCAGGCAAAGATGTCTCGATGGAAATCATGCGCGGCATGGACCGTGGCGGCGGGGAACAGCTCTATCCATCGCCCAGGTTCGTCGCATTCGGAACACGATACTTGGCTCGCGGTGTGGGTGGCGGCGACGGGGTAATCGGGGCCCATTAAATGCCGCGCGATATGAGTGATCGTCTGTGCTGGCTCGTAAACCAGGTCTTCGTGGCGCACGACAAGACAGTCCTCCATGCAGGCCCATTCGAGACTGCGCAAAAGAACGGTTCGGGCCGCGTCGCACACAACCTGATCGGCAAAGGTTAAGGAGGAGGGGTGTAGGCAGTCGTCGGTCACCGACGCCAACAGGGTGTCCAGCGGATGCTGGAACAGGGTCAGGAATTTGAAGCCCTGTTTGCGCAGCCGGATGATCAGGGAGGCATCGGGTTGGCCGGAAAACCGCACGATGCAGCGCGTCGGAGGATTGTCCTGATCCAAGTCGAGGTCGTAGTCCAAAACCCGCAAGTCGGGGCCGTGTTGTTCGAGAAGCAAGTCACACAGCAAGGTGCTGCCGTTGCCGGGGGGGGCGGCCAGGAAGATGCGCAGGTTCATGATTTGTTCAGGGCGCGTTCGAGTCGTTGCAGGGCTTCGTCGATGTCGGCTTCGGTCATGATGGCACTAATGAACCAGTTGTGGTGCGGGTGAAGAAAGACGCCTTCCGCGATGGCGGCGGCGCAGAGTTTTTGGGTGCGGGTGAACGAAGGGTCGTCGGCCACGCGCACGAAGGGCATGGCGGGCGGGCCGCTGGCGACGAGCGGGACGCCGTGTTTGACCCCGAGTGCGAGGAAACCATCGACGAATTTTTGGCCGGTGAGGGCGAGACGCTGCGGGATCTGGTCGCGGGCGATGATGTCGAGGCAGGCGAGGGCGGCGGCCATCGGCGCGGGGTCGCCCCAATAGCTGCCGGTGAGGAAGACGCGGCTGGCGGCGGCTTTGTGCGCGGCGCGGCCGACGCAGGCGGAGATCGGGTGGCCGTTGGCGAGGGCTTTGCAGTAGACGGCGAGGTCGGGCTTGTATCCGTAAACCGAATGCGAGCCGTCGGCGGAGAGGCGGAAGCCGCAGCGCACGTCGTCGAGGATTTGCAGGACGCCGTGTTCGGCGCAGAGGCGGTTGCACGCGGCGACGAACTCGGGAGTGGGCAACGCGGAGTCGGCGAACGCGGGGTGGTGGAACGGTGTGAGGATGAGGCCGCCGACTTGTCCACGATGGGTGCGGAAGAGGGCTTCGAGCGCGGCGACGTCGTTGAACGGGAAGTCGTGGATGTGGGCGCGATCTTCGGGGATGAGTCCGCCGTGGCCGGGGGTGCACCAGGCGGCGGTGCCGTGGTAGGCACCGCGGATTTTGAGGATCTTGGGGCGGCCGGTGACCTCGCGGGCGACCATGAGGGACCAGTTGGTGAGGTCGGCGCCGTTTTTGCCAAAAACGGCCCAGTCGGCGAAGTCGATGCGTGCGGTGAGTTTCTCGGCGAGCTCGACGAGGAGGGGCGTGGGGTGGTTGAATGCGGCGCCGAGTTGGCGGGCGGCGTTGGCGGCGGCTTCGACCTCGGGGTGATGATAGCCGAGGACCATGGGGCCGTAACCACCCATGAAGTCGATGAAGGTGTTGCCGTCGACGTCGGTGTAGCGGCAGCCGTGGCCAGAGGCGGCGAAATACGGGACCGCGCCGGGCAGAGTGGCGGCGGGCGTAGTGTGTCCGTAGATGCCGCCGGGAATAACGGCGGCCGCACGGCGGAAGAGGGACTGGGATTCGGTGAAGTTCAAACGGGACTGAGACGGAGTTTTTTAACCGCGAAGGGCGCGAAGAGTCGCGAAGGTCGGAATGGAGGGATATGGGTTGATGCTTGGGCTTCGTGAAACTTCGTGTTCTTCGCGGTTAACTTGGTTTGAGGATGTTGCCGGCTTTGAGCATGACGAGGCCGAGGTTTTCGGCGAGCGGCAGGTAGCCGGTGATGCGGAGCTTGCCGAGGCCGAGGGCAGCGGGGGCGTCGAGTTGGTTGTCCAACTCGGCCAGCAACGTGGCTAGGTCGGCGAACTCTACGCGCACGGTGGCGGGACCAGGGGCTTCGCCGGTGCCATGGGTCAGCGTGGCGAGGTCGAGCCAGAGCGGGGCGGGAAATAAGGGGCAGACGAAGACGGCAATCCCACGGGCTGGAAGCCCGTGCCACCCGGAAGGATGAAGGCGCAGCCATGAGGCGGCGGCGGCGAGGCCGACCAGCAGGCTGCCCCAGGCGTGGAGGGCGAGGTAGGCATCGGCCCGGGTGTTTAGCAGGGTTTCCATGCGCGCACCGGCGGCGGAGAAACGACGGACTTGGGTGAGTTGGCCCCATCCGCTGATCGGCAGGGTGAGCGCAAGTTGGTTGGCGGTCGTGCGGAGGAACTGTCCGGCCGATGGAAACCACAGGCGCAGGTCGCCCGGTTGCGCGGTGGCGGAGGTGGTGATGGTGCCATCGGCGGCGAAGGCGAGGCGGCGTCCGGTGGGGAGTCTGCGCACGCTGAGGTAGACGGCGAAATCCTTCGGGCCGGCGGCGGCTGCGCGTAAGGTCGCATCGAGCGGTGCCAGCGCGGCGAGCGCGGGCAGGGCGGCGTCGAGATAGAGCGCGGCTTTGAGGTCGGTGTCCGTCATGGGCGGTCGTGGATCCAGCGGATGATTTCCTCGGGGCGGCCGGGCGGGCGGGCGGCGCGGAGGCGTTCGCGGAGCGTGGTCAAGGAGGCGGGATGGTCGAGCAAGTCCAGGGCCTCGCGGGCGATCTCGCGCGGCGAGGAGCCGAAGCGGGCGCAGGCGTGTTGGCGGCAGTATTGCACGGTGATCAACTCCTGCGGCATGACGCCACCGATGCCGTTGTGGATGAGCGGGGTGCCGAGGAGAATCGCCTCGCTGGTCGCGCCGGTGCCGGGACGGGCAACGAGGACGGAGGCGAGGCGTTTGAGGGCGGGCATGCGCTCGGTGTGACCGAGGGCGCGGATGGTGAGCGCCGGGTGTCGCGCTGCGAAGGCCTCGATGCGGGCGCGCACGGCGTCGTTGCGTGAACAGAGGGCGATGACTTGGAGTTTTTTACCGCTGGCGGCGAGGGCGCGGAGGATGGGTAGGTGGTTGTTGGCGCCGGCCTGTCCGGTGCTGAGAAGCAGCGTGAAGACGTTGCGGTCGAGGTGGAGCTCGCGGGCGAAAGTGTCGGCGTCGCGGTCGAGCTCTTCAACCGACGCGTAGAATGGCGGGCGCAGCATGAAGCCGCCGAAGAGCACGCGGTCGTCGGGCGTGCCGACGGCACGGGCGGCGGCGCAAACCTCGGCGGAGGCGCCGATGAAGCCGTCGGCGCGGGGGTTGGCCCAGTGGCGGCTGAAGCCGTAGCCGCCGAAGAGTTCGCCGCAGTAGGTGATGCAGCGGGGCGGCCGTTCGGGCAGGGCGGCGCGGGCGAGGTCGAAGAAGCCGTGGTTGGTGTGGGCGTGGACGCTGATGACGCGGTCGGGTTGCCAGTCGCGGATGAGTTGGGTGAACGAGTCGCGTCCGAGGATCTTCGAGCCGCGGCGGTGCATGCCGGCGATTTCGAGGTAGTTGAAATACAGGTGATGCAGACGTGGTGCGTGGCGCTGGATGGTGTTGTAGAGACCGACGCCGAACTTGTAGAGGCCGTGGGTGTTTTCGAGGACGGGATGGATGCGCACCTCGACCGTATCCCCGTAAACGCGCTGCGCCCAGAGCTTTAACGACTCGGCGCGCATGTTGTGACCGGTGCCGGTGGAGGAGGTGAGGATCAGCCAATGCATGGCGAGAGGAGCAACGTGGGCATCAGTTCGTTGAAAATGAAACTTTCGGACGGTGCGTAAAGGCGCATTTGCGAGGTCACTGCGGCGCGAGGCGACCGATCGTAATATACGTCCGATGCACAAGTGTGTTCCGGCCGGAACACACTTGTGCATCGGAGGGAGGAGAGGGTGGTGTGGGAGGGTGCAGCGTTTCTTGCGACTCGGTGATGCGGGCGCGTTTAAATCGTGCCCGGGCACGTCGTTGATCGCACTCAGGCGGTGACGGAGGGCGTTTTGTTGCGCATTAGGTCGAGAGCGTAAAGCATTAGCCCCGTCCAGATTAAGGCGAAGGCGAGCGCACGATCGGCCGTGAAGGCTTCGTGGTAAACCAGCCAGCCGAGCAGGAACTGACAGGTGGGCACGAGGTATTGGAGCAATCCTAGCGTGGTAAGGGTCAGTCGGCGGGCGGCTTCGGCGAACAATAGTAGTGGCACGGAAGTCACCACGCCGCTGGCCACGATGAGTATGGTGATCGTGGGCCCACTGTGGCCGAGAGCGCTGTGACCGGTGAACATCCGCCAGGTCAGATAGCCCAGCGCGACGGGCAGGAGCAGCAGGGTTTCAAGGGCGAAGCCGGGCAACGCGCCAAGTGGCGTCTTTTTTTTGAGCAGGCTGTAGCCGGCCCAGGTGGCGACGATGCCGAGGGCGATCCACGGGATTTGGCCGACTTTGAGGATGAGCACGGCTACGCCGGCGGCAGCGAGCGTGAGTGCCCAGCTTTGACGGACGGACAGGGCTTCGTGGAGCACGAAGCGGCCGAGTAAAACGTTGGCCAGCGGTGCCAGAAAATACCCGAGCGAACACTCGATGACGTGGCCGTGGTTCACACCCCAGACGAAGATCACCCAGTTGCCGGTGAGCAGCACGCTGGCCGCGAGGGTGCGTCCTATCAGCGCAGATTGTCGACAAGCGGCGAGGGTTGCACGCCAGCCGCCGAGCCAGACCAGCAGGCCTGCTACGGTGACAAACGACCAGACGTGCCGGTGCGCGATGAGCTCGAAGGCGTTTACGGAGGCGAGGTGCTTCCAATACAGAGGAAACAACCCCCAGCACAGGTAGGCACCGAGGGCGCAAATGACGCCGCGGGAGGAAGCGGGAGCGGAGGTGGACACGGATTTCGGCCCAAAAAAAAGCCGGCCGCAGGAAGCGGCCGGCCAGGAGTGGGATGGGCGATGGGGTGGTGGGACCGGATCGCGGATCAGAGCTCGTAAGCGGCCAGCAGCTTGTCGACGCGCATCTTATCGAGTTTGGCGAACTGCGGCAGGCCGTTTTCGTAGGGGACAACGGTCTCGCCCTGGATGAGGGGCTGGGCGTAGCGGAGGAACTGGTGGTTCATGCTGACGCCGTCTTCGTTGATCCATTCGCGGGGGAGCTTCTTCACGCCGTTGGCGATCTCGCTCAGGGGAGCGAGGCCGGTCTCGACGGTGTAGTGGTCCTGGTCGCCGCGGAGGAGGGTGACCATCTTGTCGGTTTCACCGGCGATCGCGGCCTGCACAGCGGCCTGACCGGCGAGGTAGGCTTCGTCGGCATCGGTCTTGGAGCCGGCGTGGGCGGCGGCGCGCTGGGCCATGCCGAGTTTCACGGTGCGGGCCTTGATGCCGGGGAGGTTCTGTTCGACGAGACCTTGGAGATAATCGGCGGCGCCGCCCAACTGGGCGTGACCGAAGGCATCGGTAGCCTCGGCGGCGGAGACGTAGTTGCCATCGGCGTCGATCAGGCCTTCGCCCACGACGACCAGACAGAACTTCTCGCGCTTGAGGACGCGCTGGACGTCGGCGATGAATTTCTCGGCGGCGAAGGCGACCTCGGGGAGGAGGATGATATGGGGGGCGTCGTGCGGGTGGTCCTTGCGCTTGGCGAGGGCGGAACCGGCGGCGATCCAACCGGCGTTGCGGCCCATGACCTCGACGATCTGCACGAGGTCGTGCTGGCCCATGGCCTCGTTGTCGCAGGCGATCTCGCGGATCGTGGTGCAGATGAACTTGATGACCGAGCCGTAGCCGGGGCAGTGATCGATGACGGGAAGATCGTTGTCGATGGTCTTCGGGATACCGATGACGCGGAGGGCGTAGCCCTGTTCCTGGGCGAGCTTGGAGATCTTGTCGGCGGTGTCCTGGGAGTCGTTGCCGCCGGCGTAGAAGAAGAAGCGGATGTTGTGGGCCTTGAAGACCTCAAGGACGCGCTCGTAGTCTGCCTGCTTCTTGAGCTTGTAGCGGCAGGTGCCGAGGGCGGCACCGGGGGTGAACTTGAGACCGCGAATGGTCTGCTGGGACTCGGCGGCGAGGTCGACGAAGTCTTCCTGGAGAATGCCAAGGACGCCGTTCAAGGTGCCATAAATCTCCTCGATTTCGACATGGTTGAGGGCTTCGGCGATGACGCCAGCCACGCTGGCGTTGATGACGGCAGTGGGGCCGCCGGATTGGCCGACAAGGACATTACCTGAGAGATCTTCGGACATGGCGTGTGTGGGTTGTTAAAAAAAGGACGAAACAGAGAACGTGAACGGGCAGGGTGTCGGGCGGCGGGCGGCACTGGCAAACCCAAAGTTTGGTCCGTGCCTTCCGTGTGCATGGGGACGTGGTTGCAAATACTTCGCCAACGATGCGGGCTCACTTCGTTGATGTATCCAAAAATAAGCACGAATGGGTTGTCGCGGGCTGATTGGTCGCCTTCTGGTGCCCCCCGTGTTTGATTTGACGAAGGGTGGGTATCACTGAATTTGGTGACATTGGCATGCACTTAGCTACTGGAGCCTCGAAACCGGCGCTCCCGGGAGCGTGCTGAAATCAGTCATTCTAAATATTAATACATATCTTAACAAGCACTAATTGATTTAAGCTTATAGTTATAAGCCTGATATGTAGTTGTCTGTTCCAGGTTGAGAGAATGGGTCGAACCGTTTTGGCCTACGCAAATAGTGCGTCTTATTGGTTCATGCAGGGGGTTACGGTTGTTGTAAGTAGGGGGATGTCTTAATATAAAAAAAGAATGAAAACTTCACGAGTGGTTTATATTTTCTTATCATGTTGTTGTTTCTTTTGTGCGGCTATCGTGAGTGCGGATGATGTATCCAATACGGTGGTGCGTGCGTCGGAGTCGGTCGAGACCCGCCGCACCAGTGCCATTGCGCCCAGTTCTGGCATTTCTCTTCAGCAGGCCGAGGATGCGGCGGTTGACATTCAGCAGAAGGTGCCCGGCACGCTGATCTACTCGGTCAAGCCGACGGGAAGTATGCGGCCACTATTCGATGGCAATTGTCTGCTGCTGGCCGAGCAGGCGGATTTTGATGCGCTGGAAATCGGGGACATTGTGGTGTTCCGCCATTCCCGCACGAAGCAGCTGGTGGTGCATCGGATCTTGGAGCGTCGTGCCGGGGGCTACTGGACCAAAGGTGACAAGAACAGCCAGATGGATGACGATCTGGTGACGGCTGAAAATTATCAGGCCCGGCTCTACGGGATTATCTACACCGAGCGCACAGGCAAAAACATCGCAGCGACCGCTCAGAAAAACCTGAACATCCTGGCTGCTGCAAATTAACGGGTTGATCGCACGGATTGCACGTGCGGGTTTATTTCGCAGGGCTTCATACTGAGGTGCGCGGCCCCGCAAAATAAATCGGGCGATCAGTAAGGCTTGCAGGCAGACGAATGGCTTGCCGGGCCTCGCTCAGAGCAGCTTGCCGGGTTCGTAGGTCGTGGCACCTTTGACCTTACGAGTGGCGATCTTCACGGTAGCGAGGAAGGTGTCGACTTGCTGCGGGGCGGCGCCGACGAAGCGTTTGCTGTCGCTCAGGATGGCGCGAAGAGCCTTTTCGGTCAGGCCGAGGCGGGTGTCGGCGGCGAGGAGGACGACGAGGTCGGATTCGCCCTGACCGGTGCGGATGGCTTTGGCGGCGGCGAGGGCGTTTTCTTTGATGGCGAGGTGGGCGGTTTCGCGGCCGACTCCCGCTTTTACGGCTTCCATGAGGATGGTCGTGGTTGCGAGGAAGGGAAGCTGGCGCTGGATCTCGGCGCCGATGGCGGCCTCGAAGACGTCCATCTGGTTGAGGACGGCGAGCAGGGTTTCGAGCAGGCCGTCGATCGCGTAGAAGGCGTCGGGCAACGCCACGCGGCGGACGACGGAGCAGGAGACGTCGCCTTCGTTCCATTGGTGGCCGGAGAGTGCGCCGGTCATCGTCACGTAGCCGGAGAGAATCGTGGAGAAACCGCAGATGCGCTCGCAGTTGCGGGCGTTGACCTTGTGCGGCATGGCGGAGGAGCCGACCTGGCCTTTTTGGAAACCTTCGGTGAGCAGGCCCTGGCCGGCCATGAGGCGTAGGGTGGTGGCGAGACTTGCAGAGGCGGCGCCGACTTGGTGGAGGGCGGAGACGACCTCGAAGTCGAGGGAACGCGGATACACTTGGCCGACGGCGAAGAGGGAAACTTTGAACCCGAGGTGTTTGAGGATGCTGGCTTCGAGTTTGGCGACTTTCTTGGCGTCGTTGAAGAGGGTGAGTTGGTCGAGCTGCGTGCCGACGGCTCCTTTGAGTCCGCGGACCGGATAACGCGCGGTGATCTCGTCGAGGCCGGTGAAGGCGGCGAGGAGCTCTTGGCCGAACATGGCGAAACGTTTGCCGAGAGTGGTCGGCTGGGCGGGCACGTTGTGCGTGCGGCCGGTGAGCATGAGCGAGCGGTATTGTTTGGCGCGCTTGGAGAGCTTGAGGAGCGCGGCGGCGGTCTTCATGCGCACGACTTCGAGGGAGCGGGCGATCTGGAGCTGCTCGACGTTTTCTGTGAGGTCGCGGGAGGTGAGTCCGAGGTGGATGGATTCGCGACCGGCGAGGGCATTGAAGGCCTCGATGCGGGCCTTGACGTCGTGGAGGGTGACGCGTTCGCGGGCGTCGATGTCGGCGAGGTCGATCTGGGTTTTGACCTTTTCGTAGTCGGCGATGGCGGCGGCGGGGATGGGCAGGCCGAGGTCGCGCTGGGCCTTCATGACGGCGATCCAGTAATCGCGCTCGATGGTGATGCGTCCGGTGGGCGACCAGATATCTTTGATCAGGGGCGATGCGTAGCGTTCGGCGAGGACGTTGGGAATGGCGGACATATGTGAAACAAACTCCAAACGCCAAAACGCCAAAGGCCAAAGAAAATCCGCTCCCGTTGAGCGGACTTGGCGGGTGCCGAGTAAATAAACCGCCCTGCGCCGGGTCTCAGCGCATGCTTAACCAGCCGTAAGCTGCGGCGTAAATCGCACATTGCGCATGCAGCAGGACAAACCCCGCTCTCCAGGCCTTCCCTCGTAACCCGGGCCAGACGTGCAACCATGGTAACACGATCAGTCGCCCGCCCCACCACAATGCGATGCCTGCGCACAGGATGCGGCCGCCGGTCGATCCATCCGCGAGCACGGGAGCGAAGAACAGGCTTACCGCACCACAAAACAGAATCACGGCACCGATGAAAACGTTCTGCGCTACTGCGAAACGCCGGTGCACTTCGGGCAGGGCCGCGAGGTTTTTCTCCCAATCCGGCGGAATTGGCGTAAACCACGCGACCACCAGCGTCACAAAATGAAGCACTCCCGCCATCCGCAGCCCCATTATCAGTGCTTCATCATGCATCACGGGCTGTTTGATGCGGAGGCGTCGCTGAGTCACTCCGGATTTCCAAGTCATCTTATTGCCGCTGCAGTTTGCAGTGTTCTCCAGGTGGATGTGGGTTCGTCCTAATTCCTTCGGGGTTTCCATGCGTCTTCGTTCGTTGATTTTGCGTTTTTGCCTGCCTGCTGTTGTTTTGCGCAGCGGCGAGTCTTCGCGTCCGGCTGCTGTGCTTTACGCGCAGTTTTGTGCCAATTGCCATGGCGACGATCTGCGGGGAAACAAGGCCGGCAGCCTCCTCGATCAGAAATGGAAAAACGCCCACGATGACGCCGGTCTCACGCGAGTCATTCGCCAAGGAGTGACCCGCTCGGTCATGCCGGCTTTTTGCACTGCCTTCAGTGACGCCGAGATCCGAGCTCTGGTGATCCGCCCATCGCCGTGTCGATCCCGCCGTGCGGAAGACTTACGAGCTGCCTGCGGATATTCAGCACAGCGAACTGCACCCCTACCGTATCGAGCAGGTGATCGATGGCCTCGATGTGCCATGGTCCCTCGCGTTCCTGCCTGATGGGCGCCTGCTTTTTACCGAACGCACGGGCCGTATCATGATCGCGACGCAACAGGATGGCCGGTGGTTGACGACGCAACCCATATTGGACGTGCATCCGGTGTGGGTGCGCGACGAGGCCGGTCTCATGGCTCTCGCCGTCCCGCCCGACTACGCGACTACCGGCTGGCTCTACCTCACCCTTAGCCAAAAGCTGAGGTAGTCCGCGCAAGTCTTTTTTGAAGGATTTTTAGGCTGCGGTGGTCCGGGATGATCGACGTATGGCGAGAGCTGCCAGGTAACGGGTCTCGTCATAGGGCACATTGTCTTTCCAGCAGCGCCAGAGGATGCGAAGCCATTTGAAGGCGAGGGCGCGCAGGATGGCGTGATGGCCTTTGCCGGCGGCTTTTTGCTTGCGGTAAAACTCCTTGGCCCAGGCGCAGCGCGACCCCGTCAGGCCGGCCCATTCGACGAAGCTTTGGCGCACGAACTTAGGCGCGGCCCACCGCCAATGCACCCACAACCGGCCCTGGCTTTTTTCGCGCACCGGTGCCGGGGCCGTGTATTTTTGCAGGGCCTGGGCGTTCGGATAACGCGCCGCCACATCGCCGAAGGCCGTCAGCAGACGCGGGGCCAGCGTCGCGCCCGCGCCGGGCAACGAGGCGAACACCTCCGCCTTGGGGTGCGCGGCGAACACTTCCTCGATGCGTCCTTCCATGGTCGCGATGTGACGGGCCTCCACCTCGAGCAGATCGAGCAGCCAGGACAGCTCCAGTCGGGCCGGACCGATCACCGCCCGGTCCTCACTCAAGACCCGTGGGCGCTCCAGCAAGGCCAGTCGCTGCGCGATACGTTCCTCCGAGCGCACGTTGTGTTTGGCGTAAAACACCCGCAGGCGGGCCGCGCCGGCCTTTTGCACGTCTGCGAGTTCGGGGAAGCGCCGCAAAAAAGCCAGGGCCAGCGGCGCAGCCAAGTCGTTTCCGGCCAGGGTGAGCGCCTGGAGGAAGTAGTCCTTGAGCAGACTGGTGGGCTGATTGACCAGCCGGGTGCGCGCGTCCACCGCGCCGCGCGGCGACCAGGGCCGCTAGTTCGCGCGTCACTGGCGTGTCCTGCACCAAAGCGGTGAGTTGCGCGCGATGCTGGCCGGATGCACCGGATAGACCGTCAGCCACGAGTGCTCCAGTAATGCGTGCAACAGAGCGTTGCGTCCGGCCTCCACGGCCAGGGCGACTGGACGTCCGGCGCACGCCTCGCGCAGCTTTTCCAGCCAGGCGTGCAACGCCTCGGGCGTCGCCTCGATCTCTCCCCGCTCAATGCCGTCCGCATCGGTCTTTTGACAGGCGAACGCATACGTCTTGTCTCCCCAGTCCAAGGCCACAAGGGCCGCGTAGTCGGTGGTGTTCATGGGTTGTTTTTGGTTTGGCGGGACGGGCTGCAGGTCGTATCGAATGAGGAGTCGGCGACGCCGGTAGCTGAGTATGCATGGCCGTTCCGATACCTTCTGAGCTCAGGCGAGGGTTTGGCTAAAGTTCCTCGCGGGAATGTAACAATCGTTCGTCCTGCGGCTGGTCGGCAAATTGACGCCAAAGGGGATCGATGCCGAGTCGTTTCCGAACCAGCACCCCTCCCCGAAACTTTTGGTTTTCTTCAGCGGAATACCGATACGGAACGATTCATTTGAGAGGGTCGTATCGAGGCAATCTGGTGGCACCTTTCAGAGTGCATCATGCATTCGAAATACCCACGGGTATTCCTCGGCATTCCTCCTCTGAAATGCGCTCGCCATCTCACCTTGCTACTCTGCCTCCGACTGCATTTCTACGCTAAGCGACCCTGGTCCTGACGACACCGGCAACCTGAAACTCGTGCGCGGCCGATTGCGCGACAGCCACTGGGTTGACCAACAGACGATCTTCGCCGCGCCGTCTGCCAGCTACTCCAATCTCGGCGTCAATTTTGGCGGTCGCGTGGTGTTTGACCGGGGCTATATCTTCTTCTCCTTAGGCGAACGCGGCCGGGTCGAGGAAGCGCAGGATCTTTCACTACCCAACGGCAAGATCCACCGGCTCCTGCCCGATGGCGGCATTCCGTCGGACAATCCGTTCGGCAACCCCCCCCGGTGTGCTGCCCTCCATCTGGAGTTTTGAGCATTGCAATCAGTAGGGGCTCGCGGTCAATCCCGGGACCGGCGAACTCTGGGAAACCGAGCATGGCCCGCGCGGTGGCGACGAACTCAACCGCATCCGTCGAGGTCGCAACTATAGCTGGCTCATCGTCACGCACGGGATGAACAACGACGGCACGCCCATATCTCCGCTCACCGAGAAAAAAGGTATCGAACCGCCCGTGTTGCACTGGACGCCCTCCATCGCGGTGAGCCCCATTCGCTTCGATTCGGGCGATGGTTTTCCCAAGTGGGAAAACCAACTCTTTCTCGGTGCCCGCGCGCAGCAGGAACTGAGGCGGATCGTCGTCAAAGGAGGCCGTGTGATTCACGAGGAGTTCATCCTCAAGAGTCGCGGTCGGGTGCGCGACATGATCACGGGGCCGGACGGCTACCTCTACGTTGCGCTCGAAATCCCCGGTCCGGACGCACCCGACTGCATCATCCGGCTCGTGCCTGCGGATTAGGTTTCCGCAGAAGCCACCTTCTTGTAGTTGAAATAAAACTACCTATTGTCTGGGTCGAATTCCCCTCTTGCGCACGGCACCGGGCACCGATTTCATAAGGCGCATGGACGCATCAAAAACAAAATCACGAAAGGAGATGGATCTCGCCTATTGGAATGCGGTCGCCGGCGACTACGATTCCGAGATTTTCAGCGTGCGTGAACACGACACCGCCGGGCTGATTGCCGGGCACATTGCCCGACTGGGCGATCCTGCGCACACCGCCGCCGATCTCGGTTGTGGAGTGGGCAAGTTCACTCCGCTGCTCGCCGAGGCTTTCGGACGGGTGCACGCCTGCGATCTCTCGGACAAGTTGCTGGCCCATGCGCGCCGTGCCTGCCGCAAGTTCGGCAATATCGATTTTTTGCAGACCGATCTCGGTCGTGTGGCGCATCCGTTCGATCCGGTTGATTTTGTGCTGTGCGTGAACGTGCTCATCATGGCCGGTCTCGATGCCCGCATGAGCGCGTTGCGCGCGGTGACCGCGCAGGTGAAAAAAGGCGGACACCTGCTGCTGGTCACGCCCTCGACCGAGTCGATGCTCTACACGCAGTTTCGCCGTATCGACTGGTGCCTGCGCGAAGGCATGGACTGCGAATTTGCGGTGCGGGACAGTGTCCCTGCGCGCGGTTCGGTGCGAAATCTGCACCAGGGGATCCGCCCGATCGAAGGCGTTCCGACCAAGCACCACCTGCGCGAGGAACTGATGGTGTTGTTGCGCGGGCACGAGATGGAAGTGCTCTCCATCGAGAAGCTCACCTATCCTTGGACCACCGAGTTCGCCGATCCGCCAGAGTGGATGGAAAGCCCGCATCCGTGGGACTGGCTCGTGCTCGCGCGGAGAAAATAACCGCAGGAAAATGCGCGTCTTCCTTCAGTCGTGAATTCGCAGCCGGTAATGCGTGCTTATCAAGCGGCCGACCTGCCGGCGGTCGCCGCAGTGTATCGCGAGTCTGTGCGCCAGATTGCGCCGGCGTTTTACACGCACGAACAGGTCGAAGCCTGGGCCGTCTTCGCTGATGGCACCGGAGAAATGGAAAAAATGATGGCACAGGGTTTCCGGCTCGTGATCGAGAGCGACGCCGGCATCGAGGCGTTCGCGCTGCTCGATCCGGCGGATTATATCTCGTTGCTTTATTGCCGCGGGAGGGCGTCGCGTCGCGGTTTTGCGAGTCAGCTGCTGACCGTCCTCGAAGCCGAGGCCCGGCTGCTGGGTGTCGAGCGGGTGCATACCGCCGCGAGCCTGGTCAGTCATCCGCTTTTTTTGCGGCACGGTTACACGGTGGACCATCCCGAGCGCGTCGAGCGCCACGGGGTCGTTTTTGACCGCTATCGCATGAGCAAGCAGCTTTGATGGCGTATCACCTTAACGGGTTGCGGGGTTAGCGCACAACCGGAAGTCGCGGGCCGGTCGATGGGTGGAAAACCCCCGGACGGTCGATCCGGGCCGCGCGGCCGGCGGGTGCTTTCCCGTTTGACCCTCGGGCGTGGGCGTTTACCTACAACCTTCCTGCAGATGAACCGGGTCCACATCAAAACCTACGGGTGCCAGATGAACGAGCGCGACAGTGACGCGGTCGCGGCGATGCTTCGCGCCCGGGGTTACCGCATCGTCGGCGCCGAGGACGAGTGCGACATCATGCTGCTCAACACCTGCTCCGTGCGCGATGCCGCCGAGCAGAAGGCCATCGGCAAGGCCGCCAATGTTTCCTATCGCAAAAGGAAGAACCCGGACTTCGTCCTCGGTATCCTCGGCTGCATGGCGCAAAACCGCGGTGCCCAGTTGCTCGACCAGTTGCCCGACGTCGACCTCATCGTCGGCACCCAGAAATTCCACCAGGTCCCCGACTATCTCGACAACCTCCGCGCGGCGCGCGACGCCGGCGTGCCCATCGGCGAGACCATCATCGATATTGCCGAAGAGACCGGTTCGCAGAACACGATCAAAGACCACTACACGCCCGAGGCCGGTGCGGGTGGCGAGGTGGTGCCGGAGATCAACGCCTTCGTTTCCATCCAGCAGGGCTGCAACATGGATTGCGCGTTCTGCATCGTGCCCAAGACGCGCGGCGACGAACGCTCGCGTCCGATGGACGACATCGTGGCCGAGTGCCGCACGCTCGCCGCGCGCGGGGTGAAGGAAGTCACACTCCTCGGGCAGATCGTCACCAGTTACGGACGCCGCGACTACACTCATACCGACGGCGTATCGCCCTTTGTGCAGTTGATCGAGCGCGTGCACGAGATTGAGGGCATCGAGCGCATCCGTTTCACCTCGCCGCATCCGCGCGGTTTTAAGGACGACCTGGTCCAGGCCTACGGACGCCTGCCGAAGCTCTGCGAATACGTGCACCTGCCGATGCAGAGCGGGAGCAATCGCATCCTTAAGGCGATGAACCGTCCCTATTCGCGTGAACGCTACAAGGAGATCGTCGACGCGCTGCGCGCGGTGCGGCCCGACATGTATTTTTCGACGGATATCATCGTGGGTTTCCCCGGCGAGACCGACGGGGAGTTCGAGCAGACGCGGGAGCTGTTCGAGGCGTGTAACTACGACATGGCTTACGTTTTCAAGTATTCCATCCGCAGCGGCACGTCGGCGGCGGACATGGGTGACCAGATTCCTGACGAGGTGAAGGAGCACCGCAACGCAGTGTTGCTGGACATCCTCCGCAAGAACTCCGAGCGCCGCAACGCGGCCCTGCTCGGCACGGTCGAGGAAGTGCTAGTCGAGGGACCGGACAAGACCGGCTTGCGTTTCACCGGCCGCACGCGCGGCAACCGCGTGTGCATTTTTGATGCGAATCCGCGCCTCATCGGCCAACTCGTTCCGCTCAAGATCAACCGCGGCAGCGTGAGCACGCTTTACGGGGAGTTGGTGCTGAGCGGTGTTGCTGAAACCGAGTAATCGTTCTCGTTCTTCGTTCTCTTAATCGTTCTCCTTTTCTCTACATGTCCCCGGTATTCGATCACGAAAAACTCCGCGCTTATCAGCAAGCGTTGCGATTTTCCGCCTGGGTCGAACCGGTCCTGGAGGGACTTCCTTCACGATTGGCCGCCCGCGACCAGTTGGATCGGGCGGCCACCAGCATCGTGCTCAATATAGCCGAAGGAAACGGCAAGCGGTCACATCCGGATCGTTGCCGGTATCTGGACATTGCACGCGGTTCGACTGTCGAGTGTGCGGCCTGCATTGATGTTCTTGTGGTCAAGAACAGGCTGGATGTTTCATTGGCCGACGAGGGAAAACAGATCCTCGTGGGAGTCGTCTCCATGGTGGCAGGGCTCATTGCACGATTCTCCGGAGAGCTGCACGAGGATCAGGCCGTTTATGGCGCGGTTGAGAACGAGAACGAGTAAGAGAACGAGAACGATTTTCACCATGTCACTTACCATCGCCACTCTCATCGTCGGTGTAATCCTGCTCTCGCTGGGGGTGCTTCTGCTCGTGAGCAACTCCGCCATCAAGTCGATGTTCAAGGCGTTCCCTCGCTCGCGGGCGGCGACGTTTATCTTCTTCGGCGGCGGCGCGGCCTGGTTCGTTTACCAGGTGGCCAACATGTCCGCGGCCGATGTCATCGGATTCTCCACGCCGACCCCGTTTATCTTTCTCTTCGGTGCGTTGGCGGTGATGTCGTTCATTTACCTGCCGGAGTTTCTCGCCGTGCGCGGACTGAGCGTGCTGATCCTCGTCGGCTCGTGGCCGTTGCTCATGACCGCTTACGGACGCTACGAATTGCCGCAGCGGCTGTTCATGGTGTCGGCGATCTACCTGGCCATCACGGCAGCGATCTACCTCGCGGCGTCGCCGTTCCGGATGCGCGATTTTATCGAGTGGATCTACCGCACACCGGTTCGCGCGCGTGTGCTCGGCGGGTTGTTTACCGCTTACGGACTGCTCCTCGTTGGTGTTTCGTTTACCTACTGATTTCCTGCCGCCCATGAAGCCTGTTCTTCTCGTTCTCGCCGGTCCGGCCGGTTCCGGAAAAACCACTCTTTGCGAACGTATGGTGTCCGAGGTGCCGGGCTTTGAGCGCATCGTAACCACGACGACGCGCGCGCCGCGTCCGGGTGAAGTGAACGGCGTGCACTACCATTTTTTTTCGCCGGAGGAGTTCGATGCGAAGGCGGCCGCGGGCGAGTTTCTGGAGTGGGCTTGGGTGCACAAGACCGGCAACCGCTACGGCACGCTGGCCTCGTCGGTGCTCGATCCGCTGGCGGCGGGGCGCAGCCTGATCATCAACGTCGATGTGCAGGGAGTGCAGAATTTCCGCAAGGCGGCGGCGACCAACCCTCTGCTCGCGCAGCGCATGGGCACGGTGTTTATCAATGTCCCCATTCCCGAGTTGCGTGTGCGCCTGACGGGGCGCGGCGAAACCGAGACCGAGATCGCGCATCGCATGGAGACGGCCGAGCGCGAGCTGCTGGAAATCGGGACGTTTGATTTTGTGGTCAACAGCAGCAGTCGGGAGGCCGACTTTCAGGCGCTACTGGCGATTTGGAAGCAGGTTCAGGCGAGAGCCTGAAGAGTCGGGCGCGCTTTAGGCTGCGTGAATATCCAACTCGTGCGAGCTCTTGATCGTGTTGCCGGGACCCAGCAGGACGACGCGCGGTTTGTGGTCGGCGATCTTTTCCTCAGGCAGGCGGCAGTAGGCGATGATGATGGCGAGATCACCTGGAGTGACGAGGCGTGCGGCGGCACCGTTGACCTGAACTTCGCCGGGACCGCCGTAGATCACGTAAGTCGTGAAACGGGAGCCGTTGTTGATGTCGAGGACGTCGACTTGTTCGAATTCGCGAAGACCGGCAGCTTTGCACAGCTCACGATCCACCGTGACCGAGCCCTCGTAATCGGGGTCGGCGGCGGTGATGGTAGCGCGGTGAAGCTTGGTTTTGAGGAAGGTGCTATACACGGGCGGAAGGTATAACGTGTAGGCAAAGACGCCGTTTGGGCAAGATCAGGTTGGGCTTTGGGGAGAGGAGTTTCGCAAGTAGTCCTCTATGATGGGCAGATCGGCGTCGGGGAGATCGAGGTCAACGAGTTCGGAGGCGGGCACCCAGCGGAGGGCGGCGTGTTCGTGGGTCTGGGGTGCGCCGCTGTCGGGGGCGAGGCGCACGACGAAGGGGATCAGTTGCACGGTGACCGTGGCGTAGGCATGGGTGTGCGGGGCGAGCGGACGAAGGATTTCGACGGTGCAGCCGAGCTCCTCCTGCAGTTCGCGGTGCAGGGCGGCTTCGGAGGTTTCGCCGGGTTCGATCTTGCCGCCGGGGAACTCCCATTTGCCGCCGAGGTGTTTGTGCGCGGGGCGTTGGGCCATGAGCACGCAGCCGTCGCGTTCGATCAGGGCACAGACGACGAGGAGGGGTTTCGAGGGAGCGGGCATGCGGATTTTATGGGGAACTCAGGAAATCAGGAACGGAGACGGCGGGGCAACGGCAATGCGGGGGTGGTTTTTTCAGATTTGCTGATTTCCACATTCAATTCCGGGGTATTGGGTCTTTTTCCATATGGCCAAGTCGGCAGCTGATGATCCGCGTTCGTTTATCTCCCAGGTGAGTCTGGTGGGGCGGGGTGGCGGCGCGTTTAAACGGCTGCGCGGGTTCGACAAATCCCGCCACACCGTGCCCGATGCGGTGAACAACGCGACCTGCGGGTTTTTGGCGAAGCTGTGCTCGCCGGAGCTGGCCGAAGAGGCGGAGACGTTTTTTCAAAACACCCGGACGGCGCTGGCCTACAAACGCAAGGACGTGTCGCTCGACGTGACTCCGCCGCTGGCGGTGCTGAATGCGAAGGCGTTTACGCTGGAGATTCTCTATACGCTGGAGGCGGCTGATCCGGGTAGCTACGCGGTCACGCGCACGCTGCACTCGATCAAGAATGGCGACCTGTTGCGGGTGGATGAATTCAACGAGTTGTTCGCCGGACAGTTCTCCGCCATCGCGTTTGCGCTGAAGAAAGGCGTGCGCGTTGAAGCGGTGATCGACGCGGTCGAGGGCCTGGCACCGGGCGAGGACGGGGAGCCGGTGACGCTGCGGGTGGATTATCCGTCGGATTGCAGCGAGTGCACACTGACGGTCGAAGGGATTGGTGCATCCGTCGTATGCGACGGCGCGACGCTGGAGATGCGTTTTGAAAAAAGCGGATCTCCGCGTGAGTTGGTCGAAGCGTTCGCGGCGGTGCGGAAGGCGTTCGCGCTCACGAAGGACCGGGCGCTGGCGGGGTTGTTGTAGGAGCGAGCTTGGCGCGCAATGCGGAGTCCGGGTGCGGACGGAAGTCGCTCAATCGCGAGCAAGCTCGCTCCCACGATGGAGCGGCGGCCGGCGCTGTCTCCAAACAAAAACGGCACCCGGTGAGGGGTGCCGTTGGCTACCAGAACCAAAGTGGCACGGGGGTCTTGCCCGTGTTTTTTTCGGACATGGGCAGGATGCCCATGCCACGGGTTAGGCCTTGATCATGTCGATGACGGCGGCGCGCTCTTCGACGAGTTCCTTGTTGGTGAGGGCGATTTTCTCGCTGGCGCAGTTGCACATCTCGTAGCCCTCGATGACTTCGTAGCTGCCGGGGGTGGTGGTGCGCACGGGCATGCCAGCCCAGACTTCGGGATCGAAGCCGTAGCGGCCTTCGCTCTTCACGGCGACCGAGTGGATCTTGCCGGGGATCATGAGATCCTGGACGTGGTCGACGAGCGCGTTGGCAGCGGAGGCGGCGGAGGACAGGCCGCGGGCGGCGATGATGGCGGCGCCGCGTTTGCCGACGGTTTCGAGGAACGGGCCTTTGAGCCATTCCTTGTCGCCGATGACTTCGACCGCCGGCTTGCCGCCGATGGTGGCGTGCTTGAAGGCGGGGAACATGGTCGGGCTGTGGTTGCCGTAGATGAAGATGTCTTTGACCGTGGTGAGATCGACGCCGGCCTTTTTGGCGAGCTGGGCTTGGGCGCGGTTCTGGTCGAGGCGGACCATGGCGGTGAAGCGGTCGGGCGTGAGGCGCTTGGCCTGGGAGGCGGCGATCATGCAGTTCGTGTTGGCGGGATTGCCCACCACGGCGACGCGGGCGTTGTCGGCCGCGACTTCATCGATGATCTTGCCCTGGCCGATGAAGATCTTGCCGTTGTCCTTGAGCAGGTCGGCGCGTTCCATGCCGGGACCGCGGGGCTTGGCACCCACGAGAAGGGACCAGTTGGCGTCTTTGAAGCCGACGCGGGCGTCATCGGTGAGGACCATGCCCTTCAACAGGGGGAAGGCGCAGTCGTCGAGTTCCATGGCGACGCCCTCAAGCGCTTTCATGGCCTTCTCGAAGGGGACTTCGATGAGTTGCAGGATGACGGGCTGGTCAGGGCCGAACATCGCACCGGAGGCGATGCGGAACAGCAGCGAGTAGGAGATTTGACCGGCGGCACCGGTCACGGCGACACGAATGGGGGATTTGCTCATGGGAATCCCCATACTAGTGCAAAAGGCGGGCGCGTGACACGCACCGATTGCGTTTTTATGCGCAAAAAAAGCCCGGAGGTCCGTGCCTCCCGTTCTTTCTCGTTCCTATTTCGCTTAATCTTTCTTCCAGGCTGCCGAATAAGAAGGAGAAAGAGAACGATTAAGAGAAAGAGGAACGATCGGAATGGCGGATTCTTACGCGAAGTGCGGGGCGAGGGCGGCGTGGATCTCGCGCACCATCTTTTCGGTCGTGTCCCAGCCGATGCAGCCGTCGGTGATGCTTACGCCATAGCGGAGTTTTTCCTTGGGCTGGGGGAAGGGCTGGTTGCCGGCCTCGAGGTTGCTCTCGACCATCGCACCCATGATGGAGGTGTTGCCGGCGGCGATCTGCGCGAGGAGGGCGCGGACGACTTCGGGCTGCAATTCGGGCTTTTTGGCGGAGTTGTCGTGCGAGGCGTCCACCATGATCGACGGGGGCAGGCCGCCTTTGGAGAGGGCCTGTTCGGTCTTGGCGATGTGCTCGGCGGAGTAGTTGGGGCCGGCGGACCCGCCGCGCAGGACGATGTGGCAATGGCGGTTGCCGCGCGTGACGATGGCCGAGGCGGCACCGTCGACGTTGACGCCGAGAAAAGTCTGCGGCTGGGCGGCGGCTTTGATGGCGTTGACCGCGACCTGAAGGCCGCCGTCGGTGCCGTTTTTGAAACCAATGGGCGCGGAGAGACCGGAGGCGAGTTGGCGGTGCGTCTGCGACTCGGTGGTGCGGGCACCGATGGCACCCCAGCAGACGAGATCGGCGATGTATTGGGGCGTGATGGGGTCGAGGAACTCGGTGGCGGTGGGCAGGCCGAGGTCGAGCACCTCGCGCAGAAAGGTGCGGCCGAGGCGCAGGCCGGCGGCGATGTCGTTGGAGCCGTCGAGGTGCGGGTCCATCACGAGACCTTTCCAGCCTACGGTCGTGCGGGGTTTCTCAAAATAGACGCGCATGACCACCATGACGCGGTCGGAGACCTCGGCGGCGAGTTTGGCGAGGCGGCGGGCGTAGTCGCGGCCGGCCTCGACGTCGTGAATCGAGCAGGGGCCGATCACGAGGAGGAAGCGACGGTCACTCGTGAAAATGAGGCGGTTGATTTCGTCGCGGGAGCGCGTGATGAAATCGGCCTGGGCCTCGGTCTTGGGCAGCTCGGTCAGCAACTGGGCGGGCGAGGGGAGAGGGCGGGTCTCCACGACATTGATGTCGGACGTCTTGTGCATGAAGGGAAGAACGTGGCGTAAAACCGGGCCCAAGGGCAAGCATCCAGCTTCGGGCCGATTCTGGTGTGGCAGGGGCATCTTGCCGTGGATGCGCAGGCGTAACGACTGCGCTTTTTCGGATCATGGGCAGGATACCCAGGCCACTCCCAGCCCTCTGACTGGCAAAAGCTCCCTCGACTGCGAATCGGCGGTCGCTTAACTCGTCCCTTTCCATGAGTTCCGCACCCACACTCCTCGTTCTGGCCGCCGGCATGGGTTCCCGTTACGGCGGGCTTAAACAGGTCGATCCGGTCGGCCCTTCGGGGGAAACGATCTTGGATTATGCGGTTTTTGACGCCATTCGCGAAGGCTTTAGTCGGGTGGTGTTTGTGATTCGCAAGGAGTTTGAGGCGGAGTTTCGCACCCAGGTTGCGGCGAAGTATGCGGACCGGGTGCAGGTGGATTTTGTGTTTCAGGCGCTTGATGCGTTGCCGCCCGGCTTCACCGTGCCGCCCGGTCGCGAAAAGCCCTGGGGAACGGGGCATGCGGTGTGGTGTGCGCGCGATGTCGTTAAAGAACCGTTTGCGGTGATCGGGGCGGATGATTTTTTCGGACGCGACGCATTCCGGCAGCTGGCGAAGTTTCTGAGCGACGAGATGGTGATGGACGAGGAAGACGCGCCGAATTTCGCGATGATTGGTTATCGGCTGGCCAATACATTGTCGGAAAACGGTGCAGTTTCGCGCGGTGTATGCGCGACGGGTGTGGATGGTTATTTGACCAAGGTCGTCGAGCATACGGGAATCCGACGAGAGGAAGTCGGCACGAAGCCGGGTTTAAAATATACGGGCGAGGAAACGGTCTCGATGAACTGCTGGGCGTTTACGCCGACGTTTTTCACAGGGCTCAATGAACAATTCGAAGCATTCCTCGAAGCGCGCGGCGGCGAGTTGAAATCGGAGTTTTATCTGCCCGAGGCGGTATCCGAGCAAGTGGCGGAGGGGCTGGTGACCGTCGATGTGCGGACGACGAGCGCGAACTGGTTCGGTGTGACGTATCGCGAGGATAAGCCTCGGGTGCAGGCCGCGCTGGCGGCGCTGGTGACGTGTGGCGAATATCCGGAAGAGCTTTTCCCGTTTGCCTAAAAGGCCGCCGACGGCATTTGTAGGCGCATGACGTCCCGTCACCAGTTCATCTCCTCCGGCATCGCCCACGCGGCGATGATTGTGGGTGCATGGTGGCGGAGTGCGGGTTGGCGATGGTGACCGCGCACAGTTGCGCCGCATCGAAACCAATCCGCCGAACCCGACTCAACCGAGCCGGGTTTTTTCATGCCCGAAAAATCGGGCGCGTTTTCCAACTCCGTCACGTCTCGTCATGAATTCTCTCTCTTTTTCTTCTGATTCCATTTCTCCGGTTTCCTCTTCGTTTGAATTATCTTCCGTCGCGTTCTTCGGCCGCTCTCTGGCCGAGTATGCGGCGTTTTTCCCCCTCGATCTCGACGCGTTGCGCGAGCGTGCGGTGCTCGATGTTGCGGCGGGACCTTCCGCGTTTGCGGCCGAGGCCGTGCGGTGCGGCATCAGGGTTACGGCGGTTGATCCGCTTTATGGGTGTCCGCCCGCAACCCTGGCTACCCATGTGCGGCTCGATTATGCGCGCACGGTGATGCAGATGAGGGCGAAGCCGGAGCTGTTCCGGTTGCAATATTTCGCGTCGTTGGACGAGGCCGAGCGCGACCGGCGAGCGGCGGCGGAGGTGTTTATTGCAGATTACGAGGCGGGGTTTTTGGAGGGTCGTTACGTGGGCGGGGCGTTGCCGCAGCTGCCATTTCAGGATGGGAGCTTCGACGTGGTGCTCTGCGCGCACCTGTTGTTTATCTACGAACGGTTGTTTGATTACGCATTCCATCTCGCGGCGTGTCGCGAACTGGTTCGCGTGAGCCGGGGCGAGGTGCGCATTCACCCCGTGTGCGGTCCGGACGGGAAACTGTATCGGGAGCTGGAACGTTTGCGCGCGGATCTGGCGGCGGAGGGGGTGCGGTCGCGAGTGGAGAAGACGGATTACGCGTTCTTCAGAGGGGCGGGGGCGACGTTGGTGCTGGTCGACGCGGGTATTGCTCGATGAGCGCGCGTTCCTTTTCGGCGAGACACGAGCAGTGGTGGGCGCAGAGGGCGGCGAGCTGTTCGTCGGTGGCCTGCTTGACCCATTCGAATTGCTGGATACGTGTGAGATGTCTGATGGGATTGAGCGGGCAGTCTTTTGGATTATCCTGATTCAAGGGGCAGGCGATGCAAAGTGCGAAGGCTTGTGCCATGAGCGATGCGCGTCTGTCCGAGACTGAGGGGGTCTGAAAATCCACCCGGTGACTTTGGTGAATCACCGGGGACAGGCAAGTGCGCGGACATCGGGCCGGGCTTGCGCCGTATGCGGGCGCGAGGTGGACTGGCGGATATGAGCACGACGATGTTGCCGCAGTGGGTGATCGCACGGAAACGCGACGGATATGCGTTGTCTGCCGATGAGATCGCGGCGTTTGTGCGCGGGGCGACCGACGGGTCGTGGGCCGACTACCAGCTCAGCGCGATGCTCATGGCGATCTTTGTGCGCGGGATGACGACGGTGGAAACTGTGGCGTTGACCGATGCCATGATGAAATCGGGTGTGATCGCAGACCTGTCGTCAGTGAAGGCTCCAAAAGTGGATAAGCACTCGACGGGCGGTGTGGGTGATAAAATTTCCATTCACCTCGCACCGATGATCGCGGCGTGCGGTGTGGCGGTGCCGATGATCAGCGGTCGCGGTCTCGGGCACACCGGAGGGACGCTCGACAAACTTGAGGCGATCCCCGGGTTTCGCGTGGGGTTGTCGATGGACGAATACTGCGCGCAGGTGGACAAGGTCGGTTGTGCGCTCATTGGGCAGACCAAGGAACTGGCTCCCGCAGACAAGAAGCTCTACGCGTTGCGCGATGTGACGGCCACGGTCGAGTGTCTGCCGCTTATTTGTGCGTCGATCATGTGCAAGAAACTCGCCGAAGGTATCGACGCGCTCGTGCTTGATGTGAAATTCGGCGGCGGTGCGTTCATGAAGAAGAAGGACGATGCGCGGGCGTTGGCGCAGGCGATGGTGGATATCGGCAACGCGATGGGGAAACCGACGCGGGCGCTGTTGACCGCGATGGATCAGCCGCTGGGCCGTGCGGTGGGCAACGCGCTCGAAGTGGCGGAAAGCGTGGCGTGTCTGAAGGGCGAAGGGCCGGAAGATTTGATGGAGGTGACGTATGCGCTCGGGGCGGAGATGTTGTGTCTCGCAAAGGTCGCCAAGACCTCGAAGGAGGCGGATGCGATGTTGCGCGAAGTCGTGGCGAACGGCGCGGCGTTGTTGAAATTCCGGGAGATTGTGGCGGCGCAGGGCGGTGATGCGCGTGTGTGTGACGATCCGTTTGCAGTGATGAAATCGGCGCGGTTGCGTGGCGAAGTTCGGGCGACGACGGGCGGTTTTGTGCAGTCAGTCGATGCGATGACCGTTGCACTGGCGGCGCTACGATTGGGTGCGGGTCGTGTGAAGGCGGAGGATGCGGTGGATCATGCGGTGGGCTTGACGGAACTGGTGAAGATTGGCGAACGGGTGCAGGTGGGCGATGTGCTCGCGGTGGTGCACGCGAACGACGAGGCGAAGCTGGTCGAGGCGGTGGCGGCGGTCACAGCAGCGGTGGTTGTGGGTGACGCGGCGGTGGTGTCGGTGACGCTGGTCGATTCCGTGATTGGGTAGATCGAGGCGGTGGACCGACCTGCGCGTATCAAGACGGCTCTATTTTTCCGGCGGAGCGTTCGTAGGAGAACAGGTATTGTTGCGCGAGGCCGGCGTGGGCACCGAAGTGCGTGCGGCCGAAATGCGCGACTTGGGCGGGCGTCCAGCCATCGAGGCCGTAGCGGCGGGCCATGGTTTTGATGATCCAGGTGTCCACGGGAAACGCTTCCAGCCGGCCGGCGCCGAAGAGCAGCACGCAATCGGCTACTTTTTCGCCCACGCCGGGCAGCAGACACAGGCGGGTTTTGGCTTCGGGATAGGGCAACGCTTCGGTTTCCTCCAGCCAGCCGGGGTGCGCCGCGATGAATTGGGCGGTTTGGTGAATGTAGCGCGCCCGGAATCCGAGCAGGCAGGCGCGTAGATCGGCTTCCGGCACATCCGCCAGTTCACCCCAAGTGGGCAGGCGGCGGTATTCGCCAATCAAGACGGCTCCGTGACGTTCGGCGAGGAGGGCCATCATCTGCTTGATCTGCACGATCTGTTTGGTCGCACTGCACAGAAAGCCGAGGAGTGTCTCGCCGAAGGGCTGGCGCAGAATCGTGAGTCCGGGAAACGCAGCGAGGCAGCGTGCGAGGTGGGCGTCGCTGCGCCACGGCAGGGTGTCGATCGCCGCCTTTGTGTCGTGGCCAAACAAATACAGGGGGAGCGCGATTTGAACGCGTGCGGCCAGTGCGGCGGGGGCCGACCATTCGAGACCGCCGGTCGGCGTCAGGCGCAGACGCGCCACGTGATCCGACCAGAGGCCGGTCCACGTGCCGTCGGGCGAACGTTGCCAGCGAAAGGCTTGGCCGCCGTCGATCAACTCGGCGAGCGTGTCGGCGGTGAAGCGCGGAGTGTTGGGGAGCGGAGCCCACGTAGTCCAGACAGGGCGGGTGGCAGGGGGCGGCATGGGGTATGATGTCGGGATGAAAAAGGCCCGACGGGGTCGTCGGGCCTCCAGTCTAACGGAGAGGGCGGATCGATCAGGCCAGAACCTTGGCGCTGGCGGTGTCGTAGTCGACGAAGGTGGCCAGCATGGATTCGTGGATTTCGGAGACCTTGACTTGGATGTCGTCCAAAAATTCATGGAGGCCGTCGGCAATCACGGCGGTGATATCGATCATTTCCAGTTCGGCGCGCAGTTCGCGGAGCAGGCGGGAGGGGGTGTTGTCCTCCAGATGCGGAGCGGAGGAGGTGATCTGCCCAAGGGCCTGTTCGGCTTCGGAGATGGAGTAGAGAATGCTGCGCGGAAAAACGTCGTCGCGCACGAGGTAATCGACCACGCGCTCGAGGTTGAGCTGACCGCGACGGGAGCGGCGGAAGGCGTCGAAGCCGGAGCAGGAGCGGAGCACGCTGGACCACTGGATCATGTCGAGCGCGGAACCCACGGCGTGGAGATCGGGCAGGAGCATGTAATATTTTACGTCGAGAATGCGCGAAGTGCTGTCGGCGCGTTCGAGGTAGCGGCCCATCTGGAAAAACCACCAGAGGTCGGTGCGCGGGATCATCGACTCGGCGACGCCGTAGAAGAGCTGGATCTGGGTCTTGATGCGGTTGAGATACTCCGCTGAGCCGAGTTGGGCATAGCGGGTGTAATCGTCGGTTTTGAGCTTGTTGTAGAAGGTGTTGAGCGTCTCGAAAACGTCGGAGGAGAGCTGATCGCGGATGCAGCGGGCGTTCTCGCGGGCATAGGCGATGCAGGACATGATCGAGCTCGGATTGCGCCGGTCGAAGATCATGAATTCGACGACGGCGCGTTCGGTGACGGCCACGTCCTTGCCGTGGAGTTCGAAAAACTTTTCCTGGTCGCCGGTGACGTAGACGAGCGGTTCCCAGGATTTGGGATCGTCGGCGGCCTGGCGCGACTGGAGGTCGAGCACGAGCTGGGCGTTCACATCGACGATGCGCGCGGTGTTTTCGGCGCGCTCGAGCTGGCGGGCCATCCAGTAGACAAGACTTGCGACGCGGGAGAGCATGGGAGTTAGACGATGATCTTTTCGGGCGAGGGCACCAGCGGGTTGGCGATGTCGTCGTTGAGCACCCAGGTGTCCTTCGAGCCGCCGCCTTGCGAGGAATTGACGACGAGCGAGCCTTTGCGAAGGGCGACGCGGGTGAGGCCGCCGGGCATGATCTTCACGGTTTCGCCGTTGAGGATGTAGGGGCGGAAATCGATGTGCCGGCCTTCAATGGTGCCGCCTTCGATCACACTCGGGCAGCGCGAGAGGGCGATGGTGGGCTGGGCGATGAAGTTGCGCGGGTGGGCGATGATTTTGGCGCGGAAATCCTCGATTTGCGCCTGCGTGCTGTGGGGGCCGACGAGCATGCCGTAACCGCCGGCTTCGTTGACGCTTTTCACGACGAGCTTGGGGAGATTGGCCAGGATGTAGGAGAGCTCGCTTTCGTTGCCGGAGAGGAAGGTCTCGATGTTCGGGAGGATGGGGTCCTCGCCGAGGTAGAACTTGATCATCTTCGGCACGTAGTAATAGACGGCCTTGTCGTCGGCCACACCGGTGCCGATGGGGTTGCAGAGGGCGACGTTGCCTTTGCGGTAGGCGTTGAAAAGCCCGGGGACGCCGAGGAGGGACTTCGGGTTGAAGACCGTGGGGTCGAGGAAGTCGTCATCGATGCGGCGGTAGATCACATGGACGGGGGCGAGTCCGTCGGTGCGGCGCATGTAGACCTTGTCGTTTTCGACCACGAGGTCGCTGCCTTCGACGATTTCGATGCCCATCTGGCGGGCGAGGAAACTGTGCTCGAAGTAGGCCGAATTATACACGCCGGGCGTGAGCAGCACGACGGTTGGCTCGGGAACGTGGTCGGGCGCGAGGTAGGTGAGGAGCGTGAGCAGGTCGTTGGTGTAGTTTTCCACTGGGCGCACGCGGTAATCGCGCAGCATGTTGGGGAAAACGCGCTTCATGACCTGGCGGTTTTCAAGCACGTAGCTGACGCCGGAGGGCGTGCGCAGGTTGTCTTCGAGGACGGAGTAGACGCCGGCATCGTCGCGGATCATGTCGGAACCGTTGATGTGGACGTAGCGGTCCTTGGCGATTTTGACGCCGACGAGAGCTTTCTGGAAATTCTTCGACGTTTCGACCATCTCCCGGGGCATGATGCCTTCGGTGAGGATGCGTTGCGGGCCGTAGATGTCCGCGAGGAACATGTTCAGCGCGTGCATGCGCTGCGTGAGCCCTCGCTCGAGGTGGGCCCATTCGTGCGACGGGATAATGCGAGGCAGCAGGTCGAAGGGGAAAATCTTCTCCGTGCCGGCGTTGTCGGAATAGACGGTGAAGGTGACGCCGCGATCGATGAACGTCTGGTCCGCAGTCTTCTGCCGGTCCATCAACTCTGCCATGTTCTCCAACTGACCAAAACGGTCGAACAAACGCTGGTAGTGCGGACGGGGTTTGCCGGGGGCGGCAAACATCTCGTCATAAAATTTACCGTGTTCGTAGTTCGCGAAGAGATCAGCCATGAGAGTGAGGGAAATAAATCAGCCCGTCTTCTTGACGGAAGGGGCGTCGGGTTTGGACCAGAGGAAGCTCTGCTCCGTTGCAAGTTCCGCGCCGTCCGCGCCGAGCAGACGAAGTTTCCAGGCAACCGGGTGGGCGTTGGCATCGGGCCAATCCTTGCCGGTCAGCCCGAAGCGGATGAAGTGGCTGCCGCGGGGGAGCGAGATTGCAAAGCTCTCGGTGCGGGGCTCGGTGGAGGTGGGCGTGATAATTTGCAACTCGATCCATGCGAGCTCGATGGCCTTGTCCGACTTGGTGCGGAGGTTAAAGTAAAAGCCTTCACGCGAGGCCGGCTGGGTGCGCACGATGGTGGCACCGCGGGTGTTTTCCTTGCCGTCAAAAAATTCGGATACCCGGGCAAACGCGGCGGCGGGCATGTATTCCGGCAGGAGGCGCACAACTTCAACGCCGCCGGCCAAGGCGGAAGAGCAACCGAGTGAAAGGGTGAGGAGAAGAGCGGGGAGACGCATGGGTAAGGATTTACGCGGCCGGCGTGCGTAGCACAAGGACAGTCGCAGAATGTGTGCCAATGAGTGAAACGGATTCATGTCGCCAGACGGTGGCGAATCGGGGGGCAGGGAAGGTTCAGGGTTCGATCCGGAGGGTTTGATAGCGGTGAACCCCGAGCAGGGCGGGAACCCAGCCTTTGACGTCGGGGCTGATGAGGTAGGTGCGGGTGCCGTAGAAGACCGGGGCGACAGGGGCCTCGGCGACGACGATGGCCTCGGCTTGGCGGAGGAGGTCAAAGCGCTTGGGCGTGTCGAGTTCGCGGGCGGCGGCGGCGATGAGGCGGTCGTAGGCGGGGTTTTTCCAGCCGGTGTTGTTGTTGCCGCTGGTGGAGGTGAAAAGATCGGTGAAGGTGGCGGGATCGTTAAAATCGCCGACCCAGCGCGAGCGGAGCACGTCGAAGTCGAGCGTCTGCATGGCGTTGATGTAAACGCGGGTGTCCATGGTCGCGAGGGTGCAGTCGAGGCCGAGTTCCTTGCGCCACATTTGCTGGATGGCCTCGAAGACCTTGGTGTTGACGGGGTCGGTGTTCATTTTGACCTCGAACTTCGGGAAACCCTTGCCGCCGGGGAAACCGGCCTCGGCGAGCAGGTGGCGGGCGGTCGCGGGATCGTCGGGCATGGCGGCGGTCGAGGTGTAGCCGGCCGTGTCGGGCGGGACGATCGAGTGGGCGGGGGTGCGGCTGCCGCGCATCACGGGACCGGCGATGGCGGCGCGATCAATGGCCAGCCCGAGCGCGCGGCGCACGCGCACGTCGGTGAAGGGAGCGCGGGTGCAGTTGAAGCGGATATAGAAGGTTTCGAGAAAGGGATCGACGCGGAGTTTTTTCGGATCCTCGCGGCGCCAGGCGTCGATGCGGTCGGGCAGCACGTCGTAAGTGATGTGGATTTGGCCGGCGCGGAAGGCGTTCTCGTCGACACCGGGGTCTGCTACGGGGAAGAATTTCACCGCTTCGATTTGGTTCTGGGCGGCTCCGTAGTAGCGGGGGTTCTTCGTGACGAGGATGTGCTGGTCGGGTTTCCACTCGGTGAGGACGAAGGGACCGTTGCCCACGAGGTTGCCGGGGCGCGTCCAACCGGTGCCGCGGGCGTGGGCTTCGCCGAACTTCAACACGGTGGCGGGGTGCACGGGAAACCACGCCTGGTGGGCGGTGAGCGAGAGCAGGTAGGGCGTGGGGCGGGCGAGGGTGAGTTGGAGCGTGCGGGCGTCGAGGGCCTTGGCGCCGACATGGGTGAAGTCGGTCAGCTTGCCGGCGGTGTAGTCCTCGGCGCCTTGGAGCACGTCGAGCATGTAGGCGTATTCGGAGGCGAGATTGGGCGAGAGGATGCGTTCGATGGAGAAAACGAAGTCCTGAGCGGTGACCGGGTCGCCGTTGGACCAAAAGCCGTCGGCGCGCAGGTGGAAGGTGTAGACGAGCCCGTTGGCCGAGATGTCCCAACTCTCGGCGGCGCCGGGGAGCGGTTGGGACGAGGACTCGTCGATCACGGTAAGACCCTCGAAGAGGGAAACGAGGATGTTGTAGTCGGTGTAGAGGACGGCGATGTGGGGATCGAGGTCGGCGGGTTCGGCGCCGTTGCCGATGAGGAGGGTCTTCGAGTGACGGGCGGCCTCGACGGGCGTCTCCTGTTTCGAGCACCCGTTGAGTGACAACAACACGACGGACAACGCGACGAGGATACGGAGCGACATGGTGTGGCGAGCCAAGCGGGCGTGCCGGTGATGCGCAAGGCCGGGCGGGCGGGGTGTGCTATTTCGTTGCCAGAGGCGGCGAGCGGGGTTTCCACCTTCACATGCAATGGTATTATGCGATCGACGGGCAGCGCCTCGGCCCGGTTCCCCATACGGAGTTGGAGCATCTGGTTCATGCCGGAAAACTCTCCGATGATTCGTTGGTGTGGCGACAGGGCATGGACCAGTGGCAGACGTTGGGCGAACTCAAGGCGGTCGAACCGACATTGATCGCCGCTGCGCCGCCTCCCTTGCCGGTTTCGACCGCGCTGACTGGAGGCGAGGCGGAGGAGTTCGCGTTCCGGAGGACGCCGCATCTGCATGCCGAAGAAAAACCCGTCGCGCCCGAGGTGCTGCTTTACGCCGGCTTCTGGCGGCGCTGCGGTGCGAATTTGGTGGATTTGGTTCTCTGGCTGTTTGGCTGGATCATCATAACCAATATCATCGGCATGAGATTCTTTCCCGAGGCCGTTAAGCTTAACGAAAAGATAATCGCCTCAGGCGAACGATGGTCCTACGCGATGTCTCCCGATGAAATGGTGATGATGCTGCGGTTTTCAGCGGTGATGGTGGTGGCCGGGGTCGTCTGGGCTATCATCTACGACCTGCTTTTCCTGCTTCGGCATTCCGCCACACCGGGCAAATTGCTTTTTGGCATCCGGCTGGTGGGGGCGAACGGCAAGCCGCTCGGCTTTGCACGTATCGTGGCGCGTTGCCTGGCCAAGGGCATTGCGGGGATTCCCACCCTCGGCATCGGCTACTTGGTGGTGGCCTTCGACGAACAGAAGCGCGGGCTGCATGATTTTGTCTGCAACACGCGGGTCGTGAAGAAATGAGCGGCTGCGGGAGTATCGTCACGGACGGCGAACGATTTTTCTAAGAAACCGCGCACTGGCGCGTCATCCCGGTTGAAGACCATCCCATGAACCCGGAGGACGCCCATGAAAACCCAGGAGACTTTGTCCCATCCGCTGTGGCGGCGCATCAGGCGTCGTTGCAACGCTACGCCACCCGCCTGCTCGGCGGCGACACTGACCGCGCCCGCGACGTCGTGCAGGACACGTTCGTCAAACTCATGGCGCAGCCCCGCGCCGACGTGGAAGGCCACCTGGCCGAGTGGTTGTTCACCGTCTGCCGCCACCGCGCACTCGATGTGTTGCGCAAGGAGGGCCGCATGAAACGCTTCTCCGAAGGCGAGGCCGAGCGCGTCACCGCTGCCGAACCCCGGCCGGGACGCGCCCTTGAGGCCTCCGAAACCCACGCCGCGCTCCTGCGCCTGATCGGCTGCCTGCCGGTCAACCAACAGGAAGTCATCCGTCTGAAATTCCAGAACGGATTTAGTTACAAAGAAATTAGCCGCATCACCGAACACTCGGTCACGAATGTCGGCTTCCTCATCCACACTGCGGTGCAACGGCTGAAGGCCGAGTTCGCCGCCCAGCAACCCTGAGGATCCACGACCATGAATACTCACGACTCTCACGAAACGATTTTTCCCGCCGACCCCCGCATCACCGCCTACGCCTTCGGCGAATTGGAGGGCGACGAACTCGCGCTCATCGAAGCGGCCGTGCAGGCGGATCCCGCGTTGCAAGCCGCCGTGGCGGAGCTCCACGGGTTTGCCGATACCCTTTCGCTCACCTTGCTGCGTGAGCCGCTTCCGCCGGTCGACGCGCAGCCCCTGCCGGAACAGCCCGATCTGCCGATTGCGGCGGGCAAGGGCATCGGCGGGATACTCACCAAATTGTCCTCGTTTTATTATCTGGCCGGCGGACTGGCGGCGGCGGGCTTCGCCGTGCTGATCGCAGTGCGGACGGAGTCGGACCGGTCGGCCAAACCCGCCCACGAGGCGCCGGCTATCATGGAATTGGTGGACGGACCGGCCGCCAATGCGGTCGCCGCGAAAAAGACCGAAGCGCCGACGACGACCGTTGGCGGTAAGGACGCGGGACTGGCCACGGTTCATTTTGACGCGAAGTTGGCGAAGCAGGCCTCGGAGTCGTCTGCGGCCCGCGAACGCCGCGACGCCGATTATCTCTCGGTTCAAAAAGTGGTGGAAACAGACAAGGTAAACGCGTCCAACCGGTTGATCGAGGTCGAGCGGCCCGTGGCTCCGGCAATGGCTCCGCCGCCACCCATGCCGGTTCAGGCATCATCCGGGTCTGGACTCGGGGCCGGTAAAGCCGGAGGCACGGCGAGGGCGGTCCGCAGCCAGGTTGTGGCGGACGGATTTTTGATGGCGCCGTCTGCGCAGCCTTCATTCAGCGATACACCGGCCTACGAGCCCGGCAGCGAGTCCTACGATCATCCAGCCGACAATAGCTACCATTCCGTCGAGGCCGAGCCGCTTTCCACCTTCTCGATCGATGTGGACACGGCGAGCTACGCCAATGTCCGTCGTTTCCTCACCGGCGGACGCCTGCCGCCGCGCGATGCCGTGCGCATTGAGGAACTCGTTAACTATTTCCCGTATCGTTACGCCCCTCCGGCAATGACCGCGAAGAACCCGGTGCCGTTTGCCGCGCACCTGGAGGTTGCCTCCGCGCCTTGGGCTCCGGCGCATCGCTTGGTGCGCATCGGGATCAAAGGTCGCGAGTTCACGACCGCGACGCGGCCGGCCGCCAATCTCGTGTTCCTGCTCGATGTGTCGGGCTCGATGAATTCGGCCAACAAGCTCCCGCTGGTAAAAGAGTCGCTGCGGCTGCTGGTCGAGCGCCTGCGACCCGATGATCACGTGGCCATCGTCACGTATGCGGGCAGTTCCGGTCTCGCACTGCCGCCTACTCTGGCTTCGTCGAAGTCTGAAATCCTTGCGGCTCTGGACAACCTCAACGCCTCGGGTTCGACCAACGGAGCGATGGGCATCCGGCTCGCCTATGACATTGCCAAGGCCGGCTTCGTCACCGGCGGTATCAACCGCGTGATCCTCTGCACCGACGGCGATTTCAACGTCGGCGTCACCAACCGCGAAGAACTGGTGGACCTCATCACGGAGAAGGCAAAGAGCCGGGTGTTCCTGAGCGTGTTCGGCTTTGGCATGGGCAACCTCAAGGACGCCACTCTCGAGTCGCTGGCCGACAAGGGCAACGGTGCCTACGGTTACATCGACACGCGCCGTGAGGCGGAGAAGGTGTTTGTCGAACAGGCCGAAGGCACGCTGGCGACCATCGCCAAGGACGTGAAAATCCAGGTCGAGTTCAACCCGGCGCGCGTGCAGGCGTATCGACTTATCGGTTACGAGAACCGCATGCTGAAAAAGGAAGACTTCAACAACGACGCGGTGGACGCGGGTGAGATCGGCGCGGGCCACACCGTGACGGCCCTCTACGAAATCGTGCCGGTCGGCGTGGACGACGACGAAGCGGTGCGTCCGGCGGTCGATGCGCTCAAGTATCAGAAAACGGAGCCTGTTGCGCCGAAACCGAAAGCCAACGATTCACCCGAACTGCTCACCGTGAAGATCCGTTATAAGGCGCCCGAAGGCGATGTGAGCGCGAAGCAGGAGTTTCCGCTCATCGACACGGGGATGAAGTTCGAGAAAGCGAGCGGCGAGTTCCGGTTTGCCTCGGCGGTGGCGGCGTGGGGTATGTTGCTCCGCGACTCTCCGCACAAAGGCTCGGCGACCTTCGACCAAGTGCTGAACTGGGCCGAAGACGGACTGGGCGATGATGACGGCGGTTATCGCGCCGAGTTCATCCAACTCGTGCGGCGCAGCGCGGAGTTAAAGTAATGGTTTGAGGATCTTCCACACGGTGTCGGCCACGATTTGGTGGCCGGCTTCGTTGGGGTGGATGCCGTCGGGTTGGTTGAGTGAGCGCACGCCGCCCACGCCGTCGAGGAGGAACGGGATCAGCGTGGCGTCGTTGGCTTTGGCGAGCGCCGGATAGATCGCGGCGAACTCACGCGTGTAGTCGGCTCCCATGCTGGCTGGCATTTGCATGCCGGCGATGACGAGTTTCACCTTCGGGTTTTTGACGCGGAGCTTGGCGATGATGCCTTGGAGATTTTGGGCGGCGAGGGCGGGTGGGAGTCCGCGCAGGCCGTCGTTGCCACCGAGTTCGAGCACGAAGATGTCGATAGGCACGCGCAGCACCCAGTCGATGCGGCGCAGGCCTCCGGCGGTGGTTTCGCCGCTCAGACCGGCGTTGATGACGCGGTAGTTGATCCCGGCCGCGGTGATTTTTTTCTGGATGAGCGCGGGAAAGGCCTGGGTGGAGGCGTCGTCGAGCCCGTAGCCGGCCGAGAGGCTGTCGCCAAAAAAGAGGATGGTTTTCGGGGCGGTGTTGGCGGCGTGTAGTCCGCCGAAGGACAGCACGAACAGGAGGAGCAGTGAAAAGAGAGGCTTCATCGTTTGCCTAAATCGGGGTGCGGGTGTTGGTTCGCGCCCTTCGCATGAGTGATCAACCCATCCTGAAAGTCGAGAAACTCACCCAGATTTATCCGACCGCCGCCGGGCCGATCACGGTGTTGCACGAAGTGAGCTTTGCGCTGGGCGCGGGCGAGAGCCTGGCAATCGTTGGTCCGTCGGGCAGCGGCAAGACGACGTTGCTCGGCCTGTGCGCGGGACTGGACCGACCGTCGGGCGGCGACGTGGCGATCGCGGGCCGGTCCATCGGTGGGTTGAGTGAGGACGAGCGTGCGAAAGTGAGGAACGAACAGGTCGGGTTTGTGTTTCAGAATTTTCAGCTGATCCCGACGCTCACGGCGCTGGAGAATGTTTTGGTGCCGTTGGAACTGCGGGGTGAAAGCGGACGTGAACCCGAGGCGCGGGCGTTGCTGGCGCGGGTGGGGTTGGGGGCGCGCGAGGCGCATTATCCGATTCAGTTGTCGGGTGGCGAACAGCAGCGTGTGGCGCTGGCGCGGGCATTCATCAATGCGCCGAAGATTCTGTTTTGCGACGAGCCGACCGGGAATCTCGATGGCGCGACGTCGCATGCGATGGTGGATCTGATTTTTGGTTTAAATAAGGAACTGGGAACGACGCTCGTGCTGGTGACGCATGACCCGGAGTTGGCGAAGAAGTGCGGACGTGTGCTGAGGCTGCGAGACGGGCGCGTGGTGGAAGACTCGGAAGTGAGGACAGGATTAACAGGATGAAAGGCAGGATGCCCGAACCTTGTGATGTTTTTATCCCGGTATTCATCCTGTAAATCCTGTCTAAATGAATTTTGTTCTGAAAATGGCTTGGCGGGATTCGCGGATGGCGCGGCGGCGGCTGGTGCTGTTTTCGCTGTCCATCGTGCTCGGCGTGACGGCGCTTGTGGCCATCGGGTCGTTCAGCGCGAATCTACAGCGGGCCATCGACGATCAATCCAAGGCCCTGCTCGGCGCCGATCTCGCGGTGAGTTCGCGGTCCGCGCCCACGCCCGAGGCCGATGCGTTTCTTGCCGGGCTTGACGGGGAACGGGCGGGCGAAATCACCTTCTCTTCGATGGTCGTGTTTCCGTCGGCTGACAACCAGACGCGGCTTGTCACGGTGCGCGGGATCGAGGGCGGGTATCCGTTTTATGGTGACGTGAAGACCAGCCCGGCGGGTGGCTATGCGCGACTGGCGCAGGGCGATGTCGTGGTCGTGGAGGAAACGTTGATGAAGCAGTTCGGGCTCAAGGCGGGCGATCCGCTCAAGCTGGGCGAGAAAGTGTTCACGATCGCGGGCGGACTGGAGCAGTTGCCCGGAGATTCGGCGGCGGTGGCCACGTTGTCGCCGCGCGTGCTGGTGGCGCGGTCGGCGCTGGCGGAGACCGGACTACTGGGGCGCGGTTCGCTGGTGCGATACCGGGCGTATTTCAAATTCGCGCCGGGTTTCGATGTGGAGCGGTTCGTGGAGCAAAAACGTGAACGATTCCGGGAGTTGCGATTGGGGGTCGATACGGTCGAGGAGCGGCGCAAGGAGCTGGGGCAGGCGCTGCAAAACGTGCAGGGGTTTCTGAGTCTGGTGGGCTTCGTTGCGCTGGTGTTGGGCGCGATCGGCGTGGCTAGCGCGATCCATGTGTATGTGAGACAGAAAATCACCACGGTGGCGGTGTTGCGCTGTCTCGGCGCGAGCGCGTGGCAGAGTTTCGCGGTGTATTTGGTCCAAGGGCTGGCGTTGGGGTTGCTCGGGGCGCTGGCGGGTGCGGCGGTCGGTGTGATGGTGCAGCTGGCGCTGCCCTCATTGGTGAAGGGACTGCTACCGTTTGACGTGGAGTTTTTTGTATCGTGGGCGGCGGTGGGGCGCGGGTTGGTTGCGGGCGTGATGGTGGGCGGGTTGTTCACGTTGCTGCCGCTGCTCGCGGTGCGGCGGGTGTCGCCGCTGGTGGCGATTCGGTCGGCGTTTGCGGAACGGACCGGAGGCGATCCGCTGCGGTGGGGCGTTTATGTGGGGATCGTCGCGGCGGTGACAGGGTTTGCGATGTGGCAGACGCAGCACTGGACGTGGGGACTGGGGTTCACGGCGGCACTGCTGGTGAGTTTTGGAGTGCTCGCGGCGGCGGCGCGGGGAGTGGCGTGGGCGGCGCGGCGGTTTATGCCGAAGCGGTTGCCTTATGTGTGGCGGCAAGGCGTGGCGAATCTGCACCGGCCGAACAATCGCACGGTGCTCCTGCTGCTGTCGTTGGGACTGGGAACGTTTTTGCTGCTTACGCTGACGCTGACGCGCGAGACGCTGCTGAGTCAGATCCGCACATCGGAAGACGGGGCGCGGCCCAACCTGTTGTTTTTCGATATTCAGGACGACCAGTTCGAACCGCTGAAGGTGTTGCTGGCGGCGCAGGGCGTGCCGGAGCAGGCGAGTGCGCCGATTGTCACGATGCGATTGCTGAGTCTGAAAGGGCGCACGGTCACGGAACTCTTGAAGGACGACACGGTGCATATCCCGACGTGGACGTTGCGGCGCGAGTATCGGTCCACTTACCGGGGTGAGTTGAGCAACACGGAGACGGTGACTGCGGGGCGGTTTGTCGGACGCGTGACGGATGCCGATACGGTTATCCCGATCTCGGTGGAAGAAGGGCTGGCGAAAGACATGCAACTCGGTCTCGGTGACGCGGTGGAGTTTGATGTCCAAGGTGTGCCGATGAAGGCGCGGGTGGAGAGTTTGCGCCGGGTGGACTGGAAGCGGATGTCGCCCAATTTTTTCGTGGTGTTTCCCGAAGGTGTGCTGGAGGCGGCGCCGAAGTTTTTTGTGGTGGCGGCCAAGGCGGCGGATGCGACGGAGTCGGCGCGGGTGCAGCAGGCGGTGGTGTCGGCGTTTCCCAATGTGTCGGCGCTGGATCTGGCGCTGGTGATCAAGACGCTGGACGGGATTTTTTCGAAGGTGCAGTTCGTGGTGCAGTTCATGTCGCTCTTCACGGTGGCGACGGGGGTGATCGTGCTGGTCGGCGCGGTGTTGACCGGGCGCTTCCAGCGGGTGCGCGAAACGGTGTTGTTGCGCACCCTGGGGGCGTCGCAGGCGCAGCTCATGCAGATACAGCTCGTCGAATACGCGGTGCTGGGCGTGCTGGGGGCGCTGGTCGGTGGCGTGCTGGCCTACGTGGCAAATGCGGCGCTGGCGGTGTGGGTGTTCAAAGCTCCGGTGATTCTCCCTGCGATGCCGCTCGCCGGCGCGGTGGTGGTGGTCACGGGATTGACGGTGGCGACGGGTTGGTTGTCGGGTCGCGGGATCACGAGGCAACCGCCACTGGAGGTTTTGAGGCAGGAGTCGTAAACGACGCTTAATGCACAAGTATGTTCCGGCCGGAACATACTTGTGCATTGATGAGGAATCGGGAGGGGCGTGCCGTGCGGGCGGGCGGGGCTTTGTGACTGGTCTTTACCACATGAGCCGAAACGTTGTTACTTCTCACTATACGCTACGCAATACTGGGGGGAGGGCGCCTGCTGGACATATCGTTGGGTGGTTAGGCGATCAGCTATCTCGAGTGCGCGGGGTCGCGAGGCAACCGTCTTGGAGGTTTTTGGGTAGGAGTCGCAAGCGACGTCTGATGCACAAGTGTGTTCTGGCCGGAACATACTTGTGCATTGATGAGAAGCCGGGTGGGCGTGCCGTGCGGGCGGGGGCGGGAGGTTTTCGACCTTGCCAGCGGGCGGGGGGGCTTCGTGACTGGCTCATTACCACATGAGCCGAAACGTTGTTACTTTTCACTATACGCTGCGCGATCCGCAGGGACGCTTGCTGGATACGTCGTCGGGCGGTCAGGCGATCAGCTACCTCGAGGGCGCGGGCCAGATCATCGACGGCCTCGACGAGGCTCTGCATGGCGTGGCTCCAGGCACGAAACAAACAGTCAACGTGCCGTCGGCCAAGGCTTACGGGGACTACGATAAGGAACAGGTGCAGCGCGTGTTGAAATCGTTGCTGCCTGTCGAGGGTGAGCTGAATCCAGGCGACCAGTTTCGTGCGGGGGAAGACCCGTTTTCGCCGATTGTGCGCGTGGTCGAAGTGGACGGCGATCACGTCGTGCTCGATGCGAACCATCCGCTGGCTGGCGTCGATCTGGTTTTCGAGGTCGAGGTCGTCGGTGTGCGCGAGGCGAGTGAAGAGGAGATCAAGCATGGTCATGCGCACCAGGGCGAAGGCGGCTGTTGCGGCGGCGGAGGCGATTGCTGCGGTGGTGGAGGCGGCGAGGGGCATGACTGCGGTTGCAAAAACTAAGCAGGTTTCGTTTTCACGCGCTTATGAACGTTCTCGGCATCGATATCGGCGGGTCGGCCATCAAGGGCGCTCCGGTTGACACTACGACGGGCAAGTTGCTGGCCGAGCGCCACCGCATCCCCACGCCGACGGCGCTTTCACCGGGGGACATGGCCAGGGAGATTAAAAAACTCGCCGCGCATTTCAAATGGAAGGGGCCGATCGGCATCGGGTTTCCCGGAGTGATTCACGGCGGTGTGATTCGCACGTCCGCCAATCTGCACAAGGACTTTATCGATCTGGATGCCGACAAACTTTTCACCAAGGCGACCGGTATGCCGGTGAGTCTGGTCAACGATGCCGACGCGGCCGGCGTGGCCGAAGTGCGTTTTGGCGCGGGCAAGGACCGCAAGGGCACGATCTTGTTGCTGACGTTCGGAACCGGCGTGGGCAGCGCGTTGTTTGTCGATGGCCGGCTCTATCCGAACAGCGAGGTCGGGCATCTGAAAATCAAGGGGAAGTCCGCCGAGTGTTATGTGTCCGCCGCCGCCAAGGAGCGCAAAAAGCTCTCCTATAAAAAGTGGACTCACAAGGTGAGCGATTACCTGAACCAGCTCGAAACGATCCTTTGTCCGCAGCTCATCATCGTGGGCGGAGGCATCAGCGCGGATCATGACAAATGGTTCAAATACCTGAAGCTGCACACGCCGATCGTCCCGGCGGCTTTCTTGAACGAGGCGGGCATCGTCGGTGCCGCGCTGGCAGTGAAGCAGTGATCGGACGGTGCGCATGGCGAACGTGATGCGCGCTCCGTTACTGATCGTCGGTCAGGGGCTCGCCGGAACCTTGCTCGGCCATGCCTGCGAGCAGGCAGACGTTGATTTCGAAATTGTGGATGCAGGTCACTCCGGCGCGGCGTCACGGGTCGGCGCGGGAATCATCAATCCGATCACCGGTCAGCGCATCGTGAAGAGCCGGGGCATTGATGCGCTTCGGCAGCCGGCGCTGGAAATGTATCGCGAAGTGGAGGCGGTGCTGGGCGTGCCGTTGGTGCGGATGATGCGGGTGCGACGGTTGTTTCGCGATGACGACGAGCGGCGTGTGTTTGCCGCGAAGTCGGTGCGGGGAGAACTGGCTCCGTATGCGGGCGAGGCGGATAGCGAAGGGTTTTGGATCGAGAGTGCATTGCGCGTGGACACGGCTGCCCTCATCGCAGCGGCACGGGTTCGGTGGTTGGCGGCGGGACGGCTGCGCGAGGTGCGCATTGGTTTGCCGGAGGCACTGGCGCGTTATGAGAAGGTCATTGCTTGCACGGGGGCGGACTCCGATGGCGGACGGGCATGGGGCGGGGTGACGTGTGTGCGTGCAACGGGTGAAATCCTCCGCGTGGCGGTGGCGGGGCTTGCGCCTGATGTCATTCTGAATCGAGGACACTGGGTGTTGCCGACGGCAGCCGGTGAGGCGCGCGTGGGCGCGACCTATGTGCGCGGCGCGGGCGATGCCGAAGCAGCGCGCGTGGAACTGGAGCGCTCCGCAGTGGATCTGTTGGGCGGTCGTGATTTTACCGTGAGCGCGCAGGAATCGGGTGTGCGGGTGACCACGCCGGATCGCATGCCGTTGGTGGGATACGCTCCGCAGGAACCCCGGTTGGGCGTGATCAACGGACTCGGTTCGAAGGGGGCGCTGCTCGGGCCGTGGCTGGCGCGGCAATGGGTGGACCGGTTGACCTCGGGGCAGGGGTTTACCGCCGAGATCGATGTTGCGCGGTTCGTGCGTTAACCGCGGCGGATTTCCGAGCCTTGGAAGCGGATCTGGATGCGATAGACTTTTTTAAACCGGCATTTGATGCAGCCGGTGGTCAGATCGAATTTTTCGGGGACTTCGATACGGTGGATGTCGACGACGGCGTGGAAGCCGCGTTCGGAGAAGATGTCGATGAGCATCGCGAGGGAGCGCGGGTCGTCGAGCAGGGGTTCCTCGGTATTGACGAGGGCGACGCCGGAGATGGCGTGGCGAAGGATGATCGGGACGATCTTTTGGTCTATGAATGTGACGACCTTCGCAAACAGGTCGCCTTGCTCGACGGCGTAGGCATCGAGACGTTTGACCATCTCCTGACGGGCGTGGACGATGATCTCGCTGGCGACCGGAATGACGCGGAGGATGTCGTGGGTGCGTGAGTCGAGTTCGAGGGTGCTCTGGTATTGGAGTTCCTTGAGGATGTTTTGCTCGACCTCGCGGATTTCGCCCTGGGCGTTGACGAAGTGGTAGTGGAAAATCTCCTTCAGAGACTGGAGGGCATCCCACGTTTGCTCCTTGAAAACGCGGTAACGGCGCTGGGCGAGGGCGGTGTCGTAGTCGGTGGCGCGTTCTTCGAGGAGTTCCCCGACGCCGGTGCGGCGCACTTCGGCGTTGTAGGCCTGGATGTCGCGGCCGCGCTTCAGTTGGCGGTCGACGGATGTTTTTTCATCCACGAACAGCACCATGATATGGATGGTCGTCTGGCGGAAATAGATGCCGAGCGGCGTATCGTAAAACTCGCTACGCAGGGCCTGGATGTGCTCGACGAGGAGTTTAAGGCACTCGACCTGGACCTTGGTGCGGGGGAAGCCGTCGAGGATGACGCCGTCGCGAAACTGGGGTTCGAGGAGGCGGCTGAGGAGGAGTCCGATGACCTCGCGGTCACCGACCATGCCACCGGCATCCTTGATGCGCTTGGCTTCAGGTGTGTCGAGTAAAGCGCTGACGACGATCGGCTGGCAGGTAAGGCCGCGGGCCTTGAGGATGAAGTCGGTGTTGGTGCCTTTACCGGAACCGGGAGCGCCGCCGAGCAGGATGATTTCCTTCGGGAAGCGCAGTTGCTCACGACCGACTTCGGTTTCAAGCGCCTGCCAAGCCGAGTTGAAGATCAGTTGTGCGTCCTTGATTTCAAGATCGTGGGCGGGGCTGACGGCGACGACCGGAGTCGTGGGGGCGGAAGATTTTTTCGGGGAGGGGGAGTCCATGGAAACGGTGGGCCACGTTAAGACGTATTACCGCATGCAATTCGACACTAGAAATGTAGTTGTGGAAAAAATGAGCGATGGTGCCGAAGATCCGGAGGTCATGCGTTTTGCGCCCGAAGGTGGTTGGTGGGGGCCGCATCTTGCACGGTTTAAGGCTTGCCGCGCGGTGAAGTTGATGCGCGATAATTTGTAATTAACTATTGTGCAGTGGGTAGTGGTCTCATGTGGCCGGTTGGCATGTAAAGCGCGTTAGGAGAGGGGTTTTATTTCCACGTCTCATAACCACTCCATCCCATCACCATGCTAAGCTGGTCCATTACTTTTCTGATAATCGCACTGATTGCGGCGGCTTTGGGGTTTACCGGGATCGCCGGCACGGCCGTGGGCATCGCGAAGGTTCTGTTTCTGGTGTTCCTCGTGCTTTTTGTCGTGTCGCTCCTCCTTGGTCGCAGGCCCCGCGCTTAACGTTTGCCGACGTTCGTCTGAGCTACTCGTTCCATGCACACTCATTCACATCATGAGTTTACAGTGCACGGCCGGCCGGATGCGGTTCGGGGTCGCGTTAAGGGCGGCCTGTTCACGTGGTCGGTAACGTTTTTTCTGCTCTCGTTGGTTGCGGTGATTTTCGATTTGGGTGGAACCGTGGACGAGCCGTGGGGTCATTATGCGAAGGTGACTGCCGTCGGTTTTCTGGTGCTTGCGCTGGTGATTTTTTTCTTCGCACGACATCACGGGAACCAATCTTAGCCACCGATGTATTATAGTGTGTTGTGTGTTGAATATATAAAGATTCCCGGAGGTGCGACTTCCGGGGTTGTTAGTTGAAGCTGGACCTGGCGGGGTTGCCTTTAAAGCAGCCCCGCCTTGGCTTTTAAGGAGCGAGGGCGGACGTCCGTCTTCATAATCGAACCTTGCGAAAGCCGAGAACCAAACCGCTTACTCTGAAATCTTGTTACAACCATGCGCGTCCTGATCGTTGATGATGAGCCCTCCATCCGGAAAACCGCCGGACTTGCCGTCGAGGCGATGGGGCACGAACCGACCGGAGTCCCCAATGGCTTGCGCGCGTTCAAGGAGTTGGAGGCGGAGCCTTTCGATGCGTGTTTCCTCGATTTGAAATTGGGCACTGAGGACGGACTCTCAGTGTTGGAAAAACTCCTCAAGATCCAGCCGTCCCTGCCGGTCGTGATGTTCACGGCCTATGCCAACATCAGCACGGCGGTCGAGGCGATGAGGCGCGGGGCTTTTGATTTTATTCCGAAGCCGTTCACGCCGGAACAGATTCGCCAGGTGCTCGACAGGGTCGGGCGTAGCCGGCGTCTGGAGAAACGCGTCGAGCAACTTGAGTCGCAGCTTACCGAGGAGTCGCCCGCCGTCGATCTCACGTCCGAGGAAGTCACGATGCAGCGCACGCTTACCATCGCGTTCAAGGCCGCAGAGACCTCCGCAAGCATCCTGATCCTCGGTCCGAGCGGCACGGGCAAAAGTGTGCTCGCCCGCGAAATCCACCGTCGTGGCGCGCAAAAGGAAAACGCGTTCGTCACCGTCAATTGTCCGAGCCTCTCGAAGGAGCTGCTCGAGAGTGAACTCTTCGGCCACGTGAAGGGCTCCTTCACCGGTGCGGTCAACGATACGCTGGGCAAGGTGGCCGCCGCCGATGGCGGGACGCTCTTCCTGGATGAGATCGGCGAGATGCCGCTTGAGATTCAGCCGAAGCTCCTGCGCCTGCTCCAAGAACGCGAATATGAGCGTATCGGCGAATCGCGCGTGCGCCGTGCCAACGTGCGTGTGATCGCCGCCACCAACCGTAACCTGGCCGAGGAAGTGAAGGCCGGGCGTTTTCGCGAAGACCTGTATTACCGGCTCAACGTGATTACGCTTACGCTTTGCGGATTGCGCGACCGGCCGGCTGACTTCATGCGACTGGCACGGAGTTATCTCGAATTCTTCTCGCGGCGCCTTGGCAAAAAAATCGGCGGCTTCACCCCCGAGGTGGACACGGCGTTTGCTGGTTACGGATGGCCGGGGAATCTACGCGAACTACGCAACGTCATCGAGCGAGCCGTGATTCTGGCCGGCGGGGACGTGATCGAGATGACTGACCTGCCGGATAATTTTTTAGGTTCGCCGGACGGCCGGATCACGGTTGGCGGACGCGTGACGATCGACGAACTGGAGAGCGAGCACATCCGCCGCGTGCTCGCGCTGACGAAGACGTTGGACGATGCCGCGCACGTGTTGGGCATCGACCCGGCGACGCTGTATCGCAAACGCCAAAAACTCGGGCTGCTCTAGCCGCAGCCCCTCGCACCATGCTGCGCATCCGCCTCTACCTCGGCCTGCTGCCGCTGCTGTTGTTGTTTATCGCGGTTTCGGGTGTGACCACGGTGCTCTACCGCAACCTCGCGCAGTCGCTTGAGAAGAACCTGACGGAGGATTATCGGGCGATGATCAACGGTTACGAGATGCGGGAGGCGGCCAACTTCATGGCGAGCGCGCTGACCACTGCGCAGCGAGGCGACATCACAATTGCCCGCACGCATTATGCCGAGCAACGGTCGCGTTTCCGTAAGTATTTTATGGAAGAGTCGCTCGCTTCCGTCGGCACACCGCGAGCGCAGTTGTTGGAAAAAATCGACATCGCGTTTGGCGGCATGGACACGCTGTCGCATGGGACTTTGGAAAATGGCGGGGATGCCTCGCTGGCGGCATTGCGCGAGACGGAGACCATGCGCTTCCGTGTGCTGGGTGCGATCGAGGATCTCACCAAAAGCGATTACGGTGATTTTCAGGACTCGGCGGCGCAGGCGGCGCGACTGGCCCGGGGGAGTATCAACTTTCTCGTCGTCGCGATGGTCGGTGCCATTCTGCTTTCGCTGTTCCTTTCCTACCGGCTGGCGCGGGCGTTGTTGAGGCCGATCCAGGCGCTCAAGGAATCGGCCGCTGCCTTGGGCGAAGGCCGTCTGGATCAGGATGTGCCCGTCACCACCAACGACGAACTCGGGGACCTCGCCCGCACGTTCAACATCATGGCGGCCAAGTTGCGCGTCTATCGTGATGCGATGAATGAGAGTGTGATCCGCGCACGTCGGACGATGGAAGCCACACTTACCTCGACGCCCGATCCGCTGTTTGTGGTCGCCACCGACGGCAAGCACGAGGTGCGCAACCCCGCAGCCGAGGCGATCGCGGCCTTGCCTGAGTTTGCCGGCGGATTGCCTACTGCACTGGATGAGCCCCTCAAGCAGGTGCTCGCGAGCGGCGTTCATTATCTGCCCACCGGCTACGACCAGGTGGTCACGTTGCATGTCGAGGGGAGCGAGCGGCATTATCTGCCTCGCATCCTGGCGATCGGCGATGCGCTCACGGGATTCGGAGGTGCGGCGGTGATTTTGCAGGACGTAACCAAGTTCCGGCTGCTCGACGACGTGAAGGGCAACCTGGTATCCACCGTGAGCCACGAGTTGAAAACGCCACTGACCAGTCTGCGCATGGCGATCTATTTGTTGCTCGAGCAAAATTTCGGTCCGATCACCGACCGGCAGCGCGACTTGCTCGAAACCGCGCGTGATGAGTCGGAGCGGTTGCTGCGCATTCTCAACGATCTGCTGGATCTCAGCCGGCTCGAAAGCGGCGTATCGATCCTTAATCGCCGACCGGTGCAGGTGGCCGAATTGCTGTCCGACATGGCGCACGAAATGAAGGCGATCATCGAGGCTGCTGGGCAGACCGTGGTCGTGGAAGTCGCGGAGGAATTGACCGAGGTGAATGTCGATGCCGACCGCTTGCGGCATGTGTTCATCAATCTGCTCACCAACGCATCCAAATACTGTGGCCCAGAGACGATGATCACGCTCTATGCGGAACCCGCGTCCGATGATTTTATCCGTTTTGGTGTGCGGGATCAGGGGCCCGGCATGAAGCCCGAGACCGTGGCGCTCGTCTTCGAAAAATTTTACCGCGGGCCGGATCAAGAACAGCGCGGGGCCGGACTGGGACTGACGATTGCCCGCGAGATCGTGGTCGCGCACGGCGGTTCGATCGCATGCAGCAGCGAAGTCGGCAAGGGCAGCGATTTTTATTTTCTACTGCCGGCGCGTTGATGGGGGCGCGGGCATCGTGCAGCTTGCATGGAGTTGAGCGGGGGTCGTGCAGTTTGCGCTGGGATGAGTGCGCGTTAAGCAGGTGGGTGGAGTGGATTTAATTTGTTAAACACTATTGGCTAGACTGTAGCGGATTTCATTGGAGGTGATGGCACGACGAATGGTGAGTAAAGATCCAGACATCTTCCTATCATGAACAAAATAATCGGTATCATCCTCATCCTCGTCGGCGGCTATCTCGTTTATCACGGGCTGGCGCGCAAAGACTCCATCGCCGGAACGGCGGCGAAAGTCGGGGCTGACGTGGCCAACGCCGTGGACGGCGGCGGACGCGTGCCCAATCACATTTACTACATCATCGGTGGCGGCGTGCTCGCCGCAGTCGGGATCGGTGCGGTGCTGCGCGGCGGCAGCAAATCGTAATCGTAACGATGCAGTCGCACGGGGCCGCCGAGGTGACGAGGCTACCCCGTGTTTTCGGCAGGCGCAGGACGGGGCGGCCGCGCCCGGGTTCGGCGGTGGTGTTATCTCCCGACGACCGTGACGGACGCCGTGACTCGGTTCTTGCCTAGGCGGTGAACGGACCTTGTTTTGAACTTACAAAACAAGCCCATGCCGATTCCCGCCAGTATCGCCGAACGGGTGGAGACCTTCCGCCGCAACCTGGATTCCTATCTGGCGGCTGATTACAAGGAACTGGAGCTGCGGCGCGAATTCCTTGACCCGCTCTTCAAGGCGCTAGGCTGGGATGTTGACAATAGCCAAGGCCACGCCGAGGCCTACAAGGACGTCGTCCATGAGGACATGCTCAAGATCAACGGGCAATCCACGGCGCCGGACTACTCGTTTCGCATCGGCGGCAACCGCAAGTTTTTCGTCGAGGCCAAGAAGCCCGCCGTCCGTATCAAAGACGATCCCGCGCCCGCCGCGCAGCTGCGCCGCTATTCGTGGACGGCCAAGCTTCCCCTGGGCATCGCCACGGATTTCCAGGAGTTTGCGATCTACGACACGCGCATCCGCCCCCGCGCCGACGACAAGGCGTCGACCGGCCGCATCTTCTACTGCACCTACGAGGAGTTTGCGCTGCGGTGGGACGAGATCGCCGCGATCTTCTCCAAGGACGCCGTCCTCAAGGGGTCGTTTGACAAATACGCCGCCACCAATCGCGGCAAACGAGGGACATCCGGGTTCGACGACGATTTCCTGGCCGATCTGGAAAACTGGCGCCAGCTGCTCGCGGTTAACCTCGCCAAGCGCAACACACTCGACGAGCGCGAACTCAATTTCGCGGTGCAGCGCATCCTGGACCGCATCGTGTTCCTGCGCATCGCCGAGGACCGCGGCATCGAGCCGCTGGGCCAGTTGCAGGCGCTTACGGCCGGCCCGCGCCTCTATCCGCGTCTGCGGGAGATTTTTGAACGCGCCGATTTCCGCTACAACTCGGGGCTGTTCCACTTCGCCAACGAGAAAGGGCGCGACGAGTCGCCGGACCGGTTGACGCTCGGCCTCGACATCGACGATGCGGTTTTGAAGGAAGTGCTCGCCGCGCTTTACTGGCCGCGCAGTCCCTACGCCTTCGCGGTGGTTTCGGCCGACATCCTCGGCCACGTTTACGAACAGTTCCTCGGCAAGGTCATCCAGCTCGACGGGCCGCACAAGGTGAAGGTCGAGGAGAAGCCCGAGGTGCGCAAAGCGGGCGGCGTTTATTACACGCCGACGTATATCGTGGACTACATCGTGCGGCAGACGGTCGGCCCGCTGGTGGACGGCAAGACGCCGAAGCAGATCGAAAAAATCCGCGTGCTCGACCCGGCGTGCGGCTCGGGCTCGTTCCTGCTCGGGGCCTACGATTTCCTGCTCGCGTGGTATCTGGATTATTACGCGAAGAACGATCCGGCCGGCTGGGCGAAAAAGAAACAGCCGCCGATCTACGAAACCTCGCCCAACGCGCACGGCGTGGGCAAAGGGAACGGCGGCTGGCGGCTCACGACCGCCGAACGCAAACGCATCCTCGTCACGCACATTTACGGGGTGGACATCGACACGCAGGCCGTGGAGGTGACGAAACTCTCGCTGCTGCTCAAGGTGCTGGAAGGCGAGGCGCGCGAGCTGCAAGGCAAGCAGATGGATTTCCACCGCGTGCTGCCCGACCTCGGCAACAACATCAAATGCGGCAACAGCCTGATCGGTCCCGATTTTTATGCGCAGGCCGACTTGCCGGAGTTGGATGACGAGGCGCGCTACAAGCTGAACGTGTTCGACTGGGCCGAGGAGTTTAAGCCGGTGATGTCGGCAGGCGGGTTCGATGCGGTGATCGGGAATCCGCCGTATGGGGCGGAACTAACAACGCCAGACACCCGGTATTTAAACGCGCGGTTTGACCTCCAATCATATCAGTTGGATTCGTATCTCCTCTTCCTTGAGCAGGCCTTCTTTTTGGCTGCGAAGGAAGGTCGCGTCGGTGTGATCATACCGAATACATGGTTGCTTAATTTACAGACGATCGCGCTTCGACGGCGTGTGTTTTCCAAGCACACGATCACTGAAATCGTTCATTACCTCACGCCTGTCTTCAAGGGTGTCACCGTTGATACGGAGGTATGTATTTTCGAGCGTCAGCAACCTGGTCCTGCGCATGAGATCAGAATCTCGTTTGTCAAAGACAAGAAAGTGGCGGAGCAATATGGCATTCCGCAGACACGCTGGAAAAATGCAGATGGCGGTCCCGTGAATATTAGAGAACGGGCGGAAGTTTTTGCAGTTTCAGAACGAATGCAGTCGCTGCCCAAGCTGGATACTTGGTTTTTGATCACCCAAGGAGCAAAGCCGTTTCAGGTCGGCAAAGGTAAGCCGAAGCAGACGCGAGCCATCGTAGATGAAAAGCCCTTCGTGTCCGAAATATGCCGCGATAAGACGTTTCGTCCGTTGCTTCGTGGAAGTCTGATTCATCGATATCGCACGTTATGGAAAAACGACTATTGGATCAGCCTTGGTGATTGGCTCGCCGAGCCTCGGTATTCCGCGAATTACGATGCGCCGGAGAAAATCGTGATCCGGCAAACCGGAGACTCATTTGTAGCTACCTTGGATCGTCAGCAATTCGTCGTTCGCGATAACCTATATACCATTTTAGGGCGAGGCACGGATTTCACATTGGGCGGGCTCCTTGGATTGTTGAATTCACGGTTTCTGAACTGGTTTTACCAAAACGTAATCAATCCAGAGAAGGGTGAGGCACTCGCTCAGGTAAAGCGCGGTCACTTGGCTGCTATTCCGTTGCCATTCACGGATCTTAAAAAGAAGTCAGACCGCGCGCACCACGACCAACTCGTCGCGCTCGTCGAGCGGATGCTGAAGTTGCACGCGGACGTGGCGGTCACGAAGTCGCCGGATGTGCAGACGCGGTTGCAGCGCGAGATCAAGGCGACGGACACGGCCATCGATCAACTCGTTTACCAGCTCTACGAGCTCACGCCCGAGGAGATCGCGTTGGTGGAGGCGGCGACGGCACCGGTGGTGAAAGCGGTCGAGGCGGAGGCGGCGGTCTTGCCGGAGTCCGCTTATGCCCAGGCCGAGGTGGATGCTGCGCACCACTACACGCTCGACGAAGATTCCCCCGCGAAATCCTGAGTCCACCCGTCATGCCTGCCCCGGTTTCATCTCCACTCCGCAAACGCCGCGTGGCGGGGCGTCCGCAGTTGGAGCGGGACACGCCGATCATCGCGCAGGCGGCGGCGCAGCAGGTGGTCGAGGAGGCGTCGCGCTGGCTGGGCGTTGCGTTGCCCGCACGGTATGCGGCGGGCCTGGCGCACCGGGCGCGGGTGACGTATGCGCATGGAGCGGCGTTTCGCCAAAAGCTCCGGCGCGCGGGCGACGAAGGGCGGGACACGCTCTACGCATTTATGCGGCACTGGCTGGCGGCGCGGTTGCTGGCGGAGCGGCCGGAGTGGTTTGCGCGGCTGCCGAAGGATTATGCGTGGGGCGGAGTGGAGTTGGCCGAGGGGTGCGGCGGGGTGGTGAAGGAGCTGTGGAAGCCGAACCGCCACTCGCCGGGGCTCGCGGCTACGGGGAATGGACGTGCTGCCGACGATGAGTTGTTGTCGGTGGAGGCGCGGAGCCTGTGGGGCTGAGGGCGGACAAGCGACGGCTCATGCCAACAAGTCTTTCGAATCAGATTTTGACGCAAAGGCGCAAAGGTTCGCGAAGAACACAAAGGCCTGAGACATCCAACGCTTTGCGGACTTTGCGGGTTCTTAGGGGGCTTTGCGTTAAAATCCAAAATCCGAGAGACGCCGATATCATATCAACGGCCCGTGGCTTTGATACCAGTTGAGGTGAAAATGGCCAGGTAGGGCGAGGCGTCCCTGCCGAGCCGCGGCTCACCGAGACGGTTCGCCCTACCCTAGAGCGTTTTAAGTAAAACTGTAACTAGCCATGGGTGGAGCGCGTTGACCCCAACGCGCTGGTTTGAGAGTGCGGATTCGCCCCAACGCGTTGAGGTCAACGCGTTCCACCCCGGCACTTGCAGCTACAGTTTTATTTGAACTGCTCTAAACCCAAAAGCAAGGGGGCGTTGGTATCAGGTTTTTTTGAAGATGACCTGGGGGGCGGCTTCCATCTGGCCGCGGGTGACGCCGAGCTGGTTGATCACGCGCAGCTCCTTCCACAGGTCGGTGCCGGCGATTTCGCCGCGCAAGAGTTTTTGATAGTGCGCGAGGGTGCGGGTGACCTCGGCGGCGTTCTCATTGACGAACTCGACGCGGAAGTTTTGCGCGCCGAGCGCACGGAAGCGGTCGAAGTATTCGGCGCCGGTCTGCGCGCGATTGTTATAGACCGTGTTGCGGCAGCCGGCGTCGGCCTTGAGCGGGAGCTCGGAGCCGGTGCGGTCGCGTAACGAGACGGCGTGTTTTTCGCAGGGGCGGCCGCAGTCGTGGTAGTCTTTGCCTTTTGAGAGGAACGCGCAAAAGACGCAGTGCTCCATGTGAAACATGGGCATGTGCTGGTGGATCGTGAGGTCGAACCAGGCGCCGGGCGCGGCGGCGAGGAGGGATTCAAGCTGGACGACGTTGAGGTCGTAGCTGGCGGTGACGCGTTCGAGTCCGTAGTGGGAAATGAAATACTCGGCGGTGAGCGGGTTGGCGACGTTGAGGGAGAAGTCGCCGCGTTTGCGGTCGTTTTTAAAGAAACGCAGGTGCTCGTGATTGCGGACGAGGTAGCCGTCGGCTTCGGAGGAACGGACTTGGTTGAGGATCCATTCCTCGCCGGGTTTGAAGATGCGGGGGGGGGCGACCCATATCGCCGGCGCAGCCGACGATATGGATGATGGGTGATGGATGATGGAAGATGTTTGCCAGGCGCGGAAGGCTTGGACGGCGTCGCGATAGTGTTTGGGATTTTCGAATTCGCAGTAGATGTCGGCGAAGCCGCCGGTCGCGAGGACGGCGTCGAGTTGTTCGAGGCTGCGGACGACGAGGATGAGCGCGGCGGTTGACGGAGTGGACTCGGTGGGGGCGAAGGAGAGCGGAGGAGTTTTTTCGACGAGCGTCCAGCGCTTGGGGAGTCCGCGCAGGCGGTCGAGTTCGGCGGAGGCTTCGCGGCGGAGACGGTTGAGTTCGCTCATCGGCAACATGACCGCGCCTTCGAGATGCGACGTCAGAGTGCCGAGTTTGAAGGACGTTCCTCCGAGACGTCCGAGCTGGTCTTCGAGACGCTGTTGGGTGAGCGGCTGGTTTTGCGCGGCGGCGAGGGCGGCCTGCGACTCGAGTTTTACGACGTGGCCTTCGTGGTCGTTGAGGATGAGCGTGAGCGGCGCGTTGACGTGGCCGTGCACCTCGACGTCGACGGGGCGGGTGAAGCGGATTTTTTCGCCTTCGAAGGTGGTGCGCAGTTCGCGGTCGAGCGCGGGGTCGTTGTTTTTCCAGAGCAGGTTGCCCGGTTTGATGCGGCGGAAGTTGAGGTCGCCGTGGCCGAAGCGGAGGACGGTCTCGCCGTTGCGCTGGGGCTCGACCTGGTAGACGCGTCCGCCTTCCTCGCCGGCGGCGTGGTTGCCGGCATCGAAGACGACGCCGTCGCCGGGTTTGAGGGCGGATTCGAGACGGAGGGCGACGTGGTCGTTTTCGACGCGAGACACGGTGCCAAGGAGGACGCCGCGTTTCGTGCCGAAGCGACCGTGGGCGAGTTCTTGGTTTTGGATGCCGTTGAACCAGCCGGTGTAGAGGCCGCGCGAGAACGTCATCGAGAGTTCGTAGCGGGCGCGGATGGGGTCGAAGCCGGTTTCTTGTTCGGTGAAGATTTTGTCGAGGGCCTGACGGTAGACGCGGGTGATGCTGGCGACGTATTCGGGGGACTTGAGGCGGCCTTCGATTTTGAGGGATGAGACGCCGGCTTTGACGAGCTCGGGGAGGACGTCGAGTCCGGCGAGATCTTGCGGGCTGAGGAGGTATTTGCGGTCGCCGAGGGGGACTTGTTGTCCGTCGGAGATGAGGTCGTAGGGAAGGCGGCAGGCTTGGGCGCATTCGCCGCGGTTGGCGGAGCGTCCGCCGAGGGATTCGCTGGTGAGGCACTGGCCGGAGTAGGCGACGCAGAGGGCGCCATGCACGAAGACTTCGAGGGGAAGCGGGGTTTTGTTGGCGGTGCGTTGGGCGTCTTGGATCGCGTGGATTTCCTTGATGGAATTTTCGCGGGCGAGGACGACGAGTTCGGCGCCGAGTTCGCGGGCAAATTCCACGCCGGCGTCACCGGTGACGGTCATCTGGGTGGAGCCGTGGATGGGGAAGTCGGGGGAGATTTTTCGGATGAGGCGGCAGATGCCGATGTCCTGGACGATGGCGGCGTCGACGCCCGAGGCGATGATGGTGCGCAGGTAGTCCTCGGCGTCGGGGAGCTCGTGGGTGAAGACGAGGACGTTGAAGGTCACGTAGCCACGGACGCCGCGTTTGTGGAGAAACTCCATGAGCGCGGGGAGGTCGGCCTGCGTGAAGTTTTTGGCGCGCATGCGGGCGTTGAAACGCTCGAGTCCGAAGTAAACGGCGTCGGCACCGTTCTCGACGGCGGCGCGCACGCACTCCCAGTCGCCGGCGGGGGCGAGCAGTTCCGGACGGACCAGCGGGCGGGGCGTGGTCGGAGCGGGGGAGGGAGCGGTTTCGATGGCTGACATGGTCGTGGGACGGAAACATGTGTGCCTGTGGGCGCGGGGCAAGCCGCCCGTTTGCAACCGGCGGGCTTGCGCCTGCGGTTGGGGCGACCGAGCGTGGGCGGGAGCATGCATTTTCCGGCACATCTATTTTTTCCGTTGGCGAGCAGCGTGGGCTATGTGCTCGCGGTGTTGTTGCTGAAACGCTCGGCGCATTGGGGCGTCGGGGTGTGGCGGACGACGTTTGTGTCGAACCTCGGGATGGGCGTGGTGTTTGCATTGCTTTATCCGCTGGGCGGGACCGGCCAACCCGCGTCGATGCTCTGGCAACCGTTGGTGGGCGCGGTGCTTTTTTTCATGGGGCAAGTGTTCACGTTTTTGGCTCTGAATTACGGCGATGTCTCGGTGGCGACGCCGGTGCTCGGGGTAAAAATCGTGCTGGTGGCGTTTTGCAGCGTGATGTTGCTGCCCGAGCCGGTGCCGGTGGTGTGGTGGATCGCGGCGGGGTTGAGCACGCTGGCCATCGTGTTGCTGAGCCGCGGCGACTCGCGTCCGAAGCATGCGGTGGGGCGCACGGTGATCACGGCAGGACTCGCCGCGGTGTGTTTTGCGATGACCGATGTGCTCACCCAGAAATGGGCACCCGCCTGGGGCGTAGGGCGGTTTTTGCCGCTGATGTTCGGGGCGGTGGCGGGATTGTCGGTGTTGTTGATTCCGTTTTTCAACGCGCCGTTAACGGCGGTGCCGAAAAGGGCGTGGGGCTGGCTGGTCGGCGGCAGCGTGCTGCTGGCCATGCAGGCGGCGAGCATGGCGTATGTGCTCGGCGTGTTTGGCGACGCGACGGCGGTGAACATCGTGTATTCAGCACGTGGATTGTGGAGCGTCGCGGCGGTGTGGCTCATTGGCCACTGGTTCTCCAACGAGGAGCAGACGCTCGCCCCAGCGGTGTTGCGCAGCCGGTTGATCGGCGCGGGGCTGATGCTCGCGGCGATCTTGCTGGTGGTGCTGGGGTAGTGCGTTTCAAGAAAACGGTGGCAATTATCAGGGTGCGACCGGTGGCCTGTTTCGGCATACGTCGGCCTGTTGATCTCAACTGCGATCCCTCCCTGTCTGCTATCCAAACGGAATAAGTGATACGACTTACTGGTGGGCCTCGATATGACTGTAGTTAAATTCAATCGACCGGAGGGCTTCGTGGTGCACCGTTGGGGGGCTTTTAACCTCATCATGCCCCAACCCGATTCCATCCATGTCCTGTTCGACTTGCGTTGGATGAAGCTGGGTCGAGCGGGCGGTATCGAGCAGGCCACTCATGAGCTGATTAACGCGCTGGCCGGCCTGGACCGGCGCAATCGCTACACGCTCTACTGCCCGCGCGGAACGTATTACGAGTTGGACTTGCCGGACGGGTTTACCCCGACAGTGCGGTTTAGTGATCGTGCCGAAGTTGCCCGCCGCCATCTTCGCTCGCCGGTCGAAAATGGCCTGCCAGCAGCCGACTTGGTGCATTCGTTCACCGGATACAGCGAGTCGGATCTCATCGATCGTCAGGGAGTGCTTACAGTGTCCGATCTCCTGCATCTCCATCATCCTGAGTTTTTCACGGAACAGGATTTGGCGATCCGCGCCCGTCGCGACCGGGAATCCTTCCCACAGGCTAAGCACATCATCTGTGTTTCCGAATTTACGCGTCAGGATGTCCATCGGCGCTTGGGTGTTCCTTTGGAAAAACTAACCACGATCGGCAACATCCCTGCCGGGTATGCGCGCACCAAGCTCGATCCGGTCCGGCAAGGGCGTATTCTTTCCGGACTCGGTTTAAGCGGGCCCTTTGTGTTTTTCCCAGCGCATCCTTGGCCGCATAAAAATCACCATCGTCTGTTGCAGGCTTGGGAAACAGTCCGGAGCTCTTTGCCAGCGGGTTGGAAACTGGTGCTGACCGGCCGGGCCTTTCCCGACGACCACCCTGCGGCGGCCTTATTACATCGGCAACACGACGCAGGAATCACGCTTCACCTTGGCTACCGATCACCGTTGGAAATGCAGGCGTTGCTGCATGGCTGTGAAGGGCTGGTTTTTCCGTCCCTGTTTGAGGGCTTTGGGATGCCGGTGGCCGAGGCGATTGTTGCGGGAAAGCCCGTAGCCTGCAGCCGCAGCACCAGTCTGCCGGAAATCGCCGGTGAGGCGGCTGAGTATTTCGATCCGCTTTCAGTGGATGACATGGCGCGAGCACTACGAGGGCTCCTCACCGACGAGGTTTTGCGGCAACGTTTGTTGACGGAGGGAAAGGCACGCCAAGCGAGGTTTGAGCCGCAGGCAGTCGCCGCCGCCACGCTTGGGGTGTATTTGCGTGTCGCAGGTCACACCGCAGACGAAGCCGATGCGGAGGTTGCCGAGCTTAAGGAGGAGGCGGACCGGCGGAGTGCCCCGGTGCCCTCATTGCGGCTTGCTCGTGCGCGGCATCATGCCCGTGCGGCGGAGGTGGCGCTGCGCCGGTTTAAGATCATGGCGGCGGCCAGTCATATCTCGGTCACCTGTGTTTTTTCGCCTGCCATGGCGTGGAACAGATTTCTGCTTGCACTGGTCTGCCATGGCGAGGTGGTGATCCGTCGGATCTTGTCGAACAAGGCCGTCTCTTCGGTCCCCGCACCATGAACATCCTGTTCATTTGCTACAGCGATTTTCGCTCCAACAGTCTTCTGCACATCGCGGGGTTTGCTGCCGGCATGCACCGGCGCGGCCATGCCTGTGTGGTCGCGGTTCCGCAGAACGCGGGCACGATCACCGCCGTGCCCGCGCCGATGTTCCGGCCTCTGTTGTATGCCGACATTCTCAAGCAGCCGGCTTGTTTTCCTGATGGCCGGTCGGCCGACATTATCCACGCCTGGACGCCGCGTCACCATGTGGCCGACTGCGTCATTGCTTATCAACGCCGGCTTTCGCAACCGGCGCGGCTTGTCGTGCACCTGGAGGACAACGAGGAGTTTCTCGCCGAGCATACGTGCGGTCTGTCCTTTGCCGATTTGCGGAAGGCTGAGCCGTTCCGTTGGCGTGCGCTCATGCGGCACCGATTGATTCACCCGTGGCGCTATCGCCTGCTGCTGCACGCCTCCGATGCGGTCACGCACATCACTCCCACGCTGGCCCGTTTTGTTCCCGAAGGCCGAACTGCTGCCTTGCTGCGGCCGGGGGTGGATCGGGTGTTTTTTGAGATTGGCCTGCCTGCTCCCGCTTTGCGTCGTCAACTTGGATTGCCCGCCGAAGCCAAGATTATCGTCTATCCGGGCGGGGCGAATCCCTTCAATGTCGCCGAATTACGCGAGCTGTATCAGGCCGTGGTGCAGCTCAACCATGACGGTTGCTGTGTGCGCTTGATTCGCACCGGCAAATCCCCGGCGTGGTTTGTCCGCCAGCTCACGCCTGATGAATGCGCGGTGTCACTCGATCTCGGGTTTGTCGATCGCCTGAAAATCCCGGGGTTACTGGCGCTCGCCGACGTGTTGGTGCAACCCGGCCAGTCCGGTCCGTTCAATGACTACCGGTTGCCCTCGAAGCTCGCGGAGTTTTTGGCATCCGGGAAGCCCGTGGTGATGCCCGCCACCAATATCGCCGGTGAACTGGTGGACGGGCGCGATGCGCTCTTTCTTCGTGAGGGCACGCCCGACGAAATCGCCGCACTCTGCCGGCGGATCTTCGATGCCCCGGATTTTGCGGCCGAATTGGGGCGCAACGGCCGCGACGCCGCCCGGCGTTTGTTTGACGAGAATCATCAGTCGGAGTTGTTGGCCGCAGTTTATGACCGGGTCGCAGCCGCTCCTGTCCATGTGCCGTGGACGGAGCTTGCCGATCTCGACCGGGATGAGCGGGCGTTATTTAGTGCGGAGCCCGCCGATGCTGATTTGGCGGCGGCGCTGCAGTGGCTTCAGCGTCAACCGGTCGTGCCCGCGTGCAACGTGTGGCGGCGTGCGTGGCGTTCGTTGCTTGGAGGCCTTTGCGTCCGATCCTGAGGGCCGTGCTGGGCGGGGTCCTCAGGAGGGAGGAAGTCACCAGGACGGCGTATGACGAACCGGCGCGCCCAGCGGTCGCGCCCTACCTGTTGGCACGACCGCTTTTTTGTAATGGCTCAGCGCTTGGACAACACGTCGCGCTCGTAGGCTTGGATCTCGGTCATGAAACCGAGGCCGGCGGGCGTGTTGTGGCGGCGGCAGAACTCGTCCCAGATCGGTCCGAGCGGCAAGGCGCGCGACTCTTCGAACAGCGCGAGGCGCAGGGCGTGGTCGCCGGTGCGTTCCGCAGCGCGGAGTTGCGCGGCGGGTTCCAGCAACGCGGTCAGCAAGGCCTTCTGCGCGGCGCGCGTGCCGATCACCCAGGCGGCGATGCGATTGATCGACGCGTCGAAATAATCGAGTCCGATGGCGGTGCGGCCGAGGAAACCGCCGCGCACGAGTTCTTCAAAAATCGCACGGGTGGGGTCGTCGCAGGTGACAACGTGGTCGCTGTCCCAGCGCACGCCGCGGCTTACGTGGAGCAGGAGGGCGGGGGCGAATTGGAGGACGGAGGAGATCTTGTCGGCGATCGACTCGGTGGGATGGAAATGGCCGGCGTCGAGACAGTAGGCGACGTCGCCGCGCTTGAGCGCGTAGCCGAGGTAGAACTCGTGCGAGCCGACCGTGTAGGATTCGGCGCCGATGCCGAAGAGCTTCGACTCGACGGCGTCGAGGTGGTGCTTGGGCGACAGTTTTTCGGCGAAGACTTTTTCGAGGGAGGCGGCGAGGCGGGCGCGGGGGGCGGCGCGGTCGAAGGGAGTGTCCTTGGAGCCGTCCGGTATCCATACGTTGGTCACGGTGCGGGTGCCGAATTTTTTGCCGAAGTCGGCACCGATGCGACGGGAGGCGGCGCAGTGGGCGATCCAGAAATCGCGGACCGTTTTGTCGGGATGCGAGAGGGTGCCGTCGCTGGAGAGCGGGTGGGAGAAACAGGACGGGTTGAAGTCGAGCCCGTGTAGATCGCGGGCCTTGGCCCAGTCCACCCACGACGAGAAATGTTTCGGCTCGATGGCGTCGCGTTCGACGGGCTTGCCGGCGAAGTCGGCGTAGATGGCGTGGAGGTTCAGGCGGTGGCGACCGGGGAGGAGCTTGTAAACGAGGTCGAGGTCCTGGCGGAGTTGGTCGAGTGTGCGGGCTTTTCCGGGATAGTTGCCGGTGGCCTGGATGCCTCCGCCGGAGAGCGTGGCGTCGGCTTTTTCGAAGCCGCCGACATCGTCGCCCTGCCAGCAGTGCAGCGAAATGGGCGTGGCGGCGAGGGTGGTGAGGGCGGCCTCCACATCGACGCCGAGGGCCAGATAGGCTTCGGAGGCGGCGGAGAAAGCGGCGGCGGATTTTTTGGCGGAACGGGGAAGTGATTTGGACATGGAGGGGGGTGGGTGAGGGCGTGAGTTTATACGAATTGCCGTCGGAGCGGAATGCAGCCATTGCTGGTGAGCATACAAGTTTTGACTATGCCAAAGGCTGACCTCGATTTTGCCAGATACCTACCTGTTTCAGTGGAGAAACAGGCTTGGGGTATCGTGGTGCGCGGGGCCGGACGTATTACCAATGCTCCGGGCGATGCCTACCCGCCGGCGGGGCATCCGAGCGACCACGCCTTTGCTTGGACGCATGGGCGGATGCTGGGTGCCTGGCAGGTCGTGGTGATCGTGAAGGGGGCGGGCGAGTGCGAGTTTGAGCGGGAGGGGGGTATCAATCGTGTTGCCAGCGGAGACGTGCTTCTGGTGGTTCCGGGGCAGTGGCATCGTTACCGGCCCTCGGCGGAAGCCGGGTGGGTTGAGCATTGGGTCGAGTTTGAAGGTGTGGTGCCGCAGCTGTTGACCGAGGCCGGTGTCTTGCCTGGAAGGGGGGGCGTGTTGGCGGTGGCACAACGGGAGGCGCTCAGCGATGTGGTCGCGGCGATGCTGCGAGGCATTCGCGAGAAGGACGCGTCGATGAGTCAGGCGGAACTCGCCGCGCTCGCGTTGCGTATGCTCGGGCTGTTGACGGCACGGGAGGGGGAGCGGACCACGCCGTTGGTGAAGGCAGTTGAGCGGGCGACGCACATTCTGGCCGAGCGGTTAACGGAGCCGCCCGGCATGCCGGCGCTCGCGCGTGAAGTGGGGGCGGGTTACGCGATGTTCAGGCGGGAGTTCCGGCGACGCACGGGGCTTTCACCGCGACGTTATCTGTTGTTTTTGCGATTGGAGCGGGCTCAGCGGCTCATCGGCGGGAGTCCGCTTACGCTGGAGGCGATTGCCGAGCAGGTTGGTTTTAGTTCGGCCTATCATTTGTCGGCTGCGTTCAAGCAGCGTTTCGGAGTGCCGCCGTCCGTCTGGCGTAAGGGCGGGGCGGCTTCATGATTCAGGGGGGATGGGCGGGGCTTTATGTTGCCTTGCGGTGGGGGAAGGTTGGGTTGTTTTCCCATTCACTCATGGAAACGTCGCCGCCAGCACTGCCCGATCCCTATTCCGGAGGAGGGGACAAGGCCCTTATCGTTCTCTGTCACCTTTCGGCGCTGATCGGCGTGGGATTTATCCTGCCCTTGATCGTATACCTCGTCAAAAAAGGGGAGCCCGGTCCGGCGGCGGCCCATGCGCGGGAGGTGCTTAACTTCCACATTTCGCTGCTGATCTACGCGGTGTGCGCCGTTCCGTTGATCTTCGTCTTGGTGGGCATCCCGTTGTTGATGCTGATCGGGCTGGCCTCGTTGGTGCTGGCGATTGTCGCCGCGATCAAGGCGGGCGACGGCATCCTTTATCGTTACCCGCTCTGTATCCGGTTTATTTCGTGAGGGCGGAGGTCGGCAGGGGTGTGTCGCAAGCGGGACGCCAGGCGAGCCAGCCGACGAGGCCGAGGCCGGTCCAAAGGATGAGGACGCCGGCGGTCTCGTGCAGGGCGTGGTAGTGATGCGGGAAGAACGGGGCCAGGACGCAGATGATCAGGATGCGCAGGAGATTGAAGAAGAAGCCCAGGGCCAGCGCCGATGGCACGAGCCACAGCAGGACCGGCCAGCGGCGACCGGCGATGCCGCTGGCGAGGACGGCTAACACGGCGCTGCTGGTGATGAGGCCGAAGCCGTTGCACTCGGTGGCGACCTCAAAGAAATTGCGCCCAGTATCAAGGATGAGCTTGGGTGCGGGGTGGAGGGAGATGTGCAGTTGAGGGGTAAAGCCCCATCCGTTGAGGACGCGTGCGGCGTTGATGCCGGCCATCTGACGCAGCGGCCAGTCGAGTTGCGGGAAAAGCAGAATGATGATCAGGCAAGCAACGAACCCGATAAAAATGGGCCGGATAAAGCGCCAAGCCTCCGTTCCGACGAGCACATGGAGGCACCCGGCCAGGGCTAGCGCGAAAGCGGGCAGCACCAATAGGGAGAAGTGCAACCACCAGGCGGCGGTCACGCAGGCGTAGGCCAGGAAGAGCAGCGCCAAGGCGCGGTTACCGGTCTCCAGATGCAGGTGCCACTGGCCCGCGTGTTGCCAAGCAACGAGGCCGACGGCCGCACCGAGCAGCACGAAGGACTGGCGGATTTGCTGGCTCGCGGCGACTTCGCCGACCAGCCACTTGGTGACCGGCCAGAAGGCCAGCACGGTGCAGGCGATCAGGAAGACGGCCAACCATCGTCCGGCGTCCATGCGGAAGAATGGGGTCGGTGTTTGGGATAGATCGGCGGGCATGAGATCGCGCATTGAATGTGCCGGTCCTGTTCCCCGCAAGCGTTCCGATTGGCCAATGCTATCAGGCTTGCTGGGGGCGTGGGCTGCGTGAAACATCCGGCTGTTTTCCGATCAGTCCGTTATGTCGCCTCCATATCATCCCATACCTCGCGGGTTTTTGGTGCTTATGGTTGTCTGTTGCCTGCTTGTGCCGGGCGGAATGAACGCGGAGTCGGTGGCGAATGAGCCGAAGCTGGACCACGTGCGGTTACAGTTGAAGTGGCATCATCAATTTCAGTTTGCGGGTTATTATGCGGCCATCGCGCAGGGCTATTATCGCGAGGCGGGGCTTGAGGTGGAGCCGATTGAGGCGGCTCCGGGAGTGGATGCCGCGCGGGCCGTGCTCGACGGTCAGGCGGAGTTTGGCGTGGGCACCTCGGATCTGATTTTGTTGCGAGGCAAGGGCGAGCCGGTCGTGGTGCTGGCGGTGATTTTTCAGCATTCGCCACTCGTATTGATCGCGCGACACGATGCGGGGGTGCGTGACCTGCACGACCTGCACGACAAGCCGGTGATGATCGAGCCGGGTTCGGCGGAGTTGTTCGCCTACTTCAGAAATGAAGGTGTCGATCCAGCCAAACTGCACGTCGTGCATCATACCTTTGACGTGAACGACCTGATCGAGGGTCGCGTAGCCGGCATGTCGGGTTACCAGACGGACGAACCGTTTACGTTGAAACAGGCGGGGATCGATTACCTGACGTTTACCCCGCGGGCGGGCGGTATCGATTTTTATGGGGACAACCTGTTCACCACCGAGGACCAGATCAGGGAAAACCCGCAACGGGTGAAGGCCTTTCGTGCGGCCAGCCTGCGCGGCTGGGACTACGCGCTGGCGCACTCGCAGGAGATGATCGACCTTATCTTGAAGGAATATCATCCGCACAAAAACCGTGCGCATCTGGAGTTTGAGGCGGAGCAGATCAACCAGCTCATGCATCCGGGCCTGATCGAAACGGGGCACATGAATCCCGGCCGCTGGCAGCACATGATCGATACGTATTCCGAATTCGGGATGCTGGCGGAATCGGTTTCACTTGGAGGGTTGCTTTACGATGCGCAGGACAAACCCGACCTACGCTGGCTTTACGGAGTGCTCGCGGTGCTGGGTGTGCTGACGCTCGGGGCGTTGGGGTGGCTGTTCCCGCTGATGCGGCTCAACCGCCAGCTTTCGCAGGCCAAGGATATCTCGGAGCGGGCCAACGCAGCGAAGAGCCGTTATCTCGCCTTCATGAGTCACGAGATCCGCACGCTCCTGGCTGGAATCACGGGGGTTGTTCACTTGTTGAAACTGGAATCGCTCACGGTGACACAACAGGAGTTGATCGACCTGATCGAGAGTGCATCGGAAAGTTTGCTCAAGCTTATCAATGGTCTGTTGGACCAGTCGCAACTCGAGTCCGGGCGAATGAAGGTGGAGATCCTGCCGGTCCCGACGAGGGATTTTATTGAAGACATCTGTGAGCTTTTCCGCGCGCCCGCCCAGGTGAAGGGACTGTGGTTGAAGCATACCATCGATGATGACGTGCCTGCCGTGATGCTGACCGACGCACTGCGGCTTCGTCAGATCCTGAGCAACCTGTTGTCGAATGCGGTGAAATTCACCGCTGCCGGCGGGATGGAAGTCCGAGTGAGCGCGACGGCTGATCGCGTGCGATTTAGAGTGAGCGACACGGGTATCGGAATGAGTGATACCCAGCGGATAAAATTATTTGAACTCTATGCGCAGGGCGATGAAACGATCGTCCGCCGCTTTGGCGGGACGGGGCTTGGGCTGGCGATTTCCCGCGACTTGGCGCGGTTGCTCGGCGGCGACCTCACGGTTGAGAGCGTGCCGGGTAAGGGATCGGTTTTTACGGTTGAGATCCATGCGCCAGCGGCACTGGCGAACGGGGTGGTGTGAGGGTGTGTGGGGGCGGGTGTCCGGCTATTTTTTAAGGAACGCGGTGATTTCCCGTTTGCGCGGCATGGCGGGCGCGGTGCCGCGTTTGGTGACCGACAGTGCGGCGACGGCTACGCCAAAGCGGGCGGCGGAAAGGAGATCGCCTTTGAATTTCACGAGTCCGGCGGCGAAGCCTCCCACAAATGCGTCGCCCGCACCGGTGGTGTCCACGGCCTTTACCTTGTAGGCGGGGATGAAGGTGAAACCGGTTTCCTGTGAGACCAAGCAGCCGCGTTTGCCGAGGGTGACGATGATGACGGGCGGGCCGAAGGTGCGGGCAAGGGCGTGGATATCGTCGTGGCTGAGGGAGGCGAGTTGGGCTTCGGTGAAGTCGTTGATGCCGGTCACGGGCAGCAGATTCACGAGGGCGGTGAACTCGGTTTCGTTGGGGATGAGAATGTCGGCGTGGCGAAGGATGGCCGGGTCGAAGTCGGGGCGCATTGGCGCGGGGTTGAGCACGGCGAGGGCTCCGGCAGCGCGTGCGGATTTCAAGGTGTGCGCGGCGGCGGCGAGGTTGGCTTCGAGCTGGGTGACGACGACTTGGGCGCCGGAGAAGCGCTTTGCCGGGAGATCGGCCTTGGAGAGATGGGCGTTGGCGCCGAGGGCGACGACGATCTCGTTCTGACCGGTGGAGCTGACGAGGATCGCGGCAGTGCCGGTGGCGTGGGCGGGTTTTTCTACGAGGCGGGCGGCGATTTTCTCGGCCTTGTAGAAGGCGCGCGCATCGGAAGCGAAGGTGTCCTTGCCGACCGCGCCGACAAAGAGCGTGGCGGCACCGGCGCGTCCGGCGGCGACGGCCTGGTTGGAGCCTTTGCCGCCGGGACCGGTGGCAAAGGTGCCGATGACGGTTTCGCCGGCCTGGGGGAACGCGGCGCAATTCCACGTGAGGTCCTGGACGAAGCTGCCGACTACGATGACTTGGGGTTTCATGGGTGGAGGAAAAATAGGAGAAATCCGGCGGGGTTGACCACAAGATCTCACAAGATGATCAAGACAGGGATGCCTTGGGGTAGTCATGGGGACTCCTGAAATCCGTCGGCGATGACGGCTGTAGGGCCGGCGCTCGCGCCGTGCCGGCTCGGTGTTGTCTGGTTGCGAGGCATGGCGCCAGCGCCAGCCCTACACGGGCAAGCAGAGGCGACATGATGAGACGGATTTTAGGAGTCCTCTCATTTTATGCGCATCTGGTGAAATCTTGTGGTTGGTCCGGTTTGGGTTTTGCCTGTGCAGACTCCATGATCGTCGCGCGCAACCTCACCAAAGTCTTTCGTGATAAAAAACGGGGTGAGATTCGTGCGGTGGATGACGTTTCCTTCACCTGTGAGCCCGGGAAAATTTACGGACTGCTCGGGGCGAATGGGGCGGGCAAGACGACCGCGTTGCGGATGTTGGCGACGTTGCTGTCGCCGACGAGCGGCAGCGCCACGGTCGCCGGTTTCGATGTGGTGCAGCAACCGGCAAAGGTGCGCGCGAGCGTGGGGTTTCTCGCCGCGAGCACGGCGCTTTACGCGCGCCTCACCGCCCGCGAGACCATCGCGTATTTCGGGAGTTTGAACGGCCTGGATGCTGAGTGCATCGCCAAACGCACCGCGCAGTTGTCGGCCGAACTCGACATGGACGAGTTTCTCGACCGGCGGGTGGGCACGTTTTCGACCGGCATGAAACAGAAGACCTCCATCGCGCGCACGCTGGTGCATGATCCCGACGTGCTCATTCTGGACGAGCCCACGCTCGGGCTCGATGTGATGGCATCGCGGGGCATCGTGCGTTTTGTGCGCCAGTGCCGGGAGCGGGGGAAGACGGTCATTTACTCGACGCACATCATGAGCGAGGTGGAAAAACTCTGCGACCGCGTGGGCATCATCCATGGCGGGCGTCTGCTGGCCGAAGGCACGCTTGATGAATTGCGCGAGCGGCATGGTGAACGCGATCTGGAGGAGATTTTCGTCAAGGTCGCCGGCGGGGAGGCCGTGGCATGAAGCTGCGCGACACACTGACGGTTTATCGCAAGGAACTGCGCGATGCGCTGCGCGACCGGCGCACGTTGGTCTCCATGTTTCTCATGCCGGCGGTGATCATGCCGGCGATCCTGTTTTTGTTCGGCACGGTGACGCATCAGGTGCTGAAAAAATCGCGGGAGAGGCCGCCGGCGGTGGCGGTGTTGGGAGGGGAAGATTCGCCGGCAGTCGTCGCCGAGTTGATGGCGAGGGAGGGATTGTCCGTCGAGTATGCGCCGAAGGATTGGCGTGCGCGCATCGCCGATAAACGACTGCGCGCCGTGGTGGAGATCCCCGGTGGATTTGCGGCTTCACTCGCGGCCAACGCGCCTGCGCAGGTGAATATTTACCATTACGAAGGGGAGCTGCAGTCGGGTTTCGCCGTGGGCGAGTTGCGGCGATTCTTCACCGAGTTGCGCGAGCGCACGCTGGCGGCGCGGTTGGAGGCGCGCGGGTTGCCGCCGGGGTTTGCGAAGCCGTTCAACATCCTTGTCGAAAACGTGGCACCGCCCGAGAAGGTGGGGGGCAACAGTTTTGGCGGGTTTATTCCGTATCTTCTGATCCTGCTCAGTTTCACCGGGGTGATTTATCCGGCGATCGACTTGATGGCGGGTGAGAAGGAGCGGGGAACGCTGGAGACGTTGTTGTGCTCACCGGCGGCGCGCATCGATCTGGTGCTCGGGAAATTCCTGCTCGTGTTGACCGTCTCGCTGACGACGGTGGCGTGTTCGCTGGCGTCGATGGCTTCGGCTCTGCTGGTGGGTGGACTGGCTTTGCTCGGTTCAGGGCGGATGACCGCGGGGCTGTCGCAGTTGGGGTCGAGCGCGGGCGGGGATGCGTTGCCGCTGCTTGATCCGCTGGGCCTGGTTGGCGTGGTGGTGCTGGTGCTTCCGCTTACGGTGTTGTTCGCGGCGGCGGCGCTGACGATCTCGCTTTTTGCCCGCACGCAGAAAGAGGCACAGACCTACCTCGCGCCGCTGGTGGCGATCGTGATTCTGCCGGCGGTTGCGGGCCTGCTGCCCGGAGTGGAACTCAATGCCACGCTTGCGGTGGTGCCGGTGTTGAACGTGGCGCTCGCCTGCAAGGAACTGGTGTCGGGCGTGTGGCCGTGGGCCCAGTTGGCGCTGATCTTCGGTTCGACCTGCGTCTACGCCGCGGCCGCGCTGGGCGGGTGCGTATGGATGTTTGGCCGGGAAAACGTGTTGTTCCGGACGTGAAAGCAGGAACCCCGGGCTTTTATAGGGAACTCCTGACCTCCGTCTGCGATGACCGATTGTAGGGCCGGCGCTGGCGCCGTGCCGGCTCGGTGTTGTCCGGACTGCGAGGCATGGCGCCAGCGCCATGCCCTACACGGGCTAAGTTTTATTTGAAGTCGAGCAGTTCGATTTCGAACACCAGCGTGGCGTGACGCGGGATTTTACCGGTGATGCCCTTTTCGCCGTAACCGAGCCAATAGGGGATGATGAGGGTGCGTTTCTCGCCTTTCTTCATACCCATGATGCCTTCGTCCCAGCCGGCGATGACCACGCCTTCGCCGACGCGGAAGTTGAACGGTCCCTCATGGGTGGCCGAGGTATCGAAGATTTTTTCGGTTTCGAGGATGCGACCCTCGTAGTTGACGGTGACGATCTGGCCGCGCTGCGGGGTGGTGGTGCCGGTGCCGGGCTTGCGGATGAGATAACGCAGGCCGGTGGGGGTGTCGGCCGCGCCGTTGTAGTTTTTGGCGATGAGCTCGGTGTCGAGGTCGGACCACTGTTCGGAGTTGCCGGCGAGGGCGACGCGCATCGCACCGTTGATCGGCAGGCCGGGGTTCTTGCGCGAGATGATGCCGGAGCGGACCACCAGCGCGAGGGTGGCGAGGGCCACGCCGAGGAGAATCAGCACGAAGAAGGAGCGCATGGTGGAGGATGGGGTGGGCGCGACCGCTGGGAGCGCCGGTTGAACGTGCGAGGGAGGCGAACGGTGTTCGCGGCGGGCCCAGCGGTCCCGCCCTGCCTGGCTCAGGCCGTGATGAAGGAGCAGATGTATTCGCAGATGCCGGCGGAGACCTCGATGGTGAAGCCGGACTTGGCGGGCACGTCGAAGAAGGTGCCGGCGGCGTAGGTTTGCACGGCGGTCTGGCCGTCGAGGGTGACTTTGCATTCACCGGCGACGATCTCCATGCGCTCGGCGGCGTCGGTGCCGAAGTGGTAGGAGCCGGCGTAGATGAGGCCGAGGGTTTTCTTGGAGCCATCGGCGAAGAGCACGGTGTGGCTGACGACTTTGCCGTCGAAATAAACATTGGCCTTGGTCACGACGGTGACGCCGGCGAACTGGGAGGGAAGACTTGCCATAAGGAAAGGGGATGAAGCCCGGAACAAACCGAGGCAAGCCGGGTGTGCGGGGCGGGCGGAAATTCAGCCGGTCTGTCGGAGGTGGCGAGGGTGCTTATGGGGACTCCTAAAATCCGTCGGCGATGACCGGCTGTAGGGCTGGCGCTCGCGCCGTGCCGGTTTGGGGTTGTCCAGCCTGCGAGGCATGGCGCCAGCGCCAGCCCTACACGGGCAAGCAGAGGCGACATGATGAGACGGATTTTAGGAGTTCCCTTACATCAATGGCTGGTTGGATTGGCGCGGTGGGGACGGAACGCGGGGCCGTCCATACCGACGGACGTATGGAACCTCTGAAAAACCACCCAGATGAGGCATAACTGGAGGGCGGACCGCCGTGTCCGCCGTCGAATACCTTAATGCTAACACGGCGGGCACGGCGGCCCGCCCTCCAGAAGCAATATCGCCTACGAGTTTTTCGGAGTTTCCGTGAAGCCAAATGAACTACGCGGCGGGCCCAGTGTGTTCCGGCCTACATCCAATCTGAGGGAAAGCGTGGTGTGACCCCTCTTACGGGCCGCTCATCCCATGAACTAGCTATCAAGGAACTAGGGTATTTACCTTACTAATTACCGATCAGTGACTAAAAATGAACTAATATTGCATTATGCATTGACGTTCATAGTTGGGGTAACGAGGTAAGGCCTTGATTTCCATCTGAAGTCATATGTTTGCTCCTATCTCCCGCTCTCTCCGTCTTGTTGTCGGGTTCATTCTCATGGTGAGTGGTCTGCTTGGGTCGGCCGCGGGACAACTCACCACCCCTGCTTCCGGGGCCGTGGCTGCGGGGAATGGTTTCACAGTAGCACTCAAGGCTGATGGAAAGGTATGGGCTTGGGGTGATGGTGGTTACGGTATTTTCGGAAAGGGGAGCGTATACTTATCTCCCTCATCAATTCCTGTGCAAAACGCTTCCATTACAGGCGTCGCGCGAATTGCGGTTGGTAGTGACCACGTCTTGGCCATTAAAAATGATGGGACTTTGTGGGCATGGGGTTACAACCAATATGGCCAAATTGGCAATGGGTCTTCAGGCACAGGCTCTGCCAACTACGTCACCCTTTCTCGACAGGTTGCTGGCATGTCGGGTGTGATCGCAGTGGCAGGAGGCACCTCCCATAGCTTGGCCGTGAAGTCGGATGGCTCGGTGTGGGCATGGGGACGCAACTATTATGGCCAGCTAGGTAATGGCACCACGACTGATGCGCTTTCACCCGTTCAGGTTTCGGGGCTTTCTAATGTTATCGCTGTTGCCGCCGGATATCAGCACAGTATTGCATTAGAAGCCGATGGCACGGTATGGGCATGGGGTGCCGGATCACTGGGTAATGGCACCAGCAGCCAGAGTAATGTGCCGGTTCTCGTGCCCAATCTCAGTGGCGTATCGGCTATTGCTGCCGGACAATACCACACAGTTGTTATAACCGCTGACGGCACCCTGCGCGTTTGGGGCAGCAGTAACATGTATGGCCAACTTGGTGATGTGACGGCAACGCAAAGGTCTTTCTCCGGTAATGGTGCCCGGCCTTACGGGAATAGTAAATATCAGCTGCGGAGGTGGTCATACCATTGCAATAAAATCAGACGGGACTGCTTGGGCTTGGGGGGACAATTCAAAGCAACAGCTGGGAAGCAACACCGTTGCCGTGCAGATGACTCCCATCATGATCCCCAACGCCACATCGGTGGTGGCGGCCGCCGGGGGGTATCAACATTCGATTCTTTTGAAGAATGACGGTGCGTTGATCGGACTAGAGCATTTACAGTTGAGTCGTAGCCGAAACTAACCGGATCAAATCATGGCCACAAAAAGCACAAAAATCACAAAAGAATCTGTTTTTGTGCATCTTGTGCTTTTTGTGGCGATTCTCAGTCAGACCATAATTGTGGCTACAGTTTAACTTTAACTGCTCTAGTCACGGCCTTCTTGGTAGATGCCGTAGGCGACGTAGGCGGCGAGCAGGGTGGCGACGATGTAGCCGGTGGTGCTCAGGCTGGTGTTGCTGCCGCTTTTGGCGGCCACGATGAGCGAACTCCCGATAAACAGACATCCACTGATAAAACCGAGCGCGATGCGATTGGCCGAGGTCTTGAGCGCATCGTCGAGGGCTTCGAGGCCTTGGTGCTGGAACTTGATCGTAAGGTCGTCGTGCTCTATCCGGCGAATGATGCGGAAAATCTCCGCCGGCAACTCGCGTGCACCCGTGAGCAACGAGCGGAGGAGGGTGCGGCTCTCGCGCATGATCGCGAGCGGACCGGTGCGGTCTTTCTGCAATTGAACGAGAATGGGGCGCGCCTCGGTGCGCAGATCGAAGCCGGGGTCGAGCGTGCGGGCGACTTCCTCGATGGAGAGAACGGCCTTCGCCATGAGCGAGTAATCGCGGGTGATGTTGATGCCGTTTTGACCGAAGATGAAGAGGAGCTTCAGCATCGCGCGGCCGAGCTGCACGTGGCCGATGGTGCCGTTGAAATCTTCGCGGAGGGCGAGGGTGACGTCGCGCTCCATGGCGCGGAGATCGGCGCGACCACCGGGGCTGCCGAGGTCGGCGGCGATCTGCACGATGCGTTCGGCGTCTTGGTGGACGGCTGCCATAAAGAGATCGGCGAGGCCGAGGCGGAGGCGTCGGGTGAGGTTGCCGGCCATGCCCCAATCGAGGAAGCAGAGGCGTCCGTCGGGCGTGACGAGGACGTTGCCGGCGTGCGGGTCGGCGTGGAAGAACCCGGTGATGAGCACCTGGTGGATGAGCGAGCCGGCGCCGTTGGACGCGATGCGTTTCGCGTCGGCGGGAGCGAGCCGGGCGTTGGCGACGGTGACACCGGAGATGCGCTCCATGACGAGGACGCGTTCGCCGGAAAGTTCGGTGATGACGGCGGGCGCGTAAACGCGATCCGGGTTGGGGTTAAGGGCGTTGAAGTAAGCCTGGTTGCGGGCTTCGTGGCGGAAGTCGAGTTCGCGCAGGAGGTTTTCCTTCACCTCGGCGACGACGGCGGGCAGGTCGTAGGGTTTAAGCAACTCGACGCGTTGGTGAACCTGGCCGATGAACCACGTGAGCAGGTCGAGGTCGGCCTGGACGGTCTTGGTGAGATTGGGGCGCTGGATCTTGACGGCGACCTCGCGGCCGTCGTGAAGCGTGGCGAAATAAACCTGCGCAAGCGAAGCGCTGGCGATCGGGGTTTCGTTGAACGTGAGGAAGACCTCGGCGGGCGTGAGTTCGCGGTCCTCGATGAACACGAGGCTTATCTCGCCGAAGGGCAGGGGGCGGACGGAATTCTGGAGCTTGCGCAGCTCGAAGATGAGCGCGTCGGGCAGCACATCGGGCCGCATGCTCATCAGCTGGCCGGCTTTGACGAAGGTGGGTCCGAGTTCTTCGAGGGCGAGACGGATGCGTTCCCAGATCGTGCGACGCACGGTCGGCTGCGGAATGATACGTTTCCACAGGCCTTCCTGCGGATCGAGCTGCGTGAGCAGGTTGGCGAAGCCATGCTTCGCGAGCACCGCGAAGATGTCTTTCGCGCGCGAGGCGTTGCTGAGGAACGTCAGCGGTTTCACGGTTCGCCGACGCGGGAGGGAGGCGTGGCGAGTTTGGCTTCGAGGGCTCGGATGCGTTCTTCGAGGGCGGCCACGCGACCGTCGGCTTTTCCACTATCACGCGAGGCAACTTCCTGGATCTTGGCGGCGAGGGTCTGGCTCATCTCCTCAAATTCCTTGCGGCCTTGTTCGGCGATCTTCGAGGCGATGATTTTGGCGTCCTCGGCCTTCACTTTGCCTTGGCGAACGTAGTCGCCGAGCGTGTCCTCGACTTTTTCCTTGGTGATGACGGCGGCGCCCACGCCCGCGAGAAGGGTTTTTTTGATGAGGTCGATCATGATGACATCAATCTAATCGGTTGTCGGATACGAGCAACCGCAAAGGCGGCGCGATTGTCAGTCCGCAACCACGGGCACGGGCATGCCGCCCGGATGACCGGGCTTCGCTGCGTGCGGGGCGGAGGCGCGCACGCGCCAGGCGAGCACGACCGTGAGGGCGAAAGCGCCCACCGCCAGCCAGCCTACGCGAGGATAGCCGACGAGCCGGCCCGAAGCTTCCTCGGTGACGAGCATGCCGGCGACGAGGTTGGCCAGTCCGCTGGAGGCTTGTTGAATCGCGGAGTTCACGCTCATGAAGCCGCCGCGATAACGTTGTTCGACGGCGTTGCTCACCATGGTCATCGCGGGTGTGAACCGGCCGGACATGGTGATGAAGAAGACGGTGGTTACGGCGAGCGTCAGCACGATGGGCGACGGGCCGAGGTGGGTGAGCACGAGCACGGTGGCGATGGCCAGAGCGCTGACCACGGCGAGGACGTTGACCTTGTCATGCCGGTCGGTGAGCCGTCCGAAAAAGGGCGTGGTGAAAAAAGTGGCCGCGCCGCCGCACAGGTAAACGAGTGTCAGTTGGGATTCGGCGAGTCCGGTGTTGGCCACGAGAGATGGGGACATGAACGGAATGATCAGGCCACCTGCGAAGACCAGGCACGCGGTGAGCCAGAAGCCGCGTTGGTGGACGCCGTGGGTGAGAATTTCCCACATTTGGCGGCCCGGATGGGTGCGCACGGCGGTTGGCGGCAGCGAGGGCAGGAAGCGCGACGCGATGCACCAGATCGGAATACTGAGCGCGGCTAGCAGCAGGAACGGCGCATGCCATTCGAACAGATTGGCCAGGAGCAGTCCGGCGGGCACGCCGAGAACGGAGGCGAGGGGAAAGGCGGTCATGACGACCGACATGCCGCGACCCCGACGCTCGGGCGGGATCACGTCGCTGACGATGGCGAGAACCAGCGAGCCGGCCACTCCGCCGCAGGCTCCGGCGGCGATACGTGCGGCGAGCAGCAGATGAAAGGTCGGGGCCAAGGCGCACGCGAGCGTGGCGAGTCCGAAGCCTGCGTAGAGCCAGAGCAGTGCGCGCTTGCGATCCAGACGGTCGATGAAGAACCCGCCGGCGAAGCCGGTGACTGCCGCGGACAGTCCGTAGGCGGCGACCAGGTAGCTGAACTGTTTGGGCGAGATGTTGAACACCCGCATGAGGCCGGCCCCCAGCGGCATCATGATCATGAAATCCATGATGTGGGTAAACTGCACGGCGGCCAATGTGAACAGGATGCCCCGTTCAGAGGTCGCGGTGCGGTCGGGGGGCGGCGAAAACATGATCGCAACGGAAGCAGTTTGCCACGGACGGCAAACGCACCTCGAAAATACAAACGGCTGTCGTCAGGCGCCGGGTTTTTCCGGCGGGGGAGGCGTGGAGTCGTCTTTCGCGGTGCCGGCGTCGGTCGCGGTGGAGTCGGCGTCGGCGGGCTCGATCAGTTCGGCGGGCGGCGGTGTGTAGCGCGGTTTTTTAGGAGCGGTGCGGACGGGTGTCTCGGGTTCTTCCAATGCCTTCTTGATCTGCTCTTCCACGCCGGAGGTGGCTTTTTTGAACTCGCGGATCGACTTGCCGAGTCCGCGCGCGAGCTCGGGCATGCGTTGGCCGCCGAATAGCAGCAGGATGATGAAGAAGATGAGCATCATTTCCCCGCCGCCGAGGCCTTCGATGAAGGCGAGAGTGAATAAGTCCGATGACATGGTGGCTAGTGCGACAGAGGCTAACGGGGAAAGTGGCGCGGATTTATTTCACCGCGATCTCGACGACAAAGTTTTGCACCTGGCCGGGCTGGACCCAGTGAAGGCCGACCTTGGTTTCGCTGGCGTTGGGCGGTCCCATCCAGGGTTCGACGCAATAGAACGGCGATTCGGGCGTCATGGTCCAGGTGACGAAGGTGGCTTCGGGCGAGGGAACGGCGGAGGTGCCGTTGCGCACGGTCACATGCCCGGAGCCGGCGGCGGGGCCGAAAGAAACGGCGTTGGACTTGAGTCCGAGGTGGATGGCGTCGACCAAGGCGGGATTGTCGAGGCGCTCCTCGGCTTTGAGCACGGGACCGGGGATGAGTTTGCCGACGGGATCCTGGCGGAGCGTGCGAGTGGACGGGATGCGGATGATATAGTCGCCGCGCGACTGGCCTTCGGCCCACGGGGCGGTGAAGTAGAAGTGGTGTCCGGCGCTCCACGGAATGGGCTGGGTGTCGAGGTTGCGCAGGCTGAGTTCGCAAGCGAGACCCAGCTCGGAAAAGCGGTAGGCGACGGTGAACTCGTATTTGAAGGGATATGCTTGTTTCGCCTCTTCGTCGGGGACGAGCAGGGCGGTGAAGCCGCGTGCGTCGAGACGGGTGACCTTGAATTCACCCTGGCGGGCGAAGCCGTGCATGGGCATCGGGCGGCGCTCGCCGGCGGGATCGCGCCAGAAGCCGAGTTCGCCCGCATCGAACGTGCGGGCGCTGAACGGGAAAAGGATCGGGTTGCCGCCGCGGACCTTGTGAAACGCGCCGAAGTCGGCGTCTTCGGCCCAATAGAGGATGTCGCGCACCGAGCTGTCGCCGAGCGCGAGGTGCCAGTTCATCAGGCGCGCGCCTTTTTCGGGCAGGGCGAGGAAGGTTGAGTTGCCAACCTGCCAGCGAGTGAGGGTTTGACCGAGATAGGACACCTTTTCCATGAGGGGGTTGTTCTCACGCGCAAGATACGCGCAGGCAAAGGGATTTTGTGGAAACAATCACGCGGGTTTGTAACGCGCTGATACGTCGCGACGCTTGCGAAATCAATCTCGGGCCATTCTAATGGCCCGTCTATGACGCGTGTTTTCCTTGCCCTGCTCGCGGCCATCGTGCTCCCGACCTTCGTTGGAGCACAGACGGCGGCACCGGTGGTGGACGCAACGCCGGTCAAAACGGCCCAAAAGACCGTGATGGTCATTCCGGTGCGCGACGAGATCGACAAGCCGGTGCTTTATTTGCTGCGGCGCGGGCTCAAGGAGGCCATTGATAAAAAAGCCGACGCCGTGGTGCTCGACATGGAGACGCCGGGCGGGCGTCTGGATGTGACCTTCGACATCATGGAGGCTTTGGGGAAATTTGAAGGCGACACTCTTACCTATGTGAACAAGGAGGCGGTTTCGGCCGGCGCGTTCATCTCGGCTACGACGGATGAAATCTGGTTTGCCCCTGATGGAGTGATCGGCGCGGCCGCACCGGTGACGTCGGAGGGCAAGGATGTGGACGTTACGATGAAGCAGAAGGTCGTGAGTTATCTGAAGGCGAGGGTCCGGGCCATTTCCGAGGGCAAAGGTTATCGGGGCGAAGTCATTTCCGCGATGATCGATGCCGATTTCGAGCTGAAGGTCGGCGACAAGGTTCTCAAGGAAAAGGGCGAGTTGCTCTCCCTCACTGCGACCGAGGCGAGCAAGACCTACGGCGAACCGCCGCATGCGCTGCTGGCGGCAGGTATCGCGAAAGACATCGACGACTTGCTCACGCAAAAATACGGCGCAGGCAATTATACGGTGCAACGACTGGAGCCGACGTGGTCCGAGGGCGTTGCCCAGTATTTGAACGCGTGGACGCCGCTGTTGTTGGGCCTCGGGCTGCTGGCGATTTTTATCGAATTCAAAACCCCGGGCTTCGGATTTTTCGGCATCACGGGCGGAGTGCTGCTGGGGCTCGTGTTTTTCGGGCATTATATCGCGGGGTTGTCCGGGCACGAGCCGGTGTTGGTGTTTATACTGGGGGTCGGCTTGGTGTTTGCGGAGATTCTGTTTTTCCCCGGAGTTTTCCTGGCCGCGGTGACCGGTATTTTTTTGATGCTGGTCGCACTGGTATGGTCGATGGCCGACTTGTGGCCGAATGAACCGGTGTCGGTTGCGTGGTCGGGAGACGCATTCGCGATGCCGTTGCAGAACCTCGCCATCGGACTCGTGCTGGCCGCGGTTTTGGGTTTGGCGCTGGCCCGCTACCTGCCCAAGGGCTGGGTGTGGGACAAGATGGTGGTCGGCAGCGCCATCGGAGGAGTTGCCCAAATGGCCGGGGTTGGTCCGGAGTCCGCGCATGAAGTGGCTTCGCTGATCGGAAAACGCGGCATCGCGGTGACGGTGCTGCGGCCCGGCGGACAAGTGGAAATCGACGGGCGCCGCTATGAGGCGACCGTCGAGGTGGGGGCGGTGGATGCGGGCGACGCGGTGATTGTGCGCGGTCGCACCTCATTCGCGCTCATCGTCGAAAGGGCCGTCACATGACCATGATCATTCTCCTGTTCGTGGTGGGAGCGCTCTTGCTCACTGCGGAAATTTTCCTGCCAGGAGCCATCGCCGGCATCATCGGCGGATTGGCCTTGCTGGCCGGCAGCCTGCTTTCATTCGGGGAATTCGGGGCGGCCGGCGGGGTCGTCGCGAGTGTTGCGGCCATGGCATTGGTGGCGTTGATGCTTTACGTCGAACTTGTGTTGCTGCCGAAAACCCGGTTGGGCCGGAAGATGGTGGTGGAGGCGACCGTCGATGCCACCAGCCAGCCTCCGTTGGCCAGTCTCGAAGCCGTGGTAAACAAGCCGGCCGAGGCGCTGACGGCGTTGGCTCCCAGCGGCTATGTCATGGTGGAGGGACGGCGGATGGAGGCATTTTGCCGTTCCGGTTTTGCCCCGAAGGGTGCCGCGTTGCGTGTCATCGGGGTGGATAATTTTCGTCTGATCGTAACCCAATCCTGATTTTTCCAATATGAACTCCATACCGCTGATCATCCTGATCCCTATCATCATTGTCTTCCTCATTGTAGGAGGCGTTTTTATCTCCTTCGTGGGCGTCTGGTTGAAGGCCCGGCTGAACGGCGCACCCGTGGGCTTGCTCAATCTTCTCGGCATGCGTCTCGGTGGCGTGCCTTACAGCTTGGTTGTCGACGCTCGTATCACCGCAGTGAAGGCCGGCATCGAGGTCACGACCGACAAGATCTCCGCGCACTTCCTTGCGGGCGGCAACGTGGTGCCCACCGTGCAGGCGTTGGTCGCCGCGCAAAAGGCGGGCATCGTGCTCGACTGGGACCGGGCTTGCGCGATCGATCTCGCGACCAAGGGTTCGGGCAAGTCGGTCGTCGAGGCCGTGCGCACGAGCGTTGATCCAAAGGTGATCGACTGTCCCAATCCGGAGAGCGGCCGCACGACCATCGACGGCGTGGCGAAGGACGGCATTCAGGTGAAGGTGAAGGCGCGTGTCACGGTGCGCACGCATCTCGACCGTTTCGTCGGCGGCGCCAAGGAAGAGACGATCATCGCCCGCGTTGGCGAGGGCATCGTTTCCACCATCGGTTCCTCCGAGAGCTACAAGGTGGTGCTCGAGTCGCCCGACAGCATTTCCAAGACGGTGCTCGCGCGCGGTCTCGATGTGGGATCGGCCTTCGAGATTCTCTCCATCGACATCGCCGACGTGGATGTGGGCGAGAACGTCGGCGCGAAATTGCAGGAAGCGCAGGCCGAGGCGAACAAGTCCATCGCGCAGGCGCAGGCGGAAATCCGCCGCGCGGCCGCCGTCGCCGTGGAGCAGGAAATGAAGGCCAAGGTGCAGGAGATGCAGGCCGAGGTCGTGCGTGCTCAGGCCGAGGTGCCGAAGGCGATCGCCGAGGCGTTCCGTTCCGGCCGCCTGGGCGTGATGGATTACTACAAGATGGAAAACGTGCAGGCCGACACTTCCATGCGGAAGTCGATCGCACAGCCCGACGACAAAAAGTAACCGGTCATGGACTGGATACTCGATCACCTCCAAATTGTCATAGCGATCGCCGGTGCGATCGCCTACTGGCTGAACGCGCGCAGCAAGGCGAATGCGGGCGAGGCCGACGGTGACGGCACGCCCGGTGGTTCGCTACACGATGGGCGGACGCAGACATCCGAACCTGCGCGTCGTATCGACTACGATGATAACATGCGGCGTCTCCAGGAGGAAATACGCCGTAAGATCGCCGAGCGTCAGGCGGGTGCCGGCCGCCCGGTTCAGCCGTCTGCGTCCGTGCAGTCACAGTCACAATCGCAGTCGCAGCCGCGTGCGCAGGTGGCGGCACGGCGCGTTGAGACGGAGCGTGCGGATGCGGCGGTGTTGGAACGCCAGCGTATGCTGGCGGAGCAACTCGCGGCGTTGAAAGCGCAGCGGGCCGAGGCGGGCCGCGCCGCCAAGTCGGCGATGTGGACGCCGCAGCCGGCGGCGAGCCTGGAGACGGCCGCTGCGCGCAGCGATGACGTCCATTGGCTGAAGGAGCTGCGTGGTGCCCGCTCGTTGCGGAAGGCGATTGTCCTGCGCGAAGTGCTGGGCACTCCGGTTGGATTGCGGTGACGCGCGGGGCTGCCGATTCGCTTCGGGATTCGCTTCGTAAAACGACACAAAAAAGCCGCGCTGAAAAACAGCGCGGCTTTTTTGTGAAGCGGGATGACCGACCGTGATTACGGTGCCTTGACGGTCGAGCGTTTGATGAACTGGCCGGAGCCGTCTTTGAGCGGCCATTGCTGGCCGCCAAGCTCGATCATGACTGCCTGCGGGGTCTCGGTCTGCACGGTGATCGCGTTGTTGCGAGGAATGGCGCGGGTTTCTCCGGCCTTGAGGGGACCGCTGAACAAAACAGTTCCGGCGGAGTCGGTGGCCGAGACCAGCTCCACCGCCGCCACGGCGACGAGGCCGATGGTGCGTTCGCCGGGTTGGGGTTTTACCCAGGTGATGCTGGCCGCGGACTTGTGATTGCTGATGGCGCCAATGCCCCAGATGAGGAGGAGCACGAGCACGACGCCGCCGCTGATGAGGGCGGCGCCCTTCATGATAAGACCGGGATCCAGGTTAAGACCGCCGGGAGCACGCGGGCGGAAAGTCGCCGGGTTTTTGTCGGAAGGGGTGATGTCGGCACCGGGATTGACAGCATTGGCCCCGGACGCGGGGGACTCGGCGGTGTTGCCGGCCTTGGCGTTGGCGATGCTTATATCCATGCGACCATAGACCTCGCGGTTGAGGGAGCGGCTGTTTTTGGCCGCATCACCGAGACCGAGGGCGTGGTAGTCGTTGATGATTTTATCGCCGGGCAGCTTCAGGTAGATCGCGTAGGTGCGCAGGAAGCCGCGCACGTAGATTTCGGGTAGTTTGATATCAAACTGGTTGCTCTCGTATTTGTGCAGGTAGTCGCCGCGGATCTTGGTCGCTTCGGCGGCTTCGCGAATGGAGATGCCTTTGCGTTTGCGGGCTTCTTCGAGGCGTTCACCGATGGTCTGCATAAAAGGGGATTAGGGAAAAGGAACCGTAAGTGGAAGGCGGATCTTAAAGTGAGTCGAGATCCATGAGGATTTCACGGGGGCTGGAGCCGTTTTCCGGACCGACGATGCCCTTCTGCTCCATGAGGTCCATGATGCGGGCGGCGCGGTTGTAGCCGATGCGCAGCCGGCGCTGGATCATCGAAGTGGAGGCGCGCTTGGTGGATTTGATGACGTCGAGCGCCTGATTGTAGAGTTCCTCGTCATCGCCGAGATCGCTGTCGCCGTCGTCGTCTTCGCCTTCGTCCTCGCCGGATGCGTCGCGGTCGATCTGTTGCTGGACGGATGAGGCGTATTGGGGCGGGCCGTTTTTCTTGAGGAACTCGACGACTTCCTGGACTTCCTCGTCAGAGACGAAGGCACCTTGGGCGCGGACAAGGCGGGAGCTGCCGGGAGGCGAGAACAACATGTCGCCGCGACCGATGAGGGTATCGGCGCCCTTGCCATCGAGAATGGTGCGGGAGTCGACCTGCGAGGCCACCTGGAACGCAATACGCGAGGGAAGGTTGGCCTTGATGACGCCGGTGATGACGTTCACCGAAGGGCGCTGGGTGGCGATGATGAGGTGGATGCCGGCGGCGCGGGCGAGCTGGGCGAGGCGGGCGATGGAGGTCTCGATCTCGGCGGGGGCGACCATCATGAGGTCGGCCAACTCGTCGATGATGGCGACGATGTAGGGCAGGCGGTCGGGGATATCGAGTCCGTCGTCGGCAGCGAGAGGATCGACACCTTCGAGGGTGGACTGGCTCTCAGAGATGGGGAATTCGGAGGAGGCGGACTTCTTGCGGTTGTTGAAGCCGGCGATGTTGCGCACGCCGACCTTGGCGAATTGCTGATAGCGTTGCTCCATCTCGCCGAGCAACCACTTGAGGGCGGCGGGAACCTTCTTCGGCTCGGTGACCACCGGGATGAGCATGTGCGGAAGGGTGTTGAAGATTTTAAGTTCAACGACCTTCGGGTCCACCATGATGAGGCGGAGATCCTTGGGGCTCTTGCGGTAGACGATGGAGGCGATGATGGAATTGATGCAGACCGATTTGCCCGAGCCGGTGGCACCGGCGATCAGGAGGTGGGGCATCTTGGCAAGGTCAGAGATGAGAGGCTTGCCGGAGACGTCCTTGCCGAGCGCGATGGGAATCTCGGCTTTGACGGACGACCAGTCCTCGGATTCGAGGATCTCGCGCATGCCGACGGGGGTGGGAATGCGGTTGGGGATTTCGACGCCGACGGCGGCCTTGCCGGGGATGGGGGCGAGAATACGCACCGACTGGGCGCGCATGCCGAGGGCGATGTTCTTGTCGAGGCCGGCGATTTTTTCGACGCGCACGCCGGCGGCGGGAACGACTTCGTAGCAGGTGATGACCGGGCCGACGTGAATTTCACCCGGGGTGACGGTCACGTTGAACTCGCCGAGGATGCGCACGAGATCCGCCATGTTTTTGGCGTATTCGTCGTCGGAACCGTCGCTGGAGGCGGGTGCCTGATCCTTCAGGAGGGCGAGCGGGGGGAATTGGTAGTTTTCCTCGATGAGGGGGACGGCGGGGGATTTGGCCTTCTTGGTTTCCTCGGCTTTGACAATGGCAACGGGGCCGAGGCCGCCGGGAAGTTTTTCGAGAGTGGGTTCGGTCTTGGACGGACTGCGAATGATCTTGGGGGCCGGAGGTGCTTCGGGGGGGGGCGGCGGAGTGGGTGCTTTGGGCGCTTCGTCAGGTTTCGGCGCGAAGGGTGTGCCGGTGTTTCCGGTGCGCGGCAGGGTGAGTTTTTTGTTGGGGGGAGGCGCGGTTACGGCGGTGGACGCGGAGGTAGCGGCGGCGGCCTTGGTCTCGGCGATGCTCTTCTCCTTTTCGTTCGCGGTTTTGAGTTGGGCGCGCAACTCGGCTGCTTCGTTCTTGGCGGCGGCGCGGCGCTCACGCCAAGCGTGGAAAGCTTGGATGAGCTTGTCGAATTCGGCTCCGATATCGCGGACGATAATGAAGAAAAACCCTAGGAGGTAAGTGGTGCCGAGCAGGAGCACGGTGCCGAATACGCCCAAGGTATCCTTGAAAATATTTTGGTAGACCAAGTTCCCCATCAGACCGCCGAGGCCTTCGGTGAAATATTGGGTTTTGCCAAAGCTCTCAACCATCGCGGCAAGGGAGGATGCGCTTGCAAAGCATACAATCGCGGCAATCACGCGCGTGGCGGCGAACTGCTTGGCGTTGCGCAGCGCAAGATACGTCATCCAGAACAGGAAAAGCGGGAGCAGCCAGACGCTGATTCCCATGAAGTGGAGCGACCACCACGTAAACTCGGCTCCGACACTTCCGACGAGATTGGGGGCGGCTTGACGGAAATTGGTGCCGGTCTGACGACTCTGCTCGGGGGCGAAGTCGATGAAGGCTACGATGATCAGCAGGCCGAACAGAAAGCATGAACTCGCGGCGACCCACTTCGGCCTGGGACGTGCCGGCTGAAATGACGGCGTGGTGTTTAAGTTTGAACTCGCGGGCTTGGGCATGTGTTTTTCGGCCTTGTCCGACCGAAGGTAATTCCACGGCAACGTTCCTCTCGGTCAAACGCAATATCCCCCTGATACTTTTTCCTGCTAAACGCAAAATTTACCATGTCTTCGTTCCTTCGCTTAAAGCCCATTTATCAAGACCGTGTATGGGGCGGTCGTGCCCTTGAAAGTGCGCTCAATCGCACTCTGCCTGCGGATCGCCCCATTGGTGAAAGCTGGGAGATCGTGGATCGCCCGGAGGCGCAATCCGTCGTCAGTGGCGGCGAGTTTGACGGAAAAACACTTCGTGAGGTTATCGCGAATCACTCCGCTGCGATCATGGGGCCGGACTGGCCGGCGGACCGGCCTTTTCCAATTCTCGTCAAATGGCTCGATTGCAAAGAACGTCTCAGCCTGCAGGTCCACCCGCCGGCCTCCGTCGCCCCCGAGCTCAAGGGCGAACCCAAGACGGAGAATTGGTATATCGCGGCGTGCGCGCCCGGTTCGCATCTTATCGTCGGACTGAAACGCGGGGTCACCCGTCCGCAGTTCGAAAAAGCACTCACCGACCTTACATTGGAGGCGTGCGTGCACCGGTTCCCGGTCGTCGCTGGCGACTCCATTCTGGTTCACAGCGGGCAGATTCACGCCATCGACGGAGGGAATCTCATTCTCGAAATCCAGCAAAACTCCGACACCACCTATCGTGTTTACGACTGGGGACGCGTCGGTTTGGACGGCAAACCGAGGGCGATGCATGTCGAGCAGTCGCTCAAATCCATTAAGTGGGATGATTTTGAGCCCGCGCCGGTGAGGGGCGAACGTGTTGCCGCGACCATTGCCGATGCGAAGGAGTTTCGCATCCGCCGGGTGCCTCTGGCGAAGGGGCAGTTGCTCGATTTTGCCGCCGGAGAACAGGCGCGGATCCTTAGCGTAGTGGAAGGACGTCTTATCACGCCGGAGGGGGAAATATTAAAGAGAGGTGATAATGTTATCCTTCCTTACTCGGTAAAAAATTCATTTATCGCGGAAAATGACACGCTTGCGCTAGTCACGGAGAAATTTTAGTGACACAGTAGCGTCAGAAAGAGCCATGCAACTAAAACACTCACGCTCCACACAGGGGGGGGGAATTCTCACTCAGATAGTGATGTTTCTCATGTGTGCGTTTGCGATGCTTGGCTTGGGCTGGATGCTTTTATTGCCGGGTTTGTTCACGAGTGTGATAGAGAATCGCACGGGGTTTCCGGCCCATGTGGATTATTTTTACGCCAATCCTTTCACCGCCGAGGTGCGTATGCGCGGGTTGGCGATCGTGAACCCCACTGGGTTTGGTAATAGCGACTTTGTCGAATTGCGCCAGTTTACCGCCAAGGCCGACCTGTTTTCGCTGTTCGGTAGGAGTCCGGTGCTCGACATGACCACGATCGATGTGGCCCGCATTACGGTGGTCACGAACCAGCAGGGCACCAACAACCTCGATCTCATCTATCGCCGTCTGGCATCGCCCACCGACAAGAAATCGAAGACTGGGGCGAAGAAAGCCCCCGCCAGCTCCCCCCTGCAATTTCTGGTTCACAACCTTGATGTCCGTGTAAACGAGGTGGTTGTGCAGGATGAGCGTCCCGGGAAGACTCCCGAACAGGTGCATAAACTCGCCTTCCAGCGCAGTTACCGCGAAGTCACCCCGGCCACGAATTTCAACACTGACCTCCCTCCCGCGGTGGCCGCAGCCGGCAAAAACGTGGGCGAGATGGTGTCTGGCGATCTCAAGCAGCTCGTGACGAACGCCACCCAGCCGATTGACCGCAAGACCTACGCTTGGGGCGATAAGCGGGAAAACGCGTCCCAAGGCACTGTGAAACTTGAAGAACGGCCGAAGCCTTGATTAGGTGGGCGTTTTATGAACGCGCCCGAACCTGAAGCTCAAGACACTCCGACCACTCCAACCGCCGAAAACGCCGTGCCTCAGCCGGTCCCGGCAAACCCTGTGCCCGAGGCTCCCGCCGCTGCTCCGGATCTGAGCGAACAACTCGCTGCGGCCAAAAAGGAAGCGGCTGACAATTACGACCGCTACGTCCGCTCGGTGGCCGATTTGGAGAACCACCGCCGCCGCACCATCAGGGAAAAGGAAGAGCTGCGCCAGTTTGCGGCCTCCCGCGTGCTGGAAGATCTCCTGCCGGTGATGGACAACCTCGGTCTCGGCCTCGCCGCCGCCAAGGTGCCCAACGCCGACCTCAAGACGCTCGTTGGCGGCATCAGCATGGTGGCCGAGCAATTGAAGACCTCTCTGGCGTCCCATGGTCTGAAGGAAGTTAACCCCGTCGGACAACCGTTTGATCCGAATCTCCACGAGGCCATCTCGCAACAGCCCAGCGCCGATATCGCCGAGGGCTCCGTCACTAACGTGGTGCGCACGGGCTTCACGCTCAACGGCCGCCTGCTGCGCGCCGCTTCGGTGGTCGTTTCCAGTGGTCCCGCCACCGAAGAGGCCAAAGCCTGATTCATCCCATGGCCCAACAAGATTACTACGAACTGCTCGGTGTCGAAAAAGGTGCCACCGAAGAGGAACTGAAGAAGGCCTACCGCAAGAAGGCCGTGCAGTTCCACCCGGACAAAAACCCCGGCAACAAAGAGGCCGAGGAGATATTCAAGAAAGTCTCCGAAGCCTACGAGGTTCTCAAAGACCCGCAAAAGCGTTCGGCCTATGATCGCTACGGCCATGCCGCTTTCCAGCAAGGCGGCGCTGCCGGTCCGCGTGGCGGCGGAGGTGGCGGTGGTTTCCACGACCCATTTGATATTTTCCGCGACGTCTTCGGCGGTGCCGGTGGCGGCGGAGGTGGCGGCGGGATTTTTGACGAGATGTTCGGCGGAGGTGGCGGTGGCCGTGGAGGCGATCGCGATGGTTCCGACCTGCGCTACGATCTTGAAATCTCCTTGGAAGAAGCCGCCAAGGGCCTCGAAAAAGAGATCACGTTCCGCAAGGCGATGACCTGCGAACGCTGCGATGGCAGCGGTGCCGAGCCCGGCTCGAAGAAAGTCACCTGCCCGACCTGCAAAGGCCACGGCCAGGTGCGTCGCAGCGGTGGCATCATCACCTTCACGCAGACCTGTCCGACATGCGGTGGCAGCGGTCAGAAGATCGAGAAGGTCTGCAATCTTTGCCGCGGCGAAGGCCGCACGGCGAAGACCACCAAGCTCACCGTGCGTGTTCCCGCCGGTGTCGAAACCGGTTCGCGGCTGCGCTCCAGCGGCAACGGCGAAGCCGGTTTGGCTGGCGGACAACCGGGCGATCTTTACATCGTGATCAACGTGCGTGAGCACGAACTCTTCGAGCGTCACGGTAACGATCTGTTCTGCGAGATTCCTATCAAGTTCACGCTGGCGTCGCTCGGTGGCAGCATCGAAGTGCCCACGCTTTTCGGCAAAGCCTCGCTAAAGATTCCGGTCGGCACGCAGAGCGGCACGACCTTCCGTCTCAAAGGCAAGGGTATGCCCTCGCTTCGCGGCGGTGCGTCGGGCGACCAGCTCCTGCGCGTCCAAGTCGAGGTGCCGCAGTCACTCAGCGCCGAGCAGCGCAAGATCCTCGAGGAGTTCGCCAAGGTAAGCGGCGACGCCGACGAACCCACTTCGAAGAGCTTCTTCGAGAAAGCCAAAAAGTTCTTCTAAGTCCGAGTCCGCCGCAGGGCTTGCCCTGCGGCGGACGGTGATTAAGTTAAGCCCATGTCACTTGCCGAGGTTATTCAGGAAATCGTGCGCATGACTCCCGCCGAACGGCAGGAGGTGGAGGGGCAATTACGTTTGTTACGCTGGAAGGAAACGCCGGGTCTTGCCGAGAGACTTGCGGCGACTAACGCACGCATGGATGCTGGTCTAAAAGTGACGAGCGTTGAGTTGGAAGCTATGCTGCGCGCCAAGGAAGCCGCCGAAAATCCGTCGAAGGGGTGAGTTTGGATTACCATTATGTGATCGAGCGGAACGTGGCGGAGTATATCGTCGCACTTCCTCGTGCCCGAGCTCGGCAACTCATGGCTTTTTTTGAGTATATCGCTAGGAATCCAATGCTGGTCGGTGGGGAATGGTGCGTGGATGCGACCGGGCGCCGACACGAGGCATTGCTGTTCGGTTCGGTCACCCTCGTTTTTTGGACCGACCACGCGGTGAGGGAAGTTCGTATCGTTGAGGTCATCGAAGACTAAATTTTATAACTTATGCGTATCGTCATCCTCGGTTCCGGTCGTGGCTCCAATGCCGAAGCGATCCTGCTTGCGAAACAAGCGGGCAAGCTCGGCCGTGCCGAGGTGGTGCAGATTTTTTCCGACAAACCCGATGCCGGCATCCTCGCGCTCGGGCCGAAATTTGGCGTGCCTGCGACGTTTCTGGATGCGGCTCCGTTTAAGACGAAGCTCGATGGGGAGGCCGAGCAGCACTACATCGCGGCGATTTCCTCGTGCCAACCCGACCTCGTGGTGCTCGCGGGCTTCATGCGTGTCATCAAGCCGGGCATCCTGACCGCGTTTGCAGGGAAAATCATCAATCTGCATCCGAGCCTGCTGCCGAGTTTTCCCGGACTCGACGGCATCGGCCAGGCTTGGCGTCGCGGGGTGAAGATCGCGGGCTGCACGGTGCATCACGTGACTCAGGAAGTGGATGGCGGTCCGATCATCGACCAAGCGGCGGTGCATATCACGCCGGACGACACGCTCGAATCGTTTACCCACAAAGTCCACGCGGCCGAGCATGCTTTGCTGCCTGCGGTGATCGCCCGGTTGAGCGAGAAGGGCGTTTGACCGCGCCTCGTTCCGGTCAGGCCGTTGCCGAGTGGAGAACGGTCTTGGATGCGCCGTCGGCCGTGATCGTTTCGATCAGGAGGACTTGAAGCTGCGCGCTTTGGCTGGCTAGCAGCGTGCGCAGGGCATCCGGTGTATCGTGGGTTTCGGTGCGCGTCTGGCCGAGTTGGCGGTAGGTCACGCGGTAGGCGACTTCGTCGAGGTCCAGCTTGCGCAGTGGCTTGTCTTTCGACGCGGCGGTGCCGGAGCGGGCGGTGGATTTGCGTTTGCTCCGCTGATCGGATGGCAGCACCGGGCGGGTAAACGGATACGGCTCCCCGAAGATCGTGGCGGTGGCCTGCTCGATCTCATGGATGCGCACAAACAGCGCCTCGCGTTCGAGGAGCAGCGTGTTGACGCGAATGGAGGACTCGTCGGGCATGGGATGCCGTGACCGGAGGACTGCTTAGCTGTCCGTCTCGGTGTCGTCGGTCGCGGGAGTCTCGTCGTCTTCAGCCGAAGCGGAGGACGAAGCGGGACGTCCGGAGGACTTCTTGGCGGCACCACGCGTAACGGTGTCGGCTTTCGGATCAAAACCGGCGACGGGCAGCGGGGGAGCGGGGAAGGGGAACACGCCGGTTTCACCGAGGACGTCCTCGACCTGGGTTTCGAGGGCGGCGATGCGTTCGTAGGCGGCCTGACGCTCGGCGATGAGCTGGTCGATCTGGACCCGGGCCTCGAGGGCCTGACGGATCACGTCGGCGTCGGCGCCGAGGACGATGTCGCGGAAGGATAGGGATGCGGTCTTTTTAGCCATGGGTGTTTACTGCCAGAAGATGCGTTTGAGTTTGTTGATAAGATCGGGTGCCTCGGGGCGGGGTGAAGAAGCCGCCAGAACGGGTTCGTTCGCCGGCGGGGCGGACACAGTCGGACGTGGACGGGCCACGTCAATGCCGGTCTGACGCGGAATATCGCGCACGACGACGGGCGGCATGATGGGCAACCGGGCGCGTGCGTCGCGGATCTCGCGGGCGGCCTCGGCGACTTCCGGCGCGGGGTCGGCCAGCCAGTCGGCGAGCAACTCGTCGGGGGCGTTGCGATGCCGGATGGCGGCGATGCGCACGCTGGCGGCGGGATCGCGGGCGATGTCATAGAGGTCGGCGCGGCGCCAACCCGGGCAGGCACTAACCGCGAGCACCCGCACGGTGGGCAATGGATCGGCCAACAAGGTTTTGGCTGTGTCGTTGTCCAGTTTCACCGAAACGCGACCTTGGATGGCCCAGTGGCGGCGGAAGTCAGGGCTGTGGACGATCAGGAATTGCGCGAGTTTTTCGTCGAGCGTCTCACGATAGGCGAGAGCGGCGAGCACGGCGGGCTGGCGGGTGGCGGCGAGTTCTTCGACGAGATCACGAGGCACGGTGGCGTTGCCGGCGAGGGCTTCGCACACGGGCTCCTCGGCGAGATTCACGAAGTAACGGGAGATGGTCCCGTCGATCGACGGATTGGCGGCGAGCGCGGTGCGCACGGTGACCTCGGCATCGCGGGCGAGCAGGCTTTGCAGCGGACGGGCCAACTCGGCGCGGGCGGCGACCCAGGCGCGTTCATCGGGTTCGCCGCGCGTGGCGACGAAGAGCAGGTCCACGTCGTCGAGGTCGAGTTGGTCGCGGATCTGGCGACGAACGGCGGCATGCGGTGAACGCAGCAAGGTGTGGCCGACTTCGGCCGGAAGGTTTTTGCGCTGAAGGAGGGCGAGTTGGATGTCCTCCTCGTCGCCGGCGGCCCAGCCGAGGAGCAGGTCTTCGTCCGCAGTGGCGGTGGCCACGGTGTGCAGGCGAACCACGGCGCAGGGATCGACGGAGAGCACCAGCGCGGCCGGTGCGGCGAGCGCGGGTTGGGCCGCGAGGCGAAGGCGGACGGACGAATCGGTATCGGCGACCAGCATCGCTTGGTGCGGGATGCGCAACTCGGGGTTGCCGGCGAGCGCACGGCGGACGTCGGGTTGGGTGTCACCGGCGAGTGTGGCGAGTTCGCGCGCGGGGAGTTGCGGGTGGGTTGCGGCTTGGGCACGCACGCTGGCGTGTTCGTGTGCGGCGAGCTGGGAGAGCAGGTGGGGCGGAGTGCGCGGATTGGTCGCGAGATGGGCTAGCACGGCGGGTGGTCCGCCGACGAGGGTTTCGAGCAGGTGGCTCGGGGAGAGCGGGTAGGCGGCGACGAATTCGAGGGCTTCGGGCGTCGCGGGCAACGAGGCGAGTTCTTGAAGCAGACGCGAGGGAATGGGGGGCTTGCGCAACGCGAGCGCGGTGCGACGCACGCCATCGTGACGGATGCGTTCGAGAAGGGTTTCCAGAGTGAGAAGGTCGGCGGACATCGGAGTGTAGTGGGTTTTCAGTTACGCAATCAGCCGAGGCAGATGTCTCCGGGTTGCACGTAGATCTCGCGCGGATTGTTGCCGACTTGCGGGCCGATGTAGCGGCGCTGTTCCATTTCCTCCATGAGCGAGGCGGCGCGGTTGTAGCCGATCTTGAGTCGGCGTTGCAGATAGCTGGTGCTGGCGCGGCCATGGGAGGAAATGACCTCCAGGGCCTCTTTGATCATGGGATCGGCGCCGGCGTTGATGCTCTCACCGTCGATGCTTTCGGACGTGCCGGGGGCGTCTTCGGCGCGCAACTCGACACGGTAGCGGGGCTGCACCTGGGTTTTGAGGAAGCCAACGACCTGCTCGATCTCGCCGTCGTCCACAAAGGGGGCTTGGAGGCGTTGGAGGCGTCCGAGTCCGGGCGGGCTGTAGAGCATGTCGCCGCGGCCCTGGAGGGATTCGGCTCCTTTGCCGTCGAGGATGGTGCGGCTGTCGATCTGCGAAGAAACCTGGAACGCCATGCGCGTGGGGTAGTTCGCCTTGATGATGCCGGTGATGACGTTCACCGAGGGGCGCTGGGTGGCGAGCACGGTGTGGATGCCGACGGCGCGGGACATCTGGGCGAGGCGGGCGATGGGCGTCTCGATCTCGGCGGGGGCGGTCATCATGAGGTCGGCGAGTTCGTCGATCACGAGGACGATGTAGGGAAGTTTCGCAAAACCCTCGGTGACGGCCTTGGCGTTGTAGCCGGCGAGATTGCGCACGTTTTTCTCGGCGAGGACCTCGTAGCGGCGTTCCATCTCACGCACGAGCCACTTGAGGGCTTGCACGGCCTGCTTCGGGTCGGTGACGACGGGGTGGATGAGGTGCGGCAAGTCGCGGTAGATGGCGAACTCGACGATCTTCGGATCGATCAGGACCAACTCCAGTTCGTCGGGACGAAAGCGATAGACCAGCGAAAGGATGAGATTGCTGATACAGACGGATTTGCCCGAGCCGGTGGCACCGGCGATCAAGGCATGAGGTGCGCGGGCCAGATCGCAGAGCACGTGGCGGCCGGCGATGTCCACGCCGAGAATCAGCGGGATGTCGGCGGTGGATGAGAGCCAGTCGGAGGATTCGAACGAGCCGCGCAGTGAGAGTGGCGTCGTGTTGCGATTGGGGATTTCGATGCCGACGTAGCTTTCGCCGGGGATGGGGGCCTGGATGCGCACGGCGTTGGCGGCCATGGACAGCGCGATGTTTTTTTCGAGGGAGGCGATGGCCTCGACGCGCACACCGAAACCGGGGCGCACGCGGAATTGGGTGATGCGCGGACCGACAATGGCATCGTGCACGAGTGCATCGACGGCGAAACTGTCGAGCGAGTCCTGGAGGCGTTGTTTGTCGGCTTCGAGATCGGCGGTGCTGGCGAACGCGTGTTCGTCGGGTGAAGGCGCGCGCAAAAGATCGAGCGGTGGAAACTGGTAGTTGGCCATCTCCACCGAGGTGAAGGGATCGACGACCTTTTCCGGAGGCGGGCCGGCCGGCGTTTCCCGAATCGGGACGGGAGTGAGTGCGGTTTCGGGGGCGAGTCCGGCGAGGGCGCGTTCGCGGGTCGACTGGCGCAGGCCTTCGAGATGGTCGAGCGCGTCTTCGAGTTGATCGCGGTGGCGGGCCCGAAGCGTGGCGCGTTCTTCGAGTCGGGTTTCGAGTTCCTCGCGCCAGAATGAGAGCAGGGATTCGTCTCCGTCCGGCGAGACCTTGTCGGCTGAGGAGGCAGGCGGAGTGGCGGGAACGGGGGAGTCGACAGGCATGGAGCGGGAAAAGGGGTGAATTTATAGGCTGGTGCGGAAGTCGTGCAAGCGAAGCGTGCGCCCAAATTTCATCTGGCAACCAAGGCAATGCACTTGCCGCCGACAGGTGCGGTGCCGACACTGGTTTTTGCGATGAAAACCAAGATCTTTGTCGACGGACAGGAAGGCACCACCGGCCTCCAAATTCACGAGCGGCTTGCGAAGCGGCCCGAACTCGAGCTCATCGAGATCGACCCGGCCAAGCGCAAGGATCCGGTTGAGCGCGCGGCGTGTCTTAATGCCGCCGACGTGGTGTTTCTCTGCCTGCCCGATGGCGCGGCCAAGGAGTCGGCCGCGCTCGTCACCAACCCCAAGACCTGTGTGATCGACGCCTCGACGGCGCACCGGATCGACCAGTCGTGGGTTTACGGTGTGCCCGAGCTGGGCACCGATTATCGGGGGGCCATTCGCACGAGCAAGCGCATCGCCAATCCCGGCTGTCATGCCACGGCGTTCTCGCTGGCGGTGCGGCCACTGGTGCAACGCGGCCTCGTGCCGGAGGATTTCGTGCTCTCTTGCTTTTCCATCACCGGCTACAGCGGCGGCGGGAAAAAAATGATCGCCGAATATGAGCAGACGCCGTTGCCCGAGTCGCTCAAGAGCCCCCGGCCTTACGCGCTTGGCCTGATGCACAAGCATCTGCCCGAAATGCGCGTGCACACCGGGCTGGTGAACGCGCCGATTTTTAGTCCGGCCGTGGCTAATTTCTACAAGGGGCTTTCGGTGACCGTGCCGTTGCCGTTGCGGCAGCTGCCGGTGGCGCCGAGTCCGCAGGCGTTGCATCACGCGCTGGTGGAGACGTATGCCGGCGAGAAATTCATCCGCGTGCTTCCGTTCGATGACGAACGGGTGCTCGATGCGGGCTTCTTCGACGTGCAGGCGTGCAACGGGACCAATCGCTGCGATCTCGCGGTGTTCGGTCACGCCGATCAGGCCGTCGTCGTCGCGCGGCTCGACAATCTGGGCAAGGGTGCGTCGGGCGCGGCCATTCAGTGCATGAACCTGCACCTCGGGTTTGACGAGGGAACCGGACTCGTCGCCTGAGACAACCTCGCGCGCCTCGATTGCCCCATGACTTCACCGGTGCGCATTCTGGTGATCGAGGACGAGCCGGCCATCGCGGATACGCTCATCTACGCGTTGCGCACCGAAGGGTTTTCACCCGAATGGCGCGCAACCGGACGCGAGGGTTTGGCGGCGTTTGCGGAAGCCGGGTTTGCGCTGGTGATTCTGGATGTCGGTTTGCCGGACATGAGCGGGTTCGACCTGTGCCGGGAGTTGCGAACACGCACGCCGGTGCCGGTGCTTTTTCTGACGGCGCGTTCGAGTGAGATTGATCGCGTGGTGGGGTTGGAGCTGGGCGGCGACGATTACGTGACGAAGCCCTTCAGTCCGCGGGAAGTGACCGCCCGCGTGCGCGCCATCCTGCGCCGGACCACTCCGGCCACCGCACCGAAAACGTTGCAGGGAAATTGTCACCTATTAGGTGACACTGTATCTGAAGTCACTGTTTTGGAATTGGATGAGGAGGCGAAAATTGCGGGTTTTGGCGGGGTGAGGTTGGAGCTCACTCGGTATGAGTTTCGATTGCTCGCGGTGCTGCACTCGCGTCCGGGACGCGTGTGGTCGCGGGATGAATTGATGATGCGGGTGTGGGAAGACCCGGGGGCGAGTCTCGACCGCACGGTGGACGCACATATCAAGACGTTGCGGGCCAAGTTGCGCACGGCGGTGGCGGATGCGGATCCGATTCAGACGCACCGGGGCGAGGGGTATTCGTTGCGGGTGTCCCTATCGTCGTGAAAATCCGCACCGCGATCTTCGGCGTGTATGTGGCGGCCTCGGCCATGGGGTTTGCGGTGTTAATGGCGTTTATCTTGAAGGAGGTGCGGCCGCGTTACGTTGAGTCGATGCGGAGCACGCTCAATGACACGGCGGCGCTGCTGGCGGTCATGCTGGAGGCGGATCTCGACGGGAAGCCCGAGGCGAATCTGGCGGAGGCGTGGCGGGGAAACCTGGGCGCGCTGGAGCGGGCGTCCGGCGCGTTGCGTGTTTATGTGACGGATACACGGGGCATCGTGGCGTTCGACTCGGCCGGTGGGGCGGACGTGGGTAGGGACTACACGCGCAGACCGGAAATCGAGGAGTATTTTAAGAGCCGATACGGTGCACCGGATAACGTGGACCTGGTGAACGGGGAGTTGCGGGTGACGGCGCCGGTGAGGAGGAGCGGGTCATTGGTTGGACTCGTGGGAGTGGCGCGGCCGTTGAACTCGGTGACGGAGGCGATTTTGCATGCTCGACTGCGGTTGGTGGCGGGCTCGTTGGTGGTGGCGGTGTTGATGACGGCGGCGGGGTGGTGGATTGCGGCGAAGTTGACGCGTTCAATGGAGCGGTTGACGGCGTATGCGGTGGCGGTGCGCGACGGCAAAGAGGCGCGTCCGCCGGAATCGCGGGCGAGCGAGGTGGCGGCGTTGGGGCGGGCGTTCGAGGAGATGAGGGTGGCGCTGGAGGGTAAGGCCTACGTGGAGCGTTACACGCAGGCGCTGGCGCACGAGGTGAAGGCGCCGCTCTCGGCGATTCGTGGCGCGGTGGAATTATTGCAGGAGGAGTTGCCGGCGGAGGAGCGGGTGCGGTTTCTCGCGCACCTGCGGACGGAGTCGGGGCGCATGGAGCAGATCGTCGAGCGTATGCTGAAGCTGGCGGCGTTGGAGGCGAGGCGGGGGCTGGAAGGCGCGGAGTGTGTAGAGATGGGCGGCGTGGCGCGGGAAGCGGTGGAGGCGTTGCGTGCGGTGTGGGTGGCGAAGGGGATCGACGTGCGGCTGACGGTGGAGAATGGGGATCTTCGCGTGACCGGTGAGGCGTTTCTGCTCGTGCAGGCGGTGGTCAACTTGGTGCAGAACGCAGTGGAATTTTCTCCGCAGGGTGGCGCGGTGGAAGTGGAGGTGCGGGCGGAGGCGGGATTTGTGAGCGTGGTGGTCATGGATGAAGGGCCCGGGGTGCCGGAGTTTGCCCGCGAACGGATTTTTGAGCGGTTTTATTCGCTGCCGCGTCCGGAGGGCGGACGTAAGAGCACGGGATTGGGGCTGAGTTTTGTGCACGAAATCGCGGCGCTCCATGGCGGCAGCATCGAGGTGGGAAACCGTAAGGAAGGTGGAACGCGGGCGGTGTTGAGGTTGCCTGAAGGGTAAGGCGCCGGGGTTTTCGCGCGGAATTCATACTGGCTTCACACGGGCTTCATGCACGGGAGGCACTCTGGTGGGATGAACTCCGATTCTTTTGAAGTGATGTCTGGCGTGCGTGGCTGGCTAAAGCGGCGGGCGCTGGTTTTCAGGCTTATGGGCGTGGCGTTTATCGCCCTGCTGTTGTTCATCCCGCTTGGGATGGTGAAATCGACGCTGAGCGAACGGTATTCGCGGCAGGAGGAGGCGGTGCGGGAGATCACGCAGACGTGGGGTGGGTCGCAACGGGTCGCAGGGCCGGTGCTTGTAGTGCCATATACTTACAGGAGCGAAGTCGTCGAACCGCAGATCGTTCAGGGACGGCGCATAGAGGTGAAGGTAGATCAGGAAAAACGGGGTGAGGCGGTTTTTCTACCAGAGCGCTTGGAGGTGGGAGGCAATATGGTGCCTTCCATGCGTAAGCGGGGGATCTACGAGACGCCGGTTTATGCGGCGAAACTGACAATTGCGGGGAAGTTTGCCGCACCGACGTTTGATTTTCTGGCTTTGCGCGGACTGGAGCCGCAGTGGGCTCAGGCACGAGTGTGCTTTATAATCAGTGATTTGAGGGGGACGCAGCAGGATTTGTTGATGAAATGGGGCGGCGAGCTGGTGGCGTTGCAACCGGGCGCACGATTTTCGGGGATGGGGGCGGGTGTGCATGCGCCGGTGAAGTTGGGGGAGGGTGACGCCCGGGAGTTTTCGTTGGATCTGGCGTTAAACGGGAGCGATGCGTTGCGGTTTTTGCCTTTGGGGCGGCAGACGGACGTGAAGCTGGTATCCACTTGGGCGGATCCGAGCTTTGGCGGTGCCTATCTACCGACTGAGCGAGAGGTGGGGGCGGATGGATTTAGCGCGGCATGGCGGGTGAGTTATTATGGGCGAAGCTTTCCGCAGCAGTGGGCGGAGGGGGAGGACGGGCAGCCGAGCGTGCAGAAAATCGAGGAAACTGCGTTTGGGGTGAGCCTGATGGAGCCGGTGAATGCCTACCGGACCGTGGAGCGGGCGATAAAATACGGGATTCTTTTTATCACTTTGGTGTTCACGACGTTTTTCTTGTTCGAGGCGGTGTGTGGCGTGCGGCTCAATGCGCTTAACTACCTGTTGGTGGGAGCGGCGTTATGTCTTTTCTATCTTGGGGTTCTGGCGTTGGCGGAGTTTTTGACGTTCGGTTGGGCCTATGCGTTCGCGGCGGTGGCTTCGACGCTGTTGATCGCGCTGTATTCGCGAAGGATTTTGCGCAGTGGACGGCGTGCGTGGGTGGTGGGCGGAATGCAGGGAGGCGTTTATGGGTATCTATATTTTGTGCTGCAGATGGAGGACTTTGCCCTGCTGGCTGGGACCGGGGCGCTTTTTGCGGTGCTCGCGGCGGTGATGTGGGCGACCCGTAATCTATCTGGCGACGAGGAGGCGGCATGAAACCGGTGAACCTGCCTCGTTTGCACTGTGCGCTTCTGGGTTTGTTGCCGCTGCGAGCGAGTGGGTGCAGGGCACCGGTTTGGCGAGCCGAAGCGGACTGGAGGGTGAAGTGCAGGCCGGAGGGGAAACCGGTCTTCTTGGGTCACAAACTTATTAAATAAAGCAGGTTATGGGAAATAATTCATTTAAATCACGGATAAGGACCACGTTGCCCCGTTGGTTGGGCTGGGGGATGGCGTGCGGGTCTTTGAGTTTGGTGTGCGCGTTGGTTTTTGGGGTGGGTGGCGGCGTTTCCTTGGTGGCTATGTTGCTGGGGATTCTGACTTGGAGTCTGGTTTGCGGGGTGGTTGCGGCGACCGAGGGTTATGTTGAGCGAGTGGAATGCAGTTCGTGGGAGCAGGCGGTGAGGCTGGCACTACGTATTCGGGCTGGTTGGACGCTTTTAGGGTGTGTGGGGATGATCGCAGGTTTGGTGATTCCGTGGATCGCAGGCTTAAATCTGATGGTGTTGCCGGATTTTTGGGCTGGGATGGTGGCCGTTCACGTGGGGCAGGGGATTTGGAATGGGTTTAGCGAGGCAATGGACGGGGTTCCGCATGGGTTTGGCGCTGTCTACCTGACCACATTGATGCAGGGGGCGTGGGTGCTTTTCTCGATTGGTGTGCTGGCCGTAGTCATTCACGGGATACGGAAATTGCGTCGTGTGTCTGTGGATGCCGGTCAGGTGGATGCTTGAGAGAAAGCGTTTGCCTCGGGCGGGGGTGGGGCGGACGCTTTGCGCTTATGAGCCTATACGAGAGTAAGACCGAGGTGCCGTTTGAAAGCGTCGACGCGATCGACGATGTGCTGCTGGAGCTTGGTGTGGAGGGTTGGAGCCTGCTGCAGGATGTGATCGTGCGGAAGGCTTGGCTGGTGGGCATTTTTGATGTGGATACGGAGGCGAAGGCGCGTTGGACGGAATTGGTGCCCTTACTCGCAGCCGTCGGCGTGACGCCGGTCGAGCCGGCCGTTCGCCTCCTCCCGGACCAAGATTGGCGGGACAGTTACAAGGCGCATTTCAAAGCTTCGCAGTTCGGCCGTTTGCATTGGGTGCCGGTTTGGGAGCGCGAGCAGTTCCGGCCAGCAGAGGGCGAGGTTGTAATTTGGCTGGATCCGGGGTTGGCCTTTGGGACCGGAAATCACGAGACGACAAGGCTTTGTTGCGAGCGGCTGGTTGGCTTGGCGACCAAGTCGGGTGGGCACACGGAAGATTGGCGTGTGATTGATGCGGGGTGCGGCTCGGGTATTTTGGCGCTTTCTGCCGCCAGGCTGGGATTCAAGCAGATCGTTGGTTTCGACAATGATCCCGAGGCGGTGCGAGTGAGCGGGGAGAATGCCGAATTGAACGGACTCGGTGGCGCCGTGGATTTTTTCACGGGTGACCTGATCAGTGGTTTGGCTGGTGGCCGGCAGGCCGAGATCGTTCTGGCCAACATTCAGGCCGACGTGCTGATGCGGTTCGCAAACGAGCTTACGGGTGCCGTGGCGCCGGGCGGGGCCTTGGTCCTAAGCGGCATTCTCGCCATTGAGCTGGAGAAGGTTCGCAGCGTGTTTTCCAGCACGGTTCCTGGGTGGAAAATTGAAAGCCGAGTGATGGGTGAGTGGAGTGACCTGATGTTGATTCGCGGTGCGTGAGGTGGGCAGTTTCGCCTGTAGACGTGCGCTAAATCCAAGATCGATGCTCTGAATGTCGTGGTTGGGCTGTTTTTGATGAAATATCCCTTATTTCGCCCTCTTTAAGGGCGATTTCCCCGGCGAAATCGATGGCTTTAGTTTGAGTATCGACTGAGAAAGTGGCGTCGTTTCCCTCGTAGTTGGACGAGGATTTGGCCGGAAATTTTAATTTTAATGGGGTGAAATTGAGGGTTTTTGGTGGTTTTTGGGTGAAAATTCAAAGATTGCACAAACCGGTCCTTTGGGTTTTTAAATGCAGGCTTAGCACTGGAAATCGTTTCCTATTTTTTAACTCAACCGAGGCACAACTTGGACCTTAAACAGATCAAACAAATCATCGACTTAATGAAACGCTCCGAGCTGACCGAATTCGCGGTCGAGGAGGAGGGCTTCAAGTTGAAGATTCGCCGCGGAGCCAACGGGCTTCCGATTGTCAGCAGCAGCCAGGCTTCCAATCCCCCGTTTTCCTCTGTGAGTGAAAGCGCTCCAGTGGCTGCGCCGGCTCCGGTCGTGACGGCTACGCCGGTTGTGGTCGGTGGTGATGAGCCGGGGGTGACTTACATTAAGTCTCCGATGGTTGGCACATTTTACCGCTCGGCCTCTCCTGAGAGTAAACCTTACGCGGAGGCTGGGACCAAGGTCGTCGAGAACACGGTGGTCTGCATCATTGAGGCGATGAAGATCATGAACGAAATCCAGTCCGAGACGAAGGGCACGATTGTCGAGGTCCTCGTCGAGAATGGCCAGCCGATCGAATACGGCCAGAAACTGTTCAAGGTTAAGCAAGGCTGATCCGCTGATCGTTAACATCCCAAAACCGCTAATCACCGCTAAGTTTTCGCTTCGTAATAGAGCGTATATTAGTGTGGTTAAGCGGTTTATTTATTACCCACTTCCCTGATGATCCAGAAAATCCTCATCGCTAATCGCGGTGAAATTGCCCTCCGTATCGTTCGCGCCTGTCGTGAACTCGGCATTAAGACACTCGCGGTTTATTCCGAGGCGGATGTCCAGTCTCTCCACGTTCAGCTCGCCGATGAGGCCATCTGTATTGGTGGTCCGCGCAGCTCGGATAGTTATTTGAAGGCAGATCGGATCATCGCGGCGGCTGAAATTGCTGACGTTGACGCTATTCACCCTGGCTACGGCTTTCTTTCCGAGAATGCCACGTTCGCGCAGCAGTGCGAGTCGTGTAATATCAAGTTTATCGGGCCTAAGTCTAAGTCTATCCAGATGATGGGCGATAAGTCGGTGGCTAAGGACACGGTTAAAAAGGCGGGCGTTCCTACGGTGCCTGGATCTGATGGACCGGTTGAAAACGAGTCGGAGGCGGTTAAGATCGCCCGCAAGATCGGCTATCCGGTGATCATCAAGGCGGTGGCCGGTGGCGGTGGCCGTGGTATGCGTATCGCGCACAACGACATTTCGTTCGCCAAGGAATACCACGTGGCCCGTAACGAGGCTGAAAAGGCTTTCGGAAATGGCTCGGTCTACATTGAGAAATACATTGAGAAGCCGCGGCACATTGAATTCCAGATTTTGGCGGACAGCCACGGCAAGGTGATCCATCTTGGTGAGCGTGATTGTTCCATTCAGCGTCGTCACCAGAAGTTGATCGAAGAATCTCCTTCGCCTTTCCTGACCGCTGATTTGCGCAAGCGTATGGGCAAGTTTGCCGTAAAGGCGGCCGAGGCTGCGAATTACGAGAATGCCGGCACCATCGAGTTCCTCGTCGATGCCAAGGGTAATTTCTACTTCATCGAGATGAATACGCGCATTCAGGTTGAGCATCCGGTGACCGAGGAGTGCACGGGTATCGACTTGATCAAGCAGCAGATCCTCATCGCGAATGGTGAGAAACTCGCTTTCGACCAGGCGGACATCAAGTTCGAGAAGCATGCCATCGAGTGTCGCATCAATGCCGAGGATCCGGCGCGCAATTTCGTGCCTTCTCCCGGGACTATCGGGCTTTATTATGCTCCTGGTGGACATGGCGTGCGGGTCGATTCACACGCCTACTCGGGTTATAACATCCCGCCCTATTACGATTCGATGATCGGAAAGCTTATCTGCTATGGTCGTGATCGTCAGACCGCCATTCAGCGCACTTACCGTGCTCTCAGCGAATACCTCATCCGTGGGGTCAAGACGACCATCCCCCTTCACAAGGCGATCATGTGCGATCCGACCTTTATCGAGGGCAAGGCGACCACGGCTTACATGGAGGACTTCTTTGCTCGCACTCCTACCGACCTGTTCTCCTGAGCGGTTACTTGGGTGACGTATTCTTTCCTTCTCTGCTCCCGCAGGCCTTTGGGTCGCGGGAGTTTTTTTGGTCTAATTCCTACCTCGCCCTTGCAACGAAGCCCCAAACGGCGTTTTAAATAAGCACTTAAATATCATGCAATCGCCCGAGTTTATCCCAACCCCCCGTTTCGACGACCAGCCGGAACTAGGCGACATCAAGATCAACCACAACGTCGTGGCGAGTATTGTTCGGCTCGCCGCCATGCAGATACCAGGCGTCGCAGGTGTTGGTGGTGGTATCGTGGATGGCATCAGTGAACTTTTTGCCAAGCGTCGTGAGTCTGATCATCGTGGAGTCCGGGTCACCGAGTCGGATGAAGACACCTATGTGATCGAGCTACGCATCGTGATTAATTACGGTTCGGAAATCGGTAAGACGGCCTACGAGGTTCAGGTTGCTGTGCGCAAGCAGGTGATCGCCATGACGGGCAAAAATGTGGCGAAGGTGGACGTTATCATCGAGGGCGTGCGTCTTCCCGGAGATAGCGGGGAGGTTCAGGATAAGTCCGATGATCTCTGGCCTGATGCTCCTGCGACGGATTAACCGCTCTTCCTGCTGCCCCGATGCTACTGGAGATGTTCGACTACAGTGCCACGCAATATGTGCTCGGCTCGAGTGCATTGGTTTTGCTGGTGCTGCTTCTATGCCTGCGTCCGTCCTCGACGCTGACGCTGATTACGGATGACGCGGGTGCGTTGCGTATATCGCGCCACGCGCTCCACCGGTTGATTGAGACTTGTTGCGAGCAGGTGCGGGGAGTTGCCTCGGCGCGGGCATTGGTCAGTCGTCGCAGTGGTAAGTTTGCCGTTACGATACGGCTCAAGGTTCGGCCCAATGCCAAACTCGATGCGATCCAAGGATATCTTACTCAGGAAGTCGGCGATATCTTCCGTGAAAACTTGGGAATAGGTGAAATCAGTCGCGTTGAAGTTAAGGTAGTGGGGGTTACGCCTGAGCCTGCGAGCTTCTAGGCGCACTTGGGTGGGGCGGGAGTGGTAGTTGCTTCAGTTCTGCACGGCTCCCTGTTGCCAGTCTTTTTTGAGGCATCCGTATTGCCAGAGGTGGGTGCAGGATTTCGTGAGAACTGGGAGATGCAGAAGCAACAGAGGCCTCATTTTGCGGGAGATTCCGTGTCGGTTGCAGTCGTGGGGTATGGCATGATTCGGTTCAGGTGATGCTGGCGGGGGCGTGCCGAGATGATATTGCGGCCCCTTTCGGTGGCACTCTCCCGGCGAAATGCCCTTCGGGGATTCCTTGGTCTTTCTCCTCTGAAATGCGTTCACCATCTTACCCCGCTTCGACTGCATGGATACGGCATAGTATGGATTGGGGCGGCAGAGAGGTAAGCGTCCGGTATGGTGGGAGGCATGGAAGCGAACACCACCACCACCGAGCTGGTTGAGGACCAGAGCAAGAGGGACACCCGGGGACGGCACATTGCCGGGCCGGAGAGCCGGGCCGAAGTTCTCGCCGGATACGAGGCGAGCGGATTGACGCAAAAGCCTATGCCCGGCGCGAAGGCGTCAACTGCCACACCCTCGTGGCCTGGTTGGGCCGCAGCCGCTGCGGCCGAGGCGAACACGCCGCGTTTTGAGCAACTGGCCTGGCCGCCTGCTGCAGCCGGCCACCGCGTTCCGACTGGAAGTGGTGTTGCCGGACGGCGTCACGGTGCGCGGCGACGATGCGGCCGCGATCTTGGTTGTCTTGCGCGCGCTCGCGCCCCGCCTGTCGTGCTGAGTTTTCCAGTTGGTTTCAAAATCTATCTGGCGCTCGAGCCGGTCGATATGCGCAAACCGTTTAACGGCCTGTGGGCCGCCGCCACCGAGCAGCTCCGCGAAGACCCCCGGCAAGGAGCCGTCTTTGTCTTCGCCAACGGCGAGCGTAACCGCATCAAGCTACTTTACTGGGACGGAACCGTCGTGTGGGTCTTGGCCAAACGTCTCGAAAAAGGCCGCTTCACCTGGCCGTGCGCCGGCGGAGCTCACCTTGCTTTAAGCGCAAGCTCTACGGCACCGGCCAAAGCGAACGGGTGGACCGCGACCAGATGCTGCTCGCGCTCGTCGAACTGGAAAAACTCTCCGCGCAGGCCGAAGCACCCGCGCAGCCGGTCAGCTACGAGCGCCGGTCTGGCAAAGCCCGGCGCGATCCGGCGGAGGCCTTCGCCAAACTGCCCGTGCAGGAGACCATCGTCACCCTGCCCGAGGAAGTGAAGGCTGCGCCCGAAGCGTATGAACAGATCGGCGAAGAACGCACCTTAGAGGTGCATGTGACCCCGCCGAAGCTCTTCAAGCGCGGGTTCGTGCGCCCGAAGTATCGCCGCAAGGACGACGCCTCGCGTCCTCCGGTGGTCGCACGCGCTCCGGCGCGGGTGGCGGCCGGTGGCTACGCCTCGGCCGGCCTGATCGCCTGGGTGGTGGTCGGCAAATCAACCCCTGTTCCGGCAGGAGCAGATACTCCGGCGCTGGGGCGCGCAGATCTCCCGCCAAACCATGGTCGAGTGGATCCGGTTGGCCTCGGAGTTGGCCGATCCAGTTTACAAACTCATGCGTTTTGGGTCAATCAACCCGGCCCCGCAAACCCTCCCCCAAGGCACCCGGTCGGACGTTTGAGGAGGAGTCGTGTAGTCTGAGGTGATGGCAGCAATCACTACGGAGTTGGAGGAACAGAAGCGGGACCGGCAAGGTCGGCGGATCACGCGGGCGGCGAGGCGGGTGGACCTGGTGGATGGGTATCGGGCGAGCGGGCGGACGATGGAACAGTTCGCCAGGCAGGAAGGGATCAATCGGCCGACGTTGGCGAACTGGTGTAATCTGCACGGGCGTAGCAAGCAGCCGAAGTTGACGAGCTTTGCGGAGGTGAAACTGGGGCCGCTGGTCGCGGCGGCATGGGCGTTTGAACTGACGTTGCCGAACGGATGGGTGGTGAGCGGCGGATGCGTCGGGGTTGGCGCAACTGCTAGGCGTGGTGTGCAGTTAAAAACGGCGATGTTTAATTTTGCCGCCACCCAGCGTATCTATCTGGCCGTCGAGCCGGTGGACATGCGCAAGCAGTTTAACCAAAGGGCGGCAGTTAGGGGGGACAGGTGAACGCGTATTTGCTTAATAAAGCGGGCAATGAGCGCGAAGATAACCGCCGGGAACAGTCACCCTGGGGAGAGTCGAAACTGGCTGAGTGCGAACTGTCCGAGCCGGACTTGATCGTGGACACGCCCGGGGGGGCGGTTTCGTGCCGGCTTCGACGCGGATACGCCATTGAGCGCCTTGGGCTCGCTGGTTTTTTCGCCCAGTTTCTGCAGGCCGGCGGAGGCTTCGAGGCGCTCTGCGAAGACGCGCCCCTGCACTACCGCAGTCGCAACGCTCCGAGTGTGCGGGCCGTGCGTGCTGGGCACTTTCATTTTGGACGTATTGGCGGGGCACTGGCGCTACGCGCATCTCTCGGCGATGCGCATTGACGGCGTCGCGCCGGATTTGCTGGGGCTGGGCGGGATCGTCAGCGAGGACAGCGTGCGACGAGGATTGCGGCGGATTGGCCAGATCGACGGCGCGCGTTGGTTGGGCGGGCATTTGCGCCAGAGTTGGTGGGAGATTTTGACCACGGCGTGGATCCTCGACGTGGATACCACCATCAAGCCGTTGTATGGACGGCAGGAGGGCGCGACTTTGGGCTACAATCCGCAGAAGCCGGGGTGCCCGAGCCATGCTTTGCATACCTATTGGATCGCGACTCTGTGTCTGGATGTGGAAACCCAGCCGGGCAACCGCTCGGCGGCCGGCTATGGCTTGGATGGATTATGGACCTTGCTCGATGGTCTGCCCAAAGAACGATTGCCGCATTTGATCCGGGGTGACTGCGGCTACGGGCAGGAGAAGGCGATGGCCGAGGCGCAGCAGCGCAGCTTGATGTATTTGTTCAAGCTGCGGCGCTCGAAAGGGGTGCGGGGGCTCGTCGAGACGATCGAACGCACGAGAGAAACGCGTTGGCAGGATGCGGGGCAGGGCTGGCAGGGCACGGAGGCGAGCCTGCGTCTGACCGGATGGAGCAAAGCCCGGCGGGTGGCGGTATTGCGTCGTCGCCTGACACAGTCGTGCAGTCCGCGGGCGCGGCGGCAGGTGGCCAATCTTTGGTCTTTGGCGGGCTTCGAGTTGGCCAGCTGCGAAGTCGTCGATTATGAATACCAGGTCCTGGTCACCAACCTGCCGTATGGAGTGGAGACGCTCGCCAGCTTGTATCGAGAGCGTGGAGACGCGGAAAACCCGTTCGATGAACTCAAAAACCAATGGGGTTGGGGCGGGTTTACCACCCGTCGACTGGAGACCAGCCAGCACGCCGCGCGTTTGATCGTGTTGGTGTATAACTGGTCGAGCTTGTATGGCCGCCTGGTCAGTCCGGGGCAGCATCATGAGGCGATCACCAGCCGTCCTCGTTTGCTCGGCGGGGTGGCCAAGCAAACCGAGCACGCCGGCCAACGACGGGTGGCGGTGCGTTTGCTTCACGCCGAGGCTCCCGAACTAAAATTGCGCATAAGCGCGCTCGCCGTGTGGTTGCACAACTTGATGCAAACTGCGCCGCAGTTGGGGCCGACCGTGCTCTGGCACCACATTATCGCCCGGATTTTAGCCCAAAACTTCGGGGTCATGGAACGCGACCCGCCCGCGCTGCCCGCGCCGACTTAAACCCCGGCGTCAATCATCTCCTCTTGTCTGAAAAACCTGATGAGACTCGGCGTTGCAACGCTCCGATGCAGGTTCGAACTGCCTTTTTTAGGTTTAACGGGCTGTGGGCGCTTGCCTCCGAAAAGCTCCGCGAGGATCCGTTTAAGGGTTCGCTGTTCGTCTTCACCAATAAGGGCCGGGATCGCCTGAAAATCCTGTATTGGGACGGGTCAGGGGTGTGGGTTTTGGCCAAGCGGCTGGAGATGGGTCGGTTCAGTTGGCCGCAGGCCAGAGGTCCGGAAAAGATCTATCTGGAACCGGCGGCGCTGGCGATGTTGCTTTCGGGTATTGATTTAAAAGACGGGTGCAAAAAAGCGTGGTATGAGCGGTAAATAGCTAGACAATAATAAGTCGTAATAAATTGATGTATATGTTATTAAGCCGGACAGTTTCGTTCTTACCCAGCAACCAGGAGTTGCGGGTGGAACTGGCGGCGGTGAAGGCGGAAAACGCCTGGCTGAAGCGCCAGTTGTTCGGTCCGGGCAAGAGCGAAAAGTTGGACCGATTGCAGGCGAACCTGCCGCTGGCCGAAGTGCCGGCCTCGCCGGTGTCCCTGGCGGTGGAGACGATCAGCTACGAACGCGTAGTGGCTCCGAAGGAAAAAGCGTCCGCTGCCGGCGGAGGTGGTCAAGGATGTGTTGGTGAAGGAAACGCTCGTGATCGAGCCCGAGGAGGTGACGGCCGATCCGGAGACGTATGAACGCATCGAGGAAGAGCGCACATTCGAGATCGATGTTGCGGTGCCGCAGGATTTTAAGCGCGAGATCGTGCGCCCCAAATACCGGAATAAGACGGACCGGGCGCAGCAGTCGGTGTTGGCCCCGGTGCCGGTGCGGGCGGTGCGAGACGGCTACCTGCGCGACGTGTTCACGCGCCTGTCTCGGATGATCAACTAAGATGACTTGGGCGCGCTCACGCCGTCGCGTTGGACACCGGCCTGAGCAGGCGACGCCGATCTCGACGGGCACCGTTAAGACATCTCGCGCGGGCCCACCGTGACATCTCAATAGGCCCCATCGAGTAACCCTCCGGCGCACCCGGCCGGACGCTTATGCAGAGTGGATGCGGGAGGGTGGTATTCAACCTGGCCGCGATAGTTTGGTGCTGACGTGTTTCAGGGGTATGCAATGATGCGGAAGTGAAACTCGATCTTTTTGCACTGGATCGATTTCAGGTGATTGCGGTGACCTTGGCGTGACGGGATTGGTTTGGTTCCGGCCTTGGTAGTGGATTGGGCTAATAGCTTGGCCTCGTCGGAGTGGGCATTGAGCGTCTGGTCGTTGCACGCTGAATGATTCGCACGCACCTGTTTCGCGGTTGGTATGATCCGGAGACCTAGGTGACAGATAGTCCGGGGACGTAGGTTACACTTTGGGGCATTATGCCCTGGAGGACCACGACCCCAATGGAAGAGTTAATCAGATTCGTCACGCTGGCACAGACGG